>JAGVRI010000001.1:0-138825 GCA_018606645.1 Chloroflexota bacterium
CACCCCCAGCGCCAGGTCCAGCGCCAACGAACCGGTGGGAATGACCTCCACCTGCAAATGGTCCGCCTGCCCCAGGCGCATGATCGTCCCTTCCCCATACCGCTTCTGGATCGTTGCCAGGGCGGTCTCTAACGCCTTGGCTTTCTCCGTCTTAGCCATTGTTCACGTTCCCTCAACCATTCCAGATACCCGAGCGCCCTCGGAGACCCCCGATGGACCCTCTCACGATCACGATCTTATATCAATTATAGCCGAAAAGTTTCCATACCGCAAATGGCGATGGGAAACATCAAACCGATCTGGCTCCTCAGACATACGCCCGCGGCTGGGTCCGCTCCGGTTCCCGGGAGCGGGGCGAGGGGATATACTCCACCGAAGGGCGCCGCTGCGCCGTCTGGGGGTAGAGGGCCATGATGCGATAGATCTCCTGCGGCATCTCGGTGCTCACCGGCAGCCCCAGCTCCTGGGCCTCGCGGACGTTGATCGGATAGTCATGGGTCCACACCCCACTGGAAAGGGTCCGGGCGACCTGTTCGGCGCGCTCCGCGCCCATCTTGTCGCGCAACAACTCGGTGACAGTTGCCTGGACCTGACGGATTGCCTTTTCGGCAATGTCGGCCATTACGATCGTCTCGTCGTCGATTTCGGCGATCGGCTTGCGCTCCAACACCTTCAGGATGGAAGCGGCCGGATGCTGACCCACCTGGGGATCGACCGGGCCCAACACCGCGTTTTCATCCATTACGATCTCATCGGCCGCCAGAGCGATCAGCGTCCCACCCGACATGGCGTAGTGGGGCACGAACACGGTCACTTTGGCTGGGTGCTTCTGTAACGCGCAGGCGATCTGCTCGGCGGCCAGCACCAATCCGCCGGGGGTATGCAGGATGAGGTCGATCGGCACCTCTTTGTCCGTCATTTTGATGGCGCGCAGGACCGCTTCCGAATCCTCGATGGTGATATAGCGCACCAGGGGGAACCCCAGCAAACTCAACGTCTCCTGGCGATGGATCAGAGCAATGACCCGGCTGCCGCGCCGTTGTTCCAGCCGTTCGAGCAGGCGCAGCCGTTCCATCTCCAGAATCTTTTGCCGGATGATCGGCTGCAGGGACGAGATAATCACAAAGATCCAGAGCAGAGAGAGGAAGTCCATGGTCTGCCTCCTATCTTAAGCTACCAAGGGTAAAATTCGTCGATGTACACCCGACGCACCCGACGCCGGCGCGCCAGGAGCGGGGCCAGCACCAGCCCGACCAGAAACCCGCCAATATGCGCCCACCACGCCACCCCGCCAAAGGCCTGCACCCCGCTGACAATGGTCAACAGGCCGTTTAGCAACTGCGACACAAACCACAATCCCAGGTAGAACAGCGCCGGGATCTCCACAAACCAGGGCAGGAAAAAGAGCGGCACCAGGGTGATCACCCGCGCCGAAGGGAAAAAGACTAGATAAGCCGCCAGCACCCCGCTGATTGCGCCGCTGGCCCCGATCGTCGGGATCGTCGAAGCAGGATTCACCAGCAAATGGGCCACCGCGCCGCCCAGGCCACAGAACAGGTAGAAGAACAGATACCGCCCACTCCCCATTCGGTCTTCGACATTGTCGCCAAAGATATAGAGGGCGAGCATATTGCTCAGGAGATGCGCCCACCCGCCGTGCAAGAACATTGAGGTGAACGGGGTGATAAACTGCCCCAGAGTGGGGTGCTGAAGCAGGCGCGCCGGGACCAGGCCGAAGACACGGACCAGACGTTCCGCCCCGGGTCCCAGGGAAAGGAGACCGAAAAAGATGAGAACGTTAGCCAGGATCAGCAACCAGTTGATAATCGGGAACGACCGGGACCGAATTGTATCCTGCAAAGGTAGCATAGATCACACTCCATCAAGACCCAGACCCTACAGGTCTCAAAGAGCTTCAGAATTTGATTGTACACCATCTTCACCCTCCTGTCCAACCAGCCTTACAGAAAATCTTCATTGACAGGTCGATCCGATTCTGGTATAATGGACTCGGGCAAAAGGCAGCCCCTACGTGCGATGCGTGGGGGCTGTTGCCATTCATGTTGTGCGTATGCCAAGAGACCTGGATGGGTCGAGGTCTGGTGAGGAGGTAAGAGATGACCACGCCATATCCACGGACGATCCGCCGTTCAGTGATTGCCGGAAGTTGGTATCCCGGCACGGAAAAGAGCCTGCGCCATGCCATTGATGACTATCTATCCCGTGTGGAGCAACCGTTGATTTCGGGCCGGTTGCTGGGTCTGATCAGCCCCCACGCTGGCTATGCCTATTCGGGCCAGACGGCGGCGTATGCCTATCATCAACTCCAAGGTCGTCAGGTGGAGACGGTGGTGCTCCTGGGGCCGAGCCATCGCGCCTGGATCGGGGACTATGCCCTGAGCGCTGAGGATGCCTATGAGACGCCCCTGGGTCTGGTTCCCCTGGATCGCGATTTTATCGCCGATCTGGAGACGCGAGTTGCCATCCCGCGAGTGCAGCGGGATGCGGAGCATTCGCTGGAGATCCAGCTTCCCTTTCTTCAGCGTCAACTCGTCACATTCCGCCTGGTGCCGATTATGATGGGGGCTGATGATCCGGCCACTGCCCGACGCCTGGCGGCCGCCCTGGCTGATACCATCCGCCAACGCGAGGGGGGAACGGGGCGTATCCTCCTGGTTGCCAGTTCGGACCTGCACCATATAGAGGACTATGACCAGGTGGTTCGCCGTGACCAACAGGTCGTGCAGGCTATCGCCGCTTTTGATCTGGAGACCCTTACTTCGCTGTTGATGTCGCCAGCCTGCACGGTGTGCGGTCGAATGCCGATTCTCACCGTCCTCCATGCGGCGAAAGAGTTGGGGGCGGACTCGGTCCAGGTGCTGCATCATACCAACTCGGGAGACGTGACTGGTCAGCGTTGGCCGGGACAATATACCGTCGGCTATATGGCCGCTGCTGTGTACAAATCCTGAAGCACAGGGATCCGCCGGTCGATCCTCTCGATGTTTGCCGAAATCGTCGTCAATCGTCCCACCCACCGTCGGCCCCAGCCAGGGGACGACCCGGGTTACCGGGACGCCTGGTACCTGGTGACCTATACCTATCGCCTGCCTTCTCACCTGCAGGACAAGGTCAGACCCGGTCACCTGGTCCTGGTCCCCCTGGGAGCGAGCAATGCACTGGGGATCGTCGTTGCCTTGACGGACGCCCTCCCAGAGCACCTGACCGAGACCGCGATTCGGGACGTTGCCGAGGTTCTGGACCCGCTGCCGGTGGTTACGCCGGTCCAGATCGAGCTGGCGTACTGGATCGCCAACCAATATCTGGCGCCCTTGAGTGAGACGTTCCGGCTCATGCTCCCTCCCGGTATCGAAGAGCGGACGTTTGTGGTGATCACCCAAAGGACGGAGGGGATGCCCGGCGGATTGGCCCCTGAAGAACAGGAGGTATGGCGCCTGTTGCAGAGCCGGGGAGGACGAGCCCGTCTGAGCACCTTGCTGGCCCAGGTGCATGTCGATCAGCTTGAGGCTACCATTGACCGCCTGGCCGAACGGGGATTGGTCATGGTCCACCATGCCCTGGTGCCTCCCAGGCCATTGCCGCCTCGCGTCCAGTATGTCCGCCTAGTTGCCGATGAGGCAACCATCCAGGCGACGTTGCCCCGCCTGGGCCGTTCTTCCAGCCGAGCCGATCTATTGATGCTCGTGGCTCGCCAGCGTGGGGCACCTCTGACGGTCGGGGAGCTCTGCCAACGGGTGGGCTGTAGGGAGGAGCCGGTGCGTGCCCTCGTCGAGCGGGGCTGGCTCAAGATTACGGAGCCGCGCACGCTTATCGTAGCCCTGCCGGAGGCGAGAACCGCCGACCTGGCCCGGGCTCCCAGGCAGGCTGCTGTTCTATCGCTGTTGCTCAGCCGAGGAGGCCCGGTTGAGAAGAAGGAACTGTTGGCCAGGACCGGCGCCTCCCCGACCGTTATCACCGCCCTGGAAGAAAAGGGCCTGGTCCAACGGATCCGTGAGGAGCCAATGGTTCTGCTTGCCCTGCCTCCGGACCAGGTCATGAACCGGATCATAGAACTGCGCGGGATCGAGAAGGAACTTGCGGTTCTGGCAGCCCTTCGGGGGACGGTGGGACGGGTCTGGGTAGGTGGTATCTATGCTCAAACCGGCGCCGATCTGGGGACGCTGCGCCATCTTGCCGATCATGGGTTGATCAGCCTTCATGCCGAGCAATTCGATCGGCCCCCTCTGCCCGATCGCCGACCTCTACCATCCCTGACCTCAGACCAGGAGGCCGTGTGGCGAGAGATAGAACGAGGGCTCCATCAGGCCGGCGCGGGGAAAGAGCCGTATGTCGCCTTGATCCACGGAGTCACCGGATCGGGCAAAACCGAGATCTATTTACGGGCGTTAGCGGCTACACTGACCAAAGGACAGCGGGCGATCGTTCTGGTTCCGGAGATCAGCCTGACGGCCCAGACGGTCCAGCGCTTTGAGGCACGTTTCCCAGGCCGTGTAGCGGTGTTCCACAGCCGACTCACTCCCGGGCAGCGGTATGCGGTCTGGGATCGAATCCGCCGGGGCGAAGCAGACATTGTCATCGGACCTCGTTCGGCCCTCTTCACCCCGGTTTCCAGGCTGGGCCTCATTGTGCTCGATGAGGTCCATGACCATTCCTACAAGCAGATGGAACCGATCCCCTTGCCAGCGTATCATGCCCGGGATGTGGCCGTAGCCCTGGGCCGAATCGCCGGTGCGGCCGTCGTGCTTGGCAGCGCCACTCCGGATCTGGTCTCCTACTATCGGGCCACCCATGGCATTTACCATCTGCTGGAATTGCCGCAGCGCATCATGACTCAGCCGCCAGCGGCTGCACCCCAGCGAGCAAGGAGACAGGAGGTTCTGCCCTCTCCACGTCCCGTCTCCGCTCCCCTTCCTCCAGTCCAGGTGGTAGACCTGCGCCAGGAACTGCAGGCCGGCAACCGCAGTATCTTGAGTCGAGTCTTGCAGAAGGCGTTGCAGCAGACCCTCGAAGCTGGAGAGCAAGCCATTCTGTTTCTTAACCGGAGAGGAACCGCCACCTTTGTGCTTTGTCGCGATTGCGGGTATGTGGCCCGTTGTCCGCGATGCGAGGTGCCCTTGACGTTTCACCGCTCGGCCGGTTCAGAGTCGAGCCGGTTGATCTGTCATCGCTGCAATCATCGGGAGCCAGCTCCAGTCCTCTGCCCTCAATGCAAGAGCCGTCGCATCCGTTATTTCGGCCTGGGCACCGAGCGGGTTGAGGCAGCGGTGCGGGAGCTCTGTCCTGAGGCCCGACTGCTCCGCTGGGACCGGGACACGGCCACCAGCGCTGAGCCTGAGCAGTTTTTGCAAGCGTTTATCGAGCGCCGGGCCGATGTGCTGATCGGCACCCAGATGATCGCCAAAGGATTGGATTTTCCCATGGTGACTCTGGTCGGCGTTATCTCTGCCGACACGGCGCTCTATCTGCCTGATTATCGAACGGCGGAAACCACCTTCCAGTTATTGACTCAGGTGGCCGGGCGGGCAGGACGTAGCTCACGGGGGGGACAGGTCATTATTCAGACCTACAATCCGGATCACTATGCCATTCAGGCAGCGGCGAAGCACGATTTTCACCGCTTTTACCGGCAAGAACTCACCCACCGCCGCCAGCTCGGTTATCCCCCCTTTGCGCGTCTGGTGGCGTTGCGCTTCAGCGATCCAGACCCCGAGAGATGTCGCGCTGCCGCAGAACGCCTGGGCAGGTGGCTGGCTGCTGAAATCCAACGATTGGGCCGACCCATCGACCTGATCGGTCCGGCTCCCTGCTTTTTCAGCCGTGTACGAGGTCGCACCCGCTGGCAGATTGTGCTGCGAGGTCCCGATCCCCTCTCCTGGTTACAGGGGGTGGTGTTGCCCTGGGGCTGGCAGGTGGACGTCGATCCGATCAGCCTGCTATAAGCCCGGCCTGGATTCTCCGCTCGGTGATTCCGTTTCGCCTCCAATGTGCCCGTCTCCTGGTTGCCAACTGAAAGTGGAAGATGATCTTGCTCGGGCCCTAGACCTGAAGATATGAATCGGCATAGATCAGCTTGTTATTGAGCACCTGCACCGTTTTGAAAAGGTTCACTTGATCTAGATCCGAACCGTCCACGAACGTGGGATCCAGATCCACTTCCGCTTTGGTCACATCAAACAGGCGGACCAGCAGGCGGTCATAGGGCGCGGTCGCTTCTCGCTCCCGCAGGACGCGGATCACTTCCATCAGATTTGGATCGAGAGGGTTCGCGACCAGGGCTTCCAGCCCAGCGGCCAGAAGCATCGCCACATAAGCTTGAGTGATGTACGGTTTGGCAGCATCTCCTACCCCGTCGGCGATATCATCCAGGTGGACCAGAGTATTCGGCGCAGGGTCAGCGGCTACTTTGAGCAAACGCAGCGTTTCGACGGTAGCCGGAACCATGGTCTGATCACAGGTCAAGGCTGTAACCAACGGATCTACGTAGATGCGTTCCAACGACAAACCAGCTCCGAGTGCTTTGGGGAGCAACGTTTCCGTGACCAAGGCCAGCCGTTCCTCAGTGGGAGTAGGAAGTCCACTGGGACAGGCCGAGAAGGCCAGAAAGGCATCGTACCGTTTGGCCAACGCCAGGTATGGCTCCAGGTCAGTCACGCCGGGAAGGGTAGCATCCAACAGGACCTGCTCTCTGGCGACCTGAAGTCCGGCTTCCATGGCCGCCGGATCGTCGCTGCGCAGGGCCAGCGGCACCGACACTTCGGCTTGAATCGTCTGCACCAGCCAGGCCATATCCTCGGCTGCCTGCTTACGCTGCGGCCCCATGTCGATCAACAACCAGTTAGCGCCGGCCTCGACCTGCTGCCGGGCCAGAGTTCGGATCAATGGTTCATATCGCCGGCCCACAGCAGCCGCTAACAGCGCCCGCCCCAGCCGGATCTGATTTCCAACCAGCCACATTGTTAGTCTCCTCGTCCGCCTTTTTCTTCCAGCTTGACTTCTTCTTCGCCATCGCCTCGCAGGTCCAACAGCCAGTTATCCAGATTGCCGGCGTCGATCTTGTCCTGAACACGCTTCTTCCCTTCGCTGCTCAAGCGTCTCTGCAACTCGACCTGGCCGGCTTCGGTATCCAGATTCAGGTCGGGCCATCGAGCGGCGATCGATTCCTTGGAGGTCCAGACACAGTAGCGGAAGACCCGCTCATCTCCTTTGTGTACGCGGAAGAAATACTGGAACCGCTCCCGGGGTTCTGGCTTGAATCCCTCCTCTACGCGATAGCCTTTGTATTCCCATAATTGGCCCTGCCCCTTTCGTTCCTGTCCGACCATCGCCTGGGCCTGAGCCAGAAGCTCGTTGGGGTCGGCGGTAGGGCGGGCGCAGAGCGTGCCGATGCAAACATAGGCAGCCGGAGCCGGTTCCGCCGGATAGCCGAGGCGGGCCAGGCGGGCCTGTTCCCATACCGGATCTACGGCCTGGACGGTCTTGTTCGGGGCATAGGCGCGGCGGGCTGCTCGAAGCAACTCCGCCCGGACGGGGTCTTCGGTCTCGCCGACGACAGTGATCAGAAGCGGCCGTCGCAGGAAGCGGTCAACAGTCAGGGCGAAACGCGCTGCGTTAAAGCCCAGGTCCAGAGCATACGGGGCCAACGCCTCCAACGTCTGCTGGGCCAACTGGCGATGTTCCTCATGGCCGGTGAGGCGATAGAGACGCAGATGAGCTTCGGCCGCCAGGACATTTTCGCAGAACGGCTTGTCTCGACGGCGCAGCCTGCCGATTGCTTCCGGTGCAGCCATAGCATCAAAGTAACGACCGTCGGCATCGCGCAACGCGTTGTCGGCAAACCGCATCAGGGTTCTGGCTCGCTGCAAATAGAGCTCCCGCCCCAGGTGCTCGTACGCGTCCAGCCAGGCAATGGCCATACTCACCTGGTCCGCCAGTAAGCCTGGTACCCGGGGTTGGCTGTCGAAATAGTGGTGCATCCCCAATCCCTCGTGGTAGCTCTTTTGCCAGACGAATTCCAGCGCGCGGACGGCCGAATCTGCATAGCGAGGATCGTTGAGGACGGCGCTGGACAGCAGATAGGCCGACGCCATGGCTGCGTTCCGTTCTGTGTAGGCCGTCTTGTCCACATACGGAATGGGGTGTCTGGCTCGCTCCTGAGCGTCGAGGGCATAGTACTCAGGGTCTGCCTCCTGACTGCTATAGAAGTAGCCTCGATCGCGGTCCCACATCACTCTGTCCACATAGGCCAGGATATCCTGGGCAGTGTCCAGATAGAGTGGCCTGCCTGTAGCCTGATATGCCCGGGCATAGAGAGCCAACAACTGGGCCTGATCGCCGATCATTTTCTCATAGTGAGGTCCGTTCCAGTCGGTTTGGGTAGCATAGCGGAAAAACCCGCCATCGATCCGGTCATGGATGCCACCCCAGGCCATCGACTCCAGAGCTTTGTGGATCAACTTGATGAGCCGCTCATCGCCGGTCCGGTGGGCCGCCGCCAACACGGATTCCAGCACGTCGGCATGATGAAACCTGGGCGCCTCACCGAACCCACCATGCTCCCAGTCAAAGGCCTCGACCACCTTCTGAATGATAGCCTCCGGCAACTCAGGGGTCAGTTGGCCCACCGCCTGGGGGCGCTCTTCTTGCTCGGTCCATTGAACCCCGGGGCGGACAGCGATGATGGGTGTGACGGGCGCCTTTTCTCCGGCGTACTGAGCCTTGACCCGCCGCAGCACCTCCAGCATCTGGCCGGTGGTCAGAAAGTTGTGGCTTTCCAGGACCTCACCGGCCGTATTCAAGAAGGCAGTGGTCGGCCAGCCCCCTCGATTGTAGCGCCGATCGACATCCGGCCGCTTATCCGCATCCACCATAATCGGAATAAAGTCGTTGTTGATGGTGGCCGCCACATCAGGGTCGGTCAGTGTGGTTTTTTCCATCAAGTGGCAGGGTTCACACCACGGGGCGGTGATATAGAGCATGATGGGCAACTCGAGGGTAGAAGCCAGCTCAAAGGTATCCTCGCCCCATTCGTACCAGGTAATCGGCAGAGGGGGTCTGGCTAACTCCAGGTCGGGCTCAAAAAGACGGCGGTATTCAGCTTCCAGGATCGCATAGTGCTTTTTTTCCTGGTCGATCAGCATCTCAAACAGAGACCGGGTGCTTTCATCGCGTGCCGATTGCGCCATCCGGGTGTAAAACTCCTGAGCGTCCCTCTCCCGTTGCATGGCCAGGCGCCACACCTCAGGAATTTCATTTAACGCTTTCACGGCCGCTCCTTTCTGGCTCCTGAAGTAACCACACAAGCTTGAATGGCTACAGGTTGCCTGCTTCCATCCGCAGGCTTTCCTTATCCAGCAGGATCAGTTGCCGACGCCCAGACGAGATCCATCCTCTTCGCCGGAAATCCTGTAACGTCTTGCTGACCGTCTCGCGCCAGGTCCCCAGCATGTCGGCCAACTCCTGATGGGTGGCCTGGACGATGCCCTGAGGATTGGTGGCCGCCAGTTCCAGCAAGAGGGCAGCCAGGCGCGAGGAGATGGTGCGATAAGCCACTTGTTCCAACCGGTTCTCCGCTTCCATCACCCGTAGCCCCATGGCCTGCATCAAGCCGAAGCCAAACATGGCATCGGTGGACGAGATCTCCAGAGCCTTTTGCCGGGGCATGACCCAGATCGTGCAGGGTTCCAGGGCGACGGCATACGTATTCGGGCCCTCTCCTCCTAGCAGCGAGGCCTCTCCGAACATCGATCCAGGGCCTAACGTGGCGATGGCGAACCGACGGCCCTCTCGTGTGGTGCGGTAGAGCTGCACCCGTCCGCTGGCGACCAGGAACAGAGAGCGACCCATTTCTTCTGCTTCACAGATCGTCTCTCCTGCCCGGTAAGAACGAACCGTCACCGATTTACTGATCTCCTTATTCTGTTGTACCAAGCGTCCAAATATCGCTGCAACATTCCTGTCCATAGATCCCACTTGTACTCCCTTTGCACGGATTGGACCGATGCAGGCTGGGAGACATCCTTGTCACTTATTAGACCTGCTTCGAGCACAATTTCCAATAAATCCGGCTCCCGCAAGGAACCGGAGGTAAAGCTTATCGCTGTCCCATCTCCTTCAGCTTCTTCTCCAGTTTGTCATATTCGCCCTCCAGAAACTGAGCGTGGAATGCCTCTTCGTCCCGCAGTCGGGCGAAAAACGCCTTGAGCTTCTCGTCCTCGGCCAAATCCATTGCAAGTTGATACTTGGCCCGGGCTGCATGCTCTTCCATGGCCATAATCTTGAGAAAACTGAGCCAGTCCATGAATGATCCTCCTTGTATTTATTGTTTGCTATCCTCCGGGCCTGATGGGAACCCGGCGAGGTTTCGCTTCTTCCGATTTGGGCAGGGTTACCGTCAGTACCCTGTTGGATATCACTGCTTCAATTTTACTTCGATCGATGGTTGCCGGCAAACCAAAGTGGCGATGATAATGACCGACATCTTCCTGTCCCCGCCAGTGTTTCTGGTGATCGCCGGATTCCTTCGGACCCCGTGTCCCCTCTTTGTTCGATCTTGTCTGCCATGATTCCTAACCCCCAGGACATGATCCTAGATCTATTATATCCGAGCGTCGTTAGAAGGTTATTAAGAAATCGTACGCAATCTGTTAGAGTTTCGTTAGAGTTCAGTAAGCTGGCTTACATCCTGAAATGACTCCTGGGTTAGAGGCGCTTTCATGATCTCGGCCAGCACCGCCGTCGCATAGCAGCCTTTTGGCAGCCAGAACCGAAGCATTATCCCATCGTCATACCATAACTCCGGATCGTGGATTTGAAAGCGCAGGGCTCGTCGCTCCCCTTTTGCCTGGATCCCTTCGCCGACGCGGAAATCGTCCAGTTCCAAACCTTCAGCCGCCAGAACGTTCGCTTCCAGTTCTCCTTGAGAGCCAGATGCCTGCATCATCTTGAAGCCAAAGATCGGCCCGGTGGGGCTGATCTCAAAGCGGTCAGCGCGCGGCTGCTCGATCGTTTCGTCTTCCACGCGGAAGATGGAATGGCCCGGGTGCTTGATCGCCAGGTCTCCAGCAAATACGCGGTCCAAGGTCTGCAACCGGGCATCAAGGACCCGATTGAACAGCGCCGATTGGTACGCTGAGACCAAAAAGATCTTGAGTCGCTTGGGGACTGCCTGGTAGGCACGCTGGAAGTTGCCGTGGCTGTCAATCAATACCCGCAGGGCTCGCCGCTCGTCGGCCATACTCTCCGGGAACAGCGCAAGGGCCTCTTCCCAGGCGCCGGCGTCGAACTGGCGACGAGCCGCTTGCACCCGTTCCGACTCGTGCCGATCGGGCATGCCCAGAAAGGTGCGCAGGAAACGCTCCGCCTCTCGCCGTACAACGGCCGATCCGAGCCGGGCCGAATCTCCCCGCTGTCCAAACCGTTGCGGCCCATACCAGTTCGGCACTCCACGGCGAGCCAGCACCTCCAGAATGGCCTGGCAGGCCGGTAGCATGGCCTCGCTCACCCGTCGGATGCGGATCCGGAAGCGATTGCCGCGCAGATGCCCAATTCTGAGTTTGTGCCGATGACGTTCCGCCCACAGAATCCGAATGTGGGGCAGTTCCAAGGTCAAAACTTTTTCAGGCGGAATGCCATGGACAGAGAGGACCTGACAGGTGATCGCCCGGGCATCCTTGAGCCCCGCATAGCCGATCTGGCTGGGCGGGATGCCCAGCGCCCGGGCGATGGTCCGGACCGCTTGAAAGGTCGAAAGTCCGACCTTCTGGATTTCAAAGAAGGTATGCTCTCCCTCGCCGGAGGGGGAGTAGAGGGGCAGTTCTTCTACCCAAAAATCCTCGACCTGCTCTTTGATCACCCCGCCGATCCCTGGCAGGTCTTCGGTCAAATACCGTCCCGTCCAATCCATCTAGTTTCTTGCCAGGTAGCCGCTGTACCCGCCTTCCCACTGTTGCCTCTGCGTACGAATCATATAGTGCAGGATCAACTGCTCACGACGCATGATCGCCCGTTCGGCGCGAAGCATGTAGGGCACCGTAGGTTGAGTCAGCAACCCTTGCTTTTGAGGCATGGGAATCTGGAGGGTGATGGCGCTCAGCAGGGCCAACATCCTTGGCTCAGTAGGAACCTCTTCGATCTCGATCCGATGCCCCTCCGCTTGAGCCAGCAGGCTAAGGTACTGGATAAGCAGAGCGCGAACCGGTCCGACCTGCTCACGAGCCTGTTCGCTGTTAGCGCCGGTGATCGGCCACGGTTCCGCCTCTCCGACCAGATACGGTTGATCGTGTCTCACGGCGTGCAAGCGGAATCGCTCATTCCCGATCGTGACAAGATTCATCCGGCCATCTTCGAGCTGGCTAACCCCGGCAATCATCGTTGTTGTACCGACCGGGTAGGGGATGGCCAGGCCTCCCACTTCAGGGCCTTCACGGATCAGGACCACACCGAAGGGTTGTTCCTCTTCCAGACAGCGGTGAATCATCAATTTGTACCGTTCTTCAAACACATAGAGGGGCAACACCATGCCTGGAAAGAGCACGGTGTGCAAGGGAAAGAGGGGTAACGCCGACCACCAATCCTCCACTGCGCCCCTGGCCATCTAATCTCGACTCCCAAATACAATTATCAGCATATTATACATCCAAAATCTCCAAAAGTAAAAAGCCGCACCTGATTTGGAGCGGTTTTGTCCGGGTTCTCATTCCATGGTACAATTCGGGACTGTGACGGTAGAGGGAGACGCGCGTCCGCCAGTTGCGGCCATCGTACTGGCCGCCGGTGGCTCGACGCGAATGGGACAGCTCAAGCAGTTGTTGCCGGTGGATGGCCAACCGATGGTGCGCCGGGTGACCCAGACGGTGTGCGCTGCCGGGTTGGCCCAGGTGATCGTTGTCCTCGGCGCGCAGGCAGATCGGGTGCGAGAGGCCGTCCATGGCCTGCCGGTCGAGATCGTGATCAACGAGCAATGGGCGGCGGGGATGAGCCATTCGTTGCGCGCCGGGTTGGAGGCGATCCGTCCCGACATCCAGGCGGCATTGATCGTCCTGGCCGACCAGCCGAGGTTGACCCCTGCTTTGCTCCAGAAGCTGGTCAGCCGCTACCAGGCAACCCGGGCGGCCATCGTCGCCCCTTTCTATCAGGGCCGGCAGGGCAACCCGGTGCTCTTTGACCGCACTCTCTTTGCCGAGTTGATGGCGATCGAGGGCGATCAGGGCGGCCGTTCCTTGCTGACCCGCTATCCGGAACAGATCGAACGGGTGGAGGTGGACGACCCGGCGGTGGTTCTCGACATCGATACCCGTGAGGAGTACGAACAACTACATCATCGACATCGGAGAAGCGGATGATCACAAGGGAACTCACATCGGATCAGGCGGCCAGCCGGCGGGCCGCGTTGATCGCAGCCGCACTGGCGGCCTTCCTCACACCCTTTATGGACTCGGCTACCAACGTGGCCCTGCCGGCCATCAGCCGCGAATTTGCCATGGATGCTATTCTGTTGAGCTGGGTCCGGACTGCGTACCTGTTGGCCGCGGCCATGTTCCTGGTCCCCTTTGGCAAAATCGCCGACATCCACGGTCGGAAGCGGATCTTTGGCTATGGCATCGCCATCTTTACCTTGGCGGCGCTGTTGATCGGTTTTTCGACCTCGGCGCCGATGCTGATCGCCGTGCGAGTTTTTCAGGGTCTGGGCAGCGCCATGATCTTTGGCACCAGCATGGCCATCCTTACCTCCGTGTTCCCCCTCGGCGAACGGGGGCGGATCCTGGGCATCAGCGTCGCCTCCACCTACCTGGGCCTTTCCCTGGGACCGACCATCGGTGGTTTGCTCACCCACCAGATCGGATGGCGAAGCATCTTTTTCCTGACGGTCGGATTGGGGTTGATCGCGCTGACCTTTGTCCGCTGGCAGTTAAAGGGAGAATGGGCCGAAGCCAAGGGGGAAACCTTTGACCTGGTCGGCTCTGGCATCTATGGCCTGGCCTTGGTCGCGCTCATGTACGGGTTTTCTCGACTGCCCGGACTCCTGGGCGGTGGACTGATCCTCGCCGGCATGGTAGGGCTGGTCATCTTTGGGTTGTGGGAACTCAGGACAACGACGCCGGTCCTCAAGGTCCAGCTCCTGGCCCGAAACCGGCCGTTCGCCTTCTCCAACCTGGCTGCCTTGATCCACTACAGCGCCACTTCAGCCGTTGCCTTTCTGCTGAGCCTCTTTCTCCAACATATTCAGGGCCTGAACCCGCAGCAAGCCGGCCTGGTGCTGATCGCTCAGCCGGTAATGATGGCCCTCTTTTCGCCCATGGCGGGATGGCTGTCGGATCGGATCGAACCGCGCATCGTGGCCTCGATCGGGATGACCTTTACCTCGGCGGGGCTGGGGCTGTTGATCCCCCTGGGGCCGGCCAGCCCGCTGTGGACCATTGTCGCCCGTCTCATGTTGTTGGGGTTTGGGTTCGCCCTCTTTTCCTCGCCCAACACCAACGCCATCATGAGTTCGGTCGAAAAGCGGTTTTACGGCGTCGCGTCGGGGATGGTGGGAACGATGCGGCTGATCGGGCAGATGTTCAGCCAGGGACTGGCAACCTTGCTCTTTGCCCTGTACATCGGTCGGGTCGAGATCAAACCCGAGTCCTATCCGCTGTTCCTAGTCAGCATGAAAACGGCGTTCATCATCTTTGCGATTCTGTGCGTGATTGGCATCTTTGCCTCGCTGGTACGGGGCAACATTCGAGATAGAAGATGAAAGAGTTTCAATCGCTGCGCTCGATCCGCAACCTGATCATTGATATGGACGGGGTGCTGTACCGGGGGAAAGAAGCGATCCCGGGTGCAGGGCCTTTCTTGGAGTTCCTGCGCCGGCAGGGGATCGGCTTTGTGCTGGCCACCAACAACTCGACCAAGACCCCGGCGCAATATGTCGAGAAGCTGGCCGGCATGGGGGTCATCGTTCAAGCCGACGAGATCCTGACCTCGGCCCAGGCGACGGCCAGCTATCTGTCTCGCACCGCGCCGCCAGGCACGCGGCTGTTCGTGGTCGGTATGGACGGTCTGTGGACGGCGTTGCGCGAGGCCGGCTTTGACCTGGTGGAGGAAGCGGCCGAGTACGTGGTTGTCGGGATGGACTTTACGGTATGCTATGACCGATTGGCCCGGGCGGCCCTCCAGATCCGGGCCGGGGCGCGCTTCATCGGCACCAATCCGGACCGGACCTTCCCCTCCGAGCAGGGGATTGTGCCGGGCAACGGGGCGCTGTTGGCGTTTCTCGAAGCAGCCACCGGCATCGAACCGATCGTCATCGGCAAGCCGGAGGTGGCGATGATGGAACAGGCGATGGTCCGGTTGGGGGCCGAGCCGGCGACGACGGCGGTCTTGGGCGATCGGCTGGAAACGGATGTGCTGGCCGGGCGGCGGGCCGGGTTGTTCACCATCCTGGTACTCAGCGGCGTGACCGACCGGGCGATGCTGGCCGGCGCCGATCTCCAGCCCGACTGGGTGTTTGAGGATGTCGGGCACCTCCACCGCGTGTGGCACGAGGTGATCGAGCCAGAAGTGGCGACCGATGGGCGAGCGGATTGCACTGTACGATCTGACCTATCAACAACTCACTGATCTGCTCACCGGTTGGGGCGAGCCGCGCTTCCGGGCGGATCAGGTCTGGCGCTGGCTGTACCGCTCCCGGGTCGCCGCATTTGAGGCCATGGAGAACCTGCCGGGCCGGTTGCGGGCTCGCCTGGCGGCGGAAACCGATGTCCACCTGCTCACCCCTCTGGCCGAGCAGGTCTCGGCCAACGGTCAAACGCGAAAGGTATTGTTCCGCCTGCGGGATGGAAACACGATCGAGAGCGTCTTGATGTCCTATCGCCAGCGGCGGACGGCCTGCCTTTCGACCCAGGTGGGGTGTGGTCTGGGCTGCGTCTTTTGCGCGACGGGACAGGGTGGCCTGGTGCGGAACCTTTCGGCCGGCGAGATTGTGGCGCAGGCCATCCACTTTGCCCGGGAGGTGGACCGCGCGCGGCGCGGGCTGGCCGGCCAGCCCGGAGTCAACGTGCCGGACTCGGAACACCCCCTCACCCACATCGTATTGATGGGCATGGGGGAACCCCTGGCCAACTATGAAGCCACCTGGCAGGCCATCGAAACGCTGACCGATGCGCGGGGCTACGGCCTGGGGGCGCGGCGGATCACCCTCTCGACGGTTGGCTTGGTGCCGGGCATCCGCAGACTGGCCCAGGAGAGCCTGCCGATCAACCTGGCCGTGTCGCTCCACGCGCCGGATGACGAGCTGCGCAACCGGTTGGTGCCGGTGAACCAGCGCTATCCGCTGCGCGAACTGCTGGCCGCCGTCCGCGAGTATATCGAGAAGACGGGACGACGGGTCAGCTTTGAATATGCGCTCATCGCCGGGGTCAACGATTCGCCGGCCCAGGCCCGTCGGCTGGCCGAGCAACTGCGTGGCTTGTTATGTCATGTGAACGTCATCCCCCTGAACCCCACCCCAGGTTCGCCCTACCGGCCCTCGCCGCGCGAGCGGGTCTATGCCTTCTGCACCGAGCTGGAAGCGGCCGGCATCCCGACGACGGTGCGGATGCGGCGGGGGATTGACATCGAGGCCGGCTGTGGTCAGTTGCGCCGCCGGGAGGTGGGCCATCCGGACAGCATGGCCCTGTGACACAGCCGTGACTCAGGAATCCGGCACGTAGCTTTCCCAGATCAGGGTTTGCGCGGGGTGGTGATTCCGCAGTCCAGAGTGTTTCACCCTTCCACTTTGGCGCCGCATTCGGCGCAGAATTTGGCCCCAGGGATCAACTCCGCGCCGCATTGGGTACAATGCCGTACCGCCTGGATCTTGGCCCCACATTCCGGGCAGAACTTGACATTGGCCGCCAGGGGAGCGTTGCAGTTGGGGCAGGTGGCCCGCACGCCGGCCCGCCAACTGGCCTCCTTGAGCATCTCCCGGTCTTCCTCGGCCACTTTGGAGTGGGCCCAGACCTCCTCCACCGTGCGGCTGGCCTGCGCCGCCGCCATCTCCACTCCCAGGTCCGGGGCGCACTCCTTGCACAGGCCTTTCTTCTGATTCCAGCAGCTCTTGCGACATACCCAGGAGGAGCAACGAGGACACTGGATAAAGTCGGGTTTGAGTTCCTCCATCGCCTTGGTAAAGGCGTCATCATGGGCCTTCTCCCAGGCAGCGGAGCGAGCTCGCTCGCCGAGATCGGCGGCCCGCCCGAACACCCCACCAAACAGGCTGCCGGCAGCATCCAAGGCGCTCGACACCGTTCCCAGAGCTGACGGCCGGAAACGAGTGCGGTAGCCGGTTCCACACCGATCGCAGTAGAACTCGAATTGAAACCCCTGGTCCGTGCTTAGGTCTGAGTAGTTGCGCGTGAACTCGATCTTGTCGCTCATCATCCTTTCTCCTCTCTGGTCCGTGGATATGGCTGGCCTCACCAGCCTGCCTGATCGGACTTGTCTCGGGCGACCGACAAAAGACAGCCGGATGAGGGTCATTATAGAATGAATGTTCCGATCCGTCAAGTCAGGCGCAGGCACCCCCGAGGCCGCCCGGTCCAGCACCCAAGGCGGTCCCGGCTGAAGCCTCGACTCCCGACGCAAGGATTGTTTGCGTCAGCTTGACTTGAGCCCCAGATCACTCTATAATCTGTGGAAACCCCACACGGGAAGTGGGCAAAGGCGTAGAGGAGTTGCCATGCCCGGTGGGGCGCCACGAGGGATGAAAATATCCAGGAGCCGCTGGCGGAGGCCTTGACTCCGGGTGGGGGAGTGGAGCCTTCAGGCGGTTGACCGGCTGAAGCCTAGACTCCCGCGCGGGGGGAGCGGTCTATTTTCAAGGAACGGGTACCGCTTGTGCAGACTATGATACTTTCCATCCAGACGCCCGACGCTCTGGAACGGGCGGTGCAGGCCCTGCGACAGGGAGAGGCGATCGCCTTTCCGACCGATACGGTCTACGGGGTCGGGGCGCACGCTTTCTTGCCCGACGCCGTGCGCCGGTTATACGAGGTCAAAGAACGGCCGTTGCAGGTGCCGATCCCGCTCCTCCTGCCCGACGCCCGGGCCATGGAGCAGGTGTGTGAGGAGGTTCCTCCCCTGGCCCGGGAGATCGCCGCCCATTTCTGGCCGGGCGCGTTGAGCCTGGTCCTGCGCCGGTCGCCCCGGGTGCCCGATATCGTCACCGCCGGCGGCCCCACCGTCGCCGTACGGGTGCCCGATCACCCCTGGGTGCGCGAACTGTGCCGTTGCCTGGGAGCGCCCCTGGCGGCAACCAGCGCCAACCGCCACCGGGAAGCAGAGCCGGTCACAGCGGCAGAGGTCCAGGCAGCGCTAGGGGGGCGCATCCCGCTCATTATTGACGGCGGACGCTGTCCAGGTGGGGTGCCATCCACCGTGCTCGACCTCACCGTTTCACCGCCGGCCATCCTGCGCCCCGGTCCGGTCACGGCCGAACAGTTGGCGCCCTGGCTTGGGTAGAGAAGGATTGGAACGATGCTCATTGGCATTGACGCCAGTCGAGCAACGGCGGAACGGCGCACCGGTACCGAAACCTATTCGCTCCACCTGATCCGGGAGCTACTTGCCCTGGCCCAGGAGCACCGCTTTCGCCTCTACTTCAATCGGGCTCCAGCGCCGGGGCTCTTTGCGGACCGGGCCGAACTGCGCATCCTCCCCTTCCCCAGGCTGTGGACCCACATCCGACTCTCCTGGGAAATGCTCACCCAGCCGCCGGACCTGCTCTTTGTCCCCTCCCACGTCTTGCCTCTGGTCCATCCGGCGCGCAGCGTGGTCACCATCCACGACTTGGGCTACCTCTACTATCCGCAGGCCCATACCTTGTCTCAGAACCTCTACCTGCGCTGGTCCACCCGATACAACGCCCGGCAGGCTTCGCGCATTCTAGCCGATTCCGAGGCCACCCGCCAGGACCTGATCCATCGCTATGGCATCCCGGCCGACAAGATCGTGCGGGTCTATCCCGGCCGGGATGAGAGCCTGGCGCCGGTGACCAACCCGGCGGTGCTGTCCATGGTGCGTGAGCGCTATGGCGTGAGAGGACCCTATCTCCTCTATATCGGCACGCTCCATCCCCGCAAGAACCTGGTGCGCCTCATCCAGGCGTTTGCCTCCCTCCTTCAGTCCCTGACGAGCAGTTCCCAGCCGCCGGCCGCCGACCTTCGTCTGGTGCTGGCCGGTCAGAAAGGCTGGCTGGTTGACGACATCCTGGCCCAGGTCCGTCGACTGAAGTTGCAGGACCGGGTGATCATGACCGGATATGTGCCGGATACCGATCTTCCGGCGCTGCTGAGCGGCGCGCTGGCCTTTGTCTTTCCCTCGCTCTACGAAGGCTTTGGCCTGCCGGTCCTGGAGGCGATGGCCTGTGGCACTCCGGTGGTCTGTTCGAACACCTCGTCGCTGCCGGAGGTGGCCGGCGAGGCGGCGTTGCTGGTTGACCCGCTGGACACCGAGGCCCTGGCGCAGGCTCTGGAGCAGGTTGTGACCGATGGGGCGTTGCGGCAACGCCTGGTCGAGCGGGGATTCGACCAGGTGCAGCGTTTCTCATGGCGGCGCTGCGCAGAGGAAACGCTTCAGGTTTTGGAGGAGGTAGGCCGTGGAGTCGATTGAGGTCCTGGGGGTGCGGGTGGATAGCGCCACCTATCAGGACCTGCTGGAACGGGTGGACGCATTTGTCGCCAGCCGGCAGCCCCACCAGATCGTTACCCTCAACCCAGAGATGCTGGTCATGGCCCACGACAATCCCGATTTTCGGCGCATCCTGAACGCCGCCGACCTGAATGTAGCTGACGGGGTGGGCCTGATCCTGGCGGCTCGCTGGCTGAGGCGCCCCCTGCCGGAGCGGGTAACCGGCTCGGATGGCATCTACCGACTGGCTGCCTATTGTGCGCAGCGAGGCTACCGCCCCTTTTTCCTGGGAGCTGCGCCTGGGGTGGCCGAAATCGTCGCCCAACGGTTGACGGCCGCGTTCCCGGGTCTGGAGGTGGCCGGGACATACGCCGGTTCGCCTCGGGAGGACGAGGCAGAGGAGATCATCGCCCGGGTCCGGGCCACCCGCCCGGACCTGTTACTGGTGGCCTATGGCGTGCCGGCCGAAGAACAATGGATCGCTCGCCATCGGGACCGCCTCGGCGTGCCGGTGATGATCGGGGTTGGAGGGGCCTTTGATTTTGTGGCCGGCGTTACCCGGCGGGCGCCGGTCTGGATGCGTCGCGTGGGCCTGGAGTGGCTGCATCGGCTGATCCAGGAGCCGTGGCGGTGGCGCCGGCAACTGGCCCTGCCCCGTTTCGTCGCACTGGTCTTCCGCCAAAAGTTTGCCCGACGGAGAAGACGGTGACCGCGATTCAGCTGGAAGTGGTAGGAGCAAGAGGCAGGACCCAGCCTCACGCAGGTTCCTAACCTGCGGGAGGCTATGACAGACCTCACCTCATCCCTCCGTCCCCCTTCCCCTCTCCGCCGGCGGAGAGGGGAAGGGGGTGAGGGGGTAGAGGTGAGGTAACTTCCAAGGAGGAAACACGATGAACGGTACAGAACTGTGGAATCTGGTGGAATCCCATCGAGAGGAACTGGTCGCCTTCACCCAGCGGTTGGTCCAGACGCCGAGTATGCCTGGACAGGAGGGCGCCGTCGCCGCGCTGGTCCAGGCGGAGATGAAGCGCCTGGGCTACGACGAGGTGTGGGTGGACGAAGTAGGCAACGTCATCGGCCAGACCGCCGGCGGCGACGGACCTTCGCTGATGCTGAACGCTCACATGGATCATGTGGATGCCGGCGATCCGGCTCGTTGGCCCTGCCCGCCGTTCAGCGGCGAGGTGCGCGATGGTGAACTGTGGGGCCGGGGGTCGGTGGACATGAAGGGTGCGCTGGCGGCGATGGTCTATGCCGGGGGGCTGGTCAGGCAGTGCGGCGTTCCCCTGCCAGCCAGCCTCTATGTGAGCGCCGTGGTTCAGGAGGAGGTAGGAGGGCTCGGCGCGCGACACCTGGCCCGCGCTCTGCCGGTGCAGCGGGTCATCGTCGGCGAAGCGAGTCAGAACCAGTTGCGGCGCGGCCATCGCGGCCGGGTGGAACTGATCGCCCACTGGGAGGGCCGGTCGGTCCATGCCTCCATGCCCGATCTGGGGGTGAACCCCCATTTCTCCGTGGCGCGCTTCATCCAAGGGGTGCGGGAGCTGCCGATGGCCACCGACCCCGACTACGGGGCATCCACCGTTGCTCCTACCTGCATCCGCAGCGAACCGACCAGCGCCAACGTCACGCCCGGCGCGGTGCATCTGGTGCTCGATTGGCGCAACATCCCCGGCGAGGGAGCGGAGGAGATCACCGCCAAATTGCAGGACCTGGTGGACCACTGCCTCGAACCGGGGTGCCGGGGATGGATCGAGATCGCCTCCAAAGAACTGGTCAGCTATACCGGCGTCCGGGCGGTATACCCCGACCTGTTCCCCTCCTTCACCACCGCTGCCGATCATCCCTGGTTGCTCAAGGCCCAGGAGGTCCTCTCCTCGGTGCTGGGTCGGAGCGTGCCGATCGGCACCTGGCGTTTTGCCACCGACGGGGGCCATTTCGCCGAGGCGGGCATGACGGTCATCGGCTTGGGGCCCGGAGATGACCGGCTGGTGCATACCGTGGAGGAACGGCTGCCGGTGGAGCAGCTCCTGGAGAGCACCGTGGCCTATATGGCTCTGGCCCTGAACCCATAAGGGCTGATCACAGGCCGGGGGCCGTTTGAGCGGAACCCGGTCTTGTGATAGAATGCGCCCGTTTGGTCCGATGAACAAGAACGGGCTGCTACGCGAGTCAAACGGGGCAGGAGCGGGGTCCGATGCCCTAGCGGCGGGACGCCTGAGCCTGCTGCGCAAGTTGATGCACCTGGCGATGACATTAGTGCCGGCGGCCGGCTGGCTGGTTTCGCGCCAGGCGGCCCTGCTGCTGGCTGCTGCATTGTTGGCCGCGTCGCTGGCGCTGGAGGGGGTGCGCCGAGGCTGGCCAGCGGTCAATCGTCTACTGTGGCGCTTGTTGCCCAGCGTGTTCCGCGCCTGGGAGGGCCGGGCGGTGCTGGGGTCTACCTGGCTGGCCATCGGTCTGGCGCTGACCGCCTTCCTGTGGGACTCGGATATCGGCGGCACGGCCATCCTATTTCTGGTCTGGGGGGACCCGGCTGCCGAGGTAGTGGGACGCCGGTGGGGTCATCGGGGAGCGGGCAAGACGCTGGTGGGTAGCCTGGGCTGCCTGGCCGCCTGCCTGGTGGCCGGTATGGTGGGCGTTGGGCTGGGAGGGCTCAGCCCCTGGTCGGTAGGGGCCGGCGCCCTGGTGGCGACGGCGGTCGAGCGGTGGTCTCCGCCGCCGGATGATAACCTGTGGATGCCGGTCTTGTCGGGACTGGCCATCGCCCTGACCCAACTGGGGAGAGGAGAGACAGTGAAATGGTTCCCAATCGCCGGCTGAACCCGAAACATGGACCACGAACCTGCGGGCCGGGCCGCTCGATCGAGGTGTATGTAGCCGCGCTGATCGTGCGTGAGGGCGCATTGCTCCTGCTGCGCAGTGAGGCGGCCGTCGATCCGTGGGCGAACGCCTGGCGCCTTCCCGGGGGCCGCTATAGCGGCGATGAGCCACCGTCGGCGACGGTCGTCCGCGCCATCCGCGAAGAGATGGGATGGTCGGCGCAGGCTGGTCGGGTGATCGATGCCCGCTTTTTCGACGAGGCCCCCTGGGGCGAGGGCCTGTTGCTGGTCTATGAGGCGATCATCGCCGGGGAGGACCGGGAAGGAGAACCGGATCCGACCTTGGAGGCAGGCTTTTTCCTTCCCGAGCAGCTCCCGAAACCTCTGGCGGGGGGCGGCCACCAACCGGCCATTCTGGCCTGGCAGGCGCGCGCCCTCGACCGCTGGCAGGCTGGCCTGCCGCCACGCTACTGCCCCCACTGCGCCCACTTGCTGGAGGAGCGAGAAGCGTTCGACCGGCTGCGGCCGGTCTGTCCGGTCTGTGGTTTCATCTATTTTCGCGACCCCAAGGCGGGGGTCTCGGTCATGGTCGAGCAGGAGGGGCAGATTTTGCTGGTGCAACGGGCGATCGAACCGGGGCGGGGTCTGTGGGGCCTGCCCTCTGGATTCATTGAATGGGACGAATCGGCAGAGCAGGCAGCTATCCGCGAGTGCTGGGAAGAAACCGGGTTGATCGTGGACCGCGTGCAACTGTTGGAGGTGACCCATTACTCCGAGGATTTCCGTGGGCCGGGCATCAACCTGACCTTCCGCGCCGAGGTCGTCGGCGGTCGCCTGCAGCCGGGCAATGAAGTGATGGCCGTCGGTTTCTTTCCTCCAGCCGGGTTGCCCTCGCCCGACCAGATCGCCTTTGCCAGTCACCGCCGCCTGCTGGAAGAGTGGCGGAACTCTATCGCCCATGGGAGGGTATCTGATCTTGCTGAACAGTGACCCACTGCCATTGACCATCGAAGGGAGGCAAGATGCTGCGATGAGTGCTGTCGAGACGCCAGAATGGGTGCGAGATGCAGTCTTTTACCAGATCTTTCCCGACCGATTTGCCCGGAGCGAGCGGGTGCCCAAACCATCGAACCTGGAACCCTGGGCCGCTCCCCCTACCCTATACGGGTTCAAGGGAGGGGACCTGCTGGGCATTGTCGAACATCTCGATTATCTCCAGGACCTAGGAATCACTGCCCTCTATCTCAATCCAATCTTCCAGTCCACCGCCAACCATCGGTATCACACCTGCGACTATTATCAGGTCGATCCGATCCTGGGCGGGAATCAGGCCCTGCGCACGCTGCTGGATGAAGCCCATCGGCGGGGGATGCGCGTCATCCTGGATGGGGTCTTTAACCACACCGGGCGCGGCTTTTTCCAGTTCATCCATATCGTAGAGAACGGCGCGGCCTCGCCCTATGTGGACTGGTTTTACGTCAAAAAATTTCCGCTCCAGCCCTACACTACCTCCAAAGACGATCACGGCTACGAAGCGTGGTGGAACCTGCCCGCCCTGCCCAAGCTCAATACCGGCAATCCCACTGTGCGCCAGTTCCTGTGGGATGTGGCCTGCCACTGGATCGAATTCGGCGCCGACGGCTGGCGGTTGGACGTGCCGGCAGAGATCGACGACGATGCCTTCTGGCAGGAATTCCGCCGTCGGGTCAAGGCAGTCAATCCGGAGGCCTATATCGTCGGCGAGATCTGGCACGAGGCCCAACGCTGGCTGCAGGGGGACCAGTTCGATGCGGTGATGAATTATCATTTTGCCCGGAGCTGTCTGGGGTTCTTTGTCGGCGATAACCTGCTGCGGTCGGAGGTGGCTCGCACCGGCTACCACCAGATCGACACCCTCGACGCCAAGGCCTTTGCCGCCGAAATCGAGCGGTTGCTGAACCTCTACCCTCGGCCGGTGACCGAGGTGCAGTTCAACCTGCTGGGCAGCCACGACACGCCCCGTTTCAAGACCCTGGCCCGGGGGGACCGCACTGCCTACCCTCTGGCGACCCTGTTCCAGATGACCCTTCCCGGCGCGCCGAGCATCTACTATGGCGACGAGATCGGTCTGGAGGGGGGCCACGATCCGGGGTGTCGGGCCGGCTTCCCCTGGGATGAGAGCGCATGGGACCACGACCTGCGCCAGCAGGTCCAGCGTTGCATCGCCCTGCGAAAGGCCCACCCGGCGCTGCGTCGGGGCAGCCTGACCTGGCTGTTTGTCGGGCAAGGGGTGGTGGCCTACGGCCGCAAACTGGATGACGACGTGCTGGTGGTCATCCTTAACAACAATCGTCGGCCGGTGACCGCCATCCTGCCCGTATCGGGCTACCTCGAAGACGGCTCGGTCGTCCAGGACGTCTGGAAGAAGGACCGGTTTGTGGTGGCGCGAGGCCGGCTGGGGGGCATTCCGGTGCCGGCCCGCTCTGGGCGGGTGCTGGAGGTGGTAGAGACCGCCGCCGGGTAGCGGAGGGCAGGTCCTCCGCTACCGCGAACCGCTCGTTTTGCCCATATACTGCTGCTTCTTGAGTTCGCGCGCAGCCCGGGCCTCGGCGATCAGCGCCTCCAGATCGAGGCTTTTGACCGACGGATCGACAGTGTAGGGCCAGTCGGCCGTCACCTCATAGGCCCGGCCGGCCGTATCCCGTCGGAGGTAGCCGTCGTCCACCAGGAATCGGCGCAGGGTGACGTGGTCAAGATTGACCGGGTCGCCAAAGCGTGCGGTCCACCAGCGCAGTTCGTCGTTGAGCTCGCTCTCGGTGTACTGTCGCTGCGGTTCCAGCCTCAAGGCAGCGCTGATCAAGAGGACGTGGCGGTCCAGCTCCTTCTTGGGGAAACCCTGACCGCCGATCATCAAGGACACAAACCGTTTCGTGAACTGAGACTCGTCAATATGGGGCATGTACCCTCCTCCGAAAGACTGCGATCGAATCGCCCCTCACCGGCTCATAGCCTCCCGCAGGTTGGAAACCCACGGGAGGCCGGGGCTACGGCAGTTGCCAAGTCCAGCACGCAGCGGGAGTGGAGGCTTCAGCCGGAACGGAATCACGCCGAACACTCCTGGTCCGTTCCGCACAGCCGGAGCGGGCTTGTTAACCTACTGGGCACCAGCCGTAAACCGTCCCACCCCTCACGTATACCGGATCACCTCAAAGCGGTACATCTGCACCGGCTCGTCCGGGTCGGTGATGCCGGCCTTGTGAACCCGCGTCCAGTAAACCTGCTTCTCGACCGTGTCAATCCCTTCCAGATCGGGCAGCAATAGCCCCCGCTTGTACGGATGCGTCAGCGACTGGACGATCAGGCCGTAGCGCTTGGGATCCAGTTCCGCTTCTGACTCGATCGGCTCCGGTTCGGTCAGGACATCCACATGGATCTCCAGATCGGGCAGCTCCTCGGGGCGGATCGGGTAGAAGCGGGGGTCGCGGGTAGCCGCGGCGATGGCGTTGTGAATGACCTCTTCCGCCACATTGGGACAGGTCGGCTGGATCGTTCCGATGCAGCCGCGCAATTGGCCGTGTTTGTGGATCGAGACAAACACCCCGGCCCGTTGTTGCATCTCGGGCGTCAACTCGGCAGGAGGCTTGATCTGCTTTCCCTGCCGGACATAGGTCTCGATCGCCCGTCGGGCCAACTGGACCAACGGATGGGATTCAGCCATAGCTTGCTCCTCTCAGATAGTACCAAAATCCTGCTTGAACTTTTCCGCAAAATATGATAGAATACGCGTGTTATCAGCCTTGGGCCATGCCCGCCACGATAGAACAAGGAGGAAAAAGATGGCAAAAGACCTTTCACCTGCCGAAAGAGCCAAACGAGGCAAGAGACTGCTCCTGTACGGCATGTTTGCCCTGGTCGTCGTCACCTTTCTGGCCGTCTTCTTGACCCTGTATCTGGTGACAGGACCGGCGACCGGAGGGCCTGGCCTGGCCCTGCGAACGGCGGTGATTGTGACGGTCATTGCCGTGATCGCCTGCGTCATCGTCTGGTTCCTGTACACCCGGGCAGTGCTGAAGGAATAAGGTCTGTCCTTCATCGCCGGTCCAATAGATGTCGGGCGATGACCAGCCGCTGGATCTCGCTGGTCCCTTCGCCGATGCTACACAGCCGCTGGTCGCGGTAGATCCGTTCGACGGGGTATTCGCGGCTGTAGCCGTACCCGCCGTGGATCTGAATCGCCTTGAACGCGGCCCGTTCGGCCACCTCTGAGGCAAAGAGCTTGGCCATGGCCGCTTCCTTGGTGAAGCGCAGTCCGGCGTCCTTCATGGCCGCTGCCCGATAGACCATCAGCCGAGCTGCTTCGATCTCGGTGGCCATGTCGGCCAGCATCCACTGGATGGCCTGAAACTCGGCGATGGGCCGTCCAAACTGGACGCGTTGCTGGGCGTAGCGTTTCGCCTCGTCCAGGGCGGCCTGGGCCAATCCCACGGCCATGGCTCCGATGCTGATCCGCCCCCCGTCCAGGGTGATCAGCATCTGCTTGTACCCCTCTCCCTCCTGACCCAACAGGTTCTCGGCAGGCACGCGGCAGTTCTCAAAGGATAACGCCGAGGTCACCGATCCCTTGAGCCCCATCTTGGGCTCGTTCTTGCCCGGGATAAAACCGGGCGTGCCCTTTTCGACCAGAAAGCAAGAGATGCCTCGCGTTCCGGCGGCCGGGTCGGTCTTGGCGGTGCAGGTCACGACATCGGCGATGGCCCCCGAGGTGATCCACATCTTGCTGCCGTTCAGGATATAGAAATCGCCGTCGCGAACGGCGGTGGTGCGGGTCGCTCCCGCGTCCGAGCCGGCCTCTGGTTCAGTCAGCCCAAAGGCAGCCAATCCCTGTCCACTGCACAGGTGTGGGAGCCATTTCCGCTTCTGCGCTTCGGTGCCGAAATAGTAGATAGGGCCACAGCCCAGGGAGACGTGCGCGGCATAGATCAGGGCCGTCGAACCGCAGGCGTAGGCGATCTCTTCGACGGCAATGGCGTAGCTCAGATAGTCGCCTCCGCCCCCACCGTATTCCTCCGGGTAGGGCAGCCCCATCAGGCCCAGTTCGGCCATTTTGCGAATATTCTCGGCCGGAAACTCCTCGGTCCGATCCACTTCGGCGGCGCGGGGGGCGATCTCCTTTTGCGCAAACTCGCGCACCATCTCCCGCACCATGCGCTGCTCTTCGCTGAGTTCAAAATCCATCGCCCTTCTCCTCCGAAACTAAACCGCGATTGAAATCGCTCCTGGAGAGCCTTCGGCTGGCCGTCGGCCTGCGCCGACGGAGCGCGTCCCCGCCGGGGGACGCCCCGGCCGCCAGCCCCGTAGACGCGGCTTCAGCCGCCGGACTCGATATTTTCATCCATCGTGGCTCCTGCCGGGCATGCGAACCCCCTGCGGATTCCCCTATTTCGGCACTTCGCCGATCAAGCGGGGTTCGCCCCACACCGCCCACGCCCATTCATGGTTGCCCAGGCCATCGGTCACAAAGCGGATGCGGACCATGTCGCCGGCCATGAAGGGCATCACGATCTCGTGTCGTTTCCATTTTCGGGCGTGCTGGGTATCGCTCCACAACCGCCAGTCGTTGACAAAGACGCGAAAAGCAACCACGTTGCCAATGGCCAGCCGGGACCCATCGCGGATGCCGGTGGCAAACTGGAGCCGCAGGTTGGTGACTTCGCTCGGCACCGGAACCTGATATTCGACAATCGCCGAGCCCTGCACCGGTGGATGCTCCCACAACGCCATCCGCCAATCGCCGTCGCAGGCGGCTTCGCCGATCAACACCTCCATCCCGGTCGGATCGTGGTCGGCAGTGACGGTGGCCTGGCGAAAGTGTTCGACAAAATCAAATGCCCACGGCCGGCCAGTAATCCGGATCGGGCCAGGCTGCTGTTTCCATTTCAGATATTCGATGAAACGGGATAGTTCCTCCAGACTCTCTGCAGTGAGGAATTCGAGTTCCTCGGCGATCTGATCCAAATCGGCCATATCTTGTTCCCCCTTTCCACAGCCCAGGAGCGGCCATCGTCCAGGACGGCCGCCCGTCCCAGGCAATTCCAGGCGGGCCTGACCGGCCTGCCTGATCGATCAGGCCCGCCTTCGATTACCGTTTCAGCGGTCGAAAGTAGCGGATGTCCAGGATAGACCCCTCGCGTTCGCTCGCCTCTTTGAATACCGCTTCCACTTCCAGTCCAATGAAAACCTGATCCGGTTCCACCTCACCCAGGTAATGGACCAGTCCTCCATTGGAGCCGTTCAGTTTCACATAGGCTAGGACCGCCGGCGGGTCCAGCGGCCTGTCCTCCAGGTCGCGAAAGAGCACGGTAAAGGTAAAGACCCGTCCCTGGCTCGAAACCTCCAGCCATTCGTCCAGTTGGGCAAAACAGCGCTCGCAAAACAGGGCAGCCGGGACGTACACCAGGTCACAGTCCGGGCAGCGGGTTCCCAGGATGCGGGCATGATCCTTGATCTCCCGCAGGAACCGTTCGCCGGCCACGCCGGCCGTGTAGCGGTTCGTAATGGGGATATCACCTTGCCAGGCGATGGCCTGGTGGAGCTTGTCTACTTTTTCCAGAATCGCCATGTCGTTCCTCCAGCAATCACCGACACCGAGCGCAGGTAGATCGGTCTGCCTGGCTCCCTGTCGTTCATCCTTCCCGCACCGGCCGGAAATAGCGGATATCGAGGATGGAGCCGGTCCGTTCTTCGGGCGGCTTCCACACCGCCTGCACCCTCATGCCGATCTGCACGGCCTGCGGTTCCACCTCGCCCAACAGGTGCAGGATGCCGACCGGCGGATGGGTGCCATCAATGTCAATGACCGCCGGGATCTCCGGTTCGGTCAGGCGGCGCATATCCCAGGTCACATAACATAAGGAAAAGGTATTCACCGTCCCGGTATCGGGCAGGGGCACCCATTCGTCCATGGGCCGGAAACACCATTCACAAAAGACGCGCGGCGGGATCACGGTGCGTCGGCAGTGGCGGCAGCGCACGCCGATGAGCCGTCCCTCCTTCAGTTCGGCCAGATACCGACCGATGGCAACCCCGGCGTCCCAGGCATACCGGGCGTTGGGAACCCACTCGGTGTACAGCACCTTGCGCTGCTCAAAGTCCGACTCCCGCAGCCCCACTCCGGGGAATTCCTTGATCTGGGCAGTCATCATCCTTCCTCCTACACCCCCATCACGATCACGGTACCCACCTGCATCAGGTCGCCCCAGGCCTGCGCCACGCCCCGTCGGGGCTGGCCGGGTACCTGACGCGCTCCGGCTTCGCCGCGGAGTTGCCAGAAAAGCTCGGCCACCTTCATCAGACCGGCGGCGGCGATCGGATTGCCCACGCCCAACAACCCGCCGCTGGGACAGACCGGCAGGTCGCCGTCCCGCTGGGTGATGCCCAGCGCCGTCGCTTCGGGGGCCTTGCCCCGGTCAAAGAGCAACAGCCCCTCCAGATGGTGCAGTTCCTTATAGTCGAACGGGTCATACGGTTCGGCGATGTGAATCTGCTTGCGCGGCTCCGAGATGCCGGCCATCTCGTAGGCCATACGCGCCGCATTCTCAACATAGCGGGGGTAGCACAGATCGCGGTTGGTCCAGTAGGTCGTGTCCAGGTTCCACCCCACCCCTTCGATCCAGACCGGCTTGTCGGTGATGCGCCGCGCGACATGTTCCGCCGCCAGAACGACGGCCACGGCGCCATCGGTGACCGGGCTGACATCCAGGCGCTGGACCGGCCAGGCCAGCACTTCGGAGTTGAGCACATCCTCGACCGTGATCTCCCGGTCGCCCAACAGGCTGCATGGATGGTCGGCGGCGTTCCGTTTGTTCTTGACCGAAACCAGGGCGATGTCTCGCTTGCTCAGGCCGTAGGTATGCATGTAGCGGTTCATTTCCAGGGCAAAAATCCAGAGCAAGTTCGGGCCAAGCGGGCGCTCGGTCGTATGGTCAAAGATCGTCAGGAAGGCGCCCTGCGGATGGGGTTGGCAGGACGACATCTTTTCTTCGCACACCACCAGGCAGATGTCAAACAGCCCAGAGGCGACATGATACCAGCCGTGAATCGGGGCAAACACTCCCGTGCCGCCGCCCACATAGCAGCGGGTATATGGCTTGCGCCAGGCCCCCGATCCGTCGGCCAGATACTCGCCCTTCATGTGAACCCCATCGAACGCATCCGGTGCGGTGCCATGGACGACGCAATCCACCTGCTGCAACGTCAACTCGCACGAATCCAGGGCCATTTTGGCCGCTTCAAAGGCCAGTTCTTTTCCCGTTTCCAGGGCGCGGCGGACAAACTTGGTCATGCCCGCCCCGACCACGGCCACTTTGCGCATCCCCATGGCTCACCTCCTAGTTGCTCAAGATCACGACGGCGCCGCTGGTCGAGGGCAGGCCGCGCCAGCCAAACGCCAATCCCGTCTCGACGTCGGGCAGTTGGTGGCTGCCGGCTTCGCCGCGCAGTTGCAAGACCACCTCCACCACCGCCCTTAAGCCGGCGGCATCCAACAGATGGCCGCAACCCAGGTTGCCGCCCGAGACGTTCACCGGCAATGCGCCCCCGGGCTCGGTGACTCCTTCGGCGGTGAGGATGCCAGCTTCGCCGAATTGGCAGAAGCCCAGCGCCTCCAGATGTTGCAGTTCTTTGTAGGCGTAGGTGTCATCTAATTCGGCGAAATCAATCTCTTCCATCGGATTGCGGATGCCGGCCATCTGGTAGGCCATTTTGCCTGCGCCTTCGGCATAGATCGCCCGTCCCCAGCCCCGCGTCTCCAGGCTCGGCGCATCGTTGCACCAGCCGATGCCCCGGATCCAGATCGGCAGGTCGGTCAGGCTCTCAGCGACCTCCCCGGCCGCCAACACCAGGACCACCGCCCCATCGGCGTGAGGGCTGATCTCCTGTCGGCCCAGCGGATAGGCAACCATCTCGGCAGCCAGCACATCGTCGATCTCCAAATTGGCGCCGTAGGCGGCCGTCGGATTGTAGAGGGCGCAGCGCTTGTTCTTGACCACGACTTGGGCGCACTGCTCCTGAGTTGCGCCGGTGGCCCACATATAACGGTTCATCTCCATCCCGGCAATAAAGATCGGATTGGCCTGGAGAGGGCGGTTGTAGACCGGGTCCATGGCATAAGCAGTGATGTGGGGCAGAGTTAACACGTTCGAAGCCTTACTGTGGGCCTCTACCACGACCACGTCCACCAGGCCGCTGGCGATCTGAAGATAAGCCGTCGCCAGACCGTGGATCCCCTCGCCGGGGATGGTGACATTGGGCTTGAGCATTCCACCTAACTGATCGGGGGTGTACTCGTCAAAGATGCTGGTCCCTTCGATAAAATCCTCGGCCACGGTCACAAAACTATCCACATCGCGGCGGGGGTCCAATCCTGCATCCTCGTAGGCTTTGACCGCAGCCTCGTACACCAACTCCTTGTACGAGACTTCAGCGGTGAGGGGGCGGCAGCCAGTATAGCCGATGCCCACGATTGCTACCTTTCGGGTCATTCCTTACCTCCTTGGCTGGTGACCACGACCCACACCGGGGAAGCGGCATGGGTCAAGGCTATCACTTGTTCCCGATAAAACGCCATTGTTTCATCGCGATTGAGATGGGGAGATCACCTCCTTCTTTGAAAACCGTTCAGCCTTTCACCCTTACCCCCTCCACCCCCTTCCCCTCTCCGCTAGCGGAGAGGGGAAGGGAGCCGGGGAGATTCGTCTTCAATCGCAATCGCTCCTCATACGCTCATACTGACCCCCTCCCCGGCCCTCCCCCGATGCGGGGGAGGGAGAGCGGATAAGGGGGTAAGCAACTCTTTACCGGCCGAACCGGCTCTGCAGGATCTCCTCCAGGGTAGGCTGGCCGATCACCTGCAGTTCATACCGCACCCGCTGATGCGGCCGATAGATCTGGAGCAAGCGGCCCAGGTCGATTGGCGTGGCAATCAGGACCAGGTCGCACGGCGTGGCATTGATCGTTTCTTCCAGCTCCCGGATCTGGGAGTCGCTATAGCCCATCGCCGGCAACACAGGTCCGGTGGTCGGATATTTGGCGTACGTAGCCACAATGGACCCCACCGCATAGGGCCGGGGATCAAGGATTTCGGCGGCACCGAATCGTTGGGCAGCCACCACCCCGGCCCCGTAGGCCATCTCGCCGTGGGTCAGGGTGGGACCGTCCTCGATGACCAGGACCCGCTTGCCCCGGATCTGCTCCGGATGCTCGACAAAGATAGGGGACGCCGCCTCGACGATCAGGGCATCAGGGTTGACGCGGTTCACATTGTCCCGGACCCGGGTGATATTGGCCAGGTCGGCGGTATCCACCTTATTGATGACGATTACGTCCGCTGCCCGGACGTTGCTCTCGCCGGGATAGTAGGTGAGTTCATGGCCGGCCCGATGCGGGTCGGTGACGGTGATGTGCAGGTCGGGCTTGTAGAACGGCAGGTCGTTGTTCCCGCCATCCCAGACGATCACATCGGCTTCTTGTTCGGCTTCGCGCAAGATGAGCCCATAATCCACTCCGGCATAGACCACCACGCCGCGGTCAATGTGCGGCTCATACTCTTCCCGTTCCTCGATGGTGCAGTGATGTCTGTCCAGATCGGCATAGTCGGCGAAGCGCTGGACGATCTGATGCGCCAGGTTGCCGTAGGGCATCGGATGGCGGACGACCACCACCTTGTGCCCCATCCGCTGCAAGATGTTGCACACGTGGCGTGTGGTCTGGCTTTTGCCGCTGCCGGTCCGGGCGGCGCAGACGGCCACCACCGGTTTGCTACTGGGAAGCATCGTGTGCCGGATGCCCATCAGGCAAAAGTCGGCGCCGGCCGCCAGCACCTCCGACGCTTTGTGCATGACATATTCGTGCGAGATATCGGAATAGGCAAAGACAACCTGATCGATCTCGCGCTGGCGGATCAGGCTGGTCAGTTCCTCTTCGGGATAGATGGGGATGCCTTGTGGATAGAGCTTCCCGGCCAACTGGGGTGGGTACACCCGCCCTTCGATGTTGGGGATCTGGGTCGCGGTAAAGGCTACGACCTCATACTCTTCGCGGTCGCGGAACACGGTATTAAAGTTGTGAAAATCGCGTCCGGCCGCCCCCATGATCAACACCCGAGTCCGTGACATGATGGAACCCTCCTTAGTGATGTTAGAATGATGAAGCCTGACCCATGACCACGCTCTGGCATCAGGCGATCTTGGCCAGAATGACCCCCAACTCGTACAGCACAATCAGCGGACCCATGACCAGGGTCATGTTCACCGGGTCCACTGTCGGTGTAATGACCGCAGCCAGAACCGCAATGATCACCACCGCGTACTTGCGGTTCTTGCTCAGGGTCCGCGCGTCAATGATGCCCAGTTTGGTCAGAAAATAGACAAACAATGGCAATTCAAACGCCACCCCGATCCAAAAGAGCAGGGATGTGACAAAGGATAGATACTCACCGATGGCCCATCGTTGCTCGATGATGTCGGCCATGAAACCCTGCAGGAAGGGGATGGCCGCCGGCAGCATCACAAAATAGGCAAACGCCACCCCGGACACAAAGCAGATGGTTGCGCCCGGCACGAGCAAGATCAGGTACCGCTTTTCCTTCGTGGTCAGACCGGGCGCGACAAAACGCCCGATCTGATACACAATGAACGGCATGGCCAGAGTGACGCCACAGATCAGCGCCACCTTCATATAGTTGCCCAGCGATTCGGTCGGCTTCAGCGCCTGGGGAAGGGTATCGCCCATCGGCGCGATCAGGATGACCAGCACCTGTTTGGCAAAGACAAAACTCCCGGCGGTGGTAATCGCCAGCGCAATAAACGCCCGGATCAGCCGGGTGCGCAGCTCCCGCAGATGTTCCATCAGGGGCATGACGGCTGCTTCAGCCTCAGGCTGGTTGTTGGGGCGGTCCTCGCGCTCAGTCTCACTCATCGGTTTGCTCCGTCAGTGAGGTGTCGGGACTCTGCGGCTCTTCTTCGGCCGGCGTGGCGGGTGGGACCGACCCGGCTTCCTGGATGGTGTCGATCGCTGCCTTCAGGGGGTCCTGGACGGCTTGCCCCGCCTCTGCCAGCGTCTGTTTGACCTGCCCAATATCTCCCCGAACCTCTTTGAGCTCCTGCACCGTCTCCTCAAGGTCCGCCGCTTTGATCACCGATTGCACCATGTCCTGCGGAATGGATCGGACCGACTCGACGGATCGGCGCAGTTCCTGGGTGGTCTGCTGCAAAGACATCAGTTCCGGCCCCAGATCGCGGGTCAGATTGTCGTAGGCCTGGCGCAGGTCTCGCAGCATCTTGCCCAGCTTGCGCGCCAATTCCGGCAGCCGCTCCGGACCGACCACCAGCAGCGCCAACAGGAGGATAAAGAGCAGTTCGGTAATGCCGATATTGCTAAAGATATTCATGCTCGGGTCATCGGTTCCTTCGCTACCAGCGAACCTAACACGCCGTTGACAAACCGGCTGGAACTATCGCTGCCAAAGAGCTTGGCCAGTTCCACGGCTTCGTTAATGGCGACCTTGGTGGGCGTATCATGGTGCATCAAGATCTCATAGATGGCAATGCGAAGAATGTTGCGATCGATCACCGCAATCTGGTCCACGGGCCATTCTGGGGCATACCTGGCGATCAGGGCATCGAGCCGCTCCCGGTTCTTCCACACCCCCAACACCAACTCACGGGCGAAATCTCGGCCCGCCTCGGGGAGTTGGGCTGCGGCCAGCCGCTGTTCCACCACCACCGCCGGGGCATGGGACGTACAATCGATCTCATACAGTGCTTGTAGAGCGACGATCCGTGCGCGGTGACGAACTTTCATCCCGACCTGTCTGCTCCCGCTCACTCAACCCTGTGGCCCGTCCGTGGCGATATCTTCGATGTGGACATTCACTTCTCGCACATCCATACCCACAATGTGGAGGATGGCGCGGCTCACCTCCCGTTGGATTTGTCGGCCCAACTGCAACAGTTCCACCCCCCGTCTGGCCACCAGGTAGACATCCACCGACACCTGGTTATCCACGACGTGCACCTCGACCCCTTGGCCAACGGTGTGAAGCCCCAGCAGCCGTTTCACCCCCGGCACGCGGTCCACCAGTCTGGCCACACCCGGGACGGAACTGGCAGTCTTTTGGACAATCGTCACCAGGACGTTGGCTGCGATCGTCACCTTACCCAGGTTTTCTTCCACATTTCCTCCTCAGGAAATTGCCAATCCACCGTCCACGGCCAGCACCTGGCCGGTGATAAAGCTGGCTTCGTCTGAAGCCAGGAACGCCACCGCCGCCGCCATATCCTCCGGCGTGCCGGTGCGGCCCAGCGGAGTCCGTTCGACCGCTGTCCGGATCAGGTCAGCGGGCAGGTTCGCGGTCAAATCGGTCGGCACAAAACCGGGAGCGATGGCGTTGCAGGTGATATTCCGACCGCCCAGTTCTTTGGCCACGGTCTTGGTCAACCCAATGAGGCCGGCCTTGGCTGCGGCATAGTTGGCCTGGCCGGCATTGCCGGCTAGCCCCGATACCGAGCTGACATTCACGATCCGTCCATATCGTTGGCGGATCATCAGCCGGGTGGCAGCCTTGATGCAGTGGAAGGCGCCTTTCAAATTGGTGTCGAGCACCACATCCCAGTCCTCTTCGCTCATGCGCAGCAAGAGGGTATCTCGCGTCGTGCCGGCGTTGTTGACCAGGATATCGACCCGACCAAAAGCTTGTCTGGCGGCTTCGATCAGCGCCTCGGCCTGGGCCATCTGGCTGACATCAGCCTGCACGGCGATGGCCTCACCGCCGTGGGCCTTGATCTGCTCAACCACCTCCTCGGCAGCCGCCCGGTTCCCCCGATAGTTGACCACGACTTTGGCCCCTTCGCGGGCCAGCCGCAACGCAATGGCCCGACCGATGCCCCGCGATGCACCCGTTACGACTGCGACTTTGCCGGTGAAATCCATCCTATCTATCCTGTCCGCCTTTCCACACGATATAGGTCATGACCAGCCATCCACCGGCAGGGCCTGGATGGTGGCGACGTCTCCGACGCTTCGCGTTTCCACCGCCGGGTTGATGCGCTGCACCAGACTGCTCAGCACGTCCTTGGGGCCGATCTCCAGGAAACGGGTGATCCCGTGCTCAATCATCCAGCGCACCGAATCGGTCCACCGCACCGGCCAGGTGAGCTGCCCGATCAACTCGTCGCGGATCTCTTCGATATGCCGCAGGGGCCGGGCGCTGATATTGGCGATCACCGGCACCTTGGGGGTGCGGAGGGGCACGACTTCGACCGCAGCCCGGTATTCGCTGACCACACTGGCCATCAATGGCGAGTGGGCGGCAATGCTCACCGCCAATGGAACGATCCGTTTTGCACCTCGTTCGCGCAACAGTTCCATGGCCCGTTCCAGCGCCTGCTTGTCACCGGAAATGACGACCTGTCCGGGCGAGTTATAGTTGGCGATCTGCACCGCTGCGCCCGTCTGCCGACTGGCCTCCTGACAGGCCCGTTCCACCTCTTCGTCGCTCATCTTGAGCACGGCGGCCATGCCGCCCGCCGCCTGCTCTCCGGCCTGTTTCATCAGGCGCCCGCGCTCCCGCACCAGCCGCAGTCCATCGGCAAAGTCCATCGCACCGGCGGCCACCAGAGCCGTCAATTCGCCCAGACTGTGACCGGCCATCATCGCCGGCGGAGGTAATTTACCTTCTCGCTCCAGCGCCACCCAGGTGGCCAGGCTGGTGACAAAGATGGCCGGTTGGGTGTTGACCGTATCGTCCAAAAGTTCCTGGGGCCCCTCGAAACAGAGGTTCGACAGCGGGAACCCCAGGACCTCGTCCGCTTCCTGGTAGAGACGGCGGGCTTCCGGGTACGCTTCGGCCAGGTCCCGGCCCATCCCGACTTGTTGAGACCCCTGTCCAGGGAAAAGAAACGCGATCGCGCTCATGACGGGCTTGCTTTGGCCAGCTCTCGAGCGATCACCATCCGCTGGATCTGATTCGTGCCTTCATAGATCTGCAACAGTTTGGCATCGCGCATCAGCTTTTCGACCGGATAGTCCCGCATGTAGCCGTAGCCGCCCAGGATCTGCACGGCGTGCGTGGTCACCTCCATGGCCGTATCCGAAGCAAAGCACTTGGCCATGGCCGACTTTTCGGTGACCTTGAGGCCCTGGTCGGCCATCCAGGCTGCCTGCCAGGTGAGCAACCGGGCAGCCTCGATCTTCATCGCCATGTCGGCCAGCAGGAAAGCGATCCCCTGGTTGTTGATGATCGGCGCGCCGAACTGCTGTCGTTCCTTGGCATAGGCTAGCGCATATTCCAGCGCCGCCCGGGCCACGCCCACGCTCAACGCGGCCACCCCCGAACGGCCAAAGTCCAGCGTCTGGAGGGCAATGGCAAAGCCCCGTCCCGGCTTGCCCAGGAGGTTGGCCTGGGGCACGCGGACGTTCTCAAAGGTCAATTCCACCGTGTTGGAGGCCCGTTGCCCCATCTTGTCCTCGACCTTGGTGACGCGGATGCCCGGCGTCCTGGCCGGCACGATGATCGCCGAGACGCCCCGCGCCCCGCGCTCTGGATCGGTCAGGGCAAACACAGTCATGATCTCGGCCAGGCCGCCGCTGGTGATAAAGCACTTCTGACCATTGATCACATAGTCATCGCCGTCGGGCAGGGCGGTGGTCTTGATCGCCCCCGCATCCGAGCCGGCTTGCCGTTCGGTCAGGCAGAAGGCAGCCAGTTTGGCACCTTCGGCCACCGGGCGGAGGAACCGATCTTTCTGTTCCTCGGTGCCAAAGAGCTGGATCGGGGTTAAGGCGAGGCCGTTGACCAGGATGGTAATACTAATTCCGGCGCACGCCGCCCCCAGTTCCTCGGCAATGATAGCGCTTTCCAGCGCGCCATATCCCATCCCACCGTATTCTTTGGGGATGGTCACATTGAGCAATCCCGCCGCCTTGGCCTTCTCGACGATGCCGGGGGGCACTTCGCCTTTGCGATCATATTCGGCGGCGATGGGCCGGATCTCTTCCTGGGCGAATTTGCGCGCCCGGGCCTGGATCTCTTGCAGTTCGGCAGAGAGGGAAAAATCGATCACTGGCACCTCCTATCGCCTTTCGCTATTCTTTCGCCATCCCTTTCACGCCCGTGGATCAGGAAAACAAGAGCCGTGTACGGCGAGTTCCACGGCCTTGTTCAGGGTAAGGTGCGGTTCTCTCCGGCCCGCCCCGGCACCTTTGCCTATTTGGATTTGAGTTGCAAGACATCAATCCCTTTATAGTAGCCGCACGAGGGACAAACCTGATGCGGGATGTGCAACTCGTGGCACTTGGGGCAAGAGACCAGGTTCTGTGCCTTGAGGGCCAGATGGCTACGCCGTCGGCCCTTGCGGCCCTTGCCCAGCTTTCGTTTCGGTAATGCTCCCACCAGCTAGTCACTCCTTTCATTCGAGTCTGATGATTCAAGATTCAACTTTAACAGCGCTGCCCACCGCGGATCAAAGTCGGTTGGCGCACAGTGACATTCACCCAGATTGCGGTTTCCCCCACAGCGAGGGCAGAGCCCAGCACAATCTGGGCGACACAGAGTCTCCATCGGGATCGCCAGCCAGAGGTTCTGCCGGATCACTTCGGTCAGATCGAGGAGGTGATGCTCATCGATGAGCAGCGCATCCTCATAGTCCTCATCGGGCGCTTTGTCCAGGACCGTGTCGGCGATGCGGACGGTCGGGAAAAACTCCTCTTCGAGGTTGATCTCCACCTCGGTCAGACAGGGTTCGAGACACCGCCGGCAGGTAAGTTGAAGCGTCGTGGTGAGCCTGCCCGTGACCAGGATTCCCTGGCTGGTGCGCAACAAAGTCACCTCCCCGGAAAGGGGCTGGACCGGTTCCAATTCTGGGTCGAGGCCGCCGATCTCCTCGCGAAAGAGGTACTTGCGGCGGATCCCCGTCGGCCCTTTGAGCAACTGGGCAACATTGTAACGCATACGACTATGACATGACCCCCCTACTCTTGGGTTGCCCCATTATAGGCCAGAGTGGGCCTGGTGTCAAACTGGCCAAAAAGCTACGCACAAGTCGCCACTATTTTTCGGTCGAAGGTTCGGCTTCCCCGGTCTGGCTCAGGGTTTGCAGCCCATTGCGGACTGTGGTCAGCAGAGCGTTCAGTTGCTTCTCCATGACGGCGAGTTGGTCGTTCAGGGAAAGCAACACCTGGCGGGCGTATTCATCGGCTTCTTGTTTGAGCACCTGCGCTTCTCGCTGGGCCCGCTCGATGATCGTATTCGCTCTCTGTTCAGCGGCGCGGATCAGCTCATGCGATTCGAGCGCCCTGGCAGCGTCCTGCTGAGCCAACTGGATGATGCGCTCGGCTTCTTCTTGCGCCTGGGCGATCACCCGCTCCCGTTCGCGTTGCAGCTTTTCTGCCTCTTTGATCTCCTGGGGAATGGCCGTCCGCATCAGGTCAATCACGTCCAGAAAGTCATCCTCGTTGATCACGAGATAGGTGCTTAACGGCATCCGCCAGCTTTCGTTAAGCAACCGCTCCAGCCGGTCAATCAAATGATGAATGTTGCTCAATGGACTCCCCCTCCTTTCATCCTGGCCTGAGACACTGCTCAGCCTGTCTGGTTCGTTCGGCTTGCTTCGTCTTGGTAATAGTCCGGCCATGCTGATCACCCACTGGCATCCCTACCGGCGTCTAATCGCGGAGAGAGACCAATCGGATCTGGTTCTCTTCCTGGTTGCCCGGCCGGGCAAATTTGGCGCGCAATGCCTGGGCGACGTGAGGAGGCACCATGTTGTTCACGCACCCCTGAAGCATGGCAATCTCCTTCACCGTGCTGGCGCTGAGGAAGGCATATTCCTGGCTGGTCATGAGACAGACGAACTCGATCTCCGGGGCCAGCTTCTTGTTGGTCAACGCCATCTGGAATTCCAGTTCAAAGTCGGAAATGACCCGCAGACCTCGGACGATGGCCTGAGCGCCGATCTGCCGCGCGAACTCGACCGTTAGTTGCTGATAGGTGGCCACACTGATGTTCGGGATATGGCCCAGCGCCTTCTCGATCATCTCCCGTCGCTCCTCGACGGTGAACAGCAGGCTCTTGAGCGGTCGCGCGTAGATGGCGACGGTCAGGTGGTCGAACAGCCTGGCCGCCCGCGTTGCAATGTCAATGTGACCATTATGAATGGGATCGAACGTACCGGGATAGATTGCTGTAGACATCGTTGTCTTTAGTTCCTTTGTCGTTTTTAACTCAAATCTCCCTGTCCCTGCCATAACCGTGCCACTTGTTGGGCCAACAGCCGGTATTCGGGCTTGCTGAGTGTTGGGTCTTCCTGGAAAATCGCGTGGGCTTCGGCTCGGGCGTGCTCCAAGACCTGGAGGTTGCTCAGGCTGGCCAGGCGAAGCTGGGGCAATCCACTCTGCCGCACCCCTAAAAAGTCCCCTGGCCCGCGGAGTTCCAGGTCCTTTTCGGCCAGATAGAAGCCGTCCTGGGTCTCCTCGATCGCTTTCAGCCGCTCCCAGGTCGCCTTCATCTGGGGATGATCGGGCGATGCCAGGTCCGAGAGGAGCAGACAGTACGACGAATGAACCCCCCGCCCCACTCGTCCCCGGAACTGGTGCAGTTGGGCCAGACCAAAGCGGTCCGCGCCTTCGACCAGCATCACCGTGGCGTTGGGCACATCGATCCCCACCTCGATGACCGACGTTGCAACCAGGAGATCGATCTCGCCCTGGCGGAAACGGGTCATGACCTCATCTTTTTCCTTCCCTTTCATCCGGCCGTGCAACAAGGCCAGCCGCAGATCGGGAAAGACCTCCCGCTGCAGCCGTTCGTACTCTTCGACGGCCGCTTTGGCTGCGACCTTGTCCGATCCTTCAATGAGCGGATAGAGGATAAACGCCTGACGGCCCTGTTGGATCTGACTGCGCACAAAGGCATAAGCTCGTTCTCGTTCGGCGGGGAGTAACCACCGCGTCTGGATCGGTTGTCGGCCTGGCGGCAACTGATCAATGATGGAAAGGTCCAGGTCCCCGTACAGGGTGAGGGCCAGGCTGCGCGGGATCGGCGTCGCGCTCATGACCAGGATGTGGGGAGCGGTTCCCTTCTGGCGAAGGATGTTGCGCTGGATCACCCCAAAGCGATGTTGTTCATCCACGATCGCCAGCCCCAGGTCCTGGAAGGTGACATTGCGCTGGATCAAGGCGTGGGTTCCGATCACCACATCCACTTGCCCTTCGGCCAGGGCAGCGTACAACCTGCTCCGTTCGGTGCGGGACAGACTTCCGGTCAGCAGCGCGACCGAAATGGGCCGCCCGAACCCCCAATCGGTGGCGGGCGCCAGCCATTCGCTCACGCTGCGATAGTGCTGCTCGGCCAGGATTTCGGTGGGGGCCATGAGCGCGGCCTGTCGGCCGGCGGCGACGGCCATCAAGATGGCAGCGGTGGCCACCACCGTCTTGCCGGACCCCACGTCCCCCTGCAGCAACCGGCTCATTGGTCGAGGTTGTTCCAGATCGGTCAGGATCTGCTCCAGACTCCGTTGCTGCGCCTCGGTGAGCTGGAAGGGAAGGGAAGCGAGAAAGGCTTCCAACAGGGCCTGGTTGCGGGGGATCGGCCTTCCTTCCTGACTTTTCCATTGCTGCCGTTGTTGGAGCAACCGCAGTTGGAGGGAGAGGAATTCGTCAAAGGCCAGGCGGTAACGCGCCCGCTCTGCCGATTGCTGGTCGTCAGGGAAATGGATCTGGCGGATCGCCGTGGGGAGGTCCACCACCCCGGCCCGTTCGCGCACGGCTGCCGGCAGAGGGTCTTCCAGACGCGGCGCCCAATGGTCTACCACACGCTTGATCAGGCGCCGCATCCAGCGAGAACCAAGTCCTTCGGTCAGAGGATAGACCGGCACCAGACGAGCGGTGTGGATCAGTTCCCGTTCCAGCGGCTCCCAGGCGGGAGAGCGCAGGACCAATCGCCCCAGATATTGATCCACTTTGCCGCTGAGCACGATCCGCCGTCCGGCGCGCAGTTGACGGGCCAGATAGGGCTGGTTAAACCATATCGCTTCGATCGTCCCCGATGCATCAGCGATGATGCTACTGATAATCGTTCCCCCACCGCGGGTAGTGCGCGTCTGAGTGCTCCAGACCGTACCGATCACGGTCGTCTCTTCCCCATATTGCAGGCGATGGATCGGCTTGAGGGTGCTGTAATCGTCGTACCGATGGGGAAAGTGATACAGGAGATCGTGCACCGTTTCAATCCCCAGCCGTTTGAGCCGGGTCGCATAGGCGGTGCTGATGCCGGGCAGGGTGGTCACCGGCGCATCCAGACCGGTTGCCAGGCGCTGAGGCGATGGGGGCACCGGGACAGAGAGCGAGACAGGCGGGCTGACGGTCGCCCCGGCGGCCCCGCCTGGCTTGGAGAGAGGTGGTTGGCGGGGCGGTGGTACCAAGTCCGGACTTTCGCTCAGGTTCTTAAGGATCGTCTGGATCATCTGGTTCCGCTGGTCCAGATCGGCCCCGGCGTATTGTCTCAGGAGTTCGGCCACCTGATGGACCATCTCGACCAGAGGCCCTTCCTGGACTTCGGCCAGGGCTTCTTGTTGCCAGTGGTCGGCAAAACTCTCCAGACCACCGATGACGGCCCGATTGCGGTATCCCTGGCTTTGTTCCAGCTTGAGGATTTTGTTCAGTTTCTCAAAAGAGGCCGGCATCATCTCGTCAACCATAGCGTCAATCACCGGGCTGTCACGCAGGCGATCCCCACCGCGCCGGGTCCGGCGTGGGTAGCAATGGTGATCCCGGCCTGGCTGATCAGTCGCCGCCAGCGGGGGGCAATGCTCTGCAGCCGGTCGGCCAGAGCCTCGGCCTCAGCCGCAGCGTTGGCATGGAGAACGATGGCCCGCTCCAGCGGGCCCAGCGCCTGCACCAGCTCGATCAGCCGGTCCATAGCCCGGGCCCGGCTCCGCGCCCGTTCCAGCAACCGGACGGTCCCCTGCCGCACCTCGACAATGGGCTTGATCTTCATCAAGGTCCCGATCATGGCCTTGGCCCAGCTCACCCGGCCGCCTTTGTGGACGAATTCCAGGGTGTCGAGAATGGCCAACACCCGGGCGCGCGCTTTCATGCTTTCCACCAGGGCGACAATTCTTTCCAGTGTTTCTCCCCGTTGGGATGCTTCCGCCGCTGCCACCGCCATCCAGCCATAGCCCATCGTCACCTGCTGCGAATCAATGACGCGGATGGGGACCTCCCGGACACTCTGGGCCCCCAACGAGGCTGCGGCGTGGAGGTTGCTCAGATTGGCGGCGAGGTGGATGGAGACGATCCCCTCGCTCCTGGCGGCTAATTGACGGTATACCTGTTCATAGGCCGCCGGGGGAGGTGCCGCCGTGGTTGGTAGCTCGCGGCTGGCAGTCAGTTTCTGATAGAACTGGTCCCGGGTTAACTCGATTCCATCGCGGTATGCCTCGGCGCCGAACATGACGTAGCAAGGGACAATGGAAATGCCCAGGTTCGCCGCCATGTCCGCCGGGATATCGGCGGTGCTATCGGTGACCACCCTCACCTGCTCCATACTCCTCAGAACCCTTCAAAGACGCCCACCCCCAGGGCCTGAGGCCCCAGGTGACAGGCAAGAACCGGATCGTACTCCACCACCGGGAACTGTCGCTTGGGCAAGATCTGGCTCAGTTGCTCCCGCAGTTGTTCGATCATCTCCTGGCAGTCGCCATTGAGAGGACTGGAGAGAATGGTAATGCGCTGGATCTTGGTGAATTCGGCGACGAAACTGGCCAGCTTCTCAATGGCCAATTCCCGGGTGCGGACCTTTTCTGTGGGGATGATCTCCCCATCCTCCAGCAACAGCACGGGCCGGATGCGCAGCATCGTGCCCAGTAACGCCTGGGCGGGGCTGATCCGCTGGCCGCATTCCAGGTAGTCCAGGCGTTCCACAATAAAGACGAGATAGATCCGGGGCAGGATGCCCCGGACCAATCGGACGATCTGATCCAGGGAGTGCCCTTTCTCGGCGGCCCGGGCGGCAGCCTCAATGACCAGCCCCAGCCCCCACGAGGCCGTCATCGTATCCATGACCACGATCCGGCACCGGCCCAGGTAGGAACGGGCCACCATCTGGGCCTGGGCATAGCCCTGATTCAGCTTGCTCGAGCTGAGAAGCACCAGGATCTCATCGGTCTCGCGGCTCAGACGAGCATAGGTCTGCTGGAAGAGGGAGGAGGGGATCGTCGCCTGAGCGGGCAGAGCCGGACTTGCAGCCATGCGCTGAAATAGAGAGTCAGCTCCTCCCTCTGGGCTGATCTGAAAGGTCTCCTCACCGAATCGGATCTCGACCGGCAGGACGGTGATCCGATGCCGGGTCACGAATTCGGGGTCCAGATGGGCAGTGACATCGGTAATGATCCGGACGTTGGCCATAGGGTCGTTTGCCTCCACGAAAGTCATTCGACAGATAAGATATAGGAGTAGTGGGGTTGGCCCCCGTCGACTACCTCTACCTCCTGATCCGGGTACCAGGACTTGATCTCATCGGCCAGGTGTTGGGCCTGATCGGCGGTGACCGATTCACCATAATAGAGGGTGATGATCTCATAGTTTTCGGCGGCGATCTCCTGCAAGGCCAGGCGTATGACCTGAGTGGGGGATTCTCCTTTGAACTTGAGTTCCCCGTTCACCAGGCCGATTGTCTCTCCCTCCTGAACGGCGACGCCATTCACCTGGACAGACCGGACCGCCGTCGTTACTTCGATGGTCTGGATCGCGGCGGCGGCTTCAGTCATCACCTGGATATTGGTCGCCAAGTCGGCCTGGTAATTAAGGGCCAGCAATGCGCTCACCCCCTGCGGCACGGTGACGGTGGGCACGACCTCTACCTTCTTGGTGGAGAGAGCTTTGGCCTGCTCGGCGGCCATGATGATGTTTTTGTTATTGGGCAGGATGATCACCTCCCGGGTGGGAACGCTTTCCACCGCGTTGAGCAATTCTTCGGTGCTGGGGTTCATCGTCTGCCCTCCCGAAACCACGGCATTGGCCCCCAGGCTTTCAAAGACCTCCGTGAATCCCTGACCAGGCGCCACCACCACCGTGCCGATCTCGCCCAACGGTTCCACCCGGGATGGCGCGACGCGGGCTTTGCTCGCCACAAACTCCTGGTACTGGTCCTGCATATTCTCGACGATCACCCGACTGAGCGAGCCGAGACGAACCCCATAATTGATCGGCGTGCCGGGCTCCGTGGAATGGACGTGCACTTTGACCATGCGCGAGTCCCCCACCACCATCACGCTATCGCCCATGGTGGCGATTGCCTCTCGGATCTCCTCGACATTTAGATTTTCGCCATGGATGATAAACTGCACGTCGTAGCCGTACCCTTCCTCTTTTCCCAAGTGGAACGGTTGCAGATTCACCGCTGCCGCCAGTTCTCGATCCATCTCCACCTGTTCACCTCGCATGTAGCGGAGCATCCCCTCCAGAATCACAGCCAGACCCTGGCCTCCCGCATCCACCACACCCGCCTCGGCCAGGACTGGAAGCAAGGTCGGGGTGCGGATCACCGATTCCCGCGCGGCATGCACCACCTGCTCCAACACATGGCGGAGGTCCCGGCTGCTGGCCGCAGCGATGACCGAAGCTTCGGCTGCTTCACGAATCACGGTCAAGATCGTGCCCTCGACCGGTTTGATCACCCCTTTGTACGCAGTGGCGGCCGCTTCCCGCAGCGCGGAGGCGAACTGCACCGTATCAAAGGCGGCTATCCCTTCCAACGCTCGGGCGAATCCGCGAAAGATCTGGGAAAGGATCACACCCGAGTTCCCCCGCGCCCCCATCAGGGCGCCGTGAGCAACTTTTTGAGCGACCACGCCGACTCGCTCTTCCAGCAGATCATAGACTTCCTGGAATGCGGACTGCATCGTCAAGAGCATATTGGTGCCCGTGTCTCCATCGGGGACCGGGTAGACATTCAGGGCGTTGATCGCCTGTTGATGGTGTTCCAGCCAGGCTAATCCAGACTGGATCATCGCCCGGAACTGCAGCCCGTCGCACACGGACACAGGTGCTTCGGGGTTCTGCCTGATGGCGAGTTCTCCTTCTCGGTTTGGGGAGTGTTGTCCGTTGGTCAATGGCCTGGCCTCCTGATTCCTCGTAGACGACTCGGGTCAATCTGCGCTGATCCGCAGGTCCTGGACATGGACATTGACCGCTGCGACCGGCACGCCCAATGTCTTTTCCAACGTATACTTGACCCCGCTTTGAATGTTTCGCGCCACCTCAACAATACGGGTCCCGTACTCGATCACCACGTACAGATCGATCACGATCTGGTCATTGTAGATATGCACATCCACCCCGCGGTGGTGACTGGCGGGTTGCAGAATCTGCACAATGCCGCTGGCCAGGTCCTTAGTGGCCATACCCACCACGCCATAACATTCCTGGGCTGCCTGGCTGGCGAGCGTAGCAATGGCGGTGGGCGTGACCTCAATTCGACCCAAGCTGCTTGTTTCCATCGGTTGCATTCCCTCTTTTCCTGCGCACCAGACCCTACCCGGTTTGCACAAAATCCCGGCCTGTGGTAAGATGGCCCCTACAAGCCAAGACTGAATTGGCCAGCGCTGGTAAAGGCTGGCTTTATCTATGTCGGGGAGGTGCGATCATGGCAAAGTGTGACTTGTGCGGCAAAGCGCCCACCTATGGGCATCATGTCAGCCATTCGATGGTCCGGACCAGACGTCTGTGGAAGCCGAACGTCCAACGGGTGACCGTGTTTCGAGATGGCAAGCCCCAGCGGCTGAAACTTTGCACACGCTGCCTGCGAACCTTGCACAAGATCTAACCGCCCCGTTCTTCCTTGTTGTCAGAACGCCCGTTTTCCCGGCCGGCGATGGCCCCAGGAAAACGGGCTTTTTGATCGATTTCACGCTCCATTTCTTCGCAGACGGGCGATCGCCGCCGCAATCCCCTCCCTGGCGCAAAAGATGGCCGAGCCGGCAATCAACACCTCTGCCCCGGCCTGGACGACGCGCGGTGCGGTTTCGGGATCGATCCCGCCGTCCACTTCCAGCTCCGCCTGAGAGCCGATCTCGTTCAGCATCTGTCGCACCCGCCGGATCTTGGGCACCATCCCCTCGATGAAGGTCTGCCCGCCAAAGCCGGGGTCCACCGTCATCACCAGTACCAGATCCACGAAGGGAAGGATCTCCTCCAGGCTGGAGGCTGGGGTGGCCGGGTTCAGGGTGACCCCGGCCCGGCAGCCCAATTCCTTGATCTGGTGCACGGTGCGGTGCAGATGGGGGCAGGTTTCAACATGGACGGTGAGATGGTCAGCCCCAGCGGCGCGAAAGTCGGCCAGATAGCGCTCGGGCGCTTTGATCATCAGATGGACGTCCAGCGGCAGGCGGGTAGTGCGGCGCACCGCCTCGACCACCACCGGCCCGATGGTGAGGTTGGGCACAAAGTGGCCGTCCATGACGTCCACGTGGATATAATCGGCACCCGCCGCCTCAGCCTCTGCGATTTGCTGCCCCAGGCGGGTGAAATCGGCTGACAAGATAGACGGCGCGATCTTGATCGCTCTTCCCACCCTGTTCTCCTGATGGATCTCAGGAATCTCAGCACCGGTCCTTAGCTTGGAAACCAGGGACCCGGTGTGTCGGATTGACCAAGAACTTATGATACCCGGTTTTAGTTAAAAATGCAAGTACCTGGGCGGGCTAGTTGGCGGGGCAGCACCGTCGAGCAGTGCTTGGGATCACCCAACCTCCCGCAGGGTAGGAACCTGCGGCAGGCGATGAGCGGTCTATTTGTGAAGGGAGGTGGGAGTGGAGCCTTCAGGCGGTTGAGTGGCTGAAGTAGGCGCGACCGGACCGGCCGCGCCTACGCTGCCTGCGCGGGAAGAGCAGTCTATTTTCGGAGTAGGCCATGCGTACTCCTGGGCATCGAGGCTTCAACATTGGGCCAAGCACCGAAACGAAGGACCGTATGGTTTGACCTATGGCTGGACGCCCTCAGGTGTGGTCGATTCTTCCCCAAGCGCCTGCTCAAGCAGCTTAACGAGTTCCAAGATTATCCTCGTCTGCGGTTCGGCGGACCGTAGGGCGAAATCGAATTTCGCCCTGCGAAGGTCCTCACTCGGTGGTGGCCCGGCCCGGCATTTTCCACAGCACCATCAGCACGGCGGCGGTGAGGGCCAGCGCCGCCCCAAAGAGAAACGGCGCCGCCGGGCTAATGCTCTGCCACAACCACCCGGCGATGAGCGACGCCGGAAAGTCGATCAGGCCGAGCGTGGCGTTGTAGGTACCATAGGCTGTGCCGCGCAACTCGGCCGGCACGAGATCGGCGATCAGCGCCTTGGCCGTGCCAAAGGCCAGGCCATAGTACACGCCATAGAGAGCGTACAAGGCCCACACCTGCCACGCTGCCCTGGCCAGGCCAAAGCCCAGGTAGATGGCCGCGTAGGCCAGCCAGCCGCCGACGATCACCCGACGCCGCCCCACCCGGTCGGAGAGGGACCCGGCCGGCGCCGAAACCAGAGTGTAGACCAGGTTGAAGGTGACCAGCATGGCCAGGATGCCGGCCACGCTCAGCCCGCGCTCCTGAGCCCGCAGCACCAGGAAGGCGTCCGACGAGTTGCCCAGGTCAAAGAGGCCAACGATGACCATGAATACCAGAAACGGCCGGCCCAGCCCGCGGAAGGTGATTACTGGCCGCTCGTGCTGGCCGGTGACCGGCACATCCCGCGCGCCCAGGGCGAGGGAGAGGACGGCCAGCGCCGCCGGGATCAGGCTGACCAGGACAATGATCTGGAAGGTGCGCCGCCCCAGCTCCAGCGATGCTGATTGCGCCGCCCAGACGATGCCCAGCGCGATCAGCAGGCCCACCACTGCGCCGCCGGTATCGGCTGCCCGGTGAAAGCCAAAGGCCAGGCCGCGCTGATTCGAGTCAATGCTGTCGGCCACCAGCGCGTCGCGGGGCGCGGTGCGCACCCCCTTGCCCACCCGGTCGGCCCAGCGCACGGCGGCCACCGTCGTCCAGGCGTTGGCCACGTAGAAAAAGGGCTTGCTCACCGCCGAGATGCCATAGCCGGCCACCGCCAGCCATTTGCGCGCCCCCAGCCGGTCCGACAGCCAGCCGGAAAAGACCTTGAGCAGGCTGGATGTTGCCTCGGCGATGCCCTCGATCAGGCCGATCACGCCCGTGCCGACGCCCAGCACGTTGCTCAGGAAGAGGGGGACGATGTTGAGGACCATCTCGCTGGAGATGTCCATGAAAAAGCTGGTCAGGCTCACCGCCCACACGTTGCGCGGCAGCGAACGCCAGCCGGTCCGGGGTTGGGATGTGTTGATTTCCATGTCAGGCTGCTACCTCCGTCATCGTTGGACGGTATCATACCGCACATTGCGCCGTTGTCAAGACTGGCGATGGGGGCAGCAGGGCGGTGCATATGGATGGGGAGCATGTTCAGGCGGAACGTGCCACATTTCCAGAGGGAGGGCCAGGCCCGGTAGGGTACCACGAGGGATGAAAATGCTCAGAAGCCGGTGGCGGAGGCCTCGACTCCGGGTGGGGGAGTGGAGCCTTCAGGCGGTGGACCGGCTAAAGCCTTGACTCCCTGACGAGAGGAGGGGATGGGGCATGGGAGCGACCGAACCCCTCCCCCCGGCCCCCTCCCCGCGTGCGGGGAGGGGGTGCGGGGGTGGGGTGAAGTGGTCTGTCGCAGAGGGAGTGGAGCCTTCAGGCTATGGACCGGCTAAAGCCTCGACTCCCGTATGCGGGGAGCGGTCTATTTTCCAAGGAGCCATGCCCGGCTGGGCGCCACGAGGGATGATAATATCGAGTCAACGAATGGCAAACGAATAAACGAATGGGCGCTCCGTCGGCGCAGGCCGACGGCCAGCCGAAGGCTTTTCAGGAGCGATTTCAATCGCGGTCTATTCTCCAGGTAGGAGCCTTTCTCCTTTCATGCTCACCAAGACGTGCCCGCGATCGGGCGGGCGGTCACCAGTGCAGGTGGAACGACTGTTGCCAAGCAGGTTAAAACGCCCGCGTGGCTTGGCGCAACGGCCCAGGGGTGGAAGCGTTAGCTGGGGTCTGCGCGATTCCGTTCCGGCTGAAGCCTCCACTCCCATTGGGTGCTGAACTTTGCCAACAGCCCTGGTGCAGGTGTGCGCTCCAGTTGTCTGTTTATCCTTTCGAGGGTATAATGGGTTAAGGTGGCGGAGAGCCTGTCCGAGGACGCGTGGCGCTCCTGCTGGACCCTGGTCCGGCAGCGGACTGGCTCTCGCCTTTTCGGAGATACAGGAATAGGAGAAACAATGACAAGTCGTATGGCATCTCAACCCGGAGAGGCCCCACGGTATCGGGTTTGCCTGTTCGTGGCCGGGCAGGAACCCAATTCGGCTCAGGCGCTGGCCAGCCTGGAGCGGATCTGTCAGGAGCGCCTCAGGAGCGCGTGCGAATTGCAGATCGTGGATGTTTTGGAGAACCCCGAGGCGGCCCTCGCCCGGTCGATCGTGGCCGCTCCGGCTTTGATCGTCGAGTCGCCCCCGCCCCGCCGCGTCATCGTCGGCTCTCTGGCCGATGAAGCCAGGCTGCTGGCGGCGCTGGGCCCGGCGGAAGACCGATCATCGGTGAGCGACCAGGAACTCCCGGCACAGCTCGAACACGCGGAAGCCCTGGTCACCGCCCTGCGCCGGGGCGAGATCGACGCGCTGCTGGGCGAAAGCGGGCCGCTTCTGCTGCGGCCCAAGTCGCTGGTGGATGAGCGGGCGCGGCTGCGCACCGAGGCGGAATGGCTGGCGCGCCAATGGCAGGCGACCTTTGACGCCGTCCCCGACGCCATCTGGCTGCTCGATGAAGAGCAGCGCGTGGTGCGCGCCAACCGCGCGGCGGCCGAGACGTTTCAGTGCCCGCTGGAAGAGATAATCGGTTCCCACTGCTACCCGTTTGTTCACGGCACAACGGCGCCTATCCCCGACTGCCCCTTCTGCCGCATGCGCCACACCCTCCGGCGGGAGAGCCTCGAGATGCAGACCGGGGGGCGCTGGTTCTTCGTCACCGCCGACCCCATTCTCGATGCAGAAGGGAACCTGACCGGCGCGGTCCATATTGCCACCGACGTCACCGAGCGGAAACAGGCCGAGGAAAAGATCAGGGAGAGCGAGGAAAGCTACCGCAACCTCTTCCAAAACGCCCAGGTTGGCCTGTTCCGAACGCGGATTTCGGACGGCAAGATTCTGGAAAGCAACGATCAACTAGCCCGGATGTTCGGCTACGACAGCCGCGAGGAGTTTATCGCTGAATACGCCACCGCACAGAACTATGTGGACCCCGGCACACGGGAGCGGATGTTACGCGAGCTTTGGGAAAAGGGGACGGTTCAGAATTTCCAGGCCCGTTTTTATCGCAAAGATGGTTCGATTTTCTGGGTGCAGTACTCGGCCCGCATCTACCCCGAAAAAGGGTGGATTGAGGGAGTAGCCGAGGACATCACCGAGCGCAAACGAGCCGAGGAGGCGCTGCGGGAAAGTGAAGCGCGGTATCGGGACCTGGTGGAAAACACCCACGATCTGATCTGCACCCACGACCTGGAGGGGCGGATTTTGTCGGTCAATCGTGCTGCCGTCGAACTCACCGGCTATTCGACGGAAGAATTGATCGGGAAGAACCTGCGCGATATCCTTGCCCCGGACGTGCGCCATGGTTTGGAGAACTATCTGGCGGAGATCCAGCAAAAGGGAATGGCCAGCGGCCTGATGAAGGTCGAGACCAAAAGCGGCGAGACCCGCCTGTGGGAATACCGCAATAGCCTGCGTACCGAAGGCGTGGCCACTCCCATTGTGCGCGGCTTTGCGCGGGATGTGACCGAGCAAAAGCGGGCAGAAAGAGCGCTGCGGGAAAGCGAGGCGCGCAACCGGTATATCTCGGAAACAATTTCCGATTACGCCTATTCCTTTCAAGTTGCACCCGACGGGACGATGCGCGGCGACTGGGTCAATGATGCCTTTATCCGGACCTTTGGCTTCACGCCCGATGAAATCGAGGCCCGGGGAGGCTGGCAAACAATGGTCTATCCCGACGATTTGCCCATGGTCATCGCCCATGCGCAAAGGGTCGTGCATGGCCAGAAGGACGTGTGCGAGATGCGCTTTGTCACCCGCCACGGAGAGGTGCGATGGCTTCGGGATTATGCGATTCCTGTCTGGGATCCGAAAGAGAACCGCGTGGTTCGAATCTATGGCGCAGCCCAGGACATCACCGAGCGCAAGCGAGCCGAGGAGGCGCTGCGGGAGAGCGAGCGGCGCTATGCGACGCTGGTCGAGGCCTCGCCAGTCGGCATCTTTCGCACCGATGCCCAGGGGCAGACGACCTACGTCAGCCGGCGCTGGTGCCAGATCGCCGGACTGGAAGCCGAAGCCGCATTGGGCGACGGCTGGCTGGCCGCCGTCCATCCCGACGACCGCGACCGGCTGGCCAGCGGCTGGACCGAGGCGGCTCAGGCCGGCCGCGCCTCGACCGCCGAATACCGCTTTCTCCACGCCGACGGTACGATCCGTTGGGTGGCCGGCCAGGCCGTTCCGGAACGGGATGAGCGCGGGCGCGTGACGGGCTATGTGGGCGTCATCACCGACATCACCGAGCACAAGCAGGTGGAGGAGGAACGGCTCAGGCTGCAGGAACAGTTGTACCATGCCCAACGGATGGAGTCGGTCGGTCGGCTGGCCGGCGGCATTGCCCACGACTTTAACAACATTCTGAGCGTGATCCTCGGCTACGGCGAGGTCGGTCTGCGCAAAGTGCACCCCCGGGACCCGCTGGCGGTGAATTTTCAACAGATCGTTGAGGCGGCCCGGCGCGCCTCGGCTCTGACCGGGCAATTGTTGGCCTTTAGCCGCAAACAGACCCTGCAACCCAGGGTGCTCAACCTCAACACCGTCGTTCAAAACCTGGAAGAGATGCTGGAGCGGCTGATCGGCGAGGACATTGCTCTGCACCTCCACCTCGACCCGGAGTTGGCGTTGGTGGAGGTAGACCCGGGCCAGATGGAGCAGGTAATCATGAACCTGGTGGTCAATGCGCGGGACGCCATGCCCCAAGGCGGTCAGCTCATCATCGAGACGCGGAACGTGGTGCTGGATGAGGTCTATGCGCGGACCCATCCGGAAGCCATGCCGGGTCCGCATGTGCTGCTGGCCGTGACCGACACCGGCTGCGGCATCGAACCGGACCTGTTAGACAAGATCTTTGAGCCCTTTTTCACTACCAAGGAAAAGGGACAGGGCACCGGGCTCGGACTGTCCACGGTGTACGGGATCGTCCGGCAATCGGGCGGCACGATCTGGGTCTATTCCGAGCGCGGCCAGGGGACGACCTTCAAGATCTACCTGCCGCAGACCAGGGGCGCACCACCGGTCACGAAGGAGGAGCTTCGACCTGAGAGGGAACCCGCCGCCCTCGGTCAGCAGGTCCTGGTGGTGGAAGATGAACCGGCGGTGCGGGAGCTGCTGGAGCAAATCCTGGCCAGCGCGGGCTACCGGGTGACAGCCGTGGCCAACAGCGGGGAGGCCCTGCTATGGGTAGAGGAAAAGGGCCTCCGGCCCGACCTGCTCCTGGTGGACGTGATCTTGCCCGGCATGGACGGTTCGGCGCTGGCGGCCCGGCTGCGGCACAGCCTGCCGGACCTCAAGGTGCTGTACATGTCCGGCTATACCGACAATGTCATCGCTCACCGGGGCGTCCTCGATCCGGGCACACATTTCATCCAAAAGCCATTTACGCTCGACGACCTGACTCAGAAGGTCCAGGAGGTCCTCCGCAGCCCATGAGGCGGGAGGAATGAGAGGTTGTGACGTCTCGGCGTAGTCGGCCCTTCGAGACGATCGAATAGCCATCGAGGCGACCTATCCCAGGTCGCCTCGATGTCGTAAAGGCCCCTCTGGACCAATCAGGGACGTGAAAGGGGCGAAAGGCTTTACGGCTGCCAACGCAAGACCGGTTGGCGGGCAGCCCGCACTTCGTCCAGCCGGCGCACCGGCGCGGTGTGGGGCGCTTCGTGCAGCACGGCCGGGTCGGTCAACGCCTCCTCGCGGATGGATCGCAGCGCGGCGGCAAAAGCATCCAACGTCTCCTTGCTCTCCGTCTCGGTCGGTTCGATCATCAGCGCTTCGGGCACGATCAGCGGGAAATAGTTGGTCGGTGGATGGAAGCCATAATCAATCAGCCGCTTGGCGATATCCAGCGCGCGCACATCCGGCGCTTCGGGGATGATCCCCTTGGCGACGAATTCGTGCATGTGCGTCCGGTCGTGGGAGATGGGCAGGATGTCGCGAACCTGGCTCTTGAGATAGTTGGCGTTGAGCACGGCCATCTCGCTCACCCGGCGCAGCCCCTCCGCGCCCAACATCCGCATATAGGTGTAGGCCCGCAGCAGGATGGCAAAGTTGCCATAGAACGCCTTCACCCGGCCGATGCTCTTCAGGGGCGTCACCAGATGGAAGAAGGTCGCCTCTTCTTCGGCCTCCTCCGGATCGGCCGCCCGGGGACAGCCTACCTCTTCGCAGCGGCTCAAATAGACGATTGGACCGGGCAAAAAGGGCGCCAGCTTCTCGACCGCGCCCACTGCGCCAGCGCCGGGCCCGCCGCCGCCGTGCGGCGTGGAAAAGGTCTTGTGCAGGTTGAAATGCATGACATCAAAGCCCAACTCGCCGGGCCGGGCAATGCCCATCAGCGCGTTGAAATTGGCCCCGTCGCCATAGACCAGGCCTCCGCAGCCATGGATCAACTCCATCACCTCGGCCAGGCGCTCCTCAAAGAGGCCCAGGGTGTTGGGGTTGGTCAGCATCAGGCCGCATACCGAGTCGTCGCACACCGCGCGCAGGGCCTCCAGATCGATGTTCCCCCGCTCGTCCGACGGCACCTCCACCACTTCCAGGCCGACCATGGCCGTTGTCGCCGGATTGGTGCCGTGGGCGCTATCGGGGACAATGATCCGGGTCCGCTGGTTCTCGCCCCGATCGAGGTGATAGGCGCGCATCATCAGCACTCCGGTGAGCTCGCCGTGCGCCCCGGCAGATGGCTGCAGGGTGACAGCGGCAAATCCCCCGATCTCGCGGAGCATCTCTTGCAGGACATGCATGACCATCAGGTTGCCTTGGACGGTGTGGACGTCCTGATAGGGGTGGGTATAGGCAAAGCCGGGCAGACGGGCGGCGGCCTCATTGACCTTGGGGTTGTATTTCATCGTGCAGGAACCGAGAGGATAGAAGCCAATGTCGATGGCCCAGTTCAACTGGCTGAGGCGCACATAATGGCGCACCAGGTCCAACTCGCTCACCTCCGGCAGGTCCAGCCGGTCCGGCTCGCGGAGCAGCGAAGGGGGAGGAAGTTCTGCTTCCGGGACATCCAGAGCAGGCAGGGTAGTCGCCGTGCGACCCGGTTTGCTGAGTTCATAGATCAGCGGTTCCGCGCCAGAGCAGCGCACACCAAACTCTGCTTTCATGGGTCCTCCCTTCAATTCTGCCTGACGGCCTGGGCGGCTTCCTGCAGGCCATCGGCCAGGGCCTCGATCTCCTCGCGGCGGATCACCTCGGTCACACACAGGAGCATGTGATCTTGCAGATGGGGGTAATCCTTGCCCAGGTCATAGCCGCCGATAATGCCCCATTCGTCCAGGAGATAGTCGTTGATGGCCGGCACCGGAGCCGGGCAGCGGACGACGAATTCGTTGAAAAAGGGCCGGTCCCCCACCAGTTGGTAGCCTTCCAGGGCGTCAATCCGGGCGGCGGCATAATGGGCTTTGTGGTAACACAGTTCCGCCAATTTCCGCAACCCGGTCTTGCCCAGGGCAGCCAGATAAATAGCCGCCGCCAGGGCACACAATGCCTGGTTGGTGCAGATATTGGAGGTCGCCTTCTCGCGCCGGATGTGTTGCTCGCGGGTGGCGAGGGTCAGGACAAAGCCGCGCTTCCCTTCGGCGTCCACCGTCTGGCCCACCAGCCGACCGGCCATCTTGCGCACGTCCTTCTCCCGGCAGGCAAAAAAACCGAGATACGGCCCGCCAAAGTTCAACCCGTTGCCCAGGGATTGCCCCTCGCCCACGACAATGTCGGCGCCGTACTCGCCGGGCGGTCGCAGCAAGCCCAGACTGATCGGGTAGGTGACCACCACGAGCATTGCGCCCACGGCGTGGACCCGATCGGCGAGCCCCTCCAGGTCCTCGATCTGTCCGAAAAAGTTGGGAGATTGGACGATCAGGCAGGCGGTGCGCTCATCCAGCCAGGCGAGCAGGTCCTTCAGGTCAGCGGTCAGGTCCTCGTCCCCCACGATCTCCAGGTTCATCCCCTGAGTGTAGGTGCGGACCACGGCCCGGTATTCGGGGTGGACGGCGGGGGAGAGGATGACCCGCCTCCGCCGGCCCCGCGCTACATTCACCGCCATGTTGACCGCTTCGGCGGTGGCCGTTGCTCCGTCATAGTGGGAGGCGTTGGCCACCTCCATGCCGGTCAGGGCGCAGATCATACTCTGGTATTCAAAGATACTCTGCAAGGTGCCCTGGCTGATCTCCGGCTGGTACGGGGTGTAGGCGGTATAGAATTCGGAACGGCTGATCAGATGGTCCACGACGCGGGGCACATAGTGGTGGTAGGCCCCTGCCCCCAGAAAACAGGGGTAGTGTTGGACATCCAGGTTCTCCTCGCTCATGCTCAGCAGTTCATCGAGGACCTCCATCTCCGAGGCAGGCGGGGGCAGGTCGAGGGCCGGAAAGCGACAGGCGGCGGGAACGTCGTGAAACAGGTCTTCCACCCGGTCCACGCCGATGGCGGCCAGCATTGCCGCCCGGTCCGCGTCGGTGTGCGGAAGATAACTCATGGCTACCTCCTGGGGGATTAGTGCAACCCCTCGATAAAGGCTTCGTAGGCCGGCGCGTCCATCAGATCGTCCACCTCGCTCGGATCGAGGATGGCGATGCGCACGAACCAGGCTTTGCCATACGGGTCTTGGTTGACCCACTCGGGCGAGTCTTCCAGCGCTTCGTTGATCTCCAGGATGCGGCCGCTGACCGGCATATAGACGTCGGAGGCCGCCTTGACCGATTCCACGGTGGCAAACACCTGACCCCGTTGAAAGGTCTCTCCCACTTCGGGCAACTCGACATAGACCACGTCCGACAACTGATCCTGGGCGTAATCGGTGATGCCGATCACTCCTTCCTCGCCCTCGACGCGGAGCCACTCATGCTCGGTGCTATACCGGCAGCTTGGATCGGTTTTCATGTTCCTCTCTGAACCTCCTTTTCGATGGATTGCGAATTGACGGATCGATTCCGCGGGAGACGGCATTTCCCGCCGTCCATTGTAGCACCAAAAGCCCAGACTGACAAGACAGATGCCAGGGCCTCACAGGACGCAACATTCTCGAATCTCACGGGCGGCCAACCCCAGCTCTGCCGCCCGCTGTCGCGCCGAGCGGGAGGGGCTGACCACCACATTCATCCCGGCCTGCACCGCCAGAGGGTCGAGCCGGTCACGGTAGCGGCCTTTGGGCCGCATACACCCCAGATAGAGCGGGACGGCGGGAAACTGGACCCGCGCCTCGGCCAGCAGTTCGGCTACCGCCTGCGGCGGGGGAGGCTCCCGATCGGCAAAGGGGGTGCCGGGCGTGGGGATAAAGACGAGAAAGACCAGGCCGTCCACGCCCAATTCCTGCAATCGATCCAGCGCCGGGCGTTCGTGGCCCAGGCTCCCGCCGCGCAGGCCGATGGTCACATGGGGCAGGGTGCGGGCATACCGACGCAGGAGGCGGTAGGTTTCGACATAGTCCTCGACGGTGCGGTCCAGGCCATAGACCTCGTGGATCGTCTCGTTGTCGCCGACAAAGTCAAACGAGACGACATCCACCAGCGGGGCAATGGCCTCCATCTCGGCCTCGGAGACAAAACCGACGTGCCAGTTCAAGATGCGACCCGGGCGCCAGGCCCGCACCCGGTCCAGGTGGGCCAATACCGGCACCCGGCCCGTCAGATCGCAGCCGCCGGAGATCAGGCAACTGGTCGAGCGGTCGGGGTCCGCTTCCCAGATAGGCCGCATCCCTTTCAGATAGTGCCCCCCGCAATGGGCACAACGGAGGGCGCACTGGCGACCGGTCAAGCTCAGCACGGCGGTGTCGAGCGGGTAGGACCAGGTGATCTCATCCGCGAAATGGGCGTGGCGCACCACCCAGGCGCGAGCCAGCTTGGCTTCGAGGCTATCCATGGAGGTAGTATACCCAGGAGCCGGTGTGGATGCAAACAAGAGAGGCCCGGTTTCTTAACCAAATCCTAACCAATTCTGAACCGTCTTTTAACCGCAAGGCGGTATAATAAGAGATAGAAAATGTATCCATCCCACCCCCTGGAGCGCATCCGAGGTGCCCAAAACCGGATGCGCTCTCTTTTGTGTTGTCTTTCGGCCCGGCTCGTGGTACAATCATTGAGGTTCGTCTCAACGTTGAGGGGCGCAGTATTCAGGGGCGGCGGTTGCCGATTCACAAATACACGCGGGCATCATCCGGGCAAGCCCGACGATCTGTCCGGCCTCCGGCACGTTCGCCCGCCGCTGGAAGCGGCGGGCTGAGCCGACAAAGCCCCTTCGGGGCTGGCCGACACCCCGCGGGCTTGGCTGACTGAGCCCGATGGTTCACCGTCGGGCGAGAGCGCCGGCCTGGCTCACGATTCAAGGTGCAACTGGTCGGGCGGGCCGTGCCCGGCTGGGCACCACGATGGATGAAAATGGCCGGCGGCGGAGGTCGCGACTCCGGGTGGCGGAGTGGAGCCTTCAGGCGGTGGACCGGCTAAAGCCTCGACTCCCACATGCGGGGAGCGGTCGATTCTCGAAGGAGGGCTCCACGAAGAAGCGTTGGGCGACTGCTACCGGCAGAGTACTGTTTGCGCAATGGTATATTATCCATCAGCCTTGAACGTTCCGGGAGAATGCCTACCTTGCTGACGCCGGCGCCTGTGTGGACGAAGAGCGACTTGCCTTTGCTACCCCGATCGAGTCTTGCACACCCAGAGAAGGCACTTTACCACCCGATGATCGGTAGACTAGGAAAAGGGTGATCACAGGAAACGAGAAGGATAAGTGAAGCCCATGGCCTATCAAAATATTGTCATGAAACGCGACAAGAAGATTGCTCTCGTGGCCCACGACAACAAGAAACGGGACCTCTTGGAATGGGCCAAATTCAACCGTGACCTCTTGGCTCGCCATGTAATCTATGCTACTGGCACTACCGGTGCGATGCTAGAACGCGAACTTGGGTTACCTATCCACCGATTCCAGAGCGGGCCGTTGGGCGGCGATCAGCAAATCGGCGCCAAGATTGTTGACAACGACATCGACTTTTTGATCTTCTTCTGGGATCCTCTCGAACCGATGCCCCACGACCCCGATGTCAAGGCGCTGCTTCGCGTGGCGGTCGTCTGGAACATACCGATTGCCTGCAATCGGGCTTCGGCGGATTTCATGATCTCATCCCCATTGATGGATAGTGAATACCATCGGCTCGTGCCCGATTATGATGAGTATCGGTCTCGAAAGATAGATCGGGGCGAAAGTGCCAACCACGATCCAGGCCACACCGCCAAAAGTGGAGCCAAGAAGGCGGCTGAGTGAATTGTCGTCGAAGGCCTGGCCGGATTCATGGAGAGACACGAGCCCGGGGTTCGTGGAAAAACGAGCGTTAATTGTCGCCCGATCGTGGGCCACCGATTTTCACCGAAACTGGTCCAGACATCATCACTCCAAAATGGACCGCTCATGTTCACCCAGACCGGCCCGCGGCGGCATTGGTGGAACGCCTCGATCCGAGGCATATTCCCCTCTCAACCACTCACCCGAGGAGGAGACTCGAACCCCGCTCAGTCCTTCAGACCACTCAGTACGAGCCCGAGACCTCTTCCCGGCGGTGGACCAGGGCATAGCCTTCCAGCCGCTGCCCGACCGCCACCAGAAACCGACCGAAATGGAAAAGCCATTGCCGGCCCAGCCAGGGCTTGCGCTCCTTCGGCTCCACGGCGCTCTCCAGGAGCAGGCGGCGAATGGCCGCCCCATGGTTCAATTCCTCCAGCCGCAACTTCATCAGGTGTTCCGATAACAGAAACTCTGGACCCCACATCAGTGCCTCCCTGGTTCTCACGCATCATGCCATTTCATGAACCTGGTTCCATTGTACCGCATCCTGAGCCGGTGCACATCGGGGAGAGCGCGCTTTCTGGGTGCGGGAAACTTTTGATCCTCGTCTGTCCCAGATCAGGGGTTTCCACGAGACAAAGGAACGGGTTATCCCTGAGAAGGAGCCTTGCCCGGGCCGGCAGGCCTGTGCTATAATGGACAGGGAGGAACCAGCAGACCAATGGACGCGAAACTGACGGCACTGTATGATCTGGGGCAAAGGCTTCTTCTGATCCGCGACCCTCAGCAGATCGCACAAACCGTGCTGGATATCGCCGCCCGGGTCCTCGATCTCCAGGACAGCGACTTTTTTCTGCTCGATGAGGAACGGGGAGAGCTCCGCCTGGTCGCCAGACGCGGATTCCTCACGGCCACCGGCACCTTGTCTCTTCCCGTGACTGGCGAGCAGGGCATCGTCGTCACAGCGGCTCGCTGTGGTCAGCCAGTCTATGTCCCCGATGTACGCCAGGACGGGCGATATGTCCGCTGTATTTCCGGTTTCCCGACCCTCTCAGAACTGGCGGTGCCGGTCCAGTTCGAAGGTCGGGTGCTGGGAGTCATTAACATCGAGAGCGCCGAACTCGATGCGTTCAGCCTGGCTGATCAGGAGATGGTGGCGATCCTGGCTAACCAGGCCGCGCTGGCGCTGGAGAACGCTCGTCTCTACGCCGAGGAGCAACGCCGGGCCGAAGAGATGAGTGTGCTCCACGCCCTCGCCTGCCGCATTAGCGCCAGCCTCGAACTTCAGAATACCCTGGAAGCGGTCGTCGCCGCCGCTGCTGAGCTGATCCCGTGTGCCCTTTCCGAACTCAGCCTGTGGGATCCAGAATCCCAATCGCTCACCCTGCTGGCCTTGCGAGCGGAGGCCAGCCGTTCCATGCCGATCGGCACGGTCTATCCGCCGGGCCACGGTTATACGGGCTGGCTGGTGCGCCATAAGGAGCCGCTTCTGGTGCCCGATGTAGAAGCCCGGCAGGACCTTCGCCCCCATCTCCTGCCGGGGGAACTCCCGTTCGCTGCCTACGTCGGGGTGCCACTGTTGCTCGGTGACGAACTGATCGGGACCTTGGTGTTGATCGCCAACGAACCCGGCGCTTTTCACGAACGACATGTGCAACTGCTCCAAGCCCTGGCCACCCAGGCGGTGGTCGCCATACGGAATGCCCGGCTCTATGAAGAGGCCACCCGCCGTCATCGGGAACTGGCGGCGGTGTATGCGGTCGCCGAAGCGGTGAACCGCCCTGGAGATCTGGATCAGATCCTGGAGGAAGGATTACGACAGGCGTTGGCCGTCACCGGGCTGGAGATGGGGGCCATCGCCCTGCAGGATGATCAGCGCTCCGGGTTGGTCCTGCACAGCCACCAGGGGATGTCTGCCGGTCTGGTGAGCTGGCTTCAAGGCAAGATAGGACACAAGCGGTTGGACCTGTGGCCGGAGGGTGAGGAACTCTGGATCGAAGAAGTGCCGGCCGATGAATCCATCGTTCCGGCGGCGATTCAGGAGGACGGCATCCGGCTGATCCTGGAGGTCCCGTTGCTGGCCGAAGGGCGTCTGGTGGGCCTGCTGGCCGTGGCTACGCGGCGGTCCCAACCGTTCTCGGTCGAAGAGCAGTCCCTTCTCCAGGCCATTGGCCATCAACTGGGAACTGCCATCGCCAATGCCCGGCTGCGTCAAGAGGCGCTGACCGCCGAACGGCTGGCCGCGGTGGGCCGGATGGCGGCCAGCGTGGCCCACGACCTGCGGAGTCCTCTGGGCGGCATTCTGCGGTGTGCCGAGTTTCTCGCCCGGCCGGAGATTTCGCCGGCCACCCGTCAGAAACTCAGCAAGGCGGTTGTCTCCCTGACCCACCGCCTGCTCAACACTACCCAGCAGATCCTGGACTATGTCCGGGGCGGGCCGTTGCCGCTGCGCAAAAGCCCCTGCGACCTGTCCGAGTTTCTAGACGAAGTGCTGGCTGTGCTCGAAGTGGACTTTTGCGATCGCGGGATCGAGGTGGTGCGACGGTGTCAGTTTGACGGCCCGGTGGTGATGGATGCCAACCGGATCGCTCAGGTGGTGTACAACATCGCCGCCAACGCCCAAGACGCCATGCCTGGCGGAGGAACCTTTACCGTGGAGGCTCGCCAGGAGAGGTCCCGGTTGGAGCTGCGCTTCTCCGATACCGGCCCCGGAGTCCCGGAAGAGTTCAAGGAACGGATTTTTGAGCCTTTTTTCAGCTTGGGCAAGCGCGATGGGGCCGGCCTGGGACTGTCCATCGCTCGACGCATCGTCGAGGAGCATGGCGGGCAGCTTTGGGTGGAGAACTCTGAGGGGCAGGGGGCTACGTTTGTTGTCTCGCTGCCGCTGTGAACAGACGATCTAGATGACGTCCGCTGGAGGAAGATACGATGGCGTTCGTGAAGAAACGACTGTACCTGCTGGTGGCGTTCCTGGCGGCGTATGTGGTCTACAGTGCGGTCCACGAAGGCGGGCATTACCTGGCCTGTCGCTTACTGGGTGAGGAGGTGGTAGAGTTTCGCTTCCTGACCAACGGCTGGCTCAGCAGCCAGGTGATCTATGCCACCCCGGTCGCTGAGCGAGTCGGAGTCCGCTGGTTGGTCATTGCCTGGCTGCCGGCGGTGATGACCACGCTGATTGGCTACCTGGTCTATGGAACACGGCGCCGCTGGCTGACGCGGTGGCCGTGGGTGAACGTCCTGCTGTGGTACATAGGGGCGTGTTTCCTGGTGTTCGATCCTCTCTACTATGCCGTCCTTTCCTTCTGGTTCGGCGGGGATATTTACGCCGCAGCAGCGGTGGGTTGGCCGGTGTGGCCCATCCGCGCCTTGGCGGCGATCATCCTGGCATTCAATGGGTGGTTGGTCCTGCGCTGGCAACGGGAGGCCCGCGCTCGTCCCGAAGTCTATCGGCCGGCGACCAGTTTCGGCTAAAGATGCCTAGCTTCGGCCCTTCCGCTGGCCTTGCCTCAGAGCCGGTCCATGAGGGTCCTCAACCGATCCACCACGGCGGGGTGCGACTATTCTGTGGAAACCCACCCTTTCCGCTGCGCCCACAGGGCGGCCTCGGTGCGGGAACCCACATTCAATTTGTCATAGATATGGGTCAGGTGGGTCTCTATCGTCCGAATGCTCAGGCCGAGCTGGCGGGCGATCTGGTAATTGGTGTAGCCCTGGGCGAGAAGGCACAACACCTCCCGCTCCCTAGGGGTGAGCTCGTCTGCGGATGTCCGTTGTCTGGTGCCGGAAAGATGGCGGATGACCACGGCTGCAACCGAAGGCGGCAGCACCGATTCCCCTCGACTGGTGGCCCGAATGGCGTCCAGCAGTTCATTCAGGCTTACCGTTTTGGGCAGGTAGCTGGTCGCTCCCGCCTCCAGGAGGGGGATCACATGATCCGCCTCATCAAGAGCGGTCAAGACCAGCACCCGGGTACGGGGGCATTCCTTGAGAATGCGCCGGGTGGCTTCCAATCCATCGAGCCGGGGCATGGCGATGTCCATCACAATCACGTCGGGCTGGAGCGCCTTCGCTTGAGCCACGGTCTCTTCACCGGTCCCCGCCTGGCCCACCACCTTCATATCCGGTTGATGGTCCACCAGTTCGGCGGTTGCCTCGCGCAACACGACATGATCATCCGCCAACAGGACGCGGATCTTGCCTCCCATTATCCTCCCCCTTGTGGCACATGCGCACTATATTGGCCCTTTCAGTATAGCACAGTGCGCCTCCGATGTCCACCGCCTGCTCTACGGTGGCTAGGGCTGCGGTGGGCAGCAGGTGATGGTTGCTCTCAGGGCCAGGGTTGACGTGGATTTCCAGCGGTGTTATAATCCATCTAGCTTGACGGAAGGAGAAAATCATGTACGACCCCCGTGTAGAAGCAGTGGCCCGGATTCTGGTGGATTATTCGGTGAATGTTCAGCCTGGTGAACTGGTCCAGATCCGAGGTACTCCGGAAGGGGCTCCCCTGATCCTGGCCGTCTATCAACGCATCCTGGAGCGGGGAGGGTATCCCTGGTTGCGGCTTGGCCTCGATGAGGCAGCCGAGATTTTGTTCAAATATGCCAGCGATGCCCAACTCGATTTTGTGCCCGAGATCGACCGCCAGATTATTGAACAGATCGATGCCCAGATCAGCATTTGGACCGAGCTTAACACCAAGGCACTAACCAACATCGACCCGGCCAGACAGTCAAGGTTCCAGGCCGCCCGCCGCCCACTGACCGAGCGGTTCCTGGAACGGGCTGCCAGAAAAGAACTCAAGTGGACCGGCACGCTCTATCCGACCCAGGCTTTTGCTCAGGATGCCGAGATGTCGTTACGCGAGTTTGAGGATTTTTACTACCGCGCGGCTCTGGTCCATGAGTCCGATCCCATCGCTGCCTGGCAGGCCATTTCCAGGGATCAACAGCGGCTGATTGATTGGCTGTCGGATAAAGACCAGGTGCGCCTGGTGGGACCCGACACTGATCTAACTCTGTCGATCCAGGGCCGACACTGGGTCAATTGTGATGGACGCGAAAACTTTCCGGATGGCGAGATCTTTACCGGTCCTGTCGAAGGGAGCGTCAACGGCCATGTGCGTTTCACCTATCCCGCCTGCACCGATGGCCGCGAGGTGGAAGATGTCCGTCTGTGGTTTGAGAATGGCCGGGTGGTCAAAGCCACTGCAGCCAAAAACGAGGCGTTTTTGCTCACCATGCTGGACACCGACGAGGGAGCTCGCTATTTAGGCGAATTTGCCTTTGGCACCAACCAGGGCATTCAACGGTTCACCAAGAACACCCTCTTTGACGAAAAGATCGGGGGAACGGTCCACATGGCCCTTGGCGCCGGGTATCCGGAGAGCGGAAGCAAGAACCGGTCTGCGATCCATTGGGATATGGTATGCGATCTGCGCCAGGGGGGCGAGGTGTGGGTGGATGGGGTCCTGTTCGCCCGTGACGGCAAATTCACCATAACTCTTTGATTCCGTCCTCACCTGACGGTTTCTTGGGTACCCTGGAACCTTTGGCGATGCGTTTGCGTCTAATTAAGAAGCGCATCCCAAAAATTCAGGGGAAGCTTTCATCGTTTGCGTTACGAAACGGGGAAAGGAGCGGATGCAGGTCCGTTTTTGCCGTCACTTCGGGAAGGGGATAGCCCTATTTCTCGGTCTTGTCGTCATACTGGGCCTGATCGTTTACGTGCGGCTGCTGGCCGATCTGCCGTCGCTCAGCGATCTCCAGAGTTATACGGCCGCGCCCAGCAGCAAGGTCTACGACCGGTACGGTCGTTTGCTGTTTGAGATGTTGCCCCCTCACGCCGGCCGCCATTCCCCGATCCCGCTCGACGAAGTCCCGGAAGAATTACGCCAGGCGACCATCGCCACGGAAGATGCATCGTTCTACCAGAACCCTGGAGTGGACCTGTGGGCCATCTTCCGCGCGGTATGGATCAACCTGCGCGGGGGGGAGGTGCTGGCGGGTGGAAGCACGATCACGCAGCAGTTGGCCCGGAATCTGCTCCTCAGTTCCGAAGAGCGATACGAGCGCACCTTTGCCCGCAAACTACGAGAGACGGTACTCGCCTGGCGGTTGGCGCGCCAGTACTCCAAGGACCAGATCCTGGAACTGTATCTGAATGAGATCTATTATGGCAACCTGGCCTATGGGGTCGAGGCGGCAGCCCAGGCGTACTTTGGTAAGCACGCTCGTGACCTGGACCTGGCGGAATGCGCTCTGCTGGCCGGGCTGCCCCAGGCTCCGGCTCTGTACAACCCGCTGGAGAACATGAAACGGGCCAAGGAGCGTCAGGCGGTGGTCCTGGACCTGATGGTCAAGCACGGCTATATCACGCCGGAACGGGCCCGTCTGGCCCGAGAGGAGAAGCTGTACTTTGCTCCCGCTCCCTTTGAAATCCGCGCGCCCCATTTTGTCTTCTATGTGCGGAGTTTGTTGGAGCAAGAGTTGGGGCTGGGCCGCCTGGAGCAAGGCGGGCTGCACATCTACACCACGCTAGATCTCGACCTCAACGAGACCGCCCGCGATATCATCCGCTATCGGCTGAGACGCCTGGCGGAATGCCACGGAGAGCGTGAGCAATGCCCGCCCGGCGGCCACAATGTGCGCAATGCCGCTCTGGTCGCCCTGGATCCGCAGACGGGTGAGATCCTGGCCATGGTCGGCAGCCCCGATTATTTTTCCAGGCGGATCGATGGGGCAGTGAACGGCACCACCGCCCTGCGCCAGCCCGGATCGTCCATCAAGCCGATCACCTATGCGGCGGCCTTTGAACGAGGTCAGTTCACCGCCGCCACCGTGTTGTTCGACGTGCGGACTGCGTTTGTCACCAAGGAAGGGATGCCCTATGTGCCGCTGAACTACGACCTCCAGTTCCGGGGGCCGGTGCGGTTGCGCGAAGCGTTGGCTTCCTCCTACAACGTGATCGCGGTGAAGGTACTGGACGCGGTGGGGGTGGAGGCCATGACCCACCTGGCCCGCCGGCTGGGCATCACAACCTTTGATGACCCGGACCGACTGGGGCTGGCCGTTACCCTGGGAGGCGGTGAAGTGCGTTTGTTGGAAGAGACAGCGGCCTATGCCGCCTTTGCCAACGGCGGATATCGGGTGCATCCGATTGCCATCCGGCGGGTGGAGGATCCGCAGGGCCACATCCCGTGGACCTCGCCATCGGGAGGGAACGGGATAGGTCCCCGGGTGCTGGACGAACGGGTTGCGTACCTCATCACCCATATCCTGAGCGATGACCTGGCCCGCAGTCCTTCTTTTGGCGAGCACAGTGTGCTCCGCCTGAGCCGTCCGGCGGCAGTGAAAACGGGCACAACCACCGACTTTCGGGACAACTGGACGGTGGGGTACACGCCGGAGTTGGTGGTGGGGGTATGGGTGGGCAACGCCGACAACGAACCGATGCGCGATATCTCGGGCATCAGCGGGGCGGCTCCCATCTGGCACGATGTCATGGAGGCAGCGCTCAAGGGCCGTCCCGTCCGCGAATTTCAGCGCCCGGATGGCTTGGTGGAGATCGAGGTATGTGCACTGTCGGGCTTGTTGCCGGGGCCTGATTGCCCTCATCGGGTCAGAGAACTTTTTATTGAGGGGACCGAGCCGACTCGAATTTGCTCCATGCATCAGCATCTGGCGCTCGATCGAGCCACCGGGCTGCCGGCCACGGCCGATACTCCGCCGGAGCAAATTGCGCGCCGCGTCTATGTCGCCTGGCCGCCGGAAGCCCAGGACTGGGCCAGGGAGCAGGGGATTGCGGAGGTTGGGACACAGACCGCCGCTCTCAGCTCATCGGCCGAAGAGTATGCGCTGAAGATGAGTAGCCCAGATATGGGGGCGGTGTACCTCATCGATCCGGGACTGTCACGCGACGCCCAGCGGATCGTCGTTGCCGCATTGCCGGGTAGTCACCTCTCTTTTCAGGAGGTCACCCTGCTGGCAGATGGTCAACCACTGGCCCGTTTCTCCAGACCGCCGTATCAAACGCTATGGCGCCTGGAGCCCGGTCTGCATCGCTTCTGGGCCGTTGGCATGACGCTGGATGGTGAACAGGTGACGAGCGATCAGATCCAGATCAACGTCAGGGAATAGACGAGAGAAGCGACCGACCCTTCTCTCCATTAGGTGAAAGAGGTGAAAGAAATGATTTCCAAGCAAAAAGCGATCCATCGGTGGCTATCTGTTCTCGCCTTGCTGGCAGTCTTGCTGAGCGGATGTAAGCCGATTACACCCCGAGAAACGCCAACCGCCGGGGAGCCAACCGCCACCTGGACCCCTGCCCCCCCAACGGCTACCCCATTGCCGCTGCCACCCCCGCGTCTCCTTTCGCGCAGCCCGGCACCCGGCGAGGAACAACCCCTCGACGCACCGATCGTCCTGACGTTTGATCAGCCCATGGACCAGGCCAGCGTAGAGGCTGCCCTTTCGATCTCGCCCACCCTCGAAGGAGGCTTTACCTGGAGCGATGACCGAACGGTAGCCTTTGCGCCGGAACCGGGCTTTGAGCGGGGCAGGCGCTACCAGGTGACGGTGGACAAGACGGCGCGCAATGTCGAAGGGACGGCAATGGGAGAGCCGGTGGTCTTTGATTTCAGCACCGTCGGCTATCTGGTCGTCAGCCAGGTGATCCCTGGCCCGGACAGCGAGGATCTGGACCCCAATACGACGGTGACGGTCATCTTTAATCGACCGGTGGTGCCGTTGAGCGCCATCAACCGCCAGGACGAACTACCTCAGCCGTTGACCTTCATGCCTCCTGTACGCGGAAAGGGAGAATGGTTGAACACCGCCATCTATCTCTTTCGCCCCGATGGCGGCTTTTTGCCGGCGACCCATTACCAGGCCCGGATCGCAGCCGGGCTATCGGACACCTCTGGCGGTATCCTGGCCGAGGATTACGTGTGGGAATTCACCACCATTCGCCCGGCGGCTCTGCAATTTTCCCCACCCAACGGATTCCGGTATGTGGGCCCTACCGACGTGATCAGCGTGACGTTCAACCAGCCGATGGACCATGCGTCGGTGCAGACCCGTTTCTCGCTGGAGCTTGACGGTCAGCCGGTGGAAGGAACCTTCCGGTGGAAGGGGGCTGAAACCGCGACCGCTCCCGAAACGATGATCTTTGTGCCGGACAAGCCTCTTCTCCGCTCCGCTACCTATTCCGCCAGAGTCGCCGCCGGGGCTCGGGCCAAGGCGGGTGAACTGGCTATCACGGAAGAGATCCGCTGGAGCTTTGCGACGGTCAAAGAACCCGGTGTCGTCTCCACCGTGCCTCAGGATGGCGAAAAGGGAGTCGCTCCTGACGCGAGCATCCAGATCGTCTTTGCCAGTCCCATGCAACGCGAGGGGTTCCTCGACCACCTGACTGTCACTCCCCAGGTCACTCCGGTCTATACCACCTGGTCCGAATACGAGACCGAAGTCCAGATTTCGTTCAAGCGGGACCCTGCCACCTCGTACAGCGTGGTGCTGGATGCGGATACGCCAGACAAATACGGCGCGAGGCTGGGCCAGGCCACCCGCATCCGCTTCACCACCGGAGATTTGTCTCCCTATGCGACGCTGGCCACCGACGGACGGCTGGGCACCTTTAGCGCCTATACCGAGACGGTGGTCTATGCGACCTACCGCAACATCACCCAAATGGAGGTGAGCCTCTATCGCTTGAGCCCTGAAGAGTTCATGAGGTTGCTTAGCGATTGGGAAGCCTGGGACCGGTATGTCCCCCAGGAGCCCGAGTTGATCCGGCGCTGGACGCAGAGAGTGCAGGCCCCCCGCAATCAGGTTCGTCTGGCTCGTCTCGAATTGCGCACCGGTGATGGGCAAGACCTGCCTCCGGGGCTCTACTACCTGCAGATGAGCGCGCCTGAAGTAAAACAGAAAACCCGAGATTACCGACCTTCCCGCTACATGTTCCTCAAGTCACGGCTTAACCTGGTTCTGAAGCAAACGCGGACCGAAGCGCTGGTCTGGGCGACGGACCTGGCCAGCGGTCAGCCGGTCAGCGACCTACCGGTGAACCTTTATTCCAAAACGAGTCAACCGGCTGGGTCTGGCAGAACCGACAGCGATGGGATTTTCCAGACCTATACACGGGGCCAAGACCTGTGGGATGCCTTTTTTGCCTTCACCGGCGAACCGGGCAGCCGCGATTTTGGGGTGGCCTACAACGGCTGGGACGAGGGCATCAGCCCCTGGAACTTTGGAGTGGATTCCGAGTTTTGGAGCAGTCCGTATCAAGGCTATGTGTATACCGACCGGCCGATCTATCGCCCCGGTCAGACCGTCTATTTCAAGGCGATTATCCGCGCCGACGACGATGCGCACTATAGCATTCCGACACGGCTCCAATCCTTGCAGGTGCGGATCAACGATCCCCAAGGCAAAGAGCTGTACAAGCGCACCCTGTCCCTGAACGATATGGGGACCCTCCATGACCAGCTCGTACTGAGTGAAGAGGCGCCGCTCGGCTCCTACTACATTGATATTCAGGACCCGGCCCAGGATTTCTACGCGGGCACCAGCTTCCTGGTGGCTGAGTACAAGAAACCGGAATACCAGGTCTCGGTAACGACCGATCGGGACGCCTACCTGGGCGGCGACACCATTCAGGTCACGGCCGAAGCGACCTACTACTTTGGCGGGCCAGTGTCGGACGCTGAGGTCCATTGGAGCGTACTGAGCAGCGGTTATTGGTTCAACTATCAATGCCCGGCCGGGCAGAGCTGTCCATGGTATAGCTGGAGCGACTATGAATGGGGAGCTCAGGAGGATGAGCGGTTCTACGGCGGGTTCGGCCGGCTCATCGCTGAAGGCGATGCCAGGACCGATGCCCAAGGCCGGGTGACCTTTAAGGTGCCAGCCGACATCAGCAAGGAGACGCAAAGCCAACTCTTTACCATCGAAGTCAGCGTGACCGACATCAGTGGCCAGCAGGTGAGCAATCGTACGGCGGCCATCGTCCACCAGGGGGAGTTCTATATCGGCATCGCTCCCCACCGCTACCTAACCCAGGTCGGGGAAGAAGCGGAGGTTGATCTCCTGACCGTAGACTGGGATAGTAAAGCCGTGGCCGGCGTGCCGCTGACCGTGGTCTTTATGGAACATCGTTGGTATAGCGCGCGGCGGCAGGCCGAGGACGGCGGATACTACTGGGATTGGACCGCAGAAGATATCCCGGTCCTGACCACCACGGTGACCACCGACGACAAAGGCCAGGCGATCGCCCGTTTCACTCCCAAGAAAGCCGGGAGCTATAGGGTGCGGGCTATCGGCCACGACACGCGCGAAAATGAAATTCGCAGCGCCACCTACCTGTGGGTGTGGGGCGGGGATGAAGCGGTAAGCTGGCGGCGGGAAAGCCATAACCGCATCGAACTGATCCCCGACAAGCAGGAATATCAGCCTGGCGATGTGGCCGAAATCCTGATCCCCTCTCCGTACACCGGGACGGTGCAGGCCTTGGTGACGCTGGAGCGTGGCCACCTTATGGATACTCAGGTCCGTCAACTCAGGACAAACAGCGAGGTGCTCCGGATCCCCATTACAGAAGACCATGTCCCTACCCTGTTCGTGTCGGTGCTCATCGTCCAGGGGTCAGAGCAGGCGCCGGACGGCCTGGCCACCTTCAAGATGGGGGTGGTGCGGCTCCCGGTTTCGGTCAAGTCCAAGGAACTGACCATCACCCTGACCCCTGACAAGGACATGAGTCGGGGCGAACACTATGGCCCCCGCCAGACCGCAACGTACGATGTGTTGGTCACTGACTCCAAGGGGCAGCCGGTGGAAGCCGAACTCTCCCTGCGCATGGCAGACCTGGCCGTGCTGGCCCTGGCCGATGAACCCGGTCCTACCCTGCTGGAGACCTTCTGGCGGAATCGTGGGCTGGGGGTCAGGACGACCACTCCTCTGGTAGTGTCGATGGAGCAGTTCAACCGGGAGTTGAGACCACGAGCCAAAGGAGGGGGTGGAGGAGAAGAAGGTTTGGTCCGAACCCGCTTCGCTGACACTGCCTTCTGGGACCCCGTGGTGCGCACCGATCGGAATGGCAAAGCTCAGGTGAGCGTGCAACTCCCGGATAACCTGACCACCTGGCGGATGCAGGCCCGAGGGGTGACGGCCGACACCAAGGTGGGCCAGACGAATGTGGATATCCTGAGCAGCCTCGATCTCCTGGTGCGGCCGGTATTGCCTCGTTTCTTTGTGGTGAACGACCGGGCGGAGATCGCGACCATCGTGCACAACAACACCGCCCAGGCACTGGAAGTCCAGGTCAGTATCAGTACCGAAGGATTGGCGCTGGAGGGTTCGACCAGCCAGAGCGTCCAGGTGCCGGCCGGAGAGCAGGCCAAGGTGGCCTGGTCGGTCAAGGCGCTGCCTGTCCGCGAGGCCAAGGTCCGCATGTGGGCCAAGTCGGGTGACCTCTACGACGGGCGCGAGGATACGCTGCCGGTGTATCCGTACTCCACCCCGGAGGTGGTCTCTACCGCCGGGACCCTGCCAGAAGCGGGACTGCGCCAGGAAATCGTCCAACTGCCTCGGGTCTTTGACCCGACCCAAGGCGAACTCACCATCCAACTGGACGGGTCTTTGACCGCCGCCACCCAGGATGCCCTCAACTACCTGGAGCATTACCCCTATGAGTGTGTAGAGCAGACGGTGAGCCGGTTCCTGCCCAATGTGGTGACCTGGCAGGCGCTGAAGGAAATGGACCTCGATCGGCCCGAGTTGGAGCAGAAACTGGCTCAGATGGTCGGCGTTGGCCTGCAGCGGCTCTACAACGAACAGCACTATGATGGCGGTTGGGGATGGTGGGTGTCGGACAAGAGCGATACCTTCCTGACCGCGTATGTGCTCCAGGGGTTGCTCGAGGCCCATCGCGCCGGTTTTGTGGTCGATGAAGAGGTGATGAACCGGGCGGCTACCTTCTTGCGTGACAACCTGCCTTCGGTGAGTACGGTGGATGAGCCCTGGGAAGCCAACCGCCTGGCCTACCAGCTCTATGTGCTGGCTGATTATTACACGACCGTCGAGCAGGAAGCCGGCGGACAGTTGGGCCTGGCGGTCCGCCTGTTCGACAAACGACATCTGCTGAGCCGCTACGGACAGGCTTTGCTGGCGGTTGCTCTGAACCTCCTGGAACCGGAAGAGCCAGCGCGCGTCCAGACGTTGCTCGGCGACTTGTCGGGCGATGCCGTCGCCAGCGCCACCGGCATCCACTGGGAAGAGGCCAAACCCGACTATTGGAACATGAACACCGATATTCGCTCCACGGCCATCGTCCTGTGGGCCATCTCCCGTCTGGAACCAGGCAGCGAGCTGCTGCCAAACGTCGTCCGCTGGTTGATGGCGGTGCGCCAGGATGGCTACTGGGCAACGACACAGAACACGGCCTGGACGCTGCTGGCTCTGGTCGAGTATATGCGGGCCAGCGGGGAATTTGAGGGCGACTTTAACTATACGGTCTATCTCAACGGCGAGCCGTTGCTCAGCGGCGAGGTCTCCAAAGAGACGATCACCGAGAGCCGCAAGCTGCAGATTGAGGTCGCGCGCCTGCTGGTGGACCAGGGCAATCGGCTGGTGTTGGAGCGCCTTGCTCCCCAGGCCGATCAGACCGGCAAAGGAAAGCTCTACTACTCGGCTTCACTGCGCTACTACCTGCCGGCGGATCAGGTCAGAGCCCTGGAGCGAGGGATCATCATCGCGCGACAGTACAGCCCCGTGGACCAACCAGGCCGATATGTGGACCAGGCGCAGGTGGGGGAGGTGATCCAGGTCAAGCTCACCCTGATCGCTCCTTCGGACCTGTACTATGTGGTGGTTGAGGACCCCCTGCCGGCGGGCTGCGAGGGGGTGGACCTCAGCCTGAAGACGACCAGCGTGGTGGGTCAGCGGCCCGAATTGCGCAACCTGACGGTCGAGCAGGAGGATCGCTGGTATCGGCGCTACGGCTGGGGATGGTGGTGGTTTTCCCATTCAGAGCTGCGCGACGAGAAAGTGGTGCTGTTTGCCCAGTATCTGCCCCGGGGCACCTACGAGTATACCTATCTCATGCGGGCTTCGGTGCCTGGCCGGTTCCTGGTCATGCCGGCCACTGCCTATGAGATGTACTTCCCGGAGGTGTTTGGTCGAAGCGACGGAGCCAGGTTCATCGTCGGGGCAGGAGAGTAGATGTCCAAGGTTTGTCCTGCATCCAGTTCTGAGTATAATGGACAGTCACAGGTCTCAGATGGGCCTGGTCGAGTCGCCAAGCAAAGGAGGATACGTTCATGGGTGTGAATTTGCGCAACCGCCATTTTCTCAAACTGCTGGACTTTACCCCGGAGGAGATCAAGTTCCTGCTCAAACTGGCCGCAGATCTGAAGGCAGCCAAGTACGGCGGCTATGAGCAACCCCGACTCCAGGGGAAAAACATCGCCCTGATCTTTGAAAAGACATCTACCCGCACCCGCTGCGCTTTTGAGGTGGCAGCCTATGACCAGGGAGCGCATGTCACCTACCTGGGGCCGGAGGGTTCCCAGATCGGCCACAAAGAGTCGATGAAGGATACCGCCCGCGTGCTGGGACGGATGTACGACGCCATTGAGTACCGGGGCTTTTCCCAGGAGATCGTGGAGGAACTGGCACGATACGCCGGCGTACCGGTGTACAATGGGCTAACCGATGAATTTCATCCGACTCAGGTCCTGGCCGATATCATGACGATGATCGAGCACAGCGACAAGCCCCTCGACCAGATCGCCTATTGTTATCTGGGCGATGCACGCAATAATATGGGCAACTCGCTGATGGTTGGCGGTTGCAAGCTGGGCATGAACGTCCGGTTATGCGCCCCACGGCAGTTGTGGCCCAAAGAAGAACTCGTTCAGACCTGCCGCGAAATCGCCCAAGAGACCGGAGCGCGGCTGATCCTCACCGAGAGCGTCGATGAGGGAGTCCGAGGCGTGGATTTTCTCTATACCGATGTCTGGGTCTCCATGGGGGAACCGGAGGCAGTGTGGGCCGAGCGCATTCAACTGCTCAAGCCATACCAGGTGAACATGGACGTCATCCGCAAGACCGGTAACCCGAAGGTCCGGTTCCTGCACTGCTTGCCCAGCTTCCATAACCGGGAGACCAAGATCGGCGAACAGATCTATCAGAAGTTTGGTCTGGAGGCGATGGAAGTTACCGATGATGTCTTTGAATCGGAACATTCCATCGTCTGGGACCAGGCCGAAAACCGGATGCACACGATCAAGGCGGTGTTGGTGGCGACCCTTGGCGGGTGAAGAAGGGAGGCCCCAGCCTTCGATACCGGATCAGACGGAGCGCTTCCAGTACCCTTTTACCGCAACCACGATCATTGCCCGCACCGTAGTCCCGCTGCTCCTTTTTACGTTGGGGCTGGGGTTGCTCACATGGGCCGGGCGTGAATACTATTTCTGGGTGCGGCCCTGGGCGGTGGTGCCCGAAGCGATCCTCGGGGTGCTGTGCTGGGGGTCTGCCATCTATTTCTTTACTCTCTTGCCGGAGATCGAGGCCGATGCGGAAGGATTGCGGGCGCGCCGCTGGGGACTCTCGTGGAAACAAGTCCCCTGGCGCGCCATCGCCGACGTGCGCCAGACAGCATCCATCGATCTGCTGGGTTGGGTAGAGTCCTTCTATACGGTATACGTGTGGCAGTCGGTTGCCGGGCGATGGGGTCGAGTGCGCCGAGCCTGGCACCGACGCCCTGTTCGGGCGCTTCGCTTCTCCGGCCACATTCGCAATGGCCAGCGATTGCTGGAACTGATCCAGCAACGCAAGCTCCTTCAAACTTCGGAAGAGCTTCTGCCGTTAGAACCCCGTTGGCGCACGATCGCCCGGCAGATTCCATGGGTCCACGGGGCGGTGTTTGCTGGATTGTTGACGGTCTACCTCTTCACCTTGGCTCCTAGCGTGTTAGGCGGCGATCCGGGCGAATATCAGTTCGTCCCCCACATCCTCAGCATGGCCCATCCCACCGGTACCCCTCTCTACATCCTGCTGAGCAAACTGTGGAGTCTGTGGCCTGTGGGGTCGAGTATCGCCTGGCGGATGAACCTCCTTTCGGCGGTATCGGCCAGCCTGGCCGTCATGGTCATCTATCAGCACGTCCACTGGCGCACGCAACGAGTCGTACCCGCCCTGGTCGCTGCGCTAGGTATGGCCTTTGGGTCTACCTTCTGGGAACAGGCGACCATGGCCGACAAGTATGCGTTCAATGCCTTGATGGTGGCCCTGGTCTTGCATCTGGCTCTGCGGTGGGGTCAGACGCGCTCGCCAAGAACGCTCCGCCTGTTGGCCTTCACCTATGGACTGAGCCTGGCTCACCATCGGACGATGGTGCTGTTTGCCTTGCCGTTGCTCGGCTACGTCGGGTGGTTTGAACGGAGTGCGCTCTGGCGCGATCGTCGCCGATTGCTGACATTGACGATCCTGCTGCTTGCCCCGTTGCTCTTCTATCTGTACCTGCCCTGGGCCGAGGCAAGGAACCTGCCGCCGGCGATGTGGCATCCACGAACGATAGGCGACTGGATCCTGGCCCTCTATGATGAAGGCTGGATCCGGGAGGTGCGGGTGGTCCCGCTCGAACAACCGGTGACCATTCCCTTCTACCTCGACGTTCTGCGCCGTGACTTTACCTGGGCGGGGGTGGTGCTGGGCCTCGCAGGATTGGGCACGCTGCTGCGTTATCGCCGACCTGATGCCCTGTTTCTCCTGGCAAATTACCTGCTTCAAGCGGTGCTGGCGGCGAATTACCACGTGCCCCGCCATTGGGTATTCTTCCTCCCCTCATTCGTCATCTTTGCCTTGTGGATCGGAGAAGGGGCAGGGTGGTTGTGGAGCAACGTCCGAGCGCTGGATCGCCTGGGAAAGAGGTCCCGGTTGGCGCTGAGCGCCGTGCTTACCGTGGCGCTGTTCGCCATTCCCTGGGTCTCCTTCTCCACGCAGTACCCGATATTCCGTGCGTCGCATCTCGGCGCAGGGGTGCTGGACCCCTGGCGGCAGGTCCTCAAAGATGGCTACGCGGCCGAACGCCTGGGCAAAGCGATCGCCAAGGTGGCACCACAGGCGATCATCGTCTGCGATTGGGAACAGGCCACTCCATTGTGGTATTACCAGCAGGTAGAAGGCTGGCGTCCGGACGTGGAAATTGTCTATCCCATGGAACGGCTGGAAGAGATGGTGACCCAGGGCCGGCCCGTATATCTGGCCCGGACCCATCCCGGGCTGGCAGACCGCTGGCACCCCACCAACTGCGGCCCGCTCATCGCCCTTCAGCCGGAACCGGCTTTCGACCTACCTTCGGACATAATGCCCCTCCAGATCCGATTGGGAGACCTTTTTGAACTGGCGGGCTTTGACCCGGCGGAGACCATCTTTTACCCGTCGAGCGTAGTGCCTTTGACCTTGTATTGGCGCGCGCTCCGAACTCCACCGGCCGACTATTCGGTCTCACTCCGGCTGATCGACAGCGCCGGTCGAGCGATCGCCCAGGTGGACAGCCAACATCCCGTGTTGGGAACCTACCCGACGTCGCGATGGGTGGCTCGGGAAGTGGTGGCGGATTATTATGAACTCCAGCTCCCCGGCGATCTGTCGCCGGGCTCCTACCGGTGGGGAGTGATCCTCTATCGCATGTTGCCTGATGGAAGCTGGGAAAACCTGCGGGTCGCAGGCACCGACACCGAACTGGCCATCGGCGGGACAATTGAGGTGCGCAAGCGCCCCTAGGAAGTCACCCCCTTTCGCCTGGCTGTTCCGCCTCTAATCCACGTTTCCAGTGAATTTCGGGCCGATGACGGTTGCGCCAGCGCCACAGGAGACCGACCGGATAACCGAGCATTTTGGCAACATCGCCCACCAGGCGGATCACGGGGACCAAAAGGACCATCTGGAGCCGATCGAGAGGGCCGTAGGCGTTGAGCATGGGCCATAGACGCCGGTACGGGGTGGCGGTATAGACCCCGGCGCCGGCCAGGAGGGCCAGGCACCACCACGGCGAATGGAACACCGTCAGGCCGACAAGCAGCGGTCCGGCCCCCAGATAAGTCAGATAGCGGATAAGATGCCGCCGGCGCCACAGGTCTGCCTTGCCGTCGCCGCGAGCATACCGATAATACTGCTTGAAAAAGGCCAGAAGGTTACTTCGCGGTCGGAAATGCACGACGGCTGCGGGCACAAACGGGAACGGCCCGTACCGGGCCCGCAGCCGCAGATCAAAAATCAAGTCCTCGCAGTAATCCAACCACTCCGGATACCCCCCGACGGCCTCCCACGCTGCTTTGCGGAAGGCTACTGAGCGGCTGGAGGGAAGGAACCGCTCCGCTTTGATCTCCCGCAGGTGGGGGAGGACCGTAGCGCCCATTGCCGCCTCAAATGGGGTGTGGGGGTCCGCCTCAAACCAACCAGAGACCACAGCCACAGCCCGGTGAGGCTCCGGTTGCTCAAAGGGCGTCACCAGCGCCTCGAGCCAGCCTTTTTCCAGCCGGACGCCCGCATCGGTGGAGGCTATGACCTCCCCCTTGGCTACGGCGATCGCCGCATTGCGGCCGGCTGAGATATTGGCGCCTGGGTTTCTGAGCACGCGCAGCGGCAACCGCTCCGAGGCGGCCCAGGCGGTCAGCACCTCCCAGGTGCCATCGGTGGATCCGCCATCGACAATCACCACCTCGTCGGGTGGGTGAGTCTGGCCGGCCAAAGAGTCCAACAACTGCTCAATGGCGGCCCGTTCATTCAACACCGTCGCAATCACGGATACCTTCACTGCGATTTCCCTCTCACGTCAATAAGATATGCCCGCCGGAAGGCTCGACACCCCTTTGCCCAGGAGTCGAGGCTTCATCCGGTGAACAGTGCAAGATCTACCCGCCTGAAGGCTCGACTCCAGAATTGACGTACGCACAACCAGGAACCGAGGCTTCAGTAGCTGGGTTTGCGTGAATCCGTTCCGGCTGAAGCCTCCGCTTCCACTGGATGCTCGACCTAGCAACAGCCCTACGACCCCGACCGGACAAGAGTTGCAAAATAAGCCAGAATGTGGTATAATCTGGCTAATTCCGGGATAGCCCGAACTGGCGATGCTGGCGGTAAGCACATGGAAGGGCAAGTCTATGGACAAGCCGGGGCTTTGCACGCATAAAGGAATACACCCATGAAATGGAGACATTGGAGTATCCTGATCGTTCTGATCCTTCTGAACTATGTGATCTTTAGCACCGCCTTCACCCTGCTGGCTGAAAAGCAACCACCCAGCCTCGTGGGTTCCGTCCGCACTCCCAAGCCCACATTCACCCGCATCGAGACCGGGCCGATCGCCTGGAGGGTGTTGCCGACGTGTACTCCCTGTCCCACCAGGACTCCCATCCCTCCCACTCCAACCATGGGCCTGACTCCTACCCTTGAGAGCACCGTTCCCGTGGACCTGACACCTCCGTATACCCTAACAGTCACCGTCGAAACGCCGCTGCCTGCCACCACCGCCGTGCCGACCCCCGGCAACTCGACCATTCACACCGTCCAGCGCGGCGAGACATTGTCTGAAATTGCCAGGCGCTATGGAGTATCGGTCGAGAACTTGATGGCGGTCAATAGCCTGAGCGACCCGAACCACCTCGCTGCCGGTCAGACGCTGATCATTCCCGTGGCGAGTACCGCGATGCCTACGGCAACATTCACTGCAACCGCCCGTCCTCAACCAACCCGCACCTCCACCCCCAGGCCCAAGCCGCCCAAGCCCACGGCCACTCCCACTCCGGCCAGAAGCCGTTTCCAGTTCACCGGAGAAGTGATCTGGGACCCGCTGGTCGCGCCCAATTGCAGCGGCCCGGGCATCTCCAAACAGAGCATCATCCGAGACATCCACGGCAACCCGATCAACGGGGCACGGGTGGAAGTCAACTGCTATGGCAATGTCTGGCTTTCCCATCCTTCGGGTAATCCCGGCGAATATGAACCCGGCCGTTATGACTTTGCCTTTGGGCAACTCGCCCCCCAGGACTGGACCTGCACCGCTCGCGTCTTTGATGTCAACGGCCAACCGGTCGCTTCGTCGGAGGTCGTCACCATCCATTTTGACACCAACGACTGCCGTCCCGGCGGGATTGGCCATCAGGTGGCCATCGTGAACTGGACCAGGCATTGGTGACCATCCTCAACCGCTGGCCGATCGACTGACTACGAACGGCTCGGTCCGAAACGGCTCTGGGGCCACGCCTTCCGGAGGGAGAGGTCGCACCTGCACTCGGTATCGGCCTTGAGGTGCTTGGTCGGGGATGGGCAGGTGGAATAGGCCTCGCCACACATCTCCTTCCTGCCACCGGCTGGTGGGATACCCCTCCACCAGCTCGCCCACCAGTCTGGATTGTGGATGTCCGTCGGCGTCCACTAGGGCAATTTCGATCTGCCAGTCGCCCTTGGGTTGCGTACCCGCCAGCCAGTATAGATTCACCTGCACCACATCGCCAGGGTGCAGGGGTGCTTCAGGCTGGTGGGCAAAGCCCAGCCGATAGAGGTCATATCCTAACAGCCGGAATGGGCCCCAATCGGCGCCCTTGAGGTGCTGCATTCCCAGGCTGGCAAGCGGGGCCGGAGAAAGGGGGCGTTGGATGGTCAACGGCTCCAGCCAGACCTGGCTTTGCCCATCGGACGTGACCAGGCGCTGGCCGGTTTCGCCATCGTACATTCCCACCTCCAACCGGTACTCGCTCGGCGGCGTGGCGGGATGGATGGGCAGACCGTAGTGATCGGGCACCATTTCGCCCGGCGTCCAGAGGGTGGTCAGGCGCACCCCGCCGCCTGGTTCCGCATCATGCTGACTGACGATGTGGTTGCCCCCATCCAGCACATGCAGAAAGACCTTGTATCGGCGCTCCAGGCTCCGCTCGGCTCGCCAGAACAGGGTGATCTGAGCAATATCGCCGGCTCTCACCTGGTCCTTTTGAACGCCATAGCCCACCAGCATCACCTCATCCCGCGTGTCCGGATTCCACAACCGGACATCCAGCCGCCGTTCCGGCGCGGTGGGTATGCGCTCTGGCACAGCATAGACCACCAAGCGCACGTTGCCGTACCACGAATCGAGGGCTTTGTAGGTATGGGTATCCAGCCATCCCTCGATGAACCGATCGGGATCGCTTTCGTCGGTGGCCCATAGTACGGCAAAGATCTGTCGGTCCGGTTGGGCCAGCTCTCGCAGGGCGGATTCAGTGGCCTCCGGGTCCAAGGGACGGCTCGTCGGCAGGGGAACCACCGGCAGATCGCCCTGATAGTAGTAGGCGAATACTTCCTGTTGACCCGGAGCGTTGAGCAGGATTGCATCCCCGGGGCGCCCCACTGCCTCGATATACGCTGTTATGCCCCGGTAATCGTCGCGGGCATAGCGTGGGTCGGTATAATAGTTCCACAGCATGAAAACACTGGCATAGCTGAGGATCAGGAATCCAAACACCTGCCCCCATCGCCATGCCACCACGGCCGGACGCGGCCAGGCCAATGGGCGCCCCAGCAAACCGCAGGCCAGCAACAGACCGATCGCCGGCGTCGTGACCAGGAGGAATTTGAGGTACGCTTCCCGATAGAGGCTCAGGGCGAACATCAGAAGCACCGGCAAGCCGATCCAGGTCACCAACAGACCCAATTGCCAACGGCGGAGGAACCTCGTCGGGCCGAGCCATCCCTGTTGCAGGCAGAACACCCCGGCGAGCATGACCACTCCGGCCAGCGACAGGATCGGCCAGGCAGTCTCCGTCACCGGGCCGAAGAGCACCCACCGCCAGGTATGGCCGAGCGCGAGGCCCAACTGCACCGGTTGGCTTGGATGCGGCCAGGTACTCACCTGGCGGATCGCCGCCGGCAACCAGGGCAGGTAGAGCAGGACCACCACTGCCTGCGAAAGGAGCCAATTCCCCAACCGCTTCCGGGCTGATGGCTGCCCCGTAAGTCCCTGCCCCAGGACCCAGGCCAGATTCAACACCAGGATGATAAACACGAACGAATAATGGGTGTAGAGCCCGGCAGCCTCAAACAGAACCAACCCGCAAAGCGCGCGAAAAGACTCTGCTTGCTGGAGACGAACCAACATCACGATCGCTGCCGTGGCGAGCACGGCCGATAGCATATACATCCGTGCTTCCTGGGAGTAATAGACCTGGAATGGGCTGACTGCGGCAAGGAACGCCGCCACCCACCCCGCCGATCGTCCGACGAGCAACCGGCCGGCCGCACCGGTCAACGCCACCAGGATCACGCCCAACAGCGCCGACAAAGAGCGCACGGCAAACTCGCGCGTGCCAACCAGGCGGACCCAACCGCTGAGCAGCCAGTAGTACAGAGGGGGATGAATATCCTGAGCCGCATCCCGAGCGATGGTCGTCAGGTCCCGCTGGGCCATGGCCACGCTCGTACCCTCGTCGTTCCACAGGCTCTGGTTCCCCAGGCGGTAGAGGCGCAGGAACCAGGCCAGGAGAAGGAGAAGTAGTAATGCGGCTGTCTGGCGCTTTTGTCTGGTTCTCATCATTTCCTATCGCCCAGATACCAGAAGCTGGACCAGACGCGGGCGACTCATGCCACCGGCTCCCATAGCTTACCGCGCCCGCCGGCGCTCATACCACCGACGACGGCGGACCATGGTCCAGAGCGTCGCCCCGGCAATGAGACCCGCCACGGCCCAGAAGCCGCCGACCTGCAGCCAGGAACTGCGTTCCACCATCAGACTGTCTACGGCAATGGGACCTGGCACAGCGCGAATTGATACTGTGTGTCGGCCTGGGAATACCGAATGGAACAGCCGAACCTTCTGTCCGCCGGCAAAAGAGACCGGTTCGGCTGGCTTGCCGTCCAGAGTGCAGGAAAATGTGCCGCTCACCCCCGGACCGGCTTTGAGCCAGAGGTCCGTTCCCTCGAACGAGAATGTCAACGACGATTGAGGGCGGTCGGCATAGCGGTAACCGCCAAGTTCCGCCGTTGGATCGGTGCGCGTTTCCCACGGCCCTTCATAGGCGATGGCCCAGTGATCCTCCTGGTGTACCCCACGGTAGAGGACCCGTACTTCGTCGCTATGGATATACTCCTTAAGGGCATGGTACACCGGCAAGGGCGTAAAATCGGGTTCCACCATGCGAAAGTAGTACATGGGCTGGTTGACTTCGGTGTCGGTGGCGCGCTTAAAGAACCAGAAATTGACGACCCCCAGCCAGGGCCATTCCCGCTGGGCGCGGCGATAGGCCAGCACGGCATAGCGGGCCTGCTGTTCCGGCGTCACAAAGCCAAACGGCTTATCGGGCAACTCGGGGGGCGCGGCGTTCCAGTTCATCTCGGTAATCCAGATCGCCTTGGCCGCATCGCCATAATGGACCATGATCTCGCGCAAATAGAGAGGGCGCGAAAAATTAAGCACCCGAGGGCGCATCCGGCGGTCCGTCGGTCCAGACCACAGGCCATAGCCTTGGATGGCCAGCACGTCAAAATAGTCGCGCGCTCCGGCCTCATACATGCGTTTCAAAAAGATAAAGTCGTTGAGGTCGCGAGGACCCAGGGGGATGGTCTGAGCCAGCGCACCCGAGAGGACCACACATTCCGGACAGACTTTTTTGATCCGGGTATAGCCGATGCGAAGCAATTCGGTGTATTCTTCGGGGCTGACCGGCTGCTCCCCCCATTCGGGGTAGATATTCGGTTCGTTCCAAATCTGATAGTAGTGGATGCGTCCTTGATAGCGACGCACAACCGCCTCGACAAAATCGCCATAGTCCTCCAGATTGTCAGGAGGAGCAAAAGAGCCGACCTCGTCGCCCCGAGCCCTGCTCCAGGCAGGGGGATTGCTCAACCGGGCGATGATCTCCAGGTGGTATTGTTCGGCCAATCGGACAATGTCATCGTACTTGTCCCAGGCAGAGCGGTACGGTTCGTGGCGGCGGTCCTCGAAATCCCCCTTGCCGTGGATTTCGATATCCTCCCAGGGAAACTCTTGCCGGATCCAATGGAACCCGGCCTCGGCAATCATCCTCACGGCCCTTTCTCTCTTTTCCGGCTCCACTTCCTGTTCCAAAAATGTGTTCACGCCGAAAGGGTTCACTCCGGCGTGGGCCACCGGCACCAGGTCTGCGGTTCGAGGGCGAGGGCGGGTCAGGTTGCCCAACCATTCCAACCCACCCCGTATCTGAGCCGGTAGGGTCTCCTCGCCGGTCACCTGAAACAGGACATCCGACCAGAAGGAATGGGCGGGAACCCACATGACTGCCAGTCCCAGAACAATCAGTACCAGGGGGATGATCCAGCTCCTGGCCGGCCGGGAGGTTCGAAAGCTCATCGTCGGTTGTACCCTTCTGCCTCGGGAATCAGCCGGCGTTCAAAGATCCACAGTTCGCCTTCCCAGTGCCCAAAGCCATAGCCTGCGCATCGAAAAGCGTCTCGAAGCCAGGTCAGGTCGGGCACCATGACCCGCACCATTGCGGCGCCAACCTGTCCAGCTTGCACGCGAATCGCCAGCGCCAAAGCCCGCACCGCCTCCGGTTGCCCGTCGGCAACACTGATCCACATCTCATCTTCGCCGGGGGTGAAGTCGATCACTGCCAGCGCGGCCAGATCTCCCAACGGTGTGACCTGGGCCACTACCTGGCTGCCTGTCAGCCGATCAACCAGGTACTGAGTGGACAATTCCCACCACGACCAATGGACGCCGATTAGGCCATGGGTATGTGCCAGGACCGGGCTGGCCTGCAAAAAGCCCATCACCCGGTCGAGGGACTCCAAGGGCAGGGTGGCCGGCTGTGGCCCTTCAGCCAGCGGCTCTGCGGACCAGGGCACAAAGACGCCGACGCGCTCCATACCGGCCCGGGCGGCCAGCTTGTGGACGGGCTGATTATAATCGCCAGTGCCCAACCGAACCACACGGGCTCCGTGTTGACGAGCGTAGGTCAGACTGTATTCGAGAAACTGGGCGGCGATCCCCTGTCCCCGATAGTCGGGGTCCACCCGCATTCCCTCCAACCAGACCTGATCCGGGGTCTGGAAGGTGATTTTCTGCAAAGCCACCACCTGTCTTTCGGGTGAGTCCAACTCACCCACCAGCAGCACGCCTCGCTCGTCCGCCAGCCACTGGTCCCATACCTCGGGAATATAGTCCCCATTGTCCCAGGTATGGGCACAGATCCGTTCCATGGCCGGGCGGTCATCGGCCCGCGCGGCGCGAATGGTCAATGTCTGGCTCATCATCGCTGACCGATCTGCAATACGGCTGCGCCGCGAATCTCCCCTCGTTTCAGGCGCTGGAGGGCAATGTTCGCTTCCGATAATGAGTAGCGTTCCACGTCGGTATGGATCGGGATTTGGGCGGCGAGCTGGAGCAGTTCTTCGGCATCTCGGCGGGTGGCATTGGCCACACTGCGCACCGTCCGCTCGCCGTAGAGGAGTTCATATCGCATCTCCGGGATGGGACTCATGTGGATGGCGTTGATGGCCAGGGTGCCTCCCTTGCGCAGGGCCCGCAGCGCCTCGGGCACCAGCCAGCCAGCCGGAGCGAAGGTGATGGCGCTATCGAGGGGAACCGGGGGCGTGTCTTGGGCCTGACCGACCCAGACCGCTCCCAGTTCCAGTGCGTGACGCTGGTGCTCCGGGCTCCGGGTAAAGACATAGACCTCGCACCCCCAATGGCGCGCCACCTGGATCGTCACGTGGGCGGACGCGCCAAACCCATACAATCCGAGCCGCCCACCCGGTCGAATGTCGCTGAGCCGCAACGAGCGGTAACCGATGATCCCAGCACACAACAGGGGGGCGGCCTGCTCGTCGGGGAACTCTGGGGGGATGGGATAGGCAAAATCGGCAGGCACGACCATATACTCAGCAAACCCGCCATCCACATGCTGGCCGGTGAACCAGGCACTGTTGTACAGGTTCTCCAGGCCGGACCGGCAATAATCGCACACTCCGCAGGTTGAGTAGAGCCAGGGCACGCCCACCCGATCGCCCACAGCAAAGCGGCTGACCCCTTCCCCCACGGCATCCACCTGACCGACGATCTGGTGGCCGGGCACAATGGGCAACCGGGGCAGGTCGATCTCCCCTTCGGCCAGATGGAGGTCGGTATGACACACGCCGCAGACCTGCACCCGCAGACGCACCTGACCGGGGGCCGGTTCTGGCTGCGGCCAATCGACCAGGTCGAGGGGGTTCTGCTCAGCCGGTCTGGGTCCTCGCAAGATCATCGCTTTCATGGTGGGATCCCCCCTTGAGTCAAAAGCCCTGGTTTTGCATCAATAGATACAGGGTCAGGACGAATAGAATAATTCCGGCCAGAATGATCAGCACAGCGCCGACCAATTCATCGAATCCTTTGCGTCGCTTCTCCCTCGCTTTCTTGATCTCTTCACCAGCTTTCTCCTTGTCCTTTTTGAAGCCTTTGATCTTGCCGATGGCGGTCTTGGCTTGCATACTCCCACCGACCAACAGGCCCGAAATCAGGATGCCCAATATCAGGCCCAGGCTCAGGTTGCATTCGGCCGAATCCATTTCTCCTCCCGGATCGCTCCTCAATGCGTCAGCAAGCCTGCCTCAAGCGCCGAACAGGTCTCCACGGAACGACTTTCACCGACCATTCTACCACGACATCCGGAGAGCGTCAATGATCGGCCACTATCCAAGGAACCGCCCACCGGTTTTTGGGGCATGCTTCTTTTCATGATATAATCGCGGGTGAACTCACCAACGGAGGTGACAGCGATGAGACAACTGTTGTCGGGGAACGAAGCCGTCGCTCGGGGAGCGTGGGAGGCAGGGGTTCAGGTGGCTTCCGCCTATCCCGGCACCCCCAGCACCGAGATCCTCGAAACCTTTGCCCGCTACCCCAACGTCTATGCCGAATGGGCGCCCAATGAGAAGGTGGCGGTAGACGTAGCGGTGGGCGCGGCGTATGCTGGCCGGCGGGCGCTGGCAGCCATGAAGCACGTTGGGGTCAATGTGGCGGCTGATTCCATCTTCTACGCCTCCATGACCGGCATGGAAGCCGGCCTGGTCATCGTGACGGCCGATGACCCGGACATGCACTCCTCACAGAATGAACAGGATAACCGGCGCTACGCCAAGTTTGCCCGGATTCCGTGTCTGGAACCGTCCGATAGCCAGGAGGCGAAAGACCTGGTCGGCGTGGCGTTGAACCTCAGCGAGCAATTCGATACCCCGGTCTTTTTGCGCATGACCACGCGCATCTGCCATACCAGCGCACCGGTAGAGTTGCGAGAGCAAAAGCAGATCGTTCCCCATCTTGACAAATTTCCGCGGAATCCGGCCAAATACGTCATGGTGCCGGCCCATGCCCGCAAAAGACATCCGGTGATCGAAGAGCGGGTCCAGCGACTGGCTGAGTGGGCCGATACCTTTCCCTACAATCGCATCGAGTGGGGCGATACCGCGCTGGGCATTGTCACCTGCGGGGTGGCGTACCAGTACGCCAGGGAAGTTTTCCCTCACGCTTCGATCTTGCGCCTGGGCATGACCTACCCCCTCCCTCCCACGATGGTCCGCGAGTTCGCCGCCCGGGTGGACCGTCTCATTGTCATCGAAGAGCTGGATCCCTTTGTGGAGGAAGAGATCAGGCTGATGGGGATTGCTTGCGAGGGGAAAAGCATCTTTCCCCGCTGTGGTGAGTTCGACCCCCGTATCGTCCGCGAGAGCGCGATCCAGGCCGGGTTGCTGCCCGAGTCGGCTCGCGTCCCGGTGGCCACACTGGACAAACCGGAGATCCCGCCTCGTCCACCCGTCTTGTGCCCCGGCTGTCCTCACCGGGCCGTTTTCTACCTGCTGAACAAGCGTCAGGTACCGGTGACGGGCGACATCGGCTGTTACACCCTGGGGCTTCTGCCGCCTTTGTCGGCCGTGCATACTTGCGGCTGCATGGGCGCCGGGATCGGTCAGGCCCACGGCGCAGACAAGGCCGGTATCGGCGAGCGGATGGCCGCCGTCATCGGTGATTCGACATTCTTCCACACCGGGATGCCGGCCCTCGCCAACGTGGCCTACAACCGGAGCCAGGTGGTCACGATCATCCTGGACAATCGCACCACGGGCATGACCGGGCATCAGCCCAATCCCGGCACCGGTTATACCCTGCAACAGCAGGAGACCCGGGTGCTGGACCTGGAGGCGCTGGTTCGGGCATTGGGGATCGAGCGGGTCAAGACGGTGCCGGCGTACGAGGTCCGGGCCATCGATGAGACGCTCAAAGAGTACCTCAAGGCCGAGGGCCCCAGCGTGCTTATCGTCCGGGAAGAATGTGCCCTGTTGCCCGGCGCCCGGCAGCGGTGGAAGGCTCTTCAGGTCATGGCCGAGCAGTGCAATGGCTGCACTTTATGCTTCCGCATTGGTTGTCCCGCCATCTTGAAGAGTGACGAACTGGACGCCAAGACGCAGCGTCCCAAGGCAACGATCGACCCGCTGCTGTGTACCGGATGTGAGGTATGCGCGCAGGTCTGTCCCCGACATGCGATCTTGTTCCGGGCTCAAGTGGAAACAAGGTAGCAACGAGATATCATAATGCAGGAGGAAAACAGGTGACCCGACAGTACAATTTCCTGCTGGCCGGCGTCGGAGGGCAGGGAACCATCCTGGCCAGCAATGTATTAGCCGAAGTGGGCCTGACCGCCGGGTATGACGTGAAAAAGTCAGAGGTGCATGGTATGGCCCAACGGGGAGGGAGTGTGAACACCCATATCCGATGGGATGCGGAACGGGTGTACTCCCCCCTTATCGGGCTGGGCGAAGCGGACATCCTGCTCGTGTTCGAACTGGCCGAAGCCCTGCGCTATGCTGAATATCTGAAACCGGGTGGGGTGGTTGTGGTCAACCGGCACATTATCCAGCCCATTACCGTCACCTCCGGCGGGGCTCGCTATCCTAGCGAGGCAGACCTCCGTGCTGTTTACAGCCTCCTGAGTGAGCGGCTCTATCTCATCCCCGGCACGGCCACGGCCCAGGAACTGGGAAATGCCCGCGTCGCCAACGTGGTCTTGTTGGGGGCACTTTCGACCTTTCTGCCCGTTCCGGAAGCGATCTGGCTGCAGGTGATCGAATTGCGGGTTCCCGCCAGGCATCTGGCACTCAACCGTCAGGCATTCTTGCGGGGACGTGCCTTGATCCAATAAAAGACACCCGGCCCTTTTCAGGAAACCGGGTGTCCTGGTCAAGAGGTTCTTTACAGCTTTACTGTTGCACAATCGCCTCGTTCGGGCAAACGTCGATACAGGTCAAGCACTCAGCGCACAATGCTGGATCAATTACATACTTGCCATCCCCTGGGCTGATCGCCCCTTCCGGGCATTCAGCTTCACAACTTCCGCATTCAATGCAGTCATCCGTGATTACGACCATGGGATAGAAACCTCCTTGTTTTTTGTAGATTATGGCCCGCACCGGCCAAAAGCTATTATACACCTCCTGGTGCATCAGTCAACTTACGGTTTCCGCAAGGTATGGTCTCATGCCAAGGTCATGTCATACGAGCTCTTTAATCGCAATCAAATTGCAAGGTTCAGGCCCATCATTTCATGCTATAATAAAAGATGGCGCACCAGCTTGGTGGGATGGCTTGCCAGAATCTTGTCGCACCCGATCCTCGCGTCACGGACGAGCCATCCCCCTGACGAGTTTAGACAGAACAACGCGGTCGCCGTTTTGAACCCGGTGAGCGTAAGTTTGCCAATTAACGTGGAGAGGAGACACGACGAATGGTCGAGAAACGGCGCATCATCTACACCAGTCGCCCGTGGGAGGCAACCGGGCTGTGTAGCGGCTGCCGTCTGTGCGAGTTCTGGTGTTCGATGCACAACATGGGCGTCTTTAATCCCCTGCGCGCTCGCATTCGTGTCCTGGAGATGGGCACAGGGATCGACATTCCAGTGACCTGTCAGCAGTGCCAGGACCCGGCCTGCCAGGCAGCCTGCGCCTATGAAGCCATCTACTCGGACGCAAAACTGAATATTGTCCGCGTGGACCCGGATCGATGCACAGCCTGTGGGGAGTGTGTAGGGGCCTGTCCCTTTGGCATCATTACCTTGGACCCGGTGACGAATGTCGCCATGAAATGTGAACTGTGCGGTGGGGATGAGCCCGCTTGTGTGACGGTATGCCCCTCGAAGGTCCTGGGCGCGTTAACGAACGAGCAGGTATCGGAATACAATCGTCGTCGCTATGCGGCCCTCCTGGCCTATGATGATGAGACACACCGCTACAAGCCCGGCGGAGAAGAACCGATCCTGAAAAAGCTGGAAAGGTAAGAGGGGATGATGACCAAGAACAGTTATGCAGGCAAGATCCTGCGGGTAGACTTGACTTCTGGCGCCATCAAGATCGAACCCTTTGGCCCGGAGTATATCGATCGTTTCATCGGCGGCCGTGGGGTGGCCTCCAAAGTGCTGTATGATGAAGTCCCGCCCGAAGTTGAGCCGTTCGATCCCGAGAACCGGCTGATCTTCAGCCCAGGGGCGTTGCACGGCACGGCCTCTCCGGCGGCCAGCCGCACTACTGTTGCCGCCAAATCGCCGTTAACCGGGATGCACGGCGATGGTCACTCAGGGGCCAACTGGGGCGGTGAACTGAAACGAGCTGGCTATGACCTGTTGATCATTCAGGGTCAGGCGGACAAGCCAGTCTATTTGTTCATCCATGATGATCACGTAGAGCTGCGAGATGCCTCAGGCCTGCGTGGTCTGCTCACTTCCCAGACCCATGCCCGTCTGCGCGACCTGACCGGCATTCCCGACTTGCGCACGGTGTCGATTGGTCCGGCGGGAGAGAACCGGGTCCGTCTGGCCGGTGTGTTCCACGATGGCTCGGATGAGGGTGTGAGCGCCCGTTGTGGTCTGGGGGCGGTAATGGGCGCCAAGAACCTCAAAGCCATTGCCACCCGAGGGACCCGCGACATTGGGGTGGCGGATCAACAGGCTTTTCGGGCTGCGTATCAAGAGTACCTGGACGTGATCGCGGTGGACCCCTATGTGCCGCCGGCGACCAAATACGGCACCTGCCGTTTCATGTTCCATCGGGTCAAATTCGGCATCCACGGTGCAGAGAACTGGCGCTATGGGGAGTATCCCTGGGAAACGTTGAGCCCAGAGATCTTTCGCGCCGATTACCAGGTCAAGGCCGGCGCGTGTGTCGCCTGTCCGGTGCGCTGCCGGCGCGATTATCGCATCCGCTCCGGTCCGTATGCCGGGATCACGGCCAAACTGGAGTGGGAGACGATCGCCCGGTCCCTGACGTGCGGCATCACCGATCCGGAAGCGGTAATCGCCTGGTCCAACCTGTGCAACCATTATGGCCTGGACATCGAAGGCACGGGCGACACGGTCGCCTTTGCCATGGAGTGTTTCGAACACGGCTTGATCACGGAAAAGGATACCGATGGTCTGGTCCTCCGGTTCGGCGACCCTCATGCCTTCCTGGAACTGACGCGGCGCATTGCCCTGCGCCAGGGTGATCTGGCAAATATCCTGGCCGAAGGGACCCGGCGAGCGGCGCAGCAGATCGGCCAGGGCAGCGAACGCTTTGCCATGAACGTCAAAGGGGGAGAGATGACGGCCGGCGACCCACGCGGCATGCCGGTCCGGGCAGTGAGCTATGCGACTTCGACCCGTGGTAGCGATCATCTGCGCTCCAACCCCTATATCGAGGAGATCTGCACTGCCGAGGAAGCGCTCCAGTGGTTTGGCAGCGAAGAAGCGGCCGATCTCCGGGGCGGCGTCAAAGGTAAGGGGCGGATGCTCAAGTTCAGCGAGGATCTGGTGACGATCGGCGATATCCTGGGGCTATGCAAGTTTGCCTATTATCGTTCGGCGACTTTGCCCTATCTGTATCGCAAGGGGGTGACCATCGCCACCAAGCTCTACAACGCCTGCGCCGGGCGCCATCTGAGCGAGGAGGAGATGCTCCTGGCCGGCGAGCGAACCTTTAACGTGGAAAAGGCGTTCAACACCCGGTGCGGTGCCACTCGAGCCGATGATATAATCCCTGAGCGGTTCTTTACCGAACCGTTGCGCGGAGGTGGGCCTAGTGGCGGCATGGTTGTCGAGCGCGACAAGTTTGAGCAGATTTTGAATGAATACTATGAGGCCCGCCGCTTCGATGTCCAGACCGGCCTGCCGACCCGCGCCGGTCTGGAACGGCTCGGCTTGGGCGATATCGCCCACGACCTGGCGACTCGAGGCAAATTGGTTGGCTAGACCCTTGTCAGAGCAGATCGAGGATACGCGCCCTCATTGTGTCCGAGTCGGAGGTGGTGAGCAGTCAGAGAGGATGAGACTGAGAGTCAAGTTGTTTCCGCCGTTAAACAACACGGCCGGGCGGTCGCAGGTGACGGTGGAACTGAACGGCGAAGCGACCATTCAGCGCGTGATCGATGCGCTGGTGGCCGAATTCGGAACTCAGTTCCGCCAGCATCTGTACGACGATCGGGGTCAGATTGTGCCCGCCTGGTCAGTTTTTGTGAATGATCGACCGGTGCAACTGAACCGGCAGGAGAACCTGAACACCCCCGTCCACGACGGGGATGAGCTGGCCTTTATCCTGAACATCGCCGGGGGTTAGACGGCTAACAAGTGCCATCGCGGGCCGTTTCGGCGCAAGACGGAGTGTGAGGAGGAACGGATGGCGACGATCCATGTACCATACGGTGTGAAAGGCAAGATCGACTTTGAAATCCCGGACAGGAACCTGGTGCTCGATACCGACGTGCCATTCCCGGATGAGATCCCTAACCTGGAGCAAGCAATCCTGAATGCTCTCGATCATCCAGTCGCTGGGCCTCCCTTCTCCGAGCGGCTGGCCAAAGCAAGGAAGGTGATCATCCTTCAGGACAACTTTGCTCGACTGACCCCGGCCTACAAGATCTTGCCTCCGATCCTTAGAAAGATCCGCGAGGCAGGCAAAGAGGTCGAGATCCTGGTGGCCAGCGGCCTGCTGCGCGAGATGAACGAGGCCGAACTGCAGCGCAAATTCGGCGAAGAAATCCTGAAATCAGGCATCCCCATCATCCAGAGCGTGGCCCGAGCTCGATGGGATTTCGAGTTTCTGGGGGTCACCAGCTACGGTACCCCGATCCATGTACATCGGCGCCTTTTGCAGGCCGACCTCAGCCTAGCCGTAACCATGACCCAGGCCACTCTGTGGGGGTATGGCGGCGGAGGGAGCATGATCCTGCCCGGCGTCTCCTCCTACGAGACGATCGAATGGAACCACCGGCTGATGACCTGTCCCACCAGCGGGGTGGGCTATGAACCCCCTCTGAACCGCCTTCGCGCCGATATCGAGGAGGCGTTGCTCATGTCCGGACTGGACATGTCCCTCTTGGCGATCTGTAACCCTCAGTTGGGGGTTATCGAGTTGACCGCGGGTGAGACGATTGCCGCCCATCGCGCTTCGGTCGCCAAGTACCGCAACTATTACGCCTTTGACCTGAACCAGATCCCGGGCGGCCAGCTTGACGTCGCCATCAGTGGCAGCTTCCCAGGAGACCGCTTTTTCGCCCACGCCTGTTGGCCCATTGCCAACCTGGATTACTTCGTCCGCGAGGGCGGGACGATCATCGTCGCCACGCCAGTTCCCGGCGGTCTGGCTCATTATAGCTATGCCAAAGATTACATGCCGCCCACACCTCAGGCCCTGGCCCGGCTCTACGAAGACGTCTTCTACGGCAAGCAAGAGCTGTGGCATGCCTGTCTGTGGATGCCAATCATCGAGGTCATGGCCAAAAAGAACGTGATCGTCGTGACCGAACCGGAACGCTTGCCCGACTTTGAGATCGTGCAGGTCCCGGCGGTGACCTCCATGGCCGAGGCCTGGCAGATCGTGCAGGAGCGCTACGGCGCGGACGTGAAGGTGGGCAACTTCCCCTACGGCAAGTGGATCGTCCCAGCGGAAATGCCCATCCGCGAGTTTGTCGGGAGACGGGCATAGCGCGGTTCTTGGTTCGGAGAGAACGAGTTTCAGAAAGGAAGCGATGAAGCTACGGTTTGATTCGAAAGTGCTGGGCCTGCTGGAGGGCGCGATTGACCTGCACATCCACTCGGCGCCGGATATCTACCCGCGCATCCTGAACGACATCGAGTTGGCCCGCCTGGCGCAGGAGATGGGCATGCGGGCGATCGTGATCAAGAACCATTTTGACTCGACCGCAGGCCGGGCGCGGCTGGCCACCGACGAAACCGGCTTCCCGGTGTTTGGGGCAATTACGCTGAACCATTCCGTGGGCGGATTGAATCCCCACGCGGTGGATTTCGCGCTCAAGTTGGGTGCCAAGGTCGTCTGGCTGCCCACCCTCCATGCCCGTAAATTCCTGGAGAAGAAGGACCATGTCAAAAACCTGTCCCAGGCGTTGGGGGAGGGCATTGCGGGCATATCCCTGCTACGTGAGGACGGCAGTCTGAGAGAAGAGTTGTATCCGATCTTTGAACGGATCAAGCAATGGGACGCCATTCTGGCGACCGGGCATATCAGTATCGAAGAGGCCCGCGTCGTGGTCCGCGAAGCGGCCGCGTGCGGGGTGAACAAGATCGTGGTCACCCACCCCTTGGCCAGTTTCCTCAATTACAGCCTGGACGATATGAAAGAACTTCTCGACCTGGGCGCCACCTATCTGGAGCACGTCTACAACGACACCACTCGCCAGGTGGGTCATCCCATCCCGATCCGGGCGTTGTATGAGGGCATCCGGGCGGTGGGAGCCGAGCATTGCATCATGTCCACCGACTCGGGTCAGTGGCTGAACCCGATCCCGGTGCAACAATTCGGCATCTATATCCAGGACATGCTCAACCTGGGCCTGTCGGAACGGGAGATCCGACTGATGACATCGCTGAACCCGGCTCAGGCGTTGGGGATTGGGTAGGCGGGGAAGCAGCGGCCGGTGGACGGGCCTGCTGGGAACGGGAACGAGGGTTCCCTCGGAAGGAGAGGAATGGAAAAGATCGGGTTTGTCGGATTGGGCCAGATGGGCCGATGGATGGCCCTGAACATCCTCAAGGCCGGCTTTGAGCTGTGCGTCTATGACATTGTCCCCGAACCGGTGCAATTCCTGGTCGAGCAGGGGGCGCGGTCGGCAGCCAGCCTGCCCGAGTTGGCCGCCTGGGCCGATGGTGTGTTCCTGAGCCTGCCTAACACGGCCATCGTCGAGAAGGTTCTCTTTGGCGAGGGCGGTTTGGTCCATGGCGCCAGGCCGGGTCTCGTCGTCGTGGACCTGGGCACCACCAGCTACATCCCTACCCTTGACTTTGCCCGACGGTTGGCGGAACGGGGGATCTCCTTTGCCGATGCGCCAGTGTCAGGGATGGAAGCGAGGGCCAAGGAGGGAACCCTCACGGTGATGATCGGCGGAGAGGAAGCAATTGTCGAGCGCGTCCGTCCGGTCCTGAACGCCATCGGCAACCAGATCGTCCCCATGGGTCCGGTCGGAAGCGGGCAACTGACCAAGCTGGTCAACCAGCTCCTGTTCAATGTGAGTTGTGCGGCGATTGCCGAGGTGTTACCCATGGCGGCCAAACTGGGTCTGGACCCGGAGAAGGTCCTACAGGTAGTCACTACCGGCACGGGACGGAGCTTTGCCGCCGAGTTCTTTGGCCCCCGTATCCTGGAGAACAAGTTCGATGAAGGCTATCCCCTGAAGGATGCGTACAAGGACATGGTCAGCGCCGCCGAGATCTGCGCCCATAAACAGATCCCGTTGCCATTGGTCCATGCGGCGACGACGACCTATCAAATGGCTCTGGCGGAAGGCTATGGCAACGAGAACAAAGGGGCCATGATCAAAGTCTTTGAACGTCTCCTGGGCGTCCAGTTCCGGAAACGGAAATCGTAGGGGCCGGGGTTGGAGGTGAGTTCAATGACCAGGCACCGGGGCAAGGTAGAGGACGTCACCGAAGCCTACTATCGCGGTCTGATGCACGCCGTAGGCTATCGCCGCTCGGACCTGGACAAGCCGCAGATCGCCATCGTCAACTCCTGGACCGATGTCAACCCGGGCCACCAGCCGCTCAAAGAGCTGGCTCAGCGGGTCAAGGAGGGAGTCTGGGCGGCGGGCGGCTCGCCGGGAGAGTTTATGGTGCCTGCGCCGTGCGATGGCATGGCCCAGGGACCGGGCATGCATTATATCCTGCCCCAGCGGGACCTGATCGCGGCATCGATCGAGGCCATGGTCCAGGCCCACGGCTTTGAGGGAATGGTCATGCTTGCCTCGTGTGACAAGATCCTGCCTGGAATGCTCATGGCTGCGGCCCGGCTGGACCTGCCTACCCTCTTTTTGACCGCAGGGGCAATGTTGCCCTATCAGCTTGGCGACCGGGTGGTGGTGACGTCGGACTTGAAAGAGGCGATCGGCAAGCGGCGCAGTGGCGAGATCGACCAGGAGACGTTCCTGGAATGGCAGGAGTGTTTCTGCGCCTCGCCCGGGACCTGCTCGATGATGGGTACGGCCAACAGCATGGGCTGCTTTGTGGAGGCGGTCGGCCTGGCTCCCTTTGGTTCGGCGACCATGCTCGCCTTTGACGCAGCCAAGCTCCGCCAGGCGCGCGATGTGGGGGAGCGGATCGTCGCCCTGGTCCGCGAGGGACGGACGGCGCGCGCTTATCTGACCGACAAAAGTCTGTCCAACGGGATCAAGTACCTTTCGGCGTCGGGCGGTTCCACCAATGCGGTGCTCCATCTGATGGCCCTGGCTTCTGTACTCGGGCTGGACCTGGACCTTGACCGCTTTCAGCAAGTCCAGGCCTCGGTGCCGCTCGTCGCCAAATTCAAACCAGCTTCTCCCCTCAACCTGAACGATTACCATCGGGCCGGTGGGGTGCGGACCCTCCTGAAGGCCATCAGCGACTACCTGGACCTGGAGGTGCCAATCGCCATGGGGGGCACGCTGGCCGACTGGTTGATCCCGGCCCCACCTCCGGATGGGAGGGTGATCCGCCCTGCAGCGGAGCCGTTAGAGCCGGATGGCTGCTTTGCCATTCTGCGCGGCAACCTCGCTCCCGGCGGAGCCGTGGTCAAAAAGAGCGGCGTGGAGCCCAGGATGAAGGTTCACACCGGACCGGCCGTCGTGTTTGATTCTGAAGAGGAGGTCCGTGATTTTTTACTGACCAAAGAGGTTCGCCCGGGGTCGGTGCTGGTGGTGCGTTACGAAGGTCCCAAGGGAGGGCCGGGAATGCGCGAGCTTTCGATCCCGGCCGCGATGCTGGTAGGAATGGGCCTCCACACCTCGGTGGCGATGGTCACCGACGGGCGTTTCTCCGGCGCGACGCGAGGGCCCTGCGTGGGCCATGTCTGCCCGGAGGCCTGGGAAGGAGGACCGCTGGCCTATGTGCAGGATGGCGACCTGATCGAGATCCACCTGCCGGAAAATCGCATCCAGCTTCTCGTGCCGGAAGAAGAGTTGCGGCAACGAATGCAAAACCCGCCGGCGCGGCCCGATCATCCGGCTCCTGGGATGCTGGCCGCTTATCGGCAGAGGGTCAGCGGTGCCGATACCGGGGCGGTGTGGTTGTAGGCCGGATGGCAGCAAGCAGCACACAAGCGTTTGGGTCCATGGAAAGGGGGTGGTTGATGACCAAGATGGTGCCTGAGGGCAGGCGATAGGCAGATTGTTCACCAAAACAAGGAGGTGTAAAACCTATGGGTGAAACCGAGTTCTACAAAGCGAATAGTGTCAAGGAGGCCTGTGATCTGCTGGCCCAGTTTGGCGAACGGGCTACTCTCCTGGCCGGTGGAACCGACCTCATGGTCCTGGTGAACCGCAGACAGTTGATCCCTGAGGTGCTGGTCTATATCGGCGAGTGCGGGTTGAACTATATCCGAGAAGAGGAGACCGGTCTGGTCATCGGCGCCGCCACTCCTCATGTCGAGATTGTCCGCTCCGAACTGGTGCAGAAAAAGGCCCCGCTGCTGGCCAAGGTGATCAGCACGATCGGCTCACCAGCGATCCAGAATCAAGGGACAATTGGGGGCAACCTGGGCAACGCCTCGCCCGCCGCCGACTCGGCCGTCGCCCTCCTCGCCCTGGGAGCGAGCCTGAAACTGGTGGCCGCTGGCTGGGAGCGAACGGTCCCTGCCGCCGACTTTTTCGTCGGACCGGGGAAGACAGTGCTCAAGCCAGGCGAGATCATTCAGGAGATCATCATTCCCGAGGAGGCTGCGGAGTATAAGTGGGCGTTCCGCAAGATCGGCAAGCGGCGCGCCGATGTCTGCCCCACCGTCTCGGCCGCCGTGGCAGTCAAGACGGAAAACGGGCGCTGCAAGGCAGCCCGAATCGCCCTTGGTTCGGTAGCGCCGACCCCTCTTCTGTCCAAAAAGGCGCCGGAGATGCTGGTCGGCAAGACCGTGGACGCGGCTCTGATCGCGGACGTTGCCAAAGCGGTGGCTGAGGAAACCGACCCGATTGATGACGTGCGAGCGACAGCCTGGTACCGGCGTCGGGCCAGCGAGGCGCTGGTCAAGGAACTGCTGAGTCAGGTGATCGGGTAGAGGGAGGAAAGAACGATGTACACGTTGGAACTCAAAGTGAACGGCCAGCCGTACAAGGTAGAGGTCAAAGCCACAGCCAATCTGCTGGAGGTCCTCCGCGATAAGCTTGGCATCACCAGCCCCAAGGTTGGCTGTGAAACCGGGGACTGCGGCACATGTTCGGTCATTCTCAACGGCAAACTGGTCAAATCGTGCCTGGTCAACGCCCTGACCGCCCAGGGGGCAGAGGTCCTTACCTTGGAAGGATTGGGCCGGCCTGGTGCGCTGCACCCCTTGCAGCAGGCGTTCCACGAGCACTATGCCGCCCAATGTGGCTTTTGCACACCGGGTATGATTATGGCCGCCAAAGCATTGCTGGACGAGAATCCCCAGCCCACCAAGGAGGATGTCAAGCACTATCTGTCCGGCAACCTGTGCCGCTGTACCGGATATGTCAAGATTGTGGATGCCGTGATGGCAGCCGCAGAAGAGATGAGGAGGTGAACCGATGGCGCTGAACGTTGTCGGTCAGAGAGTGAAACGGTACGACGGATTGGCCCATGTCGCAGGCGAGACCAAGTTCGTGGATGATGTCATCGTCCCGGGCATGCTGTGGACCAAAGTCTTCCGCAGCCCTGTGTCCAAGGGCACGATCAAAAACATTGACACTTCAGCCGCCGAAAAGGTCGCCGGCGTTGCGGCGGTCATCACCGGCAAGGATGTCCCCAATAACCGCTATGGTTGGGGAGGGGATCAGTATGTGCTCAACGATACCGCCGTCCGCTACAAAGGCGAACCGATCGCTGCGGTGGCGGCGGTAGATGAAGACACGGCAGCCGAGGCAGTCTCGCTGATCAAAGTGGACATTGAGGAAGAGACGCCGGTTTTTGATCCCCTGGAGGCCATGAAGCCCGATGCGCCGCTGGTGCGGCCCGAAGGTAACGTCTTTATGTATGGCGATCGCCCCTTCCGGGCCATTGTCCTGGGCGACGTGGAGGCCGGCTTCAAGGAGGCGGATCTCATTGTCGAAGGGGACTATCTGCATCCCTGGCTGGAACATGCCCAACTGGAACCGCAGACCAGCCTGGCCGTGCCAGACGCCAGTGGCCGATTGACCGTGTATACGGTCAGCCAGGCCCTTTATCTCCATCTGCAGTCGCTGTGCAGTGTGCTCCAGATGCCGATGAACAAGGTCCACTATATTGGTGGGACGGTGGGAGGAGGCTTCGGTTCCAAGAACGACATGCACGCCGACCACATCGCTGCAGTCCTGGCCCTCAAGACCGGCCGTCCGGTCAAGTGGCGCTGGACCCGGGAAGAGGAGATGCTCTATTCTACGGCCAAAGGGTCGTGGCACATGCACTTCAAGGACGGCGTCAAGAAAGACGGCCGGATCATTGCCCGCCACGTGCGCAGCATTCACGACAGTGGGGCCTATGTCTCGCTCAATGCCTACGTGGTGGATAAGCACAGCTTCCTGGTGGCCGGACCCTACTTCATCCCCAATGTCTACGTCCAGGGCTATGCCGTCTTTACCAACAAACCGCCGGCCAGCTCGATGCGCGGCTTTGGCATCACCCCTGCCACCTTTGCCGGAGAAGTGCAGATGGACCGCATCGCCGAGGCGGTGGGCATCGATCCTTGGGAGATCCGCTTCATCAACGCCTTCCGCGAGGGCGAACATACGGCCACCCGGCGCGTCCTCGATAGCGTGGCGCTGATCGAAGTGATGCAGACCTTGGCCAAGACAGCCGGCGTCCAACTTCCCGACAGGCTGATGGCCATGTCGTCAACTCAGAGGAGGTAGAGATGAAGAAACGAGGTGTTGGCATCGCTGCGGCTCTCTATCCCACCGGGATGAGCGGGGGTGGCGATTCAAGCCAGGCTATTGTGAAGGTCAAGACCGATGGAACCGTAGACCTGATCATCGGCTCGTGTGACATCGGTCAGGGAGCCAAGACGGTGCTGGCTCAGATGGCGGCCGAGGAGCTGGGCATCGGCTATGATCAGGTCACCGTGGTGAACCAGGATACCGATGCCACTCCCATGTGCTTTGGCACTTTCGCCAGTCGGGTGACCTTTGTCGCCGGCAATGCCGTGGTCCAGGCGGCGCGTGAGGCGCGGTCCATTCTCTTTGAGGTGGCAGCCGAGGACCTGGAAGCTTCGCCCGATGATCTGGTGGCTGCTGATGGCAAAATCTTTGTCCGGGGCGCTCCCGATCGGGCCAAGACCATCGCCGAGGTGGCGGGCAAGGCCAATTTTGCCATGCGCAAGTTGGTCGTGGGCCGAGGTCACTATATGAGGAATCCCAGCAGCCCGGATCCGCAGACAGGGCAAACCGACCCCTTTGCCACCCTGGCCTGGGCGGCGGTCCTGGCCGAAGTGGAGGTGGATACGGATACTGGAGAGGTGGAAATCCTGAAGCTGGTGACCTGCTACGACGTGGGTCGAGCCATCAACCCCCTGTTAGCTGAGGGTCAGATCGAAGGGGGGACGGTGATGGGGATCGGCGCGACCCTGATGGAGAACCTCTATCCCTTCTATCCCACGCAAGCCTGGCAACCGGAGAGCTATCACGACTATGTCATCCCCACTGCGGCCGACGTGCCAGAGATCGTATCCGCTATCTATGAATGCCCGTCGACCAACGGCCCATACGGAGCCAAGGGCATTGGGGAGATGACCGCCAATGTACCGGCACCAGCGATCATCAATGCCATCCATGATGCTATCGGGGTGTGGATCACCGAGGTACCGGTGACTCCGGAAAAGATCCTGAAAGCGCTGGAAGCCAAGGGCTAGAGCAGCGCTCTCTTGACGGAGAGGCAACCGAGGGTGAGGGTGGGAATGAACACTCAAGGCTGCACTCACCCTCCCCTCGGTCTTTTGGAACGAACTAAAGAGATAAGGTTCGGATCAAATTCCGAAGAAAGGAGGACGCCTATTCGGGATTTAAGTAACGACTAGGACAAATGGAGACCAATCGGTACTCACCATTTTATGAACAAGGAGGATAGGAAGCACAGATGGGAGCCATGGTATTGCTGATTGCGGCGTTCATCTTTATCGTAGACGCGTTGTTCCTGTGGGGCAAAGCTGACCCCAAAGGTACAGGGGTGGCCAATGTCGGCATCGGGGTGACAATGCTGGCCATGGGCCTGGGCATCGGGTTCACCTCCGGGGGAAATCCGTTCCTGATGATCGTCTGCTCACTGGCCATTGCCTTCGCCTTGTTCTACATCATCCTGGCGTGGTGCCTGCTCGCCGGCTACGATCTGAAGGCCTTGGGATGGTACTGCCTGGGCTGTGGTCTGTGGGTGCCGCTGTCTTCCCTCTTTTTCTTCACCGACGGGGGGGATCCCTTCTTCGGGGTGTTTGCCCTTGTCTGGTCGGCGATCTTTTTGGCGGCGTGGGTGAACCTGATCTGGGGCAACAAGCTGGCCGGGGCGATTGTGCGCTGGCTGTTGCTGATCGGTTCAGTAGTGACCCTGATGATCCCGGCCTTCCTGCTCACCACCGGCAAGTGGCCCCCCTTCTAGGTAGAACGATCGAACTTTCGGGGGATTCGTTCATCTGCTCTTGGGGTTAAAGAATCGGGGTTTGTAGGAGATTTTCCTCCTACAAACCCCGTTTTCATAGTTGAGACAGATCCCCATTTGACAGCCGTAACCTCCGGTGCTATAATTGGGCGCGCTTTGGGCGAAAGCGTTCTGAAACCAGAACAAAGGGGGGCCTATACAGTGGATGTGTTTCCCTTTGAGTTGCTGCACCAGGAACATCGGCGTATCTCCACCGAAGCGCAGAAAAGGGGAATCTCCATCCGGTTGTTGGGAGCCCTGGCCTTTCATCTGCGGTGTCCCCAATACACTCCATTGCGCACGCAGCTTGGCCGCGAGCTCAGCGATCTGGATTACGTCGCCCTCTCCCGGCAATGGAATGGTGTCATTGATCTGCTCACCGCGTTAGGCTACGAGTTCGATGAGCGACGGGCCATGCTGCATGGGCGCGATCGAGTTCTTTTTTTCCACCCGACCGGGCTGCGGGTGGATATTTTTTTCGATCAGTTAGACATGTGCCACCGCATCGATTTCCGGGAGCGGCTCACGATCGATGAGGAAACGATCTCGCTGGCCGATCTGCTGCTGGAAAAGATGCAGATTGTGCGCATCACCGATAAAGATATAATTGACACGATCGCCCTCCTTCTGGAACACCCAGTGACCTCCACCGACCAGGGGATCAATGCCGACTATATTGCCCGACGGCTGGCCGGCGATTGGGGCTTCTATTACACCCTCACCACAAATCTGCGGCGGATCGGTGAGGAGTTGATGGATCGATACCCGCAGCTCGATGACCAGGTCCGCCAGAGGGTGCGGGACCAGATCCGGCAGTTGCTGGACCGGATCGAGGCCGAACCCAAGTCGCTCAAGTGGAAAGCGCGCGCCAAGGTCGGCCCGTCGGTCCAGTGGTACAAGGACGTAGGCGAATTGGTGCGCTAGAGAACAGCTCAAGGAGGATGCGTGATGATGCGACTCAGCAAAGAGAACTCCACTTATACCTTCAGCGCCGAACATCCACCGGCTCTCCGCATACGACCGGGAGAGACGGTCGTCTTTGAGACCTGGGATGCTATCGATGATCAAATCCATTCGGACGAGGATTCGGCCAGTAAGATCGACCTTAGCCACGTGAACGCCGCCACCGGCCCGGTATATGTCGAGGGCGCAAAACCCGGAGATACGCTGGTGGCCGAAATTCTTGACATCCAGCCCTGGAATTGGGGAGCGGCGCTGATCATCCCCGGATTTGGCTTCCTGCAGGATACCATTCCCGGCCCCTACACCAAAGTCTTCCAGCTCGAACCAGACGGCACGATGCGCTTTGGGGACAAGATCCGGTTGCCCCTCAAGCCGATGATCGGCACCATTGGGGTCGCGCCGTTAGAAGCGATCACCACCCTCAGTTCTGGACCTCATGGGGGCAACCTGGATACGACGGATATCAAGGTCGGTTGCAAGGTATACCTGCCAGTGTTTGTCGAGGGCGCCCTCTTTGGGGTGGGCGATGTCCACGCCACGATGGGGGACGGAGAGGTATGCGGGACCGGTATCGAGTGCGGCGCCGAGGTCACCATCCGGCTTGACCTGCGGCAGGACCTTTCCATCCAGCGTCCGCGCCTGGAAAGCCCGACCGAGATCATGACCATCGCTTCCTCTGAGGAAGGGTTGGAGGCGGCCATCCGCATCGCGCTGCAGGATATGATTGAGTGGCTCCAGCAGGACAAAGGGTTGAGCCCGGAGGAAGCCTATGTCCTGGTCAGCATTGCCGGCGATGTCCGTATTGGTCAGATTGTCGATCCGGCGGTGACCGTTCGGGTCGCAGTACCCAAGGCCGTGTTCGTGGCATGAAACACCACAATTGCGAAAGGGGGTGAGAGGCAGAGATCTGATCACGCGGTGGATAAGAGTGCATCGTTCCTTCAGATGCGCATAGTTCCTTATTTGGAGAAAGGGGGAATTCGCTGTGACCGTCGCAACCAAGGGCGTTTTCAGACGAACGGCTTCTGGACTGACGCGAGAGATCTCGGCGGTCCATCACTGGATCTACAATGTGTTCACTCTGTTAGTGCTGACCGGCGCCGCCTTTTTCTACGTCTGGGCTCCGGGTCAGTTCCCGGCCACGAATCCGGTCGTAGGATTGATTGTGGCGGCGATCATCATTGTGCCGATCTATGTGGCCTACTCGATGCTCGGCTCGTCCATGCCCCGCAGCGGCGGAGATTACATCTTCCAGAGCCGCATTCTCCACCCATCCATCGCCTTCATGGCCCTCTTTGCCCAGTGCATCTGGCTATGGTATTGGCTCGAATTGAGCGGATTCTGGATCGCGGCCATGGGGCTGTCGCCGCTGTTCTCGGCATTGGGCGCATTCACCGGCAGCCAGGCCCTGATGAACCTCGGGACCTGGTTTTCGGGAGGAACGGGGATCCTGATTACCACCCTGGTAACCAACATCATCATCGCCGTCGCCTTCCTGCCCGGCCTCCGCACCTACCTCAAGATCCAGTGGTACCTGTTCGCCGGTGTGGTGATCAGCATTATCGTCATGACGGTGGTCCTGCTGACGACCTCGCATGAGACGTTTGTGGCCAACTTTAATCAGTTCATGGCCGCATTCGACCCCTCTCAGACTAATTATTACCAGTATGTCATTGATACCGCCTATGCCAACGGCTTTGATCCCACGGCCGGCGGTGGGTTGTATGGTCTGATCGGGGTGATCGCCATTGCCTGGTTCAATCTGATCTGGGCGGTGTGGTCCATGCCCAACCTGGGGGAGATTAAGCACGCCAGCAATTTCGGCGTGATGAATCGGGTGATGCAAGCCTCGCTGGCGTTCGGGACGCTGGTGATGGCGGTGACGATGGGGTTGTTAATCCGGGTCTGTGGCAAAGAATTCACCCTGGCCCTGGGTTTTAACTGGTTCAATGGCACCATCGAATTCCCGGTACAGCCCTACACCAGCATCCTGATCCCGATTATGGGCGGCGGGGCCATTGTCGTGGTGCTCACCCTTCTCGGCTTTCTCACTCAGGCGATTCAGCAGAGCTTTAACTGCTTTGTGGGAGGCACCCGCCTGCTGGTGGCGATGAGCCTGGACCGGGTCTTGCCGGAGTCGTGGGGCCGGATCAGCCGCCGTTTCCGGGGCTCGCCGGTCAACGCCATCTTGTTTCTGTTGATCGGGGCGGAAGTGTTGGCCATCCTGCTCTGGTTCGTGCCGAACCTGGAGAACTATGCCCTGTCCACATCGTTGGCGGCGACCATCTATCAGTCCCTCACCTGCCTGGCGGCCGCCATCTTCCCCTGGCGGGCCAGGGAACTCTACCAGGCCTCACCGATCTCCAAATACAAGGTGGGCAATATCCCCCTGGTCACCCTGTGCGGGGCATGGGGATTCCTGGTAGGTGTGGTGTTGATCGCGTTCTATCTCTTGGAGCCCAATCTGGGTCTGGCTTCCACCGCCGGCCTGTGGGGCATGATCGCCGTGTTTGTGTTCTGCTTCATCTGGTTCTGGGTGGCGCGGGCTCTGAATAAAAGCAAGGGCATTGACATCGACCTGAACTTCCAGCAGATCCCGCCGGAGTAAGAAGCGGACCGATCGCCTGAAAACGCCGGGATGGTTCATCGGGCTGTCTTTTTGGGCGGATCCATGGGCCATCCCGGTTCTCGTAAAGGACTCGATATGTTTTTGTTCAAACGAGACAAAAAAGAGAAAAAGCGGGGCTTTACCCGCCTCTTTTTCGCCACCGACATTCACGGTTCAGAGACCTGCTTTGTGAAGTTTGTGAATGCCGCCTCTTTTTACCAGGCCGATATCCTGGTGCTGGGCGGTGACATCACTGGCAAACAGATCGTGGCCATCGAACGCCGCGATGATGGCTACCATTCCCATCTGTTTGGTCAGGACCGGCTGGCAAGAACTCCTGAAGAACTGGCCCAGTTGGAAAAACAGATCCGGATGAACGGCTTTTACCCGTACATCGCTACCGCCGAGGAACTGGACGAGTTAGCGAGCGATGAAGCCCGGGTCGCTGCGCTGTTCAGCCGCTTGATGTGTGAAACGGTGGAACGGTGGCTGCGCGTCGCCGAGGAGCGACTGCGGGGCCTGCCGGTCAAGTGTTTCATCTCGCCGGGTAACGATGACTTGTTTGAGCTGGACCCGATCCTCCAGCGCTCGGACGTGGTGATCTATCCAGAGGGCCAGGTTGTCGATCTGGATGGTGAACACACGATGATCAGTTGCGGCTATGCCAACATGACGCCGTGGCGCTGCCCCCGAGACATTGAGGATGAAGAGTTGCGGTCCAGGTTGGAGGCCATGATCGCCCAGGTGCCCGATCCATCCCGCTGTGTCTTTAACCTGCACGCTCCGCCATACGACAGTACCCTGGACATCGCCCCTCAGGTTGACGCCGACCTCAGACCGGTGGTGGTGGCCGGTCAACCCCAGATGATCCCGGTGGGCAGCCGGGCGGTGCGGGAGGTGATCGAAAAGTACCAGCCGGTGGTCGGCCTGCACGGCCACATCCATGAGAGCCGGGGGGCGACCCGGCTGGGCCGAACGGTGTGCCTGAACCCTGGGAGTGAATATTCAGAAGGTATCCTGCGCGGGGTGCTGGTCAATCTCGCTGGGGGTCAGCTCAAGAGTTATCAGTTTGTGGCAGGATAGACCTTGCTGACGATCGCCGAAGCGTTGCAGATGGAGCGATGAACATGCACTCAGCAGCCCTTGCCGACTTGTTGGTGGTGGACCTGTCCCGGGTGCTGGCCGGGCCCTACTGCACTATGATGCTGGCCGACCTGGGCGCTCAGGTCCTCAAGATCGAGGTGCCGGGACGAGGGGATGATACCCGCCAGTGGGGTCCCCCTTTTGCCGGTGGGGAGGCAGCCTACTATCTGTCGGTGAATCGCGGCAAAAAGAGTGTCACCCTCAACCTGAAGTCCGAAGCCGGCCGGGAGATCGTGCGCGAACTGGCCCGCCGGGCGGATGTTCTGGTGGAAAACTTCCGGGTCGGCACCATGGAAGAGTGGGGGTTGGGCTATCAAGACCTGCAGGCGATCAATCCGGGATTGATCTACTGCGCCATCACCGGCTATGGTCAGGATGGTCCGTACCGGGACCGACCCGGCTATGATTTCATCATCCAGGCCCAGGGCGGGATCATGAGCATTACCGGTCCGGTCGAGGGACCGCCCATGAAAGTCGGCGTCGCCATTGTCGATATTACCGCCGGTTTGTACGCAGCCGTTGCCATCCTGGCCGCGCTCCACGAACGGCAACGCAGCGGGCAGGGTCAGTTTATTGACATTGCCCTGCTGGACTCACAGGTGGCCTGGCTGGCGAATGTCGGCAGCAACTACCTGATCTCAGGGGAGAGGCCGCGGCGGTACGGCAACGCCCATGCCAATATCGTGCCCTACGAACCATTTCCAACGCGCGATGGCTGGATCGCCATTGCGGTGGGCAATGACCGCCAGTGGCAGCAGCTTTGCGCCCTGGCCGGCTGGGACGACCTGGCCTCCGATCCGCGTTTCATCACGAACCCACTGCGGGTCGAGAACCGGGAAATCCTGGTGCCGATCCTACAGGAGCGATTCCGTCAAGAGACTTCGCGGGTGTGGGAGGAGAAACTGCTGGCGGCCGGCATCCCCTGTGCCCCGATTCAGACCATCGATCAGGTGTTTGCCGATCCGCAGGTGCTGGCGCGGGGGATGCTGGTCGAATTACCCCATCCGACGGCCGGCACAGTCCGCCTGGCCGGTTCACCGCTCAAACTCTCCCGCACCCCCGTCCAGTTAACGGAGCCTCCTCCCCTGTTGGGCCAACATACAGACGAGGTGCTGGCCACCTACCTGGGCTACAGCGCGGACAAGATCGCCCGCCTGCGGGAGGAAGGGGTGATTTAGAGCCGGTGTAACCACGGACCCGAAGCGGAGGACAGACCGCTGCTGGGTTATCCTCCCGTGGGAGCCACGAAAATCTTTTGCCGCCGACGAAAGCTGCAAGTCAGCGGTAATCAGAGAACTAGAAACTGACCGAGTAAGGAGGACTTATGGATTTCAGTTGGACGGAAGAACAACGGTTGTGGCGCCAGACGGTGCGCGATTTTGCCCAAAAGGAGATTGCCCCCCGGGTGCGGGAGATTGACACCGAGGAACGGATCCCGCCTGAGATCATCAAGGGCATGGCAGAACTGGGGTTGTTGGGGCCGGTCTGCTCGGAAGAGTATGGCGGCGCGGGCATGGACTGGACCCTGGCGACCATCGCCGCCGAAGAACTGGGTCGCGCCGACATCAGCCTGGCGATACCGGTGCTCTACCTGGTAGAGGCCGCCTGGGGATTCATCTTTGATCGCTACGGCACGCCCGAGCTCAAGGCCCAGATCTTGCCCAAGGTCACCGCCGGCGAGGCCTTCCTTGGCATTGCCACCACCGAACCGGAAGGTGGTTCGGACATTCTGGGCGCGTGCCGTACCAAGGCAGAGCGCCAGGGGGATGAGTGGGTGATCAACGGCGAGAAGGTGTATATCAGCGGGGTGCGTGAGTCGTTGAATATGGGCGGCATCCACCTCTTACTGGCACGCACCAACCCGGATCCCGCCGCCGGGCACAGGGCCTTTACGTTCTTTGCTCTGCCGTTGCGGGGCACGCCCGGCATCACCCCGACCTTCTTCCAGGACATGGGGCGGATGGGTATCTCTACCGGTGGCTTTGCCATGGAAGACGTGCGCTTGCCGGCGAGCCATCAGGTCGGCGACCTGAATCGAGGCTTCTACCACGCCATGGAGGGCTTTTCGGCAGCGCGGGTGCTCATCGGCGCGACCTGCGTCGGCGCGGCCGAGGCGGTGTTGGAGATGGGGATGGAGCACATCAAGCAACGCCGCGCCTTCGGGCGGCCTCTGGCTTCCTACGAAGGCATCTCGTTCCCGTTGGCCAACCACTATGCCAACCTGGAAAGCACCCGCCTGTTGGTCTACAAAGCGGCCTGGATCATGGACCAGAAGTATGGACCGGGCACCCATACCCACCAGGATATCGCCCTGGCGGCAGCGCTCGCCAAGTTGCGCGCCCCTCAGATCGGCTTTGAGATCATGAACGAAGTAGCCGATTGGTTCGGGGCGATGGCCTACACCAAAGAGTGCCCGGTGGAGATGGGCATCCGCGGCATCCGCTCCTACTCGATCGGGGCCGAGGGGACAATGAACATCATGCGCCTGATCATCGCCCGCGAGTTGCTTGGACCGGAATTCCTTCCTTATCGGCAATGAGCCGATTGGACCGGATACCGTCTGGATGCGTCTTTACCGTGGCTGGCAGCTCGGGCAGGTATAGCTGCTGGTGCTGTCGGTCTTGGTCTTGACCACCGGCGTGGCGCAGGCTGGGCAGGGGTGCGCTTCACGAATAGCCAACCAGGAAGTGCCCCTCCCAGCCGTCTCCCTTGCCATAGAGGTTCAGCTCAAAAGTCGCCCCGCCGACTCGGCAGCCGCCGGCCAGCGGTAGTTCCCGATTTCGAACACAGACTGCGATTGAATTGTCCCTCAAGGGCCTTCGACCAGCGTACCCTCCCGCAGCTTGGGTCAAGCTCGGGCACGGCTTCAGCGGCCGGATATTTTCATCTTCGTGACGCCCGGCCGGGCATAGGAACTCCCTCGGCGAGCGCCTCTTTGATCGCCAGCCAATCGCGGCGGAGTTGCTCGTCCGTTTCGATCTGTGCGCCGATCTTTTCACAGCCATGCAGGACGGTGGTGTGATCACGCCCGCCCAACAACTCGCCGATCTGAAGCAACGAAGCGCCAGTTTCTTCGCGGATCAGGAACATGGCCAGTTGCCGGGGGACCGCTACTGCCCGTGCCCGGCTGGGTCCGATCAACTGTTCCTCGCTCAGGTTATAGTGACGGGCCACCGCCGCCACGATCCGTTCCGGCGACAGGTCGGGCGCCGAAGTCAGAACGCCTTCCAGCGCCCCCTGGGCAGTCTGGGGGTTCAGAGGCACGTTCATCAGGTTGGCGTAGGCGACCACCCGGTTCAGCGCTCCCTCCAGCTCCCGGATATTGCTGGGGACGCGGCGAGCGATATAGGCCAGCACCTCATCGGGCACCCAGGCCGATAGCCCATCGGCCTTGGCCCGCAGGATGGCGATCCGCGTTTCATAATCCGGCGGCTGCACATCGGCGATCAGTCCCCAGCCGAATCGGGAACGAAGCCGGTCCTCCAGGGCAACCAGCGCTTTGGGCGGTCGGTCACAGGAGATCACAATTTGCTTCCCAGCGCTGTGCAGGGTATTGAAGGTGTGGAAAAACTCTTCCTGAGTGCGCTCTTTGCCCACCAGGAACTGAATGTCATCCACCAGCAGCAGATCGCTGCTGCGATATTTGCCCCGGAACTCCTCGGTCTTTTGGGTGCGGATGGCATTGATCAGATCGTTGGTGAACCACTCGGAGGATACATAGAGGACAGAAAGGTTCCGCTGCTGGGCAGCATGGCCCAAGGCGTGAAGCAGATGCGTCTTCCCGAGTCCCACCCCGCCATAGATGAACAGCGGATTGTAGGCGCGGCCCGGATTCTCGACCACCGCCAGACTGGCCGCGTGGGCCAGCCGGTTCCCGGCTCCGACCACAAACGTATCGAACGTATAGAGCGGATTCAGCGTGGCAGAAGGGCGGCCATTCACTCCGGTCAGAACACTGTTCCGGGGAGCCGGCTCTTCTTCAGGCACGGTCTCCGGCACCAACACCCAGTTTTCTTCCGGCTGGGGAGCATGGGCGGTAAAGACCACCTCGGCGCATGGGCCGACGTGGCGCTGTAACGTGCGTTTGATGGTCGACAACAAGCGGTTCTGCAACCAGTCCACCGCGTACGGATGGCGCACATGGACGGTGAGCGTGTCTCCTTCGCAAGCGATCACCCGGCTGCCCCTCAACCAGGTGTCAAAGGTGGCGCGGGTCATCTGTAATTGGAGTTCTCCCAGGACAGCCTGCCACTGTCTCTGAGCATCGGCGAGTCGATGTGCAGACGGTTCGACGAGTTCGTCTTTTGCCACCCAGTTCCTCGTAGTTCCCCGATTGTTCGATCTACCAGCAACTTGTTCAGAAGCAGCCACCGAAGCGCCTTGCCACAGCAACACCGGTCCCCCAGCCCCGCACCAGGTCTCCCTGGGGCACCCATTGGGCCGGACCGCGCCGCATCCATCCGGCACTTCTCTCCCAGGCTAAAACATCCCACAGAGGCAGGTCCATCGCTGCCTATGGCCCCAACCCACCCCGTTTCAGTTGTCTGAACCTCACTACTGATTACAACGTGGACTGACTATGTGGAGGCAAGAGTACAACACAACCCTTGTGAGTACGCCCAGGTTTTCTTGTCAGAGGCGTCACTACGTCAGGGTGTGTTTCCTCTCCGCCGGTACAGCCATCGTCCATTGTAGCAAAAGACGCGCTGTTGCGCAAGGGGGTTCTTTTCCGCTACGACATGGAACAGGGTCCAACTGGAAGACACGGACCTCTAGAACTTGGGGGCCCGGATGCAAAGAAGGCCACATCTAGTATCTCAACTTCACCGTAACCGCACGGCACCTTAAAATTTGACCGTGCTCAGTTTTTAATCAAACTTACGTCAAGACCAGGGGTGCCAGATCGCGCCTGGCCTGGCGCAAACTGTGCCGAATCACGCCCAGGGATGTGCTCAGCGGCACCACCATCACCAGCCACAGAGTGCCGGACAAGGTCAGGATATACCACCGGACCAGGCTGCCTTCGATGATATGGTGCTCAAAGAACGCATCCGGTTCTCCCAAAAACGGGGCGAACGACTGCGCGCTTTGTACCATGGCCATACTGATCTCGGCTAGCCGTTGGGCCCGGTCTGGATGGATGGAACCGACATAGGTCAGGACCGCCGGACCGTCCGCAACTTTCGATGTCAACAGCACGGCATCGGCATGGGTCTCGCGGGCCAGGGCCGAAAGGATGCCTCGCACATCGGAGACAGCCGGGGCGCTTGTTCCGGATTCCGGCGGTGGAGACGGAGCACGGGCAGGGGGATGCACCTCTCTGGCCAGCACCTCCTGAATCGAGGGCAGGAGGTCGTCAGCGAAGAAGGGTTTGGAGAGAGTTCCTTGGAGATTGATCTCCTGGAGTTCGGAGGGCAGCTCCTCGCCCATGAGCCGGATCACCATCAGCCGCATGGCCGGCCACGCCTCACGCACCGTGCGCAGCAGTTGACGATAGTCCATGTCCTCATCACCCAGGCCCGTATCGACAATCGTCAGATCGAAATCGGCTTGCCGCAACAGAGCCATAGCTTCCGAACCAGCATGGGCCACCTGGACCTGGTATCCCCCTTCTGTTTCCAACATCTCGGCGAGCATGGTGGCAAAGGCTTCATTGCGGTCTACGACCAGGATTCTGGGCGCCATGGCTCTCTCCTTTCCAGATCAGGGAGTCAATAACCATTCGACAGCGTTGGACACCAATTGCGTTCGGGCATCTTCGGGCAGGAGATAGATCGGAAACCCGATGAACACCATCCGCAAGGTGCCCGCCTCTCCCGTCATGACGAAAACTGAAGGGGTACCCGTAGCTTCGCTCCGTGGACCCCGAACCCACACCACGGTCCCCTGTCTCCTCGAAATTTCATTGAAGCGGTTGGTTTCATATTCGATCCCGGAAGGAGCCGCGACAAAGTCAATGATCTCGCCAGCCTCGAACCCCTTGGCCATGGGATGGGTTGCATCGCGTAGCTGGATGTCTCGCTGCACTGCCTGGGAATCGGCGTCGCCCACGTACGCGCCCGAAATGATCGCTGGCTTCCCCTGAAGGGCCCATGACAGCAGCAAGTCGTTCTCAGTCTCACCAAAGGGATCCTCAAAATCCCCCGCCGCCCAGACGATCAGATCGTACCCGTCCAACTCGTCCTCACTGGGAAGTCCCTCCTGGGCCAGGCTCCACATCTTGACCTGATAGCGATCCTTCAGGATCGAGGCAAACTCATCGGCTCCTGTCAGGCTATCATACCGCCCCTCGCCTCTGTCCATGGCGATGATCAGGATACCGCTTTGTGTCTCCGGTTCGATAGTCGGGGTGATCGGCGCCGGCGAAGGCACTGGCCTGGGCGTGGCTATCGGGGAAGGAGGTTGCCGTTCTGGTTTTATCCAGCCGCCACCCCCGTCTCCTGACGGGACTTCGGTGGGGCAGAGGGCCAGTATCGGTTCGGCCGGGGTCTCTGCTGGGTGGAGAAGACAATTCTCCAGGTCTCCTTCCCTCAAACGCTCCACCGCTTTCTGGAGGCCGGCTTCCGTATCAGCCAGGACCACCAAAACCTGTCGCTCGCCGGTGGTATGCAGGAGCAACAGCGACGTTCCAGTCAATACGACCTCCCCCATCGCTGCGATCTGCAACCGGTCTCGGGCTACGGGGGTCGCCTCCATGGTGACGGTAATCGCGGCCTCCTCTTGCACTGGCGGCGCGATAGCGAGAGAAGGGGTCGCTGTGACTGCCGGAGCCGATCCTGAGGCAGAGGGGCCGCCCGGAAACGGAGTTTGCGCCGCCTCCGGCTCCTGGGTTCTCACCGTGGAGGTCATCCCCAGTGTGACCTGAGCCGCCGCGAGATACGGCTGCACCGCGCCCGCCGACTCGTACAACCCCAGGAAAAGGGTATCCTGAGTCGGCTGCTCTGCGTCGCGGATCTCCAGGTCCTTGCCCACCTGAGCAAAGAGATCCTGCAGGGTGCTGCTGCTGGCCAACAGTTCACTATTCAACGCAGGATCGCCCGCATACACCAGGTCTACCTGCTCGCCAAAGAAGAACGGAAAGTCATCCAGTTCGTATTGCCGGGGAGCGCGGCTGAGCCAATCAGCAATGTGAGCCACCAACCGATCGTTGTCATAGGCCGCGCGGTAGGGCTCGGTCATAAAGGTCAGATCCCCCAAGGCCAGCACCTGACCGCTGGTGGTCAGGACGGCCACGCCCAGATCCCCCGCCTGTTCATTGCTACTGGAGCGGGTTTCGCCCCCGGCAGCGATCAAGGGCGGTTCAACCGAACGGATCGAGTGAGTGGCATAGAACACCACCTCGTTGACTCCCCGGGTCAGTTCATGTTCGGCCAGATTGGTCAACCGAATGTTGCGGAAATTTCCCTCATTTTCGACGGTGTTATACAAATAGTCCGCCTGGAAAACCAGACCAAAGCGGGCGGCCAGGTCGTTGAGATGAGTCACATCATGATCCAATCCCACATACTCGCCGAATTCATCGAGGATGACCTCAAAGCGAGTCGGATCGGTCACCAATAGGAGCCGTCCGCCCTTGTCCACAAACTCCTGGACCTGCTGAATCTCGCTGAATGTCCAGCCCTTGCCGGGAGAGATAATAATCAAGGCTCTTGCTTCCCGCAACTGCTCGGCCAGGTCTTCCGAGGTCACAACCGGCTCGAGCCGTTGGCGCCGCGCCGTCAGGCGGACCTGCAGGACACTCAATTCGGCCATGTCAAAGCGGTTGTCGTGGGCCCGGTCCACCAGGACCACGCCGGGCGCTGAGACCATCAACTGATCGTTAAATGACCTGAACTCTGGAGTGGGAGCCCGGATGGCCGACAGATCAGGCCGTGGGACCGGGCCCGGTTGGTACCGGCCCTCGAAAAAGTAGAGCCAGCGACCCACAGACGGTGCGATCAGCAAGAGTAGGACCAGAGCGACGAGCCACCATTTTGCCCGCATCATTCCATTCCTTTCACCGCGTACCGGTTAATGGGGTGGTTCCAGATACCGGTAGTAGAATCCGGGAGGTAGATCTGCTGGCGAGGCTGCCACGGTGTGAGCCGTCGTGGTCCCTTTGAGCTCAAAATCGAACAGGAACGACTCCTCGGGTAGCTCCGGACTGCGGTCTACCACCTGGTAGTGGCGGAGCCGGGCCAGGCGCGCTGCTGCGGCAATGGCTTCCCCCTGAGACCCAATTTCGTCCACCAGCCCGATCTGCTGAGCGTGAATGCCCAGGTAGACCTCCCCACGAGAGAGGACCTCTTTCCCGACCCGTAAGCGCTCGGCCCGCTGCGCCAGCACGGCCGCCAGGAACGACTCTTTGAGCATCTCCATCTGGCGGATATGATCCACCTGAGAGCCGCCGGAAAATTTAAAGGGTCCGGTTGTGATCAGTTTCTCATCCACCAGGTCGGGCTCGGGCAGGATCGATACCACTCCAATGTTGCCGACCGCCGACGCAGGCTTGGCATAGATCTCGTCGGCAGCACAGGCCAGGTAATAGGCCCCACTGGTAGCCAACTGATCCACCGAAGCGACGACCGGTTTTCGAGCGCGGATTTTGAGCACCTCAAAATAGAGGTCTTCACTGGCAGTCACTTCACCGCCTGGGCTGACGATGCTCAGTACCACTGCCCGGACGGATGGATCTTGTTCGACCGCTTCCAAGGCCTGGTTGAGGTAGGTGGGATAATCCCCCCATAAATCGCCCTCGACGCGGATCACCGCCACCTGGGGAGTGGGCACGAGGTACAGGGACAGGAGATAACCAAGCAGGAGGGACAGGACCGCAACCAGAACGACCCCACCCACCCTCAAGAACGAGCGCCGGCTATCGCGCGTATTCATATTCGATCCTTTCTTCGTAAGACCGTACATTTCTATTATATCACAGTTTCCCCTCTGGCTTAAATTCTGCTATAATGATGCCTGTCCATGGGTAAGGTCTATGCGCTGGCCAACCAAAAAGGTGGGGTTGGCAAAACCACCACTGCGGTCAACCTGGGAGCCTACCTGGCTGCCGCCGGGAAACGGGTCCTCCTGGTCGATATGGACCCCCAGGCCAACGCTACGGCGAGTTTGGGGGTGGACCGACAGAGCCTGTCCTACTCCACCTACGATATGTTACTCAACGGAGTGCCGGCGGAACAGGTGATCGTCCTCACCCAGCAGATCCGACTAGACCTCATCCCCTCGACCACCGCCCTGGCCGGGGCTGAGGTCGAGCTGGTCGGCGAGCTGGCCCGCGAGCGTCACCTAGCCCGGGCACTGGAACCGATTGTGGCCCGGTACGACTATCTGTTTCTGGATTGTCCTCCCAGCCTGGGACTCTTGACCATCAACGCCCTGACGGCAGCACGGGATGGGGTAATCATCCCCGTCCAGTGCGAGTACCTGGCCCTGGAGGGGCTGGGACACCTGCTCAAGACGCTGTACAAAGTGCGAGACCACCTCAACCCCCATCTGTCCATTGCCGGGGTGGTGTTGACCATGTACGACGCCAGGACCAACCTGTCGCGCCAGGTGGTGGACGAGGTGCGGCGCTACTTCCCTGGCTATGTCTTTCAGACCCTGATCCCCCGCAGCATCCGTTTGAGCGAGGCTCCCAGCTATGGGGAGACGATCTTGAGCTATGCTCCGGATACCGCCGGGGGTCTGGCCTATCAGGCTCTGGCCCAGGAGTTCCTGGAAAGGACCCGCTGAACCAAGAACCGCCGGGATGGATGAATCGAGGGGAGAAAAGATGAGCCAGCGACGAGGACTTGGCAAGGGACTGGAGGCGCTCATTCCGCCTGCCGAAGGCCCGACCGTCGGCCTGATGCAGGTGCCGATATCCGCGATCACACCCAATCCCATGCAGCCGCGCACCGCCCTCGACCCGGAGGCGCTCGCCGAGTTGGCGGCTTCGATCCGCGAGCATGGGTTGATCCAGCCTCTGATCGTCACCCAACTGGCGCCGGAGCGGTATCAACTGATTGCCGGAGAGCGGCGCTGGCAGGCGGCACGGATGGCGGGCCTGCCGACGGTACCGGTCATTGTCAAGGAAGCCACCCCTCAACAGGCGCTGGAACTGGCGCTGGTGGAGAATATCCAGCGGGCCGACCTGAATCCGCTGGAAGAAGCATCCGCGTTCCATCAACTGGTGGAAGAGTTTGGACTCACCCAAGAACAGGTCGCCGAACGGGTGGGCAAGAGTCGGGTGGCCGTGACCAACGCTCTGCGCCTGTTGCGTTTGCCGGTGGAGGTCAAACAGGCTCTGGCTGAAGGGATAATCCATGCCGGACACGCCCGGGCTCTGCTGAGCCTGTCTACTCCCGAGGCCCAGGTGGCAGCGCTCAAAGTGGTGATCAAAAAAGAGCTCAGTGTGCGTCAAACCGAGGAACTGGTCCGCCGCCTGTTGACCGAACCTCGGCCCCAGAAAGCGGGGCAGGCTCCGAACCCCGAGACCCAGGCCCTGGAGCAGGAGTTCCGCGCGTCGTTGGGGACCAAGGTGAACCTCTACCGGAATCGAAAGGGACAGGGCCGGCTGGTCATCCACTTTTATTCGGAGGAGGAGTTGCAGGCGATCTATCACGCCATCGTCAGGGATAGGTAGGAACCGTTGATCCCGATGTACCTGGGCCTGGCCATCCTTTCTGCGGCCGCGTTGGCGTTCGAGATCACCCTCACCCGGCTCTTTTCCGTCACCCAGTGGTATCACTTTGCCTTCCTGGCCATCAGCGTCGCCCTGCTGGGCTACGGGGCCAGCGGCACCCTGTTGAGCCTGGTGCCCCGGTGGGCCCGACCACCGGCGGTCCGCCGGGCCTCTATCGGGTCCCTCCTTTTTGCGCTGAGCATTGTCGGCGCCTACCTAGGCCTCAACTACATACCGTTTGATTCCTACCGCATTGCCTGTGAGCCGATCCAGCTCCTCTATCTCACGCTCACCTATCTCGCTCTGGCCATACCCTTTTTCTGCGCCGGGCTGGTGACCGGTGTGTTACTGGCTGCGTATGCTCCCCAGGCAGCGCCTCTGTATGCTGCAAACCTGCTGGGTTCAGCCCTGGGGGGCGTGGTGCCGGTCCTGCTGTTGCCGCTCCTGGGCGAAGGGACGGTGCTGGCCATTGCCGCTCTGGGCCTGCTGGCCGTCCCTGCCTTTCAATTCTCCATCCCCGACCGCAGAGGGGCTGTGCATCACCGTGTCCTTCACATTCCGCTTCTCTTCCTCTGCCTCCTGCTTGCCTTCCTGGCCTGGGACCTGCCGGCGGCGCTGGAACTCCGCCTCTCCCCCTACAAAGGATTGAGCCAGGTCCTGCGGTTCCCCGATGCTCAGATCATCTGGCAGCGGTGGAACAGTTTTTCACGGGTAGACCGCGTGACCAGTTCGGCGATCCGCTCCGCGCCGGGCCTGAGTCTGAATTACCCAGGGGATTTGCCGGCCGAGGATGGATTATTCGTGGATGGGGATGATCTTTCGCCGGTGCTCCTGGACACCACGGAGGTGCAGACTTTTACCGATTTCCTGCCGGCCGCGCTGGCCTACCAGCTACGGCCAGCAGCCAGAGTGTTGGTGCTGGAACCCCGGGGAGGACTGGACCTCTGGCTCGCGCTGAGCCACGGCGCCGAATCGGTGGTGGCAGTGGAGAGCAATCCGCTGCTCGTAGAGGCGGCTGGAGCGGTGTATCAGGACCCACGGGTCAAGGTGGTCACGGAAGAGGGACGGAGTTACGTCCGGCGCAGTGGCGAGCGATTCGATCTGATCCACCTCTCGTTGAGCGATAGTTACCGACCGGTGACCTCGGGCGCATACAGCCTGGGAGAGCGCTATGACCTGACGGTGGAAGCGTTCCAGGACTACCTGGCGCAGCTCCGACCGGGCGGTTTACTGGTGGTAGAACGGTGGTTGCAGTTGCCGCCCAGCGAAGAACTGCGGGCCGGAGCTACTGCCGTGGAAGCCTTGCGTCGGGCCGGGGTCCAGGAGCCGGCCTCGCACCTGGCCGTGCTCCGGGACTGGCAACTGGGGCTGATCCTGGTCAGGAGCGGCCCCTTCACTGCGAGCGAATTGGCCGCCATCCGTCAATTCGCTCAGGCGCGGGGGCTGGACCTGGTTGCCCTGCCAGGTCTTACGGAGGCGGAAACCAATCAGTATAACGTGCTTCCTGAATCGGTCTATTACCGGGCTTTTCAGCGATTGCTGCTCCGGCCCAAGCAACTCTATGCCGATCATCCGTATCTTGTGCACCCGGCCACCGATGATCGCCCCTTCTTTTTCCACTTTTTCCGATGGAGCCAGACCCCCGCCATCCTGCAACAACTGGGCAAGACCTGGCAACCGTGGGGAGGAAGCGGGTATTTCGTCTTGCTGGCCTTGCTGGCCATCGCGGTGGTGACTTCGATCGGTTTGATCGTGTTTCCGCTGGCGGTGAGTCCGACATTCCAGGCATCGAAAGAACTTAGAGGACGGGTGTTGATCTACTTTGGATTGCTGGGGTTGGGCTTTCTGTTTGTCGAGATCCCGTTGATCCAGCGTTTCATCCTCTTCCTGGGCCGGCCGGTCTATGCCTTCACGGCGGTGGTGGCGTCCTTGTTATTCTTTTCTGGCCTGGGGAGCCTGTCGGTGGCCCGCCTCCCTGTTCGCCGGACTCTGCCGGTGCTTGTGGTCATGCTGTGGTTCTACCCCCTGGGATTGCCCGTTCTTATCCAGGCCCTATTGGGATTTCCCCTCCTGATCCGTCTGCTGGCCACCGGACTGAGTCTGGCCCCCTTGGGGTTTCTGATGGGGTTGCCTTTCCCCGGCGGGCTGGCCTGGCTACGGGAGGAGGCTCCAGGATTGATCCCCTGGGCCTGGGCGATCAACGGCTGCGCTTCGGTTCTCTCCTCGATCCTGGCGGCGATCATTGCCCTGTCCGCCGGCTTTAGCTGGGTGTTGGCCGCTGCCGGCCTGACCTACGCCGGCGCCTGGCTCGTCCTCCGCAGAACCAGAGGCTAACGTCTGTTCCCGATTCTTGATCAATTCCTCAGATTCTGGTACAATCCCCGGCGATGGACGATCCACGGACACTACCGCCCCCCATATGGGTGGACAGGCCGGTGGCCTTGCAGAGGATGATTGACCATCTGCACGGGCAACCGGTCCTGGCGATAGATACTGAATCGAACAGCCTGTATGCCTACCGCGAACAGGTTTGTCTGATCCAGATCTCGGTGCCGGAGACCGATTATCTGGTCGATACGCTGGCTCTGTCGGACCTGTCCGGGTTGGGACCGCTCCTGGCCGATCCGTCGGTGGTCAAGGTGTTTCATGGCGCCGAATACGATCTGAGCGTCTTGCACCGAGACTTTGAGTTTGTAGTGTCCAATCTCTTTGACACGATGTGGGCCAGCCGCGTCCTGGGCTGGCCGGCGCATGGCCTGGCCGATCTGCTGCAGACCTGTTTCGGAATTCATCTGGACAAAAAGTACCAGCGGGCGAATTGGGGAGTGCGCCCCTTGCCCCCGGAGCAGCTCAACTATGCGCGCCTCGATACCCATTATCTACTGCCTCTCTATGAACTTCAAGTGCGGGAGCTGAACGCCCGCAAGCGGTGGGCTCAAGCTCAGCACTGCTTTGCCCGAGTCGCTCATTCCCGTTGGGAATTTCGAGGCTTTGATCCGGAGGGATTCTGGAGATTGCCTGGCGTTCGGGACCTCGACGATGTCGGCCGGGGGGTACTGCGGGAACTGTACCGCCTTCGCGACCATATTGCCCGACAGGAAGATCGGCCGGCGTTCAAAATCTGTTCGAACAAGATGCTGCTGACGCTCAGCGCCCAAAGACCCTGCAATCTGAGCGAGCTGAGACGGATGCGGGGACTCGCCCGGTACGTGGCCAAGCAATACGGTCGAGAACTGGTCATCGCCATCCGCCGTGGGACGGGATGCCCGATATCCTGGGAAGAGCACCCCCGGTCCGACCATGAACCGGTTTCTGGTCCCAATGGGCGTCCGTCCGCGGCCAGCCAGTCTTGCTTTGAGGCCCTGCGGGCCTGGCGCAACGCCACCGCCCTGGCGCGCGGGGTGGAACCCGATATGGTCGCTACCAATCAGACGTTATGGGCGCTTGCCCATCGGAAACCGCGCACCCGGGCTGAGTTGCTCCAGGAGGGCTTGCTGGCAGACTGGCAGATCGACGAGTTTGGCGATGAACTGCTGGCTCTGCTCAACGGTCAGCACTGAGCTGTCGAGCCTCTCGCCCGTATCAGCAAGTTGCGGTAAGGACAACCGACTACTTCCGCAGAGCCGGGTCTGACCCAGATCGGATCAGCGATTCAATACGTACATCACCAACACGACCGCGGCCCCCCACAGGATGAGGTCCAGAAGGAGCGGTCGGTCGGTGTAGAGGAGCATCTCCGGCGCATCCCCCTGGCCCTTGACCCGAACCAGATATTGATAGCGAAAGATGCCATAAATGACAAAGGGGATGGTGAGCATCATCATGTGGTTTTGGGGCAGGTTCGTGGCCGAAAAGGTGTATAGCGAGTAGGAAATGACGGCCCCGGTGGTGACCAAATGACTCATTTCGTCCAAAAACTCGACAGTGTACTCGTTCAGGATCTTGCGATGGCCTTCCGCTCCATTGGCCAGTAAGGTGAGTTCATGGCGCCGTTTGCCAATGGCCAGAAAGAGGGCCAGAAAGATGGTACACACATACAGCCAGGGCGAGAACCGAGCCGCCTCGGCGACGATAACTCCGGCCGCGACACGCAACACAAACCCGGCCGCCACCACCAGCACGTCAATGATGACCATGTTCTTTAATACAAAAGAATAGGCCACGTTCAACAAGAAATAGCCTAACACGACCAGCCCAAAATACAAGTTCAACCAAAAAGAAAGGACCAGACAGACAGCCAGAATTCCGATGGCCGAGAGAATCGCAAACCAGGGCTTCAACTGGCCCGAGGGCAACGCCCTACGCCGCTTCTTGGGATGAAGCTTGTCCTTTTCCAGATCGGCCAGGTCATTAATAATGTACACCGTGCTCGAGATCATGCAGAACAGGATAAAGGCCAGGACGGTCTTGCCCAGCAACACCCAGTCAGTCAGCTTTTGATCAAAGATGAGCGCCGCAAATACAAAACTGTTCTTGATCCACTGTCGAGGCCGCAGGGTCCTGAGCAGGCCATAGATATTGATGAAAAGGAATTGCATCACGATCACCGTTTGGACAGAATCGGCACAAGGATAATCCCACAGATCGTCAACCTTGACAGGATTCAAATCATACCTGATTCCTCTCGATTCGTCAACTTGGGAAACTTGGACTGGAAGAGTGGGTGCAGAGTCTGCGGCGAGGCATTCCCAGGAACGGTGGTTCAGGCCAGGTGGGTCTGGTCAATTTGCGGCGATTCAAACAGCGGGTCGGAACCTGCGGAAGGACAGGGTTGGTGGGGGCAGCCGCCTGTCAACGAATGGCAAACGAATGAACGAATGGGGCGCGGGCGATCAGCCGGTCGCCCTACGCTGACATCGCAGCGCCGCGAATCGCCGCAGGGGCAGGTAAACCCCCGACCATTCCGCGCTCCGATTTGCCCCCGCAAACCGGAGGTTTGCGCTATGTTATCAGGACTGGTTGCACCAAGTCGTCGTCTATGGTATGATGGAGGCTGAGGAGATAACGCCCCATGCCGAGACATCAACAGACCGAAATTGGCCCACCGAGAAGTGAACCGTCCCGAATCCCAGTGGCGATGGCAATCAGGGGGATGCTGACCATGTGCCTGCTCGGACTGATGGTGTCCATCCTTGGTCTGGCACTGGCGCCAGGGGCCCAGGGTGACCAGCCTGAGTTGGTGTGGCGGCCGCTGGCTCTGCCGACGCCGGCCGCTGACTCGACCTTGCTCAGCAGTCCCACAGCTTTGGGCGCGGTCACGGTTCGGGCGTACCCCTTGTACGAGAAAGGAACCGCCCTGCGCGCTGGTGACCTCAATGGGGATGGCTGGGGCGATGTAGCGTTCACGACCACTTCTCTACGCCTGCGCATCTGGATGCAGGACCCGACCTGCCATGAACTGCGGGAGCAGGTCGATCTACCCATCGCCGCCGTGGAACCACGAGACCTGGCTGTGGGCGACCTCGACGGCGATCACGACGACGACGTGGTGGTGGCGGCCGGATGGAAAGGGTACGACACATCGGGCATCATCCACATCCTGCACCAGTCGCCGGCGGGTTGGGCGACGACGCCCATGACCTACCCAGTTGGCGCCAGTCCGGGGAGGGTGCAGATCGGCGATGTCAGCAGCGACGGGCGAGCCGACATTGTCTTTGCGTCGCTGTACGGCCTGGGCGTCCTGGTGCAACAGCCCAGCGGTACGTTCAGCGTCACCCTCGTGACCGATCTCAACACACCGAACCAGCCCGACCTGACCATCGCCGATCTGAACGGCGACGACCGCCATGATATCGTGCTGCTGCCCAGGAGCTGGCCCGCTGCGGTGGTTTTGTATCTGCAGCGCGCCGATGGCTCCGGTTTCGAGCCGGGTGGGTATCTTTTCTTCGACGAGGAGAATGAGACTACCTCGGGCATAGCGGCTGGCGATGTCACTGGCGATGGGCTACCCGATATTCTGGTCACCACCGCGTACAACCGGCCCAAGGCCAGCATCGTCCTCTTTGCGCGGTTGCCCGGCGGTGGTTTTGCCGCGCCGGTGACCATTCCCACCTACGACATACCGATCAATCCCGTTCTGGCCGACTGGAACGGGGATGGGCGGCAAGACTTGATCGTCCTGAATACCGGGTATAGCTCATTCACCGTGCATCTGCAGCAGCCGGGCGGCGGGCTCGGTCCGCCCCTGACCTACGCGGTGGGCGATACTCAGGTCATGAGCCATGACATGCGGGTCCTCGATGTGAAGGATGTAACTGGCGACGGGGCGGTGGATGTGGCATTTCTCAGCTTCCTGAACGGACTGGTTCTGGCTACTGAGGGAGTGATGCCGGATTGTCCAGAGCCGCCTTTGCCGCCCGTCGGGCGCGCCCCGAGATTCCTGTACGCTGCCTTGGGCTTGACCGATGAGGTGGAGCACCAGGAGATCGTGGCCGGCGACGTCACCAGCGATGGCCTCCAGGATTTTGTGGCCATTGAGCACCCCTATGCCACCTGGCACAACTATGTGCGCATCATTCCCCAGCAGGCCGACAGCACCTTTGCCATGGGACCGATCGCCGTTGACGATACCTCTCTCCCATTCCCGTGGGCATTCCATGGCTTATCGGTGGGCGATCTGAATTCCGACGGCCGGCTGGATATCTGCGCCAGCAACTACTATAGCCATACGTTGGCGGTGGGCTATCAGCGGCCCAACGGGACGTTCCAGACGACCTGGATCAAGGTCGGCACGCGACCGGCAGCCTGGACGGCCATCGCCGATTGGACCGGCGACGGCCGCAACGATGTCGGGGTGGTTGCCGATGCCTGGTATGTCGTGCCCCAACTGCCCGATGGCACCCTGGACGCGCCGGTGCAGCACCTGGCCGACCAGCTCGACTATACGATCCTGTCGAATATGGGCGATTGGAACGGCGATGGGCGGATGGACCTGTATGCCTGGTGGACAGACGATTCCGATCCCAACGCGCTGGCCTCAGCCATGCGCATCTTGGTGCAACAGGCCGACGGATCCTTCACCATGCAGACGGCATCGTGTATGGCCCCTACGGATTTGCAGATGGGCGACGTCACGGGCGACGGCCGGGCGGACTTGGTGTTATCTTACGAGCAAAATGCGCCCTGGGGATCGCTGTGGGTCCTGCCGCAGCAACCGGACGGCAGCCTGGGCAACCGGCTCCTGGTCAGTGCATCCCGCTACCAGCGGCCAGGAGGGCTGGCCATCGCCGATCTGAACGGCGATGGGCGCCGGGACGTGCTGGTGCTGAACAGTTGGCTCTACTTCAGCGTCCTCCGGCAGAACCAAGCGGGGCGGCTGGACGCGCCCTTGTTCTATTATGATGTGGCGACCTCCAACAACTTTTATACCCATCGGGTGGCTACCATCGACGCCGATCAAGATGCAATTCCAGAGGCAATCGGGGTTGCCTCGCCCGATCAGTACCTGCTCTTTCTGAAACCCTTGGGCCACGTGGTCCATCTACCGCTGGTCAACAAGGAATGATCCACCTGTAACGCCCTCCTCGCAGAGCAGCCAGGCCGTGACCGCCGGCGAAGGCTCCTCAACCGGCCACACAGACTGCGGCCGGCTCCATCCCCAGCTTTTATTAATTTCAGCACAATTCAAGTGTGAACTTTACAAATCTAACGTTTTGCGGTATAATCAGGGTGCGGATTCAAGATCGGCACGCAGAGGTTCGTCCGGAGAGGAGGGGGTACGGGTCATGGGATACTGCCTGCTAGGAGCGCATGTCAATTACACGGCCAGCGGCTTGCCCGAAGCGATCGCTCAGTGGAAACCCCCGCTGGTGGTCGTTCTGGATCACAGTGATGCCTGGCACCAGGTCAAAGTGGAATCGCCCCATACGGTCCTGGTCGGGCGTCTCGCTCAAGACTCGCACTGGGAGCCGAATTTCAACGACCCCTCGTTGAACCCCGTTCAGGCGGCGCGGGACTATTGTGCCCAGGTACTTCCTTGGGCGGAGCGGATGGGTGCCACCTATGACTTTTGGCAAGGGGTGAATGAACCGGTGATCGCCACCGCTGAAGCGATGCGCCGACTGGCCGAGTTTGAGGCGGAACGGGCGCGGATCATGGCCGGCCATGGGTTCCGGGTGGTGGTGGGCAGTTTCTCGGTCGGCAACCCCCATCTGCCCTACTGGAGACAGTTCCTGCCCGCCCTGGAAGCGGCTCTGGAATATAGGGGAGCATTGGCCCTCCATGAATATGCCTGGCCCTCTCTCGACCACGAGTGGCCGTGGTATGCCCTCCGCCACCGAAAGGTGTATGAGGGCGAGCCGGCCCACGGCTGGGAGGGATTCCCCCCACGGCTGAAGAGCCTGCCGTTGCTCATCACCGAGTGCGGACTGGATGGGTTGATCGAGCGGATCGATCCACCGCGGGGCTGGCAGGTCCTGTACGGACATGATCCAGCCCAGTACCTGCGACAACTGGCCTGGTACGACGCCGAACTACTCAAGGATCGGTATGTGATCGGCGCGGCGCTCTATTGCCTGGCGACTCCTGATCCTCGCTGGAAGACTTACGATCACTGGCCGGTCCTGACGCGGCGGTTGATGGAGCAGGCGACGCCTATCTACCGCCTGACGGAACCCCAACCCCCGGAACCGCCGGCCCCCGGACCGTCGAACGAAGAGTTGCTGTGGGAGCAGGTTTTGGCGCGGGTGGATCGGATCAACGAGTTGCTGCGCCAGCGGATCGAAGGCAACGGCCGGGGGATGGTAACGACAGCTAAGAAGCCCAGGAGCTAAGCCCAGGCTGATTGCCTTTTGATCTAAATTCAAGGAGAACACCAATGGAATATCCCAAGGTCTATGATCGACAGGGCCAGGAGCGAAACTGGGACTGGGTGCTTGCCCAGTATGGACCGGTCACTCTGGAACGGGCGCCGACCTCCGCGGGCGTGACCCAGGTCTATCGCATCGTCACATTGCAGGAGAAGGAAGGTTCGGCCACGCAACTGGTCAATGTGAAGGATCAGAACGGCCGTCCGCTGGACGGGATCACCGTGGTCCGCCATTGGCCGGGTGCTCCCACGTTGCCCAACTGGCCCGCGCCGGCCAGCCGATGGCGCGACCGGGGCGTCTATGGGCCGACCAACGCTAATGGGGATATCGGCTTTGGCATGGGCCAGGGCGATTACTATTTTCCGCCCAACAGCGGCGCCAGCGCTGTCTGGGTGGCCCATCAGAACGGCCCCTCGGACTGCATCAGCGGGCTGGGAATGCTGGGCGGCACGCAGCACCGCCATCTCGATGTCTATTTCCAGTTGCAGAACGTATCCGGGCCCACTCCTCCCTCCCCGCCGCCTCCGCAGCCGCCATCACCACCTTCTCCGCAGCCGCCATCACCACCTTCTCCGCAGCCGCCGTCCCCGCCGGCCCCGACCGATCATTGGGCAGTGCTCTTTGAGAAGCTGGACCGGATCATTGCCTTGTTGGAACAGTGGACCCGATAGTGAGAGAGGAAAGATTGCCAAGGATTCAAAAAAATGGTATAATTCACGTGGGAAAAAGTGAGGCTCCTGCAATCGGAGTGTGAAATCGAATCAACCTCGTGCGGCCCGATGCTAAGGACCGGATGGGGGGACTGAAGAAAGTCTGGCGAGAGCGATTCTCATGGATGGGTTCACCGAGATCGGAGACATCATCGCCTCTCCCCTGGGGAGCCTAGTGTACCATTTCCTGCTCTTGCTGACCATCGAAGCGGCGTTGATGATGGCCTGGGGGGAATGGCGGCGCGGCCGCCAGGAGACGCGCCACCGCCTGAGCCTGGCCATGGGGGGATTGCTCCTGGTGCGGTTGCCCTATCTGGCTGTCGCCGCTCTTGCCCTCCCTGGCTGGGTGGACCCTGCGTTGTGGGGACCTCCCCTGGAACGTCTGGCCGACACGGCCAGTATCGGGCTGCTGGGTTGGGCGTTTATGCCTTCATCCAAGCAGGGGGCGCGCACCTGGGACCTGGTGTTCGGCGCCAACCTCCTGGCATTGCTGGGGGTGTGCAGCGCCTTCATGGTCTTCTGGAGCGGGGAGCCTCAGCCCGATTACAACGTTTCCTGGCAGGCGGCGGTATGGGCGGTCTGGCAGATCGGCCTGGTCCTGCTGGCCGGCCTGGCTATCCTCCGCAGTCGGGAAGAGGGCTGGGGGACCTTGTTCCTGGCCGTGGTGGTCTGGTTCCTTGGAACGCTTGGGCAGGGTCTGTTGCCCTCCCCGGCGGCCCACGTCCCGGTGTGGGCGCGACTGGCGAATCTGATCGCCTACCCCCTGTTGACGGCGGCAGTCTATCAGAACATCGTCACCGGCCTACGCCTTCACAGCCGCCAATTGCAGGACATCAGCCAGGCGTCGCTGGATCAGATCAAGAGCCTGCTATTTCTCTTTGACACCAGTCATCAGATGTCAGCCTCGCTGGACCTGTCGGCCGTGCTGGAGAACGCGGTGCGGGGAATCGCCCGCACGCTGGGGGCCGATCAGTGCGCCATTGCCCTTCCCGAGGAAAAGAGTCCCGACCAGATCCGTCTCGTCGCCATTTACAATCCGGGTCGGCAAGGACGCGGGGAACAAGTGTTGCTGCCCCGCGATCACCAGGGCATCATTCAGCAGGCCATGCGGCGCAAGCGACATATGATCCCCGAACCATCGGAGCAGGTCCAGAGCCAGATGCTGTTCGCGTTGATGGGCTCCAGCGAGGTCGGACCGATGCTGGTCCAACCGCTGATCTCTCAGGGCGAGGCAATGGGGGCGATTGTCGTCGGCAATGCCCAAAGTCAGCGGCCCTTTACCCCCAATGAGGCGAAATTATGCCGGTCCATGGCCGATCAACTGGTGGTGGCCATCCAGAACGCGCGCCGCCATCAGGCGGTCCAGGAAGAGGTCAAAGGGTTGCGCCAGTTATTGGCCGAAGAACGACGGACGTTTGAACAGGCCAAAAGCCAGGTTCAAGAGCTAACCCAACGGCTGGCCCAGGTGCAAGCGGCCATGGAAGAGCTGATGCGGCGGGAGAAAAGCGCCCAGGAGGAACGGAAGGTCCTGGAGCGCCAGTGGAGGGAACGCCAGGCCGAAGCCGAGGCTCTGGCCGAACGGCTGACCATCCTGGAGACCGACCTGAAGCAGGCGCACGAGAACGCCGAAGCCCAGTTGCGCTGGCATCGGGAGGAGATGGCCCGCCGACAACTGGAATGGGAAGAGAGCTTGCAATCGGCCGAGTGGGCCCAGGCGGCCATCCACGGCCTGACCGCCGGCATCCTGCTGGCGGACCTGGACGGAGTGATCCAGGAAGCCAACGTCGCCGCCGAGATCTTGTTGGACCGCGAGCATGACGATCTGCTGGGCCTGGAACTGGCGGCAATCAGCGACGACGAGCGGTGGCAACAGGCATTGGCCTCGGCGAGCGAGGGCGAGGCGGTGCGACTGGCTATGCAGGTCGGGGCCAATACCCTGATGTGCGACGTGGCCCCGCTGCCCGATCTGAACTCCTCTCAGGAGCGAGTGAAGGGGATCATTGTCATCCTGCAAGACATCTCGGCCGAGATCGAGGAGCGCCGCACTCACTTGGAGACGATCGCCTCCATGGCGGAGGAGTTGCGCACCCCGATCACGACCATCATCAGCTATGCCGATCTACTCCTCAGCGAAGCGGTGGGGATCATTGGCGAAGCGCAACGGCGGTTCCTGCTGCGTCTGAAAGCCAGCGCCGAGCGGATGGTGCAGATGGTCAACGATCTGGCGCGCTTGAGCGGCGGGGAAGAGCGCTGGACCAGCCCGCAGCGGCAATCGGTCGACCTCAACAAACTGATCGAGTCCACCGTAGCCGCAGCGAGCGTCCAACTGGAGGACCGGTCCCTGACCTTGGACCTGGAACTGCTGGAGGACCTGCCGGAGATCCAGGCCGATCCGGACTATTTGCGGCGCATCCTGTCCAACCTCCTGCTGAATGCCTGTCTGGCCTCACCTCTCGGCGGGCGGATCCGCATCCGGACGAGCCGGTCCTATAGCCTGCCCCTCGACCGGGAACACTCAAGCCCGAGCAGTGAAGGCTTTGTCGTGGTCTCGATCCAGGATTCCGGCGGAGGGCTGTCGGAAGAGGCGTTGAGCCGGGTCTTTGACCGGATGCGCCCCAGCCAGACGCCGACCGGCCTGGGAGAATCGGGCGCCGGGCTGGCTCTGGTCAAGACATTGGTCGAGGCCCACGGCGGCCGGCTGTGGGTGGAGAGCGAAAAAGGGGTCGGCACGACCTTTAGCTTTATCCTGCCGGTGAATGTGCCTGCCCGACAGCCCCTCGAAGTGATCGGCCGATGAACCGGGCAGGGCCGTTGCAGAGGATTACATCGAGCCAGAGCCGCCGGGGAACGGCCCGAGGCGGACGGTGGGCGGAAAAGCTGGGGGCGCTGGCCAGCGGGATCGTGGCCGCGTTCCTGGTGGGCCTGACGTTGCTGGTGGCGGTGGTCCTGGCCATGGGGGAGCGGAACCTGACCAACGGCCAGATGGCCAAGGTAACGGCCACCGCTACCCCGACGCCCACAGCAACCTGGACCAGGACACCCTCACCTGCTCCGGTGTTCGACACCTTCACTCCGTCGCCAACCCCCTCGCCGCTCCCCACCGGATCGGCGACTCCCTCGGTCACGCCGACTGCCTCGGCGACCCGGCAGCCGAGCCCCACGCCGCCAGCGCGCTGTGTTCCACCCTCCAACTGGCGACGATATACCGTGCAACGGGGCGAGACGCTGGCCATCCTGGCCTGGCGTTTCTGGACCAGCGAAACTAGCCTGAGGCAGGCCAACTGTCTGAAAAACAGTTCGCTGCGGGCCGGCCAGGTGCTCTATGTGCCGGATGTCCTGCCCCGCCAGACCTGCGGCCGGCCGCCTGGCTGGGTGGCCTATATCATCCAGCCTGGCGATACGCTCTTTAGCCTGGCCCGATGGTTCGGCATCACCGTGGCTCAACTGAAACAGGCCAACTGCCTCAGCGGCGATCTGATCATTGCCGGCGCCACGCTCTGGGTTCCCTATCCGAAGCCGATCGTCTATCCCACCCTGCCGCCCACCGCCACCCGCCGACCGACCGCTACTCGGACGCCCACCGTCAAGCCGTCGCCAAGTGCGACCTCGGACACCAGCCCCACGCCGGCGCCGACAGCCAGCGAACCGGCCACCGTGGTCCCACCCTCGGACACCCCGCCGCCTCCGCCGCCGACCGCGACCGAACCGCCTCCACCACCCACTCAGCCTCCGCCGCCGACCCAGCCGCCGCCCACTCAGCCTCCTCCGACCCAACCGCCGCCTACTCAGCCCCCATCACCTACTGAGCCGCCGCCCACGCCTACCGAACCACCGCCCACCGAGTCATCTTGACCGTCCACGGGCCACTGATGATGAGACGGGGTTCCCGTGTTCGGCCGGGCGCCACGAGCGATGAAAATATCGAGGCCGGCGCGGACAGACCTCTCCTCATCCCCTGGGCGCAGCACCGCTGCGCCCCTACGCCCCTCTCCGCCGGCGGAGAGGGGAAGGGGGTAGGGGTGAGGTATTTTCGATGGAGAACTGTATGGTGAAAAAGGTCTCATTTTGCGTGCTCCTTGTTTTCCTCGTCGGCCTGGTGTTGGCCGATTTCGGACCGGTCTCGGCTCAGCCGGACCGCGAGGAGGCGGATAAGCCGGTCCTCCTCCGGCTCAAATATGCCACCTTTGATCCAAAGGCCGGCTGGCCGCGCCTTCCCGAGTCGCTGGCAGTGAATGCCTATCCGGGCGATGGGGAAGGAGCGTACATCGTCCAGTTCCACGGCCCGATTCAGGATGGCTGGACGGAGCAGATCGAATCGCTGGGGGCGCGGGTGATCAACTATCTGCCGGACTATGCCTTCCTGGTGTGGATGGATGGGCGCAGCCGAGCCGAGGTGGAGCGCCTGCCGGCGGTGCGGTGGGTGGGCATCTACCAGCCGGCGTTCAAGCTCAGCCCAAACCTGGACCGGACCCGGCCGGTGTACCGGGTGGTGCTCTTTCCCGGCGCCGACCGAGCGGCGGTGGAAGCGCGGCTCAAGACGCTGAACACGCCGACGATCCGCGTCCCTGATGAGCAGTTCCTCCTGATCCTGCCTGATGAAAATGTAGAAGCGGTGGCGGCCTGGCCAGAGGTGCTCTGGATCGAGAATCAGCCGCTCTATCAGCTTTGGAATGATGTGGCCAGCGGGATCATGAGGGCGCCGGTCCCCTGGTCCGCCGGCTACACCGGGGCCGGCCAATCGGTGGCAGTGGCCGACTCGGGCATTGACAGCGGGGTGGACGGGCCGGCCTTGGGTGACATGCATCCCGATTTTGACAACCGGCTGGCCCATATCCGCAGTTGGCCGGTCCAGGACGATGGTTGTGCCGGCTGTTGCTACGCCAACATCGGCGCTAACGACGGAGCGAGCGACGTGGATTCCGGCCACGGCACCCACGTCCTCGGTTCGGTGGGAGGCAACGGTGCCGCCTCGGCCGGGCAGATGCGAGGGCTGGCCTATCAGGCGACGTTGAACTTTCAGGCGCTGGAACAATATGTGAACTTCACATCGTTCTGCGAGTTTCTCGGCTACACAGACGGCTACTACCTGGCCGGCCTCCCGGCAAATGTGAATTCGCTGTTCCAGCAAGCCTATAACTGGGGAGCGCGCATCCACTCCGATAGCTGGGGCTCGAACGCTGCCGGGGAGTACACGACCGACTCCCAGGCGGTCGATCAGTTCATGTGGGACCACCCCGACATGCTGATCCTCTTTTCCGCCGGCAATGCCGGGGTGGACGCCAACGCCGATGGCTATGTGGATGAAGGGTCGATCGGCTCGCCGGCGACGTGCAAGAACTGCATCAGCTCCGGCGCCTCGGATAACGAGCGGAGCTCGGGCGGATATAACCCGGGCGGTCCGTGCTCGACCTGGAACGGCTGTTGGCCGGGCGACTATCCGGCGAACCCCACCCGCGATGACCGTCTCTCCGACAACCGGGGCGAACTGGCCGCGTTCTCCAGCCGCGGGCCGACGGATGATGGGCGGATTAAACCGGACCTGGTGGCGCCGGGAACCAATATCGTGTCGGCCCGGTCGCGCTACATTTCTGGCAACGGCTGGGGACCCTACGCCAACCCCAATTATATGTATATGGGCGGCACCTCCATGGCCAACCCGTTGATCGCCGGCGCGGCGGCGCTGGTGCGGGAGTATTATATCGAGGGCTGGGGGTTGGCCAACCCCAGCGCCGCCCTGATCAAGGCGACGCTGATCAACTCGGCGGTAGATATGGCCGGCTACGGGAACCCCCTTCAGGAAGCCGGCCAGCCGATCCCCAACCACCACGAAGGCTGGGGGCGGGTGGACGTCGGCGCGGCCACCACCGGCGGGCGGATCTTCCGCTTCGGCAGCCTGGGCACCGGCGCCGTGGCGACCTACGCGGAGCTGGTGAGCGTATCCTCCACCCCGCTGAAGGTCACCCTGGCCTGGACGGACCGCCCAGGTTCTCTGCCGGCAGGAGGATTGGTCAACAACCTGGATCTGGAGGTCGTGTCCCCCGGCGGGATCGTGTACCGGGGCAATCTGTTCAGCAACGGCTGGTCGGTGCCGGGCGGGACCGCCGACTCGACGAACAACGTCGAGAGTGTCTATATCCAGAGCCCGGCGGTGGGGTCGTGGACGTTCCGCATCAAGGGCACGAACATCCCACAGGGGCCCCAGCCGTTTGCCCTGGTGGTCACCGGTCGGTTCGGGCCGCCTCCTTCCGCCTACGACCATCGCGCCTACCTGACCGTGGTGCACAGAAATGATTAGTGAGTCGGCACATTCTGAGCCGTTGGCGGCGCTGCAACCTGTAAGCTGAAACTTATTTCGGCCCACTGCTGCTCGATGAAACAACTCTGCAGAGCCAGCGCGTCGGCGGGCCGACCTGGGTAACCGAAATGAATCTCGGCCTACGGCCACTCGATGGCAAGTTCCTAACCTGCGGGAGGGTCCGAGTCGCTGCGGCCGAGGCAAACTGCCCAGGGACGGGGCGCGTTGCCGGATCATGAAATGGACCCCGACTTGCGGGGGATGCGGACGGTGAAGCGGCTTCCCTGGCCGGGCGCACTCTCGAGGTCAATGCAGCCGTTGTGGGCCAGAACCAGATCGCGGGCGATGCTCAAGCCCAGCCCCATGCCCTGGGGAAAGCGTTTGTCGCGCCGACTGCGGTAGAACGGCTCAAAGATGCGCGGCTGTTCCTCCGGTGCGATGCCGATGCCGGTGTCGGCCACGGTGATCGCCACCTCTCCATCCCGCACATGGGCCTCGACCGAAACGGTGCCCTGGGGCGTATATTTGATGGCGTTGCTCAGCAGGTTGCCCAACACCTGTGCCATCCGGTCCGGATCGATCTCGACCACCGGAAGCGATTCCGGGATCGTCATCTGCCACTCCAACCCCTTGTCCTGGGCCATCTGACGCCAGGGGATGACAACCTGTGGCAGCCACGTGCTCAGGGCGGTCGGCTGGCGGTGGAGCTCCAACGTCCCCAGGATCTGACCATGGAGATCGGCCAGGGTGTCCAGCAGCGGACGCAGGCGCTGGATCTGAGCGTCCATGCCCTCCAGGAGTTCGCGGCGCAAGGTGCTATCCTGGTCGGCGCCGCCGCGCAGGGCCTGCACCGCCGATTGCAGAGCGCCGAGCGGGCGCCCCAGTTCGTGGACCAGGTTAGCCAGCAGGTGGCGACGGGATTCCTCTAACATGCGCAGGCGCTCGATCAGGGTGTTGAACGCCCGCAGCACGGTGCGGACCTCCTCCGGCCCCCGTTCCTGGATCGGGTTCCATTGGCAGCCGCTGGCCACCCCGTAGATGGCATCGGCCACCTGCCGCAGCGGACGCCCTAACTTCAGGGCCAACACCAGGCCGATTACGACCCCAAGCACCAGTTCTCCCCCCAACACGGCCAGGATGAGGTAGCGCAGTCGGGTGAACTGCTCCTGGAGGTCGGACACCTGTTGGGAGAGATGGATGATGCCCAGCAGCCGCTGATCGGGGCCGACCACCGGCACCAAGACCTGGATGACGTTGGAGCGCACGATGCGGACATAGCCCGCCTGGGGTTGTTTGGCCAGCAGTTCATTGAGACGGGCCAGGTCCAATGGTTGCCCGGTCGGCGCGGAACCGCCCGATTGGCTGGAGGCCAGGAGCTTGCCATCGGGGTCCAGAAGCATGATCTGGGAGCGAGAACGGACGCTGTACAGGGTGACAAACTGCTGGGCCTCGTTCGCATCGCGCCAGATCAGGGGACGGTCGCGGACCAGGTCAGCGGTCAGGATGCCCTGCCGCACCAGTTCATCGGACAGCGCGGCGAGCAGGACCTGCGTTTCCAGCAGATAGACCAGCGCCACCCCGACCAGCGGGACGATCAGCAGGACGGGCAGGATATGGCTCACGATCAGTTGGCCGCGCAGCGTTCGCATCATCAGCGTACCTCACCCATCGAAACAGGTCGCCAGTTCCTCTTGTCCGGCGCAAGCGTTACCGGCGACCCACGAGAGCGCGATACCGTCGGACCACCTCCATCGGGGAAGCGTGTCCCCAAAAGAGCTGACAGGGGAAATCCAGGCATTGGCTGCAGTCGTCCAGTTCTCGTTCTGCCACGCAGCAGTGAAACACGGCGCAGGTCGCCTGGCGCGCCAGTGCCGATTCGTGGCCACAGCCCGGACAGTGGACGGCCCGATATTCGGTACATTCCTCGCACCGACTGCCGCACACGGCCACCCGTTGTCGCTGACGTTCTCCCACCTGGCTCATCTCAATCTCCCCTGCCTTACCCAGCGACGTAGCGCGAATGAGCTGGCTCATATTATAATTATAATCAGGTCTGGACCTGAGCGTCAAGAGCGGGAGTTTCTCGAGCAGAGGTCCTGGCTGGGGATGGTGGCCTTATCGCGACATCGCCTCACGGCAAAAAGAAGCGTATGGCGGTTACATTCTCCATGGACATCGGTAGCGGCGAGGCATTCCCGGTGACCATCTGCCGCTTGAATCGCCGTGAGAGGTGAACCATTTTCCTTGACATCAGTCCGAAATCGGTTATACTTTCATTAAGCAATCCATCAATCAATCACGGAGGATGGGAAATGACCCGAGTCGTGAGCGCCACCCAGGCCCGCATCCGCTTCGGCGAGCTGATGCGCTGGGTGACGGAAACCCACCAGCCGGTCACCGTGGAGCGAGACGGCGAACCGTGCGTGGTTGTCCTCTCTATCGAGGCCTACCGCCGCCTCCAGGAGGGACAGGGCCGCCCTGCCTGGCAAGATGCTCTGAAGCAAGTTCAGGAGCTCCGCGCTCAGCTCCGGGCCCGACGGGGAGGCAAGCCACTGCCTCCTCCGGAAGAGGTCATCCGTGAGGCGCGGGAGGAACGAGATGCCCAACTCGCCGGTCTGTCTTGATGCCAGTTTTCTGCTGCGGCTGCTGCTGGATGACGAGCGAGGCCAGGCGGATACGCTCTGGGAGACCTGGCATCGAGAGGAGCGGCGGCTGGTGGCGCCCACCTTGCTGTATTATGAGGTTGCCAACGCCCTTCACCGGTACGCGGTGCGAGGGGACCTCGCTCCTTCCGAGGCGCAGGCGCTGCTGGACCTGGCCTTGTGTCTCGATGTTGATGTGGTGAGCGATGGCGGGCTCCACCGTCGGGCCCTCCAGTTGGCCGACGCCTTGGCCCTGCCAGCCGCCTATGATGCCCACTACCTGGCGTTGGCGGAACGGCTGGGGGCCGAGTTCTGGACCGCCGATACTCGCCTGGTCTTGGCCGTCCAGGACCGCCTGCCCTGGGTACACCGACTGGGCGAGCCCCTGGAACTCTAATATGATGGAGGCCCTATGGACATCCCTGAATTGGTCAGAGACCTGACAACCTTCCTGGCCCCCTTCCTGCCCTACCTGCTCAAGGTGGGCGAGAAGGCCGCCGAAGAAGCGGGCAAAAAGCTCGGCGGCGAGGCGTGGGACAGGGCCAAAGCGCTGTGGGGCAAGCTGGGACGCAACGAGCGGGTCCAAAAGGCTGCCGAAGTCGCAGTGGCCCTGCCCGATAACCCAGCCATTCAGCAAGCCGTGGAGGCCGAGATCGCCCGTGCGTTGGAGGAGGACCGGGCCCTGCGTCAGGAGGTCGCCCGCCTGTGGGACGAGGCCAGGGCTGCCGGGGTGACGGTCAGCGCTGTTGGCGACCGTTCCGTCGCCATCGGCGGGGACGTGAGCGGGAGCGTGATCGTGACGGGGGACAGGGACACGGTGCAACGCGTATAGAGGGGACGGAGGCGTGATGAGCAGGACGGCTCCTTGAGTTGCCCTGCTATGGCAAGGATGGCAGGATGACCAGCGACCCCAACGAGACCCATATCACCGCCGGCGGCGAACGCTCCGTGGCGATTGGCCCTGGCGCGCAGGATGTCGTGGCGGTCACTGGCGATGGCGTCACCGTCATCAGAGGTGAGCGGGAGGCCAGCCTCGCGCCGGATGAACTGGCGCGCCTGACCGCAGCCTATTTGCGGGCAGTGGAGGACAGGTGGGTCCGGCTCGAAGCCGATGAGACCCGTCCGCCGCTCGATAGCGTCTTTTTCATGCTTCAGGCGCGGGAGCGAGAGGAACGCCGTGCCCTGGAGCCGCCGCACCCCGATCTACCGCCCGACCCCGAACGTCGCGCCGCCGCCGACGCTTCGCCGGCTTCGCTCCCCAAACCGCCCCCGCCGCCCCTGCCGTTGGGGGAGGTCCTGGAAAAGGAGCCGCGCCTGGTCATCCTGGGGGAGCCGGGCGCGGGCAAGACGACCGCCCTGCAGTTCATTACCCTCTGTTTTGCCCGCCGCCAACAGGGAGAGCAGGAAGCCTGGCACCGGGCACGGCTGGGAATAGAAACGCCCTGGATTCCTATCCTGCTCCCCTTGCAGACGCGCGCCGACGCCATCGCCGCCCGAGATAGCCTGTTCGACGTCCTGGTCGGGGAAGTGCGCTCCTTCCTGACGGACTGCACGGAAGCCGAAGCGCGCGCCCTGCTGAAATCATGGCTGGCCGGCGATGGCCTGCTGGTCCTGCTGGACGGCCTGGATGAAGTGAGCCGGCTTCAAGGCGAGGTGAGAGAAAAGATTGCCCGCCTGCGAGGGGAAAAGATCCGCCTGGTCGTCACCTCCCGACCGGCCGGCTTTACCGCCCTGGGCGATTTGAAGGAATACACCCTCAAGCCGCTGGACGAGAAGGAAGCGCAGGGCTACCTGACCGCCTGGCTGAAAGCGCTCAGAGGATGCTCTGAAGAGGAAGCTGGGAAAGAGGCCGAACGCCTGCTCGGCAACATGCGCGCCCAGCCGGCGCTGCGCCGCCTGACCGATAACCCGCTCCTGCTGCGCCTGAGCGCGGAGCACTATGCCCGCACCGCAGAGATCGTGCGCACCCGCGGTGAACTCTACCGGGCATGGATCGAGGAGGCCTGGAGACGAGCGGTACGGCGCGGCGCGCTTCCGCAGCAAAAGGAGACCGCCCTGGCCGCGTTGGAAGCCCTGGCCTGGCACCGCCAGGCCGGCGGCGATACCACCGAGGAGGCGCTCGGCGGCGCCTTGCAGGAACACAGAGTAGCCGCCGGATGGGCGGAAGCCGAAGGCCTGCTGGTCCTGCTGCGCGAGAAGGCCGGCCTGCTGGCGCTGGACATCGAACGCCAGGAGGGCCAAGACATCCGCCGCTACCTCTTTGCCCACCAGACGGTGCGCGAGTACCTGGTTGCTCGCCGCCTGCAGCGCGCCTGGAAGCAGAACCCAAAGCGCGCTTTCCGCTTCCTGCGGCCGCGCCTGCATCTACCGGAGTGGCGGGAGCCGCTGCTCTTGCTGGCCGGGCTGTTGCCGGAGGAGGAAGCAGAGCGGTTGGTGACCTGGACCTGGCGCGCCCGCTCGCCGTATGAGCGAATCCTGAAGCGCGATCTGTGGCTGGCGGCCGAAATGGCGGCTGCTTCGGGCTGCCCCCTCTCCACCGCTCTCTTCTCCGCCCTGCGCCAGGCCCTGCACGATAAAGACGAGAATGTGCGCCGGGCGGCGGCGTGGGCGCTGGGGGAGATCGGTCCACAGGCGGTGCCGGCCCTGATCGAGGCGCTGCGGGATGAAGACGAGGATGTGCGCCGGGCGGCGGCGTGGGCGCTGGGGAAGATCGGCGACCCACAGGCGG
>JAGVRI010000001.1:138925-456002 GCA_018606645.1 Chloroflexota bacterium
AGATCGGTCCACAGGCGGTGCCGGCCCTGATCGAGGCGCTGCGGGATGAAGACGAGGATGTGCGCCGGGCGGCGGCGTGGGCGCTGGGGAAGATCGGCGACCCACAGGCGGTGCCGGCCCTGATCGAGGCACTGCACGATAAAGACTGGCGCGTGCGCTGGGCGGCGGCGGAGGCGCTGGGGGAGATCGGCGACCCACAGGCGGTGCCGGTCCTGACCGAGGCCCTGCGGGATGAAGATGCGGGTGTGCGCCGGGCGGCGGCGGGGGCGCTGGGGGAGATCGGCGACCCACAGGCGGTGCCGGCCCTGATCGAGGCCCTGCGGGATGAAGATGCGGGTGTGCGCCGGGCGGCGGCGGAGGCGCTGGGGAAGATCGGCGACCCACAGGCGGTGCCGGCCCTGATCGAGGCCCTGCGGGATGAAGAGTGGTGGGTGCGCAAGGCGGCGGCGGAGGCGCTGGGGAAGATCGGCGACCCGCAGGCGGTGCCGGCCCTGATCGAGGCGCTGCAAGACTCGGGCGTGCGCAAGGCGGCGGCGGAGGCGCTGGGGAAGATCGGCGACCCGCAGGCGGTGCCGGCCCTGATCGAGGCGCTGCGGGATGAAGATGCGGGTGTGCGCAAGGCGGCGGCGGAGGCGCTGACCAAGATGCTGAGGTCATCCGACACGCCCTCGGCGGAAACGGCGGCCTTAGTGCAGCGCCATGTCCCGGCGCTGGCCCGAACTGCAGCGCGCCAGAAGGAATATGGCTTGCTCGATGCAACCCTCCAATTCCAGGCATCCTGGCGCGCCCGGCAACGCCCCTGGCAGGACCCTCTCTTCCCGCCGCCCCGTTCTCCGGTTATCGTCTGGCTGGAGCGGGTCGGCATGGCCATCGCGGTGCTCCTCCTGGCCGGGGTGCTGGCCCTGCTGGGCGTGCTGATTGCCGGCGCGGGGGATGTGCTGAAAGCGCGCCTGCTGCCCTTCCTCCAGTCCCGGCCGGTCCCGGTGGTGATAGGCCTTTTGCTTCTTCTGGCTGCCGTGGCCGCCGGGATCGAGGCGCTCCGGGAGCAATGGTTGAAGCGCTCCCAACGATGAAACAGCAGCCATGCCCGGCGGGGCGCCGCTAGGAAGGAAGATATCTCCCACGTTCTCCATGAACGAATACGACCCGTTTGCCAACCACCCGCTCCTGGTGTATACTGGGGGCGATGAACGGGGATCGGTTTCTGGCGCGTTCCACGCCGGCAGGGGAGGGCCATGTCCGCGGCTGACGAACCCGCCCAGCGCCAGGAGGGTACGGGGCCGCCGGCCCGGCTCTGCACCGTGCGTCGCCTCGGGCGCGATCCCGGGCTGGCTATGCTGGCTTACCTGGGATTGAGCCTGGCGGTGACCTGGCCGCTGGCCCGGGATTTCACCACCGCGCTCACCGGCGTGGGCGATGCCCGGCATCAGTTGTGGGTTCTGTGGCATACCAGGGAGGCGCTGGCCGGCCGGGAGCCGTTTTTCTACACCTCGTTGCTCTATTACCCCGTCGGCATCCCCTTGACTGGCCATTCGTTGGGTCCGCTGGCCGGCCTGTTCGCCCTGCCGTTCTGGCCACTGGGGCCGGAAGCGGCCTACAACGGCACCCTTCTGATCGGGTTCTGGCTCACCGGCTGCTGTATGTACTGGCTGGCCCGAGGCCTCGGCCTGGGACACGGCGTGTCCTTCTTCGCCGGGGTCCTGTTGTTGATCGCCCCCCGGCACACGGAGACTGCCGCCGCTGGACATCTGGAGAAAACCTTTCTGGGCTGGTTGCCCCTCGCCCTCCTGGCCCTGCACCATGCCCTCGACCTGAAGCGCAGCCCCTGGTGGACCGCCGGCGCCGGCGTGATGCTGCTCGGCGCCCTGTTGCATTCCAGCGAGCAGTTTCTGTTTGCCGCCATCGCCGTCGGTGTGTTGATGCTGATCGCCCTGCTCACTGGCCAGCGGGCTGAGCGGTGGCCCACGCTCCGTCGCAGCCTGCTGGTCGGGGGAAGTGCCGTGTTGCTCTGCGGACCGTTCCTGGCGCTTATCTTGTCCACGGCCACCAACCCGGCCATCACCGTGGACCGCTATCTGGAATCGTTCCGGCACCAGCCGGACCTCATCCAGTTCTTTCTGCCGGACACGCTGACCAGCCGCTGGCTCGGACCGCTGTTCGCCGGGTTCTTGAACCCGTATGTACAAGCCAGGCAGGAGACTTCGGTGTTCCTCTCCTGGCCGGGCCTGATCCTCTGCCTGGTCGCTCTGTGGCGAGGTCCGAACGAAGCAAAGACATGGGGGTTTCTCGCCGCCCTGTTCGTCGCCCTGTCGCTGGGCCCTGAGTTGCTCGTCCTGGGGGAAAACCGATTCACCCGGTACGAACTTCCGGTGATCTTGCCCTACGCCCTGGTGACCTCGCTGCCGGGGCTGGGCTTTCTGCGTTCGCCGGCGCGGTTCATGCTGATGGGCTATGTCGGCTTGGGGATCGCGGCCGGCCTGGGCTTGCAGTGGGTCCTTAGCCGTCTGGACCGCCGATTCCACCTGCCGGTTCTGGCGCTCGCCGTGGCGCTGGTCCTCTTTGAGAACTGGCCCCAACCCCCGCCCCAGGAAAAGCTCCGGCCCGTCCCCCGTTTCTATCAACAGATCGCCCACGATCCGGAGCTGTATGGGGTGTTCGATCTGCCCATCCGACCCTTCCGGCGGCTGGACTATTCCTCGTCGTACATTGTCTACTCGTCCTACTACCAGATATACCAGATGACCCACCGCAAAGGGATCGCCTCCGGCTACCTGTCGCGGACCTATGACCGGCATCCCGTGTTCGGCGATCTGATCGAGAACTCGACCCGAAGCCGGACCGCCCAGCCGGACCTCCTGGTGAACGGCAGGCCGGCCAATCCCTATGCCGGCGTCGAATATGAACTCACCCGCAACCATTACCGCTATGTGGTGTTTCACAAGCCGCGAAGCGAGTATCGAGAGTACAAGCCCGGTTCGTGGGGGGAACGGACGGCCAGGGAGTTTATCGAAGGGGTCTTTGCCGGGCGGGCGCCGTTGGTGGACGATGAACTGGTAACGGTCTATGCCGTCCGACCGCTCACCGACACGGCGCTGTTGACTGTAACTATGGCGTTGGGCGACGGCTGGTGGTCGGAAATCGAAGGGTCGGCCGAGACCGGGGCCACCTGGCGATGGGCCGAATCACCGGCCCAGTTGCGCATCTACAGTCCTGTGTCTCAGACGGCGCAGTTGGAGATCGTTCCGGCGCTGCTCTACGATCCGGACGACAGCAATGTCCTTGGCGAACAGGGGATCATCCAGATCGCGGTCAACGATGGGGCGGCGCAGGAGTTTGCCGTTCGGGTGGGAGAACCGCTGGTCGTCGGTCTCTGGCTCCGCCCCGGACGGAACACGGTGACCCTTGCCTGGCCGGCCGGGAACTTTCGGCCGAGCGAGGTGTGGCCGGAGAGCCAGGACCAGCGCCGGTTGAGCTTTGCCGTGTCCCGGATCAACCTGATGACCCGGTCAGGTGGAGGGTCGCCATGACCCTGCGGACACGACGACGGACGGAAGGAGGCTGGTGGCTGGGCGTTCCCCGGCGGGGACGCGCTCCGTCGGCGCAGGCCGACGGCCAGCCGATGGCTCTTCAGGGGCGATTTCAATCGCAGTCTGTTAGGGAGAGGTATGCAGGCCAGCATCGTGATCCCGGTGTGGAACGGCGCGTCGGTCATTGCCGAATGCCTGGACGCGCTCTATGCCGCCGCTAGCGATGAGTTGCTGGAGGTGATCGCTGTCGACAACGCTTCGACGGACGGGGCGGCGGCGCTCATCGCCGACTGTTATCCGCAGGTACGCCTAATCCGCCAGCCGGTCAACCTGGGATTTTCAGGTGGGGTGAACCGGGGGATGGAGGCCGCGCGCGGCGACCTTTTCGTCTTGCTGAACCAGGACTGTGTCGTCCAGCCCGGCTGGCTGACCGCTCTGACCCAGGCGATGGAGTCTCTGCCGGGGGTCGGCATCGCCGGCTGCACGGTTCTGAACGCCGATGGGACGGTGAACCATGCCGGCGCGGTCCTCCGCCGGCCCGATGCCTGGGGCGTCCATCGGACCGAGATCGGGGATGAACGGCCCCGAACCGTCGAGTTTGTCACCGGAGCGGCGATGGCCATCCGGCGCCAGACCTGGGAGGTGGTGGGGTCGTTTGACGAGGGTTACTATCCGGCCTACTATGAGGACATTGATTACTGCTACCGCGCCCGTCGGCGGGGGATCGAGACGGCCTATGTGCCGACGGCGAAGGTGACCCATCTCTTTAGCAGCAGGGAGTGGCAGGCCGACCCCCTCAAGCACACGGCCAATCACCACCGCGCCCGTTACCGCTTCGTCAGCAAGCATTTTGCACCCGCCGAGGTCCAGGAGTTCTTTGACTCTGAAATAGCCACCGTGGAGGCGGAGAGCTATTTCGATCAGGCGGCCGGGCGCTTTCTCGCCGCCCGCGACACGCTGCGCGCCGTGCCCGACCTGCTGGAGCGGCGCCGCGCCGAGTGCCTCGACAGCCCTTCGCCGGCCTTCTATCGGCAACTCATGATCGGATTCGCCGACATCCTGCGCCGCTCCCTGGCCGTAGCCGAACGTTTGAGCCGAGTTGGTCTCATCGAACCGCCCGAAGAGGAGTGGCGGCTGGTCAACGAGAGGGCCGAGGAGGAGAGAAGATCCTTCGCCGATCAGCGAGCCGAGGTCTACCAGCAACTCCAGGCCCTCCAGGACGAGGAGCAGGCGCTGCTCGCCCGCTTCCTGCCGCCCTCCGAGGCCGGTCCGTCAGGGTCCCGCCTGCGCAGGTGGCTGCGGCGCTGGGTCTTGCGGCCCCTGCGTGTCCTAAGAGGTGATGAACTCCTGTGGTTAACCAGGTTGAGCAGCTTACATCGGTCCCGCATGGACCTGATGACCCGGCTTTTCCACCTCCACCAGGCCGAGATGGCGCATCTCCACCAGTTCTACACCACCCGGCTGGCCCAACAAGAGCTGCGGTTGGGCTATGACCGGGAGCGGTTCGAACGGCGCCTGAGGCTTCTCGAGGTCCTGACCGAGTATGAGTACCGCTGAGTGTACGGTTTCGGTGATTATCAACACCAGCGAGCGGGCCGGCCCGTTGCGCACGCTGCTCCGCGCCCTCGAGCACCAATCGTATCCGTTCTTTGAGGTGATCGTGGTCGTCGGGCCCAGCCATGACGATACGGAAAAGGTGCTATCGGAGTATGAGGGGCGCGTCCGGGTGTTGCACTGTCCCAGGGCCAACCTGGGGCAGTCGCGCAATATCGGGCTGGCCGCAGCCCACGGCGAGATCGTGGCGTTTATTGACGATGATGCCGTCCCCAGCCGCTGTTGGCTGGAACAACTCGCCCGGCTGTTTCGGGACCCCGATCTGGATGCGACCGGCGGTGTGGTCTATCTGGTCCACCCCAACCAGCCGGCCGTCCAGCACCGGATCGGCATCATCTCGTCCCTGGCCGAGCAGGTGGATGTGCGCCGTTCGTGGCTGGACCAGATCGTGCCCCCTGGCACTGGCCGTCAGTGGGTGGCGCGGATGATGGGCACCAATATGGCATTTCGGAGGCAGGCGTTGCGCACGATCGGGGGGTTTGACGAGTATTTTGTCTGGGTGTTTGACGATGCCGATATCGCCTTGCGACTGGCCAACGCCGGCAAGATCATCCATCCGGTCCTGGAGGCGCCGGTCTACCATGTGCCGGCCTCCAGCCGCCGACGGGTCGCCTTTACCTATAACGTCCGCTGGTGGATCCATACCCGGTCCGCCGTCTATATCACCATCAAGAACGGGCGACAGGCCGGCGATTCCCTCTGCTCCATTCTGTTGCGCTGTCTGCATCTCATCCACGGCCATTGGCTCTGGAGCGGCCAGTTGTGGCGTGACAAGCAACTCACCTTTTCCCAGCTCTGGCGGATGCGCCTGGCGGAGCTGTGGAGCGGGGTGGATGGCATGGTCCACGGATTCCTTCTGCCGCGCCGATTGATGACCGGTACCGCCGACCCGGACCCCGAGGCCGACCCGCCGGCCATTCAGCCCTTCCAGTCTGGCGACTCGGCGCGGCAACCGGCCGTGGATCCGGTGAGCGGCTACCGGCCGGCCATTTCCCTGCCGGACCCGCCGCTCCGCATCTGTTTGCTGAGCAGCGCCTATCCCCCCGCCCAGTATGAGGGGGTAGGCCGTCTGACCCATCTGATGGCCCAGGGGCTGTTCGAACGCGGCCACACGGTCCATGTCATCACCCGCGGGGAGAGGGAACAGGTGGCATTCTACGATGGGGCCTACGTTCACCAGTTGCCCACCCGCCTGGAGCGCTACGGCCGCTACCAGGGCTTGCCCAACCTGTACTATGCCCTGAACCACAGCCACGCCGTCTATGAGAAGGTGAGACGGTTGATCCTCAATGAGGGCATCCAGATCGTGGACTCGCCGCTGTGGCAGTTCGACGGGCTGGTCACGGCGGTCAGCGGCGTCATCCCGGTGGTCGTCCGGCTGGTGACCGCGTTGCGGCAGATCGCCGCCCTGCACGGCGACGCCCACGACGACGCGCGGCTGGTGGGCGAGATGGAAAAGGCGTTGATCGAGCGGGCGAGCCATCTGCTGCCCAACACCCAGGCCACCCTGGAGACGGTGCGCCAGGTCTATGGCGTCGCCCCGGCCGCCGACCGGGTCACCATCGTGCCCTATGGCATCATCCCCGTCCCGGACGATCAGGTCCGGCCCTTCAACCCCGACGCTCAGACCGACCGCCTGACGGTGCTCTACGTCGGCCGGCTGGAGCAACGGAAAGGCATCCTCGATCTGTTTGAGGCGATACCTCTCGTCCTGCGCCAAGTCGAAAACGTCCGGTTTGTCATCGCCGGGGCCGACAACAGCCAGCACGACGGCTTTCAACGGCGGACCGGCGTCACCTACCCGGCCTATTTTGCCAGCCGATATGCCAGGTATGCGCCAGATGTAGAATTCCTGGGGTCGGTGAGCGAAGAGACCCTTCGCCGGTTGTATCAGTCGTGCGACCTCTTTGTCGCCCCTTCTCTCTTTGAGTCGTTTGGCCTGATCTACCTGGAGGCGATGAACTACGCCAAGCCGGTGATCGGCTGCTATGGCGGCGGTGTCCCGGAGGTGATCGACCACGGGGTGACCGGCCTGTTGACCGAACCGGGCGCTCCGAGGGCGTTGGCCGATGCCATCGTCTCCCTTCTCCGCTCTCCGCAGAAACTGTACGAGATGGGCATGGCCGGTCGGGAGCAGGTGCTGCACCGATTCCACTATCTCACCATGGCCGACCGGTTCGCCCAGGTCTATCGGTCGGTGATCCAGCGGGAGAACCCATCGGGGGGTGTGTGATGAAGGAACCGATTACGGCGGAGCAAGTGTTGCAGGATATCGAATTCGAGCTGATCCAAGGGATGGTTCCTCATGATGAGCTGGGCGCGGCTATTCAGGCGGTGCGCAGGTTCCAGAATCAGGCGCGCGCCGACGCCTTTTCGCCAGGGCGCCGAAAAGCTGAGTACCGCGAGATCGCCAGCCGGCAATTCCAGATCAACGACATGCTGCTCACCCTGCTCCAGGAAATGGCCGCCCAACTGCAGACCCTGCAATTGGAGCTCAGGCGGGCGGCCGGCCTTCTCCCGGCGTCTCCCCCTCCCCCGATCCCTGCACCGGTGGCGCCCGAACCGGGAACCGGCCGGCCGACCGGTCCATCGCTGCCCCTCCCGATCGCCGAGAGCGGGCGGGTGCCGCCTGGGGTCGGCGCCATCGCCTCAATGCCTCAGGAACCGCTGCGGGTGGAGTTACTGGTCCGGCCGGTCCGCCTGCCGCTGATCGGTCGGTGGTTGACCCGCCTGCGCGCCGCCTTCCACAGCCTGGCGCTCTTTTACGTCGGTCGGCTGGCCGATCAGCAGACGGCCGTCAATCGGGCGGTGTGGGAGTCGCTCCGGGAACTGAACCAGGCACTGGTCCACCAGCAACAGCAACTCCAGGCCCTCCACGAACAGTGGAGCGCTCGGACGGTTGGCCCGGACGAGAGTCCGGACCATTCGGCCGACCCGATGCCCCCACCATGAGCCGCCCCTCGACCTTTCTTTTCGTCACCCCCTCGTATATCCCGTTCCCGGGCGGCGCGCAGAACTTTCAGCACGCCATCGCCCGGCGGCTGGTGGCCGATGGGCAGCGGGTAGTGGTGCTGACCAGCAATGCCCGTCAGCCGTCCGATTTCTGGCGACGGCCGGCCAGCAAGAACCCGCCCTTGCCCCAGCGGGAGGTGATCGACGGCGTGACCGTGGAGCGGTTATCGCTGGCCCACCCGCCGCCCCGCCCCATGGCCTTTGGCCTGCTGCGGCGCGCCGGGCACTGGATGCAGCGCAGCCGGCTGCCGGCTCGTGTCCAGGTTCCCCTGCTGCGATGGCTGGCGGGTTGGATGCCACCCTTGTCGGGATTGAGAGATGCCCTCGACCGACTGGCCGCCGAGGCGGACCTGATCCAGGCAGTGGACAGCAGTTGGGATGGGTTATTTGTCGCTGGGACCGAAGCCGCCAGGCGTCACCAAAAGCCCCTGGTCGCCGTGCCGCTGATGCACCTGGGCGATGCCCGGGTCCAGGCCCATTTCCGGATGGCCCACCAGGTCCGCGCCTACCACGCCGCCGACATTCTCCTGGCTCTGTCCAAAGCGGAGGCGACCGCCTATGCCGGGATGGGCGTCGCGCCCGACCGGATCGCGGTCATTCCCATGGGGGTGGACCCGGCGCTCAACGCCGGTTCCGACGATCCGGATGGCGCCGCCTTCCGGCAGCGACACGGCCTGACTGGCCCGATCGTCGCCTTCCTCGGTCCCAACACCTATGACAAGGGGGCCTTTACCCTGGCCGAGGCAGTCGCGGAACTGAACCGCTCCGGCCAGGCGGTCCATCTGGTCTGCGCCGGGGCCCAGGGCGAGGAACTGGCCGGGTTCTTGCGCCGGCGGCCGTCCGTAATCCAGGCAGCCTGTCGGGGACGCATCCATCTGCTGGGCATGGTGGAGGATTCGATCAAACACCAGTTGCTGGGGGCGTGTGACCTGCTGGCGCTGCCCAGTCAGGTGGATACCTTTGGCATCGTGCTCCTCGAAGCCTGGCTGCACGGCAAACCGGTGATCGGGGCCAGGGCCGGGGGCATTCCGGAGGTGATCGACGAGGGCCGCACCGGATTGCTGGTGCCCTTTGGCGACGCCGCTGCTCTGGCGCAGAGCATTGCCTGGATGCTGGACCATCCGGAAGAGGCAGCCGAGATGGGCAGGCGGGGGCGGGAGGTGACGTTGCAGCGCTGGACATGGGATGCAGTCTATGCCCGGGTCCGGTCGGTCTATGAACGGTGCCTGACGCGATGAAGATCTTGTTGGTGACCCACAAGTATCCGCCCCATGCCCTGGGCGGGGTGGAGGTCTATACCTACCATCTGGCCCGCGCCCTGCGAGGACACCATCAGGTGTTCGTCTTTTATCGGCATGACGATCGGGACGGGCCGTCCCTTGCCGAATACGACCAGGAGGCGGACGGTATTTTCGTCCGGCGCGTCTCCTGCCGTCCTCAGGGATGGAAGGCCACGGTCGCCGGCCAATTCCTGGACACCTTTCTCAACCGGCCGATCGAGGAGAGTCTGGCCCGCTTGGTCGCCCAAGTCCAACCGGACCTGGTCCACCTCCAACACCTGATGTCCCTCTCGGTGCGCATCCCCCATCGGCTGCGGCGCGCCGGCCGGCCGGTAGTGCTGACCTTTCACGATTACTGGTTCCTGTGCGCCAATTCGCAACTGGTCTGGCCGGACGGGCGGGTGTGCCGGGGAAAAGCGGCCGGAATGAACTGCGTCCGCTGTGCGGCGGCGGCGCGGTTCCCCTCGGCCTGGGTCCCCTGGCTTCGGCCCGCCGTGGCGCCCCTGTTTCTCTGTCGAGATTGGGTGGTGAAGCGGGCTGCCCTTCAGGCCCAGTTTTTCATCGCTCCGTCTCACTTTTTGATCGGGCAGTACGTGGCCGCCGGGTTTCCGAAGGAACGCTTCATCTATCTGGAAAACGGCATCCCGCTCGACCGCCTGCGGCGCGCCCAATGGCAAGCGACGGATGGGCCGTTGCGGGTGACCTTTCTGGGGGCGCTGGCCTGGCAGAAGGGGGTTCATGTCCTGGTCGAGGCATTCAACGGTTTGCCGGAGGGGGTGGCCCGCCTGCGCATCTGGGGCGATCCGGGCGTATTCCCGGAATATGCGGAGCGCCTGCGCCGCTGCCTGATCCATCCCGACGCAGCGCTGATGGGGCCGATCGCCAACGAGCGGGTGGGGGAGGTCCTGGCCGACAGCGATGTGTTGGTCGTGCCCTCCCTCTGGTACGAGAATTCGCCGATGGTCATTCAGGAAGCGCACGCGTTGGGGGTGCCGGTCATCGCCTCCGATCTGGGGGCGTTGGCGGAGAAGGTGCGCCATGAGGTAGACGGCCTGCTCTTTCCGCCCGGCGATGCGCTGGCCTTGCAGCAGACGCTCCAGCGGATCCTAGATGAGCCCGACCTTCTGCCGCGACTTCGCTCCGGTGTTCCCTCACCGCTGGATATGGAGGAACACGCCGGCGAGATGGAGCGGCTCTACCGCCAGGTGGTATGAACTCCGCGCTCAGACCTTGGCCAGGGAATAGCCCATCCCCCAATGGGTCAGGATATAGCGGGGGTTACGAGGGTCAGCTTCGAGCTTGCCCCGCAAGCGGCGGATGTAGACTTTGACGTTCGCCGGACTCTCGCCAAAGCCAGTTCCCCAGACGTGGTCCAGGATCTGGTCAGAGCTTAACACCTGACCAGCATTGCACGCCAGATAGAGGAGCAGTCGGTACTCGGTCGGGGTGAGCACCACTTCCTGCCCATTCACAAACACCTTGCGACTCACCGGATCGATCACCAGGCGGCCGCCATCGAAGGAGAAGCGTTGAACCCGTCCCTCCTGACCTTCGGCGGCGCGGCGCAGGGTAGAACGGATCCTGGCCCTCAGTTCCTGGAGTTCAAACGGCTTGGTCACATAGTCATCGGCGCCAATATCCAGGCCGTACACCTTGTTATCGGTGCTTCCCAGGGCGGTTAACATGATGACCGGCGCACTAGAGAATTCGCGGAGGCGACGTAGCATCTCCCAGCCATCAACCTCGGGCATCATGACATCCAGCAGGATCAGGTCTGGGCGGAACTGGTGAACCAGCCGCAACCCCTCCCGCGCATCCTGGGCAACGGCCACTTCATAGCCATCCTTGGTCAGGACCCGTTCCAGAAACGCGGTCATTTCGGGTGCGTCATCTACCACGAGGATCTTGGTCGCCATCCTGGCTCCGTATCTCGATTGCCCTATAATCAGTATATCACATCTATTGGAGGAATGCAAACGCAACTTGGGTGCGTTATGTATCCACGCTGGAAGTGGATCCTTTGGGCCGACCGGCTGCAGCCTCGACTCCTGGCTGAGGGGAGTGGAGCCCTGCGGCGGACTGGCGGAAGCCTCGACTCTCGGGCAAAGGGTCGTTCGCGCCAACTTGACTCCAACTCCAGATCACTCTATAATCTCTAGACACCTGAGGTAGGAGGGAGGTGAGGGTGTAGAGGAGTTGCCATGCCCGGTAGGGCACTACGAGGGATGGAAACGGGCGGGGACGGGCGGCTGAAGCCTCGACTCGGGGTGGTGGAGTGGAGCCTTCAGGCGGTTGACCGGCTGAAGCCTTGACTCCGGCGTGCGGGGAACGGTCTATTTTTGAAAAGGAGGGAACGAAATGTATATCACCGATCTGGTCTGGTGGGCATACACCGCATTCATCGTCGCCGCCGCTCTCTTTTTGCTCTACTTTGCCTCTAAAGTGCGGCAGAAAGGGGAATAGCCATGGACGCGCGAGAACGACGCTGGCTGTACCTGCTGATCGCAGTCTTTGTGGTGGTCAACGCCGTGACCCTATCCCCGCTCGTGCCCTGGCAGCAATGGCTTCTGTGGTCCAAACCCACCCCCGCCCGGACCTTTGCCATCGAAGTGGAAGACTATCAGTTCAAACTTCCGCCGGAAGGGATGGTAGTCAAAGTCGGAGAGTATGTCGAGTTCTCGGCCACCTCCCACGACGTGACCTACGGCTTTGGCGTCTTTCGCAAGGACGGGAGCCTCGTGTTCCAGATGCAGGTCTTGCCGGGCATGACCAACCGCATCACCTGGAAATTCGACCAGGCCGGCCTGTACGACGTGCGCTCCACCGAGTATTCGGGGCCTCGCCACTCCGAAATGGTCGTCCCCGATGCGATTCAGGTGATCCCCTGAGGAGGCAGACACCATGGCTCAGTTAGGTTGGCAGGAAAAGTGGACATTGCGTTTCGCCGTCGTCGGCCTGCTCTTCCTGGCGCTGGCCGGCTTTGAGGGCCTGTTGATGCGGACCCAGCAGTACGACCTGGATGCGTTGCGCCCCATGGAAGCCGTCCTGAACACCATCCGCTTCGGCGCCGAGCCGACGCAGGCAGAACTCTATTACTCGATGATGACCGCCCATCCCATCGTCGGCATCTATGGCTTTGTCTATATGGCGATCATGGGCGCCTTTTACTTTCTGGTACCCTTCCTGCTGGGGCGCAAGGAGGTCCGTTACAAGAAGCTGGTGGTGCTCAATTTCTTCCTGCAACCGATCGGCGTCCTGATCTGCTGGGGAGCGGGATTCTTTGGCATGTTCAACGCGCTGTACACCCTCTATTGGCCGCTGCCCGTGAGTTACGACCGGGTGCCGCTGCTGGGCAGCATCGCCTTTGTGATCGGCGCGGCGATCATCATGGTCAACATCCTGCTCTTTGCCTACAACCTGTTCAGCACGGTGCTGAGCAAGAACAACCCCCGCTCCTACAGCTTCTGGGGCTTTCTCCGCTCCGCCTTTGGCATCAGCCGCCTGATGAAATGGTTGGGCAAAGAAGACAAGGGGGCGCCCAATCTCGACCATGATGGCTTGCCGGTCTTTCTCGTCGCCGTCGGACGGGGTTCGATTGACACGGTGATCAATGCCTTTGTCTTGCTCACAGCGGGGGTGTTGATCCTGGTCTACGGCCTGGCGGCGCTTTTCCGCGCCCCGCTCGATCCCGGAGCGGTGAACGCGTTGGTCTACAAGAACTGGTTCTGGTGGGGGCTAGATATGGTCGCCGACGGCAATGTGCTCATCTACACCGCCGGCATCTGGTATCTGCTCATCCCGCTGCTGGTCGGACGGGAGTTGTTCGGGGCGCAGGTAGTCAAGACGGTAATCATGGCCGACCTGCTGGTGTCGTTGGGCGTATGGAGCCACCACCTGCTCGCCGACCGACCCCAGCCGCTGTGGATGAAGCTGCTCTCCGGCCAGTTTATCACCTGGGGCGAGTTTTTTACCATGGGCCTGACCATCTTTGCCTCGCTGATGACCATCTGGCTGGCCCAGCCGGTCAAGATGACGCCGGCGCTCAAATTTGTCCTCGCCTCGATCTTTGGCTTTCTGATGGGGGGCTCGGCCGGACTGATCCAGGCCAACACCGGGCTCAACCTGGTCTTTCACAACACCCAGTGGGTCATCGCCCTCCACGCTCATACCTTCCTGCTGACGGCGGTGAGTTCACTGGTGTTCGCCGTGCTGTATGCGCTGGTGCCGATGCTGACCAAGGTCGAGTTCCGCTACCCGAAACTGGTGAACCTCCACCTCTGGCTGTGGGTGATCGGCTCGGTGCTGAACGCCTACGCCATGGGCATGGCCGGCGCACAGGGCATGTTGCGGCGCACCATCTACGAAGGAGGGCAGTTCCGGCCGTACGTTGCCGTCTCCTGGCTGGGGGGCGCTCTGATGGGCGTCGCTCTGGTGGTCTTTCTGGTCCAGGTCATCGGCACGCTAGGGCTGGGCCAGGTGCTGGGTCTGTTCGTGCCTGGGCGACGGACCGGAGGCCGGACCACGCCGGCGCAGGGATGATCGTTCGATTTCCGGGCAGGGCCAGGGGGCAGCCTGGCCCTGCTTTTCTCTTCTGGCAAACGAGATGCGCAACCATCCGCAGCCGTCGGTGTTGTATGATACGGGACCGACAGGCGCTTGTGAGGTAGACCGGGTGGATGAGACGGTAGACGAGCAGGCGCTGGTCGAGCAAGCCAAGGTCGATCCAGAAGCTTTCGGTCTCTTGTACGAACGGTACGTTGACAGGATCTATCATTACGTGTACTATCGCACCGGCAATGTCCACGACGCAGAGGACCTGACGGCCCGGGTGTTCTACCAGGCGTTATGTCATCTGCCTCAGTATGTGTACCGGGGGATGCCCTTTTCGTCGTGGCTGTATCGGATCGCCCATAATCTAGTGGCGAACTGGCACCGCGATCAGAGCCGACAGAAGGTCGTCTCGTTGGACAGGTTGGCGTGGATCGGTCAACAGGGGGAAGAGGGTCCCTTCCAGCAGCTGGCCAGGAAGGAGAGACAGGCGGTGCTGTTGGCAGCGATCCGGCGCCTACCTGCCGATCGGCAGCAACTCTTGATCCTGAAATTCGTGGAACGTCTGTCGAACGCTGAGATCGGCCAGATCATGGGCCGGAGCGAAGGGGCGATCAAATCGCTCTACCATCGCACCCTGGCGGCGTTGCGCCAGGAATTGACGGAAGGATGATGGGAGGGGCCGGACTGCGGCCCGGTGTTTGGAGAAACGAGAGAGATGATCAGAGTTGCGACCGATTCGACCTGTGACCTGCCTGAGGGGATGTTTCAGGAGTATGAGGTGACGGTGGTGCCGATCAACATCCAGTTCGGCACGGAGACCTATGAGGATGGGGTCACCTTGGACCGGGCGACTTTTTATCGCAAGATCGAAGAAACGGGCATGCTGCCCACGACGTCGCAGCCTTCAGCCGGGCAGTTCGAGCGATACTACCGCCAACTCGCCGAGGCCGGGGCGACCGATATCATTTCGTTGCACGTCACGGCCAAGTTGAGCGGCACCTATCAATCGGCCGAACTGGCCAAAGAAATGGTCCAGGACCAGGTGCGGGTCCACCCCTTTGACAGCGCCTGCGGCTCGGCCGGGTTGGGCTTTATGGTCATCGAAGCGGCGCGGATGATCCGCGCCGGCAAGGGGGTGGCCGAAATCCTGGCCCGCATGGAAACGATTCGGTCGCGGATGAACATCATCCTCGCGCTGAAGGACCTGCGCTTCGCCCGGATGAGCGGGCGGGTGGGCAAACTCCAGAGTAGCCTGGCGTCGTTGCTGGACATCAAGCCGATCGTCGTCTTGGAAAATGGGTTGCTCGATGTGGCCGAAAAGGTCCGCACGCAACAAAAAGCAATCGACCGGATGCTGGACTTGATGGCGGAGCGGATCGGCGGCGTTTCGGTCCCGGTCAACCTGGCCGTGGTCCATGCTCAGGCGCCTGAGATGGGGCAGAAATTGCTGGAACGGGCACGGCGCCTGTTCAATTGTTGTGAGACCTTTTTGGTGGATTTGACTTCGTCGCTGGTGGTCCATTTTGGGCCCGGAACGCTGGGGTTGGTTGCCTATCCGGTGCAGGGAGGTGGCGAGGGCCGTGCTGAGTAGAAATGGGAGGAGAGGAACCGATGAACATCCGGCAAGTGGCGGAAGGACTGATCGCCCGGGCTGAACCTCGGGCTGGGTTGCGGCTCAGGCCGGCCGCCGGTAGGGTCCCCAACCTGCCGGACTTGGTCGAGCAATTGGAAAAGACTCTGGTACCGATCCCGCCCGATCCGGTGTTCCGCCAAAGGCTTCACGAGCACCTGGTCCGGGAGGCGTGGAGCTATCAGACCGGGTGCTCCGAAGCGAGCCCCAGGGTCGGGCTCGAAGACGGTCTGTTCCGGCGACACCGCAAGGGGATCCTGATCGGTGCGGCGGCGGTGGGCTCGGTCGCGTCGGTGGTGGGGGTGGCCGTGGCCTGCGTGCTGCGCTACCGTCACAGCAAAGCGACCCACATTGCCGCCAGTTAGGTTCGTCAGACGCGAACCGTTTCCATCGAATATCGAACCGGGAGGCATGGGAGAGATGACCTGGTATGCACGGATTACAGGCTGGGGCAAGTATGTTCCGGGGCGGGTTCTGACCAACTTTGACCTGGAAAAGATCGTGGACACCAGCGACGAGTGGATCCGCACCCGCACCGGCATCCGCGAACGGCGCATCGCCGCCCCTGGGGAGACCTGCTGTTCCATGTCGGTGGCGGCGGCACAAAAAGCCCTGGAAGTCGCCCGACTGAATCCGACCGACCTGGAACTGATCATCGTCGCCACCTCGTCGCCCGATTACCTGGTCCCGTCGGTGGCGAGCATGGTCCAGGATCGGCTGGGGGCCAGGGGGACGCCGGCCTTCAGCCTGGTGGCCGGCTGCACCGGATGGGTCTATGCCCTGGTGACGGCCAGCCAGTTTATCCAGACCGGCGCCTATCGGAATGCGCTGGTGATCGGTACCGAACATCTCTCGGTCGGCGTGGATTGGACCGACCGGACGACCTGCGTCCTCTTTGGCGATGGGTCGGGCGCGGTAGTGCTGGAAGCCAGCGAGCAGCCGACCGGCCTGATGGCCTTTGATCTGGGTTCGGATGGTTCTGACTATGACGCCCTGATCTTTCCCGGTTGTGGGGGAGTCCATCCGCCCAGCCATGAGGTGATCGACCAGCGGCTCCACTATCTGCGCATGGATGGGCACCGCGTCTTCAAGTTCGCCACGCGGGTCATGGCCGACTCGGTGGCCAAAGTGGTGACCGCCAGCGGCCTGACGATTGACGACATCGCCCTGATCATCCCCCACCAGGCGAACGACCGGATCATCGAGCTGGCCCGTCGCCGGTTGGGAGTGCCCCCGGAGAAGATCATGGTCAACATCGACCGCTACGGCAATACCTCCGCCGCGTCCATTCCGCTGGCGTTCGTGGAGGCGATAGAGGAGGGGCGGATCAAGCCGGGCGATCGTGTCGTCTTTGTCGGCTTTGGCGCCGGGCTTACTTGGGCCTCGGCCGTCTTTCACTGGGAACCGCAAGAGCCGACGGCCATCGCTGTCGCCGACTGGCCGATCCGGGAACGTCTGGCCCAGCCGATCGCCCGGGCGCGGACTGCCCTGTGGAGCGCCCGGGTCAGCCTGGCGACCCGGATTGAGCCGTTGCTGTTGCCACTGTACGCGTTCGCCGGGAGTTACAAGAAGCGGCGTAAAAAGAAATAAGAGCGGCTTGGCGGAGAGTACCTTGGGGCAGGCGAGGGCCATGTCCTCGCCTGCCCCAGTCGTTTGTTGGTGACGATGCCTTACCGCCGCCTCGACCGCCGGCGCTCGTCATCCTCCTCGTGGAACACCAGGCTCAGTACCACACTCACGATGCTGATCACCACCGCTCCCAGGAGCGCCGGGAGAAAGCCATCTACATAGAATCCCACGTTGAGCTGTCGGGCGATCCAGGACGATAGCCAGAGCATGGCGGCATTGATCACCAGGGTGAACAGACCCAGTGTCAAGAAGATGAGGGGGCAGGTCAACAGTTTGAGCAGAGGCCGGATCAACGCATTGACCAGCCCAAAGATGACGGCCATCACCGCCACTGCCATCCAGGCCGGCTGACCTTTGATATAAATACCGGGAAGCAGCCAGGCGGCGACGGCCAATGCCACGGCATTGATCAACCAGCGGACAAGGAGTCGGTTCAATGTCGGCCTCTTTTCTCAGTCAATATAGATCTCGACCCGCTCGCCGCTGTCGGCATCTTCGACTTCGACGATCTTGCCCTGGGCACCGCTCTGAATCTGTCCGATAAGGCTTTGAAGGTCGAGTCCCTCGACCTCTGGGGTGAACCGGGCTCCCATGCGAACCCCGACATCGACCAGGTTGAGTGGCAGGTTGACACTGACCTTGTTCTTGCCCGTCTCCAGATCGGTCACCCGGATGCGGAACCAGCGGGCTCTGCCGGGCTCGCCGGGGGTCTCGCCTGGCTCCTGTCTTCGTCTCTCAGGCTCCAGAGCGGCCAACAACTTGGCGCCATCCTCCGCCGAAATCTTGCCTTCTGCTACCATTTTGAGGATCTGCATCCTCTCTTCAGTCGTTGCCACCTTCCCTTTCCCTTTCTGTGTAAGAGACCCGCGGGTCTCTTCTAGAAATCGTGCCATAGAGTGAGCAGCGTGCGCTGCTCGACAAAGCCGTACCGGCGCAGTGCGTCCAGGGCAGCGGTGTGGTCCTTGTGGACCGTGATCTGGACCGGTCTGGGCGGCAGGACCGACAGCATGGACAAGGCGCGGCTGATCAGGGCGGCCTCCACTGCCCCCCGATGCTGGGGGTGGACCAGCAACGCCAGCCGATGTTCTCCCCGGCGCAGGGCCACAGCCACGGTCATGACCGCCACCAGTTCGCCGTCCTGAAATGCGCTGAAGCGGTAGGTCCGACGACCGGACCCCAGGTCAGTCAGCCATTCGCCGAAGCGGGTGAACCAATCGCCCTGATACTTTTCGGCTTTCACCGGCCGGAGCCATTGCTCGACCGAAGGCACGGCCAGGCGGACCAGGTGGTAGGCCGACGGTCCATCGGACCACCGCCAGCGGCAGAAGCGGTAGCCCGGCGCATCCACCACCTCCACCCGGCGGGGCGAGTCCAGGCGGAAATCGGTTTCCGCCGAGGCTTCGGTAAAGCCCAGTTGGGTGTACAAGCGCAGGGCCGGCTGGTTATCCTGATGCACCTGCAAAATGACCCCCCTGGCCCCCAGGTCCTGGGCTTCGGCCATGGCCGCCTCCGTCAGCCGCCGGCCGATTCCCTGCCCCCGATAGACGTCCTGAACCACCACGTTGTAGAGCACATAGCGTTCACGGCTGCCCGGCGCCCGGTTCAGATTCACGTTGCCAACCACCTGCCATCTCTTGCCGGAGGATAAAGGCACCTCCCAGACAAAGCCGCTCAGGCTTTCGCGAAAGATGGGGTCTGCCCGCGACCACCACCACACCAGAGGCCATAATCGCGCCATCCAACGCAACTCGCGCAGGGCCGCCCGTCCCTGGGCATCCAGATCGGAGGCAAAGGCATCGCCGATCAGGTCAGCGATGGCGCCCAGGTCCCGAGCCGGATCGATCGGTCGAAGCCGGCCCCGCGCCTCCGCCCTGGCTTGCCTGGCGATTACCCCAGTCATCCCAGCCATCGGATCACCTGCACCATTCATGACCATTATAACACAACCTGCCAAAATCCACACATTGCCGGCGCAGGGTGGCGGCTTCCGGCGAGCCGACTGAAGCCTCGACTCCCAGAGAGTGGGGCGGATGGGCGAGGCAGTCCGCAAGTTTGACAGATGCCGGTGCATGAAGTATAATCGCCTCGTTTTATGAAAACCAGACTCCAGCGAGCTGAATTGCCGGGAGGAACCAACAAACAAATATGAAAAGGCGAAACACCATCTTGCTCATAGCCATCTTCATCCTGACCCTCATCGTGCTCTACATCAGCTTGCCCAACACCCCAGGCATCCATCTCAAAGTGGGCAAGTTCCAGATCGATCGCGATTTCAAGATCAGGCAGGGCCTAGACCTGCAAGGCGGTCTCCAGGTATTGTTGGAAGCCGATATCCCGGCCGATCAGAAGCTCGAACCCGGCTCGCTGGGCATCGCGGCGCAGATTATCGACAACCGGGTGAATGCCCTGGGGGTGGTCGAACCGCTAGTGCAGACGCAGGGGGAGCGGCGGATCATCGTCGAGTTGCCCGGCATCCAGGACCCGGACCAGGCAATCGCCACCATCAAGGAGACCGGTCTACTGGAGTTCGTGGACGCCGGCGACCTCTTTCTCCCGGCCGGCACCCGGATCCAGACCACCTTTCCTCAATTAGAGTCGGAGGGGGCCAGGACCCATCTGCTGGAACCCAGCCCGACGGCGGCGCCCACTCCCACCGGGACCATCAGCCCGACCGTGCCTATCTCTCTGGAGGTTGAACCACCCTCCCAGGTGGTCATTCCCACCCCGACCCCCACGCCGACCACGGCCGCCCCGATCTCGCCCACCACCACCGGGCCGGTTTTGTCGGATCGGGTCTTTGCCACCGTGCTCACCGGCGCCCATCTGAAAGCAGCGGCCGTGCAGCGGGACCCTCAGACCGGCCAGATCATGATCGGCTTTGAGCTGACAGACGAGGGAGGACGCATCTTTGAGGAGTTTACCGGGCGCAATATCAACAAATTCCTGTCGATTGTCCTGGACAAGGAGGTGATCTCCAGCCCGGTCATCAAGAGCCGCATCCCCGGCGGCAAGGGGGTGATCGAAGGCGATTTCACTCTGGAAGAGGCACAGAAACTAGTCGTCCAACTGCGCTACGGCTCGCTGCCGGTTCCCCTGCGGGTGGAAACGACGCGGACGGTCGGCCCGAGCCTCGGCCAGGATTCGGTGCAGCGCAGCCTCCAGGCTGGCATCGTGGGGCTATCCATCGTCCTGCTCTTTATGCTCATCTACTACCGGCTGCCGGGCCTTCTGGCCGACCTGGCGCTGGTCCTCTATGGCCTGATCAACCTGGCCGTCTACAAAGTGGGCTGGCCGGTCCTGCTCGTCATCAGCCTGCTGTTGATGCTGAGCTACCTGGTGGAGCGCGAGGATGCCTGGCCGCTGATCCTGGGTGGGGCCTTGCTGGTGGGGACCTTTGGCCTGGCGCTGGCGAACTTCACCGGGGTAACCCTCACCCTGCCGGCCATCACCGGCTTTATCTTGTCGACCGGCATGGCGGTAGATGCCAACATCCTCGTCTTTGAGCGGATGAAGGAGGAGATCCGCGCCGGGCGTAGCCTGGGATCGGCCATCGAAGCCGGTTTCAGCCGGGCCTGGACCTCGATCCGGGACTCGAACATCTCGACCCTGATCACCTGCGCCATTCTGTTCTATTTTGGTTCGACCTTCGGGGCCGGAGCGGTGCGAGGCTTTGCCATCACCCTGGCCCTGGGGTTGATCATCAACCTCTTTACCGCCATCACCGTGACCCGGACCCTGATGCGGTTGACCTACGACTGGCTGGGCGAGGGATTGAAGGACCGCAAGCTGGTCATGGGGACCTGAGCGAGGGGACGGAAGGAGAAACTGCCGTGTTCAATATTGTCGAGAAGCGACACTGGTACTTTTTGCTCTCTGCGTTGATCATCCTCCCCGGCCTGGTGGCCATGATCTATTCCGGGGTGGTCTATGGCGCGCCGGTGCGGCTGGGCATTGACTTTACCGGCGGCGCCCTACTGGAACTGCGCTTTGACACCGCGCCGCAGCCGGCCCAGGTCCGGGAAGTGTTTGCCGAGAACGGATTCGGTGGCTCGACGGTGCAGACGACCGCCGAGGACCGGACCCTTCTCATCCGCACCAAGCCGATGGAGCCCGAGGCCAAGTCCCAGGTGCTGCAGGCCCTGCGTCAGACCTTTGGGCCGGTGGAGGAGCTACGCTTTGAATCGGTGGGGCCAGCAGTCGGGGCAGAGGTCACCCGCACCGCCGGCATCGCCGTGGCCGTGGCCGCCATCTTTATCCTGCTCTTTATCATCTTTGCCTTCCGCAAGGTGCCCAAGGCGTTCCGCTACGGGCTGTGCGCTATCATCGCCATGGTCCACGACATCCTGGTTACGGTGGGCCTCTTTTCTATCGCCGGCCTGGTGCTGGGCTGGGAAGCGGACGCCCTGTTCCTGACCGCCCTGCTGACCGTCATCGGCTTTAGCGTCCAAGATACGATCGTCGTCTTTGATCGGATTCGCGAGAATATTCCCAAACGGCGAGGCGAACCGTTCGAGACGATTGTGAACCGCAGCCTGCTGGAGACCCTGCACCGCTCCCTGGCCACCCAACTGAACGCCATCTTTGTCTTGATCGCCCTCCTCCTGTTGGGTGGAGCGACCACCCAGCAGTTTGTCGCCGTGCTGTTGGTCGGATTGCTGTCGGGCACTTACTCCTCCCTGTTCAACGCCGTGCCGTTGCTGGTGGTGTGGGAGACGGGGAGGCTGGTGGGCCGACCGCGCCAAGCCACTGCCTGATGGAGCCGTTCTGCCTCGACCGTCCGCTCAATTTTGCCCATCGGGGGGCCAGCCATGAGGCGCCGGAGAACACGCTGGCCGCCTTTTTGCTGGCGGCGGAGCTGGGAGCAGACGGGATCGAGCTGGATGTCCGTCTGTCGAAAGATGGCGAGGTGGTGGTCATCCACGATGCTTCGCTGGAACGGACGACTAACGGCCAGGGGCTGGTCCGCGACCGGACCCTCGCCGAACTGAAGCAATTGGATGCCGGTTCGTGGTTCGATCCCGCCTTTGCCGGAGAATCGATCCCCACCCTTCAGGAGGTGATCGAGCGGATCGGCCATCGTCTCCTGCTCAATATTGAACTCAAGACGGAGGGCCGGTCAGGGGACGAGCTGGTGGCCGAGGTAGTGCGGCTGCTCGAAGACCATCAATTCCTGGACCGGGCGATCCTCTCCTCCTTCCATCCTTTCGCCATCCGGCGGGCGAAACAGCTCAACCCACGGGTACGGGTTGGCCTGCTTCACGCGCCGGATCAACCGCTGCCGCTCCGCCGCGCCTGGCTGCACCGTCTGACCCGGCTCGACGCCGTCCATCCCCATCACACCCTGGTCAACGCCGCCTATATGCGGTGGGCCAGGCGGCATGGCTATCGGGTTCACCCCTGGACCTGCGACGATCCGGCCGACATGGTGCGTATGATCTACGAGGGGGTGGAGCTGATCATCACCAACCGGCCCGACCGGCTGCGGCAGGTCCTGGCCGAGTGGGGGAGCGCCCGGCCCCCGGCTTCCTGAGGAGGAACCGTGTCGCAGGAGGTGCAGGTCGGCGACCGGGTACGGCTGCGCAAGCCCCATCCCTGCGGGAGCTACGAGTGGCTGGTGGTGCGCATCGGTGCCGACATCGGCCTCAAGTGTCAGAAGTGCGGCCGCCGCGTCCTCCTGGACCGGGGGGAGTTTCGGAAGCGCCTCAAAGCGGTGATCCAGCCGGCGGAACCGCCGGCGCCATCCTGACCTCTCCCGGCCAGGGGCCCCCTTGGGCAGGTGGGGGACATGCCCTGGCCGGCCCGGAGTGACCCCCTGCCGCTTCAATCGCCGCGAATTGGCCAGAACCACCCAGGCTGATACGCCGCTCCTTGGGAATGCCTCGCCCCAGGCCCGTCTCTTCACAGCCCTGCGCGACTTGACCGTCTTGACAGTCCGTTCATTGTCGTATATAATGATTGCGCTGCGACGGTCCGTTTCGGGAATCGGAGTATCAGGGCCAATGGCTAATTCTCGTTCCGCCGCGAGACAGAAGTGGCCGATAGACAATTCGGCCAATTCATAGTTCGGTGTCTTAAGGCTAAATGTGGTAAGTGACGATTACATCTCGATTAAAGAGCTAGCGCAACGTTTGGGGATGGATCGGTCGCATGCCCGGCGCTATGTCTTGAGGTTGGGCTACTCATTCCATAAACGGCGCACGCCTGACTCACGGAACCAGCTAACACTCTGCGTAACGAGTGCCGAGGCCGATGAAATCGTATCCCGACGGGCAGAGGAAGGTTTCATTGCTTCGACGGTGGTTGCGACCTCTGATGTTGGCGTTTTCTATGTCATTCAGCTAGTGCCCGACCTTGATCCGAAGCGACTGAAGTTAGGATTCGCTGAGAGTTTGGAACAGAGGCTTTCCCAGCATCGGGCCGTGGCACCAACTGCGCGGCTTCTGCGTGCCTGGCCGTGCAAGCGTTCTTGGGAATTGACTGCCATAGACGCACTAACACACGGAGGTTGTCGACTCATCCTCAATGAAGTCTTTGAGTGCGATGATCCCGCCGCGTTGGTCAAGCGCGGTGATGCTTTCTTCAGCATGCTACCAGCGCCTGATGCACGACCCCCTCTCGCTAGCTCCTCGCCTTTAAGGTTAGAAAATCATGATGGCAAGGACGGTCAATGACCCGTGCGGAAGCCGTGCTTCTGCGTCGCCGCGAGGACCGGGAGCATTGCCTGAGTAGCAGATCGGAGCTGCGTTGTAGACGTGCCTCCGCTGAAACGCCAGGTACGGAACAACCACACGCCGGGATCGGCGCCGGGGCGGCTGGGTATGCAGTGCCCCATTGCGATGGCGAGAAGGGTGGAACCAAGGATTGCATTACCGTCCACTCGCAATTGAACCGCAGGCGGTTGGCTGAAGTGCTTTTGGGAGCGAGAAATGATCGAGGAGTTTAAATATACGGGTGTATGGTGGCTCCCTAACAAACCAGAAGAGCAGATTTGCGGGACACTCAGGTTTGCTCATGGTGAAGGAGCAATTTTGGACCTAATAGGCTCCTTTAAAGACATGAAGATACACAGAAGCTTTAAATCTGAGATTATATTAGGTATGTCGTCCAACGGGAGAAAGATTACACTTTGGAAGTGTTTCGAAACAAAGTCGAACTTTAGCTGGCCAGGATTTTCAACCTCTTCACTCTACGCCGAGTTTGTTTTTGTAGGTGCCCACTTTCAGAAACCAGATGAAACAGAATTCAAGAGCGTCTCAGTTCATTATTCGCACTTAGATGAATGGATAAATATCTCTGGATTTGATATAGAGTTTGCGCCGAAAGAAAAAGAAGTAATAATAAAATACAAGTTGCCTGAACCTTTCCAGGCCGATATTGGTGATGGGATCAGAATAACGGTCAATTTCCGAGCCACACCGCCGCCACTTTCTCTTGTTCAGACAGAAGCGTTCATCAAACAAAGGACAGAGATCAAGATCGAAACTTCAAAAGATAGGCGCTTCGAAGATTACAGAAGAATTATAAGCCATATTCAGGATTTTCTGACCCTCGGGATTTCGCAGCCGGTTCATCCGTTGGCTATCGAAGGCATTCCAGAAGTAAACGAAGAAATGATAGATGACAACCCTTACCCGGTTCAGATATTCTACAGACTGCCAGATATTTCCAAGGCGGCAAAGACATTACTACCATCTGATATGCTTTTCAGTTTTAAAGATATTTCTAATAGGTTCCAAGTTATCCTAAAAAATTGGTTTACGAATGTGGAACTGTTGGAGCCTGTTTTCAGCCTCTACTTTGGTACATTGTATAATCCTCGCATGTATCTTGAGCATCAGTTCTTAAGTCTGATCCAAGCGGCAGAATCATTCCATCAGCGTATCTATGGAGGACAATATTGTTCGGATGAAGACTATGACAAGATTTATCAGATTCTTGTGAAAGCAATCCCGCAAGACGCTAAGAGAGACCTTAAAGAAAGCTTGGAGAATAGGCTGAAGTACGGTAACGAGTTTTCTTTAAGAAGAAGGTTGAAAGAAATTCTTGGTAAATACCACAGAATTCTAAGCAGGTTCATAGAAAACAAGGACGCCTTCGTGCAAAGGGTGGTTGACACAAGAAATTATCTGACTCATTATGACGAAGATCTAAAAAAACGTGCTGCCAGTGGAACAGAACTCTACCGTCTTACCCAAAAGCTGCATTTGCTGTTGCGGACATGCTTGCTAGCACAAGTCGGATTTAGTTCAGCGGAAATTGAAGGCCTACTTGCAAGAAAGTGCGAGATATCAGCATGAATCTATCTAACGGCAACTGTACTCTCAGGTATCATTGCGTCCGAGTCTGTCTTAGGGCAGAAGACCAGGGATCTGGGTTGTTATTAACCGGGTGGTAACGGTCCAACCATGTTGACGCGAGCTGGGCCGGCCATATTCAACCAAGCTGGTCCACGGATGTTCACCCAAGGTAGGCTGGCTATGTTCACCCAAACTCGTGCACGGCGCATTGGCAAACTCCCCGAACGGATGTCCCCTTTCCAATCTCCATAGCGAAACCCACATGTGTGGAGTGGACGATCAAAAGCGCAAGTTCGACGCGGAAATAGGAACAATCCCGCCGGCCCTCAGCAAATGCGCGGCAACTGCTCCCCGGTCAGCATCTGGACCCACTGCCGCGCCCCCAGCGCCGTGCGGAGCACCACCCGCCCCGGATGGGCCTCGGTCACCCGACCGATGATCGCCGCCTCCCGCCCCAGTTCATGGGCCCGGAGCGCGGCCAGCGCCGGCTCCGCCGCCTCCGGGGCGACAATCGCCACCAGCTTGCCCTCGTTGGCCACATACAACGGATCCAGCCCCAGCAGTTCACAGGCACCCCGCACCGCCTCGTGAACGGGAATGGCCGTCTCCTCGATCTCGATGCCCACCTGCGAGCGGACGGCCAGCTCGTTGAGCGTCGTCGCCAGGCCGCCGCGCGTCGGGTCGCGCAGGCAGTGGACCGCCCCTCCGGATCCCTCCCCACTCTGCGGCGCGATGGAAGCAACGGCGGCCAGCAATTCGGCGACCAGTCCGTTCAGCGGGGCGCAATCGCTCTCCAGCGGGCTGTCAAAGCGCAGGCCCTCCCGCTGGGTCATGATCGTCATCCCGTGGTCGCCGATGGCACCGCTCAGGATGACCCTGTCGCCCGGCCGCGCCCGGTCACCCGAGATGTCAATGCCGGGCGGCACCAATCCAATGCCGGCGGTGTTGATAAACAGTTTATCGGCGCTGCCCCGGTCCACCACCTTGGTATCGCCGCCGACGATGGCCACTCCCGCCCGTTCGGCGGTGACCGCCATCGAGGCGACCACCCGTTCCAGGTCGGCCAGCGGCAACCCCTCTTCGATGATCAAACCGACAGTCAACCATAGCGGGCGGGCGCCGCTCATGCTCAGGTCGTTGACCGTGCCGCACACCGCCAGCTTGCCGATATCGCCGCCCGGGAAAAAGAGAGGGCTGACCACATAGCTGTCAGTGGTAAAAGCGATCCGGGAAGAGGACAGATGCCCCGGGTCCAGGACGGCTGAATCGTCCAGCCGCAAGAGCGCCGGATGGCGGAAGTAGCGCAGAAAGAGGCGCTCTACCAGCTCATGGCTGAGCGTGCCCCCCGAACCGTGGGCCAGCAGGATGGTGTCATGTCCCGTCACAAGTCCTCCTCCATCGGCAGGTCCCGCCCGAACCGATAGTAGGCGGCGCACGCCCCTTCGGCCGACACCATACATGGGCCGACGGGATGGGCCGGGGTGCAGGCCGCGCCAAAGAGGCGGCACTCGGGTGGCGCCAGCACGCCGCGCAGTACATCGCCGCACCGGCAGCCCTTCGGCTCGTGGGTCGGGCCGGGATCGACCTCGAACCGCCGGGCGGCGTCGTACCGGGCCAATTCAGGGCGGATGCGCAGGCCACTGGCCGGCACCGATCCCAGGCCGCGCCACTCGGCCGTGCCCACCTCAAAGACCTGGTCCATCACCTCCAGCGCCCGTCGGTTCCCCTCGCGGCTCACGCTGCGGGGGTAACAGTTGATCACTTCCGGCCGTCCCTCTTCGATCCGATCCACCAGGTCGGCCACGGCGCGGAGGATATCCAGCGGCTCAAACCCGGCGATGGCCACCGGCACCCGGTACTCCGCCGGGAGAAACTCCCAGGCGTCGCTGCCGATGATGGTCGTCACATGGCCGGGGCCGATGATGCCGTCGAGGCCGACCTCGCCGCTATCGAGGATGGCCCGCGTGGCGGGAGGGGTAAGCTTATGGAGGCTCAGCACCGAGAAATTCTCCAGACCCTCCATCTCGGCCTGCAGAATCGCTGCCGCTACCGTCGGCGCCGTCGTCTCAAAGCCGACCCCCAAAAAGACGACGGGGCGGCTGGGATGGTCGCGGGCGATCTGGAGCGCGTCCAGCGCCGAGTAGACGATGCGCACATCCGCCCCGCCCGCCCTGGCCTCCTGGAGGCTCTGGCGGCTGCCCGGGACGCGGACCATATCGCCGAAGGTGGTGAGGATCAAGCCGGGGATGTGGCTGATGGTAATCGCCCAATCCAGTTCGCGATTGGCGGTGACGCACACTGGGCAGCCCGGACCGGAGCGGAGTTCGACCGTCGGCGGCAAGAGGGTGCGCAGGCCATAGCGCAGGATGGCGTGGGTGTGGCCGCCGCAGAACTCCATCAACCGCACCGGCCGGGTGGACCGGGCCTCGATGCGGAGCAGCAGTTTGCGCGCCAGCGCCGGGTCGCGGAACTCGTCAATATATTTCATTGCCCTCCGCTCGCAAAATGGGCCAGCACAGCCTGTCCCAGGCTTACCCCGCCGTCGTTGCACGGCACCTGGCGGTGGATCAGCACCCGGAAGCCGGCCTCCTCCAGACGGGCCACGCTCAGCGCCAGGAGCAGCCGGTTCTGGAAACAGCCGCCGCTCAACGCTACCGTCCGCAAACCGGTCTCGTCGGCGATCCGCCGGCAGACCCCGGTCAGTATCTCGGCCAGCGAATGGTGGAACCGCCAGCCGATCTCGTCCACCGTAACGCCGCCGGCCCGGTCGGCCAGGATGGCGCGGAACCACTCCCCGAGGCAGATGACCCATCCCTCCCCGCTCCGTTCCAACTGGTAGGGATAGAGCGGGGGGCATCTGTCGGACGGCGACCTGGCGGCCCACGCGGTGGCCCGCATCTCCAACTCGATGGCCGCCTGGGCCTCGTACGACACCCGGTGCCGGACGCCGAGCAGCGCCGCCACCGCGTCAAAGAGGCGTCCCGCCGCCGAGGTGTAAGGTGTGTTCAGGCCGCGTTCGACCTGGTGACGCACCACCCGCATCTCGGCATCGGGAATGCCCGGCAGATCGGGCGCCTCCCCGGTCAGCGCCAGCCCATAGCCCAATGCCAGCCGCCACGGGTTGCGGATGGCCGCCTCCCCGCCGGGCATGGGCAGGTATTCCAGATGGGCCAGCCGCCGAAAACCGTGATACCCGCCGACAAAAAACTCGCCGCCCCAGATGCGCCCATCCAGCCCGTAGCCGGTCCCATCCCAGGCTACCCCGATCACCTCGCCATCCTCCGCCTTCCAGCCGTTGTCCGCCAGGCAGGCGGCGATGTGGGCGTGGTGGTGTTGGACCGGGATTCTGGCCGCCGGATCATGGCTGGTCGAGAGGGCATAGCGGGTCGCCAGGTAATCAGGATGGAGGTCGTAGGCGATCAGCTCCGGCTCGATGCGGAACAGGTGGCGGTAGAGGGCGATAGTCGCCTCGAAATGCTCCAGCGTCTCCACGTTCTCCATGTCGCCGATGTGCTGGCTGACAAAGGCAAAGTCGTCGCGGGTCAGGCAAAAGGTGTTCTTCAGTTCCGCGCCCACCGCCAGGATCTGTCCTACCCGGAACGGAAGGCGGATGGGGAACGGCGCATACCCCCTCGCCCGGCGGATCATCTGCACCGACGGCCAGCGTGAGGCGGCGGATGAAGGATCGGCCGGCTCGGCTCCGCCCACTCCGGGCGGGGCATCCACGACCATGACCACGCTGTCGTCGTAGCGGGCATGGATCTCGCGGTTGTGCATCACAAAGGCGTCGGCCAGCGGACCGAGGCGACGGCGGGCTTCGTCGTTATCCTGAGCGATCGGTTCTTCCGACAGGTTGCCGGAGGTCATGACCAGCGGGCGGTCCACCTCGCGCAGCAAGAGATGGTGCAGCGGGGTATAGGGCAACATCACCCCCAGGTAGAGGTTGCCCGGCGCTACTTCCCGCACCACCGTCGAATCGTCGCGCCAGCGGAGCAGGACGATGGGACACTGGGGGCTGGTCAGCAGCTCCTGTTCCGCATGGGACACATGGCAGTGGCGGAGCACCTCGTCGAGGGTGGCCATCATCACCGCCAGCGGCTTGGCCGGCCGCGCCTTGCGCGCCCGCAGGGTCTGGACCGCCTCGCGGTTGGTGGCATCGCACGCCAGGTGAAAGCCGCCCAACCCTTTGATGGCCAGGATCCACCCCGCCCGCAGCCAGCGGGCCGCCTGGGCGATCACCTCCGAATCGGTCATGTCGGAGTTTATGGCCGGGTCCGCGCTGTGCCCTGGCTCCCTGTGGGTGATTTCCAGCCAGAGGTGCGGACCGCACACCGGGCAGGCGTTCGGCTGCGCGTGAAAGCGGCGGTCCAGCGGATCGTCATACTCGCGCTGACACGCGGCGCACATGCGAAACGGCTCCATCGTCGTCAGCGGCCGGTCGTAGGGGATGTCGCGGATGATGGTGAAACGCGGTCCGCAGTTGGTGCAGTTGGTAAAGGGATATCGGTAGCGGCGGTCGGCCGGGTCGAACAGTTCGCGCACGCACTCGGCGCAGGTGGCGATGTCGGGCGAGATCAACTGGTAGCGACCTTCCTCGGCCACGCTGTGACGGATCTCAAAGCGGGTGTAGCCGTTCGGGGGCGCATCGCGAACCTCGACGGCGACAATGCGTGCCAGGGGAGGGGCCTGGGCCACCAGGTCATGGACAAAGGCATCCAGGGCGGGGGACGGGCCCTCGACCTCGATCTCGACCCCGCCGGAATGGTTCAGCACCCAGCCGGCCAGACCGTGGTCGTGAGCCAGGCGATAGACAAAGGGGCGAAAGCCGACGCCCTGGACCACGCCCCGCACCGAGATCTGTTTCAACTGCACTGCCGAATCAACCACTCCACCCAGTCCTCAATTCCCGCCCCGGTCTTGCACGACACCTCAAACAGCGGCGCCTCGGCGTTGAGGGCGCGGACGGCGGTGCGAAACGCGTCGAGATCAAAATCCAGGTAGGGCATCAGATCGATCTTGTTGAGCAACAGGGCGTCAACGACGGTGAACATCCCCGGGTATTTAAGCGGCTTATCGTGCCCCTCCGGGACGCTGGCGACCATCAGCTTCAGGTGATCCCCCAGAGCAAATCCGGTGGGGCAGATCAGGTTGCCGACATTCTCGATAAAGAGCAGGTCGATCTCGGACAACGGCAGTTGCCGCAAGGCGCTTTGGACCTGCGGGGCATCCAGATGGCAGCCGCCGCCGGTGTTGATCTGCACCACCGGAGTCCCGGTCTGGGCGACCTTGTCGGCATCAACGCGGCCGGCGACATCCCCTTCGATCACGCCGATGCGCAGCCGGCCGCGGAGCGATTCGATGGCCCGCAGGATCACACTCGTTTTGCCCGCGCCTGGCGAGGCCATGATGTTGACCGCCAGGACGCCGTGGGCGTCCAGCAATTTCCGGTTTTCAAGAGCGATCAGGTCATTTGCGCTCAGGATTTCTTCAATCACAGGGATTTGCTTTGACATTTCGGGTCCTATCATATCACGACTCGATTTCGATACTGGCGACATAGAACTCTTTGCCGGCCACGATCTCACCGCCGAGCGCCCCGCAGGAGGGACAGGTCCACAGCCGGCTGTCCGGCGGGGCGTACTCGGCCTGGCATCCATGACATCGGACGCGGGCGCCGATCCGCTCAAACTCCAATCGCGCGCCTTCAGCCAGGCTCCCTTTCGACAGGACATCAAAGTAGAACTGGATCGAATCATCCACGAATCCGGTCAGTTCGCCGATGACCAGGTGGATGGCCAGGATGCGCTGCGCCCCCGCCTGCCGGGCGTGGCGCTGAGCGATCTCCATGATGCTTTGAGTCACCGCCAGTTCATGCATGGGGGTATTCTACCACAAGGGGTGCGGCTGAGAAAAGTTGTCGCAGGTTCCTGGCAGAGACGGTGCTCCAGCTAACGCCTCGACGGCTGGATGATGGGGGTGGAGCCTTCAGGCGGAACCGACTAACGCCTCGACTGCTGGATAATGGGAGTGGAGCTTTGAGATGCAGGCGATGAACCCGGGATGATCATCAGCGACTCCTCCGATTTGACGGAGGCCCCGTCCCCCACTATAATAGGGTCTCGAAAGGAAGATTGCAATGTGTCTTGCCATTCCGGCCCAGATCAAGACAATCCAGGGCACGACCGCCGAGGTCGAGATCGGTGGGGTGCGCCGTGCCATCAGCCTATGGCTCACCCCCGAGGCCCAGGTGGGCGATTACGTCTATGTCCACACCGGCTATGCCATCAGCGTCATTGACGAAGCCGAAGCCTTGGAAAGCCTGCGCCTGCTCCAGGAACTGGCCGAAAGCTATCCGGAGGAGGAGCTGTTTTATTCCACCGGCGACCTGCCGGCCACGGCTGGCAGGCGATCCCCGTCGTAACCCTACGGCCGCTCTGAAGCCCAGTCCCGTAAGAACTGGACCAGCAACCGCACGCCAAAGCCGGTCCCCCCTTTTTGTAGGTGGGGAGGCCGCTTGGGGGTATCGGGCCGCTCCTCAAACACCATGCCGGCGATGTCCAGATGGGCCCAGGGATAGCCCTCCGTGAACTGCTGGAGGAAGATGGCCGAAGTGCCCACGCCCCCTTCGCGCCCGGCCACGTTCGCCAGGTCGGCGGTCAGACTCTCGATCGCTTCCAGATACTCGTCATAGAGGGGCATCGGCCAGATCCGCTCCCCGCTGGCCTCACTGGCCGCACACAGCCGCGCTCGCAAGCCGTCGTCCGAGCTAAACAGGCCGGCGGCGACGCCCTGCCCCAGAGCCACGACACAGGCCCCAGTCAGCGTGGCCAGGTCCACGATCGCCTTGGGCTGAAAGCGGGCGGCATAGGCCAGGGCGTCGGCCAGGATCAACCGCCCTTCGGCGTCGGTGCTCAGCACCTCGATCGTCTTGCCGTTCATCGCCCGGAGCACATCGCCCGGTTTATAGGCGCGGCCGCCAGGCATGTTCTCGGTGGCCGGCACCAGCCCCACCACGTGCAACGGCAGAGCCAGCCGGCCGATGGCGCGCATCGTCGCCAGGACCGCCGCCGCACCGCCCATGTCGCCCCGCATCCGGTCCATCTTTTCCGACGGCTTCAGCGAGATCCCCCCGGAATCAAAGGTGATCCCTTTGCCGACCAGGACGATAGTGTCCAGGTCTTCCCGGTCGGGATGGTATTCCATGACAATAAAAGCCGCCGGTTGGTTGCTGCCCTGGGCCACGCCGAGAAAGGCTCCCATCCCCAGTTGGGCGGCATCCTCCTGGCTGAGCACCTGGCAGCGCATCGCCTCAAACTCGTCGGCGATCTCCACCGCCAGGCGGGCCAGGTCGGTCGGAGTGGCATAGTTGGCCGGACGGTTGATCAGGTCCCGCGCCAGGCAGGCCGCCTCGGCCACAATCTGGCCCACCTGCGCTCCGGCTTGCACCTCCGGCAGCCGGGCCGCATCGAATTGCACCAGCGTAAACTGTTCTGGATCCGGGCGCTCCGGCGGCTCGCTTTTCAGCTCCCGATAGCGGTACAGTCCCAGGATCGTGCCCTCAACCACCGCCTGGGCTGCCGCCTCGAGAGGGAAGCCGCCGGCTCCGGCGCCGTGGACGATGCTGCTGAACGAGCGGACCCCCAGCTCGCGGGCCTTTTTGGCCGCCACCGCTGCCGTTTCCCGGACCCCCTGGAGGCTAAAGCGGTCCCGTGGCCCCAGACCCACGACCAATACCCGGCGAGCGGGAAGGGCGCCCCGCGTGTATAAAACGAGCGCTTCCCCCTTTTTGCCCCGCAGGTCGCCGTGGGCAATGGCCTCCCGGATCGCGCCGCCCATGGCCTGATCCACGGCGCCCGTGGCCCCGCCCGGCGTCTCAACCCCCTCGAACAGATTGACGACGATCAGCTCGTCGTCTATGCTCTGGATCGCTCCGGCAATGGCTCTGATCTCCATCTCTCTCCCCTTTCCCTAGACCCTCCCGCAGGTTCCTCAACCCACGAGATGGCCGCTGAACGGCAGGCTACCGCGAGCCCTTTTCGCTCCCTTCCACTCCCGCCGCCGGACCTTCCTCACCCTCCTGGACGACACGCACGGTGGTCACCAACTCGCTCTTCAGGCTCGCCGCCACCGAACAGTACTTTTCTTCGGCCAGGTGCACGGCGTCGCGGACCGCCTTTTCTTTCAGGTTGCGCCCTCTGACCACCCATTCGACCTCGATCTTTTCGATGGTCCAGGGCGGGTCGGGGGCATTGTGCTTGGTGACCTGCGCTTCGATCGCCGAGAACTTTTGGCGTTTCTTCTCCAGGATGCGGACCACGTCCACCCCGGCGCATCCCACCAGGGCAGCCAGCAGTAGTTCGGCGGGTTTGAATGCCTGCCCTTCCGAATCGGTGACCACCTCATGTCCGAACTCGTCGCTCGCCAGGAACTGGGTTCCACCGATCCACTTGGCTTTGACTCCGGCCATGTTGCACTCCTGTCTCTCGATATAGTATGATATAGTATGATACCGGCCTACGGCCAGAAAAATTCCATTCCCACGCCGAGGCTCTCCAACGTCTCCTGGGCATAGTACCGCACCAGGTAACTGGGGTCCTCCAGGGCGCGACACAGGGCGGGAACGGACCGGGGCGATCGGATGCGGCTGAGGGCGCGCACTGCCAGAAGCCGGACCAGGGAACTGTCGTGTTCCAGTTTCTCGGCCAGAGCCTCCACCGCCGGCTCGCCGATCATGCTCAGCGCATCGGCGGCCACGCTGGCGACCAAGGCGCTCTCATCCTCCAGCCGCCGGGCCAGCATGGGAGCTGCCTGACCATCTCCGATCTGTCCCAGGGCCAACGCGGCGCAGGCCCGCACATCGGGGTCCCCGTCCTCCAGGGCATGGAGCAGGAGCCGCACCGCTTCCTCCCCGCCGACTTCGGCCAGGGTGCGCGCCGCCCACCAGCGCACCGAAGCCCGGTCCTCGTCCAGCAGCGCGGCCAAGGGCGCGATCGCTGCCGCCCCCAACCGTCCCAAGGCCAATGCCGCCGTTTCGCGGTCCTCCTCTTCCCCCGTCGAAAGGGTCTGGATCAGGGTCCCGAGTTCGTCACCGTTCCCCATCGCCTGACTCCCAGAAAGCAGAGGATCCACTCCTCATCGGGCAGCGTCGAGAGATGGACCAGGTGGGCCGGACAGCGACAGTCGGACGCGCCGAAACCCGACACGACGACGGTCGCATCGGGCAACCGGCAGATAGAGGCCGCCCAGGCGCACTCCAGCCGCTCCGCGCCGGGCCGTACCCAGGCGCCACCCCAGGTGGACCATTCGCGCAAGTAATCGACGTGCCAATGGGCTTGCTTCTGCGCGCCCAGCCGCCGTTGATGGCGGGACAGCCGCGCCGCCAACCCGCCGGGTCCCCGCGCGCTACCGACATACAGATACCAGCCCGCTGGAAACTCGAATGAACCCAATCGCCCGATCGACATCCGCCGTGGCATCTCGAGCCAGAGGGCCAGAAGATAGGTCCCGATCCCGCCCCATCTCCCGCTCGGCCAGGTCCACTCTGTGACCGGGGACACCCGAGGGCCTCCCGACAGTTCATATCCAGCGGGGTTGACTGAGGACCTGCAACCGCGCGGCCAGGACCTGCGCGGCGGCGGCGAGGTTGCGCAGTTCTTGCGACAGCCGCTCCGCCTCGGCGATGCTAGCCCTCAGATCGGGCGGGGTTTCGGCCAGACGGTCAGACGGCCGGGCCGAGGGTTCCGGTTGAGCGGGGCTCCGCTCCCGAAGCCCCTGAATAAGCTGCGCATTGGTCCATGCCACTGCAGCGAAATCGGCCAGGAGGCCCAGCAGATACCGGTCGTTCTCGCTGAAGGTGCGGCTGGGTTTGGCATCCACCCCCAGCGCCCCGATGGTCTTGTCTTTCGTCCGCAACGGCACGACCAGGCGCCAGACCGGCTCCGGACCTCGCCCTTCCTGTGAAGCAGCAGCCTTACCGCTTTGAATGACCTGCTGGGCGAGGGGATCGGCTCCGGGCTGTTGGACACACATGGCCCGCGGATCGGAAGGCCCGCGCACGGCGCGGGTCTCGATCTGTCGGGTCTGCGAGTTGATCAGGAAGAGCTGCCCACAGGCGGCCTCGGTGAGATAGATCGCCGCTTCCACCGAGACCCGCATCACCTCCTCGGGGTCGTGCAAGGCGGTCAGTGCCTTGCCGATGTTACACAGGCTATGGAGTTGACGGACCCGCTCTTCCAGATGTCGGCTGAGTTCGATGCCTTCCTGGAGATGTTTCGTTTCGCGGCGCAGCCGTTGCTCGACGAGCGCTCGCTCGACTGAGGCCAGCATCTCGTGGATCTCGTACGGCTTGACGATATAGTCTTTCACCCCCAGGCGGAAGGCCTGGATGGCCGCCTGTTCAGAACCGTAGAAGGTGGTGAGGATCACCGCGGATGGGATCTTTTCCCGGCGCAATGCCTCGATCAATTCCAGGCCGGACATGCGGGGCATCTTGAGATCGGTGATGATCAGGTCGGGCTGTTCGGCGCGCGCCTTCTCCAGGCCCTCTTTCCCGTCCATGGCGGTGATCACTTCGTATCCCTCCGGACGCAGGACGCTATCGGCCAGGAACAGCAGATTCTCCCGTCGATCATCAATCACCAGGATCTTTTCCCCGCTCATCGTGCCCCCCATCCGCTAGACAACGCTCTGGGTCTCCCTCCCAAAACGCCTGAAGTATAGCAGATTTCAGAATTCTTGGCAATCGCCCATGGATCGAATGGTAAGGAAGTGCCTCCGAAGGCGTCGCCTGAAGGCTCCACTCCCTCGGCCCCGGAGTCGAGGCTTGAGGCGGATTCTCTGGGTGGTTGAGCCCGGTTTCTCACCGCAGGGTAGACCGCCAACAGACTGGGCAATGAGCATGGCAAGTCCTCCAAGACGAAGGAGAACCTGGCCCCGGCCGACACGCGCGCCATCCTGGAGAAGCTGGCTTCGCTGCCGGTGGTCGAGTACAACCTGAAGAGCCAGGACCCCTCGGTGCGGCACATCGGCATGGTGGCTCAGGATTTCGCCACGTTCGGCTACGGGGAGAGCGACAAGGCGATCAATACGCAGGACGCGGACGGGGTGATGATGGCTGCCATCCAGGCGCTCTACGCCGAGAACCAGAGCCTGAAGGCGGAGAACGCCGCCCAGCAGGCCCAAATCGACGCCCTGCTGGCGCGCATCGCGGCGCTGGAGGGGAGAAAACACCCCCTCGGCCTGGTCTTAGCCGGCGGAGTGTTCCTGCTCGGCCTGGGGGTGATCTGGGCGTCGCAGCACAGGCAATAGGATGAATTGCGGAGGCCGTGCTTCGGCCTGCCGAAGCGCGGCCTCCCCAGACCCTGTTTCCTAGATTTTCACTTCACTGATCTGAATCACCGGCTGGATGTCGGTGTAGTTCGGGATGTCGGCCATGATCTCTGGCGCGTGAGGCCCGAAGGAAGCCTGAAAGTCCTCCACCGAATCGAAGTAGAGATGGCCCATGGCGATATAGAGCGCCCGAGAGCCGGGGTCCATGCCGCTCAATCCCTGTTCGACCGCCACGCCGCGCAACACCGCCCCCACCTTGCCCTGAACCAGCGGGATGTGCTTGTTGCAATAGTACTCCATGTCGAACCGTTTGCCTTCTTCGTTGGGATACAACACGCTGACCTTGATCATGAGTTCACCCTTCCTTTCTGTCAAATTCTGGGCCGCTGGCCCGATGTTGGTTGCGCGAACCGCTCCGGCCCGTTCGGCCAGATCGTCGCCCTGAACCCCTTTGGGAGAGCCGCCTCGAAGGCAACCGACGCCCCATGCACATGACTGCCGAAGGCATGGAGAGTAGATGTCACAGGCGATAGAGTTCCTGCTCAGTAATATTATACACCACCAGCCGCCTTCTGTCAATGCCCCAAAAACGCGCTTTCAGGACTGTTGCCCGGTCCGCCACCCTGTGGGATTGGAGGCTTCAGCCGGAACGGAATCACGTAGAATCCAGCGAAAGCTTCCACTCCTGGGCTGGTGCGCAAAGCCGCAGCGGCCTATCAACCTACTTGGCAACAGCCGTACGGTGAATGCAACGGTGCGGGTTCCCGTTGCTCTCCGGTCCGGGCCATAGTATAATGGCGGCATGTTGACCATTGACGGTTCGTACGGCGAGGGCGGAGGCCAGGTGTTGCGCACCAGCCTGGCGTTGTCAGCCATCACCGGACAGGCGGTGCGCCTCGAACAGATCCGCGCCGGACGGCGCAAGCCGGGCCTCCAGCCCCAACACCTGGCCAGCGTGCGGGCCATCGCCAAGATCTGCGACGCCGAGGTCGAGGGCGCCAAACTGGATTCCCAAACCCTGACCTTCGTGCCCCGCACGGCGCCCCAGGCCGGCGCCTACACCTTTGACGTGGCCCAGGCGGCCAAGGGGGGCAGCGCCGGTTCGGTGAGCCTCATCCTGCAGACGATCTTGCTGCCCCTCGCTCTGGCCTCAGGAACCTCGCGCGTCACGCTACGCGGCGGAACCCATGTCGCCTGGAGCCCACCCTTCGACTATGTCAAACACGTCTACCTGCCTATGCTGAAACGGATGGGACTGAGGGCCAAAGCCCACATCCGCCGCTGGGGATGGTATCCACTAGGAGGCGGCGAGATCGAGTGCGTCATCGAGGGCCTGGGATCTGGTGACAACGGCAATCAAGGAGAGCAGGGGCTGACCGGTCTCACGTTGCGCGAGCGGGGCCAACTCCTGCGGGTGCGAGGTCTATCGGCCAGCAGCAATCTGCCCAAGCATATCCGTATGCGCCAGGAAGCGGCTGCGCTCCAGGCACTCCGTTCCGCCGGAGTGAATGCCCACCTCGAGGTGGTGGATGCGCCCGCCCAGGGCCAGGGCACGGTTGTCTTTCTCTGGGCCGAATTCGAGGAGGTGATCGCCGGCTTTAGCTCGCTGGGAGAGCGAGGAAAACCGGCCGAGCGCGTCGCCGAAGAAGCGGTCCGGGACCTGCTCGACTATCTGCACAGCCAGGCGGCTCTCGATCGGCATCTAGCTGACCAGTTGGTGTTACCGATGGCCCTCGCCCGCAGCCCTTCTCATTTCACGACCGAGCGCGTTACCCAACACCTGTTGACCAACGGCTGGGTGGTGAATCAATTCTGGCCGGGTCGGGTGCGGTTCGAAGGCGAGGAAGGCCAGCCAGGAGCCTGCTGGGTCAATCCCGGCTAGGTCTTCTCGGATGGCTTACACCGGTTCGGCGACGAACAAGGGGGTCGAGATCACCTGCCCGGCAACCGTGACCTCCCAGTGCGGCACCCAGGCCAATGCCAACAAATTGACTTGGATATCGGTGCGCCGGGGTTGGATCTGGATCTCCTCCACCACATCGATCCGCTCCCTCCACCTTGCAGTGAGTTCGTCGAGCGCCTGCTGAGCCTCCTTCTCCAGTTGCTCGATCTGCTCCTTGAGTTCGCGGATCGTCTTTTCCGACTCTTGCACATCTGCCTTGGCCTGCTGGGTCATTCGCCGCTTGCGACTGGCGCTGGACAGCCCGCGGGTGACCCGCCGGCGCGTGAACACGCCCAGCAGCGTTTCGGCCCCGGAGAGCAGCTCCTCCTGCTTCCGCGCGCTCAGCTCCTCCCTATCCATCTCCAGTTCCTGTTCCTCCCGCCGCAGCTTTTCCTCAAGACGGGCGCGTTGCGTCCTGTAGCGATCCTCGATCTTTTGCGCCTCCGCGTCGCGCGCTTTCTCCGCCGCTTCCCGGCAACGCCGCTGAAAGGCGCTGTCGCTTTCGTCCGGCATGGAATAAAGCTTCAGATGAGGGTTGTACCGCAGGGTGAACGACGAGTGATAGAAGAGATGGTCGCCAAACTCCTTCTGGAGCCGGGTGAAGCGGTCGGCTGAACCGATCCCTGCCGGCAATTCCGCATACCAGGCCTCCGGTTCAGCCTCATGGGTGAGATCGCGTTTCTCCCATCGGATCTGCCCGGAAGTCCAATCCACCGGTCCCTCTCCGCTCAGCGGCACGAGATAGGCCACCTCCTGGACAAAGGTCTGCCGGCTGGCAGTGTGGGCATAGCGGATCGTGGCCAGCCCCAGAAGGGCCGGCCGATAGACCAGACGACCCTCGGCCTGGCTCAGCGCTTGCGCCAGGGCCTTGTATTCGTTAGCCAGCCGGGCGGTAGCCTCCCGAACCGACATCTGCTTGGGCAAAAAGACCTGCCGCGCCGATGAGGGGAGCTGCGGGGGCATCTGGCGATAGCCTGGGGTCACTTCCGGCGGGGCGGAAGGAGCCACTGGCGGAGGCTGCGCGCTGACCGGGCCAGCAGGGGCCGGGGTTGGCTGAGGGCTGACCCCAGCCGGAGCCGTGACTCGTGGAGGAACCGCCGCTGCTGGCGCCTGCGCGCTGACCAGTTCCCGCACCTGATCGCGGGTCAGCGGTCCACGCAGGTAGCTCATCGCCCACCGGGTGTAGAACACGGTCGGCTTGTCTTCATGGACGTTGTGCAGCAAAAAGACCCGGGGCTGGATGGAGGAGATCATTCGATCAAAGGTAGCGCGGCTGAAGCCGCCCTTCCCCGCCTCGACCCCCTCCAGCCCATCCAGCAGCCGTTGCTTGTCGCGATCGGCCTGCATCCGACCGATGAACCAGGTTCCGGCATTGGACAACGCCTTGTAGTCCAAATCCACCGGGTTTTGGGTCGCCAGAACCAGCCCCAGGCCAAAGGCGCGCGCCTGTTTGAGCAGGGTGAGCATCGGCCGCTTGGTCGGCGGATTGCCCGGATAGGGCGGCAGATAGCCGAACACCTCATCCATGTACAGGATGGCCCGCAGGCTGGTCGTGCCGCTCTGGGCGCGCACCCAACCGACCACCTGCTCCAGCAGCAAGGTGACAAAGAACTGTCGCTCCGCTTCTGACAAATGAGCAATGTAGAGAATGCTGACCTGGGGTTTGCCCGAAGGACTGTACAACAGCCGATCGATGTTGAGCGGTTGCCCCACCATCCAATCGGAAAAGGTGGGGGAAGCGATCAGCCCATTCAGCAGCATGGCCAGGCCCAGACGATCTTTCTCCGGGAAGAAGGTATCCACCGGAAAGATGCCCAGTTGGGTGAAGGGCGGCTTTTGCACGCGCAGGATCAACTGCGCCAGGTCCAGGTCCTGACCAGAGCGCCAGGCATGTTCCAGGATGTTGCTCAGCAGGATATATTCCCGGCTGCGCACCGGATCGGCCTCAATGCCGACCAACCCCAACAGGGCAGAGACGATGCTGCCGATTCGGTCGCGGAGCAGTTCAGCATCGGTGTCCCATGAGAGGGGCGGCACTTTGAACGAGTCCAGGATGCTCACCTGGTATCCAGCCCGGCTCCCCGGGGTGTAGAGGACGAAATCGGCTGCCTCTTTCAGACGACGGATGCGCTCCGGGCCCTGTCCGGAATTAGCCAGTCCGTTGCGCCATTGATCGGCGGTCTTGACCGCGTAGGCGTCCAGCTCCATCCCTTTGCGACGGGCGTCATCGGGGTTGATCCAGGGACGGAAATCCTCGGGGCGCAGGTCGGGAAAGGTGAGAAAGAGGTTGGTCATATCTCCCTTGGGGTCAATGACCAGCGATGGCACTCCATCCAGAGCTGCTTCCTCCAACAGGACGATCCCCAGGCCGGTTTTGCCGCTGCCGGTCATGCCGACGATCACCCCGTGGGTAGTGAGATCGCGAGCGTCATAATACACCGGTTGCGGCAACGTTTGACCGCTGCTCAGGTCAAACTCGCTGCCCACGTAAAAGCTCGCCAGTTGCTCCTGAATCTCCATCTGTACCTCCCATGGTTGCTGGTCCCATTGTATCAGAGACCCGAAAGAAACGCAAAACAAAAGGGGTAACACCGGGCGGCGTCACCCCTATCTGACGGACCAAGATGATTTTGAAGCTAGCCGTAGAGCCCCCCCTACCCTTACGGCTATATCATCTCGCCCGTACAGACCTACACCAGGCGGAGCCCAAAGCCCCGCAGACCTTAATGTTTGGCGTCCCGATGGCCGCCAAAATCGGCTTCATATTGGCGGGTCTCGCTGCGCATCAGAAACCCGACCAACAAGCCCAAAGTAAAACCGACAATCAAGGCAAACGCGATCTCGGTCATTGGTCTGACGTGATGAACAAGGGCTCTAGTGCCATTTATAAATAATTATACTCAATCACAAAGATTTGTCAAACCGGAGAGGACGCGTGTTCAACCTGACCAGCTTTGAGCAGTTCGATGGCTTCGGCCGGGGTGCAACTGCGCTGTTCACCACTCGCCAGCTCTTTCAGGACAACGCGACCGGCGGCCACTTCATCCGGCCCCAGGATGACAACCCAAGGGATCCCTTTCCGGTCGGCGTATCGGACCTGTTTGCTCAGGCGTTCCGGCTCCAGATACTGCTCGACGTTGATCCCCGCCCGGCGCAGGCTCGCGGCCAGGGCCAGGGTTTGGCCATAGAGGTCTGCGCTGAACAGCGTCACTAACGCGCGGCTGGGTGTGGTGGGCAACTTGGGCCGCTTGCCCACCCGCTCCAGGAGCAGTTCGATGATCACATCGCCCATGGCAAACCCCACGCCGGGGATGCGATCGCCGCCCACATCGGCCACCAGATTGTCATACCGGCCCCCGCCAAAGATAGCTCGCAACGTGCGGCCGCGATCATAGGCCTCAAAGACAGGACCGGTATAGTAATCCAGCCCCCGCACAATGCTGGCATCATAGGTCAGATAGTCGGCCACCCCCAGTGCCTCGGCGGTGGCGAACACCTGCTGCAATTCCTCCGATTCGCGCCATAGTTCCGAATCGCCGAGGAGGGCGGTCAGGGCATCCAGTTGTCCGGCAGACAGGCCCATCTCTAACGCCCAGGCCTGCCACTTGTCCGGCGGCATTCGGTCGCGCCGGTCGATCAGGTGAAAGACCTCCAGGCGCTGCTCAGCGCCGATGCCGATCTCGGCCAGTTTCTGTTCCATCAGCCGCCGGCTGTTCAGTCGGATGACCACTTCATCCGGCGTCAGTCCCACACTGCGCAGGAACTCGGCGCCGATCGACACGATCTCGCCGTCGGCGGTGGGCGAATCAGACCCCAGCAGGTCAATGTTCCACTGGAAAAACTCGCGGGTACGCCCTCGCTGAGGTCGTTCGTAGCGCCAGAAAGGACCAAAGGAATACCACCGCACCGGCAGGACCAGGCTGGCCTGCCGCTGAGCGATCATCCGCGCCAGGGAGGGGGTCAGTTCCGGGCGAAGGGCCAGCTCGTCACCGCCTCGGTCCTTGAGGACAAAGGACTGCTCTTTGACCAACTCTTCGCCGCTTTTGGCGGCATAGAGTTCCAACCGCTCCAGGATCGGCGCTTCGTATTCCTGATAGCCAAACCGCTCCGAGATGGCCCGGATCTTGCCATAGAGCCAATTGCGGAAGGCCATCGCCTCGGGATAGAAATCGCGCGTGCCTTTGACTGCTTGAATTGCCGTTTTGGTTGCCATAATTCGCAATTATAGCCGAGTGTCAGGCTTTGCGCAAATCCATTTCCAAATCTGGCCCTCCCGGATCGACTTCTCCTCCTCATCCCCCTATCGCTTTCTCCATCGTGAAGTTGATGCGCTGGGAGTCGAGCCTTCCGGCGTCTAGGCAACGCCGGCTAAAGCCTTGACTCCCGGAGTCAAGCCTCGTGGCGCCCGCCTGGCTTGAGAATTCCCCCTCCGGGTGTTTGCCTTTTCTGGCTGAGAATGATACAATTTCGGAGAGCCTATAAGGGGTATGAAGATAAATGGATGTGCGCCCGGCTACCCTGGCCGATCTCAACCGTTGCCTCAGCCTGGATCACACCGTGGCCACCGATCATGTATGGCAGATGAAGGTCCAGGATACCGAAGCCCGGCTGGGGGTGACCTTTCAGACGGTCCGTCTCCCCCGGCAGATGCGCGTCGAATACCCGCGCAACCTGGAGCAACTCGTCGAGGATTGGCAGCGGGGCGACGCCTTCCTGGCTGCCGAGGTAGATGGCGAGGTGCGGGGCTATGTGGACGTGATCGCATGTCCCTGGCAGCGGATGGCCTGGATCGCCAACGTGGCGGTCGAGCCGCTTTATCGCCGGCGGGGGATCGGCACGGCGCTGGTGCTCCGCGCCCGACAATGGGCCTGGGACCAGGGGTTTCAGCTCCTCCTGGCAGAGACGACGACCAAGAACTACCCGGCCCTGTGCTTCTACCGCAAACTGGGGTTTCAATTCTGTGGGTTCAACGACCATTATTACCCCAATCAAGATATCGCCCTCTTTTTTGTGAAGAGGCTTCGCTGAGCCGGTCGGGAGATGCATGGGACCTCGCTTCCCGCAGGTTTTGGAACCTGCGGGAGGCTTCCGACAAACGACCTGCTACGATGGATGAGGGATGATGGAATTGCGGGAGCTGTGGATTAGCGGGCTGGACCTGGCGAATCAGGTTCTGGCCGCGACCATTGTCTTGACCTCCTTTTCTCTACTGATCTACCTGTTGACGCACAACTTTCGCAGTGCGGTGGCCCGCGCCTTTTGTGCGCTCCTGGCCTTTGTCCTGATCGTTTATATGGGCGACGTCCTCCTCTATGAAGTGGAGACCCAGGTAGCAGCCGAGCGATGGCTCAAATTCCAGTGGATCGGCATTGCCTGGGTGCCGGCCGCCTACCTCGATTTTTCCCATGCCCTTCTCCGCGCCACGCATGTGCGTTCGCGCTGGCAGTGGTTCGTCGTCTTCCTGAGCTATGTCGCCAGCCTTTCGTTCCTGGGGATGGTGATCTGGACCGATCTGCTGGTGTATGACGGGGTGTACGTACCGAAAGCCTCCCATCTGGCAGCCGGACCGTTCTTCTGGGTCTTTGCCCTCTATTTCTTTGTGACGGTGGCCTGGGGAGCCCTGAACATCCGTCGCGCTCGACAGCGCTGTCTGACGCGGGCCTCGCGGCGGCGAATGACCTATCTGGGCCTGGCCTTTTTCGCCCCGGCCCTGGGATCGTTTCCCTATCTCGTCATCGCCGGTGTTGCCTTTCCGATCCCCATGGATATCCTGCAACCGGTCCTGCTGGTGGGTAACGTCGGCGTTCTACTCATGATCGTGCTCATGGCCTATAGCGTGGCCTACTTTGGGGCATTGACCCCCGACCGGGTGATTAAACACAACCTGATCCATTACCTGCTGCGCGGACCGCTGGTAGGCGCAGCGGTGATTTTCACCATGCTCGCCGTCCCCAAAGTGCAGCAGATCCTTGGATTGACCCGCGATACGGTGTTGATCTTTGCCGTGGTAGGGGTCATGATCCTTCTCCAACTGATCATCAACCGCGCCAAGCCCTTTATCGACCGGCTCATCTATCGTCAGGACCAGGAGGAGATCGCCTGGATTCAGACGCTGGACCGTCGGTTGCTGACCACCGGTGACCTCCACACCTTTCTCGAGAATTCGTTGGCGGCGTTGTGTGACCTGTTGCAGGTCCAGACCGGGTTTGTCGCCGTGCTGGCCGGAGGAAGGTACTACCTGGAAACCCACTGCGGGGACCGAGCGTTCGTCCAGGAGTATGTGCAGCAGGTGGAACCGAAGGTCATGGCCTTGGCTCCGGATGGCCCAGAGGGGAAACGAGAATTCATGGCAGGCAATGGGTTCTGGCTGACGCCGTTATCCAACCGAGGGGGTGACGTGCGGCTGGGTGTGCTGGGCATCCAGGCGCGGAGTCCCCAACCCGACTTGAGCCCGGAGGAGGCCAAGATCGCTACGCTTTTGGTGAACCGGGTTCAGGAGGCATTGGAGGATCGCTATCTCCAGCAGAACGTGTTCGATACTCTGCGCCGCATCCTGCCCAATATCGAGCGACTACAAAAATGGCAAGACGCTACCCGCTACCGGGGAATACCACCCATGCAGATTATCGAGGACAACCCGATCTATTCACCCCAGTTCCCGCAGTGGGTCAAAGAGGCGCTCAGCCACTATTGGGGAGGGCCCCGGCTGACGCGGAGCCCTCTGATGGCGTTGCGCATCGTCCAGGATGAAATCCGAGAACACGGCGAGAGTCCCCCCCAGGCCCTCCGCGCCGTGCTGAACCAGGCCATCGAACGGCTTCGCCCGGAAGGCGAACGCAAGATGACCACGCCCGAATGGCTGCTGTATAACATCCTGGAAATGAAGTTCATCCGCGGGCTCAAAATGCGCGATATCGCCGGACGGTTGGCGATAAGCGAATCGGACCTGTACCGTAAGCAGCGGGTTGCCATCGCCGAAGTGGCCCGTGCGCTGGCCGACCTGGAACAGAACGGGGCTGGCCTCGCGCTCGAACCTCTCCCCCACCCCCAACCGCTGCGTGGGGGCCTTGACAAGCCACTGTAACTATCCTATAATGAGGATGTCAGCAGGGCGGAACGGGCAACGAGAAACTCAGTGAGGCAAACAGGCATGGAGGCCAGAGTTGCGTGGCGGGAAATCCCCTCCCAGGATAAGGAGTGGTGGGGTTCGATCGGAGAAGATTATTGGCAGGCGTTGTTGGAGCAAGGGGCTGTCGCCCGGGGAAACGACTCATCATTGGATCCTTCCCATAGCGTTCTGAGATCGGTCGATCCCCCAAACGATGACTGGACAGAGACCGATATAGCAGGCCCCAACGCGGAAGGCGACTGGCAACAGGCCCTGGACGCTCTCCACCAGGGCCGGATTCTGCGTCTTAGGGTCTCAGGGGCCAACCGGGGAGGCCTCCTGGTAGATTGGAATGGCTTGCAGGGATTCATCCCGGCTTCTCATCTGGCCGGCATGTCCCTTCCCCAAGGACCGCAGGACCGTGCCGCCCAACTGGCGAGCCGCATCGGCGATTGGATTACCGTCCAGGTGATTGAGGTGGACCCGGAGCAGAACCGCCTCGTCTTTTCCGAACGGACGGTCAGGTCGGACCTTCCCCCATCCACCACCATCTGGCGTACGCTGCAACCGGGAAGCCTCTGCCAGGGCACCGTGACTCACCTGACCTCCTTCGGGGCCTTTGTCGATCTCGGCGGCGTGGAAGGGCTAATCCACGTCTCCGAAATGTCGTGGGACCGCGTTCGCCATCCGGGCGACCTGCTGCGCCCAGGTCAGCAGGTCCAGGTCTATGTGCTGGGGGTCAACCCGGAGGAGAAACGGATCGCGTTGAGCCTCAAGCGCCTGCGTCCGGACCCATGGCTGGGAGTGAGCACCCGTTATCGGGTGGGTGACATCGTCGAGGGAACGGTGACCAATGTGGTCAACTTTGGTGCCTTTGTCCGCGTCGAAGAGGGGCTGGAGGGATTAATCCACATCTCCGAACTGGCCGAAGGCAACTTTCTCCACCCTCGCAATGTGGTCCGGGAAGGAGACCGGGTGCGGGTGCGCGTGGTGCGGATCGATCCAGATAAGCACCATCTGGGGTTGAGCTTGCGCCAGGTGCGTGGCGCATCCTCCGAGGAGACATAGCCATGCCCAATGGGCGATTTCAATCACCCTCGATTGCTGAGGAGAGGAACGGGTGAAACGCCGGCGTACTGGTCGCAAGACCAAGGGAACCCTCAAACGACGACTGCGATCCTGGATGGGGCAGGCGATCCGCGCCCTCAAACCCGGCCCGGTGCGCGCCGAAATCCCGGGCTTTATCTTCCTGCTCGTCGCCGTGCTCACCGCCTTTGGCCTGTCCGACATCTCTTCGGGAACGGTGCTCGACTGGTGGGCCGGACTGCTCCGCCAATGGATGGGATGGGGAGCCTACCTGGCCCTGGTGGGCCTGGCCGGAGCCGGCCTGCGCCTGGTGTGGAGCGATCTGCGCGACTGGCTGCCGATCGGTCCGGCGGCAGTGGTGGCGCTAGAGCTGCTATTATTGGTGGGATTGGCCGCCAGCCATGCGCTATGGGTGATCGAATCCGGAGCGGACCAAGCCCTGACGGTAGCCCGCGCCGGGCGGGCGGGCGGCTATGTCGGCTGGACGCTGGCCGTGCTCCTGTTCAACGGGTTGGGTGTAGCGCCGGCCTGGGGGGTCCTCGCCCTCCTGGTGGGGGTGGCCCTCTACTTGTTGGGCCGGCCGTGGTGGGGCATTCTGGGCGCCTGGGGATCGCGACAGGCTCGCTTGCTCAGCGGCCGGATCGACCGATGGTGGGTGGAACGGCAAGGGACGGTGGTCCTGCCCGCCCCTTCCCAGACGCCCTGGTGGGAGCAGGAACCCGCCGCTCCTTCGGCGCCGCCGCGAACTCAGGCGCGACCCAAGCCGGCGGAGAAAAAGCGACCGAGACCCCGTCCGAGGGAGGGGAACCTTCCTCCCCTGGAGTTGTTGAACCCGGCCTCGTCCCAGGCAGCCGGGGATGCTGATGTGCGCCGCAAGGTGCAGGTGATTGAAAAGACTCTGGAAAGCTTTGGTCTCCCGGTCCAGGTGGTCGAGGTCAATCAAGGGCCGGCGGTGACCCAGTTTGGCCTGGCGCCCGGCTATATCGAACGGCGGGGGCCAGGCGGCCAGACGGTCCGCCAGCGGGTGCGGGTGAGCCAGATCGCGGCTCTGGCGAACGACCTGGCATTGGCCCTGGCCGCCTCGCCAGTCCGGATCGAAGCGCCGGTGCCGGGGCGGTCGGTCGTCGGCCTGGAAGTGCCGAACGAAGCCCTGGCTCTGGTCTCGTTACGAGAAGTTATCGAGTCGGACGAGTTCCGGCGGATTGATTCGGGGCTGGCGATCGCCCTGGGGGAGGATGTGTCGGGTCGCCCGGTGGCGGTGGACCTGGCGCTGATGCCCCATCTGTTGATCGCCGGCGCCACCGGCTCGGGCAAGAGCGTGTGCATCAATGCCATTATCTGTTGTCTGCTCATGAACAACTCGCCCGACACGCTCAAGATGCTCATGGTCGATCCCAAGAGGGTCGAACTGGTCAGTTACAACGGCATCCCCCATCTGGTCGCTCCGGTGGTGGTGGAGGTCGAGCAGATCGTGCGCGCCCTCGCCTGGGTGGCCCACCAGATGGATGAGCGCTATCGGTTGTTCCACCGGAGCGGGGTGCGCAATCTGGAGGAATACAACCGGCAGATCGGCCGCCGCCGCGCCGAAGAACGGTTGCCCGCCCTGGTAGTGTTGATCGATGAGCTGGCGGATGTGATGATGGTCGCCCCTGATGAAGTGGAACGGTATCTGTGCCGGCTGGCTCAATTGGGTCGGGCGACGGGCATCCACCTGGTGGTGGCCACACAACGGCCCAGCGTGGACGTGGTCACCGGCTTGATCAAGGCCAACTTCCCGGCCCGGATCAGCTTTGCCGTAACCAGCCAGACCGACTCGCGGGTGATCCTCGACCAGGGAGGGGCAGAGAACCTGCTGGGCCGGGGGGATATGCTCTTTTTGTCGCCGCAGCAGGTGGGCCCCATCCGCATCCAGGGCTGTTTTGTGTCGGATGAGGAGATCGAACGGCTGGTCCGGTTCTGGCGAGAGCAACCAGAGACGGCCACCCAGCCCGGGCTGTTCCCGCCCTGGACCGAGTCGGAACTGGAAGAGGAGACGGATCCCCTCTTGGCCCAGGCGATCCAACTGATCGAAGGCCGGGATCGAGTCTCGACTTCGTTTATCCAACGGCAACTGCGGATCGGCTTCCCGCGGGCGGCGCGGCTTATGGATCAACTGGAAGAGCAGGGGGTGGTCGGGCCGGACGAGGGCGCCGGCCGGGGACGGAAGGTGATGATTGGATAGCCAGACAGTCAAGAAAAAGGAGGTATAGGGTCATGTCCAGGATTCTCATTGTGCTATTTGGAGTTATCTGTGCCATCGTTGTCATCCTGCTGGTCGGGTGGTTGCTATGGTGGCTGTGGAAGCGCCGCGAGGGCGAGGAAGCCGCTCCGACGGCAAGGACCGAAGAAGCGCCGTTGCCTTCCTGGGAGGAGAGGGCGCCGGCAGAGTCCCCTCTCGCCTTCGAGGCAGCTCCGGCGGAGCCACCACCACCGGATGATCTGACCCGGATCGAGGGGATCGGCCCCCGTATTGCCGAGGTGCTGCGCGAGGCTGGTATCCGGACCTTTGCCCAACTGGCCGCCCTCCAGCCGGGGCAGATCGAACAGATTTTGGAACAGACCGACCTTCGATTGCGGAGGTTAGCCGACCCGATCACCTGGCCGGAGCAGGCCGCCCTCGCGGCGGAGGGTCGTTGGGAGGAACTGGCCGAACTTCAGGAGCAACTCAAGGGAGGAAGGGGTGTGGGTGATTAACAACCCACTCTCAGGATTAGCGGGGTAGATTCAGGATATTAGGAGGGATCAATTGAGCGGACATTCCAAGTGGGCGACGATCAAACGCAAAAAGGCAGCGACGGACGCCAAGAGAGGGCAGATTTTTACCAAGATCGCCAAAGAGATCGCCATTGCGGCTCGGGAGGGAGGCCCCGATCCGGATGTGAATTTCAAGCTGCGGCTGGTGATCGAGAAGGCCAGAGCGGCCAACATGCCCAAGGAGAATATCGAACGGGCCATCCGCCGCGGCGCCGGGCTGGAAAAGGGAGAAGCTCTGGAAGAGGTCACCTATGAGGGCTATGGCCCCCACGGCGTGGCTCTCCTGGTGCGGGTGGTGACCGATAACCGCAACCGGTCTGTGTCCGAGATCCGGCGGTTGTTCAACAAACTGGGGGGGAGCCTGGGCGAGGCCGGCTGCGTGGCTTGGCAGTTCGAAGCCAAGGGGTACCTGACCCTGGAGCCGAACGGCCTGGACCCGGATGAGGTGTTCGAGGTCGCGGTTGAGTGGGGCGCGGATGATGTTGTCATCAGCGATGATCTGATCGAGATCTTTACCTCGCCCGAGGCATTTCAGACCGTGCGGGAGGCTCTCCAGCGGCGCGGCTTTACCCTGAACTCGGCCGAGATCACCATGGTCCCCAAGACGACCATCACCCTGGACGAAAAGCAGGCCCTCCAGAACATGAACCTGATCTCCACCCTGGAGGAGCTGGATGACGTGCAGCAGGTTTTCTCCAACCTCGATATCTCGGACGAGTTGATGGCCAAGTTCGAGGAATCGTAGTGCTGGTCCTGGGGATCGACCCGGGTACGGCGATCACCGGCTACGGGGTGGTGCGCGAAGACGAGGCGGGCCTGTCGCTGGTGGAGTGTGGCGTGATCACCACCCCAGCGGACCAACCACTGGCGGTGCGCCTACAGCACATCTACCACGAGATCGGGTTGGTCATCCGCCGCTACCAGCCCGATGCGGCGGCGGTCGAGGAACTCTTTTTCAGCCGCAACGTCCGGACGGCCTTATCGGTGGGACAGGCGCGGGGCGTGGCCTTGCTGGCCCTGGCCGAGGCCGGATTGCCGATCTATGAGTACACGCCACTGGAGGTCAAGCAGACGGTGGCCGGCTACGGCGGCGCCGGGAAACAGCAGATGCAGGAGATGGTGCGGATGTTGCTCCATCTGAAAGAGGCGCCCCAGCCCGACGACGCTGCCGACGCGGTGGCGGTGGCGGTGTGTCATATCCATTCGAGGCGGATGGCCGCTCTGATCGCCGAGGGGGAATCGCAGTGATCGCCAGTCTGACCGGGGTGTTGGCCGGTGTGGGCAAAGACTCGGTCGTGATCCGGGCAGGAGGGATCGGCTTCCGGGTCTTTGTTCCCCGGAAGCTACTGAGCAGCCTGGGCGAATCGGACCAGGAAATTACCTTGTTCACCCATCTCCACATCCGGGAGAACGAGTTCACCCTGTACGGCTTTGCCACGGAGGAGGAGGTGGCCCTGTTCCGTCTGCTGCAAACCGTGCCGGGGGTCGGTCCCAAGGCAGCGTTGTCGATCCTCTCGGCGATGACACCGTCTCAGCTCCAGGCGGCCATCGCGCAGGAGGACATGACGGCGCTGGCCCGGGTGCCGGGCGTCGGCCCCAAGACGGCGAAAAAGCTGGTGTTCGACCTGAAGGACAAGGTACTGCTGGAACTGCCGCCGGGCGAGGTCCGGCCGGTGATCAGCGAAGCGGATGCCGATCTGGTCGCTGCCCTGACCAGCCTGGGCTATAGCATCGCCGAGGTCCAGGAGGCGATCCGCACCCTGCCCCGCGAACCGCTCCCCCTGGAAGAACGGGTACGGTTGGCGCTGACCTATTTTGGTTCGTAGCCGTCACAGGAAGTGCGACATCCTTTCTGCTTCCTGTCTATGACCCCCGCACCAGGAGCCTGGGGCACCCGAACGGAAACGAAGGATGCGTATCTATCTGGGGAGTCTCGGCTGCAAACTGAACCAAAGCGAGATGGATGCGCTCGCCATTCAACTGGCGCAGACCGGGCATCAAATTGTGGGGCAGCCAAGCGAAGCTGAGCTGTGCGTCCTGAACACATGCGCCGTCACCCATGTGGCGGCCCAGAAATCGCGCCAGGCACTCCGTCGGCTCCACCGGGAAAACCCGTCTGCCCGGCTGGTGGTCGCCGGATGTTACGCCGAACTGGCCCCGGACGAGGTCCGGGGTCTGCCTGGCGTGGAATGGGTGGTCGGCAACCAGGCCAAAGAATCCCTGGCAGAGCGGATCAGGAATCTGGAGTCCGGGTCGGGCTCCCCTCCGGCCCCCGGCGCCTTCTCAGCGCTGCCTCATCTCCGCACCCGCGCCCTGGTCAAAATCCAGGACGGCTGTGATAATGCCTGCGCCTACTGTGTGATCCGTCTTGCGCGAGGGCCACAGCGTAGCCGTCCGGCCGATCAGGTCCTGGACGAAGTGCGGAGGCGATTGGCCGCCGGCTATCAAGAGATCGTGTTGACCGGGGTACATATCGGGGCGTACGGTGCCGATCGAGAGGGGCGTTCGTCAGGCCTCGACCTGTGGGGGTTAGTTATGCGCATCCTGACCGAAACGGACGTCCCCCGCCTGCGCCTGTCTTCCATCGAACCGTGGGACTTGACGGAGCGGGCGTTTTCCTGTTGGAGCGATGCCCGGTTATGCCGGCACCTTCACCTGCCCTTGCAGAGCGGTTGCACGGCCACGTTGCGGCGCATGGCCCGCCGCTACAGCGCCGCCGAATTTGCGGCGCTGGTCTCGGCGGCGCGCGCGGCCATTCCCGGCCTGGCGGTGACCACCGATGTCATTGTCGGCTTTCCTGGGGAGACGGAGGAAGAGTTTGCCGAGAGCCTTCATTTTGTTGAGGCGCTGGGCTTTGCGCGGGTGCACGTCTTCCCCTACTCTCCCCGGCCCGGCACCCCCGCCGCCGAGATGCCCCACCAGGTCCCGGCCCCGGTCAAGGCCGAGCGGGCTCGAGCGATGCAGAGCGTCGCGCTCGCCGCAGCGGGGGCCTTTGCCCGCCAGTTTGTCGGTCAAACGGTACAGGTCCTGTGGGAATCGGCCTCCCTGACCGAAGCTGGCCCCCTCTGGAAGGGGTTGACCGACAACTACCTGCGCGTCTATGCGGTCCACCCCGTAAACTTGAGGAACACCTTCACCCCGGTCCGATTGGTGGCCGTGACCCAGGGCGGCCTTCAGGGGGAAATCATCGCCTGAGCAACTCACAGAGACGAAAAACGGGGGATGGGCCTCCGCCCATCCCCCGTCTGTCGAACGACCTTCTTATGTCCAGGATGGGGACGCTTCGGAGGCGGTTGCCGCCACCGGCAGCATCACCCCTAACACCCGCTCGATGGCCATGGTATGGCTACATATTCCCCGGGCGGCAAAGAAATTGCAGGTGCACTGCCAGACACCCTGGTCATAGGAAACTGTGTGTTGGCTGTTAGTCCCCTGAAATGTGAGCCGGAACTGCTCAAAACGGATTCGCTCCGGCTCCTCGGCGTAGCGCTTGGCCTTCTGGATTTTGCCAATCATCCCTGAGTCCATTTCGTTCCATACCCTCCTTTTAAAGGTTCACCGCCCTGGTCCGGTGTTCAGAAAACAAAAGGACGCCAGGCCAACGACAACCCCGGCGTCCAACCACTCTGAGTTCAAAACGCGTCTTGTAGCGCGAATCAAAAGCCTCCCTCCTCAGTTGGGCCATGATCAGTATACCCTACTTGGGCCGATTTGTCAATCCGTGATTTTGGCCACTCCGGCATCACTAGCCCGCGGATAGGAAGTTCTTTGGCTGGAGCCTCGATGCCGGGGCGAAGGGAGTGGAGCCTTCAGGCGGTCCTCCGGCCGAAGCCTCGACTCCCCGGCGGCGGGAGCGGAGTTTGAGGCAGGACTTTTGGCGATCCTTGCGCGTCGCTGCCTAGAGGAATTGGGCGACAAACTCTGAAATATCGTACATCCCGATATCCAGGTTCCTGGCTCGGATTGCCTCCGACATTTGAAGCCGGCACGTCACGCAAGAGCTGACCAAAACGCTTGCCCCGGCATGGATCGCCTGGTGGATGCGCCTCTCGGCAATGTCTAGGGACAGGTCCGGATGGGTGGCCTTCAGCAGCCCGCCGCCGCCGCAACATCCACTCTGACCACGGTTCTCCGGCATCTCGATCAGTTCAACCCCTGGCAAGCTGCTCAGAACATAGCGAGGCTCGTCATAGATGCCACAATGTCGGCCGGTCTCACATGGATCATGGTAGGTGATGGTGACTTCTCTGGGTTGGCTGAACTGGAGCCGGCCCTCATCAATGAGCCGGGACAGCAATTGGGAAAAGTGGAGGACCTCAATCCCTATCTCTTCCCCCAGTAACCGGGGATACTCATTCTTGAAGGCTCGATAACATCCGGAGCAACTGGTCACCAGTTGCCGGACCTGGAGCTGGCGCAGTTTCTCCAGATTGTGCCGCGCCAGCTCGATCGCTTCCGCATGCGCCCCGACGAAAAAGAGCGGATTGCCACAGCACCACTCATCCGGCCCCAGGATCGTATAGTCCACCTGGGCCGAGTCAAGGATGGCGACGGTAGATTCCGGGATGCCGGCGATCCTGCCGGTAAAGGCAGCGACGCATCCCACAAAATAGGCTACGTCCGCCATCTGGTTGACCTTGGGGAGAACCTGCTCCTCGATCATCATCGCCCACACCGTTCGCCTGGAGTTGGACATCGAGTAAAGATTGTACTGGCTGAGGATCGCCTCGCGGATCGCCTGGACCTCCTTCGGCCACAGCCCCCGCTGACCAAGATCGGCCCGGACAGCCTGCCAGAGTCGCATCATGTCGATCTGAGTCTGGCATACCTCCTCGCAGCGGACGCATAGGGAACACTGAAAGATACGTTTTACAAACTCGTCGTCCATGCGGTTGCGCCGGGAAGGACGCTGCTGCAGAAGCCGCTTGATATAGTAGATCTTGCCCCTGGGCGAAGCCGATTCCCAGCCAAGCTGCTCGAACACCGGACAAACGGTGCGGCAGTTGCCACACTGAGTGCAAACCCACGGTTCGATCTCGACGTCCAATCTCTTGAGTTCAGGAATTTCCATGGCCGGGCCTCCTACAGGAATCGGCACGCAAGGCTCAGAATATTCATCAAGGTAGCATACAATGGCATGGGAATCGGTATTCCAAAACGGGTGTCTGCCCGGAAAAACTTGCCCGGGTTCATGATCCCATTGGGGTCCAGCCTCTTCTTCACCCTCTTCAGTTCCTGGAGGTCTTTTCTGCCAAATCGCCGTCTGACATAAACGGCATCCCATAAGCCCAGCCCATATGGCTTCCCGCCATGGGTCAGGCCGATATGGACGATGTCCCGAATGACGGCTAGCCTGGTCATGTAGCGGAGGGCCTTTCTTTCATCGGCCAGGTACAGGGCCAACACCACGGCCCACCCCTTGGAGACGACATGGGCCTCGGTTCCGATCTCCAGGTGGTATTTCTCCTGGAGGGACCGGATTTCGCTGAGGACGGGTCCCAGTTGATCTAACGGTACGATCGTCTCCCCGCCGAGGAGGGTCGGTCCCAGTCGACCGATCCTCATCGGGTAGTATCGTTCCTCCCACTCAGCCTCGGCGAGGCTTTCAGCGATCGGCTCCAACCCATGTTGGCTGACGATCTGATCAAAGGCAGCCGTGGCGGCCCTCACCTCCTTGGCAGAGCCATCAAACACTGCCAGGACCAGGTTCTTATCCTCTGCGTCCACGCCTCTCAACTTGCGCCTGAGCGCCATTAGGCCCGAATCGAGGACCTTGACACAATAGGGGACCTCTCTCATTCCGGTGAGTTCGCCGACGAGGTCCGCCAGGTCCTGGAGCCGGGTCGCACAGACCCCGCGGACGGCCGTCCTGTCGGGGTGCTTCCGGATCCGTAGTTTCACCCGGGTGATCACACCAAACTGGCCCTCGGTTCCGAGGAACCACTCCATTTTGGGATTGGCTGTGCCCTTGGAAACCGATCGGATTTCACTGCGGGGATCATGGTTATACAATCCGGTGAACAGGGAGCGGCGGGGGAGTTCATCGGTCCTGGACCCAGACGCCCCCGGCGTCACCACCTCCAACGCCTCGATCTGCTGACCGATATGCCCGTACTTCAGCGAGCCGATACCGTAGCCGCCGGTGCTTACCCAGCCACCCACGGTGGAGGAAGGAGCGCTGGTCGGGTAGGAAAGAACGGTCAATCCTTGTTCGAGGAGTTGCTCCATCAGATCTTGCCACACCACCCCGGCTTCCACCTCCACCCATAATTCGTCACGAGACACCTCTCGGATTCGATTGAGTTTGATCAGGTCGAGGACGATGCCACCCTTCACCGGGATGACGCCCCCTAAGGACCAGGACGCGGCAGCTCTGGGGATGACCGGGACCTTGGAGTCTGAAGCGAGGCAGAGGATGCGAGCCACTTCGTCGGCGCTTTCCGGTCGGACAATCACATCGGGGGTGGTCTTGAAGAATCGGGTCAGAAGCCCGGGAATGGGGGCGGCATCGTGGCCATAAAGCGTCCTCTCCAACGGGGAAGTGGAAATGTCGTTCTCCCCGACAATCTCCGACAACCGGGCAATGATGGTTGGGTCCATCGATCAAAACTCCTCCCTCCTCCTGAGAAGCTCGTCCGCTCGATAGGAACTGCGAACAAAGGGGCCTGAGGCGACGCCGCCGAATCCCAGCTTCCTCCCCTGCGCTGCCAGCTCCCCGAATTCGTCCGGGTGGATGAATCGGGTGACAGGGAGATGTTCGCTCGACGGGCTCAAATACTGACCCAAGGTCAATAGATCACAATCTACCCGGCGGAGGTCCTTCATTACCTCCAGGACCTCCTCGTTGGTCTCGCCCAGTCCGAGCATCATCCCCGACTTGGTCCAGATCGCCTGGTTCAACTCCTTCACCGCCCTTAGGATTTCGAGGGAACGTTGATAATCCGCCCTAGGTCGGACCTGACCGTACAGGCGGGGGATCGTTTCCAGGTTATGATTGATGATATCGGGTCTGGCTCTGACGACGACTTCGATCGCCGCTGGGGAGCCGCGGAAATCGGGGATCAACACCTCCACCGTGGCCTTTGGGTTGACCTCCCGGATGGCGGCGATGGTCCGGGCAAAGTGATCGGCTCCTCCATCAGGCAGGTCATCGCGGGTGACCGAGGTCACCACAACGTGGAGGAGTTGCAACTCTTGCGCCGCTGCGGCGATGCGGGCCGGTTCATCCGGATCCAGGGGCGTGGGCTTGCCCTTCTCCACAGCGCAAAAGCGGCAATTCCTGGTGCAGATATTGCCCATGATCATGAAGGTAGCGGTCCTTCTGGAGAAGCACTCGCCCAAATTGGGACACAGGGCGCTTTGACACACGGTATGAAGCCTGAGTCGGGACAGGACCCGGCCGACCTCGACCAGGCGCTCGCCCTGGGGCAGCGGTTTGATGAGCCAGTCAGGTTTCATCTTTTCCATGCATCCTGTCGAAGGTTTTGCTTTGCTCTCCCGTCAATTTCCGGGATCGATCACCCGTCGTCCCTCCAGTTGGCGGCCGGGGAAAGCCGAAGGGCATTGGCAAAGACGCGAGGATAGGCAGGGTACCCGGTCAATTCCAGATGGTTCACCTGCCGGGCGATCTCCTCTGCCATCTGGCGTTGCGTTTTGGAGATCAACGCCAGTTTCGCGCCAACCCCGGCTGCATTTCCCACCTGGGAGAATCGGTGCACCGGCAGTGGGGGTAGCATCCCGATGCGGATCGCGCTGGCCACGTTGATATAGGTGCCGAAAGCGCCGGCGATGATGACCCGATCAATTTCGTGCCAGGGAATCTGGGCATTTTTCAGAAGAATGCTGATTCCTGAGGCAATGGCTCCTTTGGCCAGTTGGATTTCGCTGATATCCTTCTCGGTCAACGTGATCTCTTTGCCGGTGCCGCTTTGATCGCGGGGGACCAGAAGGAACTCTTTGCCTCTTTCGGTGTGGCGCACCCCGGGGTGAGGCCGGAACTTGCCCATCTCATCGATGATCCCCGCCCTCAGGAGCTCGGCGATCGCATCCAGGACGCCCGAGCCGCACAAGCCGAGAGGAGGTTGGTCATCGATCGTCTCAACCGCCACCGAGTCGCCATCGATCCTGACCCGTTCGATGGCCCCCGCCACCGCTCGCATCCCGTCCTTGATGTGGGCTCCCTCGAAGGCCGGTCCGGAGGCGCAGGAACAGGAACGCAGTTGGCCGTTGACCGACAATGTGATCTCGGTATTCGTACCAATGTCGATGGCGATGGCGGGGGTGCGCATTTCATAAAGTCCGGTGGCCAGAAGTACGCCCACGTGATCAGCGCCCACAAAGCCGGCGATGTTGGGCAGGGTGTACAGATACGCGCCGGGGGAGACCGCCAGGCCGATATCCCTGGCTTTCGTAACCAACGAACCGGTGACGGCGGGCACGTATGGCGCCAGGATCAGCGGTCTCACCGGCAACCCGAGGAAGAGATGATGCATGGCTGTGTTCCCGACCAACACTACCTCCGCAATGCCTTCCGGAGCCAGCTCCCGCTCCGAGCACAACTCCCTGACAAGCCGGTTGAGACCGTCCACGACGGTCCGTTGTAACGTCTCCCCGCCATGGTCAATGGCATACGAAATCCGGCTGACCACATCTTCGCCGTAGGCGATCTGGGGGTTCATCATCCCTTTGGCGGCCAGAACTTTCCCGGTTTCCAGGTCAGTTAGGTACGCGGCGATGCTGGTTGTTCCCAAGTCGACAGCCAGGCCCAACAGTCGATCCCCGACCCGTCCGGCTGTGACCACTTCAGTGCCGCGCAGAGCTATCCTGGCCTGCCAGTCGTCTTCTCGCAGAATCGTCGACAACTGGCGCTGAGCACCCAGATCGATCTGGATGTGCGGCAGGCCACAGGTTTCGGCCAGATAGTCCGCGAGCCTGGCCTGATCCGAGCGGTTGTCGGTCTGGCTCGGAGGAGAGAGGCTCACGGTGATGGCCTGAATCACCGGATCGACAACAGCGTCCCTTCCTTCACCGGACACCTGCAGCCGTTGTGAGACCAGGAGAGATTCGATTGGGATGTCAACCTGGATGTCTCCAACCACTCTGGTGAGGCAGGCCAACCGGTAGCCCTGCGCGATTTCTTCCGCACTGAGGGATCGTTTCTCCCGGTCATCGAGGGGAGAAACCTCGCCGGACAGGATGCGGACCTTGCATTTGCCGCAGGTGCCCTTGCCGCCACACAGAGAGGCCAGACCGACTCCCTCCTTGCAGGCTACCTGGAATATCCTGGCCCCCCATTCGGCCTGGGTCCGCCTCCCGATGGGCTGGAAATCGATCCGGCAATTCCTACCCACTGTGGTCCCCCAGATGCGAACTGAACCTCGGAGCCGGAAGGCGGCTCAGAGCTCTTGTTGAAGAGGTATGGTTGCTTCGACTCGCTCGGCGATCCACTGTTTGGTTCTGGCCTCCCCTCCTGGCAGGAGTTGCGGCAGTTCGCTCTCTGTTTCGGTAGTTCTCTCCAATTGAAGGAGCCATCCCTCCCCATAGGGGTCGTGCTCAAGAGCCATGGGGTTCCCGGCCAAAAGCTTTTCATTGACGGCCACCACCATCCCGGAGACGGGAGCAATGATCTCCCACACCATCTTGGTCGTTTCCACCAACCCGATCAGGTCCCCTTTCTTCAGGTGGTGGCCGACCCGTGACTTGATCCGAATGTAGAGCAGTTCTTTGACCGCTTTCACTCCCAGATCGGAGATGCCGAGGCGTAGCCTGTTGTCCGGTTCGATCTTGACCCAGAGCAATTCCGGCGTATACAAGAGGTCTTCCGGAAACGTGAGTTCTTTACCCCAGGTGTTTTTCATTATGGTATCCTCCTTATCGCATTCTCGGTTATGCTGCAACGTCGTGGGCGGAGTGGTGGACCGTGACCGATGCCCCAACTCCTAAAATATCTTGTACAGAGGGTGCTCTGCACCGACCCGCACCCCAAGGTTCATGGCGCCGTAGGCCAGCATCGCATCCACGGCTGCACAGGCGGGATACACCCATGGTGCGTTTCGCGTCGGGCCGTAGAAGAGAAAATCTCCTCCCCAACAGAGCGGTAATCCAAAGACAAGGGCGGCGGTGGCTTCAAAGGCGGGGCTACCGCGCTCTGCCAGCCTTTTCCACAAGTATAGTGCGTTGGACGGGGCGCAGCCGCAGGGATACCCCAAATGCTCTTTGACTTCCCAGATCGCCTGGGTGGACCAGCCGATGCTGGGAATATCCAACACCCCGACATCGATCAGGACGTTCTCCACCCCGGCACTTTCGGCAGCGGGCAGCATCTTCTCCGCCAGGAGTTTCACCCGGTTCTTGGGCCTGAGAGCCTTGGTGGTTAAAGGCAGAACCACGACGTTCTTGATTCCGCACTCCTGGATGCAGGCCAGCTCTTCTTCACTATAGTGAGCCTCTAGAGAATTGTAGATCAGCCGGGGAACGATCTCGGTCCCGGCAAAGTGCCGGATGGCCTCCATGCGTGCCCTGGGAACCGGGGAATCAACCAGGATCGGCGAGGAATAATGGGCCGCGACCCACTCGATGTAGTTGATCATGGCCTGTCCGGTCTCACCGATGACGTCAATGATCCGCGGATTGCCGGTTTGGGCGGACAAGTCCTCTTCTTTGTCCAGCAGGGCTTTGGCTTTCCCCTTGTCGAATATTCCCTTCTCAGGGTCGCTCACAATCCGGTGACCGCGGAAAAACATGCTGCCGATCAGGACGGTGGGGTTTTCTCCGGGCCTCCCGCCCACGCGCACGCCATCAATATCGCACACTTTTTGTACTTGAGTGAATTCAAACAATGTGGGCCTCCTTTTCAATGTATGAGTCTAGAAACGACCATACCTCCTGGCTGCGGCCACAGCGGCGGCCAGCTTCTGCGGGGGGGTGGAGTAATCCACGGCGGCAATGCCGATGGAGAACCTGGCATGGGACTTGCCGTATTGGCATCGTTTTCGGATCTCGTCCTCGATCACCGACACCGGATCGTTGCACAGGACTCGGTCCGGCAGCGCACAAGAGCAGTAGAGATCGTGCTCCCGGGAAAAGTCGATCGCTTGCCGATAGTCCACATCGGCGCAGAACCAACCGCGGAAGCTTCCGGGGCCAACGGCTCCTCGTTCCCACATGGCGGGGAACCAATCAAGAGCCCGTTCATAGGTCATCGCATACCAGCAGGGGACCTGCGAACCGAGCGCCTGCCCGATCCTCACATAGTGATCCAATATCCACTCCTGGCCCTGGATCGGAGCAAACCCGGCGTAACTGCACAGGACCAGGCAGTCCGCGCCGACCTCGATGGCCGCCTGCCCCATGCGGATTATCCATTCGGTGGCCAGATCCATGCTGCGCTGGCACAGTTCCGGATTCCGGCGAAGGGCTTTCATAAATTCGGCCCAGCCCATCATAAACATACCGGCCGTTCCCAAGGGGTCCACCCCAATGCACACCGCCAGCGGCATGACCCGATCCACCCCGTGCTCGCCGAACAGGCGCTTCATCTCACCACAGGCCCAGAGGTATCCGGGGTTTAGGCCGGTCCCGCGAGGGTCGGGAACCTCCAGCCCTTCCAGGTCTGCCAGGGACCTGATCGGATACTCCCCGACCAGGGCCGGGTTGCCATAGTCCATCATCACCGCCGTGGCTCCCCAGACCTCCACCGGATAGCTGATGGGATAGAGCACGGGAAGGTCAAGACCATATCGCGCGACGGTAGCCAGATGTGCCTTGACCAACCGCTTCGGATCTCGACAAAGGTCGCCAGGTTTCAAGGTCTCTCCTAAAACGTCCAGCGCCCGTGCGGCGTAGGGGTTAAAATAGTAGCACTCCACAAACAGTCTGTCGTGGTTCCGGCCTTCCAGCGTGGCTTCCCACCGTTGCCGGGGGCTCATCCGCTCCCCGGACTGAGCGATGTTCCGGACGATCCGGCGGCAGTACTCCCTGATCTCAAGCTGTTCCTTTTCAGACCACTCAAACTCTAGTTGACTGAGGGGTACCCCGTACCAATCTGGAGCGCCTTCCAGCCTGCCTGGTTTGGCCGATCCTGGCATGTGCATCCCTTTACCGGCTGACCCGATCCCGCCATCGGGGAAGGTCACCGTTCCGCAGCGCTTTGACCTTGTTCAGCCCATCCACGGCATTCTCGCCAAAGGCGTCTGCCCCCACGTCATCACACCAGGCCTGATTGATCCCCCATCCTCCAATGAGATAGATTACCTCATCGCGGATGCCGGCATCGATCAAGGCATTGTGGATGGCCTGGCACTGGGGCTTGAGCGATCCCAGGGCCGAGGCGGCAACGACGGTCGCCTTGTGCTCTTTGGCCACCCTGGCGAACTCGCTGGCAGGCACGTCGGCGCCGAGATCCACGACCCGGTAGCCGGCGCCGATAAAGGCGGCGGCCACGATCCGCTTGCCATTGTACTTCTCGTGCAGCCCGCCTTGGACGTTTCCGATGACCATGACCTCCCCGGTGGATGGGGCGCGCGCCTCCATCGCCGGGCACAGCATCTCCACCGCCTCGTTCATGATCTCGCTGGCCAGCACCAGGTCGCTGACGGAACGCTCTTTCTTCTGGATGAGTTCTCCAACGAGCTCCAGGCCGGGGCTCAGGGCGTCGGTGATCATACTCACGGGGTCTACCCCCACATCCAGACCTGCCTGAAGCAATCGGATGATCTCTTCGTCGTCGAGGTCCACCATGGCCTGTCTCAGCTTGCCCAGGATGTCCATCTGGAGCGCTGTATACCAACTGGAACACGGGCACTTGATCGAAGGTTGTTTCGCCTGCCCGGCGCTATCGCCTCGTGACATCTGCCAAAACTCCTCCCTTCGAAAACAGACCGCGATTGACATCGCCCCTCAAGAGCCTTCAGCTGGCCATCGGCGCAGGCCGACGGAGCGCGTCCCCTCCGGGGATGAATCAGTATCTGCCATATTTCCTGGCTGCGGCGATCGCCGCATCCAGGTGTGAGGGCGGGGTCCAGTAGTCGCACATCCCAATGGCAATGGAGAATCTGACATATGGCTTTCCTAGTTCTACCAGATGCCGGATTTCCTCCTCGATGGCCGATACCGGCCCCTCCAACAGGATCCTGGCTGAGCCTATGCTGGCAATCACAAGATCGCGCTCCCGGTGCAGGTCGAGCATCGTCTTAATATCGCTCTGCTCATGGTCGTGATATCCGCCGCAGAAGCTGCCCGGACCCAACGCTCCTCTCTCCCAGAGGACTGGGATCCACTTGGCAGCCAGTCCAAAGCCGTAGCCGTAAATGATCGGCACCTGGGAGCCCAGGGCCTGGCCGACCCGGGCCCAGTAGTCCGCCAGCCACTCGTTGCCGGTCGTGTCGGTGGCCCCTACCATGGAGCAAACATACAGCGCGTCGGGTCTGGCTAGATCGATCACCGCCTGCCCATATCGGATCTCCCATGCGGTGGCCAATTCCAGGCATCGCCGGCAGAGCTCTGGGTTCCTGCGCATCGCCCGCAAGAAGGCAGCCCAACCAAGCATCCACAGCATGGCTGTGCCAACCGGACAGGCGCAGATATACGGGAATAGCGGCATCACCTGGCTCAAGCCGTATTCGTCATAGATGCGCCTTAGCTCGCGGTTGGCCCACAGATAGCCCGGGAACAATCCATCCTTCCTGGGATCGGGGACCTCCATCCCTTCCAGGTCTTCCACAGACCGGATCGGAGGGTCTCCCATGGCGACCGGGTGGCCGTACTCGATCATCCGGGCGTGACCACCCCACAGCTCCTCGCCGTAGCTAATGGTATAATTGTGCGGGTAGTCCAGCCCGAACCGCGCCGCGTTGGCCAGTTGCATTTTGACCCACAGCTTCGGGTTCCGATACAGATCAATAGGTTTCAAGGCATCGGCGCTGGAATCCAGGACCCGCACCCCGAACCCATTCCCATGCAGGATGGCGATCAAGACGCGGTCTCTCGGTCTGCCCTCGACGGTCGCCCGAAACCGCTCCAAGGGGGTCATCCCCCCCTCTTGCTCGACATTCTTCAGAATCTTTTCAGAGTACCGTTCGATCTCCAGTTTCTCTTCGGGCGACCACTCGAAATGCAGTTCATCCAGAGGGGTGCCGTACCAGTCAGGGGCGCCCTTCAGTTCTCCAAGTTGTTTGAGCCTTTTGTGCTTCGCCACGTTGATCCACGTCTCTGACGGTCCACCGCTGTGGCCTGATCGGATGGCCTGAGGGATCACCTGCCGGCTTCCTCTCACATCGCCAGGCTGGGCCGCCCCATGGCAGTGAAGGTCAATTCCGTGCCCAGATAGACCTTGTCCTCGTACCCCCTGCAATGCTGGGCTCTCGTATCGTGGCGGTCCATCTGCACCTCGACCTGGGCGGCGCCCGCCTGCCGGGCCAGTGCCTCCATCCAGGGGACCATCTGTTTGCGTGCGTAGGCAACCGCCTCTTCCAATCCGCGAAAATCGCGCATTCCATAGGGCAGGTGAAGGCGCAAGGTCTTGCCGTCTTCCAGGGGAGTGATCAGCACCCGGTAGCGCTGCACCACGCCGCCCGCCGCTGCGCCCAAGGCGTTGGCCACCCCGGCGAAGGGTGGGATGATCAGGCGGGTGTGGAGCATTTCGGCCATGCGGGGCATGTAGGCCTGCACTGGCGCGCCGATGGCCACCACCGGCCGGCTCAGGACCAGCGTGCAGGCCACCTCGTGGCGCAGCCCCGGCCCGTCTGTCGGGCGGTATCCATCGCCGAGCGCTCGCTCCACCAAGAGGGCTGCCGTCGGCTCCCTTTCCCAATCGGGCGGTCGGGCTTCATCGGTCAGGGCTTTGCTGATCAGGGCCCGGGCTACCAGCCTGGATACCCCCTCGATCACACCCCGGCAGAGGCTCTCTACCGGGCAACGGCGCTGCGCTGCCAGGATTTGCGCTCCCCATCGCGCTGCCTCGGCATCCCACAACTCCAGGTCGCCCAAGGCGTGCAGCGCATCGGTCGGAGTGAAGCCGGCGCGCATGATCAGGCGCTCAGCCACCAACCGCTCAATGCGGCGCAGCTCGAGGCTCCCGTAGCGAGACTCGCGCACCAGCGTCGCGAGCGAGACCGGACCCCGGACCAGGCGCTTCAAGATAGCGGCTTCTGCCTCGTTGATAGGCCGCTCGACCGGCCGACCTTCGAGCAGGAACTGCGCCGCTCCCTCCTCGTGCGGGGAGGCTGCGGCCTGGTGGCTCAGATCGGCGACCACTTCCGGATATTGCCGGGCCAACAAACTCAGAGGCACCACTCGCTGCGGGCCAATGGCCAACCGCCGATCCGGGGTCATGCGGACGTGGCTATCGCCGCCCAGGCCGACAGTGTGAACATCTACCGCCTCGACCATCGTCCGCCATCTCCCCACCTGCGCCCCTTCCGGGTTCAGGCCGGGCCGGCCATCCCGCAGGGGAGCAATGTCTGTCGTCGTGCCGCCTACGTCCACGGCCCACAGCACCCCGTCGCTCAGCGCCTCACCTGCCTGTCTAGCCAGGTGCCAGGCTCCCACCGCACTAGCTGCCGGCCCCGATAGAATCGTCTCGATCGGCCGCAGCATGGCCCACTCCGCCCGAACCAGAGATCCGTCCCCTTTGACGACCATCAACGGAGCCGTAATCGAATGTTCGGCCAGGCTACCGCGCACGGTCTGGATCAGATCCCGCAACAATGGCACCAGGCTGGCATTGAGGGCCGCCGTTGTCGCCCGCCGCACCGAGTTGAGACGGCTGGTCAGGTGATGGCCGCAGGTGACCGGCAGGCCGGTCCACTCCTGGACCAACTCCTGGGCCCGCAGTTCGTGCGCCGGGTTGCGCACCGCGAAGTAACCCGACACGGCAAAGGCTTCGACCCGGTCCCGGCGGGTCCGAACCGCGTCACGCAAAGCGTCCTCATCCAGGGGGGCGACCTCATCGCCGTGAGCGTCATGACCGCCGGCCACGTACACCACGTCATCGGTTACCAGCTCGTCCTCAAAGCCATAGCGCCGGATCAGATCCGGATCGTAGCCGATCAGAATGAGACACACAGGGCTGCCCTGCCCTTCGACGATGGCGTTGGTCGCCAGCGTGGTGGACAACGCCACCAGCCTGACCTCCGACGGGTCGGGCACACCGCGTTGCCGCAGCACCGCCTCGACGGCCTCGCCAATGCCGATAGACAGGTCCTGGTGTGTGGTCAGCGCCTTGGCCGAACCCAGGATCTGGTCCGTAGCATACTCTACCAGTACGGCATCGGTGTAGGTGCCGCCGGTGTCGATACCCAGGGCGATGGTCATAGTGATGGTTCCTTACAATGGAGCACGCTGAGGCCTTCCGGAGCATCCATCCCGGTGATGGGAAGATGCTCCGGCGGACCCCAGCATGGCAACTGCCGTAACTTGGACAGAACCCTAGCTCAGAAGAGCTTTGACCTTGTCCAGCGCCTCGAAGGCGGTGTCTCCATAGGCATCGGCGTGAACCAGGTCGCACCACTCCTGGGTCATGCCCCAGCCTCCAATGATGTAGAGCACTTTGTCCCGGATTCCGGCCTCCACGAGAGCTTCATGGATCACCTTGCAATACGGCTTCTGGGGCCCCAGGATGGCCGAAGCGCCCACGATCCGGGCATTGTGTTCTTGCGCCGCCTTGACGAAGGCGCTGGCCGGCTGGTTCTCGCCGATATCGATGACCTGATATCCGGCCCCGGTGAATACGGCGGCGACCACCCGCTTGCCAACATTGTGGATATCCCCTTCGACCGTGCCGATGACCATCACGTCTCCCGTGCCGGTGGCGCCGGCTTCCATGACGGGCCGCAGCTTTTCCATCGCTTCGGTCATGATCTCGCCGGCCAGCACCAGGTCGGACGTGAACCGCGTATGCTTGTCGAATCCATCGCCGATGATGGCCAGGGCAGGCTGGAGCCCTTCGGTGAGAATCTCAATCGGGCTGAGTCCCGCCTCGAGGGCCTCATCGATCAATTTCAGAGCCCGTTCGTCGTCAATGTCAACGACAGCGTCACATAGCTGTTCCAAGAGCTGATCTTTTGACACGTTGGCCTTCTCCTTTCTGTGCATCCCTGGAGCTAGAATCTGCCCAGTTTCTTGGCAAGTTCCAGCGTCTTGTCAAAGACCGGCTGTGGGGTCCAGTAGTCGATGACGCCGAGGGCGCAAAAGTGCTTGGGATAGAGCTTCGCCTGATTCAATCGCAGGGTGAGGGCTTCTTCAATCGCAGGGAAATTCCCATCGAGGACGATATGGTCATCGATCGACTGACCGCAGTACAGGTCGTGCTCCCTCGCGTAGGCAAAAATCTGTTCCGTGGGCATCTCGGGCCCGACCCACCAGCCGCCAAAACTCCCCGGCCCCACGGCCCCATGAGGATAGTAGAGAGGCATCCACTGCTCCCAGCCGGCCGCACCCAAGGTGTGCCACAGATAGGGCTGCTTCCCTTCCCCCGAGGCGATGGTCCTGCCGATTTCCGCGTACATATCCAGGATCCAGGTCAGGTCCTGCGATCCCATCTTGGGCGGAAAGGCACCCATGAAGGAACACATATACATGCCATTGGGGTTTGTTTCTTTCACCGCTAGGCCGAACTTGATCGTCCACTGGGTCATCTTTTCCATGCACGCCCTAAAGAGTTCAGGGTTTTTCTTCAGGGCGATAATGGCTTCATTAAAGCCCAGCATGGCCATGAACACATTCCCCATGGGGTCGCCGCAGAACGAGTATTCGACGGGCAATACCTTGTCTACCCCATACTTGGCCATGATGCGCTTCAGCTCTTTGAGGGCCCAGAGATACCCCGGATACAGGCCGTGCTTCTTGGGGTCGGGCACGGCCACACTCTCAATATCCTCCATCGTCTTGATCGGCGGGTCGCCAATGACCTGGGGGGTTCCGTAATCAATCATTCTCGCCGTGCCGCCCCACAGCCCCTCGGTGTAGCAGATGACATAAACGTTGATGATATCGAGTTTGAACCGGGCGGCGGTGGCCAGGTGCCCCTTGATATGGAGCTTCGGCCACTTGTACAGATCACCGGGCTTGATGGCGTCGGCAAAGGAATCAAGGGTGCGGACCGCATAGGGGACATTGTACTTGACCTCGATGTGGAGCCGATCCTTCGGCTTGCCCTGCCAGGTGGCCTCGAAGCGCTCCAGCGGGGTCATCTCTTCCTCTTCGGCATTCTTGAGGATCTTTTCGCAATAGCGTTCGAGTTCCAATTCCTCCTCTCGACTCCACTCGAAATCCAGTTCGTCGAGAGTCTTGCCATACCAATCGGGCGCATTTTCCATTGTTCCCAATCGCAATTGTGGCTCTGCCATGGTCATACCCTCCTTTTCTTTTGACTTTTGTTTTGCCGCTTACCGTTGGCGCGGCCGGCCAGGGCGGGTGAATGCGCTGCGAGGCGTGCATCCACCAGACCCACCTATCGTAATCATAGCAAATGGCAAGAGGGGAAACCAGACCCCGGGGGGCAGCCAGGGGTTCATTCTGGGGAGGATAATGGAACCACCCACCGGGTAGCCGGGAAGTGACGGGGCACGCATCGGACTGCGAAAACTTACCAGAGTGGAGGTTTGACTCCCTTCGGTCAGGAGTCAAGGCTTTAGCCGGTGCGTCCGCCTGAAGGCTCCACTCCCTTGATCGCCAGCTCGGTGGTCAATGCCCCACCAGAAGGGTTCAGAGGAGGTTTCGTTCCCTGGCTTTGAGGATTGCTTCGACGCGGTTGCGCGCCTCCAGCTTGGCCAAGATCTGTTTGACGTGCTGCTTAACCGTGTTCTCGCTAATGTACAGTCTGGCGCCGATCTCCCTGTTGGTCAGGTCTTGCGCCATGAGCTGCAGCACCTCCACCTCGCGGAGGGTGAGGTCCTCAGGTGGGGGCTTGTGCCGAAGAAGAAAATCGGTGAGGATGCCGGCGGCACGGGGGTCCAGGGCGGTGTGCCCGTGAACTGCCGCCAATACCTGCTCCTCGAGATGGAGGTTCTCGGCATCTTTGAGCAGGTAGCCGCGCGCGCCGGCCCGCAGGCAGGCATCCACCAACTGCCGGTCGATAAATGCGGTCAGGATCAGCACCGCTACCTGGGGGTAGAGGTCCACGATCCGGCGGCAGATCTCGGTTCCACCGATGCCCGGCAGATTGAGGTCGAGAATGACGACATCGGGCTTGAGCTCAGAGACCAGGCGCAAGGCATCTTCGCCGCTGCCGGCCTCGCCTACCACCTCGAAGCGAGGATCGGGATCCAGAATAAAGCGCAATCCCTGACGAACGACCTTGTGGTCATCCACCAGCACCAGACGCACCGGTTTCATACGCCGCATCCTCCTGGAACGGGCAGGCGCGCCTCGACCGTCACGCCCCGATCCTCGTTGTTGGCGATGGAGAGGCTCCCTCCGACCTGTGCGGCAAGCTGGCGCATGGTCTCGATGCCAAAGTGCAGGTCTGGCCCGATTCCTTCCTGCAATCTGGCATGGTCCAGCCCAATGCCGTCGTCCCGGACCGTGACGACAATCGAATCGGGGGTGCACTCCAATCGCACCACCGCCCTCGTAGCCCGGGCGTGCTTGCGCACGTTGGTCAACGCTTCACGGACAATGCGATAGATGGCTTCCCCCACCGGATGGCGGAGCTCGCTCAGATGCGCGGGCGCGATAAAGGTAGCCGTCACACCGCTCTCGGACTGGAACTCCTGGACCTGGTCTCGCAGTAGATCGAGCAGGCCGTGGCCCCCGCGCAGCTCAGGCCGGCGCAGGGCAAAGATGGCGCTCCGCAGTTCCTCACTGCTCCGCGCCGCAAGCCGCCTGGCGATCTCCAGATTCTGACGGGCTGACTCGCTTTGAAGCGGTTCTTCCAGCGCCCTTTTGATCGCCAGGCCGATGCCAAAGAGCATCTGGGCCAGTGTATCGTGGAGCGATTGGGCAATGCGTTGCCGTTCCTCCATGCGAGCCAGACGCCGGGCCTGGGAGTGCACCCGGGCGTTCTCCAGGCCAATGACCGCACTCGAAGCCAGCATGGCCACTACACGTTCATCATTCGGTCCAAACATCCCCATGAGCTTGTCCGCAGCGACGATCGCACCCAGGTTCTGGCGATCCGACCGGAGGGGGAAGATGAGCAGGGTCCGGCTGCCCAGAGCCAGAAGGCCGGCGGCGTCCACTTCCAGGAGGTCCTCGAGCGAATCAAAGATCAGCGGCTTGCCTGTTTCCAGAACCCTCTCGAGCACCGAACCGGCGATGGGCATCTGCCAGCCCACCGGCAGCCAGGGCGCCGGCTCGCCAGCGGCTGAGACCAGACGGAAGTGCTTTTCCTGGCAGAGGAACACCCACGCCCGGCGGGCGGAGGTCAGGCGCAGCACTTCCTCGGCCACCTGATGCAGGATCGCGTCCGGCTCAAGCTGCCGGATAATGGCCTGCTCCACCGCGAGCACAGCCTGGGCCTCGTCAGCCTGACGGGCAGCATCCGCGTACAGGATGGCGTGCTCGATCTCGGTGGCTCTCTGCTCCACAAATGCCTGCACCAAGTCCAGATCTCGTGGAGTATAACGCCCTCGCTCCTTGTGGTCGATGGCTAGTAGCCCCACAAGGCGATCGCCCACAGTCAAGGGAACGCATAGCCAAGAACGGATGTGGTCAGTGAATTCGCCAAAGCGCCGTCGAATACGCTCGTGGAACTCTGTTGAGTCCGGCATCCCGTCCAGAACATCCGATACGAGCATCGGCACACGTCGGTGCAGCCAACCGACGATATCTTCGGGTAGATCTGCGCGGAAACTGCTTCGTAAGGCGGCTCTCAGCGGGGTATCGCCGCGGTAGCCCACGGTCACTGTATACGCTCCCGTGATCTTCACAACTGTAACGCCGTGGTAGTCAACCACGGTCTTGAGCTCATCCAGGATCGGATCCAGCAGCAGCATCTCGTTAGTGAGCCGTTCGCCCTGCCCTTGCATCATTCCCTCATCCGATGGTCCCCGCCCCTGACGCCCGCCCACAAACCTTTTGCCTTGGCCGGCTTTCAGGGAAGCCATACAGCCTGATTGTACACGGAGAGCCGGGTCTTGTCAACCGGCGAAATCGCCTCCTAGGGGCTGTTGCCAGGTCGGGCCTGGGGCGAGGCATTCCCGGGAGCGGCAGGTCAGGCCAGACGGTTCTGGTCCATGCACGGCAATTCAAGCAGCAGGTGGGTACTGGGAATGCCTTGCCTTTACAATGTCAGTGGAGGAGGCAGCAGCACCATTGCCGATCGACAGAGGTCGGGCACACCGGAGGCTTGCCCTGTCGTACACCAGCCGCAGGTTTGCACTACAGGGCCGGATCGCCAACCTGCCGGTCAACCTTCTCGGCGACCAGGAACAGATACGCTCCCTCGTCGGGGAGCGGCTCCTCGTAGAGAGGCCGAAGCCACCGCTCGGTGAGGAACAGGTTCAGGCGGGTGGGGACCAGGATCCAACGACCGAACAGTTTCTTGGTCATCAGGCTGGGGACGCCCAGATAATGCCCCAGGTCCAGCGCATGGTGCGCCCGCCGGGAAAAGTAGCCCACACACTCGGTCAGGTGGAGCCCGGCCTGGGACAGTCGCTCTCGCCATGCCTCTGGGCCGTGGCAATGGTGATGACGGGAGATGCGGTTGAAATAGCGCTCATAGGCGCGGGCCAGACCTTCCAGACCAAGTCGCCGGAAGAGTTGAGGAAAGAAGAGCAGCTCCGTAAAGCGCTCGCCAGGCACGCAAAAGATAAACCGCCCGCCCGGCCTCAGCAGGCGAGCGACCTCGGCCAGGACCGCCTGCACATCGGGGATGTGCTCCAGCACCGAGTTGCTGATCACGGTGGCGAATCGTTCACTGGGGAAGGGCAGTCGGTCGCCCCGCGCCTGGGCCAGGACCTGGTAGGCGTGACGTCCCTGCGCCTCCCGAAGGGCGCGGATATCGGGATCGATCCCAACGGCCAACGGCGTGGGCAAGGCCACCGAGGCGAAATGCCCATCCCCACAGCCAAGGTCCAACACCGGCTCGGCCAACGGCAACAAGGGCTGGTACAGTCGCGCCTCGACGGCGCGGAGCAACGCCCGGAAGGCGGGCAACTCCCGCACATGCCGCCACAGGAGGTCCTCGGCGCTCATCTCCCCAGTATCCGCCCGCTTCGGGGACCGGAACCCACGTCAGGGGTCCCCCTTCTACGTTTCCCTGGCCTTGACCGTCTGGCCGGCCGGCACCTTGCCCGCCATCAGCGACTCGAAGAGCGCTTCGTAGCTGTTGATCGTTCGTTCCAGACTGAACGCCTCTTCGATCTGGCGCCGGGGCCGGCGGTAGTCGTCCGGGTGGCGGATAACGCGGAGGATCGCCTCGGCGAGCGCCGCCGAGTCGCCCACCGGCACCACTTCGCCCATGCCGGTCATGCGGGGCGGCTGTCGGACCCCAGGCAGGTCGCTGGCGATGGACGGGGTGCCGCACAACATTGCTTCGACCTGGACCAGGCCGAACGATTCGGTAGAGTTCAGGCTGGGCACGACCAGGACATCACAGGCGGCGAAAAAGGTGGGCATCTGCTCCTGGCTCAATACCCCCAGGAATTCCCAATGTTCCGGCCCCAGCCGCTCGATCATCGGCATCAGCCGCCGATAGTAGGCCTCTTCTCCCAGCACATCCTGATACTGCCCGGCAAAGAGCACTTTCAGGCGGGGGAACTCTTCCAACAGCCGGGGGAGCGCTTCGATGAGCACCTCCACCCCTTTTTCGGTCGCCAGGCGGGCGGCCATGCCCACCACCGGTCGCCCCCTCAGGTCATGGGCGTCGCGGAATGCTTCGACCCGGGCCGGATCGGGCAAGGGCATGATCACCGGCGGGGGGATGACGTGCACTTTGTCCATAAAGCGCGATAAAAAGTGGGAATGTTGGGCAAAGTCATACGTATACGCCACCGCTGCCTGGGCGAGGTGGCCGGCGAGATAGTTGCTGACAAAAACGACCCGATCGACCACCCGATTGAACCATCCTTTGGGCAACTGGAGATCACAGTGATAGGTCAGGATCACTGGTCGCCCGGCCAGACGTCCAAGCAAGCTGAGCAGACTTGCCTCAAACTGGGGGAGATGGATGCTGATCACCTGGTGCTGGCGGATGAGCCGCCAGGCCAGGAGGGGGAAGGTGGGCATGATCACCCCCTTGCTGATGCGAAACAGCACGGGGGCGCGGACCACCCGCACTCCATCGATGACTTCTTCGGCGGGCAGCCTTTTGTCATAGCGGGAGGTGAGCACCGTCACCTCATGGCCGCGTTGGGCCAGGGCGGTGGCCAGGCGCTTCACATAGATGGTCAGGCCGCTGACATGGGGATGGTAGTAGGTGAGAACCAGCAGAACTTTCACGGGGATGTCTGAGCCTCCGTCGAGATCCGTTTCTGAAGTTGCGCGTAGGTGAGATGCTGCTGGGCCATGCCGATCAGCCCCAGCAAGGTATAGACCGTATAGACGATGGCATGCGCGACCAGCGCATAACTCAGCGCCGGTTCCGGCTTCATGCCGAGGAGCACCATCGTCTCCCGGGTCAGAAATTCAAAGACGCCGATGTAGCCCGGAGAAGCGGGGATGGTCATCCCCAGAGCTGTCACCGAGGTCACAGCCAGGCCGGCGACAAAGGGTTGGGAACGGTCGAAGGCGAGCAGGACGAGCCAGTAGAATGTGCTGATCACCGCCCAGATCACTGCCGAACCGAGGATCAAAGGCAGCCCTTGATTCAGGTGGGTGACGCCCCTCAGCCCATCAATGAGCGACCCGGCGATCCGGGTCAGGTCCGCCCGGTCCGCCCAGGGCAGCCGCTCCAGAAAGCGCAGTCGGGTCCGCGCCGCCAGGCGCTTCCAGAACCGGGCCACGGCGGGCCGGTCGGGCCAGTGCAGGAAACGGAGCAGACGCTCCAGGCACTGCATCGTCCATTCCCGTCTGCGGGCAAGGACCATGAACACGGCTACGGCGGCCAGCGCCAGCGCCCCCACCACCAGGCCGGATCGGATCATCCATCGGGGGAGTGGGGCAAAGGGCAGCACCAGAAAAAAGCCGCCCACGGCACACAGCGCATCCAGCACCCGTTCGGCGATGATGGTCGAAAAGGCGGCAGTGCGGCTCACCTTTTCAGTATCTCCGATCAGGTAGGCGCGGGCCAGATCCCCCAGGCGGGCGGGAAAAATATTGCTCAACAGGTAGCCGATATTGATCACGGCAAACAGATTGCGGAGGCGCAGTCCGCGCAGCGGATAGAACAGCATCCGCCAGCGAACGGCGCGGAGGACCAGGAACAGGATGAGGGGGATGAGCGACGCCGCCAGCAACCCGTAATTGACCCCGGCCAGCGCCGTCCAGACCTCGCCAAATTCCACCTGACGGAAGGCAAAAACCAGGGCCACTATGCTGATGAGGATGCCGAGCCAGAAACGCGCTTTCCTCAATCCACGATCCTCCCAGGCTGGCAATTATAACACGCTTCGGAGCGGTTGGCGAATCGGGCAAAGGCCATGGGTGGGGCGGCACTTCGGTGGGCCTGGCTCTGCGTGGCGCCCCATGGGTTTTGCCAGTTTGACACTCTAGGGGGAAGCGGGTATAATAAGGACATGCTGGGCCGTTAGCTCAACAGGCAGAGCAGCTGACTCTTAATCAGCGGGCTGGAGGTTCGATTCCTCCACGGCTCACTGGAGGGGGGCTCTGCCCCCCTTCTATCCCCCCACAAATGGTCTGGGATCGGCGCTGTCTCAGCGTTGACGTCCCGGTTCAACCGAACAACTGCCCTGCTTTCAGCCGCGCCCAGCCCTTCTCGGTCGGCGTCGGATATCGGTATGTGCCATCTTCCCACTGCCACTCCAGGTCTGAGATATAGCCATCTCGCCGCAGTTGATCCATGAGCCCCAATACCGCGTCCGTACCCCCCGACAAACCTTCCAGCATGCCGAAATGCTCGCTGGTCACAATGAGTCGGCGTCGAGCCCTTCTGCGCTCGGCGTCCGTCTCGTACCTGGTCGCCATATAGTCGTTCCCTAGGAGGATATGAGCCAGGGTCCAGGCACCATAGGGAGCACGCCCTCTCGCATTGGCCAGTCCGGCGTTCCAGGCTACCGCTTTTAGGACCGCATACTTGGCGTCATGGGAACGCGCCGGATCGGTCAGGTCTTCCCACCATGGTTCGTCGGCCCAGGGCACGGCCAGGTTCACATCGCACAGCGAGCAGCACTCGTCCGCCCGGGTGGGCGGCTTTTCCGCTCCCAGGTAACGCAGGACCTCGCCGCGCAAGCAGTCGCCGGTTTGCAGCGATTCGGCATAGCGGCGCATCGCTTTCAGGTTGGCTTCCATCTCCTGGCGCACCCGACGGATCTCCCCGCTATCCAGGTCCAAGGGAGCCCCTGTCACCATCTTCGGCCCCGGCGCCAGGGTGAACGCCCGGGCAAACGCCCGGTAAATCAGGCTGCCGCGCAGCGCCAGCCGGTAGAGCACTTCATCCAACGCTGCCGGTGACACCCCTTTGGCCAATGCCCCCTCCACTAACCGCAATTCGCCGCGGGCTATCGGGCCAATACCCTGCCCGGCCAGGACCTGTCCGACCGCCTCTCCGACCGGCCCAGGAGCCAGATCCCTGGCCTGAGCAGCCACCACCTCTAGAGGCGCCAGCAGTCGAGCGCTGGCCCTGAGGGTCACGTCGGCGCCGCGCTGGACAAAGCCCAGTTCCTCCAGCAGGTGCAGGTGAATTCCCAGTTCCCGGTCTTCGTCGAATCCCAGCGCATCCGCCATCTCTGTCGGGTCCACATAGACCTCAGCCCATCCTGCTGCCTGGCAGCGCCGGCGGATCCAATCGAGCACGTTCTCCACCTGCTCCGGTTCCGGAAGGCTCTTGGGGATAAAGTAGCTCTCGTGGATCCACAGATCATCCTCATGGTACAGCAGTATGCACCAGCTCACCCGACCATCGCGCCCGGCGCGGCCCGCTTCCTGGAAATAGGACTCGATGTCGCCGGGAATCTCGTAGTGGATCACGTAGCGGATATCCGGCTTGTCAATCCCCATGCCAAAGGCCTTGGTGGCGACAATGACCTTGACCTGCCCCTCCAGGAACATATCTTGTACATCCTTGCGCGCCTGATCATCCATCTTGCCGTGGTAGTGCCGGGCTTCCAACCTCGCCGCCTCCAGACGGCGGGCGAGCCGCTCGGCTTCCCGTGTCGTGTTTACATACACAATGGCGCTTTCATCGTCCCGATCGGCTCTGCGCAGGATGCGCAGCAGGATGCGTAACTTGTCCCGCCTGCTTCGGATCTGGAATCCGGGGCTGGTCTGGTTATAGACGACGAACCGCAGTTCGGGTCGGTTTGGATTGCGATGGACCTTCACCAAGTCGTCGCGCAGCTTTAATCGTCGAGCGATCGACTCTTGCACCTGGGGTGTCGCAGTGGCCGTCAGAGCCGCCACCGGCGGACGCTGTCCCCGTGTTTCGGCGATGGCATCCACCAACCGTGAGATGTACAGGAAATCGGGGCGGAAGCTGTGGCCCCACATGTGCACACAGTGAGCCTCATCCACGACCACCTGGACGATCTTCCTGGCCTCTTTGAGGGCGGCCATCAGACGAGGGTCACGCACCCGCTCCGGCGCCACGTACACCAGACGGACCGTTCCCTCCCGCATCCGTTGAAAGACCCGCTCCTGCTCCTCGGCGCTCTGGGTGCTGTCCACTCGATCGGCCAGAGCCAGCCCGCGGTCCAACAGCTTGTCCACCTGGTCCTTCATCAGGGCTTTCAGGGGCGAGAAGACCAGCGTGGTGCCGTCCCGCAGCAGAGCCGGAAGCTGGAAGGTGAAGGATTTGCCGGAACCGGTAGGTAACACCACGAGAGCATCCCGGCCGGTCAGCAGGGCTTCCACTACCTTCTGCTGCTCGGGCACGCGCCAATCCCGGAAGTGGAACAGCTCGGTGATGGCCCGCACCACCCGATCCCAGAATTCGCGGAGCTTCTCCAGAGGAATGATGTCGGGAAGCCGCAATTCGGCGAGAAGTTGCTCAAGCCGGGTCAGGAGTTCCTCCGGTACCTGGGCCAGGATGGCCTCCATGCGGGCCAGGTCGATCTGCCACTCCGGCGGCGCCTGGCGCATGTGTTCCGCAATGGCGCGGTAGACCGCTCGTCGGGACAATTGAGTTTCTTCATCCAGGAGTACAGGTCCCCTGCCCTTCTCATCACTGGCGGAAAAGCTGAAGGGGCTCTCGTCCATTCCCGGCAGGGCTGAGATCAGGTCACGGCGGTACTCCCGATTCCAGACTCGCTTGTCCATGAGCAACACCGCCCCGATGTCATCTTCTCCCCGGATTAGCCGGCCAAAGCCCTGCCGGAAGTCAATGAGCATCAGCGGCAGGATGTAATCCATGAACTCGTGCTGGCCTCGGGCGCGGACCTCGGCCGAACGCGCCCGGATCACCGGCTCGCCCAGCAGCGGGAAGGGGAGTTTTTCCATGACGACGTAGCACAGGTTGGGGCCGGGGACATCCACCCCCTCCCAGAAGCTCTTGAGCCCTAACAGGACCGATCCCGGCCGCGTCTTGAGCTCCTCCAGCAGCGCCCGCCGGCTTCCGGTCTCCTCCTGGCAGCCCACGGGGATGCTGTGCCGGCCCAGCTCCGGTTCCAGGTTCTTGAATACCTCCACCATCCGGGCACGGGCGGTGAACAATCCCAAGCCATTGCCCCCCGTGAACCGGAAGAACCACCCCAATTCCTGGCTCAGTTCATCGACAAAGTTCTGGACCTCACTGGGCCGGGCGTCGGATCGCATATAGCGGGCGATGGCAAACAGCGCCCGACGGTAGTCCAATTCGGCCGGCAGGACGATGGCGTCTTCCGTCCTGACCCGGCCCCACAGCCCCAGCCGGTCGAGGATGAATCCGAACCCGGCCTCGCGGGTGGTGGTGAGCGTGGCCGAGGTCAGCACGAACGTCTTTTTGCTGGTGTACAGCCGCTCGGCCAGATATGGACCCACCCGCACCGGCGCCCGTTTCACCGCCCAGCGATAGGGTCCGGTGTATTCTTGCTGCTCCGCGCCCTCTTCTAACGGGATGGCCCGTTCTACCTCCACCCAATGCACCTTGACCAGCCGGTCGTAGCCCACGCGGAGCAGATCGGTCAGCAGTTGCGCCTGCTCCCCCAGCTTGTCGGCCAGATACCTCAGTTCATTCCGCGTCTCCTGCTGGAAGGCCGGCAGCGGATGCTCAGCCAGCCAGTCATCGAGCCGCCGCACCGCGTCCATGGCCTCTCGCAGAGTTCTGGTCAGGCGCTCTCGCGCCCGCTGCACCGGTTGCCAGCTTGTGGGATTCGCCCGGCGCGGGTCCGCCTCCAGGGTCAAGCTGGCCCCATAGCGGGGATCCACCTGGGTCCGGTTCAGTTCCACATAACGCTTGAGCTGACCCCCAAAGTCCTCCGCCAACGTCGCCAACATATTTCGCTTGTACAGCGCCACGGCGATCAGCGCCTGCCCTTCCGGGTCTCTGACCTTGTCACGCACGCGGATCAGCGCGCCCTGGCCCGACCGCCGATCGAGCAGCCGGTTCACCAGGTACATGACCGTTTCCCACGAGACCTCATCGGTGGCCGCGTCGGTGGCCGCATCCTCCAGGTTGTGGGCCTCGTCCACCATGAGCCGCACGAACGGCAAACCACTCTCCCCCCACTCTTTAGCCAGTAGCAAGGCGTGGTTCATGACCACAATGTCTGCCGTTTCGGCGCGGCGATACGCCAGGCGGTGGAAACAGATTGGAACTCCCTCGCAGCGTTCATGCGAGCATTCCCCACGCTCCGCGCGCAATCCGGCCAGCAGCCGGGCCAGAGCGGGGAAGGTGTGAATGGCCCAGTAGCTGAGCTCATCCAGCATCCCATCTCGCGTGGCCGATAGCCAGCTCAGCACACAGAGCCAGGCGAACCGTTCCTCGTCGTCCAGTCCGTCCAGGTCGGTCTGGGCATAGACCGCCGCCACCCGCTCCAGGCAGGCGTAGTTGGCCATGCCCTTCAACACCTGAGACCGGAACTCGACCCCTAGACTGTGGTACACCTTCTCCAGGTCGTTGGCCATCTGATCCTGGAGCAGCCGGGTGTAGGTCGAGATCACCACCGTTTCGCCCCGGCTCCGCGCCCACAGCACGCCTGGGACCAGGTAGGCAAAGGTCTTGCCCGTGCCCGTGGGGGCCTCGATGGCCATGAAGCGATCGTCTTGTAAGGCCCGGCCGACGGATTCCACCATCCGCAACTGCGACTCGCGCCGCTTGAGGCTCTTTCTCTCGACCATTGCCTCGAAGCAAGCCCGAACGTTCTGCGGCCTGAAATCGAACGGCAGGCGGGAGAGTCGCTCCGGCGGTGCCGGTTCGACCCGCGCCAACCCTCGGACGACCGAATCCCGCTCATCGGACGGATCGGCGCGGATCCCGAGGCTGGACGCCGCCTGGGGCAGCAAGCGACAGAACTCCCCGGCCAATCCGGGATGGTCGGCCATCCGTTGCCGGAGGGCCTCCACCAGACGGGGCACGACCGCAGCCAGGACCAGCACATCCACCACGGCGTTATGAAAACCGGTCCAGGAGAAGGCGTCGATCCCCTGGTTGGCTGCCCAGCGCTCGACCTGCGCCCCACCCTCCTGACCTTCACCGACCCCCAACGCCCGTCCCAGCTCTTCCAGACGGAACGAGTTCAACTCTGGCCGGGCCAGACAGGCCAGCTCCATCGAATCCACCACCGGATTCGCTATGGTCCAGCCGATCTCTTTCGTCGCTCGCTTCAGGAAGGCATGATCAAAGCGGGCATTATGGGCTACCAGGGGCAGCTCGCCGACCCAGCGTTGAAAGCGGCGCAACACCGCCTCCGGGGGATCGGCCCGCCGCAATGCCTCTTCCCACTCGGGATGCGCCGTCAGGCCCAGCTTCACCTTCAGGCCGTAGGGGATTTCCAGGTCTCCCAGCTTCACATACTCGTTAAACACCGCCGGCAGTTGTGTGCCGTCTTCAGTCGTCATTGCCGTAGGCTGGCCGTGGACGATGCGCACCGCCGCGACCTGGATGATCCGATCCCGCTCGGGCTTCAGTCCGGTGGTCTCCAGGTCAAAGGCGATGAACGAATCCAGAGGGGGCAGGTCTGCCAGGTATGGTCGGACCACCTCGGTTCGCTCGCGGGGCGCCGGCTGGACTCCGGTGGCCACCGCTTCGGCCTCGACCACGGCCCGCAGCCGCCACACGCCTCCGGTGAGCGGACCGACAAAGGCGTCCGGGGTGTGGTGCAGTGCCTCGCGGATTTCGGCCGGCGTGCGGCGCAGCCCGGTCCCTTCCAGCACGGCGCGGCGGACCTCGCGCTCGTTGAGACCAGCCGGGTGGGCGTCCAGCACTTCCTGGATGGCTTCGATCAGCGCCTGGTCCGACATCTCACAGGGTCAGTCTCGATCATGCCACAGCCCGGAGCAGTCCCAGGTTCCACAGCCGTTGGACCGTCTCTGGCGAGGCCGGCTGATCGGGCAGGCACAGGACCTCATAGGTATTCGGATCGTATGCCGCATGGCGTGGGGTGAATGCGCCGGCCGGGGGGCCGGCCAGGAACCAGCGGGGCCGCGGCTCAGGGTCCACATGGCCAAAGAGTTTAGGATGCTGGCGCAGGGCGATGTAGAGGCCAAAGAGGCCCGCGTCGCCCTCGGCCAGCGGGGGATGCACCAGAGAAACCAGAGCGTCGGTGGGCTGGGCTTCCTCCAGCCGCAGCATCGCCCAGGCCAGAGCGGTCAGTTGCTCCTCGGTCGGGGGCAGGGCCAGTTCCCGCAGGAACCAGCGGCCGTCCAGATGGACGAAACGGTTATCGGCGCGGAGGGCTTCGAGAAGCTGGCTGATGACGCGCTCGCCATGCTTCAGGAGGATGGCTTCCGTCAGGCGGTCGGGATCGCGGCTCTCTTGGGCCTGCTGCACCAACCCGGCCACGATATCACGCCACTTATGGGCTTGCGGACTCTCCGGTTGCGCCCGGGTGAAGGTCGGCGTCTCCCTCCAGCCCGAGGCGGTTCGCAAGGTGACGGTGTTCCCCTCGACCCTGATGACCTCCCCCACCGCCGGTACGTGCCGTCTCAGTCCGTGGTCCCACACGGCGACGATGACGCGGTCGCCCTCTGCCCATTCCCCGGCCGGGTCCCACAACCGTACCGACGGATCTCGCGCCCAGGCGGTCTGCACCGGGGCGCTGGTCTCCGGACCGAAGCGCAGCCGGCCGCGCACCACCCGTTTCGCCAGTTCGGTCAGGTCGTGGGCCTGCCCGGTCTCTCGGATATAGGTCGCCATCCGTTCCAGGTCAGCCTCGGTGATGCGGAACTCGTCGGTCCAGTAGCGATCGGTGTGGACATCGGACATGGTGGTCACTCCGGTGCGCCCGTTGGCGCGTCGGTTGTCTTGTGTCTGGTCCATGATTTTCTCAGCAAGCGACAACTGGCGCCGGTTCCGGCATGGTATCCCAGGTACGGCCTTCAAGCAATCGCCCGGCCGACTTCCTCTTGAAGCCCCCCCACTGTTTGAAGAAAAAAGGCACGCCAGCAGCAAGGCACTGATCTCGAATGTCAAGGACCCAATCTTTCTTGATCGGCCTTGCTCCGGGTCCCGACTCACCGCCGACAATGACCCAGTCGATCCCGCGTAAGTCCAGGTACGGTAAAGGCCCCAGCAACGGCTCCAAGGAAAGAAACTTGATCTGCGCATCAGTTCTCCGGAGATGATCGATCCGAAACAGATAGTCTTTGTTCTCCACGCTGACACCCATCCACACGTTGACCGGCCAATCAATCTCGGGGTTCAGTTCGAGCAAACGCGTAGAGCGCTTGGTGAGGACCTGGAACGTGTGCCACGAGGCACGGCGCATGATATCAAAGACTTTTTGGATGAACTCCCACGGTACGTCTTGATGGAAGAGATCGCTCATGGAGTTGACAAAGACCATCTGCGGCCTTTTCCAGTTCAGTGGGTGTTCCAGCATGTGCTCGTGCATAGTCAACCTGAAGCCGTTGACATAGTTAGGCAGCCCCATCGCCTGTAGCCGCAGAGCCATGCGTTCTGCATAGCAGTGCTTGCACCCCGGACTGACTTTGGTACACCCGGTGACGGGGTTCCATGTAGATTCTGTCCACTCGATACTTGAACGGACACTCATAAATGTTTCCTTTACAAAGGGCTGCTTTTCAATAACAATTATAGCACACTTGTTCTATTTTGTAAAGTAGGCCAGCACGTGCCAGTCCAGTGACTGGAAAGGGGACCGCTACAAAAGGCGTCCTTGACCGTAAACATCCCGTCGAATCACCTTTTCCCAGAACTCACGACCAAGCGGATGCTTGCTGGCAAACAAGAGACGATACAAAGGCGCTCTCTTTTTCGCATTACGAATAAGCGGTTCGTCCCCAACTTCATCATCCCGAAAGGCCTCCTTGTAACCAAGGTCTTGCAGTCTCTCTTTGTAATAGTCCATAAGTTGCCGATGTAGTCCGAAGCGCCTGGGCCTGTTTTTCCACCGTTCGTATATCTGACGCCACTCTGTCCCACCGAAGAATAGATCAACGGCTGTCTTTTCCTCTGCCTCGAAGGCTTGTCCCATGCAACGGTTTAATCCCATCTGAGGATAATGGATGATCAGGTCCATTCTATACGGCTGCGCGAGCATTGCTACAGTTTGCCACTGAAGTTCCAGCCCGTCCGGATCCAGGAACGCCAAATTCAATGATGACCATTTCCCTTGTATTCGTTCGCTGTCCACAGCCAGGATATCGTTCACGATGTCGTGGACGAGCAAGTTGCTATCACCTAGCAGACAGCGAACGCGGTCATACACCGGAGAGACGCTGCATCGCCGCTGCAAAGCATCGATATTGCCACGGTTTGAGTCAACGAAGAAGTAGTCGGTAAACGGATGCGAGGCCGTCAACGACAAGAGTGGCGAGCCCAGGTACACTCGCCCGCTTGCGGGAACATAACACTTGCCACAACCAGCGAACAAATCAATGTAGCATCTCCTGCGCCATGGTTTGTCATGCATCGAGGTCTCAAAAATGTTGATATACCGCTTCAGGTAGTCCAGTTTCTCGGCAACCCAGGGGCCGAACTCTCGTATAGGTAGACCATCATTTTCAGCTTGCAGGTAGGCTTGCATGTTTCTCCCCATCAACTCGTTGGGTTATCTCGAAGGCCGTGTAAGTGCATTGTGTTGGTAATACTGTTCCGCCTGTCACGCAATGTAGCCACCACCGTCTCCAACTCCGGGTTGGGCTGGCCGTTGGGGTGGATCTGCCCCACCTCGGCCAACAGCACCTGATGCCCGGCCGGGGGCCTGCACTTTTCCAGGTACAGGATGGCCGTCTTGGCCGTGGTGCCGGTATCCTTGAAGGTGTCGCGCGGCAGCCCGACCACGGCGTGGAGGGTAAAATTCTGGACCAGCCACTCGCGCACATAGCGCAGGTTGCTATTCGCAAAGACGCCTTCGGGCAGAATGATGGCCACCTTGCCACCCGGCCGGGCCAGTTGGACGAAACGCTCCAGGAAGAGGACTTCGATCACCTGGGAAAGACGCGTTTTCACCGGGCGGAGGGACTCGCCCAGCAATGGGAGTTGGAGAGTGTTCCTCTCGTCCTCGGTGTGGGCCAGGGTGAAATGGCGCAAAATCTCCTTATCTCGCACGCGCCATTTGCTGCTGGCAAAGGGGGGATTGCCGATCACCAGGTCATAGTGCTCTTTCCAGAAGCCGCTCTCGCAAGCGATCTCGGCGAGACCGTCCTGGCAGAAGAGGCGGTAGCGCCCTTCAAACCCTTGCAGGTTCTCCCGCGCCGCGGCGATGGCTTCCGGGTCAATGTCCACGCCGGCCACAGTTGCGGCGCCGCGGCGGAGCGCTTCTTTGAGAAAAGCGCCATCGCCACAGGCCGGGTCCATGACCTTCCACAGCGGGTCAAAGCCCACCAGGTCGAACATGAACTCCACCACGGCCTGGGGAGTGAAGAACTGGGATAGGTGGCGTTTCTGGTTGTGGTTAACCATCAACCGATCCTCTCACGGTAAGTCCGCTCGATAATCTCCAACTGGGCGCCCAGGGCGCGCCGGTCGCTCACTTCCGCCAGCAGCACTTGATGCCCGGCCGGGGGCATTTCTTTGCGCAGCAACACGGCGCACATCTTGGACGGGGTGAAGGGAAAGATGCCCCGCGGCAGGCTGACCACCAGTTCGACGGTGGTCTCGGCCGCCAGATGCTCGCGGATGGGACGCATCTGGCTGTTGGCAAAGATGCCCTCGGGCAGGATGATGGCCACTTGGCCGCCCCGTTTGGCCAGGGCCAGGAACCGTTCCAGGTGAGCCACCTCATGTCGCCGCTGGCGTTGGGCAAAGGCAAACGTATCCGGCAGGCTTTGGAAGAAGCTTTGCAGATCGCGATATTCCCGGGGGAGGCTATCGCTCTTTTCCAGGGGATTGCCGGCCGGCGGGTTGCCGATCACCAGGTCAAAGCTCTCCGGCTCCAGCAGCCCGGTCAGGTCCTCTTCCCAATCGAAATCTTTGCCCGTGCTCAGGCTGTTCTTGCGATAGACCTTGAGCCCCCGTTGTTCACCGGGCAACAGCAGTTCCAGGAAGGTTTTGGTGGCGTGCACCGCCAACGGGTCCATGTCGCAGCCGTTCAGGTTGGTGGCAATCTGTTCCGGCGCAGCGCCCTGTCGCACCCATTCCAGGGCGATGCGGCCCAGGAAGCCGCCGGAGCCGCACACGGGGTCAACGACGAAATCGCTGGGCCTGGGCGCGGCCAGGCGCACCAGGAAGCTGATCACCTCGGCCGGGGTAAGGTAGCGGCGGTACGGACCCCCGGTGAAGGTGCGGCCGACAAAGTGGCGGAAGGCGTAGCCCAGCGGCCGCCCCTGATACTTGGGCAGGTGATAGTTGCCCAGCAGTTCCTCGATGCGAGTCTGGATGCGCCGGGCCAGCGAATGGCTCTGATACACCGTTTCGACGGCCTCCCCGCGCAACCGGGCCACCAAGAGATCGGCCAGGGCCATCACTGCCCGTTCGTCATCGAAGCGCGGGCGCTTGCTGCCTTTGATCTCCTGGAAGATTTTGCCAAAGAGGGTGATAAAGGTCTCCAGGGTGATGACCTCGGCCGGCAGGGCTTCATCCACCTCGCCTACCGCGTCCAGGATCTCTTCTTTGGTCAGCAGCCTTTCCGTAGGTGTATAGAGGATGCCGGCGCCGCCATGGGGCGGGGGTTCGGCCTTGAAGAGGCCCAGCTTCTTGCCGGCGGCGACCATCACGTAGGGCACAGGGCGGGCCGGGTCGTCCAGGAAGATGGCGTAGGCGCGGCCCTGCTTGAAGCCGTGGTCGAACTTGACGGCGCTGGGCTCGGCCTCGACGACGATGAGCGGGCGTTCGCCGATGCGCACCAGCAGGTCAATGTCGCCGCTGCGGCCAGGGAAGAACTCGACTTTAGCCTCGGGCACCCAGTCGGTCTCCTCGAAGCCCAATTCTCGCAGCCGGGGCCGGAGCACCTCCTGGATGACCTGCGCTTCTCGTTTGGGTTGACCTGGCCTACGCGGCACTATTCGCCTCCTTCAGGATGCGCTCCACCGGCTCGATCTCCGTCCGCTTACCCTCGATGATCTCCTCTACCTGGCGGATCAGGTCGTTGAGCATGGCCTCGGCGATGGCGATGTTGTGTTCGTATTCGGCGCCGTAGCGCTCCTCGGCTGCTTTGTTGCCGTGCTCATAGGCTATCTTCGCTTTGCTGGTTGACTCGACTGCGAGGTCATGATATTGCGACATCTGGTCATATTGTACGGCAATACCACGTTGCACTCCAATGGGCAAGAGCGGCACACTGATACTTCTTATTTCATCAAAGCTAATCTTTGTCAGACCAGACACGCCATGCAAAAGACGCTGGATTTGTGTCTGTCCAAACTTAGAAAGCAAGAAGACTGTCAAATAACAAGGGTCGAGGTGATCTATACGAATCAATGTCACATCGTCACTTATGGTCCAGTCGCTAGGCTCATACCTAAACACTGTACAACGCCCCAAGGTGCCAACGCCGCTCCTATTGAACAGAATATCACCTCGTTGCGGCTTTCTTGAGGGGTCATTTCGTCTGTCATCCTCAGGTATATAAAGAGGATTCAGATGAAAACTAAGGCCGGTATTGCGCACTATAGTTGGGCTGATATACTTTATGCCAGACTTCGTGAAGAATCTGTCCCCCTTCACAACTATGACCCCATACGTTATGAAGACCACAAAGTCCCCTAAGGTCCGAGTAGGGTATGTTCTATCGAGTTCTGTGAGCACTTCCATCCATACAGCACTCCAAAACCCAGGATCCATACGCTCAACAAGCTGTCCCTGAGCCTTCACAACAATCATGGGGTCTGCTTCACGTATAACCCTGACTTGAGAAATCGTCATCTCAATGCCTCCTTTGAGCGATCTCGAGCGCAATGCGCATCTGCTCGTAAAGTGCAATGGACACGAGCAAGACCTCATGAGACATTCCTGCTTCCGAGTTTACCAGGAATACTATGGTGCTCTTGGTGCCATACAGACTGGCATTACGTGGGCGAGGCAATTGCACGATCATTTCTAGTTCAAAGTTGTCTACCAACCAGTGTCTGAGCCCTTGGTCGCTTTCACTGGCATTGGCTAACACGCTTTCGGAAGCGTTGACCACCGCCCGGCCTCCGGTATCCAGCAACCCAGCCCAGCGGCGCAGGAACGCCCCCACCTGCCCGCCCCCAAATGGCGGGTTGCCCAGGATCAGGTCGTACTTCTGGGCAAACATGCCCCCTTGCTCGCGCAAGGAATCGGCCCGCACTACGGTGAAGTGGCGGGCGCCGTTGGCTACCAGGTTCAGCCGGGCCGCTTCTACCGCCCTGTCGTAAATGTCGGCGCCGTACAGCTCCAGGTCGGCGTCCTCGCCGTAGACCTCTTTCACGAAGCGCAGCGCCTTGACCAGGAAGATGCCCGTCCCACAACAGATGTCGGCCACCCGCTCGCCCGGTCTTGGCTGGGCCAAGTTTACCATGAAATCCACCACCTGTCGAGGGGTCACAAAGCGGTTGGCGCTTCGGTCGGCGATGCATTGCATCAGGTATTCGTCCAACTGCTCGGGGGTGCCGGGTTCCCAGAACGTGATCTCGAAGGCGCGCCGGATGGGTCCGACGCGCAGCAGCAGCGCTTGTCGAATCTCGTCGGTGAGCGGTGTGTTCGCAAAGGGAATCGGATAGACGATGTGCCGGATGCCGATATCGGGGACTTCTGTGGGAGGCGTAGTTCTGACGGACGGCGGAGGCTCAACTTCTTTCTTTTTCCCGGGTTTTGTCGGCGGCACCGCGATATGCCTCTTCCTCACAATCGCCTGCAGCGATCTATCCTTCGGCACCTTCGGGCCTGACGATGTGACTATCGGCTGCTGCCTATGCCTGCCGGTTCCCACCGCTCGCACCCGTTCACAAAACTGGGGACGGAACCGGTACTTTCCATCGCCAACCGGTTCAAACGCCCGCCGCCGCCACAGTTCCCAGGCAATGGTCGCTTTGCTGGTCAGCCGGCCCTGCTCGTCAAAGTGGATCGCCTGGAACAGGTCCTCGGCTGTGACATACAGCGGCTGGCGCCCCCTCTCTTCCCACCACCGGCAGCACTGCTCATACATCAACTGGAAGATGCCGGCGCCGACCTGCTCCGCCTGCCGGAACAGCGCCGGCAGGTCCTCCCACCGCGCATCGGCGACGAACACGTCCTCCGCGATTTCGTAGCGCACCGGCTCCTCGACCTCGTCGTACTCGAGCGTCCCATCCTCTGCCAGGAAAACGCGCCGCACCAGGATCCTTCGCTCACCCTGGATCGGTTGGGTGCGCATCTCGTATTCCCGTTCGCTGTCGCGATGGGAGATGACCAGTTTGGCGCCGGGGTAAATGCCGTGGTCGTGGAACGCCTGGTACATCTGCGGCGAACCCAGGATGCGCCGCTGATCCCAGTCCACCCAGGCGGGGAACGATTCCTCGTGTCCGCCGAAGCGGTGATAGAAGGTGACCGCATCGGCCATGGAGGCGCGGGGCGGGAAGAGCCGCTGCATGTCCTTCGTCAGCGGCAGCCAGTGGCCGTAGTAATGCCTCGCCTTCAGGGTGATGGTCGCGTGGCGGGGCCGGTCCTGCCGCCAGGTTTCCAGATCCTGGGCAACGGGCGGCTCTCCGGGTTTGTCCTCTTCTTCATCCGTCTCTTCCTCGGTTTCGTCCCGTTTCACGCCCGGCGGCGGGGTGACGGCGCTCTCTTTCCGGGGTCCCACCAGCCCCTGCCGCTCTTGCAACTCCTGCCACTCCGCCTCCAGCACCCAGCCATCGCCCACTTGGCGCAGGTCCGTGCATCGTTGCAGCGCGGCGTTCAGGGCGAACGCCTTCAGCCGGTAGCCGTCGCTGCCGTCGTTCTCCTGTCCCCAGATCGCCCGGACCAGCTCTTCCGTCGGCCGGGGGCGCAACACGCCATCGGCGAGCAAACCCTCCAGCAGCGGCCCGACGCGGGCCAGCTCCTCATCGCCCACCTCCGGCAGCATCTCGGCCAGGCACCAGTGATCCCCCTGGGCATCCTGGAACCAGACAAAACGGTCGTCGGCGCCCAATGTTTCCTGAACCGCGCGGCGAATGGCCGGGCCGTGTTGCCCGATGATCCGCTCGACCTGCTCCTCGGTCACGGGCGGACGGTCCTCGGCCGGCGCGCCGGGGACCCCCGCCGCCATCCACCGCTCCGTCCCGTCGGGCAGGAGCAGCGTCACGATCTGGAACTGGCCCTGTTTCGGATTGCTACCGATCTCTACCGCTTTCACTTGCACCGGCTGGCCGTTGAACCGGATGGTCTCCCTCGATTCATACCGCGCTCCCGGGGCGTACCCGCGCTCGGCGGCCCGGTCTTCCAGCCAGGCCCGCACCGCCTCCTGGGCCAGCAGGTTCAGATGCACCGGGTGTCCTGCTTCGCGGACCGCCTGGGCCAGCCTCTCCCGATTGACCTCTCCAACCTCCATCGCTGACTGGGCCGTCATTTCCCCGGACCTCGTGGGAACCTACTAGGGTCAGGGCCGCCGCCCGGTACTCATCGCGCTGATCTGAGGGCGACGCCTTGACCGCGCCTGTATGGTCCAACCCCCCACCCTTTCATGGGCAGGTTCTTCTTCGGCCCCCAATCCGTTCTGGGACGGGGATGCGTCGGATCCCCAGACTTGTCTGGGTCTGCCCCACCTGAGCCGGAGACCCCCAACCAGTTGGGGATTCCCCACCGCTGAAAAACCCACCCACGACAGAACCACCCACCGGGGGTTTCTGGATTCGGCCTTGAGATCATTATACCACATTTTGTCCGTCTGGCAAAGGGCCGATTTCAGCGGTCGCCAGGGCTGCCGCAAAGTCCAGCACCCAATGGGAGTGGAGGCTTCGGCCGGAACGGAATCGCGCAGAATCCAGCTAAAGCTTCCACTCCTGGGCCGTTCCGCAAAGCCGCATTGGGCTTGTCAACCTGGCTGGCAACAGCCCTATCAACGGTCGCGCGTATGGTGCGCTGGAAATGAGTGAAGCCTTGACTCCCGGGTAAAGGGAGTCGAGCCTTCGGGCGGACATCGCTTCTGGTGTCCCCCGGCTGAAGCCTCGACTCCGTTGAAAATCGCGATCTTTCACTCCTGGCCCTTGGGCGCAACAGCCCTGCCTCATTCGTCGACAGCCCCTTCAGGACCCCACCCCTACCCCCCGGGCGCAGCGCCGCTGCGCCCCTACGCCCCCTCCCCGCACGCAGAGAGGGGAGGGGAATTGTGGGAGAAGAGACGGCAAGGCATGTTTTTTTGACAAGGTTGAGTGGTTATTATTCCCGAACGTTATATCTGCTATTTGACCTCCCTAATAGAATGCAATATGATTGCCAAAGGAGCGATGGTATCGCTTTCCGAGCTTCAGGATACGGGACCATACGAATAGACATATGGGGAAAAATGGCAGAAATTGTAGACGCACGGGGATTGCCTTGCCCCCAGCCGGTGATTCTAACCCGCAAGGCGATGCAGGAAACCGACCATATTGTGACGCTGGTGGACAGTGAGAATTCGGTGGCCAATGTGTCGCGGATGGCACAACAGGCCGGCTGGCTGGTTCACGTCACTCGGCAGGAGAACGAGTTCCAGATCGAGCTGACCCGAGCGCCCCAAACCTCGCCACCGGAGCAGCCCTCGGGCGAGGGGGTCCAGGGCGCTGCGGGTCCGCTGGTGCTGGTCGTTGCCGCTGATATGATGGGCCGTGGAGATCCAGAACTGGGGAGCATCTTGATCCGGGGTTTTTTTCACGCACTAGGAGAGGTGAGACCCGTTCCGCAGACGGTGATCTTGTTCAACACCGGGGTCAAGCTGGCCTGTGAGGGCTCGGCTGTGCTGGAAGACCTCTGCGCGCTGGAAGCGCAGGGGGTTCAGCTTCTGGCCTGTGGCACTTGCCTGAATTATTTTGGATTGACCGACAAATTGGCGGTGGGCCAGGTGTCCAACATGTACACCATCGCCGAGACCTTGTTGAATGCGGGGAAGGTGATCCATCTCTAGAGATGCCGATGGCCGAATATAGTGTCGTGCTTTTTCAATCGGCTGCCCACGCCATCCGGGCTGAGAAGGTGCTCCAACAGGCCGGGGTCCAGATCAAAATGATCCCGACGCCGCGCCAGCTCAGCTCCGATTGTGGGATGGCATTGCGCTTCAACCGGGCGGAGGAACACCAGGTAGCCGAGATTCTGACCCGGTGTCAGGTGCCGATCCACGGCATCTATCCGATCTGAGGGTTCTTGATGACTGAGATTGACTGGAACCATGTGCGGCTGACCGCTTTGACCAGCGCGGCCGGTTGAGCATCCAAGCGGTCGCCGGAAGACCTGGCGCAGGTGCTGCGCCCCTTGCAAGAAACCTTTCGGGAGGAAGAGTACCCAAACCTGCTGGTGGGTCTGGGCTCGCCCGATGACGCGGCGGTGTACCAGATCGGCGAAGAGCAGGCGCTGATCTTTACCACCGACTTTATCACCCCGATCGTGGACGACCCCTATGCCTACGGCGCCATCGCCGCCGCCAATGCCATGAGCGATATCTATGCCATGGGGGGACAGGTGGTGCTGGCGCTGTGCATCGCTGCCTTTCCGCCCAAACTTCCGGCAGCGGTGATCCGGGACATCCTGCGCGGGGCGGCGGAAAAGGTGGCCGAGGCCGGCGGCGTGATCGCCGGCGGGCATACGGTGGACGACAACGAACCAAAGTTTGGCCTGGCGGTGATGGGCACCGTTCACCCCAGCCGCATCGGCAAAAAACGAGGTGCCCAGCCCGGCGACCAGCTCCTGCTGACCAAACGGCTGGGAGTGGGGATCATCACTACCGCCGCCAAAGGGGGGGTAGCCGATCCGGCCCACCTGGAGGCGGCGATCCAGTCCATGCTCCAACTGAACCGGAGAGCGGCTGAACTGATCCAGCAGGTCACCTTCCATGCCGTAACCGATATCACCGGCTTTGCGCTGCTCGGCCATGCTTTCGAGATGGCCAGCCAGAGCCGGGCGCGGTTTCGCTTTTTCCTGAACCGCCTGCCTTTCGTGCCCGGCGCGGTGGAATATGCCCGGCAATGGCTGTTCCCCGGCGGCGCGTGCAACAATCAACGGGGCTATGGGCCTCACGTCACCTTTGACGGGCTGACCGACGAGATGCAGATGCTGTTGTTCACCCCCGAGACGAGCGGCGGCCTGCTCGTCGCCCTGTCGCCGACGGAAGCCGACCGCCTGGAAGCCCTGTGCCTCCAGGCCGGCCAGTCGGTGTGGCGGGTGGGCGAGGTGGTGGATGGGGAAGGGGTGGAGGTTCTCGCCTCGCTTCATCGATAAGGAACCCCGGTAGGGGCGAGGCATTCCCGGGAACGGTGTACAAGGTCAATGCCTCGCCCCTACGATGTCAATGGAGAATGCAATACCCCTTCAAGATATGGAGACCGAGGGGGAACACCATGCCCCTTCGGCTTCTACGGTAACGCCGCCACCACCTTGTCGATCAGGTCCCGGCTGGGACCGAGGATGATGATGGCTCTCACCCCGTTCCAGGTCAGCAGGGCAGTTTGTCCAGGCGTCTGCCACCAGAGCCCGGCCGGACCGGTGCGCTCGGGAGACCTGCCGTATTTGTGGGTGGCATACTGCGTCCAGGCGGCCACAAACTCGTCCCGATCGGCCCGGCTGTCCCAGGCGCTGACCAAGACCAATACGTCCTCATCGCCCCGGGCATACAGGGCGTATTGGTCGCCATCCCATCCCTCGCTGGCCAGTTCTGCCATTTCCTGACCCACCTGCTGGGCCAGGTAGAGGCGGGTCTGAAATTCACCCAGCGTCTCGACCTCGACCAGATGCCAACCCGCTCCCAGGGTGTCGGTCAGCGGCGGCAAGGCGATCATCTGCGGTTCATCCTCAGAGAGGTACTTTTCCGGGTGAAGGATCTGCTCCGTGGATTGAGGCGGCTTGGCAAATGCCGGATCAACCGTCTTCCATCCCTTCTCCTGCAAATACTCGACGAACTGCAGGCCATAGACGTAGGGAAACTCAAACGTCTCGCGGATGATCGGCGGAGCCGCCTCCAGCGCTTCCTGGTCCCCTTCGACTTCCTCGGATTGTAATGAGGCCAGGTCTTGGGGGGTCCACTCGGCCAGATGGGCCAGGAGATAGTCGCTCATGACGAAAGTGGCGTCGCCTTCAGCCAGAGCCATTCGGGCCAGGACCTGATCATCGTTCATCCGATCATCGTCCACAAAGGTCTCCAATTGGTAGAAAATGTCCTGCAGACCATGGACATATTCGTGGACAAAGGTGATCCGATCCGCCAGGTCAAACTCTCCCTCGGAGATGATGTAAAAGAGGTTCTCCTCTTCATCATACAGGCCCAGGATCTGGGAGGAATAGAGGTCCAGCAACACACGCCGCAGGTCCAGGTCCCTGGGCACAAAATCGAAGGCGGCCATCGTTCGCACGTCCGCCTCGATTTCCGCCGGGGGATACTCCTCGGTGAATTTGCGTTCCAGATAGGCGGTGAGTTCCTGGGGGGTCATCAGCCGACGGGCAATGGGTACGTCGGTCGACAGGCCGCGCAGTTCCTCCACCTCGGTTTCCAACCCGTCCATGATCTCAGCCACCTGGGACGGCAAGGCCTCAGGAGTCAAAGAGGGAGGCGGAGGAGTCAAGGTGGGAGCCGAGGCAGTAGGCGGCCGGATGGTGGCGGTGTTGGTCGCCGTCGGGACAGGGAGAGAGGTGGGACTGGGTGCGATCGTGGGCGAACCAGCGACCGCCGTAGGGCTCGGCGAACCCGATTCCCGAGCAGGAACCGGGACCCCGCAGCCAGCCAGCAACATGAGTACCAGACACAAGCTGCCAATCTTGGGAACCTTCATCACAACTCCCGATAGAGACAAAAGGCGCGGCCCATCATCCGTGCGCCGCGCCTCAGATCGCTGATTTTATGCCAATGGCGGCGGGGATTCGTCCTCTGAAGTCGGCCCGGCGTCAGGTTCCTCCTGGTCTCCAGGATCGGCATCCGGCATGAAAGGAAACCTCTCCCCAGGTCCCTCATCGGACTCGAAACCAGGATACCCCCCGCTCTCTGCCTCAGCGCCTGGTTCGGGCAGGGAGGATACCGCCGCCCCACCCGGTACCGCCATCTCGACCGTTGGCTCGGCCTGCAAGGCAACCCGCAGCGGTGGCGAGGGGACGGCTTTGGCCGCGGTCTGTACCGCTCCGCAGTACGGGCAGATGTTCCAGCGCAAATGAAGCAATCGTCCACATGAAACGCATGCCTTCTTGAGCCGGGTGTGGCAGGTCGGGCAGATCATATAATCTTCCTCGATCCGCCGGTTACAGCCCGGACAGGCCAACCGTTCCTCAATCCCTTGCAGCAGGGCCTCTTCTTCCAGCGAACGCTCATAGACTTCGGCCAGCGTCTCGCGCGGGCGGAGGATAAAATAGAGGATCACCCCCGGCAGCGGAAAGAGGGGAAAGAAGATCAAGACCATCAGGGTCGCCAAAATCTGGGCAAAGACATCTCGCGAACGGGCCCGAATGTCGCGGAACGTCCAGATGACAGCACTGATCCACAACGCGGTCAAGAAGGCAGCAAACAGGGCTGCAAACAGGATCACGAACGGCTGGATTGTGCGCAGAATGCTCTCAAAGTCCATCCTATTGGCAAACTCCTTGCATCAAAGTGATACGCATTATACCACTTGCTACCGAATTTGTCATCTTCTTGGGATTCGGGTGAAAGGTCCCTCGCTCCAGATCGAGTCAGGTTACAGGACCTTCCCGGTCGGGCCCGGCAAAGGCCCCTTTGCCCGCTGCCAGCGCATATGGTACAATAGGTCGCAGGGGACCGCACCCCAGCCGTGTGTGGCAATACACCACGAACCAAAAGAAAGCGATCGCGATGGGATTTGTCTTTCGGCTGGAAGATTATCCGAACTATCTGAGACGAGTGGGAGAAGCCATCTATCTGGACGTAAGCCGGCGCACCGACCCGGCGCGCATCGAACAGGTATGGGTCAATTTGCGCGCCGTGGTTGAGGCGTTTGGCGCACCTTGGATCGTCCAACTGTGGACCAAAGACGCCGCTACTGCATTGAAGCGAGGCGGGGCCTTGTTGCAGGTGCTGCAACGAGAAGGTACGACCGTGACCGCGCAGGTCACCGTGACCGGCCTGGGTGGGACGACCTGGGAGCCCCGAGTTCCAGCCGAACCCTTTGCCGGGGTTGCCGAATTGATCGCCCTGGTGGGCGGGCCCGATCACATCAAATGGCGCTATGACCCGATTATCCCGACCGTCCATCGTCTCGACCGCTTTCGGCGTCTGGCGGAGCACGCAGCGCGGCTGGGGATCCGTCGCTGTGTCCTGAACTTTATTGCGCGCCCGGGTCGCTACAAGCGGGTGGACGCGCGGCTGGCCGGCGTACTGCCCGGTTGGGCGGCCGGAATGCCCGGCTATGATGAGAGCTGGCAGGTTCACACTGCGAGCGAGTTGGTCCAGGCCGCGAGTGAGTACGGGCTGACGGTGGCCGTGTGTGCTGAGGTCGCGGGTCTGGCCGACAAGGTCCAGGGATTACACCCGGCGGCTTGTGGCGACTATGCCTGGTTTGTGGCCCTCTCCGGTCGAGATCCAGGACGGGCGGCAACCTCCGGCAGCCGTCCCGGCTGCGGCTGTGCGGCCTATTTTGATGTGGGGATGTATGGTCAGTGGCATCGCTGCCATGGCTGTCTGTACTGCTATGCCGGATGATCGGCAGGGAACGGGGGAGGTCAGCCCTCCCTCATGGCAAAGAAGAACCGGATCAGGCGGATCACCTGCTCGATTTCTAGCAGAGTGAGCTGAGGGAACATCGGCAGCGACAGGGTCTCGGAACTGATCGCTTCGGCATGGGGGCATGAGCCGGGTTGATACCCCAGAGGGGCGTAGGCCGGCTGCAAGTGAACCGCCTGGGGATAGTGGATGCCGGTGCGTACGCCGGCTCCGGTCAGATAGTCGCGCAGGGTATCCCGCAGCCGAGTCCGCACGGTGTAGAGATGATACACATGCTCGACCCCTTCCGGCGCGTGGGGCAACACCAGGCCCTCGATCTCGTCCAGGCCAGCCTGATAATGGGCCGCCCATCTCTGCCGCTGCTCATTCCAGGCATCGAGGTGGGAGAGTTTGGCCCGTAGAATGGCGGCCTGGATTTCGTCCAGACGGCTGTTGATGCCGAGCAGTTCATGATAGTAGGTGCGCCGCTGTCCCCCGTGGCGCAACATGCGGGCCTTTTCCGCCAGGGCCGCGTCGTCGGTGACGATCGCCCCGGCATCGCCATAGGCCCCCAGGTTCTTGCTGGGATAGAAGCTGAACGCTGCCACGTCGCCCAGACTCCCAACGCGTGCGCCGTGGTGGCGAGCGCCGTGAGCCTGGGCTGCATCTTCCAGGACGAGCAGTTGGTGGCGCCGGGCAATGGCCGTGATCGCGGCCATGTCGGCCGGACAGCCATAGAGGTGGACCGGGATGACCGCAGCCGTGCGGGGGGTGATGGCCGCCTCCAGCGCATCCGGGGCAAGGGTGCAGGTGTCCGGGTCCACATCGGCAAAGACAGGCACGGCGCCGGCCAACGAAACGGCCAGGGCGGTAAAGGTGGCCGTCAGCGCCGGGACGATCACCTCGTCGCCCGGACCAATGCCCGCCGCCCGCAGCGCCAGGTACAGGGCATCGGTGCCGTTGCCCACTCCGACCGCGTGGGCCACCCCGCAGTAGGCAGCCCATTCTGCCTCGAACGCCTCCCCCTCTTCGCCGAGGATAAACCAACCGCGCCGCAGCACCCGTTCGACGGCCTGATCGATTTCCGCACGGATGGCAGCGTATTCTCGCTGGAGATCGGCCAGGGGAATGGTCGAAGACACCGACATACTTCCTCCGGGTGGCATCGGTCCGGGACCTTATTGGGAACCTTCCAAGGGCTCCGCCTGCCAGTAGTGATGGTGGAATTCTTCATAGTAGCGGAGCGTTCGGCGCAACCCCTCCTCCAATGAAACGCGAGGGCGCCATCCTAGCTTGCTGCGGATCTTGCGGTAATCGCCGTAGTAATCGCCGATATCGATCCGCTTTCGATTTTCCGGCCATGGCACGAGCCGATAACTTCCCTTGCCGGCCACCTCGATCATGAGCTGGGCCAGGTACAGCAGGCTGACCGGTTCATCCCCGCCCAGGTTATAGACCTCCCCGTTCGCCTGATCGTCGGCACCGGCGCGGAGGAACGCATCTACAACGTCATCCACGTAATTGAAATCCCGCACCTGCCGGCCATCGCCATAGATCGCCAATTCCTTGCCTTCCACAATCAGCCGAATCCACAGGCCCAAAAAGGTCTGTCGGGCATCACGGACCCGCATGCGGGGGCCATAGGTGTTGGTCAGCCGCAGCGAGGTAGCCCGCACGCCGTATACGTTGTTATAGACGATATGATACCACTCGCCGGCCATCTTGTTGATCCCGTTGACGTCGGTCGGGTGGACGAGGTGACGCTCATCCACCGGCAGGTAATCCGGGACGCCGTAGATTTGGCGGGTGCTGGCAAAGACCACCTTCACGTTCGGGTTATTATGGCGGCATGACTCCAGGATGGAGAGCTGGCTGCGGCAATTGATCTCCAGGTCAGTGAACGGATCCCTCATACTGTCCAGGTGGCTCACCTGACCGGCCAGGTTGAACAGATAATCCTGTCCCTGCACCAGATAGTCCATGCTGGTTCGGTCGCGCACGTCGGCAATGTTGATCCGGACCCGGTCCTCGATGCCATGCACGTTAAACAGATTCCCACCATAGTCCGGGATGAGCGAATCAACAATCAACACCTCAGCGCCCAGTTCCACCAGCCGATGGGCAAGATTCGACCCGATAAAGCCCAGACCCCCCGTGATCAACACCCGTTTGCCCCGGTAGGCGTCGAGATAGCCCGACAGGTTGTTTATGCCTCTATCTTCGGACATGATGTCTTCCTTCGACCGATGAGCTGGGGCCAGCGAAGCTCCCACCACAACGCCCATAGCTGTTTGCCCGTGCGCCAGATGCGACGGAAGTTGAAAAACTGGCTCTTGCCATAGGCGCGATGGTAGTGGTGGACCGGGACCTCGGCGATACGGAACCCGGCATCCTGCACTTTTTTAATCAGTTCGACACAGATGACGCCCGAGTCGGACTTGAGATGGACCTTGTCAAAGATGCTGCGGCGCATCAATCGAAAGTCACAATCTACATCGCGGATGCGGAGACCGAACGCCAGCTTGACGGTCCAGTGGTAGAGCCGACCGATGATGATCCGGTGCAGCGGATCGGACCGGCTGATCTTGTAGCCATTGACCAGGTCCACTTGGTCGTTCCAGGCGGCATATAACCGGACCAATTCCCGGGGATCGTACTGGGCATCGCCGTCTGTATAAAAAATGAGGTCCTTCGTTGCACTGGCAAAGCCGGTCCGGAGCGCTCCGCCGTAGCCTCGATTCTTTTCGTGGTGGATGACGCGCAACTCTGGGTAGCGAGCGGCCAGTTCGTCGAGGACCTCAGCCGTATAGTCGGCGCTGCCATCGTTGACGACAATGATTTCGTAATCATCGGTCAACTTGCGAAGGGTCATCAAGGCAGTGAGGACCATACTCGGTATGGTCCCCCCATCATTGTAAGCAGGGAAAAAGACAGAAATACTGGGCCGTGCGGACCTCGCCTTTTCCAGGTCCTGACGTTCGAGCATGGTCTTGTTTCCTTGATTCTGGTGCGGGAGCGATTATAGCACCGTTGGCCGAAGGCGTCAAATGACCTCTGGCTGCTTTCGTCAAGGCCTGTCCTGTGGTATAATCCTGGCAAATTCGGACTGAGTAGGTATGATTTGAAGATCGATCAAGGGCTAGACCACCTCTTGCGTTCCGTCTGCAAACCAGGGCGCTACACCGGGGGCGAGTGGAACAGCATTGTCAAAGATTGGGATCGTTGCGACGTGCGTTGGGCGCTCGCCTTCCCCGACATCTATGAGATCGGCATGTCAAACCTGGGGCTAATGATCCTGTATGATCAGCTCAACCGCCAGGAGAGCGTGTTGGCCGAGCGGGTCTATGCGCCATGGGTGGACATGGAGCAGGCGATGCGGTCCTCTGGCCTCCCGCTGTTCAGCCTGGAGAACCGTCGCCCCCTGGCCGAATTCGACGTGATCGGCTTCAGCCTGCCCTCCGAACAACTCTACACCAACCTGCTGAACATGCTCGACCTGGCCGGCCTGCCGGTTCTCTCGATGGCGCGCGATGAGCGACACCCCCTCGTAGTTGCCGGAGGGGAGGCGGTGTATAATCCTGAGCCGTTGGCCGACTTTGTGGATGCTTTTGTCATCGGCGAGGGAGAAGAAGTGGTCCACGAGCTGACCACCGCCATTCGAGAGGTGAAGCAGCACAAGAGTTCGCGGGAGGCTCTGTTGCGTCGGCTGGCAGAAATCCAGGGGGTGTACGTCCCCCGCTTTTACCGGGTCTCTTACCACGATGATGGGACCGTAGCCGAGATCCAGCCGACCATGGCCGAAGCGCGGTTGCCGGTGCGCAAGCGGATCGTGGCTACCCTGCCGCCCCCGGTCACCCGGCTGATCGTCCCCTATCTCGATATCGTTCATAACCGGGCGAATATCGAGATCCAGCGGGGCTGTACGCGGGGTTGCCGCTTTTGCCATGCCGGCATGGTCTACCGCCCGGTGCGCGAACGCCCCGTCGAGGAGGTCCTGGCCGCAGTGGAAGCTATCCTCCGCCATACCGGCTTTGAGGAGATCGGGTTATTGTCGCTGAGTTCAAGCGATTACAGCCATATCGAGAGACTCGTGCGCGAATTGGTCAGCCGCTACCAGGGACAGCATCTTTCGATCTCCCTACCCAGTCTGCGCATCGAATCGGTCTCGGTCGATCTGATGGATCAGTTGGAGGCGACCGGTCGTCGTTCCAGTTTCACCTTCGCTCCGGAAGCGGCCACGGAGCGGTTGCGCCGCGTGATCAACAAACCGATCGCCGACCAGGACCTGCTGGCGGTCGTCGAGGAGGTCTACCGTCGCGGATGGAAAACGGTCAAGCTCTATTTCATGATCGGCCACCCGACTCAGACGCTGGATGACGTTGCCGCCATCGCGGACCTGGCCCACCGGGTGCGGGCTGTGGGCATGCGGGCCATTGGTCCCAAGGCGCAGGTGCACCTCAGTGTCTCGACGCTGGTGCCCAAGCCCCATACCCCGTTCCAGTGGCTTCCCTTGGCCGATGAGGCCGACATCCGGACCCAGCAGGAGTACTTGCGGGACCACCTGCGGCGTCCGGGAATCAAGCTTAACTGGCATAACCCCCAGGAGACGCTGTTGGAGGCAGTGCTTGCCCGCGGCGACCGGCGCCTGGGGTCGGTCATCTACCGCGCCTGGCAACTCGGCGCCCGCTTTGATGGCTGGAGCGACCAGTTCAAGATCGAAGCCTGGCGGCAGGCGTTTTACGAAACCGGGCTGGTTCCTGACTTTTACGCGCGACGGCCCCGACCTCTGGATGAAGTCTTGCCATGGGACCATATTGATACCGGGGTGACGAAACGGTATCTGGCGCAGGAGTATGAGGCATCGCTGCGCGGAGAGGTCCGTCCCGATTGCCGGGAGCAGTGCTACGCCTGCGGCATCCTGGCTGCCTTTGCCAGGGAACGTCAGGCTCTGTTGGAAAGAGCGTGGGGCTGCCCACCACTTCAACATCACGGGGTAAGGAGGGAGGCCCATGAACGGTGACGACCTGCCAGGCAAGGCCCAGGAAGGCCCCCGCCAACGGCTGCGCATTCAATTCGCCAAAGGCGAGCCGCTGAAATATATCTCGCACCTCGATCTGGCGCGTACCTGGGAGCGCATCTTCCGCCGGGCAGGGTTGCCGCTCGCCTATTCACACGGCTTTACCCCCCGTCCGCGCTTTCAGATCGCCGCCGGCCTGCCGGTGGGTGTCATTGGACGGGCGGAGTGGCTCGATGTGTGGCTCACCGAACGGCTATCTCCTGATGAGGTGCGGTCTCGGCTGCAACCAGTCCTGCCAACCGGCCTGGAGGTGGGTGAGATTACGGAGATAGACCTAACAGCTCCCTCATTGCAGTCGCAACTGCGTGCCGCCGACTATCGAGCCGTGCTGCGCAGTCAAGAGCCGGTCGAGGCGATCCGGGCTAGAATTGAGGAGCTGTTGAAATCCCCTACTCTGCTCCGCCGTCGTCGGCACAAGGGCGGGTGGCAAACCTATGACCTGCGACCCCTCATCCAGAGCCTGTCGGTACAGGCTGGAGATGACGGAGAACCGATGATCGACATGCGCTTACAGGCCAGCCCCCAGGGCGCCGGTCGCCCCGATGAAGTTCTGGACGCGTTGGGTCTGTCGTGGGTGCTCGATCGCCTGGAGCGCACCAACCTGCGGTTTGAGTTTGACAAATAATCGGGAGGTGGTATAATTCGGCATTGCACACATGGCGGCGGGATCCGGCAGGATTCCACCGCTTGTTGATGTCATACGTTGGAGGAGCATCTTGATGTACGCGGTGATAGCAACGGGCGGGAAACAATACCGGGTCTGCCCCGGCGATTCTATCGAGGTAGAGAAACTGCCGCACGAGGTGGGGGATCAGATCGAGCTCGATCAGGTGCTTCTGGTCGCCGATGGGGATCGGACTCGGGTCGGGCGGCCCTGGGTCGAGAATGCCAGAGTGAAAGCGACAGTAACCCGGCAGGCCAAAGGCCGTAAAGTGGTGGTGTTCAAATACAAGAACAAGAACCGGTACCGACGTACCAAGGGGCACCGGCAGCATCATACCCGCTTGCGCATTGATGAAATCATTGCCTAGGATTCGGGCTAGAAAGAGGGTGGACAGATGGCACACAAAAAAGGAGGAGGCAGCACCCGCAACGGGCGCGACAGCCATGCCAAGCGATTGGGCGTGAAACGATTCGATGGTGAACGCGTCACCGCCGGGAGCATCCTGGTCCGACAGCGGGGCACCAAGTTCAAGCCGGGCCTTAACGTTGGGGTAGGGCGAGACTTTACCCTGTATGCAACCCGGGACGGTTATGTGAAATTCGAGACCATCCGCAATGACCGGAAACAGGTGAGCGTTTACCCTGAGCCGGTAGCGGCACCGCGAGGCTGATGATGAAAAAGAACATTCATCCTACCTATTATCCAGACGCGACGGTGATCTGCGCCTGTGGCAATACCTGGACGACCGGAGCGACGGAAAAGGTCATCCGGACCGATGTGTGTTCGGCCTGCCATCCCTTCTTCACCGGAGAGCAGCGCATTGTGGACACCGCCGGCCAGGTGGAACGCTTTATGCGGCGCCTGGAGAGAAAGGTCGAACTCACCGAGCCAGAGGGAGCCTAAATCGTCCATGGAGGCAAAGGGGCAGAGTGCAAACTTTGCCCCTTTTTTGATTGGAGGAAGGAGCTCATGCATCCCAACTACAACGGTGGTTGGATTGAGGTCATCTGCGGCAGCATGTTCAGCGGCAAGACGGAGGAGTTGATCCGCCGTGTCCGCCGCGCCCGCATCGCCCGGCAAAAAGTCCAGGTCTTTAAGCCGGCGATTGATAATCGCTACCACGCCGTACAAGTTGCATCCCATAACGGCTTGCAGTGGGAAGCAGTGCCGATCAGCTCGGCCCGGGAGATCCTCGAGCGGCTGGACCCCGATACCAGTGTGGTCGCGGTGGATGAAGCCCAGTTCTTTGATTGGGAACTGTCCAGCGTGTGCAATGAACTGGCCCGACGTGGCTTGCGGGTGATCCTGGCCGGGCTGGATATGGATTTCCGAGGGGAACCTTTTGGTCCCATGCCCCTCCTCATGGCCGAAGCGGAAGAGATCACCAAGCTGCAGGCCATCTGCGTCGTATGTGGAGCACCGGCCAGTCGGACTCAGCGGTTGATTGACGGGAAACCGGCCGCCTATGACGATCCGATCATCCTGGTGGGGGGCAGCGAATCGTACGAGGCCCGCTGTCGCCATTGCCATGAGGTACCGCGAAAGAACCAATAATACGATTCAATGCGCTGAAAAGTGAAAGAGTCGGATGTTTGAATTGACATCCGACTCTTTTTCTGTTAAAATGATTAAAGCCATGCGCAAGATAGCGATCGTCGGCTTTAAGGGTGGGATCGGCAAGACGACCACCTGTGTCAACCTGGGAGCCGCGTTGGCCTTGCGGGGGCGTCGGGTTCTACTCATCGACACCGATACCCAGGCCAACGTCGGCATTGCCTTGGGACTTGGCGAACCCGAACGTTCTCTGGCCGATGTGCTCATGCGTCGCGCCCGGGCAGCAGAGTGCCTGGTGCCGGCTCGAGAAAACCTGGACGTTCTGCCCAGCAGCGTGAACCTGTTCAAAGCCCAACAACGGATGGTGTTGGAGATCGGTCGGGAGGAGCTTTTTGCTGAACTGTTCGCCGGATTGAACGGCTATGACTATCAGTTGCTCGACTGCGCCCCCTCCACTTCTCTGCTGACGGTCAATGCGGTATCCTATGCCGACGAAGTCTTTATCCCCGTCTCGATGGAAATGCTGGCCCTGGCCGGTGCCCGTCATTTCATGCGATATTTGCGCGACATCAGCCGGCTGTTGGGCGGCGGCGCGGCCATCCGATTATTGATCCCCACCTTCTATGATCCACGGCGCCGGGTGAGCCAGACCGTGTTGCAGATCCTGAACACCGATTTTGGACCACGCGTCACCCATCCGATCCGGATCGATACCAAATTGTCCGAAGCGCCAGGCGCGGGCAAGACGATCTTTGAGTACGCCCCTGGCGGCCGAGGGGCCGCCGATTATGCCCGGCTGGCCGACCTGGTCGAAGCGATGCCTCCCCTCAGGACAGGGAGCCGCCAGGGCACCGTGGTCTTTTGTGCAGAGAGGAGCCGGTAGATGACACGCGTGATTGCGGTAGCCAATCAAAAAGGCGGGGTGGGCAAGACCACCACGGTCGTGAATCTGGGCGTGGTCCTCTCCCAAATGGAGAAAAGAACCCTGCTGGTCGATCTGGACCCCCAGGGCGCTCTCTCGACAGGATTGGGGGTAGACGGCGCCGGGCTGGAGCAGACAATCTACACAGCCCTGATCGATCCCGAATTCTCTGTGGAGCGCGTCACCTATCCGATCCAGGTTGGCCTGGACCTGATCCCATCCAATATTGAGCTTGCCTCGGCAGAACTCGAATTGATCGGCGAGATCCGTCGGGAGTATATCCTGCGCCGCGTCCTCAAGCCGGTCGAACCCTACTATGATTTTATCCTGATCGATTGTCCACCCAGCCTGGGCCTGCTCACGGTGAATGCCTTGTGCGCCTGCCAGGAAGTGCTGATCCCGATGCAATGTGAGTATTTCGCCATGCGCGGCCTTCGCCTGCTGATCGAGGCCATTGAGAAAGTCAAGGCCCGCCTGAATCCTGAACTCACGGTGTGTGGCATCCTGGCGACGATGTATTCGACCGGCACGATCCACGCCCGCGAGGTGTTGGAGGAAGTGCGCTCAGTATTCGGTCCCCAGGTGTTCGACGTCGTGATCCACAAGAGCATCCGCTTTGCGGAGGCATCGGTCGCCAATCAAGCCCTGGTCCAGTACGCCGACACCCACAAGGGCGCCGAAGCCTACCGGAGGCTGGCCAGGGAGGTCGTGGCCCGCGGGGAACGGGAGTAGCCGGCGATCGGTCTCTACGCCCCGGACGCTTTCTTTACCCTCAACTGAAAGCCGTCCACCGAGAGCACTTCCACCTTCTCGCCCACCTGGATCGGGCCGTTCACGGCGGTGGCGCTCCACAACTCACCCTGGACAAAGACGGTCCCCGTTGGTTCCAGCGGGGTGCGAACCAGGGCTATCTTGCCGATCAACCCCTCCCGGCCAGTCACGGCCGGCTTTTTCTGAATCTGAACCACCTTGGCGATCACAAAGGCAAAGAACAGCCCGGTGACGGCAGCGACCGACACCACCGCGACCAGGGAGACACGGTAAAGAGGGGAATTAAAGAGCAGCAAGGCGCCGGCGATCAGCGAGGCGATCCCGCCTGCGGTCAGCACGCCGTGAGTGGGAGCTTTGACATCGATCACAAAGAGGATGAACGCTAGGACGATAAAGATCAAACCGGTATAGTTCACAGGCAACACCCCCAAGGCATAGAACGCCAGCAACAGGCAGATCGCGCCAATGACCCCCGCCGCATACCCTCCTGGGCTGGAGAGTTCGAAGAGGAGCGCGTTGATGCCGATTGTTAACAGGAGGAAGGCGATCGTCGGGTTGGTGATCGTATGCAGGAATTGCTCGACAAAGGTCATGGGCAGTTCGCGGATGGCGGCATCGGCAGTGTGCAGCGTTCGCTCCTGGTTTCTGACCGTGACCTGGAAGCCATCCATTTGTCGCAGTAAGTCGTCCAGTTCGAGGGCCACGAAATCGATCACCTTCAGCTCCAGAGCCTCTTCTGCCGTTGCTGCTTTGGCTTCTTCGATGGCCGATTCAGCCCAGGCTATCGCCTCTGGACCGCGCCGTTGAGCCAGGGCCCGTGCCTGCGCTTTCAAGTCCTCCTTGACCTTTTTCTCCATGGTCTCGCCCAGGTCTTCCCCTTGTTGTCCCACCGGGCTGGCCGCGCCGATGGTCGTGCCAGGGGCCATGGCGGCGATATGTCCACTCAGCGTGATCAACGTCCCGGCCGAAGCGGCGTAAGCGCCTGGAGGATGGACATATACCGCCACCGGTACGTTAGCCTGAAGCAACGCCTGGACGATACGGTTCATCAGGTCTACCTGACCGCCTGGGGTATTCAGCTTGATGATCAGCACTTCAGCCCCATCACTCTCTGCGGTGCGAATCCCCCGTTCGATATAGCTCAGCATGACTGGCGTGACCGGTCCCTCGACCTTCAGCACATCTACGTGACGCGCTTCCTGGGCGCGAATGCCGCTTCCCAGGGCAAGGAATAGCACAACCCATACCCAAACGCTGCACCACCGCACTCGACTCGCCTTCATGTAACCCGCCTTTCCAGCTCTACCCCAAATCCCATCCTTTATTCCATTATACCTCAACTCGAAGGGGAACACAATCCCTACCGCAGAGTTTGGGTAGGGCTGCGAAGTCGGGATCAAGGGCGTCAACGAATGGGGAAACGAATAAACGAATGTCGAGTCACAGGGCAAATTCGTTGATTCGCTGTGAATTCGTTGACAGCGCTTTGGAGTCGGATCCTCGGCTGTCTAATGGCAGAGGCCAGGGGATACTATCCTGCCAGGCTATCAGGCCCGGCGCGGGTGTTGGTCAGCTACCCCGACGGCGGAATCTTTTCCTCAAACCACTCCCGTCGCTTTGGGAAGGCTCATCATCCGATCCGGAAAAATGATCTCCCGAGGCTGGGACCGAGTAGTCGCAGATGCCATCGCCGTCCAGGTCCGTATAGCGCGGGCACTGACCCGGATAGGGATCGTTCACCAGACCAAAGGGGCAGGCCACGCCGTCTGGTGGCTCTGGTTCAAGGGACGAAGGGTCGCTCTGACTATCCTGGGCCGAAATCGCATTCGCTAGCGTCCGATACCCGAGGACAGCCAGTCCGGTGGCGATGGTCATCAGCCCTCCCGCGATGAGAAAAGCCCTTCGGCTCAGAGAAGAAGTGGCAGCTTCAACGGGCACCAGCTCCGAGGCGCAGTCCGACACCTGCTGGCTCCTGGCGAATAGCCCTCGTTGGGTCATGGCCACGATCCACTTCGCGTGCAGCGCGAGGTGGACACCGACTCCCGCGATGGCAGCCAGGCTGCTCCAGGTATGGATCGTGCTCCATGTGCGAAGACCGAGTCCCAGGACCTCGCCATGGACCGGCAAGAGAAATACCAGTCCGCTCACGGCGCTGATCAGCCCGGCCACTCCGATAGCCACGTCCACCCAATAATTCAGCTTTGCTCTGTTCACGACATGCCTCCATCCACAAGTTTCGCCCATAGGATACCATACCGGTGTGGAGATCCGATGGAGATCCTGAGGAATCTCGATGAAAACTCAATTGGTACCCGACGGATGGGAATTGCAGCGGCTCACCGTTCGACAATGCGCCCATCCTGAAGGAGGATCACCTCGTCGGCAAAGGCATCCACCGCCAGGTCATGGGTTGCGATCAGGATTGTGGTTCCTTCCTGATCGGCGATACGGCGAAAGAGGGCGAGGATCTGCTGACCGGTGGCCGAATCTAGCTCGCCCGTCGGTTCGTCAGCCAGGATGAGGGACGGTCGTGGGGCGATGGCCCGGGCGATAGCGACCCGCTGCTGCTGTCCACCGGAAAGCTCGAAGGTGCGATGGTCCATCCATTTGGTCAGGCCCATCAGGGTCAATACCTCTTCAATGCGTTGCTGCCGCTCCCGTCGTCCTACCCCCGCCAGACGGAGGATCAAGTCAATGTTCTCCCAGGCCGAGTAGGTGGGCAACAGGGCATGGGACTGAAAGACAAAACCGATGCGGTGGCGGCGGAGCTTCACCCATTCTGGTTCCGGCAAGTGCGTCACGTTCCGTCCCTCAAACCACACCTCGCCAGAGGTCGGCCGATCCAGCCCGCCGATGCAATTGAGCAATGTCGTCTTGCCCGATCCCGATCGCCCCCGCAGGGCCACCACCTGACCCGGCTCGATGCTCAGGGTTACGCCGCGCAATGCAGGGACCTCCCGGGAGTCCACGCGATAGACGCGGGTCACTTCTTGCACACGGAGGATCGGCTTTGTTTCGTTCATGATCCCCTCACCCGGGCTCAAGGCATCCCTGGCATAGGGCCTCCCGCTTCGGAAAGGCACTGCCGCATGGCCTCCGGGTCCTGAAAGGCGTTCTGGGCGATCACACAATCACGGTACCTATCCACCGACTCCTGGGCGGTCGCCAGCGCCTCCTCGACCGTCATTTCACCGTTGATGACCCGATCGTAAGCATCGGACAGCCAGAAAGAGGCAAAGCCAAGCCAGTTGCCCTCGTCAGAGATGCGCTGGTAAAACGAGGCACGGCTGCCGCTGCTGACGCTGGCCAGATAGGCATCGGCCCGTTCGGCGCTCACCCGTTGACGATACTCGGCCGATTCGGCCACCGAGCGGCGGGCCGGCAGGCCCCAGCCCGCGTTTGGCTGCTCCGTCAGGAAGGTGATCCAAGTCCAACACGCCTGGCGTGCCTCGCTCTGGGCCGAGATAAAGTAGCCGGTCACCGATTGGAAGCCACTGCCTTGGGCGCTCTTGGGGCCGGCAGGCAGGGGAGCGACTCCGAGATTGAGGTTCTGCTGAGCCTCGGGTCCAGGCCCGACGATGCGGAACCCCATGCCACCAAAGCCGCCCCCGCCAGCATCCATCCACATCGCCACGCGGCCGGTATTGATCAGGGTCTGGCGCTGTCGCTCAACGCCGCCAAATTCCTCCGGCTCCTCAAAGACTGGCTCCACCTGATATTGGGTCACCAGGCTGGTGTACCAGCGGAATACTTCGACGACATCCGGTGAGTTGAATACCAGACGGGGCGGATCCACCGACTCATCCAGCATCTCCGCACCCAGCCGGTCCAGGAAGCTGATCAGGTCACTGGCGGCGAAGGAGCTGGGCGCATAGCCGTATTGCCTGTTCTCCTCGTCTCCTTTTGTCAGAGCCACGGCCATCTCCAGGAAATCGCTCGTCGTCCAGTCCGTACTGGGATACGCCAGGCCGGCCGCGTCAAAGAGGTCCTTGTTGTAGTTCATCACGTTAACCGTGACGCTCCCTGGGAGTCCCCATAACTGTCCCTGGTAGGTGAACTGCTGCAAAACCGAGGGAAAAAAGTCCTCTTTGCGGATGCTCAAGTCAGCCGCCAGGAACGGCTCGATGTTGACGATAGCAGCTATCGATTCGTCGTTCAAATTAGGCAGCGCCTGGAAGCAGTCATATTCGGCAGCCAACTCAGCCAGGTCGAGCTGACCCCGAAACCCCTCCGGGGTGTCAATCTCGACGATGATGTCTGGATGGGCCGCCTGGAACTCGTCCACCAGGGTGGACAGGGATTGCTGTCCAAAGCGGACGCCCCCCTCGCTCAGACCAAATTTGATCATGACCGCCCCGGCATTCAGCGCTTTCTCTTCCTCCTCGGCCACCACCAGGTTGGCGACCGGGGTAGGCGCGGAGGCCACGGCCGCCTCGATCTCGGTCTCCACCTGGCTCTGCGCGTCGGCCAGCGCCGTCTCGATCGGAGTGCCGTTGTCCATCACATCGGCCACAGCGGCATAGAAGGTGTCATACCCGACTCCGTTATAATTGTCCACATAGGCGTGCTCGATGGCATATCGAAGGGCAGCGGTCACCTCTTCATCCAGGTTGTCCCAGTAGCCGCTGGCCGCCGCCACCGAGGGCAAGGCCGGTACGGTGCCGGTGGCGAAGGCGTTGAAGGGGCCACGCTGCCCAGCCTGTTGCTGGGCCAGGAAACTGATCCATTTCCAGGCCAGGTCTGCCTTCCGGGTGCCGGCGCTCACCGAGAGGCCATTGACCACCGCCGGAGTGGTATGGTCATCCGGCTTGCTCACCGGAAAGGGCACCACGCCGATGGTCTGTTGTTGTTGATCCGGCCCGCCCCGGAACATCCCCCGGAACATACCCCCGACTGCTCCGCCGGAAAACCACATGGCCGCCCGCGCGCCTCCGATGCGCATCCCCTCGTTGCTGAACATTACGCGGGGACCGGCCTCTTCCGAGGCGGAGTAGTACGGGGATACCTGGTGAGTGCGGAACAGATCGGTGTACCAGCGCACCGCTTCGACCACCGCCGCATCGTCCAGGCGGGCCGTGGGTGGGTAGGTATCCGGGTCAAAGAGCAACCCGGCTTTGGCTTGGACAAAGGTCACCGGGTCAAAGCCCGGTTCCGCAAATCCCCATTGGCTGACCGTGTCACCGTCGCGGATGGTCAACACCTGGGCCGTCGCCAAAAAGTCATCCCAGGTCCAACCCGGCTGGGGATAGGGAACCCCGGCAGCATCGAACAACCTCTTGTCAAAGTAGATCAACCCGTAGGTCGCCTCCACCGGCAGCGACCAGATTTTCCCGTCCCACTGCACGCTTTCCAACAAGCCAGGGTAAAACGCTTCCGGTTTCAGATTCGGGTCTGACTCGAAAAAGTGGGTGAGGTCCAGCAGCGCCCCCTGTTGCACTGCCTGGCGGGTGGCCGGCGCAGCGATCACGTCGGCGGCGGCGGCCAGCCGGAGGAGGGCGTCGTCAGGCCACTCAGATCTGCGCGGCCCCGTGCCCAATATATCCTCGATCGAGACGAACCTGATGTGCACATCCGGGTTCTCCGCCTCGAAGGCATCGATCAGGCTGTCGTACCGGTTTTGATCTATGCTGGATATGGCAAAACGGAGGACGGTGATCTCTGCACTCTTGCCTGGGTTGGTCGAATTGCTCTGGAGATCGGGGGCCGGAGCTGACAAAGTGGCCGGACCGCACGCCACCACCAGTGCCACAAGCCATAGCATCAATCCGATGGATATCCGTCTCATTGGTGTACCTCCCTACGATTCGCGTGTCCGTTTTGTGCGTCGCAGCCAGGCTCTTAACAGCGCGCGGGCTGCGGATGGCGGCCGGTCGTCCCCCGGCTCCGGGACGATGCGGCGCTCCGCCGAGACCACAGGTTGCCACCCGGCGGCAGGGCGGATCAGGATGCCACCATCCGTTCGCTCCAGCGTGACCCGGTCGGTGATGCCCAGTTCCTCCCGCAGGTCAGGCGGAAGTTGGAGGCGACCGGCTGCGTCCACAACCACATATTCGTCATAGACGTGGGCCGCCGACACACCTCGCACCCCCTGGGCCAAAGCCGCCTCGACATCGGCCACGCGGCGCACCGTCTCGCTGCTGATACTGCCATCGCGGATGGTCACCACCCGATCCACGTTCCGCGCGATCTGCGGGTCGTGGGTGACGATGATCGTCGTCAGGCCGTAGCGCTCATTCATCTGCCGGAATAGAGCCAGGATCTCCTGAGCCGTGGCCGAATCCACCTCCCCGGTCGGTTCATCACCCAACAAGAGCTTGGGCCGGTTGGCCAGGGCCACGGCAATGGCCACTCGCTGCTGCTGTCCACCGGAAAGTTGCGCCAGTCGGTGTTTGCGATGCTCCCACAGGCCTACTGCTTCCAGCAGTTCCTGGGCCCAGGCCCGTTTCTCCCGCGGGGGCACGCCCTCGATGGTCATTGGCAGCTCAACGTTCTCCTGGGCGCTGAGATAGGGAACCAGGTTGCGGGCTGTCTGCTGCCACACAAACCCCACTTCTTTACGGCGATATTCATCCAGAACGCTGGCCGGCGCTTTGAGCAGGTCACGACGATTGACCACCAGCCGTCCGGCCGAAGGGCGGTCCAAGCCCCCCAGGATGTTGAGCAGCGTGCTCTTGCCCGATCCAGAGGCGCCGACGATGCCCAGCAGTTCACCTGCCTGGACCGAGAGGTTTAACCCCTGCAGCGCCACCACCTCCAGGCCGGCGACCTTGTAGATCTTGACCAGGTTCTCGCACACCAGGAAGGGTTCCATCCCCTCGCCCCAAGCCTATTCGCCGATGACGATCTGGCCCGCTTCCAGGCCGGCGACGATTTCGACCTGCTCGTCGGTGATGATGCCCAACAGCACATCCACCCGCCGTTGCGAGCCATCCGGGTTCTGGATGACGACAAAGTTGCGCCCCTGGTAGGTGCGGATGGCGGCCGGCGGCAACCACAACACGTTCTCTTTTTCCTGGAGAATGATACTCACTGTGGCCAGCTCACCCAGCGCCATCTCCACTTCCCCTTCGATGGACACGTGGACGGCGGTATCATCACCGGTATCCACCGTCGTGCCGCCATAGGGATAGGGCAACTGGCGCACCACACCGTGGAACGTCTCACCGGGGCGGTTGCGCAGCGTAATCAGCGCCGGCTGATTGAGGGCCATCTGGCTTAATTCGTCGCTGCTCAGCTCAGCCGTGATCTCCAACTTGGTGGGGTCGGCCAACACCCCGACGGTGCTGTATGCCTGCACGGCATCTCCGGCCTCGATGTTCAGCGAAAGGACCTGCCCATCAAAGGGAGCGACGAGCCGGGCGCTGGCGATCTGATTCTCCAGGTCCTGGATGTCCAGTTGAGCCTGCTCTATCTCCAGAGCCAGTAACCGCAGGTTGTACGAGTTGGGATCGGCGTTCGCCACGGCCTGTGCATAGTCCAATTCGGCCTGTTTCAGCGCTGCTTCGGCAGCGGCGACCGCCGACCGGCTTTGAAGCTCGGCGAGTTTGGCTTTGGCCTGACGGAGCGATTCTTCCGCCTGGGCGACCTGGGCTTCGGCCTGGCTCAGGGCCAGTTGAGCCTGGGCCCGTGCTGCTTCGAGTCGCTCCTTGGCCGCCAGCAAATTATTGTACTCCAGGTCCAGGCGGTCCTTGTCGATCTGCCCAGCCTCGTACTTTTTCAGACATTCGCCATAGAACGCCTCCCACCAGGCAGCTTCGTACTCCCGGTCGCGCACATTCTTGACGACCACATCGCTGTTTTGAACAATGGTCAAATTCAGTTTGGCGTTGGCCAGGTTGGTCTCGGCGCTGGCAACTGCTGCCTGCGCCGCCGCCAAGTCATTCGCCGAGGTGAGTTTGGCCTCCTGCAAGTTCCTTTTGGCCTCGTCCAGCTTCATCCGGGTGGTGGTGATGGCCTCGGTGGCCTCGATCTGGGCCTGCTCCAGGCGAAGCCGGGCGGTTTCCAGGTTGATCTGTTTCTGGGCCAGTTGCTTCTGCAGATCGCTGATCGCCAGTTCGGCCAACACGTCCCCGGCTTTGACCCAATCGCCCCGCGCCACGTACACCTCAGCGACGTTGCCATTCGCCTCGAAGAACAACTCCTGTTCCTGGATAGCCGAGGCGCGACCGGTGAATTCCAACGTCTCGACCACCGTGCCCACCTGGACCATATAGGTCGGCTTTTCGGGCACGATGGGCGTTGGGATAGCGGTTGGAGTGGGTTCATTGGCGGATGCCCCTCGCGACCGGATCGGTCCACAACCGGTCATCAGTGCAAGCAGCAGCCCGGCCATACTTAGCATCCAGAAGGCTCGCATTCTACCCTCATTGATCCGATTCATAAGACACCTCAATATCATCAGGCAGACAGTCAGAAGTTCCCATTATTACACGGTCTCCCCCAGTTTCACCGCTTCAAAGATCCGCATCTGGTTGAGCAGGACGATAAGGACGGCAACCGCTACAATGAACATGGCGCCAAATATGATCAAGATGATGCCCAATTGCTGCCAGGCAATCTGGACGATGAAGGGGAGCACCAATGCCGTCTTGTCATCGCCGATCCTAAAGTAGGGGATGAACAGTTTGCTGGCCCAGATGCCCAGCCCTGCTCCCAGGGTTACGCCCGTCAGGATGACGGCTGCCAGTTCGCCGGAAAGGAAAGCGGCCATCTGCGTCCGCGACAGGCCGATGGCGCGCAACATGCCCAACTCGATGAAACGGCGCTGGAACGAGACGATGGCATACACCAAAAAGCCGATCACGGTCAGCGCTGCGGCCGCAATGAACCCCACCGACAGCAAACCAAACAACCCTTGTCGTTCGGGGCGGGCCTGCTCGACCGCAATCATCTGCCGCGCATCCTGGCCGGTCACGACGACCAACCCCAGGTCGCGCACCCCCTCGATGATAGCGGCACCAGGTACGGAGGGATCGGTGGCCAGCCAGACGTCATAGGGATAGGTACCCCCCAGCGCATCGTAAATGTGCTCCAGATTAGCGACGAAAAATGGACCGTCCTGGGGGTAGAGAGTCGGGAAAAGGCTCAGCGCCCCGACCACCGTGAACTGGACTTCGGCGTAGGTGCCGGCCACTCCAACCGTCAGCCGCAGTGGGTCACCGATCTTCAGACCCTGCTGGGCCATGAAACTGCTGCTGACCAGGATGCCATCTGGGGTAACCGCCAGCCGGTTCATCAGTTCGCCCAGCGATTCGCCGTGGGCGAAATCGGGCCGATAGAAGGCTACCTGGGGGAGGTCGAGCCGGTCGATGCCGAGGATCCGGCCAGCCTGTTGGCGGCCGCTGATGCGAGCTGTCGCCGTGTAATCGCCCACCCGTGCGGCCGCCTTGACGCCCGGCACGCTCAGGTGTTCAGTCACCGGCAAAAAGAGCCATTGCGGCTCGCTGGTCGAATCGCTCGTCGTGGTGGTCGTCTGGCCTGGCAGGGTAACCTGGGTTGTCTCCTCGGTGCTCTCACCCAACTCGGCCAGATTCAGATCGGCGCCGACCTGATAATACACCTGATCGGTCAGGTACTCGTCCAAGGTCAGGGCCATCGAGGCGGTGAAGGTCGCCAGGCTCACCGTCAGGCTGAGCAACAGCAACGGACCCAGATAGTGGCTGGTGGACCGCGCTAGTTGGCGCAGCGTGAGGAGAAGTGTGACACCCGGCAGCCCGGTGACCAGCCACGACAGGAATCTGATGAACAGCGGGAAGAGGCGCATGGCCAGCATCGCCAACGAAAAGCAAAAGAGCACCGGCACCAGAAATAGAAGCGGGTTGGAAAAAGGATCGTTCCCCCCTGTCCCCAGGACCAGGCCACCCTGTTTGGCCAGTTGATACCAGCCGTAGAAAGGCGGGATCAGCAAGAGCAAGTCGAGAAAGTACCGCTGCCACACCGGAGCCAGCAGCGACCGGGCCTGCTCCCAGCGGAGGGTAACGATCGAGTGTTGGGAGGTGATCAGGGCAGGGACCAGGAGGGCGATCAGGGTCAGGACCACTCCCACCAGGGCATACCCCAATGAGGTAGGGGTAAAGACGATCACCACTGGTTGGCTGCCGTTGCCGGTCAGGATGGCTGGGTCGAGAAAAGTGCGCGTACGACTCATCAACTGCGCGATTAGCCGACCAACCATCAATCCACCGGTCAAGCCCAGCCCTCCCAGGAGCACCCCTTCCAACAGGTAAAGATTCACAATCTGGCGGCGGGTGATGCCCCGGCTGCGCAGAATGGCGATCTCGCTCTGTCCACGGCGCACCACCATACCGGCGATCAGGCTGATAAAGTAGACAACCAGACCGATGACCGGCAGGCTAAAGACAGTCAACAACAAGGTTAACAGGCTGGCGGAGCGGCCGTAGCTCTTCAAGGCGGGAACCGGAGAAGCATCCAGTGTGGTGTGATTCAACAGGGCGGCGACCCGAGCCTCGACCGCGGCCACGTTATTGAGCAGCCGGTTGACCGTCGCCGGGCGCACCCGGCTGCCGTCATAGATCTGGTACCAGACAGCCGTCGCCACCGGCGTGTCTAACGCCGGCACCACCTGGTTGATAAACGCGTTCTCCGCAGTGAGCAGTACTTCATCAAAGGCATCCGGTTGGTAGAACCAGAAGGGATCGGTTGCATCTCGGGCCTGCCACACGCCAGCGATGCGCACCGGGATCTGGACCCCGGCCTGACCCGGGGCAAACAAGGTATACAACTCGCCCACCTGGAAGCCCAGCAGATCGGCCGTTTTCTGGCTGACCAGGACCTCGACCGCTTGTCCGGTCGGCTCTTCAGCCGGGAAGCTTCCCTCGACGACCTGGATGTGATCCTGAAGTCCGGTGATGAAGCCAATGCTCGCCCACAGAAGCGGCTCATCGGGGATGAACGCTGCCCCTTCGCCGGGAAAGAGGCGTAGCTTATCGGTGGCGACGTGACGGACCTGGTTCTTGAGCGGCAGGTCGATGACCGCCGGCGCTTGTTCCGTCAGGTATTGCTGGACCGGTATATACGTGTCCCAGGAGATATTGCCATGCCAGGCTCCGATATAGCGCCACAGGAAGGAGAAGGGCTCTCGGACGACCGCCACCTCTGTCTCCGTAGTTGCAGCCGCACCGGGGCTTTGTAGCTCACCCTGAAGAAGCCGGTTCTGGGCCGCATCGGCATACAGCGGGATGCTGGACAACAGACCGACCGCGGCCGTCAGGCCCAGCAGCAGGCACAGCATCAACCAGCGCTGATTCCAGAGCCGCTTGGCTGCCAGCCACAGCAAGGACCAACCTGCAGCCAGGATGCGCATGGATATTCCGCCCTCACATTGGCAATTGGGTTCCCTGGTTTCTCTTCAGAGCAGACATCACTTCGTTCGTAGCCATGGACTGCCTGTCCGATGGGTGATACGAACAAACGTGATCAGTATTACAATAGCACAAAAATGTGGAGATTTTATGGAGATCCGATGGAGAGCATGGGAATGTTCCGACGGCAACAAGGAGAGGGCTCTCTAGTTGACAGACCAGGGGCAGTCCCTTTATAATGAAAGCGCCGGCTGGAGAAGACCGATGGCGATAGAAATCACCCCCGAAGAATGGGACCGACAATTCGCTCGTCAGGCCGGCTGGACGCGGGCGACGCGGCTTCACCTCTACCGACGAGCCAACCTGTTGCGGGCCAGGCGTGTGCTGGACGTAGGCAGCGGGACCGGCGTGGTGACCGAGGAGGTAGCGGCTCGAACTAGCGGGCAGGTGATCGGCGTCGACGTCGACCCGGTCATGGTCGCCTATGCACAGAAGCGAGGCGGTCGGACAGAATACCGCCTGGGAGACGCCCACGATCTGCCTTTCCGTCAGGGTTGGTTTGACGTGACGCTCTGTCACTTTCTGCTTTTGTGGTGTCGGGAACCAGACCGCGCTGCGCAGGAGATGGTCCGTGTGACCCGGCCGGGAGGGACAATTCTGATCTGCGCTGAACCCGACTATGGGGGACGGATCGACTACCCCGATCTGCCGCTCGGTCGCTGGCAGCAGGAGGCTCTACGCCGTGAGGGAGCTGATCCCTGCCTGGGGCGCAAACTGCGCCACCTGTTGGCTCCACTGCCCTCCGTCCGCAGTGTGGAAGTCGGCCTCGTTCCCGGTCTGTGGGACATCCCGGTCTACCGCGCCGAATTCGAGGCCGAATGGGCTCTCTGGGAGCGCACTCTGGCCAAATTTGTCCCTCCTCACGAACTGGTCCAGGTCAAGGCTGCAGACTGGGCGGCCGTAGAGTCGGGCGAACGTCTCGTCTTTATCCCGCTCTTTTACGCTTTGGTACGGGTGTGAACTGAATCTAGCATTCAAGGAGCCGGCGAGACATGGACATTCTACTGGTGGCGATCCTGGGAGCCCTGATCCCGACCTGTGCCTATACGCTGTTCGTTTGGTGGCTCGACCGCTATGAGAAGGAGCCCCTTCGGCTGTTAGCCTTGTCTTTTTTCTGGGGCGCAGTCCCGGCAGCGCTCCTTTCCGTCTTGCTGGAGCTGCTCTTCGACGTCCCGATCTATGTCTTGGGAGGAGAAGGGATCGTCTCAAACCTGATCAGTTACAGCTTCAGTGCGCCAGTCATTGAAGAAAGTGCCAAGGCCATTGCCCTGGTCAGCCTGTGGTGGCTTGCGCGGCGTGAGTTCGATGATGTGTTGGATGGGATTATTTATGGGGCCATGATCGGTCTCGGCTTTGCCTTCAGCGAAAATCTGTTTGCCTATTTCCTTCCGATCCTGAGCCAGGAAGGATGGGGGGCCGGGCTGATCAATATTCTGCTACGGGCGGTCATCTTTGGGCTGAACCATGCCCTCTGGACCGGGACGATCGGGGCCACGCTCGGCTATGCCCGACTGGCCCATGCCCCGGAAGAGCGGATGATCGTGTCCGTGGCAGGATGGGCCCTGGCCATCTTGCTCCACGGCGCTCACAATGCCGGTGCGACGTTGGCGGAATACACCTCGGGTCTTTCTCTGGGGTTCAGCCTGGTCGTAGACTGGGGCGGAGTGTTTGTGTTGTTAGCGGTTGCCTACCTCGCTTTGCGCAGGGAGAGCCGTTGGATCGAGCGAGGGCTGGCGGAAGAAGTCCGTCGGGGCGACCTGACCGTTCAGGAATTCCAGATCTTGCGGTCCGTGGGGAAGCGGCTGCAAACGCAATGGCGGGCCCGCCGGCGAGGGGGGCGTTCAGCCCATCGTGCCCTGGGGCGTTATTATCAGTGCGCCACCGAGTTGGCCTTCAAGAAGCAGCATCTCCGATCTCTGGGCGATGAAGGGGGGAATCTGAACGAGGTACAGCGGTTACGAGAACAACTGGCAATCCATCGGGCTTTGGTCCGGCCATGGCTATGGACCTCTGAGTCATAAGACTCCTTTCGATACCCTGTGAATCCAATTCCCGATCGCCATCGGTGAGGCGTTTCACCGAGTCGAGTGGTTTTCGTTTGACTTTCATGGTGGTTTCTGTTACAATCATGGGCGCAATGCCTGGTTCTGAGTGGTGCATGAGCGAGAAAGACGCTATCGGCGAGGAAATCAAGACCGGACCCCGCATCCTGTGCATCGAAGATGAACCCGGTATGCGTGATTTGCTCCGACTGATCCTGGAGTCAGCCGGATATGTGTTTCTGGAAGCCCAGGAAGGCAGCGAAGGGTTGGAAAAAATGAAAAGTGAGCAGCCCGATCTGGTGCTTCTGGACCTGATGTTGCCGACCATGGATGGGGCTGAAGTGCTTCTGCAAAAGGGCAAGGACCCGGCGATCCGTCACATTCCCGTCATCGCCGTGACCGCTCTGGCCTCCCCGTTTGATCAGCTCATGTGGAAAAAACACACCGAGATCAAGGAGTACGTGACCAAGCCATTCATGCGCAAAGATCTGCTGAGCACCATTGAACGTGTGCTGGCTGAAACGGCAAGACACTCGCAGACCGGCGTCGGGCAGGGTCGGGAAGAGACGGCATGAAAGCCAAGATTCTGTGCATTGAAGATGACATTGACATGATCAACTATATCCGGCTGATCCTGGGCAAGGCCGGGTACGAGGTGATTGGGGCAGAGGGCGGGGCGGAGGGCCTGGAAGCCATGCGGCGCGAACAACCCGATCTGATCCTCCTGGACCTCATGATGCCGGGCATGGATGGTGCTGAAGTCCTGCTGCGCAAGAAGGAGGACCAGACGATTCGGGACATTCCGGTGATTGCCCTCACGGCATTGGACTCGCCTTTTGACCAGATCATGTGGTTGGCTCGCACCGACCTCCAGGATTTCATCGTGAAATCGAAGCTGCCCCGACGGGAGTTGATCGCCCGGATCGAACGAGTTCTTCACTCCCGATCCTCGGAGGTCGATCGAGAAAGACCCCCTCTCCAGGCCGGCGGTGGAGGGGCCATTGGACAAGACTCGGTCTCACGGTGAGGCGTCCAGGAGGGAGGCTACACCATGGAATTTCTGCCCAGGTGGCTCAATCCGTTTGATGTGTTGATCGTCTTTGCCCTGCTCGTGGGCACGACGATGGGGTTGATCCGGGGTCTGCTGCGCATGTCATTGGGCGTGCTGGTCGTCTATGTCGCTGCCATCCTGGCCATGAATTTCTACATCCCGCTTGGCCGCTGGCTTCGCTATCTCACCGGGAACCGAGCTTCTGTGACGGTGGGGGAGGCCATCGCCTTTCTCTTGATCCTGGCTGTGGTCGCGATCGTCCTCCATTTCTTGCTCAGGCGTACGTTCAGAGATACGGAGTGGCCGGGGATCCGACAGATCGACCAACTGGGGGGGATGGTGATTGGCTTTGTCCTGACGACCCTGTGGATCGGCCTGACCTTAGTGGGCATTGCCTTTGTCCTGCGTACCCCAGGAGTTGGCAGCGATGCGTTCCGCCAGAACGTCGTGTTTTATTTTCAACGCTCGGCCTTGATCCCGATCTTCTATCGCTTCTTGCCCACCGCCTTCGCCACTTTGAAACCTTGGATCCCCAGAGGGCAGCTTCCCGAAATCCTGACTTTCCGATTGTTCTAAAGAGCCACCTGCAATCAAGCAGGTTCACAACTTTTCAAGCACAGAAATTCACTATCAGGGAGGGAACATGGACCTGTTCGGCAAAGACCTGATCTGCACCCAGGAATGGAGCCGCGAAGAACTGATGGCCGTCCTGGACCTGGCGGCCAAGATGAAGCGCGACCGGTTCAGCGATCGCTATGCCCATCTACTCAAAAACAAGACCTTCTTCATGTTTTTCTACAACCCCTCGGTGCGTACCCGACAGTCGTTCGAGTGCGCTGCGACCGAACTGGGGGGACACGCCCAGTTCCTGGAACCCAAGGCGATGCGGCTGAAAACGGCCACGACGGCGGGCGAAACGATCGAAGATGCGGCCCAGGTGATGAGCCGCTATGCGGCGGGCTTGGGCATCCGCATTCTGGAAGACAAGGTGCCGTATTATGGGGCCGGTGACGAACTGATCCGCGAGTATGCATATTGGTGCAGCATCCCGGTGATCAGCATGGCCCACGACAAGTTTCACCCCTGCCAGGGCCTGGCCGACCTGATGGGCTGGGCGGAATGGTTTGGTAAAGGGCCAGGCTATCCCATTGACCCATCTGTCCTGGAAGGGAAGAAACTGCTGGTCACCTGGGGCCACGGTGCGCTGGCCCGTTCCTGGTGCAGTGTGCAGGAGGCGCTCCTGATTGGCAGCCGCTTTGGTATGGATGTGGTCCTCGCGCATCCTGAGGGCTATACGCTAGACCCCCAGGTCATCGAATGGACGCGCCAGAACTGTGCGGCGAACGGCCGAACTTTTGAGGAAACCACCGAGGTGCGGAAGGGCTATGAAGGGGCCCATGTCGTCTATTCCCGCCACTGGATGAGTCCCCAGGCCTACCAGGACGGCGAGTTCTTGAAACAACAAGAGATCGAAAAGGCGCTTCAGTATCCGGAATGGATCTGCGATGCGGACAAGATGGCCCTGACCGATAACGCCATCTTTACCCACCCCATGCCCATTGACCGGGGACACGAGGTGACGGATGAAGTGGCCAGTGGGCCGCGCTCCTGCATTTATGACGTCGCCGAAAACCGGCTGCACGTCCAGAAGGCGATCATGGCTCTCACTATGGCTTGAGAGGGAATCTCCACAGGGATATAGGGGCGCCCAACATACAACGAGGAGGCCATCTGTCCGATGATCGATGGCCTCCTCCCACTGTCTGACAATCGATGAATAAACCAGAATCCAGTCCAAAGAAAAACCCCCGAACTGTGCCGGGGGGGTGGAGAGAAACGGGATTTCCCATCAGGGAAGTCAGCCTGGCATGGATCGTCTACCGAGAATGAATACTGCCCAGGACGTTGGACCAGGCCCAAGCCGACGCAGTTCCATCCTGTTGGCTATAGCCCTCAAACCCCGAGAAATGCCTGCTTTTGTTCTAAAGGGCTACGGCTCTTCAGGCTGGCCTGCGCCGGCGCGCTTCTTGAACCGGTAGGTAATTCTCCCTCTGGTCAGATCGTAAGGGGAAAGCTCCACCGCAACCCGATCCCCCAACAGCACCCGGATATAATACCGCCGCATCTTTCCCGAAAGATAGGCCAGTACCTCATGGCCGCTGTCCAATCTGACCTTGAACTGGGTGCCCGGGAGACAATCCACTACCGTTCCTTCTAATTCCAGTTTCTCTTCAGTTTCCTTGGCCAAACGATCCTCCTCTCGCCATGCTTAGGACAGGTCTTTCTGCCGCGCTTCTCGCTGACGCTGCCGGCGCCGGGCGCGACGGATGGCCCGCTGGCGCTCAATCCGGCGTTTCTCACTAGGCGAAATATACCACCGTTTGCGTCGCACCTCGCTCAGAATCCGCTCCTGCATCACCGACTTGCGGAACCGTTTGAGCAAATTCTCCTGAGATTCGCCTTCCCGCAACACTACGGTCGTCAATACCTTCACCTCCTTCCTAGACGATGACTCATCATACGCCGGGCGCAAAAAACCCGGCTGATGTACCTACACCTTGGACAGCAGCCGGGTTTGAACAGTTCTTGTGGTTGACCGGATTCTCCCTGGTCTCACAGTCCCAACCCCTCGGCCCTATCATTGCCAGAAAAGAGATGGCATTCCGCAGGCCCCCGCACATTCTACATGGCGTCTTCTCTCCCCAACAAAGGCGGATTCCCCAACCTTTGTTGATTGTGCCGGCGTGTTCTGCTGCCTATCCAAGTGCAGACGTATAGTCAATTATACCAGAATCGTGACAGAAGGTCAAAGTTCAGCGCCGCTCTTGGCGAACACGCCGTTCCTCTGGCCCTTTTCTCGTTCCTTGACGATTTCGAGAGGAACCGGGGCATAGTGGTCAAACTCCATGACAAAGGTCCCTCGACCCTGGGTGCGGGAGCGGAGCGCCGTGGCGTAGCCGAACATGGAAGCCAGCGGCGCGTGGGCCTGGATCGACTGGCCATTGCCGTTGCGGCTTTCAATGCCGGTGATGCTCGCCGCCCGAGCGCTCAGATCGCCGAGAACATCGCCGGTATAGGGGTCGGGTGTGACAACCTCGATGCGCATGATCGGTTCCAACAGGATCGGCCCGGCTCCAGCCACCGCTTTACGTAAGGCCATGGAGGCAGCCGTGTGAAACGCCCGTTCCGACGAATCGACCTCGTGGGCTTTGCCGTCCAGTAGCGTGACCTTCAGATCCACGATCGGTTGCTCGGCCAGCACCCCCCGGCTCACGCCCTCGCGCACCCCCGCCTCAATGGCCGGGATAAACTCGCGAGGCACTGCCCCTCCCACGATCTTGTTCTCAAAGACCAAGCCCGCGCCGCGCGGGAGCGGTTCCACTTCCAGAACGACGACGGCGAACTGGCCGCGCCCGCCGGTCTGCTTCACCAACCGACCCTCCGCCCGGGCCGACCGGGTGATGGTCTCATAGTACGCAACCCGCGGGCGACCCGTGCGAGTGATGACTCCAAATTCACGGCGCAGACGGTCCAGGATCACGTCCAGATGGAGTCCTCCCATCCCAGCCAATACGGTCTGCCCCAACCGTTCATCCTGCCGCACCTGGAAAGTAGGGTCTTCATCCATCAGCCGCTGCAAGGCCAAGGCCAGTTTGTCCTGATCGGCCTTGGTGTGCGGTTCGATCGCCAGTTCCAGGACCGGCGCCGGGAAGCTGATCCGTTCCAGCATGACCGGCCTCCCCTCAGCAGAGAGCGTCTCGCCGGTGGTCGTAGCCTTGAGGCCTAATATGGCGCCGATATCACCGGCGGAGACCTCGTCCACCTCCTCGCGACGATCGGCATGCATCCGCACCAGCCGTCCGATCCGTTCCCGCTGGCCGCTGCTCGTGTTGAGGAGCACCCCTCCTTTACGCACGGCTCCCGAGTACACCCGAAAGTATGTCAATCGGCCCATATAAGGATCGGTGGAGACTTTGAAGGCCAGCGCCACCGTCGGTTCCTCCGGATCGGCCTGGCAAGCGACGGACTGACCGGTCACCGGGTCGGTGCCGATCACCGGTGGAATATCCAATGGCGAGGGCAAATAGTCGACCACTGCATCCAGCAGCAACTGGACTCCTTTATTGCGCAGCGCGGAGCCGCATAACACCGGCACCGCCTCTCCGGCCACCGTGGCGCGGCGCAGCGCAGCGCGAAGCATGGGCGGGGTGATCTCCTCACCCTCCAGGTATCGGACTGCCAGCTCATCGTCCAACTCGGCCAGTTTCTCGATCATCTCCTCGCGACGGCGCGCGACGACCGATTGCAATTCTGGGGGCACGTCGCCCACCATCGGACGGGTGTGGTCCCGGTCACAATAGAGGATCGATTGTGCTTCGATGAGATCGACCACCCCACAGAAGCTGCTTTCCGCGCCGATGGGCACCTGGATGGCCACCGGATTGGCGTTCAGTCGTTTGGCGATGCTCCCGATCGTTCGCCAGTAGTCGGCCCCTGGCCGGTCCATCTTGTTGACAAAGCAGATGCGCGGCACACCGTATCGATCCGCCTGGCGCCAGACCGTTTCCGACTGAGGTTCTACCCCGGCCACCCCATCGAACACCACCACTCCTCCATCGAGAACGCGCAGGCTCCGCTGGACCTCGGCGGTAAAGTCAATGTGACCGGGCGTGTCGATGAGATTCACCTGGTGTCCACGCCAGGTGCAGGTAATCGCCGCCGACTGGATGGTAATCCCTCGTTCCCGTTCTTGCGGCATAAAGTCGGTGACGGTTGTCCCCTCATCCACATTGCCCAGGCGGTGGGTCAGACCGGTGTAATACAGAATCCGCTCCGTCACCGTCGTCTTGCCGGCGTCAATGTGAGCGATAATGCCGATATTGCGAATGGTATCCAATTTATTATCAGTTATCTTCATAGTTCAACCCTCTGTGCATCGCCCACGGTTGAGCCGTGGATGACGCCAGGAAACTCCAGGTGATACGCGCACAAAAAGAGGCGCCTCATCTATCCGGCTCGATGAGGCCGCCTCCTTTGGCACTTCATCATGCACAACACACGCCAGGTCCTGCCACCTAGCGTGATGAGATTTTACCACAGATATAGATGAACGACAAATCACGGCATCCCGGTGGTGGAACCGGGTTCAGGCTGATGGCGCCAGGTACGATCCCCGTTCGAACAGCGCCTGACTCCCCAGCCCTTTCACCGCCAGGACACGCCCGTTGGCAAAATAGGAAAAGTCGAATTGGGTCGGATCGCCCGCCTTGGCCCCAGGGATGGGCATCAACCGGGCGGTGAGCGGTTTGTCCAGACGCAACGCGAGCGCCGCCATATCGAGCAGAATCCCGGCCAATTCCTCGGCCTCGATGTCTCCCGGCAGGGGAACCGTATCCAGCCCGGTGCCGCATACGGCGGAATAGAGGAGCAGGTCGTTCACGGTAAACAGCCCCTCCTGGCTGCGGGCTGCCAGTATCGCATCCTCCAACACCGGCAACATCAGTCCGTTGAACCCACAGTGAGGATAGTCCGCCCGGCGCAGACATTCGGTGAGGAAAGAAGCGGCAAAGAGCGTGCCCGGGGCACCAAAGCGGTCCACGCCTAACCGCTCGATCGCCGCTCCGATGCTCCTCGCCTCCTCCGGGAAGGGGGCCAGGGAGAAATCGAGCCCGATGAACCGGACCCGGTGCCGCTCGGTCACAGAGTGCACCAGGTCGGTGATCCGTTGGCCGGCGGCCTCCACCGCCGCGATCAACCGGCCCCGCGCTTCCTCGAGCGATCCCGACTCAGAAAAAGCCCGGACCGCCAGGTCCGCCGCTTCGGTGGCAATGGCCAGGGCCGGCGGTCCGCCGTCATGGTACGCCGCCGGGAAAAAGGGGATGTGGGGCCCCACGTTGGCCAGCGCCGCCAGCCGCAGGTTGCCAAAGCCCAGTTCGGTCGTCTGGGCGATCTGTTCGACGATCCGGGCCGTGTGCCGGATGGCCAGCAAGTTCAAGCCGTGGGCGCGGGAGGCAACGAGCACACTGGCGAACACAGAATCGGTGCTCTGGATAATGTGGGGGATCGCCTCGAGCCGTACCAGCGCCTCATCCCCCTGGTCCAGGGCAGAGGAACCGCTGCCGGGCGCATCGGCCAGAACAGGTCCCAGCGACAGGTACTCAAAACCGGCATCCCGACATTGGGACCACAGTTCCTCGGCCAGGGATAACGGGTCGCCAGGCAAACGGGATAGGGGCTGCGTCGCCAGGCGGCTGGTCTGGACCGGGAAACCGCCCGATTCCAGGGCCGTACGGACCTCCGCGGCCAGGTGCCCAACTCTACGGACATCCTCCTGGAATTCGGAGGCGCTCACGGTCAGAAAACAGGTTACCGATCGGATGTTCATGATCATCCCCTCGCCGTCAAAGCTCGTTGTTGTCGGGCCGCCTCAAACAGGATAACGGCCGCCGCCATCGCCGCGTTCAGCGATTCGGTTTCGCCGGCCATCGGAATATAGATGGTGCCTGTCGCTAGCGCAAACGCCTCTCCTCCGGCTCCACTGGCCTCTCCCCCCACGATCAAGGCGGCGGGCTGGGTCCAGTCCACTCGATCATACGGCATCTGGCCCCGGACATCGGCCAGCCACACCGCCCGCCCGGCGACGCGATAGGCGATGTCGGGCCAGTCGAGAGCCGAGATGGACAGGCGAAAATGGGCGCCCATGGCCCCGCGCACCACTTTGGGGTTGTACAGGTCCACCGTGCCGGGCGCAAGCAGGACCTCGCCAACGCCGGCCGCCTCGGCCGAACGGAGAATGGTCCCCAGATTGCCGGGGTCGCGGAGTTGGTCGAGGATCAGGATCAGCCCGGCTCGCGGCAGCGGATGGACGCAGGGGACTACGGCCAACACCCCTTGCGGAGTCTCGGTGTCCGCGCAGGCACGGAGCACGGCTTCGCTCACGGCCCAGTTCCCTTCTTCGGCGGACAAGAACGGCAACAAGCGCTGCCCCTGCGGTGAGGCTACCCACTCCGGGGTATAGAACAACAGAGCGGGCCTGATGCCCGCCCTGACCGCTTCCTCCACGAGGCGCGTCCCCTCAATGACAAACCGGCCCTCCCGGTGGCGGACCCGCCGCCGCAGCAAGGACCGGACATATTTGACATGTTCATTCTGGAGACTGGTAATCAACGCCATGGGTCAACCAGGCCGACGGTTACCCTCCTGCCGCGGCCGACCCTCTCGCAATCTCTACCAGACGGGCAAACGTCGCTTCATCATGTACCGCCAGATCGGCCAGGATCTTGCGATCGAGCCCCACGCCGGCCTGTCTCAAGCCGTGCATGAGACGGTTGTACGACATTCCATTTTGACGGGAAGCGGCATTGATCCGGGCAATCCACAGCCGGCGGAAATCGCGCTTCCGGTCCCGTCGGTCGCGGTAACTGTACCACAACGACTTGAGCATCGCCTCATGGCCCCGGCGCCACAGCCGATGTTTGCCGCCTACCTGCCCCTTGGTGAATTTCAGGACCTTGTTGTGTCGTCGTCGGGTCCGGGGACCCCCCTTCACTCTTGGCACGTTCCCACTCCTCTTATTATTTGTTCATGTACGGAATCAGCCGGCGGATCCGCTTGCGCACGCCCGGCGATGTGACCTCGTACATCTCGTCAAACATCCGCTTGACGCGCTTGGACTTTTTGCGGCGGAAATGGCTTTTGCCGACTTTGGTCCGCATCAATTTGCCGGATCCCGAGTACTGGAATCGCTTGGCTGCGATCTTGTGGGTTTTGATCTTGGGCACTGTTCCTCCTCACAAAACGGTTGCCCCTATCTTGCGCAGGGGCAACAGTTCAAAAATCCACTGGGTCTGCAAAATCGGACAGAGAAAAGCAATCCGCTCGATACGGCGCCGACCTCTATTATTTCCGGCCCGGAATCGGGGCCAGAACCATCAAAATCGTAGGCCCTTCGAAGCTGGGCGCCTGTTCCACAGTGCTGACATCCGAAAGCTCTTCGGCAATGCGCGTCAACTGCTTGTTGGCGACCTCCGGATGGGTGATCTCTCGTCCCCGAAAACGGATCCGAACCCTGACTTTCGCTCCGGATTCCAGAAAGGAACGAGCCTGCCGGACCTTGAACGCCAGATCGTGCTCGCCAGTCTTGGGCCTCAACCGGATCTCCTTGACCTCGATCTCCTTCCTCGCTTTGCGGGCTTCGCGCTCGCGTTTGGCCCGTTCATACTGGTATTTGCCAAAATCCATCAATTTGGCAACGGGAGGGTCCGCCTGCGGCGCAACTTCTACCAGATCGAGGGAGCGCTCCTCGGCCAGACGGAGCGCTTCATTCCGAGGCAAAATCCCGAGTTGTTTGCCATCCAGATCGATGACTCGCAACTGGGGAGCCCGAATGGCTTCATTCACACGCGCGGTCTCTTTGCTGATCTCTGCCCCTCCTCATCTCCGACTATATAATGCTATTCTCTCTATCCCTTAGCCTACCCGTTCTCTGCTCGCGGAGCCGGGCAGGGGACAAGACTTGTCCTCTCCGGTCGCTCATCGGATAGACAAATTATACCTCAAAGGTGCAAGTTGGTCAAATAGCGAACGGGCAAATTCACGATTCCAGGTCTTCAGGCCCAAGGCTACAGGTCCCGTTTCTCGGCGATCGCCGACTGCGCCATGACGACAAAGTCGGCCACGGCCAGGTCCCCCAGGTCTTGTCCGTTCCGGAGACGGACCGCGACCGTGCCGGTTTCCATCTCCCGATCGCCGAGGATCAGCATATAGGGCACCTTCTCCAGTTGAGCGTCGCGGATCTTGGCCTGCATTCGGTCACCGGAGTCGTTCACCTCCAGGCGCAGCCGGGCCGCCTTCAGTTGGGCTGCCACCTCATAGGCATAGGCGTTATGCCGGTCGGCGATCGGGATTAACACCACCTGCACCGGCGCCAGCCAGACCGGGAACGCTCCGCTGTAATGCTCGATGAGCGCCCCAAAGAAACGCTCCAGGGACCCCAACAGCGCGCGGTGGACCATATAGGGTTGATGCTCCTGGCCATCTTCGCCCACATAGGTCATCTCAAACCGTTCGGGCAGGTTAAAGTCAAACTGGATCGTGGTAGTCTGCCATTCTCGACCCAACGCGTCTTTGACCTTGATATCAATCTTGGGGCCATAGAAGGCCCCGCCGCCCTCGTCGATTTCATAGGGCAAGCCCTGCGCCTCTAACGCCCTCTCCAATGCCCGCTGCGCCTGGTCCCAGCGCTCCGGGACCCCGACGAACTTGTCCGGGCGGGTGGCGAGATAGATGGCAAAGTCGCGGAAGCCAAAGGCCCGCAGCATGGACAGGCTAAAGTCATAGACCCCCAGGATCTCGTCTTCCACCTGATCCGGTCGGCAGACAATGTGGGCGTCGTCAATGGTAAAGCCCCTCACCCGCAACAGGCCGTGCAACACGCCGCTGCGCTCATACCGATACACCGTGCCCAGTTCAGCCCAGCGCAACGGCAGTTCGCGGTACGATCGGCGACGCGACTTGTAGATCAAGATCTGGTACGGGCAGTTCATCGGCTTGATAAAGTATTCCTGCCCCTCCACATCCATCGGCGCATACATACTTTCCCGATAAAAGTCCAGATGGCCGCTGACGTTCCACAGCTCCGCCCGACCAATATGCGGGGTATAGACGATCTCGTAGCCGCCTCGCTCATGTTCCTGATACCAGAACTCTTCGATAATGCGGCGGATGCGCGCCCCCTTGGGATGCCAGCAGATCAGGCCCGGCCCTCCCAGGTCCTGGACGCTAAAGAGGTCCAGGGCGCGGCCCAGCTTGCGGTGGTCCCGTCGGGCTGCCTCTTCCAGGCGCCATAGATAGTCGTCCAACTGCTCCTTGGTCTCCCAGACGGTGCCATAGATGCGTTGCAGCATTGGCTGGTGTTCGTCCCCCCGCCAGTATGCTCCGGCCACACTCAGGAGCTTGAAGGCATCCACCGGGATCTGCCCGGTCCGCTCCAGATGGGGCCCGCGGCACAGGTCGGTAAAATTGTGGTGAGAATAGATCGATAGGGTGCTGATCGGCTCTGACCCGGCTTCACCATGCTCATCTTCCTGCCCCGAGGCGAGCCTGTCGATCTGGTCCAGCTTGTAGGGCTGGTTGGCAAAGAGCACCCTGGCTTCTTCGACGCTGATCTCCCGATGCTCGAACGGATAGTCGCCCTCGATGATCCTCTTCATCCGCTCCTCGATTTCGGCCAGGTCCTCGATCGTCAATGAACGAGGCAGGTCGAAATCGTAGTAGAAGCCATTCTCAATCGGCGGGCCGAACCCCAACTTGCCCTCCGGGAAGATCTCGAGCACGGCCTCGGCCATGACGTGGGCCGTTGAATGCCGCAACCGGTCCAATTGTCCTTCTTGTTCCGATCCCATAGTCTGTCCTCCTGCACGATGTGACGTCCCGAAAACAGAACCTCTCGCCCATGGGGCGAGAGGTTGACTCACGCGGTTCCACCCAATTTTGACGGAGGAGAACCCGAAACCTCCATCCTCTTGTGGTCGGATAACGGGCACCACCCGGCGCCCCATACTCTTGCCCGGGGCATACCGACAGGCCACAGGCAATTTGAGGGGCGCACTCCCAGGGGGTTTTCGACAGGTTCCGGCGATGCAGGCTTGCAGCCAATGGCCTGCACTCTCTGGCGCTTTCCGCTGCCTACTCGTCCTGGTCCACGCGTTGTTTGTATTCCGATCGCCAGTGGGCGATACAGGACTTGAACCTGTGACCCCGTCGATGTCAACGACGTGCTCTAGCCATCTGAGCTAATCGCCCGCATCATTATTATACCACAGTCCACGAGCTTTGCAAGTTGGCGGAACCCGTGGTGTGTCCATTCCATTACGAGGAATTTTGCAAAAAACCGAAAATTTTAACATTGTGAACCGCAATTTGGGCCGGAAAACGGCCATTTTGTCAGTCATTTGTCAGTCCATTGTGCTATAGTGGAGGGTGAGGCACCTGGTATGAAACCAGGGCCCGGAAATGGAGGGAGCTTGCACGCCATCCGAGTATTGATCCTGCGCTTGTGGGTGGACCCGGCCGAACCGGAGGCGCTGCGCGGCACGCTCAAGTCGGTACCGGAGGGCGACGCACAGCCTTTCGTGGGGGACGAGGAGTTGCTGACAGCGATCCGTCGGCTGGCCAGTCGTATGGGAGACGACTGGCTGCCCGGGGGAGATGAAAAAGGATAACGTATCAGGAGGTGCTGAAATGATCGCGAGATGGAGGACCCTATATCTGGTGAAAGGCAAGATGCCCATCAAAATAGTGGGCCTGATTCTGGGTTGGGCCGCGCTCACGGCACTCGTCCTGAGTGTGGGGGCACTGCCTATCAGCCGGGCTGCCGACTGTGTAGCCGGCCCGCATAGTGGGAACATCACCGCAGATCAGAGATGGTGCGTGCAAGACAACCCGCATATCGTGAGTGGCGATATCTCTGTAAACGCGGGGGTCACCTTGACCCTTGAGGCCGGCGTGCAGGTCTACTTCAATACCGGCCGGGCCCTTTCCGTATACGGCGGACTCATGGCAGAAGGGACCGCCACCCAACCCATCATCTTCACCGCAGTCACACCAGGTGATACCTATTCCCGCCTCCAGTTCCTCTCCGGCTCCCGGGTCCGCCTGGACTACTGCGATATCAGCCGCTCCGGGAGTGGGTGGGACGCCGCCGTCCAGATTGAGAGTTCCGACGTTGTCATAGACCACTGCACCATCCACGACAATGTTGGCAACTGGTCGGCCCTGCGGCTCACCGGCCCCAACTTTGGCGCCGGCCTCAGCCCGACCATCCGCAACACCACCATCGCCAACAACACTGGCTATGCCATCCGCCAGGACACCGTGGACATGACCCCCCTCTACCAGAACCTCACCCTCACCGGCAACGGCACCGACGCCGTCTTCGTGAGCTGGTTTGGGGACACCATCAACCGGCCTGTGACGCTGGACGGGCCGCAGCTGAACGGTCGCCCCTTCGTCGCCGAGAATCTGCGCATCGCTCCCAGCCAGACCCTCACCCTCACCCCCGGCACCGAACTGCGCTTCACCAGCGGCCAGTTGCTGGAAGTCCAGGAGAACGGCACCCTCATCGCCGAAGGCACGCCGGCCCGGCCCATCACCATCACCGCGCACCCGCCAGGGGGCACCTACCAGCGCATCCTGTTCTACTCCGGCTCGCGGGTCCGCCTGGACTACTGCGACATCAGCCGCTCCGGGAATGGGCGGGACGGCGCCGTCCAGATTGAGAGTTCCGACGTCATCATAGACCACTGCACCATCCACGACAACGTCGGCAAATGGTCGGCGCTTCTGCTCACCGACCCTAACTGGGGCGCCGGCCTCAGCCCGACCATCCGCAACACCACCATCGCCAGCAATACCGGCTACGCCATCTACCAGTACACCGTGGACATGACCCCCCTCTACCAGAACCTCACCCTCACCGGCAACGGCACCGACGCCGTCTTCCTGAGGTATGGCACCATCAACCGGCCCGTAACGCTGGACGGGCCGCAACTCAACGGCCGCCCTTTCATCGCCGAGAATCTGCGCATCGCTCCCAGCCAGACCCTCACCCTCACCCCCGGCACCGAACTGCGCTTCACCAGCGGCCAGTTGCTGGAAGTCCAGGAGAACGGCACCCTCATCGCCGAAGGCACGCCCACCCGGCCCATCACCATCACCGCCCACCCCCTGGGAGGCACCTTCTACTTCATCTTGTTCAAGTCTGGCTCCCATGTCCGCCTGGACTACTGCGACATCAGCCGCACCGGGAAAGATCGGGACACCGCAATCCATATTGAGAGTTCCGATGTCGTCATAGACCACTGCACCATCCACGACAACGTCGGCAAATGGTCGGCGCTTCTGCTCACCGGCCCCAACTATGGCGCCGGCCTCAGCCCGACCATCCGCAACACCACCATCACCAGCAACACCGGCTACGCCATCTACCAGTACACCGTGGACATGACCCCCCTCTACCAGAACCTCACCCTCACCGGCAACGGCACCGACGCCGTCTTCCTGAGGTATGGCACCATCAACCGGCCCGTAACGCTGGACGGGCCGCAACTCAACGGCCGCCCTTTCATCGCCGAGAATCTGCGCATCGCTCCCAGCCAGACCCTCACCCTCACCCCCGGCACCGAACTGCGCTTCACCAGCGGCCAGTTGCTGGAAGTCCAGGAGAACGGCACCCTCATCGCCGAAGGCACGCCGGCCCGGCCCATCACCTTTACCTCCAGCATGCCTTCCCCGGTCCCCGGAGCCTGGCAGTTCATCCGCGCCCAGGCCAACAGCCGTGTGCGCCTGCGCTACTGCGATCTGGCCTACGCCGGCTCCGCCGGGCTCTGGACCAGCACCTCCGACGTCCTGGTGCACGGTTGCCGCATCCATGATGCCACCGGATCGGCGATCGCCGTGGATAACAACTCGCTCCCGACATTGACCTCCAACCGGTTCTACAACGTGAGCAAAGGCGTGAACAACGGCACCCCTGCCACCTGGGTGGACGCGCGGTTCAACTGGTGGGGCCACGCCAGCGGGCCCTACCATCCCACGCTGAACCCCGCGGGACAGGGTGTCCCGGTGAGCAACGGCGTGTACTTCCAACCGTGGCTGGGGACCTTCAACTGGCTGGAGCCGACCAGCCCGCTCCTCCACGGGACGGCGACCCTGGCATGGGCCGCCCTGGGCATGGACCCGACCGGTGTGACTGCTGACATCCTGGCCTTCCGCTCCGGCGCGTCCTACACTCTGGGCACCGGGCGGCCAGCCGAAGGCAGCCTGGCCTGGAATACCCAAGATGTCCCGGACGGCCTCTACGAACTGTGGGCCGTTTTCGACGACGCCGAGAAGCGAACCATCGGTACGGCCACGCGCATTGTCGGTATCAACAACGCCGCCAACCTGGCCTGGCACGCCGGGCGGATCCGATCCAATGAGACCTGGACCGCCGACCGCATCCACATCGTGGAGGAGAACGTCACGGTCGCCTCCGGCGTCACGCTGAACATCGAAGCCGGCGCCGTGGTCAAATTTGTGCGGGATACCTCCCTGCGGGTGGAAACCGGCGCCATCCTGAACGCGCCGGCCACCGGAGACCAGCCCATCGTCCTCACCTCCCTGGCCGACGACACCGCCGGCGGCGACACCAACCAGGACGGCGCGATGACGCTCCCGTTGCCCGGCGACTGGGCGGGCATCACCGCCCAGGGAACCGGCCAGGTGAACCTGAGCCCGTTCGTCGACCTCCGCTATGTGACAGTGATCCACACCGGCCCGTTGGTCAGCAATGAAACCTGGATGGGGACCTTTGGTCATAACCTGGTCGGCAATGTAACCGTGCCGTCGGGCGTCACGCTCACCATCCAGCCGGGCGCGATCGTCAAGATAGACCCGGGCGGGAGCCTGATTGTCAACGCCGGAGGAACCCTCATCGCCCACGGCACAGTGGGGCAGCCGATCCTCTTTACTTCCTCCCGGGACGACGCGGCCGGCGGCGATACCAACCGCGACGGCAACGCCACCTCGCCGCAACCGGGCGACTGGTACCGCATCTGGATCAACGGTGGCACAGCCTCCTTTGACCACGTGGAAATCCGCTACGGCGCCGGAACCGACAGTGTGAACGGCGCGCTGATCCGCACCGACGGCGCCGCCGCCCTGACCATCGCCAACAGCACCCTCAATGCCGGATTGTACACAGGACTGCTGGCCTGGGGCGGCGTCGCCACCGTCACCAACAGCATCGTCTACGACACCGACCGGGGGATCAGCGCCCATCCCGGTTCTACGGTCTACGTCATCAACAGCACCGTGGACGAGAACCGCATCGGCCTGCTGATTCACGGCGGCACGCTGAACGTGGCCAACACGCTGGTGACGCATAACGCCCAATATGGCATCTTGCGCGACCTTGCTGGCCCCGACCTGGCCATCCGCTACTCCGATGTCTGGAACCCGACTGCCAGCGGCGGCAACTATGGCGGCACGGCCGACCGCACCGGCCAGCAAGGCAACATCTCGGCCGATCCCCGATACAAGAACCGCGACGATAGGAACTACCGCCTTAACTACGTCTCCCCGGCCATTGACGCCGCCGACGGCGGCGTCGCCCCGGCGACCGACCTCATGGGCGCAGCCCGCTACGACGACCCGCGCACTGCCAACACCGGCATCCCCACATCCGGCGGCGCCTACGCCGACATGGGCGCCTACGAATTCGTGGAGACGGCCGACTCCAACATTGACCTGATCGTGAGTGGGGTGCAGGGTCCGCGCGCCGTCACTGCCGGCGAGACCGTTTCTATCGCCTGGACGGTGGTCAACAACGGCGTCGAGTGGGCCCACGGTCCGTGGCACAACCGGGTGGAACTCGTGCCCAGCGCGGAATTGAGCTCCACCGTCCTCGTTGCGGGGGAGATCCTCGTGGGCGATGGAGTGACCTTGGGGCCGGGCCAGCAGTTCCACGCCTCGGGTCAAATCCGCGTGCCGGGAGGCGTGGAGGGCGACTATTTCTGGCAGGTCGAGACCAACAGCCGGGGCGACGTGTTCGAAGGCCGGAATCGGGTCAACAACATCACCCGTTCGCAATCCACCGTCGCTCTGACGGTGCCTGAACTGGTGTTAGATGCCGCACCACTGGAACGGCAGTTCACGGCGATGGGCCAGCCGCATTGGTTCAAGGTGACGCAGCCGACAGACCAAGATGTCGAGATCTTTCTGCAGAGCGCCGACGGCGGCAACATCGTGGATCTCTACGCCGGGCAGGGGTACATCCCCTCGTGGCAACGCCATGACTACCGACAAACACAGGACTACACGGCGGATCCGCGCATCATCCTGCCCAAGCGCCCCCTTCTACCTGGGCAGCAGCCCGCCATCTACTATCTGTTGGCATCTCCTAGTCGGCTGGCCGGCGACGGCCGCTACACCATCGGTGCACGGCGCCTCGCTTTCGAATTGATCTCTGTTCGGCCCACCCGGGTGGGGAATGTGGGCGAGGTCACGCTGGAGTTGCGCGGAGGGGGTCTGGAGCCCAACACCGACTTTGGCCTCATCGCGCCCGATGGCTCTGTCATCCCCGACCTGGCGGTCCATTCACTGGATGGTACGCTGGTCGAGGTGACCTTTGACCTGACGGGACGCCCGGAGGGCTGGTACGACGTCCAGGTGACCGGTCCGGCCGGCACAACCGTCATGCTAGACGCCGTCCAGGTTGTAGGGGGTGTGCCACCTCGGGTGTCGGTGGACGCGTTTGCACCGAATCAAGTGCGGCTTGGTGACAGGTACTCCTATGTGGTTCGCTACCGCAATACCGGGAACGTGGATGCGCCCATTACGCTTCTACAGGCCGCCGCGTCCTCGGTACACGATGTGCTCGGCTATGAGGAGGGCTTCATGGGCTCCGCCCGCAAAGGCATTTTCCCGACCCACGCCCTGGGGTACAATGGCTACCAGGTGACATGGAGCGATGCCAGGATGGGCCAGGGCGTCTGGGGCACGTTGACCATTCACCTTGTTTGCAACGCAGACTGCAAGTTCCGGAGTACGGCTACAGCCGTGCCCTACAATCGGGGCGCATCCAGCCTGCGGGACGACCCGTCCATAGTCGCGACGCACGAGATCCTCACTGCCACTCCAGAGGAACTCGATGCGATCACCCATCTCGTAGGGGACAGTGGGACGAGCGACGTCATCTACGAGATGCGCATCAGCGAGGCAACAGGAGCAATCACGCCCACCCTGCTCTACACCGATGAGGTTGCCTACGAGACAGCATTCCTGGAAATGGCCGTCCCCTCTGGAGCCATGGGAGCGGCTGGTGAGGCTGAACTGACGCCCGTGACGGCCAAGAAGGTTAGCCTCAAGATCAAAGTGCCCAAAGGGTTCAGCCCGCTGAGGTGGGTAAGAAAGCTGGAGCGGGCAAAGCGAGTCTTGGAGATAGTCCAGCAGGAAAAGCCGCAGCGAGACCTCTATCTGGACCTTAACCGATGCCTCGACGAGTTGGGTTGTTACAAGGAACCAGGTAAGGCGGAGGCCATGGCTAGATTGGGAAGGGGCCGGTTCTGGTTATGGATCGGAACTGTGACGGCGGAAGAAGTGTTGGAGGAGTTGCCGTATCCTCTGCGTGCGCATTACCAGGCACAACTGAAGGCGCTGGCCGGCACGGCCAAGCTGGACTGGTGGCTCACTCAAGCAGGGAAATACTTTGTGGACGGAAGTGGCAAATATCGATGTAAAAGGACGGTTCTCAACGTCGATCCGTTGCTCCAATACCCGCCAGACGCGAACGGATTCCTGAAAAGCGTCCTCAACAACCCGGAGGTTCAAACCTGCCTGAAGAGGACGTGCAAGACCAAGGGCTCCACTTCGGTACTCGGTGGCGTCGAGGCTGCCGCGGAGACAAACGAGACCTGCGAGTTTCAGATGAGCGAGGACATGGACAGCACATTGTGTGTCTGGTCCATGGACCCCAACGACAAAATTGGCCCCCAAGGCGCCGGCCTCGCCCGGTTCATCGCCCCGTGGCAGGACCTCGCCTACAGCATCGGCTTCGAGAACGTCATCACCGCCACTGCACCTGCCCAAACAGTGGTCATCACTGATCAACTCGATAGCAGTAAGCTCGATCTCTCCACGTTCCAGCTCGGGCCCATGTCCTTTGGCGACACGATCATCGCGCCGCCGGAGGCGCGCACCGAGTTCGCCACGCTGGTTGACCTGCGGCCAGCCAAGGACCTGCTGGTCCAGATCGACGCGGGCCTGAACCCGGACACGGGGGAGGTTACCTGGCGTTTCGTCTCCCTCGATTCGCTGACCCAGGAGCCCCCCGAAGATCCGCTGGTGGGCTTTCTGCCGCCGAACGCCGCCCCGCCCGAGGGCCAGGGGTACGTGTTTTACACGGTGCAGCCCAAACCCGACCTGACGACCGGGGCCGAGATCCGCAATCAGGCAGTCATTGTGTTTGACCAAAACGAACCGATCCTCACGCCCGAGTGGTTCAACACCATTGACGCCGATGCGCCTACCAGCAGCGTGGAGCCGCTGCCCGACACCAGCCCGGCTACTTTCCCCGTGCGTTGGTCCGGGAGCGACGCATCCGGATCGGGTATCGCGTATTACGACGTCTATGTGTCCGTGGATGGTGGTGCGTTCACGCTGTGGCAGGTGCACACTGACCAGACCGAGGCACTGTACTACGGCGCGCCCGATCATACCTACAGTTTCTACAGCGTGGCGATCGACCGGGTCGGCAACCGCCAGCCGACGCCGACGGCGCTTCAGGCTACCACCCGGGTCACATGGCACGTCTACCTCCCGCTGGTGCTGCGCCGGTATTGAGCGACCCACTTTCCCGCAGGGCGGAACCCTGCGGGAGGGTGCCAAAGAGAAGAAAGGAGACAAGAATGAAAGCGAAAAATTTGCTCGTCACTCTGGTCATCCTGACCTTGGCTCTCACCGCTGGTAGAGGTGGCGGCGTGCAGGGGCAGCAGCCGTCGGATGACCTCTCCATCCGCTCCGGCCCCTCATCCCTCCTGGCTCCGGATGAGATGCGGCTCCCAGCGCCGTACGGGCGCGCCGGCAGCCCTCTGGCGCCGGACGCGCTCTCCCCCGCCATCTCCCTCGGCCAGCCGGGACTCTCCTTCCGCTACGTCCAGACCTTCGGCGTCACCGAGGAACCGTATCCGGCCGACGCCGACCATCTGAACGGCCCCACAGGCCTGTTTGTGGACGCCAGCAACCAACTCTACGTGACGGAGATGGACGGGCATCGCCTGCTCCGTTTCACCGCTTCTGGGGCCAACAATCTCATCATCGGACACGCTGGCCTGCCGGGCCACGACGGTGACTATCTCGCCGCGCCGCTGGATGCGGCAGTGGACGCGTCCGGGAACATCTGGGTCGTCTTCCACCCAACGGTCAAGAAATTTGACGCCTCGGGCAACCCTCTGCTCACTATCCCCGCCACCAACCCCTGGGAGGGTGGCAATGACGACTATCACTTCAACGGCCCGATGGGGGTTGCCTTTGACGCGTCGGGGCGACTCTTTATCTCGGACCGCTGGAATCATCGCATCCAGGTCTATGATGTCTCCGGCGCTACCCCTGCCTACGTGCTCACCATCGGCGTGACCGGCGAGCCCCGCTCGGATAACACCGGATTCAACGAGCCTACCCGCATCGCCTTTGACGGCAGCGGACGGCTCTATGTGGTGGACGCCAACAACCATCGCGTCCAGCGCTGCACCAAAAGCGCCGGTCCGCCGGAAACCTGGGCCTGCGCCACCTTCTTCGGGGTGACTGGCGAGCCGGGCAACGACCTCTCCCATCTGGAATATCCCTGGGGGATTGCCGTCCGGGGCAATAGCGTTTTTATCGCCGACGGCGCGAATAACCGGGTCCTGAAATGCACCCTCACCAGCACATGTACCCTCTTTGCCGGGGTGACTGATGAGCCAGGCACGGACAACGCTCACTTCCTGTGGTCGGAGGATGTGGCGGTGGATTCGTCCGGCAACGTGTACGTCAGCGACCCGGTCGCCCACCGCGTCCAGAAGTTCAACAGCAGCGGCGCCTATCTGAGCACCATCGGCGTGACCCAGGTGCCCTATGTGCCCGACGACCAGCGCCTCAACAAGCCTTGGGGGGTCGCCGTGGCCCCCGATGGCAGCATCTACGTGACGGAGAACCGGGGCTTCCGGCTGGTCAAAATGAACGCGGCGGGGGTCCAGCAGTGGGCGCTGGGGCAGGCCGGGGTGTACGGTAACGACAACGCCCACTTTGGCGACTGGTGGGCCGGCATCGAGGGCAGCCCCGCCGTGGACGCGGCCGGGCGCGTCTACGTGCCGGACACGGCCAACCACCGCATCCAGATCTTTGACGCCGACGGCGCCTATCTCGAGACCTTTGGCAGCGGCCCCGGCACCGGTGACTATGAGTTCTCCTGCCCGACCACGGTCGCCATCAGCCCGGTCAACGGCGACATTTTTGTTTCAGACCACTGCAACCACCGCGTCATGGTCTATAACAGCAACCGGGTCTATAAAGCCCAGGTCGGCGTGGCCGGCGAGTCCGGCGACGACAACAGCCACTTCAACCTGCCCTACGGCGTGGCAGTGGACACCAGCGGCCACCTCTACGTGGCCGATACGGAGAATCACCGCGTCCAGAAATGCGCCCCCAGCGGCGCCTCCTACACCTGTTCCACCTTTGCCGGGGAGACGGGCGTGTTCGGTGACGACTTTGGGCATCTCCACCCGACAGAGGTGGCGGTGGACCGCGAGGGCCGGGTCTACGTGTCCGACGGATGGAACAACCGCATCCAGGTCTTTGACGCCACCGGCGCCTATCTGACCACCGTCGGCGGGGCAAGGGATAGCACTTCCGGCGGACTGCGCGGCCCGACCGGCGTCGCCGTGGACGGCGCGGGCAACCTCTACGTGGCCGACAGCGAGAACCACCGGGTCCAGAAATTCGCCCCCGGCTACCCCGGCTGGCGGCAAGCGAATATCAACGGCTTTGGAGAACGGAACACCTTCGTCGTGAGCACCTTGGACCTGTTCGGCGGCCAGATGTATGCCGGCACATGGAATGCACAGGTCTGGCGCACCTCGGACGGTCAGACCTGGAGCCTGTTCCAGCCCGGCTGGTCCGACTCGACCGAGGTGTATGACGCTCAGCCTTTCGGCTCCTATCTGTATTTCGGAACCTACACCAATGAGGGCGGCGAAATCTGGCGCACCGACGGCAGCACCTGGACGCAGGTGGCCTCTGGCGGGTTTGGGGATGCCGACAATGCGATCATTAACGCCTTGGCCGTCTTTTCCGGTGCTCTATACGCGGCAACCAGCAACTGGACCACCGGCATTGAGGTCTGGCGGAGCACCACCGGCGATGCCGGCAGTTGGACCCAGGTCAACGCCGATAGTTTCGGCGTCGCGCCGGCGGCCATCTCAGAGGTGGTCATGGACGTGTACAACGGCTATCTGTACGTCGGGCTGAGTCGTGCGGCAAAAGCCGAACTGTGGCGCACTGGGGACGGGACGACGTGGACACCGGTGTTTACCGATGGTCTGGGAGATGCCGGCAACACCCATGTCTCGGCGATGGCCGAATTCAAGGGGACTTTCTACATCGGCCTGCGCAACACAGCCACCGGAGGCCAGGTCTGGCGGTCTACCGATGGCCAGAACTGGACCAACGTCTTTACCGGTGGCCTGGGGAATCCCCGAAACGGGCGGCTCTACGGTATGATTCCGTTTGACGGTCACCTGTTTGTGGTGTTCAGCAACATGGCCACTGGCGCTGAGGTCTGGCGCACGGCCGGTGGGGCGAACTGGCACCAGGTCGCTGGCGATGGCTGGGGCGACCGAAACAACATGATGGCCGACTATTTTGACAAAGGCGCCACGGTCTTTCACGACCGCCTCTACATCGGTACGGCCAACTGGGCTAATGGCGGGGAGGTGTGGCAATTCGCGTACAGGAAGGTCTTCCTCCCGCTGACCCTGCGCAGGTATTGAGCCGAGCGCTCCCGCGATCTTGAGGAGTCGCCATGCCCGGGGGGACACCATGATGGATGAAAATGCCCAGGGGCCGGGGGGTAGGGCAGGCCTCAGGCCTGCGCTACGCTACGGCGCAGGCCGAAGGCGGCGGACAAACCTCTCCTCATCCCCCCGGCCCCCTTCCCCTCTCCGCTGGCAGAGAGGGGAAGGGGGTGAAGGGGGTAGGGGTGAGGTATTTTCAAGGGATGTTGAAATGAAACAGGCTTGCCTTTTTCTGCTGTTGAGCCTCTTGCTGGCGTCGGCCGGCGGCCATGCCCCCTCGTCCGCAGCGCCGCCGGCCACGGCGCCAGCGCTCTCCAACTCGCCGCGCGACAACCTGTGGATCACCGATGACCCCGTGCAGCACATGGAACCACAGGGCGATCTGCTCTACATCTCTGGCTTCGATCATGTCGGGCCGTACACCGGACTGGCTGCGCCGCTCGACGCCCTCAGCAGCGCGCTTCTGCCGGCCTTTCCCCGGGTGGATGGCAACCTCGACGCCGGCGTCCTGGCCATCGCCCCCGATGGCAGCGGCGGCTGGTACCTCGGCGGTAATTTCTCGCAGGTGGCCGGGGTGCAGCGCCGCGGCCTGGCCCACGTCCTGCCCGACTATACGCTCGACCGGCAGTGGAACCCCGGCGCCAACGACCAGGTCTATGCCCTGGCCGTCAGCGGCAACACCGTTTACGCCGGCGGCGCCTTCACCACCATCGGCGGCCAAAACCGGAGCTTTCTCGCCGCCCTGGACGGGACGACCGGCCAGGTCACCGCCTGGAACCCCGCCGCCGACGGCGTGGTGTACGCCCTGGCCGTAGCGGGCAACACGCTGTATGCGGGCGGCTCATTCCATCAGATCGGCGGGCAGCCCCGCTCCTACGCTGCCGCCCTGGACCGGACCACCGGGCAGGCTACCTGGTGGAACGCCTTGGCTGACGGGCCGGTTTTCAGCCTGGCGGTGAGCGGGTCCACCGTCTACGCCGGCGGCTGGTTCGACAACATCGGCTGGGCGGCCCACCAGAACATCGCCGCCCTGGACGCCACCATGGGCCAGGCCACCGCCTGGAACCCCAGCATCGACGATGCCGTCTCCACGCTGGCCGTCAGCGGCGCGACCGTCTATGCCGGCGGCGATTTTGGTCATGTCAACAGCTACGCCTGCAAGAACCTCGTCTTTCTCAACGCGGCCACGGGGGCAACCAGGGCCTGCCCCGGCACCAACAGCTACGGCCCCGATGCCCTGGCACTGAGCGGCAACACCCTTTACGTCGGCGGCCAGTTCTCCCAGATCGGCGGGCAGGCGCGGCAAAACCTCGCCGCCCTGGATGCAACCACCGGCGCGGTGACCGCCTGGAATCCCGCACCCGACAGCTTTGTCAAGGCCCTGGCGGTGAGCGGCGGTGTGGTCTATGCCGGCGGCTACTTTCGCAGCGTCGGCATGCTGCCCCGCGCCATGGCGGCCATCCAGATGAGCAGCGGACAACCCACCGCCTGGGACCCGCACCTGGAGGGCGAGGGAGGCGTCGGCCCCTTTGTCATCAGCGGCACCACCGCCTACGTCGGCGGCTACTTTTTCCGCATCGGCGGGCAGGACCGCATCCACCTGGCCGCGCTGGACCTGACCACCGGCCTGGCCACCTCCTGGAACCCTTCGGCCGGCGGCTGGACCGATGGCGAGATCCGGGCCATGGCCCGCCTGGGGAACACGATCTATGTCGGCGGCGACTTTTACCAGCTAGGCGGCCAGACGCGCCATCACCTGGCCGCGCTGGATGCCGTCACTGGCCAGGTCCTGCCCTGGGCGCCCCAGGCCGATCATCCGGTTCTCACCCTCGCGGTGAGCGGGAACACCGTCTATGCCGGCGGCGACTTCTGGAACGTCAACCAGGAGCGCCACAAATGCCTGGCGGCGCTGGACGCCGGCAGCGGCCAGGTCCTGCCCTGGAACCCGACTGCCGCCGATGGCTGCAGCCAGGTAGCCTCCCTGGTGGTGAGCGGCACGACGCTGTACGTGGGCGGCCAGTTTAGTGCCATGGGCGGCCAGCCGCGCAACAACCTGGCAGCCATTGACCTGACCACCGGCCAGGTCACGGCCTGGAACCCCAACGCTTCCGCGGCGGTGTGGGCCGTGGCGGCGGGCGGCGGCGCGGTCTATGCCAGCGGCCATTTCGGCGAGATCGGTGGACAGCCGCGCAACCACCTGGCCGCGGTGGACGCCGTCACCGGCCAGGTCAAAGCCTGGAACCCGAGTCTACAATACTATCCCGCCCTGTCCTTGGCCGTCGTGGGCAATTCGCTCTACGCAGGCGGCAATTTCCAATTCGTCGGCGCGCAGGGCCGCCATTCCTTCGCCGCCTTTGACCCGCAGGTTGGGCCGTATAGCGCCGACGTGGCCATCGCCAAGACCGACGGCCGGGACCATGTCCTGCCGAACACCTCCCTGACCTACACCGTCACGGTGAGCAACGCCGGGCCGGACCCGGCAGGGGTGGTCGTGACCGATCTCTTTCCTGCCTATTTTACCCAAGTCACCTGGTGGTGCCGCGCCTCGTCCTTCTCCCGCTGCAACCTCGACGGGGCGGTCGGCAATATCAACACCACGCTGACCATCGGTCCGGGCGACAGCGCCACCCTCGTCGCGCAGGGGAAGGTCGCCAGCACGGCCTCGGGCACGCTGGCCAACACCGCCGTCGTCTCGCCGCCGTCGGGCGTGACCGACCCCGACCTGGCCAACAACAGCGCCACCGACCTGACCACCATCGGCGGCGCACATCAGCTCTACCTGCCGGTGCTTATGCGCCGGTACTGAGGTCACCCCCTCCTTGTTACCGCCTTTTCTGCGTGTGGGGAGGGGTTAGGGGCGCAGCAGTGCTGCGCCCAGGGGGATAGGGTGGGGGGTCTTGGAGTCCGTCAACGAATGGGAAACGAATCAACGAATGGGGGCAGCCGGCGGCGGAAGCCGCGCCCACGGAGCCGGGGTAGGGCAAACCTCCGATTTGCCCAGGAAGCGCAATCCTCAGGCTTGCGCCGCGTTGCAGCGCCGGCTGACGGCCAGTCGAAGGCGGCGGACAAACCTCACCTCATTCACCCGGCCCCCTTCCCCTCTCCGCTGGCGGAGAGGGGAAGGGGGTGAAGGGGGTAGGGGTGAGGTATCTTCAAGGGAGGTGCTGAAATGGCGAACCGAACAGAAAGAAAACGCCTGGTGGCGGTGCTGGTGTCGGTCCTGGCCCTCGCCGTGGGCCTGGGTTTGCTGCTGGGTGACAGGGCCGGGAGCGCGGTTGCCCTCCAGGCCGCAGACCAGGTCCCGACGGTGGGCTGCGCTACCGTGATCGGCAACGACGTGACCGTCCCGACCACCTGGACGCTGGATGCCAGCCCTTACTGCGTGGAGGCGGAGGTGCGTGTGGCTGCCGGGGTGACCCTGACCGTGGAGCCGGGCGTGACCGTCTACCTGACAACGCCGACCAGCGGGCTGACCATCGCCGGCAGCCTGATCGCCGTCGGCACGCCGACACAGCCGATCATCTTTACCTCCCTCCAGGCGACGCCCCAGCCCGGCGACTGGGGGCGGCTGTACGTGCTGGCCGGAGGTTTCATGCGCCTGGAATACGCCGACATCAGCTACGGCGGCCATGGCCACTATCTTGCCACGGAGACCACCTGCTACAACCCCACCTACCTCCCCCTGCCCGACACCGGCGCGGCCGCCGTGTGGCTGCAAGGCTACGTCCCGACCACCGCCCCCGGTCTCGAGATCCGCCACAGCCGCATCCACCACAACCGCGGCAGCGGCCTGTACTTCTACGCCTGGGACTATACCACCGGCGGCTGGGTTGCGACAATAGAAGACACCCAGATTGACCACAACACGGGCGCGGCCATCTGCGAAGACAACTGGTGGCATGGCCAGGACCGCGCCCCCATTTACCACAACCTGGTCCTGGCAAACAACGGCGCCGACTCGCTCGTCTTCCCTTGGGACGTGCTGACCCTCGGGGACCGCACCTTGGATGGGCCAGGCTCGTTCAACGGCCGGCCGATCCTCATGATCAACGGGGGGAGCATTAACATTGGTGACAGCGCCGTCCTGACCATCACGCCCGGCACGACGCTGCTGTTCACGCCCTGGGCGCCCGATATCGGCAGTCGCGGCAGCGTGTACGGCAACCTGATCGCTGAGGGCACGCCGACCCAGCCGATCACCTTCACCTCGGGCGCGGCGGCGCCGCAGGTCGGCGACTGGTTCGGGCTGGATGTGAACCACGGCCGCCTGGCCTACTGCGACATCAGCTACGCCGGAGAACCCTACCCGAGCGGCAGCGCCGGGGGGAATCCGGCGTTGCGGGTCGGCGACAACGTGACCGTGCGCCGCTGCCACATCCACCACAACGACGCCGGCGTCTACTCGGACAATGACGTCTTTCCCTTCTCAGCGATCGTGGAAAACGACATCCACGACAACCGCGTCGGCGTGATCGTCGATCGGACGTCGCCCGATCTTGCGGGCAACAACATTTACAACAACAGGGACTATGGCCTCGTGTCATGGTCCAGCTCCCATTGGGCTCTTGACGCTCGCGGCATCTGGTGGGGACACCCGACGGGGCCCTACCACCCCGTGTCCAACCCCTCCGGCCTGGGCGATCGGCTGGAGGATTTCTGGTGGCAGGGATACGAAGTGTTGCCGGCGAAATTCATCCCCTGGCGCACCTCGCCGGCCGAAGGATCGCCGCCGACCATCCAGCCCCTCCTGCCGGTGAGCGGGACCACTCTCACTGAAATCCCGCAGCGCTTCCAACTCCGCGCCCAAGACCTGAACGAGAACGAGCCACTCTATTTTCGCATCGAGATCTATGCCGGCTATGCCCCGTTCCGGGCCTACGATCAACGCGACGATCCCACCGGCTGGGACCGGGCCTCGTACGTGCCGGGAGATGGCGGCCTGGTGACGGCCACCCTGACCCTGCCGGAGGCGCTGCCCAACGGCGACTATACCTGGCAGGCCAGCGTGTCCGACGGCTGGCACACCGTCACCACGCCACGCCAGCCCTTCCGCGTCAACCTGAGCGGCTGGGGGGTATCGGGGGTGACACCCATAGAACCGGTCGCGCTGCCCAACGTGGTCCAGGCGCTCTCTATCCATGGCGTGGGCCTGACCAGCGGGGCCCAGGTCTGGTTGGAGCAGGCCCGCTACGGTGGAGAGGTGCAACGCCTGGATCCGGCCTGGAAGGAGTTCAAGTCGGCCGGGCGGATCGACGTCGGGGTCAACCTGATCGGGCGCAGCGGTCCGTGGGATGTGGTCGTCTCTCAGGGCGGGCAGACGCGACGCACCCCACTCTACGTGCTGCCCTACATGGCGCTGATGGCGTTTGACTATATGAACGAACCAGAGCTGATAATGAACCACATCACCCCCCACGACCTCAACCTGAGCAACTTGGGCACAGCGGCGGGTGTCGCCTTGGTCGGCGTGATCGTCCCCACCGCCACTCAGGTGCTGCTGCCCAACCGGCCGGACCCGCAGGTAGAGTATCTCGGCCAGATCTCCGACCGCACCCACCTCTATGCCGTCCACCTGGATGCCCAGGAAGACCACCTGGCCAGATTGTACTTCCAACTCCTGCAATCGGCGGTGAACCTGCCGGGCCAACCCCACGACCCGGCCAAGTGGGACTGGGGCGACCCACTGCGCTTTCGCTTCTGGCTGCTCGCCCAACCAACCGAGGAGGGCTGGCAGTCCCTCCGCCAGGAGACGGCCAGTCTGGAGGAATTGGTCAACGGCGCCATCTGGGGCAGCGCCCTGATCGAGGGATGGGCGCTGGACCAGTATGCGGAGCTGGCGGACGAGGCAGCGGCCGCCGAGTACATAGAACGGCTGGGAGCCCGATACCCTTTTATCGCCGATGCCCTGGTCATGCGCCAGTTGCAGGAGTTTCAACTGCTGGCGGATCTGCTGCTGGGCGTCTCGGACGAGCCCATTGCTTCTGCCGGTCGCTCCCTGCTGGCGGCGGATGTTGGCAGCAGCCTGGTCCCTGACAACGACGGGTTCAGGCTCTGGGTAGAGCGGCAGATCGGCGACCCATGGTCGTTCTCCAAAGGCTTTTTCACTCAGGCGGACGAAAATGGCATCCCCTGGTCCAGTGGTTCCATGGAGTACGAAAGAGCCACCTTCCTGGTGGCGGAGGCAGAGGGTCTGCTGGACGGACTGACCATCGGGCTGTACAAGCCCAAGCTCGGCTACTGGCACTACTACCATATCAACGGCAAGGAGCAAGGCCTGATCGCCATCGGCGAGCCCCTGGGCAACTTTTTGAGCATCCCGCTGGGCGCAAAGCTGCCGGGCGAGGTCTCCAAGGGAGGAGTCAACCTCATCCGCAAGGCGGCCGCCGGCCTGCGCCCCGGCGGCGACCGCTACTGGTGGATCTTTAAACTGACGGTGGAGGGCAACGCCGCAGAGCCAGAACGCCTCGGCCTCAGCGTGATATGGAAGCATGGCGACGACTGGGTCACGCGAATGGTGGGCAGGGATTACAATCTGATCCACTGGGGGTACAACCCCTCTTTCGGCGGCTCGCACTGGGGCATCGGCTGGACCAGGCAGCCCGTGGTGATTGATGGCATGATCCAATATGGCGCAAGGAACGAAGTTCTGTTTGGCTCTGGCGCCCATATTTATGCCAACCATGCCTATATCCCCTACCGATGGCGTGGCGTGCCCTTTGGCGAGGTCGATCTGCGCCTCCTGCGCGGCGAGATCAACCTGATGCACCAGGTGCCGGTCGCCGCATGGCGGGCGGGCATAGTGGAAGAAAGCCTGAAGTATCCAGGCAACTATAGTGATGAGACGGCCTGCGGCGATGGCAGCCAGCGGCTGATGGCCTCCTGGGACCCGAACGATCTCACCGGCTGGCCGCAACGCGCCCATATCCGGCCCACCCAGGAACTGGAGTTCCTGATCCGCTTTGAAAACGTGGCCACGGCCACGCTCCCCGCCCACACGGTGACGGTCACCCTGCCGCTGCACCCCAACCTGGATTGGGATTCGATGCGCCTCGTGGGGTCCAGCCACCCGCAGACGGTCACCGTTCAGGCCAACGCCGCCGACCGCACGCTGGTCTGGACCTTTGCCGGCGTCGAGTTGCCGCCCAACCAGAACCCGCCCGAAGGCGAAGGCTGGGCGCGGCTGCGCATCGCGCCCAGCGGCACGCTGACCACCGGCCAACAGATCAGCGCCCAGGCCAGGATCGTCTTTGATCAGAACCAACCGATCTGGACCAACCGCCTTACCTATACCATTGACCTGCACCCGCCGCTGGCGTCCCTGTCCCTGGCGGGCGCCAGCGGGCCGTATCCACTGGTGCACCTCACCGCCGCCGACAACCTCGGCGGGTCGGGGGTGGGCGCCGTCGGCCTGTTCTACAGCCCGGACAACGCCCACTGGTTCGCCGGACCGACGTTGGTGAACACCACGACCAGCGAGGTCTTTTCGGGAGAGGTCCGGTTTGTCGCTGCCAGCCAGCATTACTGGCTCCGGGTGGCAGCGGCCGACCGGGTCGGTAATGTCAGCCCGATGAGCGACGAGTGGGTCGAGGTAGACATCGCGCTCCCTCATTCTCTATATCTGCCGCTGGTCCCGCGCAGAGCTCGCTAGACCGCCGGCGGCTCCCGCCGGATAGCTGTCCGGCGGGAGCCGTCTTTCGGATGGGCAGGGAGCCGCCCTGCCCAGCGAGCCGGAACCTGTCGAAGGGTCGGACGCGGGTGGCAACCCTCAGGGCTGCCCACCTCTCCTCTGGCTCACCCTTTTCGACCTGCCCCGGAGGAGCGCCGCTGCAGTTGACGTTTCCGGGCGGCTGTGGTAATATAGCGGGCAGGGTCTCTCGTCGACATCTCGAAGGCGCGGCGGGGCCGAACTCGTTCCGGTCAGCAAACAATGGGAGGATGCCGGTAGGGCAGTTCAATGAGTGTGACACATCCAAGGAGCACCTCGCATGTCCTGGTGATCGGCGCCGCCAGTATCGATACCAAAGGACGCGCCCGCCAGCCCATTCAGCATGGCACCTCGACCCCTGGCACCATCCGCATCAGCGTCGGTGGGGTGGGCCGCAATATTGCCGAGAATCTGGCCCGCCTGGGCCAACGGGTGGTGCTCCTCTCGGCGGTGGGGAACGATGGTTCGGGCCGACGTATCTTGCAGCAGGCAGCCGAATGCGGCATTGACGTCAGTCATGTCCTGGTGGATGCGGAACAGCGCACTGCTTCCTACCTGGCAGTGCTCGACGAGACGGGCAACCTCGTCCTTTCGATCGATGACATGGGCATCAACCGCAAGCTCCTCACTCCGGCCTTTATCCAACGCCATCGCGCTCTGATCCGTGAGGCGCGGATGGTGGTCCTGGACGCCAACCTCTCTCCGTCCGCATTGCGCACCCTCTTTCGCCTGATCCACAAATACCAGGTTCCAGCCTGTGCCGATCCGACGACGGCCACGCTGGCTCCCCGTCTCCGACCTTACCTGGCCGATCTGACGCTGGTCACCCCCAACGCCGCCGAGGCCGAAGCGTTGTGCGGGGTAGCAGTCACCGACCGGGAAAGCGCCCTGGTCGCCGCCCAAAAGCTGGTAGGGTTAGGGGTGCAGATCGCCATTGTGACGCTGGGCGCGACCGGTCTGGTGTACGCCACCTCGCAGGAGAGCGGCCATGTGCCGGCTATCGAGTGTGAGATCGTGGACCTGACTGGAGCGGGCGATGCCCTGACGGCGACGGTGGTTTTCGGCTTGCTGAACGGCCTGCCAGTGGCCGAGGCGGTCCGGCTCGGCACCGCCGCGGCGACGCTGACCCTCCAATGCCGCGACACCGTGTGCCCAGACTTGAGTCTGGAGCGGCTCTATGACCGATTGGTTATCTAGAGGATAGATATGTCAGGGCCCTTGCGACTCAGTAAAGAGGTAAAAATGGCTCTAGAGGCGGGCCGGGCTGTAGTCGCTCTGGAATCGACCGTGATCGCCCATGGCCTGCCCTATCCCATCAATCTGGAGGTCGCCCGGCGCATGGAGGCGATCATCCGACAGCACAAAGCCACGCCGGCCACCATCGCCGTGCTCGATGGGCAACTTCGGGTGGGCCTGACTGAAGCGGAGCTTGAGCATCTGGCCACGGCCAAGACGATCCGCAAGGTGAGCCAGCGCGATCTGCCGATCGTTGTTGCCCGACGGGGGGATGGAGCGACAACTGTGGCCGCGTCGATCACGATCGCCGCCTGGGCCGGGATTCAGGTGTTTGCCACCGGGGGCATCGGAGGAGTACACCGCTCCGCCTCTTTCGACATCTCGAATGACCTGCCGACCCTGGCCTCGACGCCGGTGGCGGTGGTATGTGCCGGGGCGAAATCGATCTTGGACCTGCGGGCCACCCTGGAATGGCTGGAGACGGCAGGGGTGCCGGTGATCGGCTATGGCACCGATGAATTCCCTGCGTTTTACACGCGGCGAAGCGGCCTGCCGGTGGATGTCCGGATAGATACTCCCGAAGAAGCGGCGGCTATCATCCGCGCCGGGCGACAAATGGGCCTGACGAGAGGCACGCTGATCGCTGCGCCCGTGCCGGCCGAGGCAGAACTGCCGGCCGATCGGCTGGACGCCGCCATCGCCTCGGCTCTGGCCGAGGCCGAGGCGCGGGGGATCGAACGGAATGCCTCCACGCCATTCCTGCTGCGGTGGATCGCGCGGCAGACGGAAGGAGCCAGCCTGAAGGCCAATGTGGCCCTGCTGGAGAACAATGCGGCCATCGCCGCCCAGATCGCCGTGGCGCTCGCTGCACCTTAGCGGTTCGATGCGGTCCGTGCGCGCCGGGCGGGCACTGTCTGCGCCGGGAGCCTAGTCCAGGATGAAGTGGAAACCAGATTATACGGCCCTGATCCTGTCATACGGGTACGTGTTTCTGGTTCTGGCGACCGGCGAGCTGCTGCACCGCACCGGGAAACGACCCATCGAATGGACCCGCAAGTTCATCCATATCGGTGTTGGCATGTGGGTGGTGGGGACGGTGCTACTCTTTCAGGTGTGGTATTACGCCCTCATTCCACCCGCGACCTTTGTCATCTTCAATGCCATTTCCTATTGGCGCGGTACGTTTCGGGCGATGGAGAGCGGGGAACGGGGGAACCTGGGCACGATCTATTTCCCCATCGCCTTTGGCGCGATCATCTACTACTACTGGAGCCAGCCGGTGCTCATGGTCGCCAGCCTGATGCCCATGGTCTGGGGAGACGCCATGGCCGCCATCGTCGGGAAACGGTACGGAACCTACCGATACACCGTTGGAAAACAGACCCGTTCCCTGGAAGGTTCGCTGGCGATGTTGTTTTGGGGGTGGATCAGCACCTCGCTGGCGCTATTCGCTGTCCCTTATCTCGTCGGCCGACCGCCGATCAACTGGCTCCTGGCCCTCCTCTACGGAGGAGCCGTGGCCTTGGTCTGCACGCTGGTCGAAGCGCTCACCCCATGGGGGTTGGATAACCTGACCGTACCAACCGTCGCGGCATTCGTACTCCATCTGTTGCGCAATCGGTAAAGTCCGGCCGTCCTCATCGGGCATCTCCAGATCACAACAGCGACTCGACCATCCGCTGAAAATGGGAGATATGTTGTTGGATCAACTCCTCAGCCCGCCGGCCATCCCCCTTTTTCACAGCGTCCAGGATAGCGCGGTGCTCTTCGACATTGGACCGCACACTATCCATGCGGTCCAGGGCAAACCAGGAAATCCGATAGACCAGCGTATACATCTCTTCCAGAGCACGAGCCAGGAAGCGATTGCCAGAGGCCTCATACATCCGTTCGTGGAACTTGCGGTCCAGCGATAACAGCGCCTTGTTGTCCCCCTCCTTGACCCGCTCCAGCTCCCGGAGCAACTGCTCAATCTGGGCAATCTCCTGGGGAGTGATCCGTTCTGCCGCAAATCGGACACACATCCCTTCCAATTCTCGGCGGACTTCAAAGATCTCGCGCATGATAGAGATGGTCACCGCCCGGGCTACATACCATCGCCCCCGCTGTTTGACCACGACCCCGTCCGCTGCCAGACGTTCCAGCGCCTGCTGGACCAGCGTCAGACTGCTTTCGGTGACCCGCACCAGCGCCTTCTCGTCGATCGGCTGGATCGGATCGATCTCCAGGTCCAGGATCTTTTGTTTGATTGCCTGAGACATCTGCTCCACGCGTTCCATCGCACCGCTCCCTGAACCGCCCTATGGGCAAGAAATCTTGGTTCAATCAGTATATCCGGAATGAAGGACTTTGACAAATGCAAGCGCCGGCCATAATTGACAACGGCCTGGTTTTGGGGTAAGATCGATTTCGGTAAATCCTGGTGAGGGGAAAATAATCACCATCTTGACGAAAAAAGGAGAGAAAGGAGCCCAATCATGTTCCATCGCGTGATGCTCATCGGCCATGTGGGGCAAGAGCCCCAGATGCGCTACACCCCGGACGGCACGCCGGTGACCACGTTCAGTGTGGCCACGAAATCCTCATTAAGCAAAGAGCGGTTCCCGGAATGCCCGGCCGGTTGGAAAGAATCGTATAACGGCCGGGCCTGGGAATTGACCACCTGGTGGCGGGTCACCGCCTGGCGGCAACTGGCTGAAACGGTCAATCAATACCTGACCAAAGGAATGCAGGTTTTTGTCGAAGGCGAGATCCGGGGCGAGGCGGTCAATGGAACGCAAAACCCGCGGGTCTGGACCGGCAACGATGGGGTCCCCCGGGCCAGTTTTGAGCTGACGGCGCGGACGGTCAAATTCCTGGGCAGCCGGGCCGAGGCAGGAGCCGAAGGAGCGATCCTCGCCGAGCCGGCGCCAGAAGGATACGAGGAAGACGTCATTCCCTTCTAGTTCCGTGGGCCGGAACTGATCTCTGACGGGCGCCGTTCCCCGGTGGACGGCGCCTTTGTTCTGTCCGGCCTGCAAGCCCTGGGATCCATGGACGCCGCCTCCCTCACCGAGGGGTCTTAGCTCTACCTGCCCAATTTTTCTAATTGCCGCCGGAACTCTTCCAGGCCGGCGATCAGTCCCAGATTCGTCCGGCCCAGCCGCCTTTCACTCTCTGCCACCGAGAGGCGGCTGTCGTAAGGGGCGGTTAGTTTACCCTGGAGACGGCTAAGGTCCATCTCCTCAGGCTGGGCTGCCCGCACCAGGGTCCGGTCAAAGCCAAACATATCGGCCACCGCCTGGGCCAACTCCAGACGGCTTACGCTATCCCGGCCGCAGCAGTGGAACAAGCCCCGCTGATCCTCGCTGGCGATGGTCAACAGCGCGTCGGCCACATCGCTGGCCAGGGAAGGATTGGCCCACACATTGACATGGTCCGTCCAGACCACCACCGGTATCCCCCGGCTCAGACGGTAGACATAATGGTTCACCAGCCAGCCAAAGCCCACCCCTTCAGTGGGTTCATACTCAGGGTCCGACCAGTTGACGCCGTACACCCCGGCAATGCGCACCACCGCAGAATCGTCACAGACAGAAGAGACGATTGTCTCTCCTATCGCCTTCAAAAAGCCAAAATAGTTCACCGGGCATGGCGGGCTATCTTCGCCGTAGGGCGGCCGTCCGCCGTTGCCAAAGACCCAGTCGCTGGAGACAAAGATCAGTTTGGCTCCCAGGTCGCGGCACGCTTCGGCCAGAACCCGGGTGCCGGTGACCATCACCCGCCATCCCCACGGATGATCGACCTCCAGACGGTCCTCATCCCGGGGGGCGGCGCAGTGGATCACCGCGTCTGGCTGGCAGGCCTCCACCGCCTGGCGGATGGACGTCTCATCTTCCAGATCCATGAAGACCGTCTCCACGTCCCATGCGATCTTGGGTTTTCTGGAGAACAGGGCCGCGATCACCTGGAGGTTGGGATTCTCCTGCGCGACCCGGATCACGTTGCTACCGACGAGACCGGTGCCTCCGGTTACCAGAATCCTCATGTTCGGTTCTCCTTTTCGCTGGTTGGTCTGATTATATCCCAATTCACTGATTTGAATAAAAAAGGGACGCTGGCTTGACGGCCAGCGCCCCTTTGAACTGTCCCTCTAGAGTGAAGCCGCGCCTGCACTACCACTCATAGCGGACGGTGTAGGTGACAACGGCCTCCCCGTCGGCCTTGATCGGCACGCGGAACTCGATCGTTTGGGCGTCGAGCTTCTCATACTCCTGGCTCGCCTCCAGGATCTTCCACTCACTCCAGCGGAACATGTGCTCCACCACCCGCACGGTGACGTCTTCCGCTTTGTGGTTGCGCACGGTGATCCGGTAGGATTCTTCCATCCAGCGTTTGTCGGTGTCGATCCGGAAATCGGTCTGGACCCGCTCACCGACCAGGTCAAAGGCATCGCCGATATAGAGCCGGATCTTTTCGTCCTTGGGTGTATGATCGATGGCATCCTCGCCAACAAGGAGGGTGGATCCATCAACATCCTTCTTAAAGACGCGGACTGTGCCGGCTGGCAATGGGATGCCCAACCCTTCCTTTTCCCCGTTTTTGAATTCAAGCATGACCATGACCTTCTTGTTGGTGGAGGTGCCATAGGAAGGATCGGTCATCGGCTGGTAGTAGCCCCAGAATTGCATCTGCGCCCCATCGTAGACAAAGAACTTGTCCGCGGGGATGCCGTTCCCGGTCACAAACTCGATTTGCTTGGTCTGCTGGTCCTTGACGGTCACCGGCCGCTGGACCTCGTACAGATGGTACTCGAAGAACGGACGTTCCGTCACCTGAGGTGCTGGAGTGGCTGTGGGGGCGTACAGCGCTTTTTCTTCGACCACAAGACCTTCCACCGGGACGCGGTGGATGTCCCCGGCAATTAACTTGAGCCTGGCCTGGCGATAGGAGGCGCCGCTGCGGTTATCGAGCGTCACCCAACCGTTCAGGTCGAGAGTCTTTTCGTTGTCTGCCAGAACGGCGGTATAGTCCGCTTTCCAATTGATGCCATTGGTCAGATAGGTAACCTCGATATCTTGCTTACCCCCTTTGGTCGATTCCAGCTCCCATACCAGCGTGGGTCTGGTGATCAGACCTTCCGGTAACGCGGGGAAGGAAAACTCCCGGATCTTGTCCAGTTTGAGCACCGTCACCTGCCCATCGGCCGCCTGCAGGATCACGTCGTCGGTTCCGCTGAGGAGAGTGCCGCTGTACTCCTTCCCGTCCTCGGTCACTACCCGGATCGACTGGTCGACATATTTCTGGAGCAACTTGGGCGAACCAACCAGGTCATATTCGTAGTTCTGTTCCAGCACCACCGTTCCGGCCGGATCGGTCAGTGAGCGGAAATGGACGCTGGTCGGATCGATCAGCGCAGCCACGTCGGTAAAACGCACCTCGTTCACCCCCGGCGAAAGGTCCAGCGTGCGCTGGTCTTTGACCAGGGCCACGTCCTGGTTATAGACCGCCAACTCCAACCCTTGATTCTGAGCGGCGACCGGAACCACCGCCCGTTCAGACCCCAAAAGCTGGGCGCCGAGCAAGGCACCGAGCACAACCAGGCTCACCCATAGCCATTGTCTCTTGATCATCGGTTCTCTTCCTCCCTTTTCCCAAGATATACCTGCTTATGGGACGCTCAGGAGGCGTCAGAAGTTCCAGGGCGATGGAACCGAACTGGGCAAGATGTCACCATCGCCGGTCGGCGCGGGGTCGGGCCGCTGCCGCCGAACGATCATGCCACCGAATTGACTTTTGGCCGGGGGTGGGCAAGAAACAGGCCGAGTTGTGGCGGGTCCAGGTGGCAATTTTCTCCATCATTACAACCAAGTGCATCCTGTGCGGAGCCTGTACCAGTGCGTGTCCCTCGTTCTGGGGAAACCGGGACTATATCGGACCGGCGGCCATCGTCCAGGCCCATCGCTTTATCTTTGACAGTCGCGACCGGGGCGCCAACGAGCGACTGGAGATCTTGAACGACCGGGATGGCGTATGGCGTTGCCGGACAATCTTTAACTGCGTGGGGGCCTGCCCGCGAAGCATCGACGTGACGCGGGCTATCGGAGAGATCAAAAAGCTGTCGTTATTCAACCGAATGGTCTGAGAGCCAGCCACTCAACCCGCCGGACCCCGCTCCAGCGGCGGAGTGTAGCTCGCCTTGCGCGGGTTTCTGGGTAGGCTCTTACAAGGGATAGACGTCGCCGTCCTGCGCCAGGACCACCGGCCCCGGGAACCCGATCGCCGCCCGTCGCCAGCTTTCCGGATCGACGCCATAGACCGGATAATGGATCAGGGCCAGGCGCATCACCCCGGCCTCGCGGGCCACTTCTGCTGCTTCCCGTGGCGAAGAGTGGCCTGGGTACTTTCCGGTTGTCTCGTGAAGCAGTAGATCGGCCCCGGCCGCCAGGCGGATCAGAGCCGGACAGGGTTCTGTGTCGGAAGAATAGACGATCGAACGACCGGTGACCGGGTTCTCAAAACGCAAGGCGCGCGTGTCCCACGGGCCGTGAGCGACCGGAGCGGCGGTGATCGTCACCTCGCCCATCTGCAGCACCCGAACCCCTTCCCGACGGGGGATGGAATGCCACGCTGCCGCAGTCCCGCCTTCTGGATCGGGCAATTCTAACAGCTCGAGCAAGCGGCGGCCGATCTCCAAGGTCTGGGGCGGACCATACACCGGCAAGGGGGTCCGGTGTCCGCTGAGCCACAGGCCCTGGATCAGGATCGGCAGACCATACAGGTGATCGGCGTGATGGTGGGTCAGGATCACGGCGCGGACCTGGGATGGGGAGACGTCATACCGCGCTAGCTTCTGGAGTGGGCTTCCTCCGCACTCGATCAACACCACCCAATCCGACCCGCGCAGCGCCAGGGCGATGGTGTCATGCCCGGCGTCCGGTACCGAGGCGGCGCTGCCCAGCACAATCAGCTGCGGCATCCCTCAACCGCCATAGACCCAGACCACGATTTGGGGCGTCAGATAGACCTCCACCAGCGCCGCCAGCAAGAGCAAGGGCACGACCAGAAAGAGGAAAACCTTGACCAGGTCAGCGGCGGCAGCGATCACTCCTTCCCCCACACTCAGCCCGGGCCGGGGGGCGATCATGGAAACGCCCAGGCGCAGAGCGAACGCGGTGGCGATGATCGCCGCCGGAAGCTCCAGGAGACCGTGGGGCAGGATAAAGGAAGCCAGGAACAGCCACGGATGGTAGCCCAACCAGGCCACCTGTCCGGTGAAAAAGCCGACCAGTGCCATGGAGACCATGAGCATCAAGACGGCCAACACCCCCAGGCTGACCACCGCCGCCAGCCCGGCCAGGGCCAGCATGCGGAGGTTGTGCAGAAAGATGCCCCCCGGCGTCAGAGAGGGAAGAAAATCCAGATCCGGCAACGACTCAAAATGCTGGATGGCCAGGTCTTCCAGGCGGAACAATCCCGGCGGGAAGGGAAATCGGGGCACATAGGCCCAGCCGATGGCAACGGCGGCGATGACAAAGACGACCACGACGGCCACCGGCATCCAGTGCTCTCGGAGCAGGCTGGGCAGATCCCGACAATAGACCCGAGCGATCCACCGCCCCAGGCGCACCAGGGGAGAGGGCGCATTGGGCCCTCTTGCTTCAGAACCGGGCTGATCCGGTGGTTCGACCAGGAAGCGGAAGAAGGCACGGACCAGACGTCGCACGTTCAACTCGTCGATCTCCCGGCCCAGGATCTCCTCGCGGTTAAAGGTCCGGATCCCCATCCGTACCAGAATCAGGCTGATGACGACCAGGCCCAGGGCGATGAGCCACAACACATGGCGGTGACCCCAGAACATGATTACGCTCTCGGCCTGGATCAGCAGCGCCATGGGGACAATGATAAAGCTAGCCAGAAGGTTGGCCGCCCGCACGCTGGTCGTCTGGCTCGAAACGACGACCGCCCCCGCGACCATGACCCAGGCGGTCAGGATGTTGAGCAGGAGAATCTGGATCAGGAGATCCACGGGCGGGACATAGCGAAGCGAGCCATACAGCCCGGCCAGATAGACCGAAATCCCCAGCAGGCTGCCCATCAACGGCAAGGCGGTCGCCGCCAACATCTTGCCCAGGTAGAGTTCCAGGTCGGTGACCGGCATCGACAGGAGCGGCTCGATGCTCCGCCGCTCTTTTTCCCCGACAAAGGTTTCCAGGGCGATCACCAGCGAGAAGGAGATGGGAAAAAAGCCGACAATCATGAGCAAGAAGGGGATGAACCGCTCGCCGATGATCGTCGCGTTCCTCTTTTCCACAAACTCGACGGCCGCCTGGGCGGTCCAGTTCATCAGCCAGGGAAAGATCAGCGTCAGGGCGACAATGGGGGTGACGATCCGCCAGTCGCGTAGTGTATCGCGCAACTCGCGACGGACGATGATCCTCACCATGCGCCACGAAGAACGCTCCGAGTTCAGGAATCGCGCGGTCTCAGAGCTATTGATCATTTTCTGGCTCACTTTCCACGATCCGCAGATATACCTCTTCCAGGCTGCGTGGAACCTCGCTGAGGGTCAGGACCCGGGCATGCATGGCAGTCAACCGCGCCAGGAGAGCAGGATTGGTGATCTCTGGCGTTAAGGTCGAATAGCGAAACCAGGTCGGACCCCAGGCCTCGATCTCGATCAGGTCCCCCAGCTCAGAGAGATACCCATCCAGGGGCTGGGCCAGTCGGACCTCCAACCGGGGCGGGCCCAGGAGTTGGGACTTGAGCCGGTCCGGGGTGTCCAGGGCAACGATCTTGCCGCGGTGGATGATGGCGATCCGGTCGGACAACAGCTCGGCTTCGGTCAGGTTGTGGGTGCAGAGGAGGATCGTGTGGCGTTCGCGGCGCAACTCGACAATCGCGTCGCGGACCTGCTTGGCGCTATGGGGGTCCATGGCTGAAGTCGGTTCATCCAGGAGCAAGAGCGGTGGGTCATGGAGCAGCGCGCGGATCAGGGCCAGTTTCTGGCGCATCCCCTTGGAGTATTCGGCCAGCCGCTGGGAGCGGGCCTCCGCCAGGCCAAAGCGGTCCATCAGCGTCTCGATCTGGCGCTGGATCTGCTGGGCTGCCATGCCTTGCAGTTCACCGAAGAAGGTCAGATATTCATCGGCCCGCATCCGCAGATAGAGGCCCGGGAACTCGGTGAGGAGCCCGATGGCGTGGCGCACCTGGCGAGCCTGACGCACCGTGTCGAACCCGGCTACCCGGGCCCATCCCTCGCTCGGTCTGAGGATCGAGGCCAGCATGCGAACGGTAGTGGTCTTGCCCGCTCCGTTCGGTCCGAGCAGGGTGAGGATCTCCCCGGCCGCTACCCTCAGGTTCACGTGGTCCACGGCGGTGATCCACTCTGGCGACCAGTTTCCCGAAGCGTGTGGGGATCGTGGACCTCGTGCCCCCCTAGCCACCGAGCGAGGGAACCGCTTGGTCAGGTTTTCCGTCTCAATCATCCACTCGGCCATATCCCCACCAATGCCTGGTGTAGGTACCAGACGTTCCACCTTCTATTATACCAGCCTTCCCGCTAGATGACAACGGCGGATTTGACGAAATCGTTCTTCTGACATAGAATAGGATTTTGACACATCTGGGAACGGGGCGGAATCGGATCGATCGTGTTTGAGAACCTGTCGGACAAATTACAAGGGATTCTGGGCAAACTCTCCAATCGGGGCAAGCTCAGCGAAGCCGAGGTGGATGCCGCGCTGCGCGAAGTCCGGCTGGCTTTGCTCGAAGCGGACGTCAATTTCAAAGTCGTCAAGGACTTTATCAGCCGCGTCCGCGAACGGGCCATCGGCGCAGAGGTGATGAAGAGTTTGACCCCGGCCCAACAGGTGATCAAGATCGTCTATGAAGAACTGATCGCCACCTTGGGGGAGCCGAGCCGCCTCAACCTCTCGGGACCGTCGCCCCACGTCATCATGCTGGTGGGCCTGCAGGGATCGGGCAAGACCACAACAGCGGCCAAGCTGGCCCTTACCCTGCGTAAGGCGGGGCAACGTCCGCTGTTAGTCGCCGCCGATCCTTACCGGCCGGCGGCGATTGTGCAGCTTGAGGTGCTGGGCAAACAACTCGACATCCCGGTCCACAGCGAAGGGACCGAGGTCCCCCCGCCCAAGATCTGCAGCAACGCCCTCAAGCGCGCCCGCGAAGCCGCCTACAGCGTGGTGGTGCTCGACACGGCCGGCCGTCTCCATATCAACGACGAGATGATGCGCGAACTGGAGCAGGTCAAGGCGCAGACCCATCCCCAGGAGGTGTTGCTGGTAGTGGATGCCATGACCGGGCAGGATGCGGTGCGTGTGGCCGACGAGTTCCACAAGCGGGTCGGGCTGACCGGTCTGATCCTGACCAAGGTGGATGGCGACGCCCGGGGCGGGGCGGCGATCTCGGTGCGGGCGGTGACCGGAGTGCCGATCAAGTTTCTCGGCGTCGGCGAAAAGACCGATGCCCTGGAGGTGTTTTACCCGGATCGGATGGCCAGTCGCATCCTGGGCATGGGCGATGTCCTGACGGCGATCGAAAAGGCCCAGGAGGTGATGGATCAGGAACAGGCCCTGAAGATGGGCCAGAAGCTGGTCAAGGGCGAGTTCGACCTGGAAGACTTTCGGGAGCAACTGCGGCAGATCAAAAAGATGGGTCCGATCAGCCAACTGCTGGACATGATCCCCGGCATGTCTCAATTGACGAAGGATATGGCGCCCGACGTCACCGATAAACAGATGAAGATGATCGAGGCGATCATCAATTCCATGACCCCGGAAGAGCGACGGAACCCACGGATCATCAATGCCAGCCGCAAACGGCGGATCGCCCGGGGGTCAGGCACCACGGTGACGGACGTCAACGATCTGCTGACCCAGTTTCGCCAGATGCAGCACATGATGAAGCAGCTCGGCGGAGGCGGTCGGCATGGTCGAGGTGGACTGAAGGGGCTGATGTCGATGCTGGGCAGGTTAGGGGGGTAATCACCCCCCCGGAAGTTCGGTGGATTCATGAGAGCAAGACTAGCCAGACTGGAAGAAGGAGGTGTCTAGAAAGAAATGGTGAAAATTCGATTACGTCGGACTGGGGCCAAGAAGCAGCCCCACTATCGGATCGTGGTGGCCGAAGCCAGCGCACCGCGCGACGGCAAGTTCATCGAGACGATCGGCCACTATAACCCGCGTACCGATCCGCCGACCGTGCAGGTAGATGCGGAGCGGGCTCTGTACTGGCTCGGCGTCGGGGCCCAACCCACCGAAGCCGTGAGGCGTATCCTGGATCGAGAGGGGATTATCTCCCGTGCGGAAGCGGTCAAACGGGGAGAGGTCCCCCTTAGAGAGGCGGTGAAGCGGGTTCCGCCAGTGGAACCAGTCCCGGCCGAGGCGGTGGTCGAGATTCCTCAGGAGTTTGAAGAAGAGATCCCCGAGGAAGAACTCGAAGCGCTCGAAGAGTGGGAAGAAGAGTACGCCGAGGAGGAAGAGGAGGAGGAAGAGGAGTACGGCGAATACGACGAGGAAGAAGAGGAAGAGGAGGAAGAAGCCGAGTAGTGGGAGCGCAGTCGGAAGGACTGAGTGCCGGGGTCGAGTCCTCTGGAAGAGAGGAGAGGTGTCAACCTGGATGTGGAGGAATTCCACGACAACTACAACTGCCCTGTAGAAAACGACACGGAGAATCTATCCCCAAACACACTGGAAAGAGAGGTTAGACCATGAGCATGAAAGAGCTGATCGAGTACATGGCCAAGGCCCTGGTAGACGACCCCGATTCGGTTCATGTCGAAGAGATCGAGGGCACCAGCGCAACCATCTACGAACTCCGAGTTTCGCCCGAGGACATGGGACGCGTCATTGGGAAGCAAGGACGAGTCGCCAATGCCATGCGAACCCTGTTGCGGGCCGCGGCTGCTCGCCAGGGGCGACGCGTAACCCTGGAGATCGTGTAGAGGTTCCTGCCGCAATGCGGCTGACAACTGGACAGGGCGGAGGCTCAGGGGGACAAGGGCGTGCTCCTGAGCCTCGCTATTTAGCCGTGGGGCTGGTGATCGGGCCTCATGGGGTGAGGGGAGAACTCAAGGTCGAGGTCCTGACCGAAGACCCCCACCGGTTCCGCCTTCTCCGGCGCGTGTTCCTCGGACCGGATGGTGAGGAACCGGCGCCGTGGCCTCTGAAAAGCTACCGGATGCACAAGGGGCGCATCCTCCTCCAACTGGAAGGATGCAATGACCGCACCATGGCCGAATCGATGCGCGGCTATCTGGTGCAGGTCCCTCTGGAAGAGGCCATCCCTCTCAATGAGGGCGAGTATTATGAGCATCAGATCCTGGGCCTGGAGGTGTGGACCGAGGCCGGGGAACACCTGGGCCAGGTGGTGGACATCCTCTACACGGGGGCGAACGATGTGTATGTCATCCAGGATGCGGAATCCCAAGGACCGGAGCTTCTGATCCCCGCCATTCGGGAGGTGGTGCTCGAGGTAGATTTGGCTGCCGGACGGCTGGTGATCCGGCCCCTCGAAGGGCTGTGGTGAGGATGGAAGGGGGCGAGGGGGTGTCTGGACAGGACCTTGGCTACTGGATCGGCTTTAATCGCGTCGCCGGCATCGGCGCGGCCCGCCTGCGAGCCCTCATTGACTACTTTGGCGACCTGGCGACGGCATGGCAGGCCCCGCCAACGGAGCTGCAGCGGGCCGGCCTGGACCGACGTTCCCTCTCCAGTCTGGTTCAGATGCGGCGCGAACTGGACCTGGACGCCGAAGTGGACCGGGTGCAACGAGCCGGAGTCCAGGTCTTGACCTGGAACGATCCTGACTATCCCTCGAACCTCCGGCAGGTGTACAACCCCCCGCCTGTGCTGTACGTCCGAGGCCGGATCGAGAAACGGGACGAATGGGCGGTGGCCATCGTTGGCACACGCCGGGCGTCGGTCTATGGCAAGGAGGCGGCCCAAATGTTGAGTGCGGGCCTGGCTCGGGCCGGGGTGACGGTCGTGAGCGGGCTGGCGCGAGGGATCGATGCCGTCGCCCACCGCACCTGCCTGGAAACGGGGGGCCGCACGATCGCCGTGTTAGGTTGTGGACTGGATGTGATTTATCCCCCTCAACACGCCGGGCTGGCGGCGGAGATCGTCCAGCAAGGGGCTCTGGTGAGCGAGTATCCTCTCGGCACGCGACCTGAGGCCAGGAACTTTCCACCCCGCAACCGGATCATCAGCGGCTTGACCTTGGGAACGGTTATTGTCGAGGCCGATCTGGGCAGTGGAGCGCTGATTACGGCCGGCTTTGCCGCTGAGCAGGGGCGCGAGGTATTTGCCGTGCCCGGCAGTATCTTTGCCCGGGGCTGTCAGGGAACCAACCGCCTGATCCAGCAGGGAGCCAAGATGGTCTGCTCCGTGACCGACATCCTGGAGGAACTAAACCTGACCATGGTCAGCGAGCAGGCTCAGGTGCGGATGGTGATCCCGGAAAACGACACCGAGGCCCTGTTATTGCAGCATCTTTCGGCTGAGCCGATCCATGTCGACGATCTGGGTCGAATGGCCCGGCTCCCGATTGCCCAGGTGACCAGCACCTTGGCATTGATGGAGCTTAAAGGCATGGTCCGCCAGGTGGGCGGCATGAACTATGTCCTGGCCCGCGAGCGAGGCGTCGAGTACACTATCGAGTAGCCCCCGTTCATCATGCTGACACCGAGGAGGTTGTCGTGACCGATCATCTGTATGCCGTCATCATGGCCGGCGGCGTCGGTACGCGCCTCTGGCCCCGCAGCCGGATGGCGACCCCCAAGCAGTTCCTGGACCTGTTGGGACCCCGGACCATGTTGCAGGAGACCGTTGCCCGGATCGAACCGTTGATTCCCCTGGCGCGAGTCATCGTCGTCGTCAGCCAGGAACATGCCCAGGCCGTCCAGAACCAGGTGCCTGACTTGCCGCCGGAAAACATTCTGGCCGAACCGGGGCCTCGCGGCACGGCTCCCTGCATCGGCCTGGCAGCGGCGATCTTACATCTGCGCGATCCGGCGGCGGTGATGGCTGTCTTTCCCGCCGACCACTGCATTAGCGACGCCGCCGGCTTCCGGGAGGCGATCCGGGCCGCCGCCCAGGTGGCCGAAGATGACTATTTAGTGACCCTGGGCATCACCCCGGACCATCCCCATACCGGCTATGGCTACATCCAGCGAGGGGCCTCCCTGGGTCAGGTGAGGGGTCTCCCTGTCTTCCAGGTGCAGCGTTTTACCGAGAAACCGGACAGGGCCACGGCCCAGGCGTTTCTGGACAGCGGCGACTATTACTGGAACGGAGGCATCTTTATCTGGCGGGTGACCGCCATCCTGGGCGAAATGGCCCATCTGTTGCCCTCACTGTACACCGAATTGGAGCAGGTGATGCAGGCCTGGGACTCGCCGCGTCGCGCCGAGGTATTGGCTGCTGCCTGGGAGCGGGTACCCCGAACCACGATCGATTACGGTGTCATGGAAAGGGCCAGGCGAGTGGCAGTGGTGCCGGTGGACATTGGTTGGGACGATGTCGGGAACTGGGCGACGCTATCCCGACTGGTCGAGAACGATGCCGCAGGCAATGCGGTTCACGGCCCAGGCCGTCCTCTACTGATGGACACGACCGGAACGTATATCTATACCTCTGCCGGGCGGTTGGTCGTGGCTCTGGGGCTGGAGGGGCTGGTGGTGATCGACACACCCGATGCGCTGCTCATCTGCCCCAAAGATCGGGCGCAGGAGGTGCGCGATGTGGTGGAACAGTTGGCCGCCGAGGGGCTGCACGACTATCTCTAGCCATCGGCCTGACTCAATCTCGCCGGGGATGAACCGATGACCGAAACGCAGAACCCCAACCTGGCCTATTGTGTCAAATGTAAAGAAAAACGGGAGATCGCCTCGCCGCAGGCGGTCTGGCTGGGCGATGGAAACCGCCCGGCCATTCAGGGGCTCTGCCCGGTGTGTGGCACCCGCCTGGTGCGTTTCGGGCGCACGCCGGCCCACGACGGGTTAGAGCCGGATCGGGCGGCGGCCAGGCCCCAGCCCTCCCGCCCGGCCCCCTCTCGCACCGGAACCGGCCCCAAGATGGTCATTGTCGAGTCGCCGGCCAAAGCGCGGACGCTGGCCCGGTTCCTGGGCCGGGAGTATGCCGTGGAATCATCGGTCGGACATGTTCGCGACCTGCCGATCAATCGGATGGGGGTGGACATCGAGCATGATTTTCAGCCCCATTATGTTATTCCGGCCGGCAAGAAAGAGGTGGTAAAAAAATTGCAGACCCGCGCCCGCCAGGCATCGGAACTCTACCTGGCGACCGATCCCGACCGGGAGGGGGAAGCCATCGCCTGGCACTTGAGGGCGGTGCTGGAAGATCAACTGCACGATATCCCGGTCCACCGCGTGGAATTCCACGAGATCACGCCAGAGGCGGTCCGCCACGCCTTTGCCCATCCTCGCGAGATCGATCAACGGCGGGTGGATTCGCAACAAGCGCGGCGCATCCTGGACCGGGTGGTGGGGTATACCCTCAGCCCTCTGCTCCGTGACAAGGTGGGCCGCCAGGGGCTATCGGCAGGACGGGTCCAATCGGTGGCGCTGCGGTTGATCTGCGAGCGCGAGCGGGAGATCCAGGCGTTCGTGCCGGTCGAGTACTGGAGCATCGAGGCCGAGTTGAGCAAGCAGCAAGCCGCTGGCGCCCCATCCCCGGCAACCTTTATCGCTCGCCTGGTGAAAATTCGAGGACAAGACCCGGACCTGAAGACCCGGGACGATACCCAGGCGATCGTTGACGAGCTAAAAGGGGCCCTCTACGTCGTGGACAAGGTGAATCGGGGGGAACGCTCTCGCGCCCCGGCGCCTCCCTTTATCACCAGCACCCTGCAGCAGGAGGCCAGCCGCAAATTGGGGTTCACTGCCAAGCGGACCATGGCCGTTGCCCAGGCGCTGTATGAGGGCAAAGAGATCGGGCGTGGGGAACGGGTGGGGCTGATCACCTACATGCGCACCGATTCGCTCAACGTGAGCGCCTCGGCCCAGGCTGAAGCCCGCCGCCTGATCGCGGCGCAATTCGGCCCGGAATACCTGCCGCCTCACCCGCCGCACTATAAAACCCGGGTCAAAAGCGCCCAGGAAGCCCACGAGGCGATCCGCCCCACCAGCGTGTACCGCGACCCCGCCTCCCTGAAGCCCTATCTGACCTCTGAGGAACTGCGGCTTTATACTCTCATCTGGAAGCGGTTCGTGGCCAGCCAGATGGCAGCCGCTGTCTTTGATCAGACGGTGGTCGATGTCCTGGCCGGACCCAAAGAGGGGGAATGGCCCTATCTCTTTCGGGCCACCGGTTCAGTGCTCAAATTCCCCGGTTTTCTGAAGGTGTATGAGGAGGGCCGGGACGAAGGGCCACCGACCGAAGAGGGGGAGGGAGTCCGCTTGCCGCCCCTCCGGCCGGGCGAACTGCTGACTCTGATCCGGCTGTTGCCCAAACAGCATTTTACCCAGCCTCCGCCACGCTATACTGATGCGACTCTGATTCGCGCCCTGGAGGAGTATGGCATCGGCCGGCCCAGCACCTATGCCCCGATCCTGAGCATCCTTCAGGAGCGGAGATATGTGGAACGGATCGACCGAAAGCTGATCCCCACCGCCCTGGGCTTTTGCATCAATGACCTCCTGGTCGAATACTTTCCCGAGGTGGTGAACGTCGGGTTTACGGCGCAGATGGAGGAGAAGCTGGACGAGATTGCGACGGGCGAACAGGTATGGGTGCCGATGCTCCACGAGTTCTACGATGCCTTTGCCGACACCGTGGCAGCCGCCCGCGAAAAGATGCCGCGCGTCGAGCTCAAGCCGGAACCAACCGGTGAACCATGCCCGGAGTGTGGTCAACCGCTGGTATTCCGATCGGGACGTTTCGGCAAGTTCATCGGCTGTAGCGGCTGGCCGCAGTGCCGCTATACGGCTCCCATCCCGGTACCTGGAGTCGCCTGTCCGGCATGCGGCAGTGCGGTGATCGAAAAGCGGACCCGAAGGGGCCGACGGTTCTATCAGTGCGTCCACTATCGGTCAGAGAACGGCCCGTCTTGCCAGTGGAGTTCCTTCAGTCTGCCCAGGAAGCGGAAAGAAGCCGCGTCGGGCAGTTCCTCTCCACCTCCTGAGCCTCAAGAGGCTCCCTGAATGTATAGCACTGAACTAAGAAGGAGAATCTGATGCGCTTGACCAGACTTCGTGAATCTCTCGTTGCGCAAGGCCTTGAGGCCCTGCTGATCAGCCAGCCGGAAAACAGGCGGTATCTGTCTGGCTTTACCGGTTCGTCAGGATGGCTACTCATCTCGGCGGAGCGGTCGATCCTGGCCACCGATTTCCGCTATTACGAACAGGTAGGACGCGAAGCTCCGGCCTTTGAACTGGCTCAGATCAAGACCACCTTTTCCAAACTATTGCCCGATCTCCTGGCCGGGATGGGCGTGCGACGGCTGGGCTTTGAAAGCCAACACGTGACCGTGGATGAGCTGGATACCTGGCGCCAGGCGACCGAGGGGGTCGAGTGGGTCCCCTGCAAAGGATTGGTCGAGGCGCTTCGCGCGGTCAAGGAAGAGCCAGAGGTGGAAGCCCTCCGCCGCTCGGTGGCGCTGACCGACGCTGCCTTTGCCCATCTGATGGAGGTCATCCGGCCGGGCATGACCGAGCAACAGGCCGCTTGGGAGATCGAGTCCTACATGCGCAGCCATGGGGCCAGCAAGGTCGCCTTTGACCTCATTGTCGCCGCCGGCCCGAACGGCGCCTTGCCTCACGCCCGCGCCAGTGATCGCATCGTCCAGCCAGGAGAGCCGATCGTCATCGACATTGGCTGTGTGGTAGACGGATACTGCTCCGATATGACCCGAACGATATGTCTGGGAGAACCAGACCCGCGCTATGTGGCGGTGTGGGAGCTGGTGTTGCGCGCCCAGGAGGCGGCCAAGGCCGCCATCCGCGCCGGGGTGCCCGCTGTAGAGGTAGACGGGGCGGCGCGGTCCCTGATCGCCGAAGCCGGCTATGGAGAGCATTTTGGTCACGGCCTGGGCCATGGGGTCGGCCTGGCGGTGCACGAAAGCCCAAAAGCGTCTCCGTTGTCAGAAGATGTACTGCAGGCGGGGATGTCGTTGACTGTCGAACCGGGGATCTACCTGCCCGGTGAATTCGGGGTGCGGATTGAAGATCTGGTCATCGTCCGTGAGGAGGGTGTGGAAACTCTAACCAACACGCCCAAAACACCAGCGTTCAGTATATAGTAACCATAACCATCTGGATTTGCCAAAAATCACATGTTGTGATATAATAGGGTAGTTAATGATACTAGGCGCTGTTGGGTAACGCCCATCTTCAACGCGAGCGATGCGAGGAAAAGGAGGCGCATGATGAAAAAGATCGACCGCACCAACTTGCTCGTGGGCATGGTGGCCGGCCTCATAGTGGGTCTTTTGCTGGGGATGCTCTTGTTCTGGGGACTTTTTCCGGTCAAGTGGACCGATGCTCATTCCTACGACCTGGCGCCGGATGCCAGGGCCGAGTACCTGGCTCTGGTAGCGGATTCATACAAACTCGACAGGGATCTGGCCCGGGTCAGTAGTCTCCTGGAGCTGTGGACGCCTGAGGAGAAGCAGCAGGCGGTGACGGACGCCATCGCCATGTACGAAGAAGAAGGCCGGACGGACAAGGTCCAGGCAGTCCGGGACCTGGCGATGGTGTTGGGCATTAGCGAAGCGCCGCCGCCCCCACCGGCCCCGCCGGCGAAAGCGCCCGGGCTGGTGGACCGACTTCGGATCCCCTGTCTGGTCTTTATCGTCGTCTTGCTGGTCCTCGCCCTGGCCTGGATCGGCCTGCGCACGGTCCGGAAACGGCAGGCCGCAGCGGTTCCGCGCCCCTCGCCCACCGTGCGGGTTGCTCCCCCACCACCCCCGGCAGAGGAGTGGGAAGGGGTGGAGCAGCCACCGCTGGGGCATTTTATCACTACCTATCAATTGGGGGAAGATACCTATGACGAGTCGTTCAGCATCGAGACCCCGATGGGAGAATTCCTGGGGGAGTGCGGGGTGGGCATCTCGGAAACGATCGGCGTCGGCGAACCGGACAAGGTGACCGCCTTTGAGGTGTGGCTCTTTGACAAAAGCGATATCCGCACCGTCACCAAAGTGCTGATGAGCCAGTATGCATACAATGATCCGAACCTGCGGGCCAAATTGGCCCCCAAAGGAGAAGCGGTATTGGCCATGCCCGGCACCCCTGTGATCCTGGAAACCAGTGGGTTGCAGGTGAGGGCCGATATCACCGAGTTGGTCTATGGCGAAGGAGACTTGCCGGCGAATAGCTTTTTCTCACGATTGACCATTGAACTGGTGGCGAGGGCCAAACCACCGGAGGCCGGTGACTACACCTAAAATTCGAGCCATCCATCCACGTGGATCTAACCGAGCCGGTCGATCGATCGCCGGGCTACCGATGGGGCTGGTGCGTCACCCAGGGTGATTGCCAGCCCCTTTTGTTACACAGTCCGCATCCCCCGGCCCCGGGAAGGGGATACAGATCAGGGGGAGGTACAAGATCGCCATGGCGGGGCGATGTCAATCACGGTCGATGAAGGGAGGGCGCGATGCGGATCAAGACCACGGTAGGTCGTGTAGCGATGCGCGGGGGCCAACGGACCGACCAACCCGGCGGCATCCTGGTGGAAGAACAAGGCCGGCGGTTGGGGAGGCCGGATCGAGGCGCCCTCTATCTGCTGGTCGAAGTGACCGGCCCGGTCGCCGGGCGGGACATTGTCGCCGACCAGTTGGCCCGACTCGTCCGAGATGTCTATTACAGTCGTCGGGGGAGTGTGACCTATGGCCTGCAACAGGCCCTCCAGGAAGCCAACAACCTGCTGTATGAGGAGAACCGGACCTCGCTGCCGGGCGAGCGACGGACAGCCGGGATTTCGTGCCTGGTCCTGCGGGGTGCCGACCTGTTCATTGCCCAATCGGGCCCCACGGCGGTCTATTGGTGGCACGAGGGGCAGATCAGCCGCCTTCCCGATCTTTCCCCCTGGCTGGATGAAGGGCTATCGGCAGAAGAACTAGGCGCGGCCGCGCTGGGAGAACGTCGCGAACCGAACATCGCCCTGTTTCATTGTCCGGTGGAGGCAGGCGACACCTTCCTCCTGACCGAAAGCAGCCTGGCCCGCCGGATTCCCTCGGAGCAGTGGCCGGGACTGTTGTCGGTGGCCTCTGCACCGCACATCCTGGAAGCCGTGGTCCGGGCCGGCGGGGGGACCGATCTATCGGCCCTGGTGGTGATGATCGGCGAGGAACAGGTCACGGCTGCCCTGCCCCCCACCCCCGCCGAAGAGAAGGTATTGGAGGCGCCAGGGGTGGCGCGACCATCGCTCTGGGACTCGGTCGCCTCCCGGCTAACTCGGCTTCAGATCGGGAGGTCTCTCCGGGCGGCCGGGCGGGCGCTTGTGACGGCACTGGCGAGCTTCTGGGCGATGTGTTTGGTCCTGCTGCGGCGGATGATGCCCGGTCCGCCAAGTGAAGCCCCGGCGCCGGTCCCAGCCAAAGCGAGACAAAAACCCAAGAAACGACCAGTAGAAGGCCGCAAGGCCCGAAAAGCGGAGAAAGCGCGGCGGGATCCGGTCCAGAAGGTTCTGGTGGTGGTAGCCATTGTCATCCCCCTGGCGGTGATCGCCGCGGTGGCCTTTATGCTGGTGCAGCGCGAGCAAACCCGTCGGGCGGAATTGGACTCTCTCTGGCAACAGGCCGACGCTGCCTGGCAACGGGCCAAAACCACCACCGATCAGGCGGCCATCCGCACCCACCTGACCGAAGCATCCAACGCCCTCGATCAGTTGTTGAAAGAACAGCCCAACCATGCCGAAGCCCTCGATTTGCTCCGCCAGATCGATGTGCAACTGGATACGATCAATCAGGTGAAGCGGGTGACCTGGGTGGGCGAGCTGAACAGCTATCCAGCCGACGCCGAACTGAGTCGGGTGGTGGTCGAGGGAGCCCATGTCTTTGTCCTGGACCGACGCACCGGCAAAGTGTACCATCACCGGCTAAACGATCTGCAGCAGGCGTTGATCCCGGGGTCTCAAAACACCGTGCTGGTCGGTAAGGGCAGCCAGGTGGGGGATGTGTTGGTCGGCGATCTGGTGGACATGGCCTGGATGCCGGCCGGGGAGGGTCGTCAGAAGGAGAGTCTGGTGATCCTGGAGAGTGGCGGGTCCTTGCTGGAATATGATCTGGCGACCGAGGCGTTGCGGCCTCTGCGCATGGCCGCTGCCGACGCCTGGCGATACCCGCGCCTGGTGGGGAGCTATTACGGCCGGTTCTACCTGCTGGACCCCACCGCCAACCAGATCTGGCGCTATTTTCCCACCGCCGATGGATATTCCAATCCGCCTGATGAGTGGCTCCAGGTGCCGGTGACCCTGACCGGTGTGGTAGATATGGCCATCGGCGACAGCATCTACCTGATCTATGCCGATGGTCAGATCCAGCGGTTTACGGCGGGGCAATCGGATACTTTCGATATCTCCGATTGGGATACCCAGCCCCGTAATCCGGCGGCCATCTTTACCCGTCCACCCGATGAAACCAAATGGGTCTATGTGGCCGACCGGGGAAACAGCCGGATCGTCCAGGCCAGCCCGGAGGGGCGGTTCCAACGGCAGTTCCGGCTGGCTCATTCGGTCAGCCAGGAAAAGGGAGACATCCTGGGGCAGGTGACGAGCCTCTTTGTGGACGAGATCAGCGGCCACGCCTACCTGCTCAGCGGACAGAAGCTCTATCTGCTTCTCTTACCTGAGTGAGAGAGGCGGCATCGGTTCAAAACCGACGCCGCCCGGCGAGAAAGCCCGCTGCGCGGGCTTACATCCCCAGGCGTGGGATTCCATCCCACGCCGGAGTGGCGGCATCGGTTCAAAACCGACGCCGCTCGGGGAGTAAGCCCGCGGAGCGGGCTTACGTCCTGAGGCGTGGGATTCCATCCCATGCCGTGGCGGCATCGGTTCAAAACCGACGCCGCCCGGGGGAAAGCCCGCGGAGCGGGCTCGACGTCCCGAGGCGTGGGATTCTATCCCACGCCGAGTGGCGGCATCGGTGGTAAACCGACGCCGCCCGGCGAAAAAGCCCGCTGCGCGGGCTTGACGTCCCGAGGCGTGGGATTCCATCCCACGCCCAGAGGCGGCATCGGTTAGAAACCGACGCCGCCCGGCGAGAAAGCCCGCTGCGCGGGCTTACGTCCTGAGGCGTGGGATTCCATCCCACGCCGAGTGGCGGCATCGGTGGGGAACCGGCGCCGCCTGACGAGAAAGCCCGCTGCGCGGGCTTGACGTCCCGAGGCGTGGGATTCCATCCCACGCCGAGTGGCGGCATCGGTGGGGAACCGACGCCGCCTGGGGAGAAAGTCCGCTGCGCGGGCTTGACCTCTCGAGGCGTGGGATTCTATCTCACGTCGAGTGGTGGCATCGGTTAGAAACCGACGCCGCCCGGGGAGTAAGCCCGCTGCGCGGGCTTACAACCCACGCCAAGCGGCGGCAAGAAGCAAAGGCGAACAACAAGCATGAAACGAAGAGGCGCCTTCTATCAGTTGGTCTATCATTTCACCTGGAGCACCAAAAACCGCCAGCCGATGATTACCCCGGAAGTCGAAGCGCGGCTGTATCCCTACATCGGCAACAAATGCCAAGAATTGGGCTATCGCCTGCACGCTATCGGCGGCACAGAGGATCATCTGCATGTTTTGCTCAGCCTGACGCCGAGCCAATTGGTGGCAGAGGTTGCGAAGAATCTCAAGGGGGCATCGTCTCATCACATCAATCAAGAGAGCACGCTGTATTGGCAGGATGGCTACGGCGTGGTGACTTTGCGTCAATCAGAAATCCCAAAGGTTATCGAATATATCCGGGGCCAGAAAGAGCATCATCGGCAAGGGAAGTTGTCTGCATTGTTGGAGCGAACACAAGAATGATCAAAACCACTGCGACTCACAAATCCAAGGTGGGGAGCCAGGCTGAATCTTTTTGCGCCTTATCACTCTTCCCCGCATTTTGACCACCAATGCGCGCGTCGTGCTCGCCATCGGGCAGGGCCGTCGGCACCCTGCATCTATAATCCGAGATGACCGCCACGAAACAATCCCCCGCCGGTTGGTCACCTGCGGGAGGGCAGAGCCGCCGACGACTGGCTGTGTGGCCCGCGGAAGCGAGGCGTCCGCGACCCAAGCTGAAACGCCAGTCCGCAGGGCTTCCGCCATCCATGCTTCACGCCCGCCCCTGGCGTCCGCAGATTGTCAAAACACGGCGATTGTGCTACACTGAAACCCATGAAAGGAGTGCCAGCATGCCGCAGCGATGAGGCAGCCTGTCTGGTTGTCCGGCTGGGCCTGCGCCTCCACCCGGGCCAGCGGATCGCCCCCGGCGCAGGGGAGGTGGTGGCTCGGTGAAGGAACGGACCCCGCGCCGTGATTGGGAACCGCTGGCCGTTCTCCTCATTACTGCCCTGGCGGCGGTCTTGCGCCTCTACACCCTGACGACGGTTCCGCCGGGCCTCCATTATGACGAGGCGTTCAAAGGGGTCAACGCCCGGGACCTGCTGGCCGGGGCGCCTCCCCGACTCTTTTTTGAGAGCAATATGGGCGAAGAGCCGACGGCCATCTACCTCACCGCTGCTGTCCTGGCTCTGGCCGGGCAGCAGCCATGGCTCATTCGCCTCCCTTCAGCCCTGATCGGCATACTGACCGTCCCACTGACCTGGTGGCTGGGCCGCGAGCTGTTTCGGGCCAATGGGGCGCAGGCCAGTGGCGTGGGCGAGGGGGCCGGGCGCTGGATCGGGCTGACCGCTGCCCTGGTGTTGAGCATCCTCTACTGGCACCTGAGCTTCAGCCGGATCGGGATGGAGCCGATCCTGGTGCCCTTTTTCATGACCCTGACCTTCGCCTCCCTGCTGAGGGGGCTCAATACCGGTCGCCGATGGGCGTTCATTCTGGCCGGGGCGGCGCTGGGCGGCTGTCTGTACACCTACAAGGCCGGCTACTTTGTGCCCGTCGTCGTCCTGCTCTATGGGGTCCACCGGGCGGTGGTAGAACAGAGGTTCCTGCGCCGTCAGGGGAGCCGCCTGCTAATGATGGCCCTGGCCGCCTTGTTAGTGGCCGCGCCCATCATCGGCTACTGGGTCGGCCATCCGGTCCACTTCTGGCATCGCCCCACCAGCGTCGCCCTGGCATTCGGCGGCGTGACCCCCGAAGGCGGCCTCGGTCCGGCGCTGGCGAACAATCTCGTCCGGACAATGGGCATGTTCTTCGTCGAGGGGGATGCCAACCCGCGCAGCAACCTGCCTGGCCGTCCCGTTCTCGATCCTTTTCTGGCCCTTCTGTTCCTGGTCGGGTTGGGACGAGCGCTGGTCGGGTGGCGCCGGCCGTCGTTTGCCCTGCCGGTGGTCTGGTTGGCGGTGATGGTTCTGCCCACCATCGTGACCGAATATGCGCCCCACTTTGGCCGGTCCATCGGCGCCACGCCGGCGGTGGCCCTGCTGTGCGCCCTGGGAGGTTGGGTCCTGTGGCAGGCGGCGCGTTCCACCGGTCGCGCCTGGCTGCGGAGGGCGACACTGGCCCTGTTGACCGTGGGGTTTATCGCTTCGACGGCCTCTACGGTGCGGGCCTATTTCGACGAGTGGGGCCGTAGCCCTGACCTATTCTACGCCTATGACGTGGGCCTGGTGAAAATCTCGGAGTATGTCAATACGCTACCCGCCGACCAGGAGGTCTACCTGACCCCCACATCGGCTGCGCATTATACCCTCCAGTTCCTGGCGCGCCGCCCCCTGGCCAGTTTCGACGGACGGCATGGCCGCGTGTTCCCACCCCCCGGTCGGGCGGCGACGGTGATCGTCCTGCTGCGCGAGGACAAAAAGACGCTGCCCGCTCTGCAGCGGTCCCGGCCCGACGGACAGGTCTCGTGGACCTTGACTGACGATCTTGGCCGTCCCTATGCGGCTGCCTACTTCCTGCCGGCCAGCGCGGCCCCAGCCCCTCGGCCGGCAAAGCCGGTGGACGCAGCGCTGAGCGACGGCGCCGGCCAGGCCCGGCTGCTGGGCTATGATCTGCAGCCGCCCACTGCCGCGCCGGGCGATCGGGTGGTCCTGACCCTCTATTGGCAGTCACTCGCGCCGTTCGACGCCGACTATACGGTCTTTACCCACCTGCTGGGGAACCCCGATCCGGCCAGCGGCGGTCCACTGTGGACTGGGCATGATGGCCAGCCGAACGGGGGGCACTATCCGACCACCGCCTGGCGGCCGGGGGAGGTGATCCTCGACATCCACCCACTGGTCCTCCCCGCCGAGGTCCCGCCGGGCAAGTATCCGCTGGAGGCCGGCCTCTATCTCCTCTCGACCATGACCCGTCTATCAGCCACGGATGCAGCCGGCCATCCTCTGCCCGACAACGCCGTGCCGCTGGGGACGCTCCAGGTCGGAAAGTAGGCCAACAATGGAGGGAAGATGGTTCGCACACGCCTGACATGGAGCCGGGAGGTGATCCCGGTCCTCGTGCTCCTGGCCGCCACCCTCGGCTTTTTCTGGCGTATCCTGTTCACCGCCGAAGCCTGGAAACCGGCCGGCGGCGGGGACCTGGTGTCCTTTCTGTTTCCCACCTACCGGTTCGCGGCAGCCAGACTCCATGCCGGAGAAGTCCCCTTGTGGAATCCCCACCTCTATGGCGGCGCGCCTTTTGTCGGCGACATCCAAAGTGGGCTCTTTTACCCGCTCAATCTCCTGCTCTTTCTGCTTGCGCCCGAGTTTTCCTACAAAGCGATGGAGGGGATGGCCGTCTTCCACATCTTCCTCGCCGGCCTGTTCATGTATCTGGCGCTGCGCTTCCTGGAGCCTGGCCGGCCGCTGCGCACTTCCGCCGCCCTGCTGGGGGCGATGGCCTACATGTTCTCCGACATCTTTGTAGTTCACTTTGGGAATCTCAATCTGATCGCCGTCGCCGCCTGGCTGCCGCTGGTCTTTCTCCTCTTTTGGCGGGCGCTGCGGGCGCAGAGCGGGAAGTTAGCGATCGGAGCGGGCGCGGCCCTTGGCCTGGCCACCCTGGCCGGTCACCCCCAGATGACCCTGATCATCGGGCTGGCCCTGGGGGTGACGGCGGTGGTGGAAGCAACCGTGGCGCGTTCAGCCCGACGCCGCGCCGGATGGCCGTTTCTGGCCCTGGCGCTGACCGCGGCGGTCGCCATCGGGCTGGCGGCGCTGGTCCTGGTGCCGGCCCTGGAATACGCCCGGCTAAGCGCCCGCGCTAACCTGACCTACCGCGAGGCGGCGCGATACTCCCTCATCCCGGGGCTGCTGGGCGAGATGCTGGTCCCGGCGCTGTTCCACAGTCGCGAGCCGAATCTGTATTGGGGCGTATGGGACCGGGTGGCGGTCGGCTATCTGGGCATCTTTCCCCTGATCCTGGCCGGGCTGGCGGTGGTGCTGCGACGAGGGAGACAGGTCGGCCTGTTTCTGATCCTGGCCGCCGTGGCCTTCCTGATGGCTCTGGGTGGGGAATCGGTGGTCCATGGCTGGGCCTATCGGTTGTTGCCCGGCTTGGGCTATCTGCGCGCCCCGGCCCGCCATGTCCTGTTGGTGGATTTTGCCCTGGCCGCCCTCGCCGCCATGGGCTTGGACCTGTTGCTCGGACCGCTGGACCGTCGGCAGCGGGCCGCATTCCGTGCGATCTGGCGACCGTTGTGCGCAATGAGCGGCCTATCGGTGGTCGTGGGTGGAGCCTGGGCGTACCTGGTCATCTACCAGGCCCAGGACCGGGATCCGACCCTCTTTTGGCGCGTGTCGCAGGCCGGCGGTGGGGTGATCTTTGCCCTGCTGATGCTGGCGGCCGGGCTAGGCTGGCTGGCCGCCCGCCGGACGGGGACGCTGCGGCGGAGGACGCTGGCCGGGTTGGCCGTCGGATTGGTGTTCCTGGACCTGGCCTCGGTCGGTGCCTACACCGACCTGGGGTACACTCCGCCCACCGCTGGCTACGACCATCCCAGGATCGTCGAGTTCCTGAAGAAGGAGCCCGGCCTCTTCCGCATCGATTCCCGCACCGACGTCTGGGGGGTCTGGCAGCCGGACCTGGCCCTCTTGGCTGGCCTCTATGATGTGAGCGGCATTGATAACCCGATGATGATCGCCGATATGGTCCGCTTCTGGGAAGGCACTGGCGGGCGTTCGACGCGGCTCTATGATCTGCTGGGGGTGCGATATGTGGTGGGCAGCCCGGAGGTAACACTCGACTGGGACAAGTTCAGCCTGGCCTTTGACGGCGATCCCACCGTCCATCTGTACCGCAACCAAACCGCCCTGCCCCGCGCCTTTGTCGTCCACCGGGCGGTGGTCGTCCAGGATCATGAACAGGCGTGGGCCGCCATCCACCAGCCCGGGTTTGATCCGGTCAGCACGGTGGTCCTGGAGGGGGGCCAGCCGCTCGACCTGCACCCCGACCGGGAAGCGACCGTCGAGGTGATCCAGTACGAACCCGACGAGCTGATCCTGGCTGTGGACAGTCCGGCAGAGGGCTATCTGTTCCTGAGCGATCCCTTCTACCCGGGCTGGCAGGCGAGTGTAGATGGTAATCCGGCGGCGCTGCTGCGGGCCGACTATGCCTTCCGCGCTGTGCCCATTCCCGCCGGTCGGCACCAAGTGACCATGGTCTTTCGGCCCTGGTCATGGCGGATCGGCCTGGCCATCAGTGCCCTGACCGGCTTGATCCTCCTGGCCCTGGTCGGGATCTCTGGGACCCACCGGGTTGGCCGGCATCGGCGTTCGCCGGGGTCGGAGCGCGGGGGGACGGGTTTGATCAGGGGCTGACCGGCTTTCAGGTCCGTTCCTCCAACTCGGCCAGGAGCCGGTCGAGCTGATCGAGGATCGGGCGCAGATCGTCGCGGGTGGGAAGCCCCTGCCGGAGCAGGGCCTGCTCGATCGCTTCCTCTGTCCCGGTATCGTCCAGACAGGGCAACGGGCGGCTCAACAACTTTTCGGCCAGGCAACGGCCCTCTTCCACCGCCAACTCCCCCCGGCTGATGAGGGCCTGCAGCCGCCTTTCGATCTCTTCGTCCACCTGACGCGCCAGGTCCAGCGACGAGGCCAGAGTGCGCCGCAGGGTGTGCATCGCCTCCCCCCCGGCCTGAATCAGGCCGGCGAGCAGCGAGTGAGGCAGCATCCCTCCCTGCCTCTTTTCCTGCTCAACAATAACCTGGGCCAGGGTGACCGTGGTCAGATCCTCTCCAGTGGCATGGTCCACCACGCTCACATCCTGCCCCCGGCGAATGAGCGTGGCAATGCCATCCAAGGTAATGTACTGTTTGGCCTCGGTATCGTATAACTTGCGATTGGGGTAGCGTTTGATCAGCGGCACCGATCATCTCCGAGAATAGACGGCGATTGTTGCCGATTCACAAATGAACGCGGACATGCTCAGGACCAGCCCGACGATTGGTCCGCCCTCCGGCACGTTCGCCCGCCGCTCGAAGCGGCGGGCTCAGTCAGCAAAGCCCCGTTCGGGGCTGGCAAACAGCCGGCAGAGCTTGGCTGACTGAGCCCAATGGTTCACCATCGGGTGAGAGCGCCTGGCCTGGCTCATGACTCGGGTCGCAAATGGCCGGGCGGGCCATGTCTTTCAATTAAGATGCAAAAATCGCCTGTGAAGAGCCTCTGGCTGGCCGTCGGCGCAGGCCGACGGAGCGCGTCCCCGCCGGGGGACGCCTGGCCGCAGGCCTCACAGACGCGGCTTCAGCCGCCGGCCCCTGGATGTTACCATCCCTCGTAGTGGCTCGGGCATGGGAACTCCGTCCCATGGGCATGGCGCGCTTACGACTTTTTTAATTCGTCGATCTTTTTGGCCAGTTCGGTGACTTTGGCGCTCAGGGACTCGATATCCGCCTTGGTGGGCACGTTCATCCGGCTGAGCAGCTCCCGGATCCGCTTATCCAGTTCGTCTTCGGCCTTCTGGGCTTCTCGTTTGCGCTTTTCCAGCAATTCCCGGACCAGCTTTTTGCCTTCCTTCTCGGCCAGCTCGCCCCGTTCGACCAGCCGCTTGATAAAGCCCTCGGCCTCTTCCTGAGCCAGCGCCACCGCCCCCATCCCGGCGAGCAACACCCGGCGCGTCATTTCATACAACGGGCTGCGCTCTGCCTCCTGGCCGGTTTTCTCCTCACTGACTTCCTGCTCGGTCATGGTCACACCTCCTGAAGAGTTTTACCTGTCATGACGCAATGCATCATCATCTCCATTATAACACACTGCGTCATGAATGTCAAGCCGCGGCGGAGGTATTAGGGCTGCCAAGTCCAGCACCCAATGGGAGTCGAGGCTTCAGCCGGAACGGAATCACGCAGAACCCAGCGAAAGCTTCCGCTCCTGCGCCGTTCCGCAAAGCCGCAGCGGGCTTGTCAACCCACTTTACGACAGCCGTGGCGGAGGTATAAAGTCGCCAGGCTGGATAGACGACGGCTAGCCATTGCCCAAAAGAACAGGGCCTGGCGCGCCGGCCAGGCCCTGTCGTCTGACGGAGGGACAGATGTTCAGAAAGGGGGCCAGTTGTCCACCACGACCTGATAGAGATTTCCGACGGCTGGGCCCAACAAAACCAGAACCACAACCACAACAATCGCAATGAATAGAATCAGGAGCGCGTATTCAGTCAATCCCTGTCCCTCCTCGCTTGAGAAAAAGCGCATGATCCACCTCCTTTCCCGGCCAAGTTAAGGGCGCCGCTCCTCTTTCCATTATACACCAGTTTTCCTGATATGGCAAATGAGACGGGCTCCCCCTTCAGCTACGCTGGCGCAGGAGCCGCATCCCATTAAAGGTCACCAGCAATGAAGTCCCCATATCGGCAAACACCGCCATCCACAACGTGGCGCTGCCGGTCACGGCCAGCGCCAGGAACAGGGCCTTGATGGCGAGCGACAGGGCCACATTCTGACGGACCACCGCCCTTGCCTTGCGGCTGAGCTTGACCACAAAGGGCAGCTTGCCAAGATCATCCGACATCAAGGCCACATCGGCCGTTTCCAGTGCGGTGTCGTTGCCGGCCACCCCCATGGCGATGCCAACAGTAGATCGGGCCAGAGCGGGAGCATCATTCACCCCATCGCCGACCATCGCCACCGCCTGATGCTCTCTCAACAGCTCCTCGATCGCGGCCACCTTCTGCTCGGGCAACAATTCGGCCTGTACGACCTGGACCCCGGCCGCCCGGGCGATCGCCTGGGCGGCAGCCGGGTGATCGCCAGTGAGCATCACCGTCTGCCTGATGCCGATCCTGGCCAAGGCATCCATCACTGCCGGGACTCCAGGGCGCAGGGTGTCGGCGACCCCGATATAGCCCCGGACCCCACAGCAATCATCGAGCACGACCATGGCTGTCCGGCCGGCGGCCTGTGCGGCGTGGACTGCTTCGCACAAAGGTCCTTCGACCAGTTCCGGGTAGCGTTCGTGGATATACTGATGGGTGCCAACCGTAACCGTATGTCCATTGACCCGCCCTCGGATGCCCTGGCCCGGCACGGCCTCGACCGCCTCGGCATTGGCGAGCCCGGGAACCAGGCCCTGCGCTTCTGCCGCCTGGACAACTGCCATGGCCAGAGGGTGCTCCGAATGGCGCTCAACCGCCGCGGCATCGCGCAGCATCTGCTGACAGCCGGGACACGATGTCCAGGACTGCTCATTGGAATGGTTGACACAGCGCATCTCCACCACCTTCGGCCGGCCCACGGTCAAGGTCCCGGTCTTGTCAAAGGCGATCACCTTTAGGGACCCCAGTGCTTCCAGATGAACTCCCCCTTTGATCAATACTCCGTTCCGCGCCGCACTGGCGATCGCACTGACAATGGTCACCGGCGTGGAGATGACCAGGGCACAGGGACAGGCGATGACCAGCAACACCAGCGCGCGGTAGAACCATTCCCCCAGCAGGGCGGTGAACGAACCCGCCCCCGTCCACCAGCCGATGGAGGGCGGCAAGACAGCGACACCAGCGGCGATGGCGATTACCAGCGGAGTGTACACCCGGGCAAACCGGTCCACAAACCGTTGAGCCGGAGCTTTCTGAGCCTGCGCCTCCTCGACCATACGGATGATGCGGGCCATGGTTGTATCGGCGACGAGACGGGTGACGCGCACCGTCAGCGCGCCCAAGCCATTGATCGTCCCGGCCAGGACCTCATCACCAGGCGCCTTCTCCACCGGGATGCTCTCGCCGGTGATGGGAGCCTGGTTCACCGCCGACTGGCCGGCGACGATAATGCCGTCCATCGGCACCCGTTCACCGGGATGGACCAGAATATGGTCCCCCACCTGCAGTTCTTCCACCGGCGCTTGCTCCTCTCGGTCTCCGCGGATCACCGTCGCCACCCGAGGCGAAAGGTCCATCAGCTTGCGGATGGCGTTGCGGGTGCGGTCCAAGGTGTAGCCCTCTAGGGTGTTCCCCAGGGAGAAGAGGAACATGGCCACCGCCCCTTCTGCCCACTCGCCGATCACGATCGAACCGGCCGCAGCGATCGTCATCAGCGCGTTCATGTCCAGAGAACGGGCGGTCCGCACGGCGGTCCACCCGGCGCGGGCGATATAGAACCCACCCACCAGAATAGCCGCCACGTATGCGGCAGCAACCGCCGCCTCCGACCCGCCCAGCCAGCGCATCCCCACCGCTACGGCAATCAGCATCCCCGAAGCCACGGTGGTCAGGTCCCGGCGCCTCCGCCAGACCCACTCCAGCCACCGCGATTTCCCCTCGGTCGGGGTCGAGCCGGTTTCGGGCCGGAGGGAGTATCCCATCTGGGTCGCCACCCGTTCGACCTCTGGATGGACCTGGACCCCGGCATCGGAGGTGAGCCGCAGTCGGGCTGTGGAGAAATCCACGCCTACCTGGACCACGCCGGGGATGCGGCGCAGCGCCTCCTCCAGGTGAACGGCGCAATCCGCGCAATCCAGGCCCTCCACCCGGAAGGTGGCCTCCTGGGACAGGGCCGCCTCCGGCATCTCATAGCCCAGCGCCCGGAGGCGGGACTGGATCATGGACCGATCGAGTCGCTCCGCATCATATTCGATGGACAATGTGGAGGAGGCCAGGTTGATCGTCACCTGCCGCATCCCCTCCAGACGCCCGATAGCGTTCTCCAACGTCCGGGCGCAGTCCGGACAGTCTAACCCCTGGACAGGGATGGTCTCACGTCGGATCCTGTCGGTCAATGTCATTCCCCCTGACATTCATGTGCAGCACGTGATCCAGAGCACACTGATACAGAGCGGCGACATGCTCATCATCCAGCGTGTAAAACACCTGCCGTCCTTCCCGCCGCCAGCGGACCAACCGCAGGCCCCGCAGGATGCGCAGTTGATGCGACACGGCCGACTGGCTGATCCCCAGGGCGGCGGCCAGATCGAGCACGCACCGTTCCTGATCGACCAGCAAGGAGATAATGCGCACCCGGGTCGGATCGCTCAGGGCCTTGAACGTCTCGGCCAGGCGTACGGCGGTCTGGCCGTTGATTTGCCGGGCAGCGATCCCGGGTCTGGTCTCCAAGACCGGAGTCAATACCGGATGGCGCTCTGGTTCCATCTGTCGTATATATGAACTGTTGTTCATATATTCAATTTATCACATCTGGGCCTGGTTGTCAAGTAAGAGGGGTCACCGATCTGGGGCCGTGCAAGGTCCAGCACCCAACGGGAGTGGAGGCTTCAGCCGGAACGGAATCACGCAGAACCCAGCTAAAGCTTCCTCTCCTGGGCCGTTCCGCAAAGCCAAAGCGTCCTGTCAACCTACTTCGACAGCCGTAGCCACCGATCCGGAGCTAGTGGTTCGTGCCCGTCATGGCCCATCGAAGGCCGGCTCTCCTTTCCGGCGCCGTCCGTTTTTGCCGGGGAGGTGGCTTTTGCGTATAATCATGCCCATGCTCAGCCGTTCCGCGCGATCGTTCTGGCGCTCGAAATCGCGCACCCGGCGAGAGGAATCGCGAGGTGATGAGGATGGGACAGGGCTTGGCTCCCTTCGGCTATTGTCGGGCGTGTGGCGCGCCTCTGGCCGAGAAGATCATCGAGGATCGCTTGCGCGCCGTCTGTACGGCGTGTGGCAGGATCCATTGGCGCAACGCGAAACCGTGCGCCGGGGCCCTGATCATCCGCAATGGCAAGGTGCTCCTTGTCCGCCGTGCCGTCGAACCGTTTCAGGGCTATTGGGATATCCCGGGCGGCTTTTGCGAGGCGGAGGAGCACCCGGCAGAGACGGTCATCCGCGAGGTACGGGAGGAGACCGGTCTGGAAGTGGAACTCACCGGGCTGTGGGGCATCTGGATGGATCGGTATGGGGAGGAGGAGACGCTAAATATCTTTTATCTGGCCCGGCCGCTCCATCGGGAGCTGCGGGTGGGGGACGATGCCAGCGGCGCGGCCTGGTTCTCGCCTCGCGCTTTGCCTTCGCGGATTGCCTTCGCCAGCGGCGTTCAGGCGCTCCGGGCCTGGGCGGCCGGCGACCCCACCCCCTTTTATCTGAGGGGAGTCGGCCAGACAGCCCCTTGAGTGGAGAGGGATCCTGAACCGGTCAGACGCGGCAATTAACCCAGGACCAGCGTGACGTAATAATAGACAACTGGCGCGACAAAGAGAAGGCTATCGATCCGGTCAAACATCCCGCCGTGTCCAGGGATCAGGGCGCTGAAATCCTTCACATTCCACTGCCGCTTGACCATGGACTTGGCCAGGTCGCCGAACGGAGCGACGGTCGCAACCAGCGCCCCGAGCGCCAGCCCATGTCCCCACGGCATGCCCACCAGCCAGTCGCCCAGCAGGGCCGTGGCGAGCAGTCCGCAGCCCCAGCCGCCGACCGTGCCCTCCCATGTCTTGTGGGGGCTGAGATAGGGACAGCAGCGATGGCGGCCCCAGGTCTTGCCCACCAGATACGCTCCCGTATCGTTGATCCAGGTGACCAGGAAAACGAGCGCCAGCCATCGGGTGCCGGCCCCGAAACTGAACGGCGGAGCCAGGTCCCGGAGCAGGCTGAAATGGCTGAGCAGCCACCCTAGCCAGAACGCAGCCCCCAGCGTGAGCGCCCAACTTTCGGTCGCATGGTCGGCCGGTGCGCGGAGCATCTGTTCCATCAGGGTTCCGATGACCGAGACGGTTACCACCAGACCGAGCAGCGTTCGGTTGGGGAAACGGGCCACGACCAGGAGGGCGGCGATGATCAGGGCGCTGGCCACGAAGGAAGGTCGGTATCCAGCCCCTTTCAGGAGGTGAAAGAACTCATAGACAGCTCGCACCGCCACGACCCAGAGCACTGCCGATAGGATCCACCCTCCGGCATAGGTCACGACGGCCACCAGAGGAATGAGCACAGCCGCGCTCAGGACGCGGGTTCTAAGCATAACAATAGTCGTCCTTGATGCCCCCGAAGCGACGATCGCGCTGGCTGTAGGCCACCAGGGCCTTGTACAACTCCTCTCGATTGAAATCGGGCCAGAAGACGGGGGTGATATAGTATTCCGCGTAGGCGGACTGCCACATCATAAAGCCGCTGGTCCGCATCTCGCCGCTGGTGCGGATGATCAGGTCCGGGTCTGGCTGGCCGGCCGTATATAGATAGCTCGAAATTAGGGCTTCATCCACCTGCTCAGCCGGGATGCCGTCGCGGATAATCCGCTGCACGGCCTGCACGATCTCGGCCCGCCCCCCATAGTCAAACGCGACGTTCAGGGTAATGCGCCGGTTGTTCTTGGTCAGTTCGATAGCGTCCAGGACCTGCTTCTGGAGGCGCTTGGGCAAACGGTCCAGCCGGCCGATATGGCGGAGTTGCACTCCCTGCCGGTGCAGCTCCTGCAGTTCTCGCCGGATCATTTCCTGAAGGATGCGCAGTAATCCTTTGACCTCCTCTTCGGGCCTTCGCCAGTTTTCGGTGGAAAAGGCCCAGATGGTCAATATCTCGATGCCAAATTCGACGCTGGCTTCGAGAATAGGTCGGATATTCTCGGTTCCGGCGCGATGGCCGGCCAGTCGGGGCAAGCCGCGCGCTTTGGCCCAACGGCCGTTACCATCCATGATAATGGCCACATGGCGCGGCACCTGCTCCAATTTTACCTCTTGCATGATCCCATTTATCCTCCCCCTATCCACCGATTCTTCCGGCCAGAAGCCAGAGCGTTCGGCGATAGCAAAGGGGGTTGAGGCCAGCTCGAGGCAACGCCTGCAACCCCCTGTCTGGATGCGGTTTCCGCCTCATGGCCCCAGGGCTAGATCTCCATCAATTCCTCTTCCTTGCGCTTGCCGATCTCGTCAATTTTGGCGATGAATTCGTCGGTGAGCTTCTGAACCTCCTCTTTCCCTTCAAAGAACTCGTCCTCCGAGATCATCTTTTCCTTTTCAAAATCTTTGAGGTCCTGGAGAGCGTCGCGGCGCAAGTTTCGCACGGCCACCCGGGCTTCTTCGACCCGCCTAGCGACCAATTTGGCCAGTTCACGGCGCCGCTCTTCGGTCAAGCGCGGGATATTCAGGCGGATCAACTTTCCATCGTTCATCGGGGTCAACCCCAGGTCCGATTTGAGGATAGCACGCTCGATCTCCGACAGCGCAGAAGGGTCCCACGGGCGAATCACCAGCAGCCGGGGTTCGGGCGCGGTGATACTGGCGATCTGGCTGAGTGGAGTGATGCTGCCATAATACTCCACCGGCAGCTTTTCCACCAGTCCCGGCGACGCCCGACCGGTTCGAATGCCCAGGAGGTCCTCCTGTAACACCTCGACCGATCGTTGCATCCGCTGTCGGAGTTCCTCTAACAGCTCGTCGATCATGGCTTGCCTCCTTTCTTCCTGAGATGGACCCCATGCCTCCGGTTCAATGGCTGATAATGGTGCCGGTCGGCTCACCCAGGACAGCCTTGAGCAGCGCCTCCGGCTGCCAGAGGTCCAGGACCACAATCGGCAGATGGTTATCCATGCAAAGTGTGATCGCCGTGGAATCGATGACGCCAATGCGCATGTTCAGCGCATCAATATAGGTCAGGTGGTCAAAACGACGGGCCTGGGGATTGACCATCGGATCTTCGGCATACACCCCATCCACTTTGGTTGCTTTGATCAGCAATTCAGCGTCAATCTCCATCGCCCGGAGCGCCGCCGCCGTGTCGGTGGTAAAGTAGGGGTTGCCGGTGCCAGCCCCGAGGATCACCACCCGGCCCTTCTCTAGATGGCGAATGGCGCGCAGTCGGATATAGGGCTCGGAGATGGCGCGCATCTCGATCGCCGTTTGCACTCGGGTGGAGATCCCGATCCGCTCCAGGGCATCGGCCAGGGCCAAGGCATTGATGACGGTAGCCAGCATCCCCATCTGATCTGCTGTCGCCCGGTCCATCCCGTGCGCCAGGCCGGTCTGGCCGCGCCAGATGTTGCCTGCCCCCAGGACAATGGCAACCTGCACGTCCAGGTCTTTGACCTGCTGGATTTTGAGGGCAACCTGGGTAGCTCGACCTGGGTCAATGCCGAATCCCTGAGGACCAGCCAGGGCCTCTCCTCCGAGCTTGAGCAGTACCCGCCGATACCTTGCCACTCCCATTCTTGTCTCCTGAGGCGATGCCGCCTGACAAAAATCGGTGGCTGTCTAGCCACCGACCTCAAGCCGGACAAAGCGCCGGACGACCACATTTTCTCCGAGAAGGGCATTCCGTTGTTGGACCAGTTCGCGTACGGTGATGGAGGGGTCCTTGATAAAGGGCTGTTCAAGCAGACAAGTCTCCTCGTAAAACTTTTTCAGTTTGCCCTCAATGGCCTGTTCGATGACATGTTCCGGTTTGCCCGAACCGCGCAATTCGTCGCGGTACTTGGCCTTTTCCTCTTCCAGCACCTCGGCTGGGATGTCTTCAGGCGTCAGATAGATTGGCTTGGCCGCCACAACCTGCATGGCCAGGTCATGGGCCAGCTCTTTGAACTCGTCGGTGCGGGCGACGAAATCGGTCTCGCAGTTTACTTCGACCAGGGCACCGATCTTGCTGCCGGTGTGGATATATGAACCGATCAACCCTTCTCGGGCCTCACGGTCGGCTCGCTTGGCAGCAGCGACCATCCCTTTTTCACGGAGATAGGCTTTCGCCTTTTCCATATCTCCATCATTCGCCTGCAGGGCCTGCTTACAATCTAACACCCCGGCTCCGGTCGCCTGACGGAGCTCCTGGACCATCTTGGCGGTGATGTTTGCCACTGTGGTTATCCTCCCAACTATTCGGATTCATCAAACTCATCAAACTCGTCAAACTCGTCCAATTCCTCAAACTCGGGCGAGCGCAACTTGGCGAGGGTCGACTCTCCCAGGAGTCTCTGATCCTCTTCCATCCGTTCGTCCACCTGGAGGGCTTGGCGGATCTGGAGACCTTCTCGGGCAGCATCGGCGATGTGGTTCACGATGAGCTTAATCGCCCGGATGGCATCGTCGTTAGAAGGGATGACCAGATCTACCGGATCGGGGTCGCAATTGGTATCAACCATGGCAATGACCGGGATGCCCAGGATATTGCCCTCTTTGACCGCGATCGCTTCGCGCCGCACATCCACGACAAACAGCAAATCGGGGAGCCGGGTCATGTTCTTTAACCCGCCCAGCCGCCGATTCAGCTTGGCGATCAGTTGCTCCAGCTTCATCGCTTCTTTCTTGGGCAGACGCTCCAGGTCGCCGCTGTCTCGCCGGTGTTCGAGTTCCAGCAGGTATCCGATCCGTTGTCGGATCGTCTGCCAGTTGGTCAGTGTGCCGCCAAGCCAGCGTTCGTTGACATAGGGCATGGAACAGCTCTGCGCGGCGAGAGCCACGTTTTCCTGAGCCTGCTTCTTGGTGCCGACAAATACAATCGTCCCCCCCTCGGCCACCTTGTCTCGCACCATTTGGTACGCCTTTTCAAGGCGGGCAAGTGTCTGTTGCAGATCGATGATGTGGATGCCGTTCCGTTCGGTGAAAATGAACGGTTTCATTTTGGGATTCCACCGCTGGGTGCGGTGGCCAAAGTGCACTCCCGCCTCCAGGAGCGCCTTCATCGATATGTTTGCCATCAATTCCTCCCGTCTGTGTTTTATTCCTCCACCCTCTTCACCCTGGCGGGGGACCGGCGCGATCGAATCCTGATCAGACTCCGCCGGCACATCCCATCCAGTCTGAGGGTGTGCGAGTTCGTTGGACCAAGCCGCAAGTATAACACAGTCCCCGGCAATAGGCAAATTGCCTGGGAGGTAAAGGATGCCTCAGGTGACGGTCACCGGAAAGCGAGATCTAATACCGTCATGGCACGTTTATGCTTCAGCGGCGACTCGCTTCCCGTATTCCAGAAGGGCCGTCATCCCCTCCGGGGTGGGGGATTCGGCGTACACCCGCAGGACCGGTTCGGTCCCTGAGGGCCGGATGAGCAACCAACTCTCGTCCGTCAGGCGATACTTGACTCCATCCAGAGTACTGATCTCCCGGACCGCCGTCCCGCCAATCGTTCCGGGCGCATCTTCGGTAAGCCGTTTGATCATCTCCCCTTTAGCCACGGGGTGCCGCAGCCGCAGGTCGCAGCGAGCATAATGGGCCGGTCCCGCCACCCGCTGGATGTCGGCCACCAGCTCGTGAAGGGGAGCCCGAGCTTCGGCCATAATTTCGAGGAGAAGCAACCCCATCAGCACCCCATCCCCTTCGGGGATATGGCCCTTGATGCTCAGCCCTCCCGACTCTTCTCCGCCGATCAGCACATCATCCTGAAGCATCCGTTCGGCAATGTAATTGAACCCGACCGGCGTCTCGACCAGCGGCAGGCCGTACATCGCCGCCAGGCGGTCCACCATTTGGGTCGTGGAGACGGTCTTGACCACCGTCCCGGTCCACCCTCGTTTCTGGACCAGGTAGCGCAGGGCCAGGGCAAAGATATGGTGCGGATCGACGAAATTGCCCTGACAGTCCATCGCTCCGATGCGGTCGGCATCGCCATCCGTGGCCAGCCCCACATCGGCGTGATGCGCGGCGATGGCCGCCACCAGGGCATTCAGATAGCGGGCGATCGGTTCGGGGTGGATCCCGCCAAAGCCGGGGTTCATCTCCCCCCGGATCTCATAGACCCGGCATCGGGTCCGCGAGAGCATCTCGGCGATGCACCCCCGGCCGGACCCGTACATGGCGTCGGCCACCACCCGCCATTCGCCGAGGGAGATCGTGTCCAGATCGACCAATCGGCTCAGGTGTTCATAATAGGCCCAGACCGGATCGAAACGGCGGATGAGCCCCTGGTCCAGGGCACGCTGGTAATCCATGATATTCGGGCCTCGCGCCTGGGCTTCGGCCTGTTCCAGGTAATGTTCGACCCGCCGCGCCTGCTGGGGCAAAGCAGAGCCGCCGTAGGCCGCCTTGAGCTTCACACCGTTGTAACGGGGTGGATTGTGGCTGGCGGTGATCATGATCCCGGCGGCGGCTTTCTTGTCCACCACGCTGTACGAAACCGCCGGCGTAGGGGCATCGGCCCGGGTGAGCCAGGCGACAATGCCGTTGCCGGCCATGACCCGCGCCACCTCGGTGGCATATCGGTCCGAGAGAAAGCGCGTATCAAAGCCGATGACCACCTCAGGAGGGTGACCCTGTTCCCCCTCATGGAGCACATAATCGGCAATGGCCTGGGCCACCAGACGGAGGTTGTTAAAGGTGAATGTATCGGAAATCACGGCCCGCCAACCATCCGTACCGAATTTGATGCTCATGTCGTGGGCGCTCCTTTCGAATCAGAATTTGGTTGTCTGGTCAAGTTTTTATTGGGCCTCTTCGATCGCCTGAGCAGCCGCTTCCTCCGGCGTTATCGTCCCGGTGATAACCGCCTCGACTGCTTTTTGCAACGCAGCCGCGACCCGCGCGTAATTGGGGAGGCGCGGTCGGGGTTGCGCGGTCAGCAATTGCTGATGGATGAACGACCGAGAGTCATCGATTTCCTCGGACATTGCCAGAGCCGACTGACGGGTGGGCAGGTAGCCTGTCGTTCCATTCCAGGCCGCATTCCACTCCGGGTCCATCCACTGCACCATCCAGTCCACGGCCAGCGATTGGCGGGTCGGATCCGATGTGACCAGAGCCCACGCCCAGCCGCGGCCGATCGGCGCCGCCGGCCCATCCCGGGAAGGAATCGCAGCCGGCGCCGAGTCCGGCGCCCGGTTCCGCTCGACCAGGTACCGATGCGCGCTCACCTGGGCCAGAGCGCCCTGCCCGGCCAGAAAATCGCGCCAGGTCTGGTCGGTCGAGTGGTACTCCAACATCTTGGGCGGGAAAATGCCGGCCGTGACGCCATCCCGATAGAACCGTAGGACCTCGATCAGACTCTCCTGGTCCAAGAACGGCTCACCGGACCCGTCCCCGGACCACTGAGATACAGCCAGATATTGGGTCAGAAAGGAATCATGGACCAGACCTGCCTGGCTGCCTGCCGGAAGGAGATAGGGAAGGGAAGCACTCAAGACATCCGACCAGGTGGCAGGCGGCGAGCTGAGCTTCCGGGTGTCGTACACGGTATGATCCAGGTCAGCCTGGAAGAGCAACCCATAGAGGTGTCCGTCAAAGGTCCCTGCCTCAGAGGCAAAGGGATAAAGATCGGCGATCAGGTCCGGGGGAAGCAACGCATCCAGCGGTTGCACCAATCCCATCTGCACCGCAGTGCCCAGCTCGTCCCCGTCGATGGTCACCAGATCGGGCAGCAGATCCGGGACTACCGCCCCGGTGGTCAGCAGGTAGTCGAGGATGCCTCCTTTGCCGTACGGCTTTTTGCGGATGAACCGGAGGCGCACCTGCGGGTGGGATTCCTGAAAGGCGGTCACCTGTTGTATCACCAGTCGGCCGCTGGTGATGACCTGGGTGGGCGAAAAGACGTCAGTGGTCCAAATGGTCAGGGTGATCACCGACGGAGAAGGCGGCGTGCCTTCCGTCGGAAGCGGGGTGGGCCGCGGTGCTGTTGGGGTATTCGTCGGCACTCGGGTAACAGATGGAGGCAGGGGCGAGGGCAAATCGCAGCCGCTCAGCAACAGGGCCAGCGCCCCCCAGAGCATCAGGGCCGCGATGATGAGCCATCGGGCCCGATTCCCTTCACCCATCGCCATCACCGCCGGATGGTCTGCTCGCGTTCGGGTCCGACCGAAATGCAGGAAACCGGGACTCCCGATAGTTCCTCCACAAAGGATACATACTGACGAGCCGCCTCGGGCAGTTCGTCAAAGGTGCGGGCCTGGGTGATCTCTACCTGCCAGCCGGGCAACGTTTCATAGATCGGGCGACAGCGGGCCAGGAGGGTCGAGTCGGTAGGGAAGGTCTCAATGCGCTCTCCGTCCAGTTCGTAGGCGACACAGACCTGGAGGGCCTCAAATCTGGACAACACATCCAGTTTGGTCAGAGCGATCTCGGTCAGGCCGTTGACCTGGACCGCATAGCGCACCGAAACACCATCCAGCCACCCGCACCGGCGAGGGCGACCGGTGGTGGTGCCAAATTCGTCCCATGGCTGGGTTCCCGTGCCGCGCAGCGTGGCGGCCAGTTCCCCGGTCAATTCGGTCGGCATCGGACCGGCTCCTACCCGCGTCTGATAAGCTTTGACCACGCCGATCACCCGGTCGATATGTTGAGGACCGACCCCCAGCCCGATGATCGCTCCACCGATGGTGGGATAGGAGCTGGTGACGTACGGGTAGGAGCCAAGGTCCAGGTCCAACAACGTGCCCTGGGCGCCCTCAGCCAGGATCCGCTTGCGGCGGCGGAGGGATTGAGCAATCACCTCGCTCACGTCGGCTACATAGGGCGCCAGACGTTGGGCAAAAGTCAGGTATTCGGCGACAATGGCTTCTGCGTCCAGCGGAGGCTGGCCGTACACCTGCTGCAAGAGGGTATTCTTGGCTGCGACCTGCTCCCGGATCCGCTGGGCAAAGGTCTCCGGCGGCGAGAGCATCTCCTGGGCGCGGATGCCGGACCGAGCCGATTTGTCAGCATAGGCGGGACCGATGCCGCGTCGGGTGGTGCCGATGGCCGCGCTCCCCCGCGCCGCCTCGGCTGCGCCATCCAGGGCAATATGATAGGGCATGATCAGATGAGCGCGACCGTCCAGTTTGAGACGGGCGGGCGACACCTCCACCCCTCGCGCGGCCAGCTCGTCCATCTCGCTTAACAGCTTCTTGGGATTGACCACCATCCCGCCGCCCAGCAGGCAAACCACCTGGGGATAGAGGATCCCGGACGGGATCAGATGAAGGGCAAAACGCTCCGCGCCCACGGTGACAGTGTGTCCGGCATTGTCCCCACCCCCATAGCGGGCCACGATATCGGCTTCCGCCGCCAGCATATCGGTGATCTTGCCTTTGCCTTCATCGCCCCATTGGGCGCCCACAATCACGGTAATGGACATGATTCACTCCTTCTCATTCGCCGAACAACGGCACAAAATCGAACCGGTTCACATCCACCAACCCCTTGTCGGTCAGCTTCAGGGCCGGGATCACCGGCAAGGCCAGGAAAGAGAGGGTCATGAGTGGGTCCGGGAGGGCGCAGCCCAGGCTATGGGCCGCCTGGCTCAACCGCTCCACTTGGTCGCGCACCTCCTCCAAGGGGCGATCGGACATCAATCCGGCGATGGGCAAGGGGCAGGCCGCGCGGACCTGCCCATCGGCCACCACCACCTGACCGCCGCCCATCTCGGCGATGGCCGCCACCGCCGCCCGCATCTCTGCGTCGTCGGCCCCGACGACCACAATGTTGTGCGAGTCGTGAGCGACGCTGGAGGCAATAGCGCCACGCTTTAAGCCGATCCCGTGGACCAGGCCCAGGCCGATGTTCCCCGTGCCATGGTGTCGTTCCACCACCGCGATCTTGAGCAGGTCTCGATCCGCGTCGGCGACGACCTGCCCGTTCTGGATGGTGGGCGTCAGGCGAAGGTCCTCGGTGACGATCTGCCCAGGGATGACGCCGATGACCCGCGCCGGACCCTCTTCAGCGGGGATGGAGAAATCGAGCGCCTCGACGGCGACGCGCACGGTGTTGCCCGGCCGGGGCACGGAAGGCGCCATCCAACCGCAGGTCCCCTCGCGGGCGACCATCTGGCCGGCCGAGAAGACCAGGTGGACCTGGAAGGTAGTCAGATCCTCCAGGACCAGCAGGTCGGCCCGATAGCCAGGGGCCACCGCTCCGAGTCCGCGCACACGGAAATAGGCCGCTGTATTGAGGCTGGCCATCTGAATGGCGGTCACCGGGTCGAGTCCGGAGCCGATGGCCTGGCGCACCATATCGTCGAGGTGGCCCTCGCGGAGCAGGGTCTCCGGATGCCGGTCATCGGTACAAAAATGGGTCAGGCGGGAGTTGGTGGGAGTCACCAGGGGTAAGAGGTCATGCAGATTCCGGGCACTCGTCCCCTGTCGGATAAAGATGTGCATCCCCCGCCGCAGTTTCTCGCGAGCCTCTTCCAGAGCCGTGCATTCATGGTCGGAATGGATGCCGGCAACGATATAGGCGTTGAGGTCCAGGCCGCCAAGCCCGGGCGCATGGCCGTCGATGGGCCGGTCGCCGGCCATCCGGATCTTGTCCAGCACCGGCGGCAGGCGATAGAGCACCCCCGGAAAGTTCATCATCTCCGCCAGGCCGATCACCCGCTCGTAGGCCCACAGCTCCTGGATATCGGCGGCGGTCAGCGAAGCCCCGGCGGTTTCCATGTGGGTGGCCGGGACACAGGAGGGAGCCATCACATACACCTGCAGGGGGAGTCCCTCGCTCGCCTCCAGGATGTAGCGCACGCCGTTGAGGCCCATCACGTTGGCGATTTCGTGCGGATCGCACACCACCGCCGTGGTGCCATGGGGAAGGACGGCGCGCGCGAACTCGGCCGGCTGGACCATCGAGCTTTCCAGGTGGACGTGGGCGTCGATCAATCCCGGACAGACAAACCGGCCCCCCAGGTCGAGCGTCTCGCGAGCCCGGTAGTCGCCGAACCCGACTACCCGACCGGCAAAGAGGGCAATGTCTGCCGGATGGATTTCGCCGGAGAGGACGTTGACCAGCCGGGCGTTTTTCAATAGTAGGTCAGCCGGTTCCTCCCCTCGCGCGACGGCGATCAAGCGCTCCAGGCTCATTTCCCCTCCTTCTCCCCTAATAGGTCAGCGGGCCCAGGCTGACCCGCATCTCGTGGCCCAGACGTCGCAGCAGGTCGGCACAATCGTCCACCGTCAGGCCAAAGCCGGGACTGCCTGGCTCACCGACGCGAGCGATCAGCTCCTGCAAGAGCGATGCTTCATTCAGCGGCAGGTCCCCGGCCGCCAGGGTGTCTCGCGCCCAGGCAACCAGTTCGGATAGGGTGATCTGGCGGTTCAGGTAGTTCTGGATGCGCTGCAGGATCGCCCCCCGCATCAGCACCTCTTTGTACAGGTGTTCCTTGAGGACGCCGACAAAGGGCAGGTTGCGGTAGCCCTCGGCAAAGTCCAGGCCGTACCCGACCACAAATTTATCGGGGATGACAAAGCCGACGTAATCGATCTGGATCGGAACCTGACGACGTTCGGGTTTGTCGAGGAGGGCGCAGATGCGCAGGCTGGCCGGCCGGCGCGCGCGGAGGTTTTCGACCAGATAGGCCAGGGTTTTGCCTGTATCCACAATGTCTTCCACGATGAGCACATGGCGCCCGGCGATGTCCGATTCCAGGTCCATGACCAGCCGCACCGCCCCACTCTCGGTGGAGGCCCCATAGCTCGAGATGCCAATGAAATCCAGGCGGACCGGGATATCAATCGCACGCATCAGATCCGACAAAAAGACAATGGCGCCCCGCAACAGCCCGACGAGCAAGAGGTCCTTGCCCCGATAGTCTTCGGAGATGCGCCGCCCGAGTTCGACGACTTTGGCCTGGATCTCTTCCTGAGTGACCAGAATTTCAGCGATATCGTCCTGCATGGCACTCCCTACCTGTTGTTCTGGGCATGACGGCCCAGGAGAGTATATGCCAAAAGGTAACAGATGTCAACCGCTCTACATCCGCTCCGGCGCCGAGACGCCCATCAGTTTCAGCGTGCGGGCCAGCGCCAGCTTGGCTGCCTTGACCAGGCGCAAGCGGGCCCGGGTCAGTTCCGCGTCTGCCGGATCGGAGCTGACCACCCGGCAATCCCGGTAGAAGGTATGGAACGCGGCGGCCAGTTCCTGGGCATAATGGGGCAGATGATGGGGAGCCAGGTTCTCCGCAGCCAGCGCCACCACTTCGGGCAATTCCAGCATCTTGCGGATCAGCGCCAGTTCCGACGGATGGGTCAGGAGGGATAGATCGGCCTCCTCGTCGGTGCGACCCTGCTCCTCGGCGTAGCGGAGGATGCTGGCGATACGCGCATGGCCATACTGGACATAGTAGACCGGATTCTCGTCCGACTGCTGGCGGGCCAGGTCCAGGTCCAGGTCCATCTGGCTGTCGGCGGAGCGGGCCAGCAGGAAAAAGCGCACCGCATCGGGGCCAATGTCGTCCAACACCTCGCGCAGGTCCACTTGCGTGCCGGCCCGCTTGGAGAGACGCACCTGCTCGCCGCTTTCCAGCAGGGTGACCATCTGGTAGATATAGAGGGTCAACCGGTCCGGGTCCAGTCCCAGCGCCTTCATCATTGCCTTCATCCGGGGCACATGGCCCTGATGATCGGCCCCCCAGACGTCAATGACCCATTCGAATCCGCGTTGGACAAATTTGTTATAGTGATAGGCGATATCCGAGGCAAAGTAGCCGGGTTGACCGTTGGACTTGATGACCACTTCGTTCTTATCGCCGCCCAGCGCCTGGGCGTTGAACCAGATCGCTCCGTTGGCGGTATAGAGATGGCCTCCCTGGCGCAGAAGAGCCATGACATGATCGAAGACGCTCATGCCCAGCTCGGGGCTGAAGGCAGGATCGTACAACGATCGCTCGGAAAACCAATGATCGTAATGGATATTCATCCGCGCACAATCGTGACGGATCTCCTCCATAGCGATCTGAAGCCCCAGGTCGCGGATGCCGGGCAGCGCCTGTTCATAGGGCATCGTCAGGAAGCGATCGCCTTCCTGCTCGATGATCCGCCGCGCCCAGTCAATGATATACTGGCCGCGATACCCGCCTTCGGGGATCTCGCCGGCCCGCAATCCCGATTCAGGAGCCGGATCGCGCCCGAGCAGTTCGCAGTAGCGGACGTACAGGCTCTCGCCAAAGTTCTCCATCTGATTCCCGGCGTCGTTGACATAGTATTCCCGTTGCACCTGATAGCCGGCTGCTTCCAGCAGATTGGCGATGCTATCGCCCAGCACCAGATTGCGCCCAAAGCCGACGTGCATCGGCCCGGTGGGGTTGGCGCTGCCAAATTCGACCTGGACCCGCCGGCCGCGCCCCAGGTCCACGCAGCCAAACCTCTCCCCAGCCTCCAGGATCGCGTCCACCTGGTGGGCCAGCCAGCCGTCGTCCAGCGTGATGTTGATAAACCCCGGCGGCGCGACCTCAACCCGCCCGATAAAGGGAGCCCGTTCGAGATGCTGGACAATGCGTCGGGCCACCTCCAGCGGCGTCAGGGGCGGGGCCTGAGTGACCGCGCGGCTGATATGGCTCATCATCTTGAGCGGATGGCTGGTGGCATAGTCTCCGTGCTCAGTCCGGCGGGGCCGTTCGATGACGACGTTCGGGATCTCGGTTGCCGGCAGGCTGCCCTGCCGCTGCGCCTCGGCGGTGGCTTCATAGATGAGCCGGGCCAGAGTCTCTCGGATCAACGTTCCCTCCTCTTAACCGTGCGGGTATTCGTTCATTTCCAGCCAGTTGCGCCCCACTTTGACATCCACCTTGAGCGGGGCCTTCAGTAAATAGGCGCCCTCCATGATGCGGACCACCAATGGAGCGACGGTATCCAGTTCCGCTTTCGGGACCTCCAGCACCAGTTCGTCGTGGACCTGAAGGATCATCCGGCTGCGCAGGCCCTGCGCTTTCAGTTCGCGCCACAGGCGGTTCATGGCCACTTTCAGGATATCGGCGGCCGATCCCTGGATCGGGGCGTTGATGGCCATGCGGTAGGCTGCCTCGCGCACATTGTGGTGGACCTGAGCGCCGCTGGTCAGTTCCGGGAAATACCGCCGACGTCCCAGCAATGTTTCAACGTACCCCTGTTCCCTGGCCTGCTGCCGGGTCCGTTCGATATACTCTTTGATCTTGGGGTAGGTTTTGAAATAGGTCTGGATAAAGGCCTCTGCCTCCTCCGGGGTAAGCTGCGTCCGCTCCGAAAGGCCGTAGCCGGTCACCCCATAGCTGATGGCAAAGTTGGTCATTTTCGCCACCCGCCGCTGGAGCGGCGTCACCTCCTCCAGTGGAATGCCGTAGATGGCCGCCGCCGTGCTGGCGTGGATATCCTCGCCCCGGGCAAAGGCGGCCAGCATGGCCGGGTCCTCAGAGATGTGGGCCAGGATGCGCAATTCGACCTGCGAATAATCGGCGGCCAGCAGCAGCCATCCCTCTTCGGCGACGAACGCGGCGCGGATCTCACGGCCGACGTCGGTCCGGATCGGAATGTTCTGCAGGTTGGGGTTGGAGGAGGAAAAGCGGCCGGTGACCGAGCCGGTCTGGTTGTAGGAGGTGTGGACCCGGCCGGTGCGGGGGTTGATCAGCGCCGGCAGGGCATCCACATAGGTGCCCTTTAGTTTGGAGAGCTGGCGGTGTTCCAGGATCAGTTCCACCACCGGATGTTTGCCGCGCAGCTTTTCCAGCACATCGGCCGCGGTCGAATAGTGGCCCGACACCCCCTTGCGCATGCCGGGCAGGGTCAGGCCCATCTCCTGAAAGAGGGTCGCGCTGAGCTGCTGAGGGGAATTGATATTGAGCGGATGCCCGACCAGATCCTCGATCTGCCGCTGCAGTTCATTGAGGCGCTCGCCCATCTGCCGGCTCATCGCCTCCAGGACCTTGGCGTCCAGTTTGACCCCGGTGCGCTGCATCTCGACAATGACCGGGATCAGCGGCATCTCGACGTCGGTAAAGAGCGACCAGAGCGCCTTCTCCTGCAACTCGGCCTGGAGGATGTGGGCCAGGCGGAGCGTCATATCGGCGTCGGCGCAGGCATAGGGCGCCACCTGGGAGACCGGCACCCGGTCCATCGAGACCTGCTTCTTGCCGCTGCCGATCAGCTCTTCAATGGGGGTCATTTCCACCCCCAGCCGGCTCCAGGCCAGGTTCTTCAGCCCCAGGTTGCGACTGCTCGGATTGAGCAGCCACTCGGCGATCATCGTATCACAGGTGAGCGGACTGACCTCCAGGCCCTGCTCGGCCAGCACCGTCAGGTCGTAATTGGCGTTGTGGGCGTACTTGGGCAGGACCGGGTTCTGGAGTAGGGGCTTCAACCGGGATACGACTTCTGCCAACGGCAGGTTGGCATCGGACTTGTGGCCCACCGGGATGTACAACCCGCTGCCTTCCCGGCCGCTGAGGGCGATGCCAACCAGCCGGGCGGCCATTGGGTCGGTGCTGGTGCACTCGACATCCACGACCACGGCTTCCGCCTGGCTCAGCTCGGCGATCACCTGGTCGAGCGTTTCCAGGCTATCCACGGTCCGATAGTCCCCCAGTTTTTGGGTGGGGGGTGGCGGCCCCGCTTCCGCAAAGAGGGGCATCTGCGCCGGCGCTTCCGCTTCGCGGGCCGGAGGCAGTCGGTTCAGGAGTGCGCGGAACTCCAATTCGCGGAACAGCTCCACCACCCGCTCGCGGTCAATCGGTCGGACCCGGCATGATTCCAGGTCGAGGGTCACCGGCACATCCTCCACCAGGGTCACCAGTCGCTTGCTCATGAAGGCGCTCTCGCGGCCCTGTTCCAACGCCTGCCGAAAGCGCGCGCTGCTCACCTCGTCCAGGTGTTCATAGAGGTTCTCGACGCTGCCGTACTGCTGCAATAGAGCCGTTGCGGTCTTGTCGCCGATCCCCTTCACGCCGGGGACATTGTCGCTGGGATCGCCGACCAGGGCTTTGAGGTCCACCAGTTGCTTCGGTTCCAACCCGTAACGCTGACGAATGCCCTCCTCGTCATAGATGACCGTGTCGCCGAACTGGCGGCGCGAGGTGAGCACCCGGACGTGAGGGCCGATGAGCTGAAAGGTATCGGTATCGCCGGTGACAATCAGCACCTCCAGGCCCTGAGCGACCGCCTGGCGGGTCAACGCCGCCAGTACGTCATCGGCCTCATATCCCTCCACCGAATAGACGGGGATGTGAAAGGCGTCCAGCAGTTGCTGGATCCGCTCGAACTGAATCTGCAGGTCATCGGGCATCTCGCGGCGGTTGGCCTTGTACTCCAGATAGGCGTCATGGCGGAAAGTGCGCCCCCGGTCAAAGGCGACTGCCAGGTAATCGGGTTGTTCATCGCGCAGCACGTTGAGCAACATCGAGGCAAAGCCGAACACGGCGTTGGTCAGTTCGCCTCGAGAGGAGGCCATATCGGCCGGCAGAGCAAAGTAAGCGCGATAGATCAGGGCGTGGCCGTCGATCAACACCAACTTGGCGCGCTGGGTCATCTGCTCCTCCTGAATGCTTGCGCCGGACTCGGCGAGAATCCGGCGCGGAATTGGATCGCTCATTCCATGGCAGGCCGGAACCGGTACCAGGATGGCGCAGCGTTCTGCCACTGCGGTTCCATTATACCGCAGAGGGGAGCGGAGGGCAAATGATGAGGGGGAGGCTTGTTTCGCGCAAGGTACATTGCATCCGCGTCTGGTGGCGGGCCACACCCCCCCTCAAAAGAGCCGATCTTTGCACCCCACCTTATCCCCCAGCCCCCTTCCCCTCCCCGCACGCAGAGAGGGGAAGGGAGTGCAGGGGTAAGGGCGAGGTAAGGGATGAGCCATTTTCTGGGAAGGGCATGCGCGCTCCCCCGGGGTCGAGGCTTCCGCCGGATACGCCGCCCTGAAGGCTCGACTCGTGGAGGGAGCGGAGCGGCGTCATCAGGCGCGAGCCTGAGTTGGCTGCTCAAACAGGAGTCTCATATAGTCGTAATCCGGCCCGCGCTCTCGAAAAAGGATGTGCTTCTCCGCAAACCTGGCGCGATCCCAAGTTCCATCACCATAACGCCGATAAAGTTCCTCGTATGGCGTGGCAGAGATGATGAAGGCGTCCAGCGAGACGTCATGGCGTCCACTGCGTCTCCCGATCTCCGCCGCCAGCGCCGGCAACCGCTCCCACAAGTGCACTTTTTCGTCCAAATCATAGGCTTTGGCGTGGAGCATACCGTGCGGTTCAATGAAGATGATGCGCTGCTTGCGGTTTTCCACCAACCACAAGATGAAGTCCGGATAAAAGCGTCGCTCCTCAAAGAAGCCTATTCCATAGCCGTGGCTCAGGTTGCGCAGCAAGAAGATCTCCTTGCCCGACAGAGACTTGTCTTTCTCTGTGTTCCAGAATTCTCGCAGGTCGCGCACAAAGCCCGCTTCGCTGTCCTTCAATCCCGGCGGGGCGATCTGCGCCTTCTCTGGTATATCCACCAGCAGGGGTTGATAGATGTGGCGGTCAAAATGAATGCGCGGCAGGCCGGCGTTTTCTTGCGAGAGTAATCGCTCTTTCTCTTCGAGAAGTCTCCGAACGGTATTGATCAATTGCTGTTCCGAGTGTGGTATGCGAACCACATAGCCCGCTTTCTCTTCGCGCAGGCCTTGCGGCTTGAAACCCAGATTGGGATCGTTCTTATCGAGCGGTCGATAGACCATCGTCTGCTCATCCCACTGCTCGTGCCGCGTCTGATAGAACCGGTCCACGTAACGGCAAAGAAGTTGGGTCACGGCTTGCTGAAGCAAAGGGCGGTCTTTGAACGATTGGGGCGCAAATACGTTCTCATCGGCAATGACGATACAGACGGGGATGTTCTTGTCGTTGCGCAGGACAATAATCTGACGCAGCGTCTCCGGCTGAATGACCAGATTGGTCAGTCCTTTGCGCATCTTATACGCCAGCAGGTCAAGATAGGCCTGCTGCCAGTCCACCCAGGCCAGGCTTTCGGGCGGAATGGGACGTGCCTGCCCGGCGCGCACATCAGTGGTGTGCAGGCCCAGGCGCGTGCTTTCCATCGCCTGTACCCTCACCGATAGGTCCACCTGAACGGAGACGGATGAATCCGGTTCAAGAAGCAGAGTTGTCTCGTGGGCAAAATCGCGGCCATCGGGCGGACGCGGTACAACCAGGCCGCGCTGAAGGAATTGTTCGTTGGCCCAAACGAAGAGCGGCAGTTCGATGGCCGGTTCGACCTCCACGCCCTCGCGTTCCAGGTAGTCGCGGAATTGCGCCATGTAGTTGGCGCGCACGGCGAAAATGTTGAGCGTCTCCAGCAGACGGATGTGTTTGGGATGCGTCCCCTCCAGCGCCGCGCTGCGTTTGAGGCTCATTCCGTGGCCCTTCAAACGCACACCCCGGCCAAAGAGCTGGATGATCTGTGACCCTTCCTGCCGCCCGATGTTCAAGAGGCCCATGCTGGCCACCCGCCAGGAGTTCCAGCCCTCCATGAATTTCTTGGCGCCGATGAGGATGTGAATGCCCGAATCGGAGCGGTTGATGCACTCGAAGAGCGAGGCGGCGATGGCATCCTGTTCTTGCACGATTTCCGGCGCGTTGGCTTCGACTAGTTTCTTGAAGTCAGTCGTGTCGCCGATGTAAATGAGGCCAAAGTACTCCTCGGCGCCCGCCGCCTTGAGGCCCAATTCACCGGGGCTGGATTTGATGTCGGCGAGGTGCAGTCCGCCGCCTGCCGGCGCGTGAAAAAGGCGCCGGAGGATGTCATCGTAAATCGCTGATGGCTTCAGCCCCGCTTCCCGCAATGCCGGAAAGCGCCCGGCAAACACGTCGCTGCCATCCGGCGCGTTCAGGCCGGTTTTGCCTTTGAGGAGGGTGTCAAGCGTTGAGATGGCCCATTTGCGGTCGCTCAGCACGCGATGCAGGAAGCGCACGACGGTCAGCACGTCGCTGCGTGGCTGTTTGTTTTCCGTATAAACGGCGTTGACTGTGCTGCCCACGAAGACCCAGAGCGGCTTCTCCAGGTTGTAGGGACGCAGGGCGTCTGGCTCCTCTTCGTAGAGCCGCATTTGCTCGTAGAAGGAAAGCAGGTTGCCTAGCAGCAGAATGTCTCCCTCACCCCAGCCCTCTCCCCGGCGGGGAGAGGGGAGCACGTCGCGCAGATTCAAGATGCGAAAGTCTTTGCCAAAGCCGTCGCCGTAGAAGTACTTGTAGGAGTAGTCGAAGACGATGGCCTTGCCATATTCGGCGGTGAGGGGATCGTTGCGCGCTGCCGAGAGCGCCTGCCCAAAGGTGGCAGAGTACTCGAAGGTGAAACCGGTTGCCCCCAGCGCGTCGCGGTAGCCTCGCCAGGCCTCGCCGCCGGAGCCTTTGTGCCCCTCGTCCACGAAGATGAGATTGCGCCCCTCGAAGGCATCCACCGGCACGCTCACGCCCCCGCCGCGCTTTTCCTCCACCAGTTTAGTGATCTCGATGACTTGCACCTCGTTCCGGCTGCCGCCCCACAGGCCGCCGGCGTTCAGGTCAAAGCGCCGCGCTGGAATGCCGGAGGCGGCCAGTTCCGCCAGGTGTTGCTCGCTCAGGCCCTCGTTGGGGGTAATCAGCAGGATGTTATCCAGCGGCGGGCGAGTCGCCGACTCGCCCGCACAGTAATGCAGAAACTGGTAGTAGTTGAGGTGCAGGAGCAGGGTCTTGCCGCTGCCGGTCGCCATCCAGAAGGCCAGTTTGGTCAGGTCGCCTTCGGTGAAGGGTTCGTCCTGGGCTTCAACGGACAAACGGCGGGCATTGCGTTGGGCGATAAAGGCGTTCAGGTCAGCCAGCAGTCGTGCTCTCGCATTGAAGAGGCGGTCGAGGACGATTTCGGTGTAGAGCGCCGCCAGGTGCTGGAAGTAGCGCAAAGTGATTTTTTCGGTGCGGCCGCGGTTGATTCTCTCCAGATGCCGGTGGATGTTTTCATCATAGCGCGCTAGATCCTCGGCCGGAATCTTGACCTGACTGCCGCGGGCGATGAGGTGATGGTAGAGAAAACTGCGCCCATCCGCGCCAAAGCCTTCAGCCACACGCTTGCAGTCTTCCAGCAACTCACGGTTGCTCCGGTAACCCAGCAGGCTGTTCAGCCAAGCCAGCAGGACCAGCCGGTTTTCGAGTTTGACCCATTGTGGAAGGCCACTGGGAGCAGGAGGCGATGAGGGCGAGGACCGACGCGACATCATGATTCCTCCGGGGGCACCAAAGGCTCAAGCATCTGGATCACGGCAGGGACGTCTTCTTGCACAATCTCCCACATCCTGACCAGATCGAGATGGAAGTAATCGTGCGCAATCCGATGCCGCAGCGCAACGATCTCGCGCCATGGGACCTCGGGATGAGCAGTTTTGGTCTCTTCGGAGACCTTGCGCGCCGCTTCGCCAATGTTCTCCAGCGCTTTGGCGATAGCGTGCTGGTGAAGGGAACTGTTCTGAAACTCCTCCCAGGTCAGCGCCTTGCTAAACTCACGGGCTTCCCGAGCGGCAATCAACATGTCCAACAAATAGGCCTCATCCCGCCACATACACCCGCTCCATATGACTCAGGATGTGCTTCCGGCGAATGTAGTTTTTGCTTTGCTCAACCTGTCGCCGCTCGACCAGATCGACCTTGCGGCCAAAAATCACCTCTAGCTCGTGGATCATCTCCAACCATTGCCGAAACGACCACTTCACCCCAGGCTCGAGCGCGATCATGACATCCACGTCGCTATCCGGAAAAAAGTCCTCGCGCAGAGCAGACCCGAAGATGGCGAACTCAACAATGTGCCAGCGGCGGCAAAAGTCGGCGATCGCTTCGTGGGGCACGTTGATCTGCAACGACATGGCTACGCCTCCCCAAAGGCAAACATCCGTTCTTTGAACAACCTATCCAGCGACTGCGCGCCGGGGATAAGAGAATCGCCGTTGACCAAGACCTCGTCCGCGCCGTCGGTCAGCTTCTGCGCGGCTACGAAATCGCGGTCGCGCTCATAGTCTTCTTTCGTCCAGCCCTGCGTCTCGCGCCAGAGGACGGCCACAGTGCGCCCGTTGCGCAGCGCGCCGCGATAGACGAGGTAACGCCCCTCACCCTCACCCTCTCCCCACGGGGGAGAGGGGAGGGGTGAGGGGTACACGCGCCGCGTCTGTACATCCAGCCCCAGCAGATAGTTAAAGGTTTCGGGCAGGTCCACGCTGCGCTCGCGGGTTTCGCCGTCGCGGTGGAGGCGGAGTTTGTAGGCAAAGGGCGTCTGGAGTTTCTCCACGTCCAGCAGGGTTGCGCTCTGGCGCGTCTCCCAGCGGAGCATGTAATGCAAGAGATAGTCGTCCTTGAACAGGTCCAGCGCCTTTGCGCCGCTTGCGTCGTCGAAGGTCAGGTTGTTCAGGGTGTCCTCGTAGGATTCCAGGCGGATGACCTTGACGATGCGCGGGGAGCGTGCGATCCAGTTCCCCTCACCCGCGGCTTTGCCGCGCCCTCTCCCCTGAGGGGAGAGGGTTGGGGTGAGGGGCTTGCCGTCCTTCCACTCCGGCGAAAAGGTCACCTTTTTGATGCGCGGCAGGAGCACGGTGTCAAAGTAGTGCGCCATCTCCACCAGGATGAACTTGCGCCGCCCGCCGTCCTCGCGGTTCAGGTTGATGACGGCGTGGCCGGTCGTGCCGGAGCCGGCGAAGAAGTCAAGAATTACCGAATGGTTATCTGCTCCGATCTGAAAGCACCTCTGCAACAGCCGAGCAGGTTTTGGTGTCTGAAAAACATCTCCCAAATCGCCCATAATTGCTTTTAGATATTGTTTCGCTTCCTGGTTATGTCCGACTTCCTGATAAGTCCAGATGGTTAATGGGACAATCCCTTCTTGTACCTCGGAGAGAAAACGTTTAATAGCAGGCACACTATTGCCATCTGGCCCAAACCAAATCCGGTTGTCTGCAATCAACTCTTGTAATCTTTCTTTGCTTACACGCCAACAAGCGCCTCGTGGTGGCTTTACAACTCTTCCAGATGGCGTTGTAATCGGATAATCATATTCTGGGGAATACGTTTTTACATCTAGCCCGCTTGGTTTCCATAGCCCGCGGGGATCATTGTCTGGGTTTTCATATCTGGCATTCGCTTGTTCTGTGCGAGGAAGCAGGTTTCTTTGCCACCTGCTTTTGTCGTGTGCATACAAAGTCAAGTAATCATGATTGTCGGATAAGTATTTAGCATCATTTTGTGGCGAGTATTTTTTCTGCCAAATGACTTGTGTTACAAAGTTATCAGGCCCGAATACAAAATCCATGCAACCTTTGAGTGCGGCCTGTTCATTGTCGTCATTGCTTACAAAAATGCTTCCGTCACCACGCAACATGTTTCTTGCCTGTCTTAGCCTATTCTCCATCATTGCCAGCCAACTGGAATGCTGGTAGGCATCGCGATAGAGAAACTCATCGTTGCCCGTGTTATATGGCGGGTCAATGTAAATGCACTTCACCCGTTCGCGGTACTTTTCCTGCAACAGATTGAGCGCCTGCCAGTTTTCGGAATGCACCAGCAGGCCGTCGGTCATCTCGTCCAGGTTGTCAAATGCAGCCAGCAGGCGGTCGGTAAAGTCGGGCGGGAAGTGGCGGGTATCCAACGGCAGGGTGGGGTGGGCTTTGAGGAACTCCACCCTCTCCCCAGTGGGGAGTGCCCCCTCACCCTTCACCCTCTCCCCAGTGGGGAGAGGGAAGGGGTGAGGGGTAGACTCCAGCGCCTCCAAAATCGTCGTCAGGACGCCTTCTGTATTCACCAACACCTCGTGATTCCAAAACCGCAACACGCGGAATCCCCTGCTTTCAAAGAAGCGGGTCCTTTCTATATCTTTTTCTGCCTGCTCCGGCATGGTATGCTGGCCACCATCGAGTTCCACGACCAGCCGGGCTTCGACGCAGATAAAGTCGGCTATATAATTTCCCATAGGGTGCTGACGCCGGAATTTGTACCCACCCAGGCGGCGGTCACGCAGGAAATACCACAAACGTTGCTCTGCATCGGTCGGCGCATGTCGCATGTCACGGGCAAATTGCTTCAACAAGGCGTTGCGCTCTTGGCCAGTGCGGCTTTTTATCCCCTCACCCTGTCCCTCTCCCCTTTGGGGAGAGGGGATGGTGGCGGGGGGCATCTCTATACCCAGGAGCGTCCGCCACTCCTCCCACTGCGCCTCGCAGACGGCAATCTCGGCATAAAACGCATCGGGGATGTTGCCGACGGTGATGACGTAGAAGGTCTCGGTGACGAATTTCTTCTTCTCCCAGAGCATCTTCTGAAAGTCCTCGATCTGCGCCAGGAACTCAATAATGCGCTGGCCGATGCGCTTGATGAGGCGCATGAGTTGGAACCAGCCCTCGGCCAGACCTTCGCCGGCGGCCTCCATCTCCTCCAGATTGAGCACTTCGTTCTTCAGGTAAAAGTCCAGTTCGCGGGAGAGGAAGCCGCGCAGGTCCTTGTGGATGAAAAAGTCGCTCGTGTTGCGGCGGGTGTACTGGCGCAGGTGGTGTTCCAGCAGGGTGATTGCCGGGCGGCTGGCTTCCCCTCTCCCTGTGGGGGAGGGGGCAGGGATGGGGGTGCGGCGCTCGGCGGTCAGCGCGGCCAGGGCTTCGGGGGCTTGGACGCGCTTTGGGATGTCCGCCACCGCTTTGGCGATGATCGTTTCTTGCTGGTTTTTCGGGCCGTAGGCGATCCGCTCCTGTTCGGTGAGCGGGCGGAACTCGAAGGGGATGGTGAGCACGCCCCTCACCCCATCCCTCTCCCCGATGGGGAGAGGGATGGGGTGAGGGGGTGTCCAGGTGATGCCGCCCAGCACGGGCAGGAAGAAGCGCTTCTCGCCCTTGACGTTGTTCTGTTCCACATCAGCTTGCTGTAGCTTGAAGTGCACGGTCACGCCATTGGGGGCTTGGTAGGTGTAATCGGTGAAGTACTCGCCGGTCTTGATGTAGTATTGGTCATGGTTGGCCCAGTAGAGATACACTTCTTCGCCATTGTAGGGGATGGCGTAACGTTCCTTTTTGGAGTAGCGCCGCTTGGAGATAAAGTCGCCGTCCTGCCAGTAGCGGGAGAAGAAGGTGTAGAGGTGATTGTAAATGGCGGCTTCCAGCGCCTCGGTAGAGCGCGCGCCGCTGGCTTTTTCCTGCGCTTCCAGGTAGGCCTTACCCGCCTTGGTCTCGCGATACTTTTCGGCTAGATTGCCTTCGGCATCCAAAGCATCATCACCGAGCGATTCTAGAACCTTTTGGCGGGCGGCTTGCAGGGCTTCCTGTGCCTGCGTCTGTTCGGCCAACGCGCCGCTCTTCAATTCATCGGAGATGACGCGGGGCAGGTCTTCGGCGATCCACTTCTCGATCACCTGCCGCTTGTAATTCATGATGCGGTAGATGCCAAAGTCCAGGTCAGCGCAATCAAATTGGAAGAGTTCACGCAAAAGGGCCTGGAATCTGTCTCTTGCGGGTATGGTCATTTTCTAACCCTCCACCGTGTTCATAGAGCAGTTCTCTATGAACCAGATCAACCACCGCCGCGTAATCGCCTATGGACGACTGCCATCTGCACAAAGTGAGCAGAAACTGACAGACACCGAAATCCCTGGTCGGTTCCAGCCGTTAGCCATCTCAATAAGGTCCTGGCAAGCGGGCCTTTGCACCGATGATCATGATAAAGCCGATTGGAAGGATTGTCAAGGCCCAAGCGCTGGACAGTGTCGGAGGCGCTCTACCAGCGGGCATGCCGCGCGGTGAGGTTTACGAGTGTGGCGCAGCAGCAGATGGATCTGGATGCGTGGCTGGTCCATGACAACACCGAGCGCTGGCAGATGACCACCACCGGATTCCAAGAGCACGAGCGCCCGGCCACCCCGGTCACCGGTCCAATGACCGGCCCCGCGCCGCCTAGGCACCACCGCGATCGCCGGCCTGACCGCCCACCGACTCGGCCACCACCCGCCGGTCAGGCAGCCACTGGGCGGCGAGCACCGCGCCAGCGGCCACCGCCACCACCAGCCCCAGATCGTGGCGGAACCCGGCCGCCATGCCCGCTGCTTCCATCTGCAGCACCAGGCCAAAAACCATACTCCCCAGCGAACCGCTGACAAACCGCCCCATGTGAAAGATGCCCGTCGCCACCCCCAGCCGGTCCGGGCGGACCACCTGTGTCACGGCGGCGGTCACCGGGGATTGGATGAAGCCCATCCCCAGCCCCATCCCGACCAACGCCAGGACCAGACCCCACCAGGGAATCTCGGGCCGGGCCACCCGGAGCCACACCAGGCCGGTCAACGCCACCAGACCCATCCCCCAACTGCAGGCCCAGCGGCTGCCGTGCCGATCGGCCAGCCGGCCGGCCAGCGGAGCCAAAAACGCGGCCAACAGGGGAAGGGGCAGGACAAGCCACCCGGCCACCGGCTCGCTCCGTCCCTGCACCTGGATCAGAAAAAGGGGCACGGCCAGTAGCAACCCAAACAGGCAAAAGTATTGGGCCGCAATGACCACCATCGCCGCCCGGTAGCGCCCATCGGAGAACAGCGACAGGTCCACAAAGGGGGATCGGCTCCGACGTTCGGCCCAGACGAACCCGATCAGCGCCACAACGGTCGCCGCCCACAATCCCAGCGCAAGGGGCGATCCCCAGCCCCAACGCGTGCTCTGGGTCAGGGAGAGCATCAGCCCCAGCGCCGTTATAGTGAGCGTGACCGCGCCCGGCAGATCAAACCGGCGACGCGTCCGCGCCTCATCGGGGGGGACCAGGGCCCAGACCATGCCCAGGCTGAGCAGGGCCGGCGCCCCGCCGGCCAGAAACACCGACCTCCAGCCCACCTGCTCCGTCAAAAAGCCACTGAGCGGCGGACCAAAGGCATGGCCGGCGCCGTTGGCCAACGCCCAATAGCCCATCGCCCGGCCCCGCTCATCGGGAGAAAAACTCCGGGAGATGATGGCCATCACCGCCGGCAGGGTGGGGGAGATGCCGATGCCCATCAGCACGCGGCACCCCAGCAGCCAGGCCAAACTCGGAGCCAGCCCGGCCCCCAGGCTGGCCAGGAGATAGACCGATAGGCCGAGCAGATAGAGGCGGCGATAGCCGTACAGGTCGCCCAGATAGCCGCTGACCGGCATCAGCACGGCAAAGGTCAGGACGTAGAGGCTGACTACCCATACCGCACTGCTCAACGGCACGCCAAAATCGGCCATGATCGCCGGCACGGCGACGTTGGCCACGCTGTTGCCCAGCGTGCCGACAAAAGTGCCGATCAGGATGGCGGACAGTATCGCCCACCGGGGGGCGGTCGCAGGTCGAGTCACCGGATGGCGGCGGTTCCGTGGATTTGGAGCGTCAAGGGGACGGGCGCCCGATCACATGTAGGCGCGCGGAGCCTTCTCCAGGTCGATCTTGCCCTTGCACGACGGGCACACCCCGCCCGCCTGTTCGATCTGTTCCACCTCAAAGTCCAGATAGCAGTGGGGGCAGATCACATGCGCCACCTTCTCTTTTTTGCCCTCTCCCTCTTCCTTTTTCTTTTTTCCAAACAGAGGCATCCATCCCTCCTCGCTCGAAACGGCGCCCCTGCCAGGGCCGAGATCGGTTGGCTGAGCAGGGGCGCCCTTTTCCCTGACCGGCATCGGCCTGGCTGATTACATCAGGATGATGGCCACGATGGTGGCTGCCAGGAGGCCGGTAATACACGGCCAGAAGTTCTTCCGGCACAGGTCGATGGCCGGCACGCCGGTGATGGCCGACACCGGCAACACGGCCCAGGGGATGATGGTCCCGCCGCCGATCCAGATCATCGAGATCTGCCCCAGCGCGGCGAGGGTCGAGGTCTTCAGGTTCAGGGCCTGGCCCCAGGAAGCCGCCAGCGCCCCCATCAGGGGCAGGTCGTTAAAGCCCGAACCGTCCAGCCCGGTGATCCCAGACAGGACCGTATGCATGAACCCGACGATCACTTTGTTCACCGGGATGGCATTGCTCAGCGCCTTGATGAGATCGATGATCAGCGGCTTGCCCGCCTCGCCAAAGATCGCCTCGGCATGGCCCGGCACGCCCATCAGGTAGAAACCGGCCACGGTGAACACCGGGGCAAAGACCTTCATCCCGAACATGAACCCCTCACGCACGCAGTCGGTGATGCTTTCCGGACCCTTGCGGAAGCCGTGCTGCCACATGCAAAAGATGGAGAGAAGGATCAGGGCCGTGCCTCCCAACACCGCCGTTGCGTCTCCGCCGCGGATCTTCATCACGATCAGGATGATCACTTCCACCAGGAAGACCAGCGGCACCAACCAGGCCGCCACCTTGGCGGCGGTGGGATATTCGCGCGCCTCAGCCTTGGCCCGCTCCTCCTCAAACTTCAGATACTCGGTCTCGGTCACGGTGTGGGCCGCAATGTCCTTGCGCACCACCAGGAACCAGGCGACGACCAGGGCGACGACCGAGGCGACAATGTTGAGCGGAATACTGGCGGCGATGATCTCACCGACCGGCACTCCCGCTGCCTCGGCGGTCAGCTTGGGCGCGCCCTGGATCACCAGGTCGGTGGACAGGCAAACCCCATGGCCAAAGAGGTTGATGGCCATGGCTGTCGAAATGGCCGGCAGGCCCACCGAAAGGGCGGCAGGGAAGAGGATCGCGCCCACCAGGGCCGTCGCCGGCGAGGGCCAGATAAAGAGAGCGGCGATGTACATTACAATGCCGGTGATCCAGAAGGCCAGGGCGGGGGTGCGCATCAACTGTCGTGCCGGCCGCACCATCAGGTAGATGGCCCCCATCGGCTCTAATCCCTTGGCCAGGGCCACGACGATGGAGATAATGAACACCACGTCCAGCAGGACCGTTCCTGCACGGACCATACCATTAAAGATCGCCTGCAAGCCACCAATGGGATTGCCCAGCAGGATCCAGCCGAGAAGGAACATCCCGATCACGCTGATGATCGCCGTATCCCGTCGCAGCGCCAGCACGACAAAGATCAGGATGACAAACGCGGCATAGACCCAATGGGCCGCCGTGAGTTGGACTGCTCCTTCCATTTTTGATCCTCCTTGTTCTTAAGGTCCCTGAACGATTGTATGGCTGGGGCCTCTGGAATCCTTGTCGGTCGCTGCCCTCCTGGACCCTGACCCGCCATGCCCCAGCAGCTCTTTGACAGCCCACAGAAGGTCCGTTACAATGGTCTACCGGGGGAAGCGGTGGGCGATCGGTCGATCAGGTGTCCGATGGCGCCGGGCCGTGATCCGTCCGACCGCTCCAGCTTCCCCGCTTCAGCCCTCGCCCTTTTGTCGAATGGTCCCTCACCTCCTCTCTCTACGGGTTTTCCGGCCTCCTCGCTCCCTACCTCACCTCCTGCCCAAAAAAGTTCGTAAACCCGGCCTCGGCCACCCGCTGGCGGATGGTCGGGATGTCGGTGGTGTACAATCCCAAGGCCTTCATCCGCTCAAAATAGACCGCGCCGGAGAAGGTGTACTTTTTGGTCATCCCTTCCTCGGTCTGCATCTCCTCGCGGACGAAGGAGATGGCATCGCCCACCGCCGTGGTCCGCGGGATGGTGATCAACGGCTTGCCCAGCGCCCAGCGCACCGCATTGTGCCCGGCCAGGACGCCGGTGCAGATCGCTTCGGTATGGCCGACCAGCAACCCGGCTTTTTCCCCGGCGCAGAAGAGGTTATCCAGCCCTTCCACCTTCAGATAATCGTCGCGGGGCGAAAGAGCCAGGTAGCGGATCGAGTTGCCCTTTCCGCCGGCGTAGGGGTCTTCGTAGCGGGCGTTCTCCAGGCCAGGCACCCGCCGGAGCTCGTCCAAAGGATAGAACGAGGTCATCAGCTTGACGTGGCCGGTATCGAGCAACACCAGGTTCTCGGCAAACTCGGCCAGGGCGTATTGCTGGCAGGCCTTGATCGCCAGCTTTTCGGTGTGCACCATCTCCTTGGGGATCGGCACGACGGCGACGCCGGTGCGGTGCATTTCGGCGACGATCGCCGGGTCCACCGAGTCTTTGTGCAGCTTGCACGAGCCACTCATCGCCCCGAACGTGCCATCGGGCTTGCGCCCCATCATCTCCTGCACCCCGGCTTTGGCAGCGATGCTGACCCGACCGCCCCAACTGGGGCAGCGCAGGATGCACATCGCACAGCCATTCCCGTACCGGCGGCAGTTGGCCTGCGGCCCGGCGGTGCCGGTCGTCTCGATGAACACATCCCCTTCCACCCGCTCGCCCGTCTCGGTGCATACCGACTCGATCCGGCCATCGGTCTTGGTCACTTCGCACACCCGGCTCATCATCCACAACTGGACCCCTTGCTCCAGCAGCGTGCGACGGACGAGGGGTTCCATCAGGGCCACGTCGTAGAGGCTGGCATGTTTATGGCCCGGAAACTCGATATTCGTATGGCGGGCGACCCGGTCCATCAACTGAAACATCTCGCCGCCGCCCATGGCGATCATCTCTTCGGCTGCGGTAAAGCGGCCGTTGTTGCGAAAGATCCCCCCGACCAGCCCGGTGCCCAGCAGACAGTCGGTCTTTTCGAGGAGGATCACTTCACCTCCTGCCTTTTTCGCGGACAGGGCGGCAGCACATCCCGCCCATCCTCCGCCGATCACGACCACTCTAGGCATTTCCTTCCTCCTTCCCTTTGGCTTGTTGCCAGCGGGCCACCGGCGGCACCTCGGTGGCCTCACACTCGGTCCGAATGTCGATAAATGTAGGGGCATCCGCCCCCAACGCCTGGTGGAGCGCAGGTTCCACATCCTGCGGATCTTCCACCTGCACACCGCGCAGTCCAAAGCCCCGGGCAATCGCCGCGTAATCGGTGCCGGCGCCAAAATCCACACCAAAGCAGCGCCCCTCATAGAAAAAGTGCTGGAGGGCCTTGATCCAGCCGAAACAGGCGTTGTTGAACTGGATGATCGTCACCGGCAGACCCAGTCGAGCGATCGTCTCCATCTCGCCGACGCTCATGCCGAAACTGCCATCGCCCATCAACCCTACCACCACCGCCTCGGGCCGGGCCAGCTTGGCCCCAACCACGCCGGGCAGGGCATACCCCAGCCCACCGTAGCCGCGCGGGATAACCACCTGGCGTCCGGCCTGGGATCGGAAGTAGGCGGCGCAGAAGGGAGTCGGCGTACCGGCATCGGCGACGATGATGCTGCCTGGAGGCAACAAGCGGGCCAGGGTGTGGATTACCCGCTGGGGTTTGATCGGACGGGTCATGGCCGAGGCTTTGGCCTCAAACTCGGCCCAGAAGGCCTCCATCTCCGCCGCGCGCGCGGCGAGGGGATTGGGGCGTGGGACCAGGCCTCGAGCGCGGACGGCGTGCACCAGGTCGGCCAGACCCAACCGGGCGTCCCCCACCAGGCCCACGGCGGTGGCATAGTTGCGCCCGATCTCGGTGGGGTCCACGTCCAGGTGTAGGATCGTCTGATCGGTCGTGCGCGGGGGGAGTCGCCAGTGCTCGGTGGTCACCGAGTCGGTCTTGCACCCGACGTAGAAGATCAGATCGGCCGCCTGGAGCAGGGCGTTGGCGTAGGGCCGGCCGCCGTTGTCGCCGACCACGCCGGCGCTCAGCGGATGGTCCTCGGCAATGGCCCCTTTGCCGCAGATGGAGGTGCCCACCGGCGCGCCCAACGCCTCGGCCAGCGCCGTCAGCTCAGCCCAGGCCCCGGAGATCACCGCCCCGCCGCCGGCGACAATAAACGGTTGCCTGGCCTGCTGCAAAAGATCGACCGCCCGTTCCACCAGGGCAGGGTCAGGGCGGGTGCGATAGGCCGGGTAGGATCGACAGATTTCCTCGGCATGGAGCGATGGGGCGTTGACCTTCTCGGCCAGGATGTCCATCGGCAGCGTGATCTGCACCGTCCCCGGCCGACCGCTGGTGGCGATGCGGAAGGCGTGGCGCATGGCATCTGGGATCTGATCGGTGCGCTCGACCTTGGTGCACCACTTGGTGATCGGATCAAAGAGCGCAGGTTGATCCAGAGCGGTCAGGACATTGCGGTCTTTGCCGCTCTGAGGGGTGTCCGAGGTGAGAGCGATCACCGGGATCGAGGAGGCGTACGGTTCGGCCAGAGCGGCAGCCAGGTAGGTGGCGCCCGCGCCGCTCGGCGCTTCGGTCACCCCTGGCCGAAAGCTGATGCGGGCATAGACGTCAGCCATGTAGGTGGCCGAGCGTTCGTCATGCGCCAGCACGTGGGTGATCTCGCCTCGTTCTTGAGCCTGGCACAGAGCGTCATAAAAAGGCAGGCTGGTGTCGCCGGGGACGCCAAAGAGGTAGCGCACCCCATACGCCTTGAGCATCTCCACCACAAGCTGACCGCCAGTGAGCCGCATGGCGTCCCTCCTTAATGGATCTCGATTGTCAGACTGGGCAGGCGTCGGTTCGATCGTGCCTGCCCTATCAGACATGGACGGTCTGACCAGCCTGAGAGGCGGTCTTGGCAGAATCGAGGTCCTCTTCGGGCATGGCCAGGTCATGCAACACGCTGAACAGATGATCCCGCATCGCCTGCTCCGCTGCCGCAGCATCCCGCTGGTAGAGCGCGTCCAAGACGCGGCGGTGTTCGCGGACCGATTTGTTCAGGCGACCGGAAATGCGATCGGAAAGGATGCGAAAGCGCTGGAGGTGGTCGTCGAGGTTGCGGATGATCAATACGAGGCGTTGGTTGTCAGTCTTGTTGATAATGGCGCGGTGCAGGCTCTGCCCTCGTTCGGAGCAGAGCGCAACGTTCCCTTCGGCCAAAGCTGCCTCGCTGGCGCTGAGCGCCCGGTCGATCTGGTTCAATTCCTCGGTGGAAAAGAGAGGGGTGGTGAGACGGGCAGCCAACCCCTCCAATACCGCCCGCAACTGGAACACTTCGGTCATGTCCTTGAGGGTGACATCGGTCACGTAGGTTCCCTTGGAAAAGATGCGAGTGACGAAACCCTCCCGTTCCAGTTCCTGAAGGGCGTCGCGCACCGGGGTCTTGCTGATGCCCAGTTGCTCAGCCAGTTCGCTTTCGACCAGCGGAGTGCCTGGTTCCAGGTGAAGCGAGAGGATGGCCTGCTTGATGGCAGCGTAGGCTTTGTCCTTTAAGGACGGTGGAGTCTCGACCCGTTCCAGGCGATAGGAATTCGACATAAAGGCTTACCCACCACGAGATATGATATACCGCATATCATATTTCGTATACTATTTTCTATTATAGCAAGTATTTCCGGCTTTGTCAAGGACCAATTTATTGGCCCCGCCGCCTTTTTCCCTCCCATCCGCCGGCCTCAACCCGCCAGGGCCAGACCGATTTGGCGAAGGCCCCTTTTTGTGGTATAGTGGGTGCCGCCCAATTCGGGTTACAGAGGCAGGCAGTCCGATCCCCGGGCCTGCTTCCGCAGGGCAGACGATATCCCGATGGGGCATCGGATGTTCAAATGGAGAGGAACCTATGAGAAGGATCAGCGTGATTGGGGTTGGTTATGTGGGTCTGACGACGGGCACCTGTTTCGCCGATCTGGGACATCAGGTCACGTGCGTGGATGTGGATGAGGCCAAGATCGAGAAATTACGGGCCGGGATCATGCCGATTTACGAGCCGGGCCTGGAGGAAATGGTCCGGCGCAACGCCCACGCCGCCCGTCTCTCGTTTACCACCAGTTACCAGGAGGGATTGGCCGAGGCCGAGTTTGTGTTTATCGCCGTGGGAACCCCACAAGGCAGCGGCGGCGAGGCAGACCTCAAATATGTGCGGTCTGCGGCGCAGAGCATCGCTGCCGCCATGACCCATCCGTTGATCATCGTCAACAAGAGCACGGTCCCCATCGGCACCGGTGACTGGGTGGCCGATATTGTCCGCCGCTATCAGCCCCGGCCGATCCCGTTCTCGGTCGTGAGCAATCCCGAGTTCCTCCGGGAGGGATCGGCCATCAACGATTTCATGCATCCAGACCGGATCGTGCTCGGGTCTCTGGACCCGGAAGCGGCGGCGCAGGTCGCCCAGTTGTACCTGTCGCTCCGGGCGCCGATCATGATCACCGACCTGCGCACGGCAGAGATGATCAAGTACGCCTCCAATGCATTCCTGGCCACGCGCATCTCGTTTATCAACGAGATCGCCACTATGTGCGAGGCCCTCGGCGCCGATGTCAAAGAGGTCGCCATCGGTATGGGCTATGACAAGCGGATCGGCCCCGATTTCCTGGACGCCGGTATCGGCTTTGGCGGAAGTTGCTTCCCCAAAGATGTGCAGGCCCTGGCCCACATGGCCGCCGTCCATGGCTGTCACCCCCAGCTCTTGCGTGCCGTCCTGGAGATCAACCGCGACCAGCGTCGGCAGGTGATCCACAAGCTCCGCGAGGTGTTGGGAACACTGCACGACCAGGTGATCGGGGTGTTGGGGTTGGCCTTCAAACCCAATACCGATGACATGCGCGAGGCCCCGGCCGTGGAGATCATCCATCTACTGCAGAGCGAAGGAGCCCATATCCGGGCGTACGATCCGGTAGCCATGGTCAATGCTCCGCTGTACCTGCAAGACGTGACTCTGTGCGAGAATGCGTATGAGGTGGCTCAAGGCGCGGATGCCCTGGTCATTGCCACCGAATGGAACGAGTTCAAGCATCTGTCGTTACCCAGGCTGAAAGAGGTGATGCGCAAGCCGGTCATTATCGACGGACGCAACATCTACGATCCGGAACAGATGAAGGCGCTAGGCTTTATCTACCGGGGTATGGGACGGGGATACGGGAGTTAGCCGATGACGATTCAGCGAGATGTCCTGGATAACGGGCTGACCGTCCTCCTCAAAGAGAGCCGGCACGCCCCGGTGATCACCTTCTGGGTGTGGTATCGGGTCGGCAGTCGGAACGAAGTGCCCGGCATCACCGGCATTGCCCACTGGACGGAACATATGCTGTTCAAAGGTTCGGAGGCGTTTCCCAAAGGGGAGATCGATCGGCAGATCGCCCGCAACGGCGGGATGATGAACGGCCTGACCTGGCTCGATTTCACCACCTTTTTCGAGACGCTGCCGGCCGATCGGATCGACCTGGGGCTGCGCATCGAGGCAGATCGCATGGTCAATGCCCTGTTTGACCCGGAAGAGGTGGAACGGGAACGGACGGTCGTGATCTCAGAACGGCAAGGGGCCGAAAACGATCCGACCTTTCTCCTGGGCGAGGAGGTGGTGGCCGCTGCCTTCCGCATCCATCCCTACCGTCATGAGACGATCGGCGATCTGTGCGACCTCCAGACCATCACTCGCGACGACCTATGGCGCCATTACCAGACCTATTACGGTCCGAATAACGCCATTGTCGTGGCGGTGGGTGATTTCGAAGCGTCCCGGATGAGAGCCCGTATCGAGGAGCTGTTCGGGCCGATCCCCGCCCGGGCGAACCCGCCCGCCGTGAACCGACCTGAGCCGCCCCAACGAGGCGAGCGACGGGTGCGGTTGGAGGGGCCGGGAAACACGGCCTATCTAGAGATGGCATACCACGCCCCGGCCGCCGGCGATCCCGACTTTTTCCCGATGGTCATCCTCAGTACAATCTTGACCGGAGCCAGCGGGATGAACCTCTTTGCCCCTCCGCCGCCCAACCGGAGTTCGCGGCTGTACCGCGCCCTGGTCGAGACCGAACTGGCGGCGGCAGTATCGGGCTCTCTGTCGCCGATGCTGGATCCTTTTCTGTATAGTATCTCGGCTACGGTGCGCGCCGGCCGTGGTCTGGAGGAGGTTGAAGCTGCCCTGGACCGGGAGATGGATCGAGTGGTGCGCGAGCCGATCTCGGCCGAGGAGTTGCACACCGCCATCAAACAGGCCAAGGCGCAGTTTGCCTATTCCAGCGAGAGCGTCACCAACCAGGGGTTCTGGCTGGGCTTTTCCTCCATCATCGTCAGTACCGACTGGTTTGAGACGCTTCTGGACCGTCTGGAGGCCGTCACCGTGGACGATGTCCATCGGGTCGCCAACACCTATTTGTTGCGGCGCAACCGGACGGTGGGGCATTATGTCCCCCAGGGACCGCAGGAGGCGTGATCATGATGGGACCGGGCCCGACAAATTCCCCCATGCCCTCGCCGGAAACGATCCTCCGCGCCGAGCTGCCGAACGGCATCACCGTGCTCGTTTTTGAGAACCACAGCAGCCCGTCGGTGGTCCTCAGTGGGTATCTATGGGCGGGTTCGGTGAGTGAAACGCCGCAGCAGGCCGGACTGGCCAGTTTCGTGGCGGGGATGTTGATGCGGGGCACCGAGACCCGCACCTTCCGGCAGATCCATGAAGCTCTGGAGTCGGTCGGGGCGCAGTTGGGCTTTTCCTGCGGCGTGCATACCGTCAGTTTCGGCGGCAAGGCGCTGGCAGAAGATGTCCATCTCCTTCTTGACATCCTGGCCGATAGCCTCCAGCACCCGACCTTTCCTCCGCTCGAGATGCAAAAGCTGCGAGGGCAGATCCTCACCGATCTGCAGCGGCGGGCCCACGATACGACCCGGATGGCCGACCTGACCTTTGATGCCCTGCTCTACCCCGATCATCCGTACGGGCGCAGTGTCGAGGGATATGAGGAGACCGTCAGCCAATTGAGACTGGAGGACCTGACCTCGTACTATCGGGCGCGCTATTCCCCGCAGGGGATGGTGATCGCTATCGTCGGCGCAGTGTCCGCCGACGAGGTGATCGACGCGGTGAGTTCTGTGCTGGGCGATTGGCGCTCGCCCGACGCCGCGCCCAACCGGGAAATCCCTCCGCCGGTGACGTTGCCTGAAAGGCGCACCGCCGCAGTGCGCATTGAGGGCAAGAGCCAGTCGGACCTGGTGCTCGGTTGGCCGGGACTGGCCCGCAACGACCCCGACTATATGAAGGCTCGTCTGACCAACACCATCTTTGGCGTCTTTGGGATGATGGGCCGTCTGGGGGACCGGGTCCGTGACGAGATGGGATTGGCCTATTACGTCTACAGCACTCTACAGGCCGGCCTGGGCGCCGGCCCATGGCAGGTGATCGCCGGCGTCGATCCAGCCCATCTGGATCAGGCGGTGGATGGCATCCTGGCGGAAGTGCGGCGCCTGCGCGAGGAACCGGTGGATGAACAAGAACTGGATGACAGTCAATCGTTCCTGACCGGATCGCTGCCGATCTCTCTGGAAACGAATGAGGGGATGGCCAGGGCCATCCTGGACATGGAGCGATACAGCCTGGGGTTCGATTACCTGCAACGCTATCCGGACCTGGTGCGCGCCGTCACCGTCCAGGATGTGCAGGAGATAGCGCGCAGGTTTCTGGACCCAGAGGTCTATGCCCTCGCCATCGCCGGACCACAATGATCCATCCCCATGATGATCAAGAGTGTATTCCATCCTGATGGATAGGAAGCGAACCCGATGAACCTTTCGGTGGGCGTGGACCTCATCGAGTTATCCCGCATTCGAGAGGCGGTGGCTCGTCATGGAGATCGGTTGCTCACCCGGATTTTCACGCCGGAGGAATTGGCTTACTGCCAGAACCGGGTGCCCGAACTGGCCGTCCGTTTTGCGGCGAAAGAAGCGGTGTCCAAGGCGCTGGGGGTGGGTCTGAAGCCGATCAGTTCCCATGGGATTGGCTGGCAGGAGGTGGAGGTTCTGGCCGATGACCGGGGCAAACCGCTGCTCCGTCTATCGGGCCGCGCCCAGGAATTGGCCGAAGAGCAGGGCCTGGGCCAGTGGGCGGTGAGCCTTTCTCACGGTCGGGAGTATGCCGTGGCCCTGGTCGTGGCCACCGGTCAATAAAACTTCTCGATGGGCCAGCCGCGTTTTTGGGCCAGCCGTCGCAGCCGGGGATCGGGATTCACGGCCACCGGATGCCCCACTCGTTCGAGCAGCGGCAGATCGCTGATGCTGTCGGTGTAAAAGTAGCTTTGGGCCAGATCGACATCGTGTTCCGCCGCGAACCTTTCCGCCCAGACCACCTTGCCGAACCCGAAGCATACCGGGGGCGTGATCTGGCCGGTCAACCGTCCATCGCGGCTCTCCAGGTGGGTGCAGACATATTGGCCGGGGAAGCCCAAATGGGCCGCCAGCGGGGCGACCACATACTGGGTCGAAGCCGACACGATGGCCACCACATGCCCCTGGGCCTGATGCTCGGCCACCCGCTGCCTTCCTTTCTCGGTCAGATGAGGGAGCACATCCTGGGCAAACCATCGGTCGCACAGGGCGCGGAGTTGCTGTTCGTCGTCGCCGGCCGCCTGGACCAGCAACCGAGGCAGCAGCTTTTGCATGTCCAGCACGCCGAGCCGGCTCGCTACTCCCCACCACACGACCCGCATGAATTCCCCCCATCCCATCTGGCCGTGCCGCCGTAGATACCGGGCATAGAGCTGGCCGGAACTGGTATCCAGGAGCGTCTTGTCCAGATCAAACAGCGCTGCAATCCGAGCCATCGCGTTCCCTCCAGGCGAGATGGGTCCATTATATGAGGGAATGGCCTGGTGAGCAACTCGACAGGCGGCCTGGGGCAAGCTCGGAAAGAAAGCGGGTCCCCGCAGCACACAGCAGCCGGCAAGTGATGTGGCGTCCGCTGCGGGCTGGTTATGTTGATAACCCAAGAGGGTGATGTTTCTTTACGGTTCACACCTTCCTGGGATTGTCCTGCAGGAAACGACTACCCAAAAAGGCTATTGAGTTTCGGGCGCAATCTGATATAATGGAATCAATCCGAAATTTCAGAAAGGAGAAGACATGAAAAAGCTAGCGTTCTTGGTGATTTTGTCCCTGGTGGCGGCGCTGCCGGTCTATGCCCAGTTGGGCGAGACGGACAACTCCAGTTTTGTGATTCAGAACCTGGGAACGGCGACGGCCACCATCAGTGTCACCTTTTACGATGAGGCGGGGAACGACTACTTCCCGAACCCGATCCGAACCGGCGTGAGCAACCCCTTTACCTTGGCACCGGGAGCCAAGCAGGAGATCTATATGCCCGCCGTGCCGGGATTGCCGGATGGGCGCTATTCGGTGGTGATCGAATCCACCGAACCGATTGCGGTCATTGCCAACCTGCTCGGCACGGGTGCGACCTATTACAACGGCTCCTATTCCGGCTTTAACGCCGGCGCGACGACCATCTACTTCCCTTCCACCCAATACCGGTACTATAACTGGAACAGCCTGATGTCGGTGCAGAACACCACCGCGTCTTCCATTACGGCGGACCTGTATATCTATAACGCCGCCGGAAGCCAGGTTGCTCACCAGCAGAAGACGATCCCCGCGTTTGCCTCCTATCACTGGGACCTGGAGACGGTTGGAGCGGGTCTGGGCCTGCCGTCAGGCCTGAACGGGTCGGCCAAGGTGGTCTGCTCCGGGGCTTGCGTTGGCACCGACAACCAGACGGCAACGGGTGGCTTTACCCAGTCGTACAACGCCTTTATCGCTGGTGACACGAAGCTCTTTGCCCCTGCTCTCTACAACAACTACTATGGGTGGAATGGCAGTCTGAAGGTGCAGAACATCGGCGCATCGGCGACCAACATCGATGTGATCTATTACATCGAGGGCGGTGCGGTGTGCGATCCGCCGGCGGAGAATATCCAGCCCGGGCAGGCGCTCTATCACTACCTGCCAGCCAAGTGGCCGACCTGGGGGTGCCCGTCTGCAACGAACAAGATCATTGGAGCGGTGGTGACCTCCGATTCGCAGCCGATTGCCGGTGTGGTGAACGCGGCGCTGCCGGGAGGCCAGGCGCAGACCTACGGGGCGTTTGCTTCGGCAGATGGTGCCAGCAAGGTGGGCTTGCCGGTGATCATGAACAACTACTACAAGTGGGATACCGCCTTTGTCTGCCAGAACCTGGATCCGGCCAACAATGCCACCGTGACCTACAGCTATAGCGGCGTGGGTTGCCCGTCCGGTCCGCAGTATCCTGGCTGCACTTACACGCTGACCCCTGGTCAGGCCAAGTCGGTCTACCAGCCGGCGGACCTGGATGCGACCACCGGCCTGTTCGCGGTGACGGTTACGGCGACGGGCGCGCCCATCGCCTGCATTGCCAACGAGACCTTGCCCGCCGCGCGCGGACGGCCCGGCCCAGGCGACTGGTCCATGAGCTACAACGGCTTTGGGCAGTAATCGCTGAACCTTCGAGACATTGTAACAAAAGCCACCGGGTTCCTCCGGTGGCTTTTGTGTCCTCGCCTCCCGTGAAGGACCGTACAGGTTCTTGTCTCACCTCGCGAGGACTCCCTTCGAGGGGTTTTGTGGCGGCAAAGCCGCCACCAAACCCCCAGAAAGGAAAAAGTGCCAGTCTACTCGTCTATCCCCTGGGCTGGAGGGGAAGGGGGTTGGGGTTTCAGCGCCTGAAACGGCAATCCCTTGAACCCGGCAAGCGCCCAGGCCAGCAATAACGCCCAGACGACCTCGCTGACCATGAGGAGGATGCGAAACAGGACGGCGATCACAATCGCGACCGAGAGGGGCAGGTAACTGCTCAAAAGGACCGAGAGGGCCACCTCCGAGATGCCCATACCCTGGACAATGTACGAAGCCAGGTAACTGATCGCCCCGGAGGCCGCCCAGGCGCCGACGACCGCCGGCAGCAGGTCCGGCGGGATAGGATAAACCGCCCGGGCCAGCAGGTAGAGGTCCACCCCGCCGAGGACCCAGGCCAGCAGGTAGAGCGCCGTCAGGCCGAGGAGGTTCCCCGGCCTGAGCGAAAGCCTGCCCGGATACCGTAGTGCCGACAGAAGGCGGCCCACGGCACGGTTCCAGACCGCCGGGACGAGCAGGATCAGCAGCGGGATGAGCAGGAGAAGGGCCACGGTCGGAGGCAGGCGCCCGGTGAGCGGCCCCGCAATGGGAAAAAAGAGCGAACACAGGTAGACCAGGATTGCGGTCACGAACAGCAGAACCGTCTCCAAGGCAATCCCGACCAAGGTGATGGACCGGGCCACCTCTTCATCCTTGTAGAGATGAACCCGGCTGGCAATGTACCACACCACGCCGGGGATCCGTTTGGGCAGACTCGAGTAGCAAAAGATCCGGGCGTTCACCCGCCAGTCGCGCATCGCCCCGATGCTGGACATGATCCCGCTCCAGGCCAGGAGCACAATCAGGTAGCAGAGGCCATAGACCGCACACGCCCCGGCCAGATAGCCATAGTGGACCGTCCACTCGTGCTGTCGCAACTGCTCCCAATTGGCATAGACCCCATAGGCCAGGAAGAACAGGACAGCACACAGAACCGCCCCGTTCAGCCCCCAGCGAAACGCCCGACTGCGGGCCATCGGCCGGAGTTTTGCCCCTACCTGCCGGATCACAAGTACCAGGTTCAGAGTCCCGCTCCTTGCTTGAAAATACCTCACCTCTACCCCTTCACCCCCTTCCCCTCTCCGCTGGCGGAGAGGGGAAGGGGGCCAGGGGGATGAGGTGAGGTTCCTCCTCATTTGAAATCGCCCCTGAAGAGCCTGTGGCTGGCCGTCGGCCTGCGCCGACGGAGCGCCTCCCCGCCGGCCCTTGGGTAGTTTCATCCCTCGTGGCGCCCAGCCGGGCATGACTACTCTTTGGAGAAGAGCCGGAGGGTGGCTGGGTAGAATCGCAGGGATTCTTGCTGCCGGTAGTGATCGCGGAGCCACCTCAGGATCAGGCCCTGCGGGTCCCAGAAGCCGGGACTGAACTCCACCAGCCAGATGCGCGGATGCCCCTCCGCCAGCCGGCTCAATTGCCTATCTACCGCCTCTCGAGTGGCTTTCTCTCCCACCCAGCCACCCCGGACCAGATCATAGTTGGCCGGATACCCGGCCCGGTCCAGGTTGACCTCCAGGTAAAAATCCAGGGCGAGAGAGCTGGCCGCCGCGTTCAGGTACAACAGGTCACCCGGCCGGGCATGAGTGTTGAGATAGGCAGCCAGATCATCCCACTGCTGCCGCTGGGGATGGGCATACTGGCTGTAGAGGGACAGCCCGCTCAGAGCGACCATCGCTGCCAACAGGACCCCTCTGGCCAGACTGGGTCCGATGCGCTGCACGGCCACTGCCAGCAGGAGCACGAGCGGGGGAAGGACGATCAGGAGCTGCTTGTTCTGGTAGATCGGACGATAGAGAGCAGCCAGCACGATCAGCGCCATCGGGAGCCAGAACCAGAGGACCATCCACGCTCGATCGGTCGGGTGGGGGCGGCGCATGGACGGCCAGCCGGGCCAGAGGGCCACGATCATGAGGCCCAGACCAAGCAGGGCGCGCCCGATGTCGTACCAAGTGCCCTGCCAGTCTTGCCCGAAGAGAAGATAGAGCCAGCTACTGCGTACCACTGGCCAACTGAGCGGTGGGATCCAGGTCATGACGTGGTCCGTCGTCTGACTGAACATGATCGGCAACCAGGGCAGAAAGCCGATTCCGATCAACGCCTGGACCGCCATCCACTGGCCGACCGACTCTCCCCATCGCGGCCGTTTGTGGAAAAGAGCTAAACCGAGACCGGCGATGGTGTGCAGCGCGAGCAAAAAGAGGGCAAAGTAATGGGTGTAGAGAGCGGCCAGGGCGATCCCGGCATAGAGCCACAGTTGCGTTGGCTTCCGATCCTCATCGGTCCACCATCTCCACGCCAACCAGGTCGATGCGGTGCCCAGCAGTACCAACAGGGCGTACATCCGCGCGATCTGCGAATGCCAGATGTGGGCCGGGGAAATGGCCAACAGCCCGGCAGCCAGCAGACCGACCCGGGGGCTGATCCGTCGGCCCACGATATAGAGCAGAGGCACCGTGACCCAGCCGAGGAGGGCTGAAAGCAGGCGGACGGCCACGGGGCTCTGTCCAGCCACCCGCATCCAGAAATGGAGCAACAGGTAATAGAGAGGCGGGTGCTGGCCGGCCGCCGTGCCTTTCACCATGTCCACGACCCCCAGGGAGGCCAGACGCACCGAGTAGGCTTCGTCGATCTCGAAGCCCATCCGTCCCAGCCCGATGATCCGCAGTGCGCCCCCCAGAACCACGATCCCTCCCAGCCAAAGCAGGGCGGTCCGCCGGGTCATGGCTCTTCCTCCCGTCGGGCGAACACGGTCACGATCGGGCCGACCCCCAGCCGATCGATCAGGAAGAAATAGGGCAGCGTCACGGCGCGCACCAGCGAGGTCGCCTCCAGCCGTTCAACCCAGCACTGCAGCCATTGCCAGCGGGCATGATCCGCCAGGAGATAGCGCAGGCTGAGGAAGAAGAGGGCCTGGCTGCCGAAAAAGCAACGCCGAGCCAGGATGTGGAAACCGGTCTCGGACAGCATCCGCTGCAGAACCGGATCGGGCATGATGTAGAGATGGCGCGGCATATCGTAGCCGACCCATGCCGGACCAAAGATCGTGGCATCCAGGCTGTCGGTATTGGGTACCGCCAGGACGATCAAGCCACCGGGCCGCACGATGCGATGGATCTCCCGCAGTACGGCCATTGGGTCGTATAGGTGCTCCAGGACACTCCACAAGGTCACCACGTCAAAGTGGGCGGTTGGAAAGCCCGCCTCAAGCAGATCGCCAGTGAGAACCGGCAGGTTGAGGATCTCCCGACAAAAGGCGGCGGCGACGGGGCTCAGTTCCACCCCGTATACCTCCCACCCTTGCTCTCGGGCATACGCGATAAACGCTCCGTCGGCACACCCCACATCCAGCAGACGGCCCTGCGGCTGAAACGCGGCGACCGCCCGCAGCCGCTTGTCCATGCCGTAGCGGAGCGCCCATTGCGCGAGCCGGTTCTGGCCCGACCGTCGTGAACCCTGATAGGAGGGATAGTCTGTCGGATAATAGCGCCCGATCTGGGAGGCAACCGGCCGTGGATTGAGATAGATCAACCCGCATTGCCGGCACCGGACCATGCGAAACCTTCCCGGCTGACCGTGCAGGCGATCCCATCCCTCGAACAGAAGCTGCGCCTCGTCCTCGCCGCACAGGTTGCACGGCACATACTCCAGACCTTCCGCTACTTCTGAACCGTTCAACCCGGTCCAGTCGGGTTGGGCAGGCGCCGGGTGAAACATATCCAGTTCGCTATGCCTCCCCTCTCGCTCGCCGGCATGTGTAGGTGATGCTTGACCCCCATCCCAACAGGTCGATCAAAAAGTAGAAGGGTCGCCATCCCCAATACCAGGCGCGGGAATAGATCATCCGTTTCAGGACTGGGTTCAGCCGGTGGCCCGCTAAACGGTCATCAATGAGCCATTCCAGGCTCCAGGTGGAGACCCGCTGTCCCCCGGTGACACACCGCGCTGAGATCACTTCCAGGCCGGCGTTTCGGAACAAAGCCAGGAGAGCCGGCCGGACAAAGACGTAGAGGTGGCGAGGGCTGTCCAGCCCGGTCCAGACCGGCCCGAACAGCCGAAAATCGAGGCTATGGGCGTTCGGAAAGGTCGCCACCAGTCGGCCTCCGGGGCGCAAGAGTCGAGCGATGCGCGCCAGCTCGGCGCCCGGGTCGTGCAGGTGCTCCAGGACGTCCCACATGGTCACCAGATCAAAGCTTTCTTCGGCAAAACCGGCTTCCGATAGTTGTCCGTGAAAGACATCGAGTCCTTTCTGCCGGGCGATGGCGACCGCCACCGGGCTGATGTCCACGCCATACACCTCCCATCCCCGCTGCTGCATCGCCAACAGGAAATCGCCATCGCCGCAGCCCACGTCCAGCAATCGCCCTGGCCTTTGTCTCTGGGCGGCAATGCGACACCGTTTGGCGATGGCCACCCGATAGGTCAACCGGCCATACCATGTCCGGGTCAACCCCTGTCGGGTGAACGGCTCATATTCGGCCGGATAGTAGCGACCGATCTCCTCCAGAGTGGGGCGAGGATTGAGATAGATCAATCCGCACCGGCGGCAGCGCACCAATTGAAAGACCTCGGCGCCGCCCAACAGCCGATCATGGCCGCTGAACAGAGGTTCGCTGTCCTCTACCTTGCACAAGTTACAGGTCACGAATTCCATGCACCGGTTCGGTCGAGGGGGGTGGGTTGGGTCAGGCCGGTCCACACGCCCTGAAGATAGGGTCGGACAAACGCCAGATTCCCCCGGACTACTTCTCGAAGTACAGCCCAGATCACAAACAGAGCGAGAGACAGACCCGGCGGGCGACCGTGGCGTCGGTAGAACGGGACGATGTTCTTGCCCAGGTTAAAGGCCTGGGTGCCCGATCCCCGTTGGCTCCGGCTGACTTTGTGCCACAGTCTGGCCGTGGGCACGTACCAGATCTCCCAGCCGGCCTGGGTCACCCGGGCGCTGAAATCATAGTCCTCGTGATAGATCGGCCAGTAGATCGGGTCAAAGCCCCCCACCGTCTCCAACACCTGGCGGCGGATGAGCAGGGCGCAGCCGGTGGCATAGTCCACGCGGCGCAACTGATTATACTGAGGGCCATCCGGCCGGCCAAAGCCGATCATCTTGACCCGGGGCGGGAAACGGGCCAGCCGCGCCCCTGCCGCCCAGAGACGGGTGGGTTCATCATAGTAATAGATTTTGGGCACGAGCAGGCCAGCGCGGGGATGGGTTTCCGCTACCTGGACCAGCTCTTTCAGCAACATCCGGTCCAGAACCGTGTCGTTGTTGATGAACAGAACATAGTCGGCCCCTTGTCGCCGGGCATATTCTAGCCCGACATTGGCTCCCCCGGCAAAGCCCAGGTTCCGCTCGTTGGCGATGAACTCGACCTCGGGGTACCGGCTTCGAATCATCTGGTCCGATCCGTCGGTCGAGCCGTTGTCCACGACCAGGGGGCGAAAGCGAGGATAGTCAAGCTCGGCGATCGACTGCAGGCAGGCGAGGGTATTCTCGGCGTCGTTCCAGTTGAGCAGCAGAACATAAACCAGAGGACATAGGTCGGTCTCGCTGTTAGTCCGCTCAGCCATTGCATAGCACCCTGGATTCTGCTATAATTCCCCTCGCAGGAACTTGAGGGCCCGGCCGGGGTTCCTCAGTCCCTGCTGCAGGTAAAAGCCTCTGCGCTTCCAGAAGTTGCGGCGGAACTGTCGCCATCGCCATTGCCGCCTGGCTTTGATCAGAGCCGCCTCCAATTCTTCTGGGGACATGGTCTCGGTCCGGACCACTGCCCGATCGGCACCGTCGAAATCGGTCCAGTTCCTGGCGACTAAGGTGCCATTCTGCCGGGCCATCTCGTAATAGACCGTGCCGGGGTACGGGGTGGCGATGGAAAACTGAACCGAGTCCGGGTCGACCTCAGCAGCAAAATCGAGTGTCCGCCGGATCGTCTCCTCCGTCTCGCCGGGCAGCCCCAAGGTAAAGGTCAGGTGGACCTTTACCCCCAGGTCCTTGGTGATCCGCACCGTTTCTTTGACCTGGCTCAGGTCCAGGCTCTTGCCCGCCGCATCAACCAGTTCCTGCACCCCGGACTCGACCCCATACTTGATGGCGTACAGCCCTGCCTCGGCCATGGCTTCGAGCATCTCCCGATCGGCGGTGTCGGCCCGAGCCATGGCCGTCCAGGGCAGGCCCAGGTTCCGCCGTTTGATTTCACGACACAGGGTGAGGATACGCGGTTTGCCGATGTCAAAGGTGTCATCATCGAACGAAACGGAACGCAGATTGTAGCGGTACGCCGTTTGCTCCATTTCGTCCACCACGTCGATCGGATCCCGGACGCGATAGGTCTGTCCCCCGTACATGACCCTGGGCCAGACACAAAAGATGCAACGAAACGGACACCCCCGGCTGGCCCACATCGGCAGGCCGGGCATCGGCAACCCGGCAAAGGGGTCGCAGTAGTTGTGCATCGGCAACAGATGGCGGGCCGGCCAGGGCAACTCGTCAAGATTGGCGATCAGGGGCCGGCGGGAGTTGACGCGCACCGCGCCATCGGCTTCGCGCCAGACGAGGCCAAGCACTTGGCCGAGGTCTCCCTCTGCCTTCAGGCAGGCCGTCAGATCGCGAAGGGTGTATTCATATTCGCCGATCAGGACAAAATCCACCTGAGGAGCTGCCTCCAAGGTCTCGATGGGGAGCGCGGAAACATGGGGGCCACTCAACGCCAGCCAGGCGGTCGGAAGGCGTTCCTTGATCTCCTGGCTCAACACCAGGTCCGAGTCGATGGACGGAGTCGAGGTCTCTAGAAGCACCAGATCAGGGGCCAGGTCTTCCACCGTCCTCAGAAAGGAAGGGGTGTCTATCCCTTCGGCAATGGCATCGACGAGCTGCACCTCAACCCCGCTGCGTTCCAGCACGGCAGCCGCATAGGCCAGGAAGAAGGGAAATGGGACATAGGGCGGAATGGTATCCTCCTTGCCGGCGGGCAGGGTGAAGGCCCAGCGGGACCCGGCCCGCACCCCCAGCCGGCCCTCCCTCCTCCAGGGCGGATTGGCCAACAAGACCCTCATCTTGCGACTCCTCTGTGCAGCCGATTATACCTGAACCCTCGACTCCTGGCAAAAGCCCACTTGGCGCTGCCCGCCAGGGGGAGATGCCGGGCTCTACCCTCCCGTCCTTTCATACAACTGCACGATCCGATCCACCAGCCGGTCCCAATAGAACTGCTCCCGCTGGACCAACGCTGCCTCCCGCATCGTCCGGGCCAGGTCCGGGTCATCCAGCACCCGGGCTAACCCTTCCGCCAGGGCCTGGGCATCGCCCGGGGTCACCAGCAACCCTGCCTTTCCATCGGCCAGCATCTCCCGCCGGTCGCCGACATCGCCAGTGACAACCGGGACGCCCAGCGCCATGGCCTCCACAATTTTGAGCGGCGATCGAGCCCGGGCCACCAGGTCGGGATGCACCGGGTCCACCATCACATCCGCCAGGGCGTAGTAGGCCGGGGTCTCATACGGGGGCACTCGCCCGACAAATCGGATCCACCGTTGCAGCCCTCGCCGGTCCACTTCGCGGTGCAACAGGTCATAGTCCTCCCCTCCCCCGACCAGCAGGAGTACCACATCGGGATGGTCGATCCGCAACCGAGCGAACGCCTCGATCAGCAGGTCCAGGGCATGGGTTTTCAGGCCCAGGGTGCCGATATAGCCAATGACCCGGTTCCCGACCAGCTCCCATCGAATTCGCAACCTCTCCACCTGGTCAGATGGCGGCGGAACAAACCGCTCCCGGTCCACTCCGTTGGGCAGATAGGCGATCCGATCCGGTTCGACGCCCAGTTGCCGGTAGCGCGCCTCGTTGAAATGGGTATTGGTCGTTACCCCAGCCGCCAGGCGAGGAAGGCCATCCTCGAACCACACCGCCAGGCGCTGCATCCAGGCATGGGCGAAGCGGTTGCTCTCCGCCTCATAGTCATCGCAATCCACGTAAAAGGGACGTCCCCGGAGCAACCGCCGGCCCACCAGTCCGGCCAGGCCGTTGACCGGCTGCGGTTTACCCAGGTGGACGAGATCGGCCTGGAGCCGCGCCGTGGCGACCATCATCTGCCAGGTGGAGGCCAGCGCCACGCCGAGCAAGCTGAGCGGTGGGTAATCGAATTTGCGGTTGCCCACCTTGCGGATCAGCATCTGCCCCACATACCGCACCTCGATGCCCTGGTGTTCGTAGGAACGCGAGGCGACGGAGGCGAGATCGTGATGGAGGGCGATCAAGGTCAGGCGATGTCCCAGGCGGCTGAGCGCCCTGGCTATCCCCAGATATCGCAGCCCGGAAGGGCTTTCCAGGCTCATCGGGAGCAGGAAGGCAATTCTCATCTGGCCAAGACCCCTGCCGTCATGTCAGGCATTGCCCGATTGGGAACCGGCTGCCTCGCCGGCCGATGATCCACCGACCAGTTCTTCGATGAGAGCCACCAACCGCTCCCAGGAAAAGCGGGCTTTTTGCGCCTGGATGTTGGCCCACAACGTGGGTCCTAACCCTTCCTCGAAAAAACGCAGGACGGCGGCGGCCAGGGCCTGGCTGTCCCGGGGAGGGACCAGAAAGCCGTTCACGCCGTCCTGGATGACGTCAGGCAGGCCCCCCACCGAGGTCGTAATCACCGGCACCCCCGCCCCCAACGCCAGTTGGGCGACGCCGCTCTGCGTGGCGTCGGTGTAGGGCAGGACCACCAGGTCCGCAGCGGCGAAATACAAGCCCACCTCCTCATTGGGGATGTAGCGGTCGATCAGGGTGACAGATGCTTCCAGACCCAAGGCGCGGATCTGGGTCTGATAGGGGGCTACATCGTCCCAAAACTCGCCCACCACAAGCAGGTGGGCATCGAGGCGGGCCCGAACCAGGGCCAGTGCATCGATCAGGTACCTCAAGCCCTTGTACGCCCGGACGAAACCAAAAAAGAGAAGAACCGCTTTCCCCTCCGCCAGACCGAGCTGCCGACGGGCTTCGGCATGGGTCCAGTTGGTGGGAGCCAGGACTTCGTAGGTGGGGTGAGGCGTCACATAGGCGGGCATGGTCGGCAGCAGGCTCAGCAACACCTGGCGGTCCCACTGGGAGTGGACGATCACCCCATCGCTCTGGCCCAGCACGCGACGGGCCAGGAGGCGGTCCCACGGCTGCGGCTCATGAGGTAAGACGTTGTGGCTGATGAACAGCACCTTGGCGGCAATGCGACCCCGCACCCGACGGAGGATGACAGACCAGATCGGCGCCCAGAAGGGGACCCACCATTGGAACAGGGCCAGGTCTGGCTCCAGCTCCACGATCCGTCTGGCCGCCTTGATCCAGGTCCATGGCTGGAGCGGATCGATCAGCCGCTCGCAATCGACTGCCAGGACCCGCTGGCTGGGGTCGCGGTCGCTGCGGCCGGGGAACAGCCAGGCCGGATACTGGCGGCGGAAAGAGAGGAGCGTGACCTGATGTCGTTTCCGCAGTTCCTGGCAGAGCAGGGTGGTATAGTGGGCGATGCCTCCCCGGAACGGATAGGTCGGGCCGATGAGCACGCACTTCATCTACGTGCCCTCCTTCCGCACCAGGAATTGCACGTACCAGGTCAGTACCTCGTTGAGCCATGGAATCCTGGCCAGGTTCAGTGCCGTGAATTTGGTCGAGATGTCCTCAATGAGAAAACCGGCCTCGACTATGTGCTGCTTGGCCCTCCGAACGGTCAGCCGATAGAGACCCCAACTGCCGCCAGCGTTGGCAAAGGTGCGCCCTCCTCGGCGAACCAGAGCCGTCGCCACTCGCTCACCTAGCAGGTGGAACGGCTTAAACTGGTGTCCGCCGGCCGGGCTGTAGAACGGAGGAAAGCCCAGGTAGCATTGTCCTCCTGGGCGCAACACGCGATACAACTCGGCCAGTAGGCAACCTGGTTGTGGTACATGTTCGATGAGGCTGGCACAGAAGATAAAATCGAACTGTTCAGCCGGGAAAGGCAAAGACAAGGCATTTCCTATCACCAGCTTCCAAGGCCCACCTGGCATCAATCCGCCTTGCCCTTCGACTGACTCTGATCGTTCGATGTCCACCGCCACCACGTCAGCCCCAGCTCCAGCAAAGAGCCGGGTGTATCCTCCCCAACCACAGCCTACATCCAGCACCCTACGCCCCCGAAACTCCAGGCCCTTGGACTGAAAATAGGCCATGAGCAGCGTCCCCTGAAATTCCTGAAAGCGCCGATAATCCTCTCCGGATTGGAAACGACGGCGAGCCAGACGCCATAGCGTCCGGTAGTCCTTCCAACGGGGCATCTAGTTCCGTCCGCGCTTGACGATCAGGTCGGCCAGCAACCCGATCGCCCCCACCTGGATAGCGGTGAGCACCAACATCAAGGTCACTCCCGGGACATAGAACCCGCGGTAGTAGATGATGTCCCGGATCAATTTGGCCGCCGCCGTCACCAGCAAGATCAGCGTCACCGGCAGGAACACCTTCAAAGGGTTAAAATACATCACCGAGCGGATGACCAAGGAGAGGTAGTTGTAGGTGTCGGCGATGGGATGAAAGCTCGATTTGCCTTTGCGCGGGTAATAATCGATGGGTATCCACGTCACCGGATATCCGTCGCTCAGGAAGGCGATGGTGATCGTGCCAACCCAGGAATGGGTGGTGGGCAGGATATGCAGGTAGCGGAGGGCCAGGTCCCGACGCATCACCCGCAGGCCAGAATTCAGGTCCGGAATGCGGGTGGCGGTCAGGTAGGAAGCGAGTTGGCGGATAAACCACTTGGTCGGAGCCCGCAACCAGCGAACCGTGCCGCTCTCCCGTTTCCTGGCGCCGATGGCCATGCAACTCCCTTTCTCGATCTCGGCCACCAGGGCGGGGATCGCCTGGTGCGGATAGGTGCCATCGGCGTCGATCATGACCACAATCTCCCCCTGCGCCGCCTGGATGCCGGTCGTGCGGGCTGCCCCCGTCCCCCGGTTATAAGGGTGCTGGATCAGGCGGACCCCGTCAAAACCTCGGACGATCTCGGCGCTCCGGTCGGTGGACCCGTCGTCCACGACAATGATCTCATACGGCCAACCGGTCGCATCCAGCGTCTGGCGTAGTCCTCGCAGTTCGTCGGCGATGGCCGCCTCTTCATTGTACATCGGGATCACGACACTGATCATCGCCCATCACTCCTGATCCGCATCTAGCTCAAAGATCCAGACCTGACCCTGGTGATACACCGGACGATAGGCAGCACTGCGCTGCAACTCCTCCAGCTTGAGGAGAGGGCCTCCCTTGTCGCCCAGATAGACGTGGGTGATGCCGTTCTCTTTCAAGAACTGCACCGTGGTCGGATCGTCCAAAGGGGAGTTCTGGAGCCGGCGGACGAACTCGTTCACCTGGAGCCAGTAGTTGGGTTCCACAGCGGCTTCGCTTCCATAATTGATGGGAGGGATGGTGTTGGACCTCCCGGTCAACAGCGGGATCCACCAGCCGGCATCCGAACCGACGACCAGGCTCCCGCCATAGGCGAAAAAGGCGTTAACCAGGAAGCGGGCGTTGGTTGGGGTATTTTCCCGAATCCAGGACATGGCCTGTTCATCGGCCGGAGTGACCAACTGAAAGGCAGGGTCCAGGCAGCCTGCCTGTTGCCTGGCTCCCCAGAGGCCGACCAGCAACAGGGCCGCTCCCAGGCCGTAGCCGGCGAACCGCGCCCGTCGGGCCAGCCATGCCACTCCCTCGCCGACCAGCCCACCGATCAAGATCGAGGCCGGGAGATAGAGGGCGATCGCCCCGGCAAAGTTGGTGATCAACCCCGTCCCGGGCAACCCGATCAGGTGAGGATTAATGAAGGCAATGGTCACCCCGATCCAGAGCACCACCAGAGCGATCCGCTTCCGCCGCCACAGACTCCACACTCCTCCCAACCCGGCCAGCAGCAAGAGCGGCCGGGGAAGGAAGGCATGAAGAGGTCCCATGGCATTGTACTCGGCGACCCAGGAAGAAGGAACCGTGCGCTCAATAAAGCCGGCGGCAATCACCGGATAGCGCCCCTTCGCCAGGTTTAGCAGCCATGGCGCGGCGATGGCCAACGACGGGAAGCCGATACTGGCCAGCCGCAGAAAAGGAACCGGCCATGGGACTCCCGCCTTGCGGGTGAGGCACAATCGGTGCAGCAGATAGGGGACCAAGAAGGCCGCGTAAAAGACCGCCACCCGATAATGGGTCAAGACCAACCCGGCTACCGCCACCACGGCCAATGTCAGCCGCCGCGCATCCCACCGAGGGGTTTCCACCGCCTCCATGGTGAACCAGAGCGCAATCGGCAGGATCGCCTGGCCGGCGAGCTGCGGATAGCGCCCCCAGTTGACATAGAACATGGGCATCGGCGCCAGCAGCCCGGCCACCAGGACGGCGATCACCCCCGCCCACCGCCCTCCTCCGCAGAGCCGCACCGTCAACGGATAGAGGGCCAGAGCAGCCAACGCGTTCAGGAACTGGCCCACCAACACCACCGTGCGCGGCGTGGAGTTCCCGGTGAGCCAGCCGGTGGCCCATTGGAACCAAGCCACATTTCCATGAAAGCCAAAATGGTAGGTAAAAGAACGGAGGGGCGCGTAGGGCTCCCACGACTGGAACAGACCTCCATGGTCCAGCAGGAGCTGAGTAATCATTGTATGCTGGTACGAGTCACCCCAGAAGCCGATGTTGATCCCCCGCACGACCCACAGCCGGACGCCCAGGATCAGCAACGCGGTCACGACCAACGCGACCAACGGGGCATCGAGCCAGGCCCATCGATCCTGCAAGGACCGAGGTTGCTGCCACCTGGCCCACCACACTGGCCCCCTGCGCCAGAGGACAATGAGCGCACTCACTCCCAGGATGGAAAGAACCACCCCCGCCCCCATTCGCATCCCGGCCAGGTAGACCAGAAGGAGGCCGATGGGGACGAGGGCCATGGTAAGACCTGAGGCCAGGATATACTGGAGCGCGGGATCGGGCCGATCCCCCGCCGATAGACGGTCTGCGGGCAGGAGCAGGGTCAGTAGCGCCCAACCCGGCAAAAAAAAGACCAGGGGGGCGGTCAGCGCGGCCGTCGCTGTTCCCCAGGTGATTGGACCCACGAACTCTGGCACCCTTCCGAGTTATGGCAGTCGCCTGCTGACTACATCCTACCACGAGCTGACTCGATCGGCAAATTGAGGGGATGTGTGGATGGCTGCACAATCGCCCAGGAGGTTGAAATCGCGCCTCACGGGCTCAAGCCGGCCGTCCGCGCTGGCGGACGGGAAGAGTCGGTATCAACGCCGAGGAACACCCGGTCCGTAGGTTCCACCGGCACAGCCTTGGTTGCCTGGGTTTGGGTGGCGGCGACTTGTCACCACTCGCTAGATACGACGCCATGGCATGGCAAACTGGCTAGGCCGGACATGGCGCACTCACTCTTCGGCGCCCCCCATGACCCAGGTTGCGGACCCAGGTCAGTAGCTTCTCTAACTCCAGAGGCTTGGCGACGAAATCATCGGCCCCGCAGCTCAGGGCCTGTTCGCGCATGACGGGACCCCCGTAGGCGGCAAACATCAAGATCGGCACCTGAGAAGTCTTGCGCAACCGCCGGCAGGCCTCCAGGCCATTCATGCCAGGCATATAGGCGTCCATCAGGACAGCGTCAAACTGGCAGGTGGCCAGGCGAGCCAGGGCCTGGCGTCCATTGGCTGCCTGATCGACCTCATGTCCTTCATACTGCAAGAGATTGGCCAGAGTCCACCGGATCGGATCATAATCCTCGACGATCAGGATACGGGCCATTTCGGTCTTCTCATGCGAGTTTTTTCCATGATTTCACTTTTCTTAGCCCATTATATCTGCATTTACACCACAATTCTATCCTCTTCACGGCGAATATCAGGTGGTAAAATCGGCAACCCTCCGGGCTACTTCCTCCAGGGACTACCTGGGTCCCAAGAGGGCACCCTCAGGAACCTGCGACCGGGCCGGTCCTTCGTCCGGAGCAGCCATCCCTGTCCGCCCACAAGAAGGTCCATCGTCGGCCCAGGCTAGGGCTGATCGTCGTTCCCCTTCCCTGAGGGAGTAGGCCGGTCGGACCCGTCCCGTCCAGGGATGCCGGGTCTCGTGCTCAAACAAGGGCTGACGGCTCTTAACAAATTGAACCGGACGTGGACCGCCCGGCCATTTGCACCTTGAATCATGAGCCAAGGCGAGGCGCTCCCGCCCGATGGTGAATTATCGGGCTCACACAGCCAAGCCCTGCGGGCTGTTTCCCAGCCCCGAACGGGGCTTTGCTGGCGGAGCCCGCCGCTTGAAGCGGCGGGCGAATGTGTCAGAGGGTGGGCAAATCGTTGGGCTTGTGCCGAACATGTCCGCGTTCATTTGTTAATCTGCAACAGCCGCGCTGGTGGCGCCTCCGGCCGGGCGTCTCGCCGTATCTACCCTGCCGCAGGTTGGGAACCTGCGGCAGGGGTTGGGGTCCTTGGGCGCATCTGTGCTGCGCCCCTGGTCCCCCTTTGGCAACGGTGGAAATCCGCCCTGAAAGGCCGATTTGCGAATCCCCTGGGCCGATGTTATAATCGGCTGTCACACAAGAAGGAAGGATATGGAAGAGCTAGAGCGTCAACTGGTCGAATTCTTGATGGATTTGTTCCAGACCATCGGTTGGGCGGGGGTGGTGGGCATCATGGCCCTGGAGAGTGCCAACATTCCGATTCCCAGTGAAGTGACGATGCCTCTCTCGGGCTGGATGCTCATCCAGGCGAGGGGGCTGTCGGTTTGGCATGCCCTGCTCGTGGGCGGGCTGTGGGGTGCAGTCGGTTGCACCCTGGGCTCGATCATCTCCTATGCCCTTGGAGTATGGGGCGGGCGGCCGCTGGTCGAACGGTATGGCAAATATATCCTGGTTTCGGCGGAGGACCTGGAAAAGGCCGATCGATGGTTTGCCCGCTGGGGAGATTATGCCGCTTTTATCTCGCGGCTGCTGCCCATCGTCCGGACCTTTATCTCCTTTCCGGCCGGGGTGGTGCGGATGAGATTGGTCCGCTTTGTGTTCTTTAGCTTCGTGGGTTCGTTTATCTGGTGCGGGTTGCTGGCCTTGGGGGGGTATTATCTGGGCGAGCATTGGGAAGAGTTGCGAGCCATCATGCGTCCCTTTGATATTCCGATAGCCATCGCCCTCCTCGTTGGTTTTGCCTACTATGTATATCGGCATGTCCGCCGAGGCCGCAAACGAACCATTCTCGTAGATGGGGAGGGAGAGGCATGAGTCAATCGCGCCTGGTGTTAGCCGACACTTACGAGGGTCTCCTAGGACAGGCCCGAGAATCGTGGGAAGAGGGCGATCTGTCGAGCGCCGAGGCTTTCTATCGCCGCCTGGTGGAGAAATTGGGACGCCTGAGCGACCGGGTCCTGGCCCGCCGTCCCGAGTTGCATGACATGCATCGCGAAGCCCGACTTGAATTGTCTACCCTGTTGAGTGAGCAAGGGCGCTATGCCGAGGCCATCGAAGTCGAAGAGGTCTTGTTAAAGACCCACCCGGACGAGACGGACGCCTTGCGTACTGATCTGGCCATCCTCCGTCTGGCCAAGGGGGAGACCGAGGCCGGGCTGGCCGAATTGCGCGCCCTGACCGACGAAGAACCGGAGGACGCGGCCCGATGGCTGGTGTTGGCAAGGGAGACGCGCATCGAAGGGCGGTTCGCTGAAAGCCGGGCGGCTGTGGAGCGGGCATTGGAAGCAGGGCGTGAAGCAGATGCGCGGCTGTTGGCTTTGATCCACTTTGAACAGTTTCTTTTGTTCAAGGAGATGGGCCAAGTGGACGACGCCCTGGCCGCGTGGGAACGGGCGGTCGAGTTGGAACCGGAGCTCAAGGATACGGTTCGGCGAGTGTACGAGATGCTGTCTCAGGTCGGGCGTTACACCGAGGCGTTGCGCTACGTGGATCGAGACGACAATGAGTTACAGGCTGGGTTCCAGCGAGGATCGATCGCCTGGCTGCGGGGGGACCAGACCAAGGCGCGGCAGGAATGGAAGAAGGTCGCAGAGATGGACCCCGATGAGTTCGCGTTCGGCCACGATGCCTGGGTGGAATCGGTGCTGCGCCTGGGAGACCCCGTTCCCGCTCTGAAATGGCTGCCAACTGCGTTGCGAGAACATGGAACCATCCGGTTGTTGGTGCTGGCAGGGATTGCCTGGGCGATGCACCGGAACCGCGACTTGGCGGCGAATCTTTTCCAGTATGCGATTGATGCCCTGCGCAGATCACGCCCTCCCAAACAGAAACTGGATAGCGCCGAATGGCGATTGCTCGACTCTCTGGTGGCCGATGAGGGGATCAAGGCTGCGCTGAGGCCCTATTTCGCCGTGGTGGAGACGGTCTGGAGCTGATCATCTCCCCGAGGTTCTTGAGGTGTACCCCATGAATTTTGCCGAGGCGGAACAGCAGTACCGCGAACTGGAAGCCAGATTGATTCGCGGAGAGCTGACAGAAGAGGAATTCCTGGCCCGGGTGAGCGAGTTTCGGATCACCGATCGGGAAGGTCGGCGCTGGATGCTCAGCGGGCGGACCGGTCGCTGGCTGGTGAACGAGGGAGGACGGTGGGTTTTTGCTGAACCGCCCAGGGAGCCCCCCTCTCCAGAGCCGCTGACACGGCCTGAGACGCCGCCCTCTCCTGCGAGAGCCGAAGCGCCTGCGGCCCGGGTGGCTCCGACCAGGCCGCCAGAGGCTGGCGCAAAGCCAGGGCCGAAGCCGATCGCTCCCCGGATTCTGGGAATTGGGGTTGCTCTCTTGCTCCTGATCGGTTGTCTCATCGGTAGCGGGATCTCGGCCTGGGTGTTTCTGCTCCGCGATCTGGGGGAGGCCACCCTGGCTCCGACCGGCGAGGAAGCGGTCGTCGCCCTGATGGACACCTTCACTCCCCGACCGGCAACTGCTACCTATACGCCAACCTTTACCCGCACGCCCAGCCGGACTCCAACTCCGACGGTGACCCCGACCCCGACCGAGACTTCCCCTCCCATACCCACCGCCACGTCCGAGCCGACCTTGGTTCCTTCCCCAACGCCGGTACCTACCGCGACCGCAAGTCAAGCACCTGTCGCCACTGCCACCTCTTTCCTTTCCGGACAACGATATATCGTACAGCCTGGAGAAACTCTGTCCGAAATCGCAGCGCGCTTTGGTCTGACCGTGGAAGAATTGGCCAGGGCGAATGGGATCACCAACCCGGCGCTGATCCGGGCCGGCCAGGAGCTGATCATCCCCGCGCCAGGCGCTGTGCCTTCGACCCCGACCGTCACGCCTACCTGGACCCCCCTGGTGCTTGTCTCGCCGACACCCACCCGTACTCTTCAGCCCACCCCGACTCGAGGCAGCCCCACCCCGACCTCGACCCGCACGCCCCAAGCTACCCCCACGCGGAGCGGTCCCACGCCCACCCCCCGGCCCACGGCAACTCCGACGCCCAAAAGTGTAGCTCTATCGGGCAAGATCGCCTTTACCCTGTGGAACCCGGTGGTGGGCAAGTACGAGCTGTATGTCAGTCGGATTGACGGCAGCGGGCGCAATTTGCTAGGTCAGGGACTTCGGCAGCCTCAGTTTCGACCGGATGGGAATCTGCTGGCAGCGAACGGCCATGGCCTGCCCAATTTCGAGCACCTGGTCAAGATGAAACCGGACGGCAGCGAACTGGTCGAAGTGAGCCGCTATGCCGAAGACAGTTATCCCACCTGGTCCCCAGATGGGAACATTGTTGCCTATTCCTCCACTTCCTGGGGGGACGGACAGACCCGCCTGGGCATCGTCCATGACATGTTTGGCCGGCAACAGGACTGGATCCGGATCGGCACCACCGAGATCCGGGGGGAATATCCGTTCTGGATGGCCAACGGCTGGATCGTCTATCGCGGCTGCGACTTTTTGGGGGATCATGCGGCATGCGGTCTCTACAAAGTCCCGGCGGGTGGCGGCAACTATTTGCGGGTGACTACCCACCAGAGCGACACGGCGCCAGCCGGGTACGGGCAGCGGATTGCCTTCATGTCCTCCCGGGATGGCAACTGGGAAGTGTACGCCGTCAACCTCGATGGCAGCGGCCTCAAACGATTGACCAACGATGGCGCTCGCGACGGCCTGCCCACCTGGTCACCCGATGGCAAATCGATCGCCTTTGTCTCAGATCGAAGCGGGTCCTGGGCCATCTGGGTGATGAATGCCGATGGCAGCAACCAGCGGAAACTGTTCGATCTGGGCGGCGAGTATGGGGGCGGAGAGTTTGACTGGACCCACGAGCGCATCTCCTGGGCACCCTAGCCAACGCGGTGGGCATTCGAACCGGTCCGATCGATCGCCATCATGACCGTCGGATGTAGGCTGGGGATATGTCCGAGGCACCTACTACAACCCGCGGAGTGAGCGCCGGGGCCTTGATCCTGGTGGCCGGGGTGGTCGTTCTGCTGGCTCTGGCCGGCACGGCGATCCCAGCCTACCCCCAGGTGTTGGGGACGGCCACCTTTACCTCGACTCCCACCCCAACTCCGACCTTTACCCCTACCCCAACATGGACGCCTTCTCCGACCCCGCTTCCCACCTCCACGCCGACCCCCTCCCGGACGCCAATCTCTGCGCCTACCCCCACGGTCGCAACTCCGACGCCGGCGCCGGCGGCCTCCCATCTCTGGTTAGAGTTTCCCCTTCCGGCGGTCCCTGAGGGGGATCGATACCCAAGTACCTACTTTCCTTATGGCTCGACCGGTGGCGGGCGCTACCACCTTCACCATGGCGTGGATTATATGAATCCCGCTGGCACTCCGGTGCTGGCCCCCGCGGCCGGTACTATCCTGGTTGCCGGAAATGACCGCGAAATCGTGTATGGCGTCAAGCCCAACTTCTATGGGAATCTGGTGATCACCGAGCTCGATCAACGTTTTCAGGGCCAGCCGGTCTATTTGTTGTTCGGTCATCTGTCCGAGGTCTCGGTCAAGGTCGGGCAGCATGTGGAGGTGGGGGAGATGATCGGCCGGGTGGGGATGACCGGCGTCGCCATTGGCAACCATCTGCACCTGGAGGTGCGTCTAGGAACCAATCGGTACGAGAACACCCGCAATCCAGTCCTCTGGCTTCGTCCGGAACCGGGTCAAGGTATCATCGCCGGGCGGGTGGTGGATGCTCAAGGTCGCCCCATCCCCGAGACGACGGTCACCTTTTTCCGCGCATCCGAACCCAAGACATGGTGGCGCCAGACGCTGACCTATGCCGACCGGGAGGTCAATCCCGATGATCAGCTTGGCGAGAATTTCGCCCTGGGCTATGTACCGGCGGGGGACTATTTGGTCAAGGTCAAGATCGGCGGAAAGTCGGTTGTCAAGCCGGTAACCGTCGTTCCCGGCGAGATCGCCTACGTTCAACTCGTGGTGCAGGAATAGCTGTTTGCTGGAGGGGACGGTGATGAAATGGCGGTGGATTTGGCTGACGACGATCTCGGTGATAGGGCTATTGGGTCTGGTCGGGTGCGGGGCTCAACCTGGCAAGGTGACGGGGGTGGTCTATCAGGGTCCGGACAAACAGCCGGCGGCCAATGCCCAGGTGGTCGTCTATGAGCTGAAATCGGAATCGCTGACCGGCCTGGAAGTGTACCAGAAGGGAACGATCCTCTCCAAACAGCTTGCTGATGGAAACGGCGCCTTCTCGTTCTCCCTGCCGCCGGGAGCCTATGTCATCGAGGTGTGGATCGAAGGGCTGGAAGTGGCCAGTCGGATGGTAAAAGTCAAACCGGGCCGGACTGTCACCGTGGATCTTGAGGTCACGGTCCCTGCCCCGTAATGGGCGTTCCCCAGGCAAAAAGAGCCTTCCGCACCGACCATGCGGTCGGCGGCCCCTTCGAAAATAGACCGCGATTGAAATCGCCCCTAAACAGCCTTCGGCTGGCCGTCGGCGCGTCCCCGCTAGGGGACGCCTGGCCGATGGGCGTGTTCATCCCTCGTGGCGCCTAGCCGGGCTGCGTCTCTCAGATTTCTCGAGGCGCGGTGTACAAAGCGATAATGTTCTCCAGTGGGGTGTCGGCCTGGATATAATGGGCCGACGCGCAGATATATCCCCCACCGCGCCCCAGGACTCGACACCGCTCCTGCACTTCGGCCTGGACCTCCTCAGGCGTCCCATGGGGTAGGGTATGTTGAATATCAATCGCTCCATGAAAGGAGAGCCGATCGCCGAACTCCGCTTTAAGGCGGGCCATGTCCATGCCTTTTGCCCGGGGCTGGAGAGGGTTCAATACCTGAATGTCCATTTCGTCGGCCAGCGCGCCGATCAGCGGAGCGATTGCGCCGCAAGAGTGGTACATGATCCGCACGGGGTATCTTGCCGCCCGAATCGCCCGGTTCAGACGTTGATGGTGGGGCAGGATATACTGGCGCCACATGGACGGTGAGAGGAGCAACCCGTTCTGGATGGCCACGTCGTCGTAGGTATAGACCATGTCGAGCAGCCCACCTGCGGCCTCCATAACGCGGAGGGTGTTGAGGATATACAGATCGGTGAATCGATCCATGATGGCGCAGGCGATCTCGGGTTGTTCGATCAGATCGAGGAGAAAGCGCTCAAAGCCCCGCAGTGCCCAGGACCGCTCGAAAATGCCACCCACTTCATAACGCAGATGATAACGGACAGGGGTATTCAAGTGCTGGCATTGCTCCCGGATGTCGGACACGTCCCACTCATCGCTGCTCGGCCAATCCCACCCCAGCACATCGGCCACTGTCTCAGCCTCGGCCAGAGGATACCGGGCGTATTCGTCATAGGTTCCGAATGGATGGGCAACGCGGCGGCGATGGCTCCCCCAGGCGTCGATGAAGGTGCCATCGCGCAACTCGCGAGCCCTGGTCCCGATGTAGCGCGGACTCACCAAGCGGCAGTCAATCCCCAGGAGTCGAAGCACGGTCTCGTCATCGGCATCGAGGGCGGTCCGGAGCCTCTGCCACACCTCCGGCACCGCCCAGAAATCAAACGGCACCCGGTCTGACGGACGATGGGCCAGGGCCATCTCCACTCGTTGCCAGGGAGAGAAGGCCCCGGTCTCGGGCCGACCGTAATGAGATCGCAGGTAGGAACGGAGGGCTTCCGGATCTTGCAGCGCAGCCCGAATGGTCCCGGCCAGTCCGCCCGTCATTGCTTTTCGTACGGTTTCCCTTCCGCTGCGGGTGGGATGGCCCGTCCGACGACGCCGGCGACGACGATGATCGTTAGGATGTACGGAGCGGCTTGCAGGAATTCAGGCGGAATCGGCTGGTTGATGATCGGCAATATCGGCCGGATAATCTGCATTTTGACCTGCAGGGCATCGGCAAAGCCAAAGAGCAGGGCCGCCAGAAAGGCCCCGATCGGATTCCAGTTGCCAAAGATCATGGCGGCCAACGCGACAAATCCCTGCCCCCGGGTCATGCCATCCTCGAACGTCCCCACCACCCCCAGCGAAAAGTAGGCCCCACCCAGGCCGGCGATCAGCCCGCCCAGAATGACGCTCACATAGCGCATCTGGTTGACGTGGATGCCGACCGTGTCGGCCGCGCGAGGATGCTCGCCACAGGCGCGCATCCGCAATCCCCACGGCGTAGAAAAGACGACATACTGGACCAACACCAGGAGGACGAGCATGATGAACACCGTGGGTTGGTTCTCAAACAGCAAGGGGCCGAGGATGGGGATGTCGGCCAGCGCCGGGATGCGCATCAGGCCAAAGGAGCCGGGAGTGCTCATCCCGGCCGGTTCCAGCAGGCGGATGTTCAGAAAGCGGGTGCCGCCCGCCGCCAGGATGTTGATCACCGTGCCCGAGATGATCTGGTCCACCTTGTACTTGATCGATAACACGGCGTGCAATGCGGCCATCACCCCGCCGATCAGACTGGCCACCAGCAAGCCCATCCACAGGCTGTCGAAGAGGCTGGCAGCCGCTACCGCCGCAAACGCTCCCCAGAGCATCATCCCCTCAATGGCAATGTTGATGATGCCCGACCGTTCACAAAAGATGCCAGACATGGCCCCCAGGGTGAGAGGTGTCGCTGCGGTCAAAGTAGCCTGAACCATCCCCGGCAGATTCATGCTGGTCCCGCTCGAAACCCAGACGAGAAAGGCAAAGCCGGCCAGAAAGGCCAGGCCCCAGTTGAGGATGGAGCGGAACGTGCGGAGGACGCGAAAGAGGCGCAAGCCGGCGATGAAAAAGCAGAGTATGCCGATCGTGCGCAGGGTAGCTTGAGAAGGAAGGACAAAGAGGGTACCTAACTTCTGATCGGTAAAGGTAGCCAGATCGCTTGGCCGGGTGCCATACCCCGCCAGCAAGACGAACACCGCACCCAGCATGAGAATGAACAAGGTGACCAGGACATCCCGCAGCCCCGGAAGTGTCCCCTTGGAAACACTGATGGTCTTGGCTTGAACAGTCATCGGCTTTCTCTCGCTATAGGACTCGATTCAGAGAGTGGACCCATCTCAATTCATCACGCTCCCCAACCTCGCGAGAAGACGGTGACCTCGATCTCCTCCCGCTTGGGAGCGCCGAGTCGGAAGAGGGAGCGGATGATCGCCGGTGCGGCGATAAAGATGATCACCAGGGATTGGACAATCTGCACGATCTCGGTAGGGATGCCGGCAACCGACTGCATTCGCGATGCGCCGGCACGCAACATGCCGAAAAGAAGGCTGGCACCCACCACGCCGGTCGGATGGCTTTTGCCCAGGAGGGCCAGGGCAATGGAGTCAAAGCCGTAGCCGGCCCGAAATCCAAGGGCAATGTTGTGGGTAATGCCCAATCCCTGAGCCGCTCCGGCCAATCCGGCCAGGCAACCGCTCAGGAACATGGCCAGGACAAAATTCTTGGCCACGCTCATGCCTCCATAGCGGGCTGCGCTGGGGTTGGCGCCAACGGTCCGCAACTCGAACCCCCAGATGGTCCTGAAGAGGAACCAACCGACGAGAGCGGCGGCGATCAGGGATAAGACAAATCCCCAATGCACCGTCACCGGGTGATCCAGAAACCGGGGCAGATAGGCGCTGGGCAGGATCTCTTTGGTGCGACAGGTACCTTGGGTATGTTCTAACGGGCCACACAGTAGCCAATCGCTCAGGCGAAAGACCACATAGTTCAGCATGATGGTCGTGATCACCTCGTGGGCGCCGGTGCGGGCTTTTAGAAAGCCGGCGATCCCGGCCCACACTCCGGCCGCCACCGCTCCGGCGACGATGGCGAGCGGCAGGTGGACGGCGGCGGGCAGGCCGCTCACCGAAAAGCCAACGAGCACGGCGGCCAGCCAGCCGATGCCAATCTGCCCTTCCGCTCCGATGTTGAACAAACCGGCGCGAAAGCCCAGAGCGACGGCCAGGCCGGCAAAGATATACGGGACCGACTGGACCAGGCTATCGCTGGGGCCGCGTAACGCACTCAATACCGGCTTGAGGCCTTCGCCCTGGGACCATTTGCCCAGTGCCTGCATGATCTTGACCGGACTACCCAGTGCCCCTTCATATAGAGCCCCGTAGGCCCGGCCCAGGTTGGCCAATGCCAGCTTGATGGCCTCTCCGAACAGACCTTCGCCCAATGCTTTGTACACCGCCTGATCGGTGGCGATGATCACCACCGCCCCAACGATCAAGGCGGTCAAGACCGACAGAGCTGGCACCGTCAGCCCCCGGATGCGGGCAGCCAGCCAGCCCTTCATCCACGTCCAGCCACCGCGCCGGATTGAGATCAAGGCCAAAATCACTAGTCCGGTCACCAGGCTGAGGGGCCACAATCCGATGGCAATCAACAGAATCAGCACCAGCCATTTGCTGAGCAATACAGCGCCGACCAAGATGGCTGCCCAAAGGGCCAGCCGGATCCACCGCCCCCATGCCGCCGGCCGCTGGCTTTGCTCTGGTAGGGTTTGTCGATCAGCCAAGGGTCGCGCCTCCTTTCGTGTCTGCTGTCTGCATCTGAGCCTTCTCCTCAGGCCGGACCCCGGCCATCAGTAGCCCCAACTGTTCGCGGGTAGCCAGGTCGGCGTCCACCGTGGCCACAATCTGCCCCTCGTACATCACCGCAATCCGATCCGATAAGGCCATGATCTCGTCCAGTTCCACCGAGACGAGAAGCACCGCTACTCCTTCGTCTCGCTTCTGGAGAAGTCGTCGGTGGATATACTCGATCGAGCCCACGTCCAGGCCACGTGTCGGTTGGGCGGCAATCAGCAACTTGATCGGCCGGGAGAGTTCGCGGGCAACGATCACCTTTTGTTGATTCCCGCCCGAGAGGCTCTGGGACGGCACGAAAATGCTCGGGGTGCGGACATCAAATTCCCTGACCACCCGCTCAGAAAACTGGTATACCCGATCAAACTGAATCAGAGGCCCTCGGGCAAAAGGCGGTTGATAATAGTTGCATAGCACCAGATTGTCATAGATCGGAAAAGACAGGATCAACCCATCGCGCTGACGGTCCTCCGGAATATGCGCTACTCCCAATTCAATGATGCGGCGGGGCGGAGCGTTGGTTACGTCCTGGCCCAAAATGCGCACGGTTCCCCCGGTGGCGGGGCGAAGCCCGGTCAATACCTCCACCAGCTCAGTCTGGCCATTGCCCTGGACGCCGGCCACCCCCAGCACCTCGCCCGCCCGGACAAAGAGATCCACCCCACGCAGCGCCGGGTGGTGACGTTGGTCCTCAGCCATCAGACCGGTGACCTCTAACACGACTTCGCCCGGCGAGGCTGGGCCCTTTTCCACCACCAACGCCACTTCCCGTCCGACCATCATCTCGGCCAGCTCCGCTTCAGAGGTCTGCGCCGGCGTCGTCTCGCCCATCACCCGACCGTTCCGCAGGACGATGATCCGGTCGGCGACGGCCATCACCTCCTTGAGTTTATGGGTGATGAAAATAATGGACTTGTTCTGTTTGACCAACCCCCGCATAATTTGAAACAACTCTTCGGTTTCTTGGGGGGTGAGTACGGCGGTGGGCTCGTCCAGGATCAGGATCTCCGCTTCGCGGTAGAGCGTCTTGAGGATCTCCACCCGTTGCTGCATGCCGACCGGCAGGTCCGCGATGAGGGCGTTGGGGTCTACCGCCAGACCGTACTGTGAGGATAGGGTGCGAATACGATGAGCCGCCGTAAGCCGGTCGAGGGCAGTGGTGATCACCCGCAGGGCCGGATAGGAAGCGAGGGTGAAGAGCAGAGCCAGGCTAACCAACAGAGGGAGGCGATGGCCGATCTTCAGATACCATGCCACACCCACCAGCGAGGCAATGCTTCCGGCGGCGACGATCGGCACGTAAAGCCAGAACCGAAACCGGCTCAGAAAGCCCAGCAGAAAAAAGAGCGCATACAAAGCGGCCACCGAGGCCGCCCCGGCCACACTGGTCACCAGCCACTGGCCCACATGGCTTTGAGAAAAAACACCGCCTACGAAAAAGAGGAGGGCCGCCGCCCCGCTCAACAAGCCCAACGTCCTCGATGAGAACGAAAAACGGACAGGCTCGGTGCCCAGGATGATATTCTCAGCCACCGTGAACACAGGCACCAACTGAAAGTGCTGATGGACCATCCCAATGCCCAGTTTGATCGCATCGTTGGGTTCCCGGATGGTGACCTTGGCGCCACGGACATGGATTTCACCGGCATCTGGGGCATAAAGGCCGTAGAGGATGTTCATCAAGGTGCTCTTGCCCGCGCCGTTTTCTCCCAGAAAGGCCAGGATCTCGCCTTGATTCAGGGAGAAACTGATCTGGTCATTGGCCAGTACACCGGGGAAACGTTTACTGATGTTGGTTGCCTCCAGGATTGGGGTCATCCTCGCTCCTTCTCCAAGAGTATGGCTGATAGAACAGGCGGTGCTGGATCAGGTCCAGCACCGCCTACAACCCGTGATCGTTTTGGTAGGACTAGCCCCCTACCGGCCAGCCGGTCTTGATGGTGCCGTCAATGATGCCCTGCTTGATGGCCTCGATCTCCTGCTTCAGTTCATCGGGGATCTCGTCCTCAAAGTCGTGGTACGGAGCCATGCCAACCCCACCGTTGGCCAGCGTGCCAACATACACCGAACCACCGGGGAACTGCCCCTTCAACAGGGCCTCAACTACACTAAAGACCGCATTGTCCAAACGCTTCATGCACGAGCTGATGAGAATGTCCTTCTCGTTGGGCAAGGTGTAGTACTGGTCCACATCCACGCCAATCCCCCACTTGCCCCGCTCCTTGGCCGCCGCCAGACCCCCATTCCCGGTCTTGCCGCCCACACCAAAGATGACATCCACCCCCTCGTCAATCAGCGAGTTGCCCTGAATCTTGCCCTGGTCCGGAGCCTCAAAGTCGCCCACATAGACACCCTTGACCTGGACGTTCTTCCCCTTCTTCTCGTTGTAGTACTTGACGCCGTTCTCGTAGGCAACAATAAAGATCTCCACCGGCGGAATCTTCATCCCGGCTACATACCCAACCTGCGGATCAGCCGGGTCCTTCATATCCGCCCACGCAGCCGCCAAGTAGCCGATGGGGAAGGCCGCCTCGTCGGTGTTAAACACAATGCCGGCCACGTTGGGAATCGGCGGATCGTAGGCATAGTCCACGATGGCAAACTTGGTGTCCGGATACTGCTGGGCCATCTTGGCCGTGGCATCGCCCAACAAGAACCCCACGGTGATGATCAGGTCATAGTCCTGCTCGGCAAATTCGGTGATGTTCTTCTCATAGTCCGCCTGGGCCTGGCTCTCGATGAACTGAGCTTGAACCCCCAGCTCCTCCTGCGCTCGCTTTAACCCTTCCCAGGTGTTCTGGTTAAAGCTGGCGTCATCAATGCCCCCCACGTCCGAGACCATCCCTACCTTCACCTGGACCGCCGGCGTCGGGGTCGGTTCCTCGCCTACCGGCCAGCCGGTTTTGATGGTGCCGTCAATGATGCCCTGCTTGATGGCTTCGATCTCCTGCTTGAGTTCATCAGGAATCTCGTCCTCAAAGTCGTGATACGGGGCCATCCCAACCCCACCATTGGCCAGCGTGCCAACATACACCGAACCACCGGGGAACTGCCCCTTCAACAGGGCCTCAACTACACTAAAGACCGCATTGTCCAAACGCTTCATGCACGAGCTGATGAGAATGTCCTTCTCGTTGGGCAAGGTGTAGTACTGGTCCACATCCACGCCAATCCCCCACTTGCCCCGCTCCTTGGCCGCCGCCAGACCCCCATTCCCGGTCTTGCCGCCCACACCAAAGATGACATCCACCCCCTCGTCAATCAGCGAGTTGCCCTGAATCTTGCCCTGGTCCGGAGCCTCAAAGTCGCCCACATAGACACCCTTGACCTGGACGTTCTTCCCCTTCTTCTCGTTGTAGTACTTGACGCCGTTCTCGTAGGCAACAATAAAGATCTCCACCGGCGGAATCTTCATCCCGGCTACATACCCAACCTGCGGATCAGCCGGGTCCTTCATATCCGCCCACGCAGCCGCCAAGTAGCCGATGGGGAAGGCCGCCTCGTCGGTGTTAAACACAATGCCGGCCACGTTGGGAATCGGCGGATCGTAGGCATAGTCCACGATGGCAAACTTGGTGTCCGGATACTGCTGGGCCATCTTGGCCGTGGCATCGCCCAACAAGAACCCCACGGTGATGATCAGGTCATAGTCCTGCTCGGCAAATTCGGTGATGTTCTTCTCATAGTCCGCCTGGGCCTGGCTCTCGATGAACTGAGCTTGAACCCCCAGCTCCTCCTGCGCTCGCTTTAACCCTTCCCAGGTGTTCTGGTTAAAGCTGGCGTCGTCAATGCCCCCCACGTCCGAGACCATCCCCACCTTCACTACTTTTTCGGCGGGAGGCTGGGTAGGCTGGGCTGCTGGCGGCTGGGTCGGCGCTGTCGTGGGCGCCTCAGTTGGCGCAGCAGTGGGTGCCGGTGTGGGTTGACACCCCACAACCATCAGCGACAGAATCACTACTGCAGTCAGCGTGGCAAAGGTCCATTTACGCATTTCTTCCCTCCTTTGAGTTTCAGAACAATTGGGTTTCGCTGAATACGATTAACCAAGAGATGGGAACTGGACTCAGTGGATCACCTCCTTATTCGGAATCTATTGTGCTGGCTCACGCCATCTATTATACTCGAACTTGACGCGGTTGGCAAGACTTCTTCTGGGGGAATGTAGGGTCATCACAAAGTTTATTGAATTGCCCAGCCGAGGCGGGACGAGGGCGGCTGGCCATCATTTGACCCACACCGGGAGATGCGGTACAATGGGGAGGGCTTGAGGAAACGATGAAGCGCGAATATCCAGAATCGCCGATCGTCGCCGTCGGGGTGATCATCCGCCGCGATCACCAGATCCTCCTGGTCCGGCGGGGCCAGCCCCCTTCCCTGGGTTACTGGACCTTTCCGGGCGGAGCGGTCGAACTGGGGGAACCTATTCAAGAGGCCGCCAGACGCGAGGCGCTGGAGGAAACGGGGTTGGAGGTGGAGGTGGGAGAAGTGGCCACGGTCATTGACCATGTCGTCCGTGATGAGGCCGGCCGGGTGCGCTACCACTATGTCATTGTGGACTATCTGGCTACTCCGGTGGGCGGCAAGCTGGAGCCCGGCTCCGACGTCAGCGACGCGCGGTGGGTCGGACTGGCCGATCTGGAGAACCTGGAGATCACCGAGAAGGCCGGGCAGTTGGTTCGACAGCTTCTGGCCGGAACATAAGACCGCCGGACCGGTCGCCTGACATCTACTCCCCCACCATCTGGCGTAGCGTCGCCTCGTCAATCACCCGGACCCCCAATTTCTGGGCTTTCTCCAGCTTGCTGCCGGGGTTCTCGCCAACGACCAGATAGTTGGTTTTGCTGCTCACCGAGCCGGTCACCTTACCGCCGTGAGCCTGAATCAACTCGGTGGCCTGCTCGCGGCTCATCGTCGGCAGGGTGCCGGTGATGACAAAGGTCAGCCCGGCCAGCGGCTGCGGTCCCACTGCCTTGCCCGGTCCCACCTGAGTACGGACGCCGGCCGCCTTGAGCTTGTCCAGGACGCGCCGGTTAGTCTCGCGGCTGAACCAGTCGGCGATGCTCTCGGCCAGTTTGGGACCGATGCCAGGGATCTGTTGAAGCTCCTCGCGGGAGGCATCGGTCAGCGCCTCGAGGGAACCAAAGGCGTCGATCAGCGTCTCGGCTACCGTCTCGCCAACACCCCGAATGCCCAGGGCGGTGAGCAGTCGCGCCGGGTGGCGATCCTTGCTGGCCTCGATAGCGGCCATGAGGTTGGCCACCTTTTTCTCGCCAAACCCCTCCAGGGGCAATAGTTGCTCGGGCCGCAGGTAGTAGATATCGGCCACGTCGTGGAGCAGGCCCAGTTCGACAAACAGCTCGGCCTGGCGGATGCCAAAGCCCTCGATGTCCATCGCTCCCCGGCTGACAAAATGCTCCACGCTGCGCACCAGTTGGGCCGGACAGGCGGCGTTGACGCAATAGTAGGCGACCTCTCCCTCCGGGTGTTCAACCGGCTCCCCGCACACCGGACACCGGTCGGGCATCTGCCATGGGGTGGTGCCGGGCGGCCGCAGTTCCAGCACCGGACCGAGGACCTGGGGGATCACCTCGCCGGCCCGCTTGACGATCACCATATCCCCCTCGCGGATATCCCGCTCGGCGATATAATCGGCGTTGTGCAACGTGGCGCTGCTCACCGTCACCCCGCCGATGCGCACTGGCTCCAGTTCGGCGGCCGGGGTGAGGCTGCCGGTGCGCCCCACGTTGACCACGATCCGTTTCAGCCGCGTGACTGCCTCGGGTGCCGGGTATTTGTAGGCCACCGCCCAGCGGGGCGCGTTGCCCACTGCTCCCAGCCGTTCCTGGGTGGCAAAATCGTCGATCTTGATCACCAACCCATCGGTCTCAAAGTTGAGCCGGTGACGCTCCGGTTCCCAGGCGATACAATACTCCACCACCGCCTCAAAATCGGTAAAGCGCCGGTTCAGGTCGCTGACCGGGAACCCGAGTCGGCGCAGGTACTCCAACGCCTCCCACTGGCTGCTCAGGGCCGGCCCCCCTTCCAGCTCCACCACCTGGTAGCAGTACAGGCTCAGGGGCCGCGAAGCGGTGATCCTGGGATCGAGGACACGCAGGCTGCCGGCGGCGGTGTTGCGCGGATTGGCGTAGGTCCGTTTGCCCAACGCTTCCTGCTCGCGGTTGAACGCTTCAAAGGCATCGATCGGCATATACGCCTCGCCGCGGACCACCAGCCGCGCCGGCGCTCTGCCATCATCGGCTCCCGCCAGGCCGCCCGAGACCGGGATGCGTAACGGCAGGGCTTTGATCGTTTTGAGGTTGGGGGTGATGTCTTCGCCGCGCACGCCATCGCCCCGCGTCGCGCCGAGGGAGAACACGCCGTTGGTATAATGCAGGACCACCGTCAGACCATCGATCTTGGGTTCCACCACATAGGCCGGTTCGGGATAGCCCACCGGCAGCAGCCGCAAGAAGCGGTCGCGCCAAGCGCGCAGTTCCTCCGGGTTGAAGGCATTCGTCAAGCTGAGCATGGGACGTGGGTGCTCGACGGCGACAAACTCTTCCCGCACCTCGCCCCCTACCCGTTGCGTGGGCGAATCGGGGGTGATCAGTTCTGGATGAGCCGCCTCCAGCTCCTGCAGTTCGCGGTAGAGGGCGTCGTACGCGTCGTCGCTGATGACCGGGTCGTCCAGCACGTAATAGCGATAGCTGTGATAGCGCACCTGCTCGCGCAGTTCCTCGATCCGTTTCGCTACATCCATCCTCGCTGCCTCCTGCCTCAACCTTGCTCTTCCGCCATCATTATACTCCAGAACCCACGGCACGACAAGCCGGCTGACACCCGGTTGTCGCAGTAAAAGTTTCTTTTTGGGGTTTTGCGGCGGCGTTGCCGCCGCAAAACCCCCTCCGAGTGCTTTCCTCGACAATAGCTAAGGGTAGAGCTTCAGGGTAACGGGCAGGTAGACGTAATAGACGGTGGCAAACCAATACCCCCCGCTGACCGCATAATGGGCGCTGGTCGAATAAGGTGGGCTGGCCGCCCCCTGTCCGACGGTGCTGTTCACCCGGTAACTCGCCGAAGCCACCGGCTGCCCGCCCCCGCCGATGACGTGCCACTCCAGGTTATAGTGGGCCGACGTCTGGGCCAGCGCCGCCCCGCCCAGCGACAGGATAAGCCACAAAAGTGTCAACGCCAACAGGATCCAGGTTCGCGTACGCTTCATGGCTCCCTCCTACTGCAAGGTGACAAAGATATAGATCAACTTCTCACCCGCCTCCAGCGGCTCGAGGGCCTTGCCCAACACCGTACCCGGCCGGGCGGTGGAGATGCCCTCGATCTTTACCGTGGCCGCCCTGGCCGCATGGCCGGCCAGGTCCGCGCTGGAAAGCAGGTCACCGGGGTGGATAGGACCGGCCAGGGCGCTGGCTTTGACCTGGGCCGGGCCCTGGACGACCAATAGCAGATACTCGCCCGGCGCCACCGGCCCGGGCGGAGTCACCTCCGGTTCAGGCGTGGCGCCCTGGCCGTCGGACCGCCAAGACCCGCTGCGGACCTGGAAGCGGCTGTAGACCACGCCGGCCACGGCGGCGCTGTGCGCCTCGCTGGTCCTGCTCACCTGGGCCACTGGCGGGCCGCCCCCTTCCAGGGGAGAGCCCAGCCCGCTAAACACGACGACATCCCTTGGCTCCAGGGCCTCCGCACCCCCGTTCTGGACGACCTGCATCACCGCTCCGGCCAGATGATAGTTGAGCGAGTAGATGTTGTCGGGCGTGTACAGGCCATAGTTGTTGTCAGCTCGTCCGGTCAGGCCATAAAGACCGAAGCTATTGGCGCTCTCGCCCCAAACACCCATAAAATTGGTGCTTTCACCGACCACGCCCGAACCGATGCTGCCCCAGTTCGTGCCGTAGACAGCCACCCCCCAGTCGCCATACTTGAGGCCACGGACCGCGGCGCCGCCGCCGCTGCCCTTGTAGCCCCACACGCCGGCGGCCACATTGAAATTATCGTTTTCCGTCTCGCCATACACCCCACTGCTCTGCGTGCTCACACCGTACACCCCCTCGCCCACGCCGCTGGAACCATATACCCCACGATCCTCGCCGATGGCCACGATGCCGACCTGGCCAACCCCTTGCCACAGGCCGCTGATGTCGCCCGCTTCGGCGCGGATGGCGTGGTTATGGGTGCTCCTGGCATAGATGCCCCACCCCCAGTTGGCGGAAAAGGTGCCGCCATGGTCCCAGTGGTGGGTTCCACTGGTACTCACCTGAATGCCGTAGCCGTCGCTGCTGTCAAAGATGCCAGCCGTCTTGGAACTGCGGGCCACGAGCGCGTTTCCGTTCTGGCTGTAGCCCAGCAGGCCATAGCCATCGGTTGATTTGCCATACACGGCGCTGCCGGTGGCTGCCTCTCCCCACAGGGCGCTGCCGGTAGCGGGGACATGGACGTTCGTTGCCCGCAGGATCCAGCCTTCCGCTGAATCGCCCACGACCTCGGCCCCTGGCCGCAGGCTGAGGGCATAGGGCACCGGCAACAACTCCTGGCGCGGGGTGAGCCATTCGCCGTTGACATACAGGCGCAGCCAGAGCGCCTGGCCGGGAAATAGAACGGGTCCACCGCCAGCTTTACATTGAATAGACCGTGCTCCACATCCACATTGATCAGGCCGCTGTCCCAGAGCAACGTCCCTCCCGAGGAAGCGTTGTAGATCTGAAAGCGCATGGGGAAGGTGCCGGTCAGCGGCGCGCCGCCGGGGTCGGTCAACCGCCCCTGATAGTTGATCGCTTGGCCGACGATCGCCTCCGGTTCGGTCGGCCCAGCGAGCGCTCCCGCCCCACCGGCCGCCAATACCAGAACTGCCGTGACGACCACGGTCAGGCAATTCGTTCTCCTTTTCATCGTCCAATCCTCCTCTCTTTGGAACCCAGTCCACGGTCAAACCAGACAACCAAACAAATGGTTCGGTTTCCTCGCTCGATAGGCTCCCTCCTCTCTCTTCCGGTTCAAGGGCTATCTTCGGTCGCCAGGCCCGCGCCGCCTGTCGTCCACGTCGCCAGCAAGGCGATGAGCATCCGAATCAGGAACGTACTCTGACCTCTCTGCCTACCGCAGGGTGACCCAAACAGGCACTGTGCCGGTTGCGGCATCCACCGGTCCGGCCACCTTGCCCAGGATCGCGCCGGCGCGCTCTATGCCGCCCCCAACCTTCTGTGCCCTCCCTGGGATGGAGGAGACGGTGAGCAGATCGCCGATCTGGAGGTCATCGGCGAGTGCCTCTACCCGGACGGCTGGCGCCAGTCCGCCGGTCACGATGGCCAGGTAGCCCTGGGGCGGGATGCTGCCCTCCACCGGCTGGACGTCCAGCGAGGCACCCACGCCCGGCTCCCCCTCCTTCACCTCCAAGCGCAGGGCTCGCAGCACCACGCCGCAGATGGCCGGGGCATGGGCGGCGTCGGCCTTCCGCACGGCTAACAGCGGTTCGCCGCCGAGCGGCGACTTGGCGACGCCGGCCAGGGCGACGACGTCGCCCGGTTCCAGCATCTCGTCGCCGCCGTTGACGACCACCAGCCGGTCGGCGTACAGAGTCGAATACCCACCTGCCGAGAAAATGCCCGTATCCCCGTTAAAGTAGGCGTCGTACCAACCGCTGGCGCCTCTGGCATTGATTCCCCGGTACTGTTCACTGATAAAGTAGCCGGCGTAGCCATCGTTCGCTTGTGTGCCGTTGCTCCGCGCAACCACGCCGACCCGACCCGTAAAATAACCGCCAACGCCGGAGGTGGCATGGTTTCCCACTCCATATACTCCTACGCCATTGGTGCTCTTGCCGTAAACGCCGGGAGCGAAGGCGTTGTCTGTGCTGCGCGTCGCGTTGCTGTAGCCATAGACGCCGATGCCGTTGTCGCTGTGAAAGTAGCCGCCATAGCCCCGCGCCTGGGTCGTGCCACCGTCATAGCCGTAGACGGCGTAGTTGTCGTGGCTGTACCCGGCCAGCCCAAAGCCGCCGGTGGAATAGCCGTGCACCGCTGTACTGGTGGCGCTCTCGCCCCGGATCGCCCCACCTGTGGCCACGATGTTGGTCTGGAACACCTGCACCCCCCAGCCGGTATCCGCCACAATCCTGGCCCCTGGCCGCAGGCTGAGGGCATAGGGCACCGGCAACAACTCCTGGCGCGGGGTGAGCCACTCGCCGTTGACATTCAGGCGCAGCCATAGCGCCTGGCCGTTGAAATAGAACGGGTCCACCGCCAGCTTTACATTGAATAGACCGTGCTCCACATCCACATTGATCACGTTGCTGTCCCAGAGCAACGTCCCTCCCGAGGAAGCGTCGTAGATCTGAAAGCGCATGGGGAAGGTGCCGGTCAGCGGCGCGCCGCCGGGGTCGGTGAGCCGCCCCTGATAGTTGATTTTGCCGGCCACGGTCGCCTCCGGCGCCGATTCGCCGGCGAGTGCCCCGGCCCCGCCGACCATCAGCACCAGCGCCGTGACCGCCACGACCACGATCCATACCGTTCGCGTTTTCATTTTTCTCCCTCCGTCAAAAATAGTGATCTTTAACTCACCTCTACCCCTCCGCATCACCGCTGCACCCCTACCACCCCCTTCCCCTCTCCGCCGGCGGAGAGGGGAAGGGGGCAGGGGGATGAGGTGAGGTTGATCCCCTTCGGCCTCCAGATATGTTCATCCCTTGTGGCGCCCAGCCGGGCGTGAGAAGTCATGGCTCCAGGCCCATCTCCTGCCGTAACGCCCACGCCGCCGGGTTGTCGGGGTCGAGTCGCAGCGCCTGCTCCAGGGCCAGCGCCGCTGCTTCGGACTGGCCCAATTGCCAGGAACAGCGGGCCACCCCCAGGTGAGCGTCGCCCAGCTCAGGCGCCCAATGGACCGCTTGCCGGTACGCAGCCAGCGCCGCCTCCACCTGTCCCCGGGCCAGCTCAGCGTCGCCCAGGTGGAGATAGGCGTAGCCATCGGTCGCATCCAGGTCCACCGCCTGGCGGAATTTGGCCGCCGCTTCGGCGAAACGACCCTCTTCCAGGTCCACCATCCCCCAGTTGGTGTAGAGCATCGCATGGTGAGGCGCCAAGGCCGTGGCTTGCCGGTAGGCGTCGTGAGCCAGGGGTAGTTTCCCGACGTCCCAGCGATTGCCCCACACTCCGTACAGTTCGCCCAGCGCCGCCCAGATGTGATAGTCGCCGGGGCGCAGGTCTCGGGCAGCAAGCAGCCCGGCCTCGGCCTGCTGTAGCCAGGGGAGGGGGTCGTGGGCGCCTCTGAGCGCCTGTTGCAGGCAGGCCCAGCTCAGCGCCAGGCGATAGGCTGGTTCGACGGGCCACAAGTCCACCGCCCGCTGCCAGGCGGTGATAGACTCCGACCAATCGCCCAGCGCGGCCCGCCGGTCGGCAGTCCAGGCGGCCACGTCGGCGAGCAGGGGTTGAGCGTTGAACTGAGCCACGGCGACAGCCACGCCGGCCAGCCCCAGCCCCGCTACCGCCCAACGCCGACTCGTTGCTCGCCGCTGCGACCGGGGGAGGGGGGACAGGAAAGGTGCTTCCCCCTTTATGACCTGCCCGGACAGACCCGCGACGATGCCCATCAGCAGCCACGTTGCCGTCGCCGTGGCCGTCACATCAAAGCTTACCAGATTCCCGACCAGGTTGCCGGCCACCGCCGCCAGACAGGCGGCCAGGAGCGTCCGCTCCGGCCCTTGACACAGCCGGTGCATCGCCCGCCACCCAACCCCGAACAAGAGGGCCAGCAGGGCCAGCCAGGCCAACAGGCCCAGCCCGCCGGTGGTCACCGCCGTATCCAGGAACAGGTTATGGGCGCGGTCCACCACCACTCCCCGGCCCTGATAATAGACCAGTTGCGGCGGGTAGACGCGGGGGAAGACCAATCCGAGCGTCTCGGGGCCGTAGCCCAGCAGCGGCCGTCGGGCGATCAGCTCCAGCGTGGCGCGCCAGATGGTCAGCCGCGCTGCTTCCGACCCGCCCTGGCTGCCCAGCCATAGCGCCCCCACCAGAGTGCCCATTAAGACGAGCAGACCGAGAACGACGAGCGCCCACCGCGCCCGCCGGCCGAGGTGTGGCCAGAACCAGAGCAAGCCGAAAAGCGCCACGGCTGCCCCGGCCGCCAGCCATGCCCCCCGCGCCAGGGTGAGGGCCACGATCCCCAGTTCCCCGACGACGAGCAGGCCCACTGCCAGGCGGAGCCAACCCGACCGGCTCATCACCAGCCAGGCCAGGGTCAAGGGAAGGAGCATGGCCAGATAGGCCCCCAAGAAGTTCGACCGGCCCAATGTAGCGAACACCGGAGACCGGGCATCGGTGACCAGGTTGACCGGCTGCCAGCCGAAGGCCTGGGCCAGGCCCAGCGCGACCAGCGGCCCACCGGTGGCGACCATCGCTCTCAGCAGCCGCCAGGCCTGCTCAGTGGTGCGCAGTCGGGCCGAGACCACCAGGAAGAGAAAGAGGTAGCTCAACTGGGTGAGCAACCCCTGGGCGCGCTCGTAGCTGCCCCATAGGCTCAGCCGCCAGTCCACCGAGAGCCCGGAACTCAGAATCTGCAGCGCGGCCACGGCCAACGCCGGTCCCCACAGGGGATTGCGCCGCAGTTCGCTCCAGAGCGGGCGGCGGGCAAGCCAGAGGTCTGTCAGCCACACGCCGGCCACGATCCAGGTCAATGTGCGGGCCAGCGCTGCCTTGGGCAGCTCAAACGGCTGCCTGGCCCACAGGTTCACCGCCAGTGGTGTCAGGATGGCGACCAGCAGCCAGCCGGCTTCGAGAAGCAGGTTGGCAGCTTCGGATTCGAGCTGCCTTTCGTCTATCACCGGGACTCCTGTCCTGGAAGGAGAGCCTACCGGGTGATGGTGATCTTGCTCAGGCCGAGCGGGCGATCGGGATCGTGGCCTTTGGTCACCGTCAGGTGCAGGGCGAAAAGCTGTCCCGGAACCACGGCGATCAGCGGCGACAGCCATTCCGGGACGCCGGTCGGTAGAGCCAGGGGCGTGACTGCCTCGGCCAGCAACTCCGGCCGATCGGAAATGATCAGGAGTTCGGCCCCTCGAGACTTGAGCTCCCGGCTAAAGTCCCGCATCGTGTCATACATCTGGCCGCTCGGCGCGACCACCATGGCCGGGAAGCCGCTGCCCACCACGGCGATCGGGCCATGCATAAAGTCCGCCGAGGAATACGGCTCGGCGATCAAGTAGTTCAGTTCCTTGAGTTTGAGGGCGATCTCAAAAGCAGTCGCATAGTTGTAGCCCCGACCCAAGACGACGCAGGTCTCCATGTAGCGGTAGCGAACTACCTTGGCCGCGATTTCATCTTCTCGAGTCAGAATCCGATCCACGAAGTCGGGAACCCGCCGCAAGATCTTCAGGTGGTCCGGATCGCCGTCCATCAGGCAGGAAAGCAAGGCCAGGGCAGCCAGTTGGGCGGTGTAGGTCTTGGTCGCTGCGATCGCCCGCTCTTCCCCGGCGTGGAGTTCGATCAGAAAGTCAGCCTGAGCTGCCAGGGGCGAGTCCGGGTCGTTGGTGATAGCCAGTGTTGGCGCGCCCTGCCGTCGGCCCTCGGCCAGGACGGCCACGATATCCGGGGACTGGCCTGATTGGGAGATGCCGATGACCAGGACATCTTCCAATCGGGGCGGCTGGCAGTAGACGCTGAACAACGAGGGCGTGGCCAGCCCGACCGGCAGGCGGTTGTGCGCTCCAAACAGGTACTGGCCGTAGCGGGCTGCGTTATCCGACGTGCCACGGGCGGCGATCAGGACAAAGCGGATGCCCCGCTTCTGAAGTTCGGCGGCGATACGGCGGACGTTTGCCTCTTCCCGCTCCAGCAACCCGGCCAGCACCTGTGGTTGTTGGTGGATCTCCTCCTGCAGAAACGACACCCATCCCCTCCTTGTGCCGATCCCCCTTCCCTGCCGAAGCGGCGAAAGAGGCAAGCCTTTCTGGATAACCGTGAAACACGCCTTCCGTGCATCACGGTCCACTGTTATTTATATTATACCCGAACAGCGGTTTTTCCACAAGCGGGCAGATTCTGCCCTGGGCGGTCACTTCCCTGCCGTCGTCATGCGCCCCAGGTGGGACCGATGTTTGGCATTTGGTCCAAGACATGGTATACTGGGGCCGCTCTGATCGGAGCCAGGGGACGAGGAGGATGCACGTGGCAGTCTGGCGGGATATTTCTCTGTTGTGGCTGGTGTTTCTGGCCCTGATCGCCGTCCTGCCGTTCGGCGTGTTGTCGTTCCTGGCCATCCGAGGTTTACACCACCTGCGCACTCTGATGAAGCGGTATTTTCCCCTCATTCAGGACAGGGCCGAGGGAATCGCCATCAACACCGAGAGAGCAACTCAGAAGATCACCGGCCCGGTCATCGGCGCGCATGCCAGGGCGGCGCAGATCCGTGGTTTCACCAGAGCGATCTGGACAAGGAGGAAGAACCCATGAATCCCAAACAGAAGGGCGTAATCATCGGCGCGATCCTGGGCGCCGTCTTGGGCGCGTTGGGAGGGTATCTATTCACCCGAGGTCTGGAGCGAGCTCGCTCAGAGGGAGCTCCACAAGCGGCACGGTCCGTTCCCCCCGGCGAGATCGTCAAGCTCTTTATGTCGATCATGGGGGTATTGCGCGGCGTGGCTGAATTGGGCGAGCGGTTGGAGCGTTAGGCCAGCCGAATCTTGACCACGTGGGGTGGATGAGGGTACAATCTCAGGCGAGAGCGCCCCGGCGTTGAGGCGTGAGTCCACTGCATGCAAGGAGGCATCAGCGTGTACGAAATTGTGGCGAGAGAAGAGCTGGCGCCTGTCACCAAACTGTTAGAAATCCGGGCGCCGGCGGTTGCCCGCAAGGCGCAAGCCGGGCAATTTGTGATTGTCCGCGTCCATGAGGAGGGTGAACGGATCCCCCTGACCATCGCCGATTACGACCGGGAACGAGGGACGATCACCCTCGTCTTTCAAGAGGTCGGCAAAACGACGATGCACCTGGGCACCAAACAGGTGGGCGAGTGTCTGGCCAGCTTCACCGGCCCCCTGGGGTTGCCCAGCGAGATCGAACGATATGGAACGGTGCTATGCGTAGGCGGCGGAGTGGGGATCGCCCCTATTTATCCGATCGCTCGAGCCTTGAGGGAAGCTGGGAACACGGTCCTGTCGATCATCGGCGCCCGCAGCAAAGACCTGCTCTTCTGGGAAGAGAAGATGCGGGCGGTCAGCGATGAACTGATCGTCTGTACGGATGACGGCTCCTATGGCCGGAAGGCCCTGGTCACCATCCCGCTGAAGGAGATGTTGGAGGGGGGCCGGTCGATCGACCGGATTTGGGCAATCGGGCCGGCGATTATGATGAAGTTCTGCGCCCTCACCACCCAACCCTTTGGCGTGCCTCTGATCGTCAGCCTCAATTCGATCATGGTGGACGGCACCGGCATGTGTGGCGCCTGCCGGGTCGAGGTCGGGGGCCAGACCCGTTTTGTGTGTGTGGATGGTCCCGAGTTCGATGGCCACCAGGTGGACTGGGATCAGTTGCTCGCCCGGCAGCGGATCTACCTGGAGCAGGAAAAGCAAGCACTCGAACTCTGGCAGCATGGACACGCTTGCGGCCACTAGTAAGGAGAATTCACCCATGTCAGAAACAAAGAGCATCTCCCAGCAGGAGCGGGTCAAGATCCCCCGTCAGAAGATGCCCACCCAGGAGGCAAGCGTTCGGGTGCGCAACTTTAATGAGGTGGCGTTGGGCTATCCAGAAGAGACCGCCATGCGGGAAGCGGCCCGCTGTCTGCAATGCAAGCGACCGAAATGCGTGGAGGGGTGCCCGGTGGAGGTCGACATCCCGGCGTTTATCGAGCGCTTGCGGGAAGCGGACCTGCCAGGGGCGGTGCAATCGCTGAAAAAGGATAACAACCTGCCGGCCATCTGTGGCCGGGTGTGCCCTCAGGAAACCCAGTGCGAAGCCCTCTGCGTGTTGGGCAAAAAGGGGGAGCCGGTCGCCATCGGCCGCCTGGAGCGGTATGTGGCCGATTGGGACCTGACCCATCCCTCCCCTCCGCCGGAATTGCCGCCGCCCAGCGGCAAGAAGGTGGCCGTGATCGGCTCAGGCCCGGCGGGGTTGACCTGCGCCGGCGACCTGGCCCGCTACGGCCATCAGGTCACGATCTTTGAGTCGCTCCATGCGCCCGGAGGGGTGCTGATCTATGGCATCCCTGAATTCCGATTGCCCAAGCATATCGTCCATGCCGAGGTGAATTACGTGCGTAGCCTGGGGGTTGAGATCCGGCTCAACGAAGTTATCGGCAAGACCTACACCCTGGATGAACTGCTGAATGAACAGGGTTACGACGCCATCTTTCTGGGAACCGGAGCCGGCCTGCCCATGTTCATGCACATTCCCGGCGAGAACTATAACGGGGTATACTCGGCCAATGAATTTCTGACGCGCGTCAACCTGATGAAGGCCTATTTGTTCCCCAATTGGGATACCCCGGTCAAGGTCGGGCGAAAGGTGGCGGTGGTCGGCGCCGGCAACGTGGCCATGGACGCTTCGCGCTGTGCACTGCGGCTGGGAGCCGACGAGGTGCACATCGTCTATCGCCGTTCCCGGGAAGAGGTGCCGGCTCGCGCCGAAGAGGTCCACCACGCCGAAGAAGAGGGCATCATCTTTGACTTTCTGACCAATCCGGTCGAAATCTATGGCGACGAAAAGGGTTGGGTGCGCGGCATGCGTTGCATCCGGATGAAGCTTGGTGAGCCAGATGCCAGTGGACGGCGGCGCCCGCTGCCCATTGAGAATTCGGAATTTGACATGGATGTCGATATGGTGATCATGGCGCTGGGCACACGGCCCAATCCGTTGGTGTTTGCCGATTCAGGCGGACTGGAGCGAACCCGACACGGGACGGTGGTTGCCGACGAGAGGACGGGCCGCACGACCAAGGATAGAGTCTGGGCCGGCGGCGATATTGTCACCGGGGCAGCGACGGTTATTTCCGCGATGGGAGCCGGCAAGCGCGCTGCCGCCGATATCGATCGGTTCCTGCGCGGCGAGGAGGCGCCGGTGAGCCGGGCAGAAGCCGCGATACGCGCCGGTGCATCCTGAAATGCACGTCTGGCTCTGACCCTCAGAGAAGCATCCCTGGTCTCTCGGACCAGGGGTGTTTTGCTGTGTTGCCCAGGGGGTCTGCAACTCCCCAGAGAGGGGAAGGGGAGAGCCGGAACCATGTCTGAGAACCCATGAGCCGGCGAGCTGTGATTTCGATCTCGCAGGTCTACAAGAGATAGCAGGAGGATGCTGTGAAGACTAGGGACTATACGCCCCTATGGGCTGAATTGACCGATGCCTACCGCCGCCATTTCCCCAGGTCCGAGATGATTCAGCAAGAAGCCCTGCGCTACATGGTGGATGGCGGCAGCCATTCCCTGCGGCTGATCCAACCTTTTCCGCCCCGGATCGTCACCGCCCAGGGAGCCTGGCTGCAAGATGAGGACAACCACCGGATTTTGGATTTCTGGCAAGGACACCTGGCCAACATTCTGGGGCACAACCCGGAGATTGTCACCTCGGCCCTGGCCGCCAACCTGGAGCAGGGAGCAGGTCTGCAGACAGGGTTTACCGATCGGTTGCAGGTGGAGGCAGCCGAGATCCTGTGCCGCCAGACAGGCGCCGAACGGGTACGCTTTACCACCAGCGGCACCCTGGCGACGATGTATGCCATCATGCTCGCCCGGGCCTTTACCGGGCGAAAGCTGGTGATGAAGGTCGGAGGGGGCTGGCATGGGGCCCAACCTTGGGCGCTCAAAGGAATTAGCTTTCATGTGGACGATGGCCTGGGATTTCAGGCGGTCGAAAGCAACGGCGTCCCGGTGGCCGTGACCGACAAGGTGATCGTCACCAGCTTTAACCGACCAGAACATCTCTGCGATTCGTTCCGTCAGTTCGGGGACCAACTGGCTTGCTTTATCCTTGAGCCATTCCTTGGGGCAGCCGGATTCACCCCAGCCACGCGCGAATACCTTCAACTGGCTCGCCAACTCACTGAGCACTATGGCGCTGTCCTCATCTTTGACGAGGTCATTTCCGGGTTTCGCTTCCGGGCGGGCAATGTCGGCGCGATCTATGGCGTGCAGCCGGACCTGGCCACCTTCGGCAAGATCATCGGTGGGGGCATGCCGGTGGCGGCGGTGGCCGGACGGGCTGATATTATGGCCCTGGTGGGGCGGGAACGATCCATTCCGGTCATGTTCTCAGGGGGTACCTACTCGGGCCACCCGGCTTCCATGTTGGCGGCCAAGATCATGATGAACTATCTGGTCGCCCATGAAACCGAAATCTATCCCCGCCTGGCCGAGTTAGGGGAAAAAACCCGTCAGGCGATCCAGAAGGCGTTCGCGGACGAGGGGATCACAGTCCATTGCTCAGGCCATGACCCCGAGGCGCTGCCTGGCAGTTCCATGTTTATGATGCACTTTCCCTATGAACCCGGCGCCCGGTTGGTTAGCCCCGAAGATTGGGCCAATCCGAGGGTCTGTGACCTGACGTTGAGCCGCAAAGTGTTGGAATTGGCTTTTTTATTGGAGGGAGTGTTCTTGCTCCACTGTCACGGGGCCGTCACGATGGCGCATACCGAGGCTGACATCGAGGTGTTGGCGGAAGCCTGCCAACGCGTTGCGCGACGGGTCAAGCCATATCTGTGAACGTAACACTTGAGAGCTGAAGCAGCAGGGATGAAGCACACGATCCGATACGGGTGATCTATGAATTCAGCATATCTCGGAGGAGGAATCGATCACGATGCCAGAGCCAATCCGAATCATTCAATACGGCCTCGGTCCGATCGGTAGCGCCGTGGCCCGACATGTAGTGGAGCGCGAAGGGCTGCAACTGGTCGGGGGAGTGGATATCGATCCCACCAAGATCGGCAAGGACGTGGGACAGGTTATCGGCCTGGACCACCCCCTGGGCTTTGCGGTGACCGGGACCCTGGCCGAAACCCTGGCGCGAACCCAGGCCGAGGTGGCGATCCATACCACCAGCTCCTATTTTGACCTGTTCAAAAACCAGATCATCGACATCCTCGAGGCTGGGCTGGACGTAGTGTCCACTGCCGAGGAACTCAGTTTCCCCTGGCTGGCCCACCCCGACGAAGCGGCCGAGATCGATGCGGTGGCGCGGCGGGTGGGGAAAACGGTGCTGGGCACCGGCGTCAATCCCGGGTTCCTCATGGATAGCCTGCCCCTCTTCCTGACCTCCATCTGCCAGCAGGTGGACCAGATCAGGGTTACCCGGGTCATCAACGCCTCGACCCGACGAGGCCCGTTCCAGGCCAAGATCGGCTCTGGCCTGACCGTCGAGGAGTTCCAGGCTAAAATGGCGGCGGGCCGCATGGGCCACGTGGGTCTGCCCGAGTCGATCGGCATGGTCTTCGATACCCTGGGCAAGAAGTTGGTTCACTACGAATCGGTAGTCGAACCGATAGTGGCTGAGCGGCTGGTCCAGACCCCGTATGTGACCGTCCAGCCAGGTCAGGTGATGGGCTTGAAGCAAGTGGCCCGAGGGTATGCTCCGGAGGGCGAGTTCATGACCCTTACCTTCCTCGCCGCCCTGGAGGCTGGTGACGAAGGAGACACCATCCAAATTACCGGTCGGCCTAATCTGGAGGTCACGCTCAAAGGCACGAACGGGGATATTGCCACGATCGCCATCGTAGTCAATGCGGTCCGCCGCGTGATCCAGGCCCCTCCCGGCCTGGTCACAATGCGAGACCTGCCCATCATCACCCGATGAGTGAGGCGCCTGGAGACAACGAGCCGACAACGCGTTCCAGGTCAACGGGAACCGTAGAAAACGGGACCAGAATGGTTCCGGAGCGGGGCGAAGGAGAGGCGGTGCACGGCGCAGGGCCCCAGCGCCTGCAAGGCCAGCCGATGGCGAGCGGTTCCATAGCCTTTGTGTTGGGCAAAACCATAGGCAGGGTACTGCTCGGCCAACCGGCTCATGATCCGGTCGCGGGTCACTTTGGCCACAATGGAGGCGGCGGCAATGGATAGCACCTGGGCGTCGCCCTTGGGCAGGCTATACTGTGGGACCTGGATGTCGGGCAAACGGAGATGATCGATCAGCAGGTAATCGGCTGCGGGGGAAAGCGCATTGAGGGCCAGAGCCATCGCTTTCCGAGTGGCGGGCACAATCCCCAGGGCGTCAATTTCCTCGGCAGAGACGATGCCGATGCCCCAGGCCAGCGCATAACGTTCGATCACCGTCAACCAGGCCTCGCGCTGAGCGGCGCTGAGTTGCTTAGAATCGCGGATTCCGGCCAGGCGTTCGAAAGATTCCGAATCGTTGACCGGCAACACGACGGCAGCCGCTACCACAGGACCAGCCCAGGCGCCACGGCCGGCCTCATCCAGCCCGGCCACTCGACGGTAACCTTGCGCCCACAGCCGCTGTTCGTACACCGGCGTCAAGGCCATGGAAGGGCTTTCTGCACCAGAAACAGAAAAACCGGGCGGGGACGGGCATATGAACTCGCCTATCCTCCGCCCGTTGACCATCGGGTCCTGCCACTATTCTGGAAAGATCCGCTTCTCCTTGAGCCGTGCCGCCTTGCCTTGCCGACCGCGCAGGAAATAGAGTTTGGCCCGGCGCACGTGGGAATGGCGTCGCACCTCGATCTTTTCGATACGGGGCGAGTGCAGGGGGAAGGTCCGTTCCACACCAACGCCGTGGGAAGCAATACGCCGCACGGTGAAACTGGCGTTGGCGCCGGCGCCCCGGCGGATGCGCATGACCGTCCCGCGCACCAATTGAATCCGCTCCTGGTTCCCCTCTACAATCCGGAAATGAACCTGTACGTCGTCGCCCACCCGGAGGCTATCAAGATCGGAGACCAGCCCGATATCCTCTTTTTGTTGTTGTTCCTCTACGGATCGTAACAGATCGTTGCTCATGATCGTGTCCTTCTTTCCATGTCGCAAGCATTTATTATACCATAGACCCTGTTCACTTGCCAAAAATGAAGGTTCCCTTGGCAAGCGCGTGCTTCCTGCTCAAGGGGGAAACGCTCTTTTGGCAACCCCAAAGAAACCGCGAGGGATTACTCCCCTCGAAGGTGACCCTCACCTCTTTGACCTCCTGGTTATGCGGTGATATACTAACGAGGCGTGGTGCAGGAGCGGAGAGACAAAGATATGAACGATTGGCTTGAGTATTTGAAGAAGGGACTATCCCGCCCGTTGCCCGATGACCGCCTTGCACAACGAGGAGGATACCTGAGCGCCCGGGCAAGCCTCCGCAACCTGGTCCCGTTTATGGCCCGACGCTGGCGCATCGCCCTGTTGGGGTCCTTCCTCCTTCTCCTTGGCTCCGGGGCGAGCTTTCTTCAACCGCTGATCATTCGTTACATCGTGGATGATGTCATCCTGGCCGGCAACCTGAGTTTACTGCTGGGCGGTCTGCTCCTGCTCGCCGGGGTCAAGGGAGTCGGGGTGCTGAGTACCCTGTTTCAGCGCTTTTCCTTTGCCCGGTTTGAACAGGAAATGCTCCTCGACATCCAGCATGACCTATTCCATCGCACACTGCATTTTCCCAAATCGTTTTTCGACCACCAGGAAGTCGGGTATCTGATGTCGCGTCTCTCGCCAGATGTGGCGGGGCTGCGGTGGTTCTTTTCCAACACGGTGGTTTCTATCCTTGGCAACCTGCTGCGCTTTGTCGGGGGAGTGGCGTTTCTGGTCTACCTGGAGTGGCGTCTCGCGCTGGCCGCCCTGATCGCCCTTCCTGCCCTGGCCGTTTCGGTACGCTTCTTTGCCCGCAAAGTGCGCGCGCTCAGCCATCAGACCATGGAGCGGCAGGCCCACATCTCCCGTCAGTTGCAGGAATCGTTGTCGGCCATTCCCCTGATCAAGGCCTTCGTCTCCGAAGACCACGAGGTTGAGCGCATGACCCAAAACCTGCGGGAGGCCGCTCAGCTTTCTCTGGAGAGCACAGCCGTCAGTTCGGCCGCCGGCCTGAGCATCGGGGCGGTCAACGATCTGGCGAATCTTCTGGTGCTGGCCGTCGGTGCCTATCTGGTAGTGCGGGGACAATGGACGTTGGGATCGCTGCTGGCCTTCCAGTCGTATCTGAGTTATGTCTATGGTCCGGCCCAATATCTGGCCAACGCTAACCTCGAGTTGCAGAATGCGCTGGCTGCCCTGGAACGGGTATCCGCCCTGTTCGATATCATGCCCGAAGAAACCGGCGCCGGCCTTCCCATCGAACGGCTTAGAGGCGAGATCGAATTCCGCAATGTATCGTTCAGCTATGACGCCGAACACCCGGTTCTCCAGAACGTGTCATGCCACATCCGCCCGGGTGAACACGTGGCCATTGTCGGTCCGAGTGGGGTGGGCAAGACCACGTTGGTAAGCTTGATCCTGCGTTTCTACCGGCCGACGGCCGGCGAGATCTGGTTTGACGGGCGGCCGGCGTCGGAATACGAACTGACTTCGCTGCGCCGGCGGATCGGCTATGTGCCGCAGGGCCCGGTGTTGTTCTCCGGGACCGTTCTGGAGAACCTGCGCTACGGGAATCCTGATGCCAGCGAGGAACAGGTCATCCAGGCAGCCAGGATCGCTGGCATCCACGATTTCATTGTCAGTCTGCCTGAAGGCTATCACACTCTGGTGGGAGAACGGGGCGTCAATTTCTCAGAGGGCCAAAGGCAGCGGATAGCTATCGCCCGGGCGCTGATCAAAGACCCGGACATCCTGGTGCTCGACGAACCCACCTCGGCGCTGGACAGCCTGGTGGAGCGATCCATCCTCGATGAGTTGCCGGCTGTCGTTCGGGACAAGACCCTGTTTATCGTCGCCCACCGGCTGTCTACCGTGCAGAACGCGGACCGGATCCTGGTGTTCCAGGAGAACCGGCTGGTGGCCACGGGGACCCACCAGTTTCTGGTGGAGAATCATGATTTTTACCGCCAGTTGGTCGCGAACCAGCAACTCCTTGGTGCCTGACCGGTTCGTTCTCACGAGCCAAAAGCCCATTTGACAGGTCGCTGCAAATCGGCTATAATAGCCATCCACAAAAGAAGGGTGGTTCGGCCGTAGAAGGTTCGGGCGCCCTTCCATCGGATAACGACGAGGAACAGGAGGAGTAGGCGGACGGGCCCTGGTGAACGGGCGCTGGTTGCCCGGTAGAGAGGGGGGTCACCGGCTGCAAGCCCCCCACAGCCGCCATCTGCCGAAGGTCGCCTGGGAGTCGGTTGGCTGATGGCTTGGGCAGTAGGTCAACCCGGGAAAGCCCGTTATCGCTTTCGAGTGGGTAGAGAGGTGTGGCGCGTTCACTGCATCCGTTGAGATCGAGGCCTTCACCTCCTGCCAAACAGGGTGGTACCGCGAAAGAGGATCCCTTTCGTCCTTGTGGACGAAAGGGATTTTTGATCTAGGTGGCATTGCTAAAGATTCCAGATTGGGAAAGAGTGAACAGTACGATGAACAGGAAAAAGATCGAAATGGACAAAGTGTATAATCCCCATACCACCGAAGAGCGGTTGTATGCCTGGTGGGAGTCGCAAGGCTACTTTAAGCCAGAGACCTGCGTGGCCAAGGGCCTGGCCAGAGCGGATGGCCCGGCCTGGTGCATCACCATGCCGCCGCCGAACGTAACCGGCGCCCTCCACCTGGGCCATGCCATGACCGCTGCTGTCGAAGACCTGATGACCCGCTATTACCGGATGAAAGGGTACGAGACCCTCTACTTGCCCGGCGCCGATCATGCCGGCATCGCCACCCAAAACGTGGTCGAACGGGAACTGAGCAAGCAGGGCCTCACCCGCCACAGTCTGGGCCGTGAGAAATTTGTGGAAAAGGTATGGGAATGGAAAAAGATCTACCATGCCCGCATCACCGAACAGCACAAACGGTTGGGCATCAGTTGTGATTGGGACCGGGACCGCTTCACCCTGGATGAGGGCCTGAGCCGGGCGGTGCGCACCGCTTTCGTGCGCCTGTACAAGAAGGGCCTCATCTATCGCGGGACCTACCTGGTGAACTGGTGCCCCCGCTGCGAAAGCGCCATCTCCGATCTGGAAGCCATCCCGGAGGAACATGACGACTTTCTATGGACCATCCGCTACCCGATTCTCAACCAGGATTGGGATGGACCCCGATTCCCGTGGGGCAGTGGTCGTTGGGCCGAGGGTGCGACGGAGTTTATCGAGATGGCGACCGCCCGACCTGAAACGATCATGGGCGATACGGCCGTGGCCACCCATGAGAAGCATGAGCGATTTGCTCGACTGATCGGCCGGACTGCCGTGCTGCCGGTCATCGGCCGGCATCTGCCCATCATCGCCGACCAGGCGGTGGACCCCGATTTCGGCACCGGAGCGGTCAAGATCACTCCGGCTCACGACCCGAACGACTATGAGACCGGACTGCGCCACGGCTTGGAAGCCCCTACCGTGCTGACGGATACGGCCAAAATGAACGAGATGGCCGGGCCGTACGCCGGTCTAGATCGCTTCGAAGCCCGAGAGGCCGTCGTCCGCGACCTGGAAAAGGAGGGGTTGCTGCTCAAAGTGGAGCCGTACCGCCACAGCGTGGCTCACTGTCAGCGGTGCGACACCATCATCGAGCCGCGGATCAGCACTCAATGGTTCCTCCATGTCGAACCCCTGGCCAAGGCTGCCATGGAAGCGGTGCGGCGAGGCGAAACGGTCATCATCCCCGAACGCGAAGAGCGGCGGTTTTTCCACTGGATGGAGAACATCCGGCCTTGGTGCATCAGCCGCCAACTGTGGTGGGGGCACCGCATCCCGGTGTGGTACTGCGACGACTGCGGGGGGCAAAGCTGCGAGATGGAGGACCCGACCCGTTGTACCCATTGTGGTAGCGAACGGATTCACCAGGACCCCGATGTGCTGGACACCTGGTTCAGCTCCGGGCTGTGGCCGTTCAGCACCCTGGGCTGGCCCGACGATACGCCCGATATGCGCCGTTTCTACCCGACCGACATGCGCGAGACGGGCTATGATATCCTGTTCTTCTGGGTGGCCCGGGAGATGATGTTGGGCATCGAAATGACTGGCCAGGTTCCGTACCGCACCGTCTATCTCCATGGGCTGGTCCGGAACGAAGAGGGCAAAAAGATCAGCAAGTCGATGGAAAACATTGACCAGTACGATCCCTTGAATATCATCGCCCGCTTTGGCGCCGACGCCCTGCGGTATACCTTGCTGACCAGCTCCACACCGGGCAACGACATGAACCTGGACCCCCGTCGCCTGGAAGGGGCACGTAACTTTACCAACAAAATCTGGAACGCTGCCCGATTGATCGTGTCCAGTCTTCAATCATCTCCCCCGATTCGACTGGAGACCGGGGAAAGAGACCGCCACCGGTCGTTGCCCGACCGTTGGATTACGAGTCGCGTGAATAGACTCATCGCCGAGGTGACTGCTCTGTTCGATTCCTATCAGTACGGCGAAGCCGGACGGCGGATCCACGATTTCTTGTGGAGCGAATTTTGTGACTGGTACATCGAAGCGTGCAAGATCCGGCTCTATGGGGACAACCCTACCGCACGGACGATAGCGCAGGCGACCCTTGTTTCGGTCCTGGAGCAATGCCTGCGTCTGCTTCACCCCTTTATGCCGTTTGTCACGGAGGAGATCTGGCAGACCTTACAGGCAGCCTGGGCAGATGGCGGAAGTCCATGGGGAGAATCGATCATGATCTCCCGCTGGCCCCAGGCTGATGAGGCCCAGCTCGACCCAGAGGCCGAGGCCGATATGGCGTTGCTCATGGACCTGATCCGCCAGATCCGCAATGCCCGCGCCGAGTTTGAGGTAACGCCTGGCAAGCCGATCCCGGCCATTCTGGTCGGCGGGGAGAAACTGCCGGTCCTGGAAGCGCAGCGGGGTCTCTTTACCTTCCTGGCCAAGGTGGACGACGCGCAATTGATTCTCACCCGGTCGCTGACCCAGAAGCCCAGACAGGCGGTCTCCCTGGTCAGCGCCGAAGGGGTGGAAGCCTATCTGCCGTTGTCGGGCCTGGTGGACATTGATCAGGAGGTCGCCCGGCTGCGGAAAGCCCTGGCCGAGACCGATCGCGACATCCAACGTATCGAAGCGACTCTCGCCAATGAGGGATTCATCGCCAAAGCGCCAGCCCACGTGGTCCAGCAACAGCAAGAGCGGCTGGCCGAACACCGAGAGCGCCGCGCCCGGCTCGAATCACGGCTGCGATCGCTGCAGGAATAGCCGTTCAGCAGGTAGCGGTCACCTCCGGGGAAACCGCCATCTGAGGTCAGGCTCTTTGCATAAATAGATCGCCTGTGGTACAATAACGAAAAGGAAACGGTCTAGAGTTCTTACCGACATCAGGCCCGGTGGGGCCCGGCTTGGATGGACGAACAATCGGCTGAGAGACCTGACCCTTATACAATCGATCAGCTCTTTCTGCAACGATCAAAGCAAACCTTGCACCGGCTGGTGTGGGGTTTGCTTTGGTCTTTTTAGGGAGGGAGTAGAACGTTGGACCTGGCTATCGTGATTCTGGCAGCGGGACAGGGAACCCGCATGAAATCGGATCTACCGAAGGTGCTCCACCCGGTGGCCGGTCGGCCCATGGTGCGCTATGTGCTGGAGGCGGCGCGCGCATTAGAACCTTCTCATCTGGTGGTCGTCGTGGGCTACGGCGCGGACCTCGTCCGCCAGGCGGTGGGAGATGGGGTCGTCTTTGTCAACCAGGCCGAACCCCGGGGCACCGGCCACGCCGTTCGGCAGGCCCAAGAGCACCTGGCCGGCCAGGCGGGCACGGTGCTGGTGCTCTACGGGGACACGCCTTTGATCCGACCCGAAACGCTGCGCCGGATGGTCGATTGCCACCGGACCGAAGGCGCGGCGTTGACCCTGTTGACCTTTCAACCGGACGATCCGACCGGCTATGGCCGGATCGTGCGCCATCCGACGACCGGCCAGGTCGTGGCGGTCGTGGAGGAACGGGATGCAACCGCTGAACAGCGCGAGATCCGAGAAGCCAACAGCGGCATCCTCTGCTTCGAGGACCGGTGGCTGTGGCCCAATCTCGACCGGCTACGAGAGCGTCCGGGCGGGGAATTCTACCTGACAGACCTGGTTGCCCTCGCCGGCGAACAAGGTGAGAAGATCCTGGGCCTACCCGTTTCCGACCCGCTGGAAGCCATCGGGCTGGACAACCGGCTGAAGTTGGCCCAGGCGGAAGCGGAGATGCGGCGGCGGATCAACACCCGATGGATGCTATTCGGAGTCACTCTGGTCCATCCCGAAACGACCTACATTGAGGCCGACGTGGAGATCGGGACCGACACCGTCATCTGGCCCAACACTCTATTGCAGGGTCAGACGCGGATCGGCCAAGGATGCACCATCGGCCCGGGCACCGTGATCCGAGACTCGACCATCGGCGATGGCTGCAAAGTAGAGCTTTCGGTGGTCGAGCAGGCGATCATGGAGGAGAGGAGCGAAATCGGCCCGTTTGGCCATTTGCGCAAGGGAGCTCACCTCGGCCCAGGTGTGCATATGGGCAACTTTGGCGAGGTCAAGAATTCCTACCTCGGCCCCGGCGTCAAAATGGGCCATTTCAGCTACCTGGGAGACGCCACCGTAGGTGCGGGGGCCAACATCGGCGCCGGGACGATCACCTGCAACTTTGATGGACAACGAAAACACCGCACCGTTATCGGCGAGGGGGCCTTTATCGGCAGCGACACGATGCTGGTCGCCCCCGTGGAAGTAGGAGCGGGAGCCAAGACAGGGGCGGGAGCGGTGGTCACCCATGATGTGCCGCCGGGCAGTGTCGTCTATGGCGTACCGGCTCGGATCAGGTCTCCAGGCTCAGAGGAAGGGGAGGTGGACTAGGTTGACCTTCTGGGAAGTCATTCTGCTGACCGCGCTCGTCGTCCTCACCGCCCTTTTGTCCATGGCCCGTTCGGCGCTGATCAACGTCCGCCAGGCGCGGCTGAGGCAGTTGATGGACGAAGGGGTAAAGACGGCGCAGACTGCCGAGAAGCTGGCCGAGAACGCGAGCCAGCTTCTAGCCACCACCCAGTTGGGGATGACCTTGGCCTGTTTCTTTGCCGGGGCGACCGTCGCAGTTCTGTCGGCGCCGGCTTTGGCGAACGCCTGGCACCCCTGGCTCGGCGGAGCGAGTTATCCGGTAGCCTTTACCGTGGTTGTGTTGCTGGCTGCGCTGGCCATGCTGGTCCTGGGGGAACTGGTGCCCGAGACTGTCGCATTGCAGCACAGCGAGCGCCTGGCCCTCTGGCTGGCCCGTCCGTTGATGGTCCTTTCGGCCGTAGCCATGCCCCTGGTTCGCCTGGCCGTCGGCCTCAGTAACGCTATCTCCCGGTTGCTCGGTGCCGAAGCTCAAGGGAGCATGCCGTTCGTGACCGAGGAGGAGATCAAAACGCTGGTGGACGCCGGGGAGGAGGAGGGGGTCATCGAGAAAGAAGAGAAGCGGATGATCTACTCCATCTTTGAACTGGGCGATACCTTGGTCCGCCAGATCATGGTCCCGCGCATCGACGTCGTGGCGGTGGAGGTGACCACGCCGCTGTTGGAGGCCCTGGATGTCATCATGGAAGCCGGCCATTCTCGCATCCCCGTCTACGAGGATACGATTGACAACGTGGTGGGCGTATTATATGCCAAAGACCTGCTGGGCTATCTGCGGGACGGTCGGATCGACGTGCCGCTGCGAAACCTTATCCGCGAACCCTATTTCATCCCCGAAACCAAAAAGGCGGGGGATTTGTTGCCCGATCTCCAACAGCGACGGGTCCACATGGCGATTGTTGTCGATGAATACGGCGGCATGGCCGGGCTGGTCACCATCGAAGACCTGTTGGAAGAGATCGTCGGCGAAATTCAAGATGAATATGACACGGAAGAACCATTCATGGAGGTCCTCAGTGAAAATGAGTACCTCTTTGACGCCCGGATCGATGTGGATGAGTTCAACCAGTTAATTGACGCCTCCCTCCCCACCGAGGAGACCGACACGTTGGGTGGCTTTATCTATTCTCAGTTGGGCAAAGTGCCCGTGGTCGGCGACCAGGTCACCTACGAGGACCTGGTGTTGACGGTCGAGTCGGTGGCCGGCCGGCGCATCAAAAAGGTCCGCATCCAGCGCCAGCCACCGCTTCTTGAGGAAACCGAGGAGGACGAAATCCCAACTTCGTCCCGCGAAGGAAGAGAGCAGGAGAGCCCCCCATCGCCCAAGGCGAAAGCCGAAAGACAGAAAGCCCATGACTGATCGATTGACCGACGCAGAGTTGGTGGACCTGGCCCGACAGGCGCGCGAACGGGCCTATGCCCCCTATTCCAGATTCCCGGTCGGAGCCGCCCTTCTCGGGCGCTCTGGTCGGGTCTACCTGGGCTGCAACGTGGAGAATGCAGCCTATCCTCTCTGCACCTGCGCTGAGCGGGCGGCGGTCACCCAGGCTGTTTCGGAGGGCGAGCAGGAGTTTGAGGCCATCGCCGTGATCACCTCTACCGGGGCGACTCCCTGCGGCGCGTGCCGCCAGATCCTGCGCGAGTTCAGCGGCCCGGATGGCAATTTGCGCGTGATCGTGGCCGATACGTCCGGCCATGTCCGCACCTTTACCATCGCCGAGTTGCTGCCCGAAGGATTCACTCCCGACCAGTTGGGCGGATGAAAATCGGCAGCCACCCGAGACAAAACCCTTGAACGGAAATTGCGCCCCCTTTCCAGCCCACTGGACTATCCAAACTCACGGTCCCTCACCTCAGCCTGCCCTCAAGGGTCTGAATTCCCCTGCAGCTTCTGGCGACGGTCACCTGCAGAGATGGCAGTGACCTGCGTCAGTAATTCCTCACCACCAGCGGCAGGTAGACCCGGTTGAGCGCGCCAAGGGCGCCACTCCAGAAGCCCCCGTTGAGCGTGTACGCGCCGCCGGAAAGCGCACCCGCATCTGGCTGCCCCGCTGTGCCGCCCAGCAAGTATCCGCCGCCCTCGCTCCAGGTGGCGCCGCCGCCGTCCACCGTGTTCCAGGTCAGGTCGTACCCGCCGCCCGATTGGGCGAAGGCGCCGACGGCGAGGGCCAGGCAGAGCAGGATGGCCAGCAGGGGCGTAGCGTTGCTACGCCCAAATGTGAAACGTGAAATGTTCATGGCCGCCCTCCTTCCCTTCGCCGCAGGTACACCACCGCGCCGATGAGCGACAGCCCACCAAGCGCAGGCCAGAGGCGGGAGACGGAATTCGCCGTTGCGGGTGCGCCGCTGCCCCGCCGTTCCAGCGCCGTCAAGCGGGCTTGCAGATCGTCAAATTGCGCCTGCTGGGCGGCATTCTGTGCCTCCAAAGCCGCAACGCGCCCCTCCAACCGGGCGATGTGGGCGTCCTGCTCTTGAGAGAGTTGGTACAACCCCTGGATCGCCGCCAGTGCCACGCCGTCGGCGTCTACGGTGCTGATGTGCGTGTTGTCCTCGCCCACCCCGAACGCCGCGTAGAAATCCTGCGCCACCGGCCCGATGTGGCGGATGGCGGGGTCCTGGCTGCGGTAGTTCCAGGTCTGGATGGGGATGGTAGCCAGGCGGTCCAGGACGTTGCGGCCGTCCACAGAGACAAAGTTCTCCTTCGCCGCGCGGTCGCTGAGAGAGGACCACGAACCGCTGCCGCTGACGAGCACCACGCCCGTACCCGTCCCTGAAGCGGTGTAGAAACGCGCCCCGCCATGGGAGCGTACGGTGAAGGTGTTATCCCCCCAGGACGAGGCGGCTTCGGCGCTCGACCAGACGAAAGACCCCGGATGGGTGGCTTGGGCCTGAGCGCCGGCGGCGAAGGAGTAGGCTCCACTGGCGATATTGTCTGCTCCGCCAGGGACGGTGGCGGCGTTGCCGCTGGCAGTGTTGTTCCAACCGCCACCCACAGTGGTGGAGGCTCCACCCGCTTCGTTAGAGTAACCTCCGCCGATGGTGGCGTGGAAGCCGCCGCTGGCGGTGTTGGACTCGCCCCCGCCGATGGCGGCGTATGTAGCAGTTGTGGTAATCAGGTTGCCCCACCCGCCGGCGATGGCAGAGGCTGCACCCTGAGCCCGATTGCCAAAATGATGAGGGCCATCGGTTCCCCCACCACCAACAAATGCCCCTGCACCGCTGGCAGTGTTATGCTCGCCCCCGCCGACGGTGGCGTACTCGCCGCTGGCGGTGTTACTCTCGCCCCCGCCGACGGTGGCGCGCGATCCGCTGGCGGTGTTGGCCTCGCCCCCGCCGACGGTGGCGTAGTAATTGCTGGCGGTGTTGTAAGCACCCCCGCCGACGGTGGCGTAGGTAGCGTTCGTCGGGTCGCTATCGCCGTCGCCCGCACGGTTTCTCCCGCCGCCGCCAATGGTGCCATAGTCATCTGTCACCCGGTTGTTGGTGATGTCGGGATAGCTCGGCTCCGTCGGTCCGCCGCCGGCGATGGTGGCGTAGGCTCCGGCGGCAGTGTTGCGCGAGCCCCCTGCAACGGTGGCGTACAAGCCACTGGCGGTGTTGGAATCGCCCCCGCCGACGGTGCCGCTCTGCTGACTAGCCACATTGTTGATACCCCCACCGATCGTGGAGTACCAGGCATTGGCAGTGTTGTTCTGGCCCCCGCCAACGGTGGCATAACTACCCCCGGCCGTGTTGTATATGCCGCCGCCGACGGTAGCAGCACCGCTGGCGGCGTTGCTCGCGCCCCCGCCGACGGTGGCGTAGCGAGCATTCGTCGGGTCGCCATCGCCGTCCCCGGCCCGGTTACCACCGCCCCCACCGATGGCGCCATAGTCGTCGGTGACGCGGTTGTTGGTATTGGTCGGGTCGCTCGGATCCGACGGCCCGCCGCCGGCGATGGTGGCGTAGGCTGCGCCGGCAGCATTGTAGTCGCCCCCGCCGATGGTAGCGGATTCGCCGCTCGCGGCGTTGCTCCAGCCCCCACTAATCGTGGAAGCAGGGCCGTTGGCGGTGTTGAACGCGCCCCCGCCTACGGCAGCATAGTCGTGGCTGGCGGTGTTATGCCAGCCCCCGCTGACAGTGGTGCCCGTATAGACGGCGGTGTTTCCAACGCCACCGCTGACGGTGGCGTAAATGCCACTGGCGTTGTTGCTATAGCCCCCGCCGACGGTGGCGACGAGGCCGCTGGCGGTGTTGCTCCAGCCCCCGCCGACAGTGGAGGCACCGGCGCTGGCGGTGTTGATGTTGCCCCCGCCGACAGTGGCGTTTGAGTCGTTGGCGGTGTTGCCAGAACCCCCGCCGACGGTGGCGGACTGGCCGCTGGCGGCGTTGGCCCAGCCCCCGCCGACGGTGGCGAGGTAGTCGCTGGCGGTGTTGTTGCCACCCCCGCCAACGGTAGCGAGGTAGTTGCTGGCGGTGTTGCCACTGCCCCCGCCGACGGTGGCGTAGGTGCCGCTGGCGGTATTGCTATACCCCCCGCCGATGGTGGCGACTGCGCCGCTGGCGGCGTTGATCCAGCCCCCGCCGACGGTGGCGACGTCGCCGCTGGCGGTGTTGCTATTGCCCCCGCCGACGGTGCCATAGTTGGCAGCAACCTGGTTGATGTGACCACTCGCCCCGCCACCGCCGATGGTGGCGCCCACCACACCGGCCGTCGCGCTGTTGCCGCTGTAACCGCCGATGACATTTGGGCTGTCGGCGTTCGGCTCCAGGCGCAGTGCGCGGGCGTTGTTCACTCGCAACTCCAGAGCCTGGTTGTCCGTGGTGCCCAGAAAGTGCGTGGTCGGGTTGGTGCCGCTGTTGCCGGTCAGTTTCCAATAGGCGGCATCGTGGTTGTGGTCGGAGCGGGCGGCAGTGCTGGCCGCGCCGCTGCCGGCAAAGTTGACGCTGAACTGGCCGCTCGCCAGTGTCAGCCCGGCGCCGGCGGTGTAGGTGGTGTCGTTGTCCACCCCGTCGGCAAAGCCGGCCGGCACGCCGGTCAAACCGCTCCACGGGGCGGCTTTGCTGAACAAGGCATAGGGCGCAGCGGTCAACGCCTGGCGGGGGGAGAGGGGGGTGTACGAACCGCTCCCGGCTGGGCAGCGCACGGCGATGGCCAGCCAGTGGGCGTCACCCTGGAAGGCGCCGGCGCCAAAGTCCAGGTCGGGGATGGTGAAGTAGCCGTTGCTCACCTGGATACCCGTCTTGGTCTGGGTGGCGCCGATCTGCGTGCCGCCGCCGGCGGCATCCCACAGGCTGAACTGGAAATCGCAGGTGTCATTGACCGGGCTGCCGTCTATCCTCAACTGCCCTTGATAGGTGAAGGCCGTGCCCAGGGCGGCCTGAGGCGCCTGCGCGGCCGCCAGGCCGACCACCAGCAGGATGGCGCACATGGTGGCCAATCCGGTGCTACAAAGCTGACTCCTTCTCATCTTTGCCTCCTTTCGTTAGACCCTCAGACCTCCGAGGTCTGCGAGACCTCGGAGGTCTGGTCATCCGGGCTGCTGCGCAGCAGTTCCTGCATCAGCGCTGCCACCAAGGCGGCGAGGCCGGGCCAGGGGATCGCTACAGCCCTTTCTCGACCCTCTTGACCAGGGAATGGATCAGGGTCTCTTCCAGCCAGCCTTTGGCCCCCTGGCGCAGGATCCCCAGCCGGTCGTGCACCGTCCTCAGACGGTGGATCTTGCCGCCGACCAATTCATAGGTGCACATGGAGAGCCACTCGACACGCTGACCTTCATAGGTGCCGGCAAAGCGGTGTTCAAAGCAAGCCTTGTCGCCCTCGACGAGGATGCCGACCCCGCTCTCGGCGTAGCTCAGGTCCGCCATGATTTGGGTCATCCATGTGCCGTAGCGCTTCAGTTCGCTGACCCCGTCGAATCTCCCCTCTGGGGCCTCCCAGACCACGTCCTCGGTGCACAGGGAGGCCGCCTTCTCGACATCCCCCTGGGTCAAGGCTGTCACAAACCCCCGCAAGGTAGTTCTGATCTCTTCTGACATCACTTTCACTCCCTTCATCACTTTCCCTCGGCGCCGGACCTGCTCGCGGGGCGAGGTCGGCTCACAGACCCGGTGCCTGGTCCTCAGTCCCGGATTTAGCCGCCGGGTCGGATGGGCCGCGGGACGACCGGGGACGCCCCCCACAGCTCCATGCTCACATTGAGTGCCAGGGTGTGCAACTCGTCCAGCAGCCGGCGCACCTCCTCATGCTCGCGCCAGGCGGCCCAGGCTCCCAAATCGGCGAATTCGTAGGTAATCGCGGCCTGGGATGTGCCGCTCAGCGGGCGATAGGCGCGGAACTCGACGACGCCCGGCACAGCCAGCGTGCGCTGAATCGCGCCTTGGGTCCATTGCAGGTACGCCTCCACTTTGTCAGGATGGATATTCCACTTGACGATCTGAAGCACCATTGTCATTCACCTCCCTTCACTTCTGATAATCCCCGCCCCTCAGTACACTACTATAGCACAAAGGTGGTTACAAAATGTCCACAAAATGGGAATCCCGAGCTTGCTCGGAGCCGCGCGGGGTAGCGGAAGCTGACCGGGTCAGGCCCAGTCGGAGTGAAATGCCCGGGCAAAGGCCCCAAAAGCCTACCGGCCGGGAGTTGGGTCAGGTTAGAAAGGGTTGCCCAATGAAAAGCAGGGCAAACCTCCGGGTTTGCCCTGCCGGTGCTCCCAGGCGACGGTCAGCCAGTCCCCTCGTCACTGCCAGCCGTCGTCACGGTAACGGCTGGAACTTCATCACCCGTTGTCCGTCGGTGTCGGTCACATAGATAAAGCCTTCCGGGTCCACCGCAATTCCGGTGGGCAGGCTGAACGAGTTCGCGTCGTATCCAAACAGCCCAAACGTGGCCACCAACTCTCCGTCACCCGCAAAGACCGCAACGCGATATCCCTCCGGATCGGTGATATAGACACGCCCTTGCGCGTCCACTGCCAGATAGGGCTTGTTGATCACTGACTCGCCGTACCAGGCGTCCACCGACCACTGGCGCAGGAACGCATGATCCGGGCTAAAGACCTGAACGCGCTGATTCCAGGTATCGGCGACATAGATATTACCTTCTGCATCCAGATCAATGCCGACCGGCTCCTCAAACTGGCCCGGGCCGGCCCCGGCGCTGCCCCACTGATCCAGGTAGTTGCCCTCCTGGTCAAATACCACCACTCGCTTGTTGCCGGTGTCGGTGACGAACACCCGTCCGGACGCGTCAATGGCGATGTCACGCGGCCCGTAGAACAGCCAGGTAGCGCGGTCGGTCTGACCATAGGTCCCCCACTTGGTCAGGAAGGTGCCATCCGGAGCAAAGACTTGAATGCGATGGTTCCAGGTATCCGCCACATAGACCCGACCGTCTTGAGCGACGGCGATGCCCCACGGCTCCTGAAACTGACCATCCCCCAGTTCCAGCGGGCCTGCGCCGTCGGGGTCCACGCAGCCGAGACCGAGGGCCAGGTTGCAGTGGCTCCCCCATTCGCGCCGGAAGCTGCCGTCTGGGCCAAAGACCTGGACGCGGTGGTTATCCGAATCCACCACATACACATCGCCATCCGGTCCGAGGGCGAGTCCGCGCGGGTGGTTGAACTGGCCGGGTCCAGTGCCCACCTGACCCCACACCTGCACCGACTGGAGATCGATATGGGCCTCCGCGTAGGGATCGGGAGGCAATTCATAGGCTTCCGGCGGCACGGCCCCAAAGTCCCAGAGTTGCTGGGCCACATCCTTGCGCACGCAGAACGAAAAGTTGTGGACATGATACCAGTCATCCGGCGTGCGCGGGTATTGGCGGTAGTACAGGATCTTCCACAGGATGGCCCGTTTCTGGGGAGAACCCAGGATGTTACGGATCCGTTGCCAGGTAAGGTCCATGTATTGCTGGTTGGGCCACCAGACCAGCCGCCGTTTGAAGCAGTGGTAGCGATCCCCCAGGAACGGCCGAACCTTGGCGATGATCTTGTCCCCGGCCAGGACAATGGGCACATTCAAAGCCTCGCGGGTGGGTGTTTCGCCATAGAATTTGCGGTTGGGATACTCGCGCATATACCACTCGAGCGGCCATGAAACATCGCTATCATACGCCACCTCGATCATCTTGTCACCGACGGTGCGCCGCGAGATCTCGGCGATCTCGTTCATCGTCGGTTTGACGTCGGCCCCACCGTGGGCATACACCAGGAGCTCGGTGGCATAGTCATAATTGATGTAGGCTGCCATCCAGGCAAAGCGGACCGTAAAGAAGGAGAGAAAGGTCAACACCGTGGCCAGCGACACCAAGACCGTGTTGCGCCCCCCCAAGCGCCGGGCGACCCGGAGCACGCCGATCACCAATAGAGCAGTGACCATCACCGCCGCCAGCCAACCGCCGGTCGCCTGCAACTTGGAAAGAGACAGCCCTTGGAAGGGTTGTAGTCGGAGCAAAGTGTAGAGGCCAAAGAATACCAGCGGTAGCAACAGGGCCAGCAGTCCACCGCCGCGCCGCCAGACCGTCCGCCAATCTGCCGTGGCGAACAGGTCGCCGCAGAACTTGGCGCTCAGGATGATGAACGGCAAGGCCGGGTGGACCCCCAGCCAGGGCATCTTTTCACCCGCCCAACTGTAGATGAACAGCGTAGTCAAGGTCCAGAAGATGAGAAAGGCGATGAACCGCATGTCTGAGTCCGATCCCGGCAGCCGGGACTCAGCCGGGGTCCCTTCCGTATCCTCTCTGCTGGAAGAACTGAATATGCGACGGCACCAATAGTAGACCATCGCCATCGTCCCAAACAGCAGCGGGACAAACTCGTACATCGGCAACAGGATCAGGTAGTAGTACCAAGGTTGACCGCCGCGCTGAACCTCCTGCTGCGCCAACCAGTAACTGATCGAGCCGATGATGCCCGTACCCAACCCCACCGGATTGGTAAAGAAAGTAGTGAAAAGTAGGGTATAGATCACAAACATCACGGCGATGGCGACGATCCAGTTCTGCCCCGATAGAGTCCGCACCGCCTCCTCCACACTGCTGGGCCGGGGATGCCGGGACCGCAACAACGGTGCGCTCACCAACACGGCCAGGATCGTGCCCCCCGTCACCGTGACCACCGCCTGCAACACCTTGATCGCCTGTCGGGCTACCTGCGCCGCCTCCTCTGCCCCTGCAGACGCAGTTCGTCCCAGCAGAACACTCATGGTCAGCAGGAGGATGCTTAACAGCCCGGCCCCCCCATATAGCCAGAGTCGGCGCCGGGGGTTGCCCTTTTCCCACAAGACCAATTCCACCAGGAAACTCAGGCCAATAAAGCCAAAGATGTAGGCAACCTCTTTGGTGGCCAGAGACAGCATCAGGACAGCCGCCCCCAGATAGAACCACTTCACCCGATGGTCCTCCAGGAAGTGGAACAGAGCGGCGATCAGCAAGATAGTCCAGACGGCGATATAGATGTCATTGCGAATGTAGCGGGAGTAGTACAGGAACAATGGCGAAATCAGCAACAACAGGGAGGCAATGACCGAGCCCAGCCGACCCAACCACCGCCGGAGCAGGATCGGGCTCATGACCATGAACACCCCAAACAGCGCCGGCACGATCCGGGCCGTAAAGTCGTTGTCGCCAAAGAGAAAGTAGATCAACGCATTGGCGTGAAATAGAAATGGGCCATGCATCATCGGGTTGTGGGCATAGCCGGTGCCGTTGTACAGATAGTAGGAGTAGAGAGCATGGAGGCTCTCGTCATGGCTCATCGCCCGCGCCCCCAGGTCCCAGAACCGGCTTGCCACCGCCACCAGAAAGATGGTAGCATACACCGCCTTCTCCCACGTTGGCTTCAGAAGTTCGACCAGCGGTCGGTCGAAAAACGATTCTCTACTGCCTTGAGATTCCATAGCAACCTCACCACCCAGACAGATCTATCACCGTTTCAGGTCAGAACATCTCCTCATCAGAAACTCCAGCCCCCCGGTCGCAGTTCCTTCCTCTTTACGGCCCTGCTTCGCTCTTGACCCACAGCACCACCTCCTGGTCCACCGCAGGAGGCTCGATCTCCATACACAACAGCCAACGCACCATCTGAGGGCCGCTCAATCCCCATGGCGACCACCGAAGGCGCAACGGAAACCCTTGCCCCCGAAAGGTCTCACCGATAGGCAGGTCCTGCCGGGCCAATGTCACAGCAGCGACCGTATCGGGCGGCGTGGAAAGGACATCCATCACGGCCTGCCGATTGAACTCGCGCAAATACCAGGCCACGACCGGCCCGGTCGCTGCATCCACCGTCACCGGTAGGGTATGGGCATCCCCGGATTGGGCCAATGACAGCGCTTCCAGCCGATCGACCAGCAACCGCACCTCCGGGGCTGTCGCCTGCAAGAGCATCAACTCCCGAGGGTCGCCGGCGTGGGCAAAGTTGACTCCCCACATCGCCTTGAACCCCCACAACGCTAGCGAGACCACGGCGACCAGCCAGGCGCTGCCTCGCAGTAATTCTGACCCGTACCAGAACCAGACGGCGATGCCCAGACCCAGCAGAAGCAGCAAGGCAGCCCAGGCCAGCAACGCATACGATGTCGGCGCATTCAGGGTGAGTTGACCGATGGCAATCGTAGAATAGGGACTGGCCAGGCTGTACGCCGCTATCTGGAGATAGAAAAAGACAAGAATCCCCAAGGCAATGGCGCACACCCATATCGCCCGCCGCCACAGGTTCCGCTCCGTCAGCCATCGGATGGACCTTTCCACCCCCTGGCCGGCCAGCAAAGCCAGGGGGACCACGATCCCCAGGATGTTGCCCGCTGACCGGTGCCCGGCGACCAGGACCAGAAAGGCTCCCATCGCCGCCCAGAAGATCAGAAATTGGGTATGCGGGAAGAACAAGGCTGAGGATCCTTCTCGCTCTACCATGCGGCGCCGGCCGATGAGCCATGCCACCTCCAGGAGTCCCAGTAGCAGGATCAATGCCTCGTACCGGACCAGCAGGAGTAAAGGATAGACGGCCGATGGGCTGGTGGGATCGGGCAGGAAACTGCGGATCCAGACCCCAAGAAGATCGGCCGCATGGCCGACACCAGCCAGATGCAGGACAAAGCTGCTGGAACTCAACCCAAAGGCCAAAGCCAGCGCTCCCCCTAACCTAATCTGGAGCCCGCGTTCCTGCTGAACGGATCGCCAGGCCGTGACCCATGCTGAACTGCCTGTCTCCCGATAGCGGGCTCTCTCTCGAAGAAATAGCCACAGGGCAAATAAGGAGAAAATCAACAAGACCGAATAGAATCCTGGGCCGGCGCTCAGCCCCACCCCCAACGCAATCGCCGCCAGATAGAGGAACGCCGGTTGACGCCTCTCCAGGTAATTGATCAGCCCCACCGCCAATGCCAGACCGCAGGTAGCGACCAGGAGGGCGCCGTCCAGGGTTCGCGAGAAAAAGACGGCCGAAGGCGAGAGGGCTAACAGCAAGGATGCCACCAGGGCGCCCCCCCGTCCCAGGGAACGGCGCAACCCATACGGCAGCAACGCCAACAGCACCCCCGCCACCGCCGGCAACCAGCGGGCGCTCCCGTCGCCGGCCCCCCACAAGGAGAAAGAGACGAGGTTTCCGGTGAACAGAGCCGGGACCGTGCCGGGCGGAGCGACTGTCAATGCCCCTTGAGAAAAGCGAAAGGCAGCCAACGCCTGGATGGCTTCCGCCTCGTCCAACGGCCGCAGCCCTAGTCGAGAGAAGCGAAGGCTGGCCGCGATCAATCCGATCAACAGATATGCGGCCCGCTCCACGGTGAACAGGCGCGACCGGTGGACCTCAGACTCGATTTGCTGGTTCATCACTGGCATCCACCTGTACTATTTTCTCGTTTTGTAAATCGTCACGTTCCCCTGCTGATAGACGATATCCATAAAGGTGCGGAACTTTTCTAGGCCCCTTGGGTCGTACTGGCTCCGTTCTAACGGTCCGACATAGACATAGGTCACGCCGTATTTGTCCAGCAACGCCTGAGCGGCCAGTGGATCGAGAGTGCGGTAGATGGTCTCGATATCCGGTTCGCGGGCGCCTTGAACCTCATAATTGCCCCGCCACTGGCCCTCATGTCCGGCCCAACCGAGAAGGGTAGGCAGGCCGGTCAGAGCCGAAACCCGTCCCTCGTATACATAGGAACTGCCGCCGGTGCCTGGCGCCTCCAGGATAATGGGCGCACCCTCCACGTGGGCATTCAACCAGGCAATCGCCGCATAGTCGTCCGGTTGCGACTCCGCCAGGTAGGCCGTCCCGTCCAATGTGGGGGCGTGATCAAAGTTCCCGGCGCGGCTGATGTGGCCCAACACGGGGTATACCATGCCCATGGCAAAGAGCAGCCAAAACCCGCCCAGAAAAGCCCGACGCAGCCATCTCTGCCATCCGTTCCCGACTTGCGCTCTGTCTCGACTCAACCAGTAGACCGCAAACGCGCTGGCCAGCGCCATCAGCACCCACGCCTGAAAATAGAACTTGAAAATGGTGTTCATCCGCACCCGAAAGTTGTCCACCAGATAAAAGAACTCGACGCTGAGGGTGAGAAGCAGCCCGGCTGCGGCGCACAGCAGGGCAAAGCAAAGGCTGGTCCTTTCACCTCCTGTCCATTGGGAGGACGGCCGGCTTTCCTCGTCTGAGGTAACCGACGGGGAAACCACCATCGGCACCAGCGCCACCCCCATGGCCGCCATGGCCGCGACAACCACCGGCATCACCCAGGTCCGCAGCTTGACCAGCAACAGCCGACCCAGCACTGCCCCCCACGGCTGGTCGCCAACAATCTCATACACCGCCGGGATATGGCGAATCCCGTCCAACAGTTCCCGGCCTTGGGGCGTGAGGACCAGAGCCAGGACGATGAGACCCATGAGGGCGAGCGGCACAAGAAGAAAAAGGCAGAACCAACTGACCCAACTCTGGACCAATCGCCGCCCCGAAGGTTGCGGTCCGAGCCGGAGGGCCAGCACAATCAGAAACCCCACAAGCGCCACTAGAAATGGGCCGAACATGACGAAATATTGCCGAAACCGGGTCCCTACATAGAGCGTTGGCAACAGGCCGCCCGCCTGCGATTGGAAGCCCAGGTAAAAGGGAGCGTACAACGTCACCCCCAGCACGGCAATCGCCCCCCCGGTCAGGCCCACATCCCAGACCAAAGACCGGGTCATCTGCCTGTACCAAGCCCACCGCCCCACGCCATACGCCGCCAGGAAGATGAGCCAGTAGATTGGAAAGTCCCACGTATTCAAAAACCCCAGCGCCCCCAGACAGAGCGGGATCAACCACGGCAACTCCCGGATCGACCTCAGCCACCCTCCTGGCGGTCGTGTTTCCCCGGCCTGCTCCATCCCCTCCAGCAACGCATTCAATGCCAGGGCCAGGGCCAGCAGCACAAAAGGCAACGCCAATACATGGGGATGCATGTCGCCCAGCAGGAAGCTAAACCCCGGGAACTCGTCAATAGGCTGGATGCCCATGCTATTGCCAAGGGGGTCGAGATCATTGATGACCCGCGAGGCTCGCCACCACCACCAACTGCTCCGCGCCGGCATCAGGCTGGGCGGCAGGGAAGGGTTGAACGGTTCGTTCAGTTCGAGAATGTCGAGCCAACGCCAGAAGGCTTCCGGCAACCACCGCGCGCTGTAGAGCACCTCCAGAAAGCCCTCCAGGTTGCCCATCACCGCCACCAAAATCGCCCCCAGAAAGACCCACGACACAGGCCGACGAGTGCGCTGCTGGCCCTGCGCTTCAGACCCCTTCACCAGGTTGTAGACCAGGCCAAAGGCTCCGGTGCAGGTCAATGCAAAGAGCAGGGCCACTCCCACATGGAAGGTCAGATGGGCCGGAAAGCCAGACAGGCGGGTGAGCATGGCGATCATCACATAGCCGAAATAGTAGTAGCTGATGGCATATCCGCTGAGCCAGGCATCGTGGGGCGGAAAATACTCACTCCGGCCGATGCTGTTCAACACCATGATCTCCATAAACTTCTCGCCACCAGTGGTCGTGAGCTCCGGGCTATAGGCGCGGAGGATCGACCAGAGGATGAACGCCCCGGCGAACAGCAGTTCCACGGTCAATACCAGGGATTTGTGGGTCCTCAGCCAACGCCCCAAACCCGGCTCCGTCTGGTTCAGATCCACCGATCCACGCTCGATCCTCCGTCGCCGGTAGAACATGATCGAGACCCCCGCGACCACCGCCAGACTCCACAGGGCCCCTCCCAGACTGTTGCGCAGCAATCCAAGGGAAGCTCCCAACCACAGGACATAGCTGCTGAGTAACAAGCCCAAAGGTCGGGCGAAGGTGTAGCCTCGATCGGGCAACCGGCGGAAAAAGCGGTAAGCGAGCGGCAAAGCCGCCAGCCCCATGATTTGGATCCACATCCACCAGATTGGGACGATCCACCACTGCTTATCGGCCATGATCACCAAGCCACCTGATAGATAGTCACTCTCTCGTTGCGAAATACGACCTGCAATCTGCCCTCGCGGACCATCCGATCAAATTTCGCTAGCCCGGCCGGGTCATAATAGGCCTCTTCCAAGGGCCCGACAACCACATACTCCACCTCATATTGGCGCAGCAAAGATTCTGCCACATCGGAAACCGGCGTGTTGTAGATCCTGGCTACATCCTCAGCCCGCCTCCACACCTCCTGATCATTGGCCGCCGCCCGCTGTTGGCGCTGATGCCAGTTCCAACCAAGCACTGCTGGCAATCCGGTGTTGATCGAATAGCGCCCTCCCCAACGGTACTCTGGCGTGTGTCCCTCCAGAATGACCGGAGAGCCGGCCACGTTGTCCAGCATCCAGCGGATCCCCTCCAGATCCCATTTCAGTTCATATTCCTGGCCATTGGGATCGGAGTAAAGAGCCGTTTTCATGTATGCCCACCCGTCCAGACCCGGCCCCGCGCGAGGATCAAATCGGTCGCGGACCTTGGCCGAGGTGGCCAAGGGCGGATAGAGCGCGGCGCAGAACAACAGGACCGCCAGCGAACCCAGCCATAATCCCTGTCCCTGACGCCAGCGCGTCACATAGGGCACCATCCAGGCCAATGCCACCGCCGCTGCCACTCCCCATAGCGACCATGTCTGCAGGTAGAACTTGAACACCGTGTTCATCCGTCCCACATCTCCCTCGAGGACCACGACTTCCACCCCGAGGGTCATGGCTAACCCCAGCAGGACCAGGTAGGCCCACAGCCGTTCGGTGGCCGAAAGGTTACGTCGAAGCAGCAAGAACAGTCCCAGGACGGCTACGGGCAATCCCACGGCAAACACGCCCAGACCTCGATAGGCATACTCGCCGGCCGCCGCCAACTCTTCTCTCGCCCGGGTAAAGGGGATCAATCCGGGGATCAGGAAAAAGACCTCGACAAGCAACAGGATTCCAAGTCCCACCCACCAGCGGGTCGCCATCGGTAATCCCTGGACACCGACGATCTTTGCCACCTTCTGCAACCGCTCCCGTCGCGTCCAGTAGCGGACGGTCAGCATCGTCCGCCGCCACAGAGCCCACCCCTGATCTTCGCCCATCACCCTCGTCCAGAGATAGCTGACGATGGCAAACAAAAAGAGCCCATGGACTAGCAGATAGGCCCATAGCACAGTCCGGGTGCCGGTCCACAGGGTCACGCTGTTGTAAAAGGTTCCATAATAGGTCCAGAAAGGTCGATAGAGCAGGGCCCACCCAAGAACAAAGATCAGCCCGAATTGCCAGGCGATCGTCCCGACCGCCTTCCAACTCAGCCCGCGCCGCGCCGTTTCGGCAATGGTCAAGGCCCCCAGCGCGATCAACAGATGCGGCGGCACATCCCAGGTGTTGGTGGTGCGCATAGCGCCAATCGTCACCGACCAGAGAACCAGCAGCAAGAGCAAGTCCAGAAGCCGCCTCCATCTCTTCTCTTCTGGGTCGCAGCTTTTCTCCCCCCGTTTCACAATGGCCACGGCGATAGACAGCGACACAAACGTCAACGGCAACGCAATCAGGTGGGCATGCAGATCGGCATACAGGAAGGTGAAGAAGGGGAACTCGGTGATCACCGACTCACTGGGGGCAGAGGGGATGGCCCGACTGGCATTCCAATACCACTCGTTGATGGCGATCGGCAGAGGCTTGCCCTCGACCAAGGTCTGGTACAGGCCAACCACGCAGCGCACCAGGCTGGCGAATCCGGGAATGGTGCTCCGGAACGATTCCAACACTCCCTCGCTCAAGCCGGACACGATCAACCGCACCTGAGCCAAGTTACCGAGCACCGCTACAAACAGCGCCCCCACCAGGCCAAAGAGCCAGGTCCGCCAAGGCCTCTGTTCTGCTCCGCCCTCCTTCCCCGCGTGTCCTTGGACCGCCAGATTGTAACTGACGCTGAACGCCCCCATGGCCGTCATCGCAAACCAGGTCGGGATGACCAGGTTGTAGGCGGTCGCCGGCACGATCCCGATCAGTTTGATCAGGGTGCCGACCATCACCTGACCAAAGTAGTAATAGTTCAGGTACCCACCGGCAAACCACGGATCATAGGGGGGAAACTCGGTGCTCTTGATCACGGCGTTAAGATAGGCAAAATCCATCGGCTTTTCGCCGCCCATCCAGGGATGCCACAGATCAGGATTGCCCCAGCGGATCAACCAAAACAAGGCAAAGAACCCGCAGAAAAACAGCTCGTTGACCAGGACGAGCCTTCTCTTGGTACACCATAGGTTCCAGAGACGGCGTCGCGGTCCTGGGAAAAGGAGAACTCCGAACGAGGCAAGAGCGATCGCCCCTAGCGACAGCCAGATCGTCCCCCGCGTATAGGACAAGGCCGTGACATTGGTCAGGATCCACGCACTCCAGGCTAGCAGCAATACCCCGATCGGTTTGGACAGGATATAGCCCCCGTCAGGCAGCCGTCCCAGAGCGGCAACGGTCAGCGGCAAGGCACACAGCCCCAACAGTTCGATGAGAAGCAGCCATGACAGGGTGGGCCAACGGTTCACCACACTGTTCCGGTTGAAAATCAACCCCCAGGTGCCCCCCTGCCGTTGCACCTGTTTCAACTCGTCAGTAAGCATCAGTTCATTCTGGTGTTGATGGGTGCGCTTCCAGCGGGGCACATCGCGCGGGTTGAGCCAGTGGGCAATCCCATCCCAGTCAATCCCCTCGCTGAGCAGAGCACGGACGCGATCCCGGTCATAGTCATCCGATTTGCGATAAATCAGCACCTTGGGATGATCGTAAACGGTGAATTGCTCCTCGGCGCGGTCATCGTTGAACTCAATGCCAAACAACCGGGGATAGGAATGGAACTCGACGGCTTTTTCGAACCCCAACTTTTCGGCAAACAGAAGTTGATAGTAGCGGGTGGTGACCGGATACCGCATCGGCAGGCGCGGGATCGAGTTGTACAGCCGACCGCTGCTCATGATGATGTAATCGGCTTCATCCAGGACGTCCAGGAGTTTCTCCAACTTCTCCGGAGTATCCTCGTCGTACAGGGTCAGGTCCAGGCCTCGATAGGGTCCCGTGCCAAAGGCCACCCGTCCATCCATATTAAAGGGCAGTGGATCATCAAAGTGCTCGTTGGCAATGGCCGCCCCCTTGCTGACCAGCGGAGCTCCCTCAACGGCCCGAATTCGAACCAGATACCGTTGTCCGCCTGTCATGAACAGGTCTGGCACGTCCAGGACGTATCGGTCTTGGCCATTTTTCCCAAAGGTGGCCGCCAACTGCGCTTGAGCGAGCGGATATTCTTCCTGGTCCGCCAGGGTGATCTGGACCTCCATGACCCCATGCCTCTCCCCGTCCAACGGGGTGAGGTGGTTCATGACCACCTCGGTGGCGATCAGATCGTGCGCCGGGCTAAACGGCGTGACCAGCCACTGGCCGTTTTCCTCAAAGACGTGGATGGACGGTAGATCGAGCTGCCATTGTCCTGGCCGACCATCGATGGTGTGATACCGCAGCGTGGCTCCGGTCTCGATATTCTCATAGATCCATCGCGTTGCCTGAACCCGGGTCACCGGTTCCCGATAGATCTGAATAAAAGCCCAGGCCCAGGCCAGCGTGCCCACAAGTACCATGGTACTCAACGCTCTGGCCAGAAATCGAGGTGCCCAATAACGATCCTTCGCCCAGTCCCAGACAAACACTACGAGATACGCCGCGAACATGGCCAGGGATGGATAGATCGGCAGAAAGTAGCGAATCGACTTGACAAACTGCATTCCTTGCCAGAAGAAGGTCAACACCACCCAGGTCAGAGGGATCAAGACCCTCTCCCATCCCTCGTCCTCATGACCGGCTGATTGAGGTCGTGCGGACCGCCAGCGCCGAACCGTCTGGATGATAACCAGAAGCACCCCCAACCAGGCCGCCGTACCCAGAGGCACCCCCAGCCCCCAGAGGACCATGTTCTCAAGAGGATACAGCCACGGAGTTCGCTCGGTCCATTGGCGCCCCCACGGCATGTCCGCCTCACCGGTTTGCTGGGCGCCGGCCGAAACAATGTCCGCAATCCATTGCGGATTGGGCATGAACACAGCGCGGATCGGTTCAGGAACATGTTGGAAGATGCGGAACCGTTCTCCCCACGGCTCAGGAACCGTATCCCAGCCGACATAATTCGGACCCGCCCAGGCGTAGGGTTGCGCCACGCGAAATACCCCGATGGCCAAAAGCACCGCCAGACCCAGGCCGATCGCCGTCTTGAGAAAGGCGCGAGCGGGACGATCTCCGGCCCACACCTGGTTTCTCACTCTCAGCCAGGCCCCCAACGCAATCACAACCACCAATAGGAACACACTGACTTTGCAGGCAAGGGTGAATCCCATGCTGAGCCCCAACGCCGCAAAAGACAGCCATCCCTTTCCTTCCACCAGGTCAAGCGTGAACCACAGGGTTAGCCCCACAAAGAAGGTCAGAAACGTATCTACAGCGAAATAATGAGAGCCCTGGATATTTAACACAGCTAACGCTAACAAAAACGAGGCGATCAACCCCACCCGCTCATCGAACAATCGCCGCCCGAGGAAGAAAAGAAGAAGCACGGACCCCAGATCAAACAAAGCCGATAAGCCCCGTCCGACCAGATGGATGCGATCATAGCTGGTCAGGCTGGTGCCTGGCTGCCACTCATCGCCGGGAGACCGCGAGCGTTCGACATACAGGCTTACTGCCTTGTCCAGTTGCGTCGCAACAAACTTGGTGAAAAAGAGCGGGAATGTTCCATAAAAATACACCATATTGTTGTTGCGGGGATTCAGAGGAGAACAGCTGGTATCGAAATACTCGCCCAGAGTCCGGGGCCACTGAATGGCGGTGATGACCATGGTCGTATGGCGCTCATCGGGATGGATGTGATACGTCCCCTTATCCCAGTTCAGGTTATAGAAACGGAAGGCCCCGCCTATCACCAGGATGACAATCAGGGCCAACGACACCTTTGTGTGTGTAACGTGACTATCCCGTTCCATTCCGACGGTTGCCCCTCGACTGCATGTCCCCGATCGTTAGGGCTGTAGTATAACACCATTCAAAGTTAACAACAAAGACAAAGCCTTGCGCGGGTATTACCAACACAAGGCTTATCCTGGAGTGGGCGAAACAGGGGTTGAACCTGTGACCTCTTCCTTGTAAGGGAAGCGCTCTTCCAATTGAGCTATTCGCCCCGGATCTGCCTCCATTATATCTGGAGAGGAAGTATCTGTCAATTGATTCATTAAGAATAGTGATCGTAATAGAGAGCATCCTTTTGTGGATGATTCTTGTTTCGGTTCGATCCCTTCCCTACAGATTGTATCCCTGGTTTCTGGATGACCTATAGGTAGACTTGTATCCTGGTTCCTGGGAGGGGATAAATCTTTCACTCCCTGGGGATATTCTTCTTTTTCCCCTCACGCGGGCGACGGTGCGATGGAATTTTTTGATCTTTCCATCGAATTTTCACATTCCGTCTGAAGTTATCCACAGACGAACCAGGTTATCCACAGTCTTGGGGTACATATCCACACTCTCCGTGGATAGGTGGAGGGGGCGGTTGGGCGGGAGGAGATGACCGGTAGCATCCCGGCGCTGGATGTAAAGCCGGTGGACCCTCTAACCGGACAGACATTCCGGCGGAAGCCTCGACTCCCGGGCTAGAGGAAGGGGAGCCTACAGGCAAACACGAGAGACGATCGAAAATGCACCCAAGGACAAGGTATGGCAGGCTGAGTCGTTGCTATCTGACTCTGGATTCTGGCGAGCTAGCGAAATGGGCCTCTGGTCGGGCTATCACAACGACCCGGTGTGTATTTCCCGGCCATTCGTAGGGCCAGCAGGTAATCAGCGTCAAACGCTCATCCCCGGTCGGCAACATCCACCGCGCGTTTTTCTCTCTGACTTCCAAGGGCATTCCTGATTCTTTCAGGAGATATTTTGCGCTGACTCGATAGACATAGGAAGAGGAGCCCACATACACGATGATCGTGTCTCCAAGATTGAGGTCCTTGATGTGGCGAAACACTTTACCTTCGATGTTGTGATGCCCAGAGATGACCACGTTGTCGCCCTGGCCGGGAAGGGCAGAGTTGATATGCCAGCCGGCGGCGTCCTTGGGTAGGTCCCATTCCGACACCAGGCGCCCTTTCCGGATCACCGTCTTCCAGGTCATAGGAACCACCGGCGCGTCAAGTTGGATGGCTGGGGCGACTATCCGGGTGGGGGGAATCCGCAGGATCCGCGCCAGGATCGGGATGGAAGGCCCGGCGGTGGGAGAGGGTGGCGGATGGGTGCTCGTTGGAATCCAGCGCGTGCGAGAGGAGTGTGGCCAATGGGGCCAGGCATCTGACCTCGGGATATTTTCGGGAGGGAGAGAAGGTAGAGAAGGGGAGATGGCAAGAACGGGCAGGGGGGAGCCACTGGGTTCGACTGCAGAGGTCACTGCCGCCACAACTGCGCCCATGTCGCCGATCACGGGGACAGGCTCCCTTGCGCGTATCCAAGCCGGCCATACCAGGCCGGCCAGGACCAGGAAGCTTCCCAGAACCATCATGCATGGTCCAAGAACCCGAAATCTGCTGTTCATCCCAACCTGTTATGGTCCATCCATCATCCCCAAGGCCCCAGTTCTTCACTGGGGCCTTGGGCCACACTTGATGAGAGAAGGGCTACCCGCGCAAGCCTGAGGCGATGGCCGCACCTCCGCCCACGGCCAGGCCGAGGGCAAAGGTGATGGCAAAGGCGATGATCCAGCTGATGATCACCGTGATCACCGCCTTGCCGGTATCAAATTCCATGGCCTCCCGGATAGCAATGACTCCGGCGATCAAGGCCAGGATCGCTCCGATCAATGAGGCGATCCAGCCCAGACAAGGAATGAATCCCAAAATGCCGAGCAGCCGCGGAGCACTGGCATACCCCAGCACGCGCATCATCTCCGGGATATCGGTCTGTCCCTTGAAGAGCAACGTGCCGACAAAGTAGGTCAGGATCGCCCATCCGATCCAGCCGATCAAGATACCCAGGATCCAGTTCACAAAGAATCCGCCAATCACACTCCCGGCACCGGCCTTGGCCAGGATGGAACCCAGGGCGGTTCCGAGAGCCGATAACAGGGTCACGACAACGACAATGATTGTGGCTTCGGTCATCGTATCTTTGTTTTCCGCCACCTCGCGGTACAGCGTTGCATCCAGGCGGACTGCCCTCAGTATACGGTCTAGCATCAGATCCTCCTTCTGTCCGTGTTCTGTGGTTTGATTTGACAATTCAGTAGTTAGCCATCCCGAGTCGGGCCGAAAACACCTCCTTTCCAGTCCGAAAGGACTCCTCCGCCTCTCCACATCTGCTCATACCCGTTCAATCCTGGCCCCCAGCGCCTGGAGTTTGGTCTCGATCCGCTCATATCCCCGGTCGATCTGCTGGATGTTGTGGATCACACTTTTCCCCTCTGCGCACAGGGCGGCGATGAGCAAGGCCATGCCGGCGCGGATATCCGGGCTATGGAGTGTTTCCCCGCTCAGGCGGGAAGGGCCGACTACCACCGCCCGATGCGGATCGCAGAGGATGATCCGGGCTCCCATGGCGATCAGGCGGTCGACAAAGTAGAGACGGCTGTCGTAGAGCTTTTCGTGGATCAGCACCGTTCCTCGCGCCTGGGTAGCAATCACCAACGCGATGCTCATCAAATCGGTGGGGAACCCCGGCCATGGCGCGTCGTCGATCTTGGGTACGGCGCCTCCCAGATCATCCACGATCACCAATGGTTGATCGGCGGGGACAAAAACGTCCTGTCCACGCACCTCAAAATGCACTCCGAGCCGGGCAAAGACCATGCGGATCATCCCCAAATGTTCGGGAGCTGCGTTCTTGATCAAAATCTCCCCTCTGGTCACCGCTGCCAGGCCGATGAAACTGCCGACCTCCATAAAATCGGGGCCGATCGTGCACTCGCCGCCCTCCAATCGTTGCCGGCCTTGGATGCGGAGTACGTTGGAACCGATCCCGTCGATCTGGGCTCCCATGCAGTTAAGAAAGTGACATAGCTCCTGGACGTGTGGTTCCGAGGCCGCGTTTCGGATGATCGTCTCCCCCCGGGCCACGCAGGCGGCCATGATGGCATTTTCCGTGCCGGTGACGCTGGCCTCATCTAACCAGATATCGGCGCCATGCAGGCCGGCCGCCTCTAGTTCCAAGCGGTCGTTCTGCCTCAAGGAGGCGCCCAACGCACTGAGGGCCAGAAGGTGGGTGTCAATTCGTCGCCGGCCGATCCGGTCTCCGCCGGGCAGGGTCAACGTGATCCGGCCAGCGCGGGCCAGCAACGGTCCCATCAAGGTCAGAGAGCCGCGGATCTGGCTGAATAGAACGGGATCCGGACAGGTCGAACGCACGTCGGTGACCTGGATGGTCACGGTGTGGTTGTCGTGGCGCTGGACTGAGGCTCCCAGTTTCTCTAACAGGGCGAGCATGGTTCGCACATCGCCAATATTCGGTAGATTGTGGACCGTGATCGGTTTATCGGTCAGCAATGAGGCAGCCAGAATGGGAAGCGCCGCGTTCTTATTCCCGCTGGGTACCACCGTCCCTTGCAGGGGGATACCTCCCTCAATAACAAATTTCTCCATATTTCTCTTCCCTTTTCACTTTTGATATAACACTCAAGCCTGAAGAAAGGTTTCATCAATCAATTGAATTCCCTCCCGAAACCACTCTGCCATTCGAGATTCACTTTGCTCTGCAGCATCGGACAACCGGGTGCAAATCGCTGCCCAATCCGGTTCCAGGTGATAGACACGACTCCCCTCCTGTCCCTCCTCCACACTGACGGCAGCCAACTGCCGCTTGACCAGTAGTTCGATCGAGGCATCCAGGATCTCTGCTTCGCGGGGATCGGTCGGGTCGATGCGCAATTCGTTGCGAATTAGACTGCGGCTTCCCAGGTAAACGGCAGCCCCATAAATGGCCAGGGCTTCGGTCTGTTGCTGCAGCCGGTTGCGTTCTTGCTCCAGGGCGTGAATGAGGGCCTCAACCCGATCGAGGCGGTTCTGCCAGCGTCCTGTCAGTCGCTTCAGAAGACGCTCTCCCCAGCAGCCGTGGAACATCGGGTCGAACGGCTCCAGGCCGGCGGCGATCATCCGGCACACGGTCCACAGAGCCTGTTCCCGGAAGGACAACCTCGTCATCTTGATGGCACCCCCTTGATGTACACCGGATCGCCCACGGTGACACCCAGGCGCACGGCGGCGTTGCCCTCTCTTACCGCAATCTCCAGATAGCCGCTGCTGCCCAGGTAAGCCAGCAGTTCATTGGGTTCCACGTCAGCATAAGTGCGGCTTATCCTCTCAATCTGCTCATTGCCCACCCGGATTGATACCGGCGATTGACACGCGGACGCCGAGAGCCGGAAATTGGTGATCAGGTTGCCGAATCGGTCCACATGCCAGACCTCTCCCTGCCAGATCCCTTCCGCTGCGGGCTGAGGTTGGAGAGAAGGCAGGACCACCAAGTCCGTAAGAGGGAGTGGAGGACCCAAAGCGTGAGGATCGACGCCGCAGGCGAGGTGGGCCGCTGCTGGAGCAAAGATGTCCCGGCCATGAAATGTCGCGCTGATGTGAGGCAGACGGTAACGCGGGTCCGCGGGGTCCAGGCAGATTGCCAGGCGAGCCGGTTCCTGTTGCAGCACCAGGCTCAGAACTCCATTGTCAGGGGCCACGTAGGTAGACCGATCGGTCTGGACGACAATGGGCCGTCGCTCACTTCCAACCCCTGGATCGACCACCACCAGGTGCACGGTCCCGGACGGAAAGTACGGAGCCGCGGTGGACAGGATGTAGGCCGCCTGACGCACGGCCTGGGGACGGATGTCGTGGGTGATATCGATCAGCGCCGCCTCTGGGCAAATGCCCAGGATGACGCCTTTCATGATCCCCACATACCCGTCGGCCTGACCAAAATCGGTCGTCAAGGCAATGATCGGTCGAGACATAGCTGCACCTGTCTTTATTGTACCTTAGATGAAGTAAAGCGTCAAGGATTGTAAGAAAACGGTTGCCCCACGCTTTACCTACTTGCAGACTTGATGTTCTGCAACCTTTTGACCTATACTGCGTATAGAGCATGGGTAGAGGACAGATATGGACCAGGAACGGACCTGGATCGCACGGGCCCAACGAGGGGATCAGGCGGCCTTTGGACAATTGGTGCGGGTGTACGAGCGACCGGTATATAACCTGGCCTACCGGATGTTAGGCGACCCTACTGAGGCAGAGGATGCAGCCCAGGAGACATTTCTACGGGCCTACCGCGCACTGAGCACATATGAACCGGAGCATAAGTTTGTCAACTGGCTGCTATCCATCGCCTCCCATTATTGCATTGATCGGTTGCGTCAAAAGGGACGGTCTGTACCGATTTCGTTGGACGGTCCTCTGCCCGATGAGTGGCTCGCCAGCGATACGGGGTCTCCCGAGCAACAGGTGAGCGCCAAAGAGGAAAGGGAACAGGTGCACCAGATGCTCGAAATGCTGCCGCCCGCGTATCGGGCAGCCGTGATCCTGCGGTACTGGCATGACATGTCCTATCAGGAGATCGCGACCGTCATGAGCACCAGCGAGAGTGCCATCAAGTCCCGGTTACACCGAGCCCGGCTGCTGATGGCCCGGCAATTCCAGCAATTGCACGGAGAATACACAAGTGATGAAGGAAGAAGGGATGAAGGAACCGGTGTGTGTGCACGCTGAGCAGATGACGGCCTGGATGTCGCTGGCTCTCGACGACCTGCTGGAGGTCGAGGACGCGAAGAGATTACAGGATCATCTGGCAGTCTGCTCCGTTTGTCGGTCCACCTGGCAGGCGATGCAGCAGGTATCGGCCTTGTTCGAGACGGCGCCTCTGGTGGATCCTCCCGTCAGCTTTGCCAGCCGGGTGGAGAGACGACTGGCCTACCGGGCGCGGGCAAAGAAAGGGGCCCAACGGGAGTTGGGCAAGGTTCCTTTGCTGGCCGGATCCCTGTCGTTGGCCGTCATTACGTTGAGTGTTGTGGTCATCCTGACTTTGGGAGTCGTGGTCTGGCATTGGCGCGATACCCTGCCGGCGGTGCAACAGGGGACCGAGTTTATCGTCCAGGTGGCGTCGGGGGTGGGACTGTTGGGCAAGGGGCTCAGTCTCTTCCTGGGGGAGCTGCTTACCTATGTCGCTCCCTTCGCCTTCTTGTTAACCGTCGGGTTGGCGGTATTGATCGCGTTGTGGGGCTGGTTCTTGTTGAAGGAGCCCAGGGATATTCGTCGGAACGGGGTTCCATAGAGACGGTGGTCCGATGGCTCATTCAAAATTGAATAGGAGGTATGCGGTGAAAAGATATGGATGGTGGTTAGTCGGACTGGCTTTGCTATGGCTTTGGCCGATAGCGGTTGTTTTTGCCGATGGGGGTGCGCCGCCTTCGGATCCTGGCAGAATTTTCTTCGGGGAGAATGTCTCTTTGGACGCGGGCCAGGTGTTTGACGGGGATCTGGGGGTGTTTGATGGGAATCTGGCCGTTCCTGAAACCAGTGTGGTGAATGGGGACGTGTTTGTGGTGAACGGCAATGTAGATCTCGCCGGGCGCGTCAATGGCAGCGTGGCGGTCATCCGCGGATCGCTGCGCATGACCGAGACGAGCCGGGTGGAGGGGGACGTCCTGGGCATAAGCGGCGACCAGGAGGTGGCCGGGCGTGTGGGAGGAGACCTTTCCGGCCTGTTTGGGCAGATCCGGCTGCGCTCCACAGCGGTCGTCGAAGGGGACGTGACGACCATCTCCGGCGGCCTGGAGCGCCAGGCGGGGGCCAGGATCCTCGGTAAGGAAATCCCTCAAATCTCCCTGCCCCGACCCTGGCTGATCGCCCCGGAGAAGGAACTCCCCTGGAGGCTTGCTTCTCCACCGCCGCCGTATGAGACCTTGGGGCAGCGGATTATACGGTTTGTAGGCCGGGTGTTGACCGCCGGATTCCTGGGTCTGCTCGCGATTGGGTTGGGCCTGTTGATTGTGTACCTCTGGCCCAAGACCACCCAACAGGTGGCAGAGCGCATTGCCGCCATGCCGGCCCAGAGTTTCGGCCTGGGGTTGCTCACTTACCTGATCGCGGCCGTGCTTGAATCACTGGCCATGGTGTTAATGATCTTGATCATCCTCCTGGCAGCGGTGCTGGTCAGCACTGTCATCCTGATCCCGGTGGGCCTGCTGCTGATCTTACTGTCGGGGCTGGTGCTGCTGCCGGTTCCTCTGGCTTTGGCAGGAGCTGCGGTGCTGGGCTGGGTGGGCCTGGCGGAGTTGATCGGGCGCAAGGTATTCAAGGCATTGCACAGAGAGACGATCGGGAGCGTCGGGGCCGTGCTGGTGGGCTTGCTGATCACCGTGTCTTTGTCGGCTCTTCTGTGGGTTGTCAAGCCGTTATGTTGCGCCTGGCCTTTCGTGTTTCTGGTCAGCAGTGTGGGGCTGGGAGCGGTGATCTATCCCCTCCTGGAACGGTCACGTGCTCGCTTGCCTCAACCTTCCCAGGAGGCACCCTCTGGGTCGGCTCAGACGTTGGACCAGGAGGAAAGTCACACCAACGAGACATAGAGGTCGGTGGTCCCCATCATAGTGTAGCGAACAAGGTGAGGGACGTCCCGACGTCCCTCACCTTGTTATGCATGCAATGCACCCTCTGCGAAAATGCGTTGCCAGGCAGTTGTGGTATAATGACTTTATGAAAGGAGCCAGCCTTTCTGGACAGGAAAAGCAGGAATCCAGCGATCGGCTGATCTCAGCCCGGCTGATCGGTTTACAGGGACGTCTGGCCCGTCCTTTCTGGGGGGTGATGGGCCTCTGGGCTGTTCTATGTGGGACCGTTGCCTCCGGTCATTTTGTCTGGGAAGGAAGGAACCTGCTGATCTTGGCTTTTGTCCTGATCTTGACCGATCTGGCTTGGGGCAGTCTGTGGGAACTGGCGACCGGGACCGACTGGTTTCGCCCGCTGGTCCTCGGCTGGCCTCCCAAACGCTCGGCTTCACTGAAGGCCCTGCCCTATACCCAGCCCGGCTCGCCAGGTGGCAGGATTTTCCGATGGCTGAACCGCTGGGTAGGATGGTGGAGGGAGTCGTTCTGGCCAGAGTTGGGCCCAGCTTTCCTGGGAGCGATCGCTGCGGTGCTGCTGACGGTCGTGTTGACCGCGCTTCTACCGGGTCGATTCCGGTTGCTCAATGCTATCCTGATTGCTTTGGTGGGCGTGGGCATCGTTGTGCGGCGTCGGGGCAGGCCATGGTTGGCCGGCACGGCATGGGTGCAAGTCGGCCTGGGATGGATGGCCGGGCATTCAGCTTTTGCCGAAATGGACGCGGTATCTTTGGCGTTGGCTTTCACCTTTGCCATGGCGATCTGGGGCAGCCTGCGGACTGCTCAGGGGCTTCCCGGTGGCCTGTGGCTCCAGAACGGCGGGCAGGTCATTGGGGTGGGTCTGGCGGCGGCGCTGAGCCAGCCCTTGGCAGCAGGGGCACTCGGCCTCTGTCTTTTGGGGCAGGTGGCCGTCCAACCGGTGTTGCGCCTCGGCGGTCACCCGGTTCAGGTCTTTCGGCGTACATGGCCATGGTTGATGGCCGCGATGCTGATCTCAGCATTGGCGATCTCATGATTTGACTTGACTGGCGAATCGAGGCATCATCGTGCCTGAGCAATACTCTGGCAAGTGCCCCGCCTGTGGACGATTTGTTGGGCCGTACGCCACGTGTCCCTATTGCGGAGCAGAGGTCGGCCAGCGCATCTCGATCCGATTCTTCAAATACGGGAGTCTTGTCCTGGCCATCGCCGGGGTGGTCATTTTGCTCCTGATTGCTCCGCGCAGCCAGGTGCCTGTGGTTCAGATCGGAACCTTAACCGGGACCATGAACTTTGCCTATGTTCGCGTCCATGGGGTGGTGGCGCGCCAGCCCACCTATGATCCAGATTCCGGCACTCTCCATTTTTGGGTGGCGGATGAGACGGGTGAGATAATGGTCACTGCTTATCGCTCGGAAGCCGGCGATCTGCTGGCGCAAGGGATCGTGCCGGCGGTGGGAGATGAAGTGACGGTGGAAGGCACGGTGCGCATCAAGGAGGATTTCCAATATCTGGTTCTTCACGGCGCGGAAGGGGTGGCAGTGCGCGCGCCAGAACCGGTCGCGGTGGCGATCGGTTCGGTGAGCGCCATGCCTCTCTACCACAAAGTTACCGTACAAGGAGTCGTTCGAGACCTCGATACACCTGCCGAAGGGCTTTGCATTGTATCCCTGAGCGATGCAAGTGGTGACATCAAGGCCGCGCTCTATACCGCCTCCGCAGTGTGGGGGGGCGAATGGCCGGAGTTGGAGAATGGGTCGTCCGTCCAGGTCACGGGGATGGTAGACCGCTATCGAGGCGCGCCTCAGATTGCAGTAGGTCGTGGCAGCGACCTGGTCTTGCTCGACCAGGAGATCCCTTTGGCTTCAGAACGTTCGATTGCCGGTCTCTCGACCCAGGATGTGGGCAGCAGGGTGATCGTCCAAGGGAATATATCCCGACCAGTCCGCTTTTCTGCCGGCATCCGCTATGAATTGGACGATGGCAGTGGTACAATTGCATTGGTATTGTGGCAAGAGCTTGTGGACGCGCTGGATCTGCACGAGACGGTATCCGAGGGGGCCGTGTGGCGTGTGCAGGGCAAGGTGGCCGATTACAGGGGGCGCCTGGAGGTTATTCCCGAGCTCCCATCCGATATCAGGGTGCTGACCGCTGCTCCGTTGCCATCAGCCAAGCCAGAAGACGAATTCGAGGCAAGAAGAAACGAGGTGAAATCCACCCCCCTTTCTCGACCTGTGACGGCCAAGATTTCGGCAACGGTTGCGGCTGAAGCTTCGCCCGTTCCAACCGCAACAGCACCACCGGTCCGGGAAGCTACGACCCCTGCCCGGCCGACAGGTGCGCCCGCTCCCTCTCGAACGCCATCCCCAACTCCTTCACCTACGGTCGAGATACGGACCATTGGAGCCATCACCGCCCAGGATGTGGGAGGAAGGGTCACCATTGACCGGGCCAAGATTGCGGACATCTCTTATTTTTCCAAGGGGGTCAAATACAAGCTCACGGATCGCACTGGGGAGATCCTGTTGTTGGTGTGGCAGGATGTGCTGGAAAAGATTGAAGCCCGGTACGATCTCTATCCGAACTGTTGGGTGCAGGTGACCGGAGAGATTCAGGAATACGAGGGGGACCTGGAGATCGTTCCGGAGAGGGGGTCGGATGTCAGGGTAACGGCCCGTAGCGATCGGTTGCCGATGGAAGAGCGGCCGGCAAATCAGATCACTCCCTCGGATGAGGGCCGCATATTTACCGTGGCCGGGAAGGTGGTGCGGACCGAAAGTCGTCGCTGGCTCAAGATCTGGCTGAACGACGGAACAGGGGAAATCTTGATCTTTGTCCCGGAACGAGTGGTCGAGTATCTCCCCGCAGGCATCGGTGGCAACGTCCGTTTGCGCGTCACGGGCGAGGTGGACATCTACCAGGGGATCCTTGAGCTGATCCCTCTGGCCGGGAGGGATGTCGAGGTTCAGTGAACGCTGAGTCCTTGTGGCTGATCGGCTCAGCCTTGATCGGCGTGCTGGTTTCTGCTGTATTTTCGTGCCTCCCCGCCTTCCACATCACCAATGTGGCGGGCCTGGTCATGGTTTGGATCCTCAGGACCCAAGGGACGGTTTCCCAGCAGGCGCTGGCCGGGTTAATGTTAGGCTTGATCGTGGGCTATGCGGTGCTCAACACCATCCCCAGCGTGTTCTGGGGCGCTCCCGATGAGAGCACGATCTTTATCGTATGGCCTGGGCAGAAATATTTGATGCAGAAGCGAGGCGTTGAGGCAGCGGCGTTGACCGGAATCGGCAGCCTGGGAGGACTCTTTCTGTTGTGTGCCCTTGCCCCATTTCTGCCCAAGGTGTTGCCGGCCGTACGCGCGGTGCTGACGCCTCATTTACATTGGATCCTGGCGGCGGTTACCGTCTTTATGCTGATGAGCGAATGGCCCAAGGGGTCCGACCGGGGACGCACCGGCCTGGTTCGGTTCCTGGACGCCTGGCAGTCGTTGGGGGCCGGCTGGCTCACCTTTCTGCTATCAGGGGTCTTGGGGTTTGTCCTGTTGAATAGCAACTTGATACCGGCGGAGATGGCGTTTCAAAAGCTGATGCCGGCCTTTGTGGGATTGTTTGGCATTCCGTGGGTGGTGCAGAACCTGCTCTCTCAGGCTCGGGCACCCAAGCAGGAAACGAGTCGGTCGGTGGACCTGACACCGGCGCTGGCCCTGCGCGGCGTCGGGGCGGGTGCGCTCGGCGGGTTGTTTGCCGCCTTTTTCCCGGCGGTCACCGGGGGCATCGGTGCCTTGCTGGCAGGTCACGCCACCGCCCAGCGTGATGACCGACTGTTCCTGATTAGCCAAGGGACCAGCAAGGTGGTATATTATGTGGGTGCATTTCTATTTCTCTTTGTACCGGGGTCGCATTTGACTCGGGGAGGAATGGCCGGGATGCTGAGCGCATTCTACATGCCCTACTCTCCCACCATCTACTGGGGGGCGGTCGCCGGCATACTTCTGGCCGGCTCCTGCGCATTTGTCCTGCTTCTGTGGCTGAGCCGGGCGTCGGCCTGGTTGGTGACTCGGGTGGACTATCGGTGCATCTCGGCGATAACGTTGGTGTTGCTGGTGGGTTTTGTCCTGACCTTTACCGGCTGGGCAGGTCTTCTGGTTGCCATGGTCGCGACCGGAATCGGCCTCGTGCCGGTGCTCTGGGGTTCGCGACGCATGAACTGCATGGGCGTGCTGCTGCTGCCTCTCATTGTACAATGGACTGGCCTGGGTCCATCGGTGACCGGATGGTTGGGATTACAGTAATTCTTGAAAACAAATCTAGAACTTGAGGAGGAGAAGTTCTATGACACATCCGTTCGAAGTGGGTAAGACCTATCGAAATCGAGTGGGCGAGTATGTGGTGTTGGCGATTGACGGGGATCGAATGAAGATCCGGTATTTGAGTGGTGGAGGGACGCTGGAAACCAGCGTGAGTATTCAGGCCCGGATCTGGGAGAATATCCAGTTCGAAGAACAGATGGCGAGAGAGGAAGAACGGGAGCGGCTTGCCCAGGAGGCGCGGATGGCCCTTCGGAAACAGACGGCCCGCGAGCAACGGGCGAAAGCCAAATCCAGATTCAGCGGGTTTCAGGAGGGCGATTTCGAGTCCAAGAAGCGCGGGATTGCCTGGTCAAGCCGGGAGCAACTGGGCAAGGCATTGGCCACGGAGTTGAACGATCGAGCACAAGGCGGCTTTGACTGGTGGATCCTACCCCGTCAGCCGGAAGTGCACATTGCTCGCAAGGAATACTATCATCCGGATACCCCGGAGACAAACGCCGCGTTCTTTGTGATGACAGATGATGAGGGGGTCGCCTATGGGTTTCGCGTGGGCAAGCCAGATGGGAAAGCCAGGCCGCAATGGCCCTGGACCGTGCTTCTGATGGCGTTGTCCGATGATGAGGAGGTGCAGCGGGCGCTTCGATCGGCGATCAAGACCTATGACTTGAGCCTGGACGTCTATGCCATGGAACAGAGTTATGGGTTAGTGGGGCGGATTAGCCTGAAAGACAAAGTCTTTGTGTGGGAACGCGACACCGCCGCCCAAAAGACGACGCGGCAGATGGATTGGGAAGATGTGGTGGATTACCTCCAAACCGTAGCGCCAGACAAGCGCTGCGATCTGTTCATTTGCAAACGCCTGTCGATCCAGGAAGCGCTGGAGATGGGGACCGGGATTTTGACCGAGATCGCAGACCTGTTTGAGGCGCTGTTGCCCATCTATGATGTCAGCGTGGGAGCGTGATCCGAACGAGAGGGGATCGTGAGGCAGTTGCGCGGCACGCCTCTCAAGCGGTTCATACGGAATCTGCCGCCACCGCCATTTCCTACTGAATTGGTAGTGGTGTGTCAGAGTGTGGCCTATCCGGTCAATGTCGGCTCGATCTTTCGTATTGCGGATGCGTTGGATGTGGTCGAGGTAGTGCTGACAGGTATCACCCCCACCCCGCCCCATCCGACCATCAGCAAGGTGAGCCGCGAAAAGGACGTCCGGGTGCCGTGGCGATATGTCGAACGCCCGGAAGCCGCCCTAGAGGAGCTACGGGATCGGGGTTTCTGGATAGCCGCTCTAGAGATTACCGAGGAGAGCCAACCTTATTACCAGGTGGAGTACCCACCGCGGGTCGCGCTGGTGTTGGGGAACGAAGATCACGGGGTGACGCGCTCCTGCCTGATGCTGTGCGATGCGGCGGTTTTTGTGCCCATGTATGGCAAGGGTAGGTCGCTCAACGTCCATGTGGCGCTGGCGGTCGTGGGGTATCATCTGTTGCATCGTCGCCGAGAGGACCAGGCCCGGGTCGGATGAGAGCCGATCAAACAACATCATGAAGGGAATTGCCCATTTTGTCAGCGGGGTAGCGATTGCTACCTTTTTCCCGGAGGTGGTCCACGGCGCCGTCCAGAACCTTGCCTTCGGTCCGGTGCTGGGGGGCATCGCCGGGCTATTGCCAGATACGTTGGACTTTAAATTCGTGCGCTGTTTCAGCCGGCGCGATGGGGAAGTTGACCCGGCTCAGATGCTCGATGCGTCCGGCTCGCCCGATCCGCAGGCCATCGCCGGGCAGATCGTAGCAGCGATCGAACAGGCACACCGCTCGGATCGGCCGATCCATCTGCAATTGCACACCGTCCGCCTGGGAGCCGACCTGTGGCGGCAGTGGAGTGTGACTCTGGATGCTCCGCATAACCAGGTCATTGTTTCGTTAGGACCGGTGGTGACGACATCGGGAGAACCCCTGACCGGCAGCGAAATCGGTAGTCTGGAACCAGGCAGGGCCCCCAGCCCGGTGCCGATTCTGCTCACCGGGGACCCGGAGGTCCGCATCGATCTGTTTAGCGGTCCGACGTTGGCCTTTCAGAAAGTCGGGGAGGGGGTGGAAGTCACCTTCTTGCCCTGGCATCGGCGCTGGACCCATTCCCTGTTCATGGTTTTGCTCCTGGGCGCCCTCGGATGGCTCGTCGCGCCGGTCTATGGCCTGGTCATGGCTCTGGCCGTCCTGACCCACATTGCGGAGGATCAGATGGGCTGTATGGGCAGTGATCTGTTCTTCCCCCTGGGTCGGAAGCGGGTTCCGGGATTGAGATGGTTCTCCTCGGGCGATCCGACGGCGAATTTCTTGACGGTATGGATCGGCCTGTCAGTCATCGGGCTGAACCTGGATCGTTTCTCCCAGGCACCCGTTCTGCCGGTGATGCCATACCTGCTGGGCATGATCGTCGCTCCGACGCTGCTGTTGCTGGGCGTGAGCCAATGGACGGCCTGGTGGCGGCCACGTCGCGCAGCCAAGAGAGCTGTGTTCACGTCCTCGATGTCCGTCGGCGAATGGCTGGACGAAACGGCCGAGATGGACGTCGAATCATAGTCGGTTCGATCTGATGGAAGGAGGTTTTCATTGATTATCCGTGCATTGACCGTGGGATTGATCCAGACCAATTGCTATGTGGTGGGCTGTGAGGAGACCAAGAACGGGGTAATCATCGATCCTGGCGGCGATCCGGAACTCATCCTGGCTGAGGTGAAACGGCATGGCCTGACCATTCGGTATGTCCTTAACACCCATGCCCATTTTGATCATACCGAGGCGAATGGAGCGGTGACGAAAGCCACTGGCGCTCCTCTGGCCCTGCATCCAGCAGACCGGCCGATCCTGGAAGCGGCCGGCGGCGCAGCCCTGTTCGGCCTTCGGGCTGACCCCAGTCCTCCGCCTGACGTCGAGCTTCACCATGGCGACATCTTGGAGGTGGGCAAGCTTCGGTTTCAGGTGCTCCACACCCCGGGCCACACACCGGGCCACGTCTGCTTCTATGAGCCGACAGAAGGGGTCCTCTTTGATGGTGACGTCCTGTTCTATCGAGGCGTGGGGCGGACCGACTTGCCTGGCGGAAGCTGGCAGCAACTCGTGCACAGTATTGAGCAGGTGCTTTTTATCCTGCCCGATGATACGGTGGTCTATTCAGGCCATGGCCCGGCGACGACCTTGGGCGAGGAAAAAAGGTTGAATCCGTGGCTCCGATAGGAATGCGTTTCCGCTGATTGAGGCCCCGCTCAGTGGGCGGGGGGAGAGAAAAAAAGAACAGGAGAAGAACCGATGAATCACGAACGAGAAGCGGTCATTGTCAGCGCCTGTCGAACGCCCATCGGGGCATTCATGGGCAAGCTCTCTACCACACCGGCTCCCCGGTTGGGGGCGATTGCGATCCGCGAGGCGATCGCGCGGGCCGGGATCGATCCGGCCATTGTGGATGAGACCTTCATGGGGTGTGTCGTACCCAGCGGGATGGGCCAGGCTCCAGCCCGCCAGGCTGCCATCCACGGGGGGATTCCTGCGCAGGTCGGGGCGGTGACCTTGAACAAGGTCTGTGGTTCGGGACTCAAGACGGTGATGATCGCGGCTGGACTGATCCGGGCTGGCGATGGGGAGGTGTATGTGGCCGGTGGGATGGAGAATATGAGCCTGGCCCCCTACCTGCTCCTCCAGGCGCGGAGTGGCTATCGCCTGGGAAACGGCCAGTTGATCGATGGTGTGGTCCACGATGGGTTATGGTGCGCCTTTATGGACCATCATATGGGCAATTCAGCCGAATTCATCGCCGAACAGTATGGCCTGACTCGACAGGAGTTGGACGAGTATGCGTACCACAGCCACCGCAAAGCGATCGAGGCGATCGATGCCGGGCGGTTCAAAGACGAGATTGTGCCGGTGGAGGTTGCGCAGCGGAAGGGTCCCCCCTTGATCGTTGATACCGACGAGTGCCCCCGCCGGGATACCAGCCTGGAAGCGCTGGCCAAACTGCGGCCTGCTTTCAAAGCAGACGGCATCGTGACCGCCGGCAATTCACCGGGGATCACCGACGGGGCAGCAGTCGTGGTCGTTACCAGCCGCCGCAAGGCCGAGGAATTGGGCCTGAAGCCGATGGCCCGCATCCTGGGCTATGACCAGGCGGCGGTGGACCCCCAGTGGCTGTTTATCGCCCCGGTGCACGCGATCCGCAGGCTGCTGAAACGTCTCGATCTCACCCTGGCTGACCTGGACCTGATCGAACTCAATGAGGCCTTTGCCGCTCAGGTTTTGGCCGATGGTCGAGAACTGGAAAAAGATGGCTTGGACTGGAGCAAGGTAAATGTCAACGGCGGGGCGATTGCCCTGGGGCACCCAATCGGCTGCTCTGGAACCAGGGTGTTGGTCACCCTGCTCTATGCCCTGAAGCAGCGGGGGTTGAAACGCGGTCTGGCCGGTCTGTGCCTGGGAGGCGGTGAAGCCGTGGCCTTGGCGGTGGAGATGGAAGGTTAGTTTTCATAGGCCGGCGAGGGGCAGGGCGTTTTGGCCCTCCAGCTGGATGTCAGGAGAGGTCATGGCAGAAGATTCCACGTCCCGGGTGGGTTGTGGTCAATGGTTGATCTTTTTGGGCGTGGCCGGTTGGCTGGCCGCCGTCCCGTTAGTTGTTTCAGCGGCCCTGGCGGCCCTGACCGGCCATCCGCCTGATCTGCTGGTGCAATTGGAGGTGATCCCACCGGCAGAGCCCGTGTTGTCCGAGTTGGCGTTTGGTCTGCTGACCACAACCATCACATTGGGGCTGGATCTGTTTGTTCTTGTCCCTCTGTACTGGATCAGCCGGCGGCCAGGGCGTGAATTCGTGCGCACCGCCTCTGTCCTGGGAATGGCGATTGCCCTGTTTCAGGCACTCAACGCCTTCTCCCGGCTGCTATGGCCGACCGAAGGCCCCGATCTGTTGGGAACCGATCCGTTGCTTCGCCTCGCGCCCGCCACCCTGCGTCTCGTGGTGTCGCTCCTGTTCTTGCTGTTCGGCCTGGGCTGGATCGAAGCACGTTCTCAAAAAGGCGCGTGGACGGGGGCATGGCGAAGGGTTGGATTGCGGGGATGGCTGAGTTCGTCCCCGCTGTGGCTGGCGCTCTTTTCGGGAGCGGTGGTCGGGATGCCATGGGTGCTGGTGGGTTCCTTGGGCAGTCCGGGGGCGACCATGCTCAGCGGAGTGCAGGCCATGCACGAGGCCTTGGGCGAGGAGATCTTGTTTCGGGGATTTGCCCTGGCCTGGCTCTGGCGGGTGATCCCCAACCGTACCGGGGCGGCGGTCGCAAGCTGGCTATGGTTTGTGGCTGCTCAGGGCGGTACGGTCTTGCCCGTTGGGGATTGGGGGGCCATCCCACGCTTTGGCGCAGCCTTGTTGCTGGGGCTGCTCCTCACCGAGTTGGTGATCCGGGCCGATGGCTCAATCTGGCCCGCGGTGGTCCTCCATCTCTTGTACAGTTGGTTTTCCCGGGCCTTTGTCGACCCTCGGAGCGAAGAGGAGATCCTGCACTGGGTGGTGCGGATGTGGGCTCCGCTGGCGGCCGGCGGGTTGGGGATCCTCTTTCTGGTGGGGCGCAAGATCGTCAAGGCGGTCCAAGGGGATCGTGCCCTCAGGAAAAGTCGTGCTGGAGCTGCGGTCGCTGCCGGTTCAGCCGGTGGGGTTTGGGCCGTTCTCTTGGTCCTCTATTTCACGCTGGGCGTGCCCGGGTTTCATCCGGATGGCTTTCTCATCGTTCTGGAAGAACAGGCCGATTTGAGTCCGGCGGCATCCATCGCGGACCCGGTGGAGCGTCGGACGTGGGTCTATCGGACGCTGGTCGAGACGGCGGAGCGCAGCCAGTCTTCTCTGCGGGCCGAACTCGACCGGAGAGGCGTTGCCTATCGTCCCCACTACCTGATCAACATGCTCGAAGTCCAGGAACGCCCGATCCTGCGCTGGGCGTTTGCCCGGAAACCGGGGGTGGCGTTTGTGCTGTTCCAACCCGGGATGCGACGCTATCCGCGTGGTTTTCAGGTGCCAGATCTAGATCCTCAGGGTCCGAGCGGCGTGGAGTGGAACGTGCGGGAAGTCGGGGCTGACCGGGTATGGCAGCTCGGTTATACCGGGCAGGGGGTGATTGTTGGCGACGCGGATACCGGAGTGGCCTGGGACCATCCGGCCCTCAAGGCGGCGTATCGAGGTTGGGATGGGAGCACAGCTCGTCACGATTATCACTGGTACGATGCCTGGGATGGGCGGGCCGAGCCATGGGACGATAACGGCCACGGGACCCATACCACGGGCATCATGGTGGGGCAGGATGGTGAGAACCGGGTAGGAGTGGCGCCCGGTGCGCGCTGGATCGCCTGTCGCAATATGCGCCACGGCATCGGCCATCCCGGGGCCTATATTACCTGTATGGAGTTCCTGTTGGCTCCCTTTCCCATAGATGGCGACCCATTCCATGACGGCGATCCGACGCAAGGAGCGCACGTGGTCAACAACTCATGGGGATGCCCGAAAAAGGAGGGATGCCTGCCCGATACCCTGCGCCGGGCGGTGGAGAATCTGAGGATGGCGGGTCAGATGATGGTCGTCAGCGCCGGCAATGACGGTCCGGCCTGCGGAACCGTCCAGGACCCCCCGGCTCTGTACGATGCCGTTCTGAGTGTGGGAGCCATTGGACGAGGGGACCGGGTGGCGGGGTTCAGCAGCCGCGGCCCGGTGACCGCCGATGGCAGCCAGCGACTCAAGCCCGACCTGGTGGCGCCGGGCGTGGACATCCGATCGTCGGTGCCCGGCGGCTATGCCATCCTGCCGGGGACTTCGATGGCCGGGCCGCACGTGGCCGGGGTGGTGGCGCTCCTCTGGTCGATAGAGCCGGAGTTGATCGGGAATATCGACCGCACGGAGGCGATCTTGACCGAGACCGCGCAGCCCTTGGTGGTGGATGCGGTCTGTCCGTCAGGGGGAGGAACCCCGACCACGGTGTGTGCTTGCGGAGACCAAAGTCCGGACGCCATCCCGAACCACGTCTATGGATGGGGACAGGTAGATGCGTGGGCGGCGGCCCAGCGGCTCGTGGGGCGGTGATCCCAGGAGGCGTGGAGTCTCTGGTAGCTCACACCAGCGGCCACGGCACCGGATAGTACGGGCCTGGGTCCGGGAAATGTCCCAGTTCGATCAACCAGGAGAGACGACGGCGAAGGGCCATCAGCTCATCTTGGCTCACCAGGCGCTGCAGGGTCCGGCTCAACGATGAACCGGGAGAGAGCTGTTCTGCCAGTGCGTTCAGGTCAGCCATTATCTCGGCCGGCAGGGGCTGACCGGCGAAAGTCCAGATCACCGTTCGGAGTTTGGGCTCGGCATGGAAGGTCAGCGCGTTATCAATGGCCCACAGGTGTCCTTGGCGGTCAATCAGACAGTGCCCAGATTTGCGGTCCGCATTGTTGGTGATCAGATCAAAGGCAGCCAGTCGCTGGAGGTCCCGGTGATACGCCGGATCATCCTCGATGGTGAAAAAATGAACGCCTTCCTGAGCCTCTACGAAAAGCTGCACGGAACCTGGCCCATATGGTCCCTGACGCCACACTGTAGGGGGAATCAATCCCCACTTCAGCGCCTCGCATAGCCAATAGGCGGCGACTTCTCGCTTTCCCAGCGTACCAGTGGGGAAATCCCAGAGAGGCCGCTCCCCGCGCTGTGGCTTGTACACGGCCAGAGCGGAGCTGCCCTCAACCTGCACGTTCACCAAGAAGGTGATATTGGAACTCCATGGAATTCGGCCTTGGATCTCGATGGTACCATGGGCAAGCAGGGGCAAAATCGGGTCAGACGCAGGGAAGCGATCTTCTGCTGACTTCACGTCCGGTGGCCGTTCTTGCGCGGACAAAAGTGGCCTTCCGGATCGATCGGTTCCCCGCACATCGCGCAGCGGGGGCGTCCAGCCGCCACCACTTCATGTCCGCGGATGCTGAACGCCCGCATTTGAGCCGGCGTCGCCCAGAAACGAGCGACGGACGGAACCGGCTCATCCTCCTCTTCCAGGAGTTCGTAGGCGATCACCACCAGCCGGCCGCTGGCCTGGTCGTAGCCCAGGTTGATCCGTCCCACCCGGAAAGCCGGTTCCAGGGGGAATTCCAGGCCCATCCCGCGATGAAGGATCGGATCCGGCTCCACTACCGCGTCGGCATTTCCTCCGGCCAGCGCCAGGAGAAGATGGTCGATGGCCAAGGCTAGCGCGGCGATCTGCTCCTTTTCACAGATCAAGGTGACCAGCCGATGCTCCTTGCGGGCCTGGAGGTAAAACACTCGCTTGCCTGGCTCGCCAATCGCATCGGTGGTGATCCAATCCACCGGGTTCAGATCAAATATCTGATACGGCATCGTTACGATTCCCTTTTGCGCTCCCTCTCGACCTCGAACGATGGCAACGGTTCGGTGTGATTCAGGCACAGGAGTCGGGGACCCCACCGGGTGAAGGCGAGAGCGGTGATGGAAGCAGGGGAAATGGTCAGCCGCTGGAAAAGGTCCAAGGGCAGGCCAATGTAATGAGCCACGGCCAATTTGATCGGATCTGCGTGAGAAACCACCGCCACGGTTTGGCCAGGATGAGCGTCGTGGATCGCGTCCAGTTCGGCCACCAGGCGCGCCTGAGCCTCCCAGAACGCTTCGCCCCCAGGAAACCGCACCCCGCTGGGGTAGACCCGAATCTGTGTCCAGAGTTCTTCCTGTTGGAGCTCTTCCACGCTCCGCCCGGTCCAGTCCCCGCATCGAACTTCGCCGAGCCGGTCGCGCACGATCACATTCAAGCCATACGCCTCGGCCAGCGGTTGGGCCGTCTCCAGCGTCCGTTCCAGAGGACTGCTATAGATCGCATCCAGCCGGACCGCTGCCAGCCTTCTGGGCAATGCCGCTGCCTGGGCACGACCCTCTTCATTGAGGTGGATACCGGGGGTCCAACCCGGCATCCGCTTGCCGGTCCAATCGTTCAGTGCATGGCGGATCAGCAGCAGGTTCATATTCATCGTCGTTCACCGGGAGCTAACGGTCACCGGTCTTGACAGGCGTGGACGCTTATGCCGGCCCATCCAGCCGTCTTTGACGCCGTGGAGTCCAACGTATCCATAGCCGGCCACATACAAGAGCAAGAAAGGCACGGCGAAATAGTTGCTCATGGCGATGGAGATCATCACCGAGGTCAAGGCCAGGCTGGCCAGGGCCAGTTCGCCCAGAGAGATCCATTGAAAGGGCAGCACATAGCGGTTGTGGATCCAGCGATCCCCCCGGCGCTCGATCCGGAACTTGGGAGTCCTTTGGAACGCCTGATTCCGCCGCACCAGTCCTTGGGCAATCGCCCATGTGTTCGATAGAGCCAACCCGGTGCCCAGCATCGCCAACACCGGCATGTGCAGCATGTGCCGTTTCCAATCCGGGTAGAGATGCCGTTGCGAGAGGGCATAGGCAAGAATGGGTCCGAACGTCATCAGCCAAAAGATACTCACATTCACGGTGAGAGCGGTCCGGTTGAGCAGCATCAGCGGAGTCAACAACAGGAGGAGAAGCGACATAGGATGGGCGATCCATACGCTCAGGTGCAACAACCCCTCCAGACGGGCGGACCAGGGAAGGCGAAAACCCGAATCATGGCCCCCATCGTGCCCTGGAAGAGCGGCGGCATGAGAAGGCAACGATCCTTTCCACAGCGCGCCGGCCAGTTTGACCAGGCATTGAGCCGCACCGGTCGCCCAGCGCGCCTGCTGCTGTTTGAACGCGGCCATCTGAGGGGGAAGCTCTGCCGGGGTGGCGACCTCCGGAAGGTAGAGAGCCTTCCAGCCGGCCAACTGGGCGCGGAAGCTCAGGTCCACATCCTCGGTCAGAGTATCGCTCTGCCAACCCCCCGCCGCCTCGATCGCCGTTCGGCGCCAAACCCCCGCTGTGCCGTTGAAATTGATCAGCAGGCCGTTCCGGTTCCGCGCCAGATGTTCGACGACAAAGTGCCCATCCAGGGCAATGGTCTGGGCGCGAGTCAGCGCAGAATAATCGGCGTTGAGATAGCCCCACCGGGTCTGGACGAAGGCCAGGCGTGGCTGGGCCACCAGGTAAGGGACCGTCCGCCTGAGAAAATCCTCGGGCGGCACGAAATCGGCGTCAAAGATGGCCACGAATTCGCCCCGTGCCCTTTTCAGACCATGGGCCAGGGCCCCGGCCTTAAACCCTTGTCGGTTTCGGCGATGTATCAGTTCAATGTCCAGTCCTTGGGCCTGATAGTGAGCGACGCGCGCCTGAATCAGGCGGGTCGTCTCATCGGTGGAATCATCCAATACCTGGATCTGCAGCCGATCGCGCGGATAGTCCAGCCGGGCGGTGGCATCGATCAGCCGTTTGACGACATATAACTCATTGTACACCGGCAACTGGACGGTGACGACCGGCCAGGTCTCTGGTTCTGGGGGCAAAGGCGGCCGAGAGTTGTGGCGGCGCAGATAGAGAACGACCAGTAACCAGGCGTTTCCCCCAAAAAGGGCCACGCACAAGGCCGCGATGAAATAAAAAATTCCCCAGACTATCACCCTCGCCTCCCGTATCGGCAAACGCGGTCCAGTATACCATTGCTCGCGGTTCCAGGCAAGGTCTGGATCGGCGTTTGACACGACCCCAGCCTTGGCGTACAATAGGTCAAACACTTTCCAGAGCAGGGGGTAGAGTGCGAATCGGCTTTCCAATGGGCCATGCGGAAAGGATGGTTGCCTTTTTGCGGGACATGGTACGCATTCCCAGCCTATCTACCCATGAACAAGCCCTCGCCGTGCGCCTGGCTGAGGAGATGCGGCGTGTGGGGTTTACCGAAGTCTGGACGGATCGCATTGGCAATGTCATCGGACGAGTCGGCATTGGGAGGGGGCCCAAGCTGGTTTTCAACGGCCATATGGATACGGTGGATGTTGGAGAACTGGATCGGTGGCCATATCCGCCCTACGAGGCAGTGGTGCAGGATGGTGTCCTCTATGGCCGTGGGGCCTGTGATATGAAAAGCGGGTTGGCGGCCATGGTGTATGCCGTCAAGGCCCTGCTGGATGCGGAAGTGGAACTGGCGGGCGATCTGTATGTGGTCGGAGTGGTCCAGGAAGAACCGTGCGAAGGCCTGGCGATGAAGGTCTTGGTGGAGGAAGAGGGGATCCGGCCTGACTATGTGGTCCTGGGCGAACCAAGCGGTTTGCAGGTCAAGATCGGACACCGTGGCCGGATGGAGATGCAGGTCAAAGTCCGAGGGAAAGCGGCCCACGCCTCCTCGCCCGAACTGGGCAGCAATGCCATTCATAGCGCGGCCCGCCTGATCTTTGGGCTTGAGCTATTGGCCTCTCGTCTGCCCTCCGATCCGGTACTCGGACCCGGCACCTTGACCGTGACCCAAATTGAGAGCCAGGCAGCCAGCCGGAACGCGGTGCCGGATTGCTGTACCTTCTATATCGATCGCCGCCTGACCTTGGGCGAGACCGAGCGCAAGGCCATGGCCGAGGTCCAACATATTATCAGGACCGAGGAGGTGGACGCTGAGGTAGAGGTTCCGGAGTACTGGGCGACCAGCTACACCGGCTATCCGTGCACCGCCAGGTCCGTTTTCCCCGCCTGGGTCACGCCCGAAGATAGCCTGCTGGTGCAGGCCATGGTGCGCAGTGTGCGGGAGACGTTAGGCTATCGGCCTCGTCTGGGGTCCTGGGTCTTTTCGACCGACGGAACCTATTCGGCTGGTGTGGCCGACATCCCGACCGTGGGGTTTGGACCGGGAGAGGAACGGTATGCCCACACGGTGGAGGAGCAGGTTCGCCTGAACGATGTGGTTGATGCAGCGCGGGTCTATGCCCGACTGGCCGTTGAGCTGTTGGGCGCCCGATAGACGAGATAAACGCCATGCCCCACCGGGCACCGCAGGCAATGAACCGAAGAGTCGAATTCTAAAGGAGAGCAGAGAATGAAAACAGACCATTTTCGAGGAAGGGATTATCTCACATTACTGGACTATACCCGCGAGGAAGTGGAAACCATCCTGGATGTGGCATTTGATCTGAAGCGGCGCTTTGCATTGGGTGAACCCCATGATCATTTGCTCCGGGGCAAGACGTTGTTCATGATCTTTTACAACCAGAGCTTGCGCACCCGCAACAGCTTTGAGGCGGGGATGACCCAGTTGGGCGGCCACGCGCATTTTTTGGACCCCGGCAAGATCTACACCCCGGCGCTGCCGGGCAAGGAGGTGGCTTATAGCACCGAGCGCGTCTCCGATGTGGCGCGGACTCTGTCGCGGATGGGCCATGCCATTGCCATCCGCTGCTATGGAGATCCGGTGGATTGGGTCTATGGCGGAGCCCATGAGATGATCCGCAACTTTGCC
>JAGVRI010000002.1 GCA_018606645.1 Chloroflexota bacterium
AAGAGGTGCAGGGTCTGTTTGCCTACCATCCGGGTCGGAGTGTGGGGGAAGCAGCGCCGGTACAGACCTTCCGCGAGGATGAGTTGACTACCCTGGGGGAACGCCCCCGGTAACATAACAATGGTAATCACTGGGAATGTTCGAACCCTGGAGGTTGGAATGGCTGAATTAGAGATGATCCCGATCTATATCATGGGCAAGCGTTACATTGTGCCCAATACTCTGACCATCATGGGAGCCCTGGAATATGCCGGTTACAAGCTGATCCGGGGAGTTGGTTGCCGGGCTGCTTTCTGTGGAGCCTGTTCCACGGTGTACCGGCTGGAGGGGGATCCTAAACTATATATTGGCCTGGCCTGCGGCACGCTGGTTCAGCCGGGGATGTATTTGACGCAAATCCCCTTCTATCCGGCCGAGCGCGCCCAGTATCGGCTGCATGAGTTGGAGCCGACTTTTGCCACCCTGGTGCGGCTCTATCCCCAGGTGCTCAAATGCCTGGGGTGTGGCACCTGCACCAAGAGTTGTCCCCAGGATCTGAAGGTGAAGGACTATATGGCGGCGGCGATGCGAGGGGATATTGCCCGGGTGGCTGACCTCTCGTTTGACTGCATTATGTGTGGCATGTGCGTCTCGCGCTGTCCGGCCGAGGAGGCCCAACCGAACATCGCCATTCTGTGTCGGCGGCTGTATGGCAAATACCTGGCGCCGAGGGCGCAGCATCTGGCGCAACGGGTGGCCGAGATCGAGGCCGGTCGCTATGACGAGGAACTGGCCAAGATCAAAGCGACTCCCGAGGCCGAGTTGCGCCACATGTACAATACGCGCGATATTGAACCGGAATAGAGGATAGCAGGGCCTGTTTTGGGGCCTGGATATGCAAGGAGAGAAGCATGAAGTTGGAAGGATACACACCGAGCATGCGCGAGTCGATCGAGCGGGTGGTGGCCAGTCGGCCGGCCCGGCTGCATGTGGATTATCCCATGTTATCACCGGCGGAAAAGCAAGAGATTCTGCGCAAGTTCCACCCGGACTATATTCCGGAGGGCATGCGCGAATTGCGGGTGGGGCCGAACAAGGGAGGACGCACCCCCAACGAGTTAGCGGACTTATTGGAAGGGCACAGTCGGCTGAGCAGTGTGGAACTGGACCTGGAGAAGATTGACCTGGATACCGACGTGTTGATCATTGGTGGGGGAGGGGCTGGCTCGGCGGCTGCTCTCCTGGCTCGGGAGTACGGGGCCAAGGTGCTGATCGTCACCAAGCTGCGGCACGGCGATGCCAACACGATGATGGCTCAGGGGGGTATTCAGGCGGCCGATAAGGAGAACGACTCGCCAGTCCAGCACTATCTGGACGTGATCGGTGGCGGGCATTTTACCAATGACCCAGACCTGGTGGAGGCCCTCGTCCGGGATGCCCCTGAGGTGATCCTCTGGCTGGAGAGCCTGGGGTGCATGTTCGACAAACATCCTGACGGAACGCTGGTCACCATCCACGGGGGTGGTACTTCACGCAAGCGGATGCATTCGGCTCGCGACTATTCCGGCGCGGAGATCATGCGCACCCTGCGCGATGAGGTCCGTTCCTATCCGGAGGATATCACCGTCATTGAATTCGCGCCGGCCATCGAATTGCTGATGGATGACAAGGGGCAGGTCGCCGGCGCCGTGCTCCTGAACCTGGAAACAGAGGAGCACTATGTGGTTCGGGCCAAGCAGACGATCATTGCTACCGGTGGCAGTGGCCGGCTGCATTATATGGGCTATGCCTGCACCAATCACTACGGGGCTACCGGAGATGGTCTGGTGATGGCGTACCGCGTCGGGGCCCGGCTGGCGTTCATTGATACCATGCAATACCACCCCACTGGCGCGGCCTTTCCGGAGCAGATCATCGGCTTGCTGGTCACCGAGAAGGTGCGGGGCCTGGGGGCGCAGGTGCTCAATGTCCATGGTGAGCAGTTTGTATTCCCCCGGGAAACCCGCGATGTGGAGAGCAGCGCCATCATCCGCGAGGTGAAGGAACGGGGCAATGGAGTCAAGACCCCCTCCGGATTTGAAGGTGTCTGGCTAGATTCGCCGATGATCGATATCCTCCACGGCCCTGGCACAGTAGAGAAGGAACTGCCGGCGATGGTCCGCCAATTCCGACGTTTTGGAGTGGACATTGTCAGGGACCCGATACTCGTCTATCCCACGCTCCATTACCAGAATGGCGGGATTGCCATTCGACCCGACTGTACGACTGACATTCCTGGATTGCTGGTGGCGGGTGAGGCTTCGGGCGGGGTCCATGGCCGCAACCGGCTGATGGGCAATTCGTTGCTGGATGTGTGTGTGTTTGGACGGCGGGCCGGCCGCACCGCCGGGCAGCGATTCCGGGAGGTGCAACTGGGCAAGCTGACCTTGGCCCACGTCGAAGCATGGGAACGGGAACTGGCGCAAGCTGGTATCGAGACCGAAGTGCAGTCACCGCTCCTTTTGCCTGACTATACCCGGCACGGACGGTAAGGAAACGGCCGTTCAGGCTCCGCCACCGGTGCGATGCTCGGACATGGCGCCAGCGGCGGAGCCGTGAGTTTCCCCGGAGAGTTGTCCGCTTATTTCTGTCCCCGTACCTCGCGCACGGCCGCCATGTAGCGCCGTACTCGCGCGATGTCCACCGGGTTTTCCGCAATGCCGCCCACTTTGAGGCTGCTGCCGACAATGGCCCCATCGGCAAAAGCCAGAAACTCGGCAATGTTATCGGCGGTGGTGCCGCTGCCCATCAGGATCGGCCGCGTGGCTACGGCTTTGGCGCGGCGTACCTTTTCCAGGGGCGGTGCGTCCCCGGTCATCCGCCCCGAGATAATCAAGGCATCGGCCCGGTAAAACTCGGTCCATTCGATGTGCGTCTCCAGGTCCAGGCCGGGAAAGGGGACCGAGTGCTTCTTGTCCACATCGGCAAAGAGTTTAATCTGTTCGGCTCCCAGCTCTTTGCGGCGGCGGAGCAGATCGGCCGCGCAGCCTCGATCCAGGTCCCCAGTGTCCCATAGCCGGGCACCGGTGAGGATGCAGACCCGGATGAAATCCAGCCCGGCGGCGATGGCAATCGCCAACTCGGCCCGCCAGCCGTTGTGGATCACATTGACTCCCACCGGAACGTCGGCCAGGTCGGCGATCGTGCGTGCGGCTACGGCCTGGGCGGTGATCGCCTCCACCGAAACCTCGTCCCCCACATAATAGGGCAGGTCCCACATGTTTTCCACAATGAGGCCATCCACTCCGCCTTCCAGCAATGCTTCAGCATCCCGCACAGCATGGTCGAGGATGCTCTTCATGCCCCCGCCGGTGTAGCCAGGCGACCCCGGCAAAGGCCATAGATGGACCATGCCGATGATCGGTTTGTCCACCCCGAACATCTCGGCCAGAGAGGGCAGGCGGAGGCTGTCCAGACGATCTTTCCACGCTACAGAACCCATACACTCTATCTCCTTTTCTGTAATTCTGTCGGTAAGCAACCTGCATCCAAAACCCGCTGGATGGACTGGACATAATTCTGCGCGTCAGTGAGTGGTGGCTCTGCCTGGAGCAAGGACGCGATCTGCCGCGCCTGGCTGGCCGGGACTCCGGCGCCGATGCGGCGTACGGTCATGGCCCCCAAGGCATTGCCCAGCAGGGCGGTACGGTACCAATCCAGGCCGCTCAGGTACCCGGCCAGGATGCCGGCGGCGAAACTATCGCCTGCCCCTGTCGAATCGCGTACCTGGACGGCAAAAGCTGGCACTCGCGTCAGTCCGGCGCTATGGCCGATCAGGCATCCCTCTTGGCCCAGTTTCAAGGCGACCGTCCGGACCCCGATAGCAAGCAACCGAGAGACGCATTCCTCTGGCTCTACTGTGCTGGTCCACTGATGGGCCTCAGCCAGGTTGAGCAGCAGGATGTCGATCATGGGGAGCATCTCCCTGGCCTCGTTCCGCGTCACCTCAGGCAAGACCATGCCCGCATCCAGCGTCAGGGTCAGGCCATAGCGACGGGCTATCGCCAGGGCGTGCAAGGCGGCCGTTCGCTGTGGATCGGTCAGCAACGCATACCCGGACAGATGGAAAAGCCGCGCCTGGCGAAACTCCTGTTCCTGGATCTGATCGGGATCGGTCCATACGTTAGCGCCTCGGTACCCCAGGATGGTGCGTTCTCCATCTGGGGTAACGAGAACCACCATCAGACCGGTGATGGTCGCTGCATCTCGTTGCAGACTACTCAGGATCACCCCCGCCTCCTGGAGGGCGTGGAGCGCCTTGATGCCGATCGGATCGGAGCCGATGCGGGCGATGAGGCTTACCTTCACTCCGATTTGAGCCAGGACCACCGCCGTATTGGCTGCCGAACCGCCACTGTGAAGCTCGATAGACGAAGCGAAAGCGTCCTGTCCCTGGGTCGGATAAGAGTCCAGATGGGCAATCAGATCTACATTGACGTCGCCGAGGACGATCACATCGGCCATGAGTTCGGCTCCTCATCTCCCTCAGTTGCCTGACCATTCTATCATATCTCCGGCTCTTTTTCCATCTGGATTGGGGTGGGCTTACCCTTCGCCGGTTCCTAGTTGCCACAACTGTCGCGTTTTGTGGTATAATAAGAAGGTACGAGTAGAGATGGTTCGGGAGGAAACGGGCATGGAAGAGGAAAAGCGCAAGGTCTATACGATCGTCGCTATCGTGGCCGTGGCAACTGTCTTGGTGAGCTGCCTGGTGGCGGCTGTAGCCGGGGGAGCGGCTGGATTTCTGGTCGGCCAAAGGCAAGGCAGAGCAGCAGCGGAACGGGCCCTGGAGAGAAGGATGGAGGAGTGGGTACCCCAGTTGCCTCCCGAGGCGCCAACCCCGGTCCCGCCGATGGAGAGAGAGCCCCTTCTCTTGGTGCAAGGGGCACTCATTCAAAAGGTGGTGCCCGATAGCCCGGCCGACAAGGCTGGATTGAAAGAGGGCGATATCATTCTTGCTGTGGATGATATCGAGATTGGTCCGGGCTATCCTCTCTCCAAAGCCATCAACCGCCATCAGCCGAACGACCGGGTGACGATCCGATTCTGGCGGGAGGGCCGTGAGGATACGGTTCGGGTCACGCTGGGGGAGAATCCGGACAATCCAGGTCAGGCCTACCTCGGTGTCTATTTTCAGATGGTCGTGCGACCGCGGATTGAGATGCCCGAGGACTAGGATCGGGATCGTACGGAATCGCCATATCGACCCCGGTGGCGGGCGGAGGTTGGTGTCCGTGACCGGGACGGCATCACGGCAGTGGATACGAACCAGAGAGATCCGTCCCTGAAACGTTACCAGATCTTGATGATCGCCCCTACCTCTTTTTTCTCCGACTATGGGTGCTCGGTGCGCATCCTGGAAGAAGCGCGGGCGCTACAGAGGCTGGGCAACCGGATCACGCTGTGCACCTATCGGAACGGCCAGGATATTCCTGGCCTGACCATTCGCCGCACCCCCAGCATCCCATTTCGGGAGCACTATGAGGTGGGTTCGTCACCCCACAAGATTGCCTTTGATTTCCTGCTCTTCTGGACGGTCCTGGTCACTGCCTTGCGCCAGCGGCCTGACGTTCTCCACGCCCATATGCACGAAGGAGCGTTGATCGGCCTGGTGATCGGCCGCATGTTTCGCATCCCGATGGTCTTTGACTTTCAGGGGAGCCTGACGGCGGAGATGATCGATCATAGGTTTCTGCACCGGGACAGCCTGTTCTACCGTCCATTATGTTGGTTAGAGGAGAGGATTGACCGGCTGTCGCCGGCGATCCTGACCAGTTCTCACCATGCCCGGGAGTTGCTGCTGAACCGTTTCAGTTGCTCTCCAGCACGGGTTTGGACGGTGAGCGATTGTGTGGATGCCGAGCATTTCTATCCGGCGGAAGAGAGGGAAAGGACGATCCTGGCCGAACGCCGCGCCCTGCTGGGGATTCCCCCGGATCGCCAGATCGTGGTCTATCTTGGACTCTTGTCCGACTACCAGGGTACCGATCTGCTGTTGCAGGCGGCGGTTCATCTGCTGCGCCAGAGGGATGACGTCCATTTCTTGATCATGGGGTTTCCCCATGTCGAATACTACCAACAACTGGCCTATCAACTGGGCGTGGCCGATCACACTACCTTTACCGGCAAGATCCCGTACCGTCAGGCTCGGGATTTTCTGGCGCTGGGGGACATAGCGGTTGCCCCGAAATTATCGGCCACCGAGGGCAGTGGCAAGATCCTCAACTATATGGCGATGGGGTTGCCGGTGGTGGCTTTTGATACGCCGGTCAGTCGTGAGTATCTGGCCGACGAGGGCATCTATGCCACCCCAGGCGACCCGGTTTCTCTGGCTCAGGCTCTCCTGGTCGGATTGTCCAAGGGGACCGGTTGCGGCTGCGGGCAGCGGCTGCGACGTACCGCGCTGGAAAAGTATGGCTGGGATAGAGCAGCCGAAAAGATCCTGCAAGCCTACGAGTTCGTTTGCTCTGCGCGCGGAACAGTGATATAATGCGCTGCTCGTTGGCGATCTCTCTGCAAGATGGAGCGTGATGGTCCGTCGTCTGGTCGAACTGTATCGGTATCGAGAGCTGATCAAGAACCTGGTGATCCGAGATTTGAAAGTCCGGTACAAGAACTCGGTGCTGGGCGTCTTGTGGTCCCTGCTCAACCCGCTTCTCATGACGCTCGTGTTTACCGTCGTGTTTACCCTGTTGGTGCCAACGGGCAAGCTGCAGCATTTTCCCGTGTTCTTTATGAGCGGGTTTCTACCATGGGCCTTTTTCTCCACATCGGTCATCGCCGCGACCGGTTCAATTGTGGGCAATGCCCATCTGATCAAAAAGGTGTACTTTCCGCGCGAGATTTTGCCGTTGTCGGTGGTGCTGGCCAACCTGGTAAATTTCTTGCTGGCGCTCCTGGTCCTGTTTGCCATGCTGGCCGTCTTCCGGATGCGGCTGAACCTGGCGGTGTTGATGTTGCCCCTGATCATCCTGGCCGAGCTGATATTCGCCCTGGGAATGGCATTCCTCCTTTCGACGGCCAACGTTTTTTATCGGGACACCCAGCACATCCTGGAGATCTTGCTGCAGGCCTGGTTTTTCTTGACTCCCATCTTTTATCCGATCGATATTCTGCCCAAAAGCCAGAAGTTGTTGGGGTTGACCGTCGATCTTCAGCTATGGCTTCGTCGCCTGAATCCGATGGCTTCTCTGGTAGCTTCCTACCAGGATGTCCTGTATTGGGGTTCACCTACTGGCCTGGACTTTTTTCTCAGGACGTTTGTGACCTGCGCGGTCGTTTTTGTCGTGGGCTATCTGGTGTTTTGCCATTATAGCTCTGTCTTTGGAGAAGAGGCGTAGCCAGCTCGACCGCCTGGAAAACTTATCTGGACAAGGAATCCCGATGAAACAAGCCGATAAGATTGTGATGATTGGACTGGATGGGGTGCCGTTGGATCTCATCCAGCGTTGGGCGGCGAGTGGGCATCTGCCCACCCTGCGACGCCTGATGAGCACGGGGGTAGTAGGCCCTCTTCGCTCTACCGTTCCTCCTACTTCAGGGCCCTCCTGGTCTTCATTTATGACCGGGATGAACCCCGGCAAAACCGGCATCTATGACTTTTTGTATCGGCGGGAAGGGACCTATCAGTTTCCTCCGGTGAACGCGTCACTGCGAGGGGGGACGACGCTGTGGCGCTACTTGAGCGACGCCGGATACCGGGTGGGGGTGTTGAACATCCCAATGTCCTACCCGGTGGAACCGGTCAACGGTTATATGATCAGCGGTTGGATGACCCCGTACAAAGCCACCGACTATACATATCCCTCCGACTTGAGGGAGGAACTGGAACGAGAGATCGGTCACTATCGGATCTATCCCACAGAGACCTTTGCCGAAAATCGCAAAGAGTCTTTTCTGAGAGCTACGTACGATCTTCTGGAGATGTTGACCCGGACGGCGGTCTATCTGGCCCAGACCCGGCCGACGGACGTCTTGATGACTGTCTTTTTCGACACAGACCGCATCTTGCACCAACTGTGGCACTATCTCGATCCGGATCATCCGTGGCGACGCGATCGAGAAGACAGGGAGTGGGTGGTCCGTGACTATTTCCATCAACTCGACGAGAGTATTGCCTCGGTGCTGGACGCGGCCCAGACGGACGAAAACACCCTGGTGATCGTCCTTTCGGATCACGGAATGGGGCGAGCGCAAAACTTTATCGTCCTCAACAACTGGTTGCTCGAGGTTGATTTGTTGCGACTGAAAAGCGATCCATGGACACGCCTGAAGGAATTCATGTTCCATCAAGGCTTTACCCTGCGCAATGTCCACCAGGTGCTGGATCGATTGGGATTGGCCCGGCAGGCCGAATATGTAGCTGGCTATTTCGTCGATCATCTGCTCAAGATGGTGTTCCTGTCCTTCCTGGACGTGGACTGGGAGAGGTCTCGCGCCTATTCGTTTGGCCGTCATCTGGGTTCTATCTACATCAACTTGAAAGGTCGTGAACCGCAGGGCATTGTCGAGCCGGGGGCGGAATACGAAGCGGTGCGGGACGAGATCGAGCAACTGGCCCAGGAATTCCGGGATCCCAGGACGGGACGGAAGTTGATCGGGCAGGTGATACGTCGGGAGGAGGTCTACACCGGCCCCTATCTCGATCGGGCCCCAGACCTGATCCTTCGGCCGGCTGAGCCTTCGGATATCTTTTTTGGGCTGGCCGACTTTGGGCATCGCGAGACGGTGTCGATGGTGTACCGTTATTCGGGGATGCATCGCGATGATGGGATGTTGATCATGAGCGGGCCCGGGGTACGCCCTGGAGGCGAGATCGAGGGAGCTGCCATCGTGGATATCGCGCCGACGGTCCTGCACACGATGGACCTGCCCATCCCGTCCGACATGGATGGTCGGGTCTTGACCGAGGCATTCATGTCCGATTATCTTGAGGCATTTCCCATTCGCATTGGCCAGCCGGCGGTGTACGCCGGAATGGAGGAGGTGAGTTATACCGAGGAGGGGGAGAAGGAGATCCTGGAGAGACTGCGGGGGCTGGGGTATCTCGGATGAAGACGCTGGTGATCGGCCTCGATGGCGCTACATTGGACCTATTAGGCCCCTGGATCGAAGCGGGTGAGTTGCCGAACCTCCAAAGGCTGATGCGCCAGGGAGCCTGGGGCAGATTGCGCACCACCATGCCCCCCATCAGCGCATCGTCGTGGAATTCGTTTGTGACCGGGGTGAATCCGGGAAAGCACGGGGTGGTGGATTTTGTCTATCCCAATGCAGACAACTACAAAGTCACCCTGATTGATTCGAGAACCCGGCAGACCCAGGCGTTGTGGACCTGGTTGAATGAGGCTGGCTATCGGGTGGGACTGTTGGGCATCCCAACCTGTTATCCGACCGAACCGGTAGACAGCTTTATGATCAGCGGCTTCCTGGCGCCCGGCCCGGATAGTGAATGGGCCTATCCTCCTGAACTGAAGCAGGAACTGCGCGCCGAACTGGGTGAGTTTCTGTTGGCTCCCAATGAACGGTACCGCTCGACGCGGTGGCTGGACCGGTTTCTGGCCGATCTGACCGCCAGTGTGGAGAATCGGACGCAGGCCGCCCTGTATCTGATGAACCACAAGCCCTGGGATCTTTTTGTCGTGGTCTATTGGGACACCGATATGGTCCAGCACGAGACGTGGCGCTTCCTGGACCCGACCCACCCCCGCTACGATCCGATTCAGGCGGCTGTGTACCGAGATCAAATCCTGGAATTCCATCGCAAGGTGGATGCCGACATCGGACGCCTGTTAGCGGCGGTGGATTCCGACACATTGGTGATCGTCATGTCGGACCATGGGTTTGGGCCGGTGCACAGCTTCTTTCTGACCAACAACTGGCTGGCCAGTCTGGGTCTGCTGCAGTTCAAACGCGGTCCGTGGACCGCGTTCAAACGGCTCCTGTTCCGACTCGGCTACACACCGCTGCGCATGTTCCGGCTGACCAAGGCGTTGGGCATGGCCAGGCTGCGGACCAAGGTGCGCTTCCAACAGAAGGCGCATCTGGTGAACCGTATCTTTCTCTCGTTTGATGATGTGGACTGGACCCGGACGAAGGCCTTTAGCATCGGCAGCTTCGGTCAGATCTATGTGAATCTGGCCGGAGTCCGGCCGCAGGGGATCGTTCAGCCAGGAACCGAGTATGAAGAGTTGCGGGAGCGGATCATCCGCGAGGCGCTGGCGTTGCGAGACCCACGCACCGGGGAACCGCTGATCGAACGGGTCTACCGTCGAGAGGAGCTATATAGCGGTCCGTATCTATCCCGAACGCCGGACCTGATTGTCCAGCCCCGGGGGTGGGAGTATATGGCCTTCGGACATGCCGATTTCGGTTCCAACAAGCTCGTGGAGTCAATCGTCGGGTTGTCGGGACACCACCGACCCGACGGGATGCTAATCCTGTCTGGCCCAGGGGTTAAAGCGGGGGTTCGTCTGGAGAAGGCCAGCATTCTTGATCTGGTTCCCACCATCCTGCACTCCATGGGGGTGGCTGTGCCCCAGGAGTTGGATGGCCGGGTGTTGACCGAAGCTTTCGAGGACGGAGCAGCGGTCCAGCGCTCGGTCCTGCTGAGCCAGGCGAACGTGTACCGCGAGAGGGGGTCGATCTCGGATCTGTCAGACGAGGAGATGGCCCAGGTCCAGGATAAACTGCGCGGTTGGGGATACGCGGGTTAGGGACGGCAGTGATTCCGATGATACCCCGGGACGGTCAGAAGCAGCATGGCGTTGCCGAAGCCGGCTTACCCTCCAAAGAATGAGCGGGTCGTGATGGTCACCAGGTTCAAGATCGAGGCAGGCCACAGGCCCCAAAACACGGTGGCAATAGCGGCCACCGCAATGCCCAGTTGAAGCGCGGGGCAAAGGGGGGCGGGGACGACCTCGGCCCCTTTCTTGTCGCGCATGTACATGGTCACGACCACCCGGAGATAGTAGTAGGCCGATACGACGCTGTTCAGGACGCCCAGAATAGCCAGCCAGATCAGGCCTGCTTCCACGGCTGCGCTAAAGAGGTACAGTTTGCCCAGGAAGCCGGCCAGGGGAGGCACCCCGGTCAGCGAGAACATCAGCAGGGCCATCGCCGCGGCCAGCCAGGGTCTGTGTTCGGCCAGTCCGGCCAGATCATCGAGGTTTTCACCAGCCACAGGCGAGCTGCCTAACCGATGGGCAGCGATGAGAACGGCGAACGCTCCGGTATTCATAAAGGCGTAGATAAACAGGTAGAAAAACACCGCATCCAGTCCAGTGCGGTTCGCTGCCGTCAGACCGACCAGCACATACCCCGCGTGGGCGATGCTCGAGTAGGCCAACATGCGCTTCAGGTTGGTTTGGCGGAGCGCTGCCAGGTTGCCAATCGTCATCGTCAAGGCGGCGAGGACGGCCAGCACCCAGATCCAGACGTTCTGCAACCCGGAAAACGCAACCAAAGTCACCCGACCCAGCGCCGCAAATCCGGCGACCTTGGTCCCGGCACTCATAAAAGCGGTGACTGAAGTAGGCGCGCCCTGATATACGTCAGGCGTCCACATGTGGAAAGGGACCAATGCCACTTTGAAGCCAAAGCCGATCAGCATCAGCCCCAGCCCAAGCCACAAGAGGACCGGGGATTGGCTACCGGTCGAAAGTAGATGGACGCGAACATCATCGAGGGCCATGCTGCCGACCTGGCCATAGACCAGGGCCATGCCGTAGAGTAAAAAGCCACTGGAAAATGCGCCCAGCACAAGGTACTTGATCGCCGCCTCACCGGATCGCTGTTCGGCCCGATTCAATCCGACAAGGACATAGAGGGCGATGGACAGCATCTCCAATGCCAGGAACAAGGTGATCAGGTTGACGGCGGCGGTCATGAGCATCATGCCAGTGGTGGACAGCAGGAGCAGGCTATAGTATTCCGTCCGAGGCAGGCGCACACGCCCGGCATAGTCGACCGAGAAAAGAATGGCCAGGGCCGCCGCTATTAGGATAATCAGGTTGAGGAAAAGAGAATAGCCATCCGTCCGGAGCATGGCAGATAGCGTCAGGTCGTTACGGTCCCAGAGATAGTACAGAAGACCAGCAGCGATCAAGACCCCGGCCAGGCTGGGCCAGGCAATACGACCCCGGTGCTCTTCAGGAAGAAAGAGGCCCACTAGGAGCACCACAAGGGCAGTCACTGACACCACGATTTGGGGTGCTATAGCAAGCAAGTTGAGCGGTGCGATCGAGATTTCCATCGAGTCTCCTTCACAAGCGACCCAAGGAGAGGTCCTCACGGCTGGTTTGGATCGAGCCAGGCATAACGGCCCGACTCATCCCACCACACCACCCGTCGCTCTTGAGCCAGGTTGAGAAGGTGATCCACCGTTGGGTGGGTGGGTTTCAAGATCAAATTGGGGACGATGCCGATGACGAACATCAAGACGACGGCGGGCAAGATAAGAGCTGCCTCACGGCGCTTCAAGTCCGGCATGGCCCGGTTTTCGGCCCGTTCCAAGGGACCGGTAAAAGTCTGGCGGAAGAGGTTAAGCATGTACCAGGCCCCCAACACAATGCCCACGGTGGCAAAGATGGCCGATGCTGTGCTTTCCTGAAAGATGCCGACCAATAGAGTAAATTCGCCGGGAAACCCGCTCAGACCGGGAAGGCCGATGGAGGCCATGATCACGATCAAGAACAGGCTACCGAAACGAGGCATGTTCTTCCACAACCCACCGTATTCGGCGATCAGCCGGGTTCCCCGCCGTACCTCCAGAAGGTCTACCAGGAGAAAGAGGATGCCGATGGTCAATCCGTGCGATACCGACTGAAGCAGCGCGCCCTGGATGCCCTGCGCATTGGCCGCCAGGACCCCAGCCACGATCAGGTTCATGTGCGCCAGGCTTGCATAGGCGACCAACTGCTTCATGTCGCGTTGGCTAAGCGCGACCAGCGAACCATAGAGGATGCCGATCACCGCCAGCAGCCAGATCCATGGCCGAATGAAAGCCACCGCATCGGGGAAAAGGGGCAGGCAGAAACGGATCAGGCCATAGACCCCCATTTTGGACAGGATCCCGGCCAGCAAGATCGTAACCGGCGCCGGCGATTCGCCGTACGCATCGGGTAACCAGGTGTGGAGGGGCCAGAGAGGCGCTTTCACGGCAAAAGCCAGGGCAAAGGCGAGAAACAGCCACAGTTGGGCGAACCAGGGGATCGGCAAGTCCACCAGGGCGGTCAGGTCGAACGTCCATACCCCGGTGTGTTGCACATGGAGCACCGCCAGCGAGATCAGAGCCACCAACATCAGCACACTTCCGGCCATGGTGTAGAGGAAGAACTTGACGGCAGCGTAGACCCGTCGCCCACCTCCCCATCGCCCGATGAGAAAATAGGCGGGGATCAGGACCGCTTCCCAGAAAAGGTAGAATAGAACCAGGTCTGCAGCGGCAAAGACCCCCAGTACGCCGGTCTCCAGGACAAGCAGGAAAAAGAGAAACCAGGAGGCATCGGCCTTGGGCAAGCTGTCCAGAAACCTCCAGGAGGACGCGACAGCGACAGGGCAGAGGAAGGCAGTCAAGAACAGGAACCAGAGGCTCACCCCGTCCACTCCGACCAGGTAGCTGATGCCCAGCGGCTCGATCCAGACCAGGCGGTCCACGAACTGCAACCCAGCTTGATGGCGATCAAAGAACCCCCACAGGACGCCAATCAGGATCAGCTCCAGTCCGGTGACCGTTAAGGCCCCTGCTTTGGCGGCCGCTCGGTTGTTGCGCAGAAGCAGCACCAGCACAGCCCCCACCAGGGGCACAAAGAGGACGATGGATAACAATGGGAAGCCAGGCTGGTTCATCTCCCCCTACTGCCTCCATAGAATCAGACTTCCAACTTGTTTCTGGAGGAGCCCCATGGAACGGGGTCTCTGCCCCCAGACTCACTGCTGAGCACACATCCGGATCGCATGTCAGAAACCGACCACCCGGCGGATGATTAGATAGGCCACCAGCAGTACAATACCGACAAACATCAGGAGCGCATAGTTCCGGACTAAACCCGTCTGCAGACGCCTCACCCCTTCACCTGCTCGATCGGTGAGCCAGGCCAGGCCGTGGACCGCGCCGTCTATGCCGCGCTTTTCCACCGTGCTCGACAGGGCAGTTCCCAAGGACTGCAAAGGCTTGACAATCACTGTGTTGTACAGTTCATCGATCCGATATTTGTCGTAGACCAGACGGTACAACCCTGGGGCGCTCTCGCTCATCCGCTCCGCCATGCCCCACTTGCGGACATAGAGCCAGTAGGCAGCCAGGAACCCAAGGCCGGCAGCCAACAGTGAGGCGGCCATGATGAACCATTCCAATGTAGCCCGGCCCGTGGCCTCTTGGGCCAGTGGCACATCGGCAAAGACGGGGTGTAGAAACCGATCGATCGCGTTGCCCAAGCCCCACACTGGCGGCAGACCGATATATCCTCCGATGAAGGCCAGGATGGCCAGGAGGATCATCGGCGCGAGCATGAGCGAAGGCGATTCATGGATGTGGGCTTCGAGCTTTTTGGCGATCCGGGACTTGCCATAGAACACGACAAAGAGGAGGCGGAACGCATAGAAAGCCGTCAGTCCCGCCGTGATCTCTCCCAGCAGCCACAGAACGGGATTGCCATACACAAATTCGCTGAACAGGATCTCTTCCTTGCTAAAGAAACCGGCAAAGAAGGGGATGCCTGAAATGGCGAATACGCCGACCAGGAAGGTGGCAAAGGTGTAGGGCATCTTGTGGCGCAACCCACCCATCTTGAAAATATCAAGCTCTCCGGCCAGAGCGTGCATGACGCTACCGGCGCAGAGGAACAGCAGGGCCTTGAAGAAGGCATGGGTCGTCAGGTGGAACATACCGGCTGCGTAGGCACCGACCCCCACTCCGGTGAACATCAGACCGAGCTGGCTGATGGTGGAATAGGCCAAGACCCGCTTCAGGTCTTTCTGGACCAGCGCGATGGTGGCTGCATAGAGGGCGGTGATGGCGCCGATCCAGGCCACCACACTGGAAGCGAGCGGCGAAGCCTCAAAGATGGCATGGCAACGGGCGACCATATATACTCCGGCCGTCACCATGGTGGCGGCGTGGATCAGGGCGCTGACCGGGGTGGGGCCTTCCATCGCGTCGGGCAACCAGACATAGAGTGGGATCTGGGCCGACTTGCCGGTGGCCCCTAGGAACAGCAGCAAGGCAATGGCGGTAGCCGTCCCTGGCAGTAATGACTTGGCCGCCGGGAACACATCCTCGAACGAGAGGCTGCCCAGCGTGGCAAAGATGAGCATGATGCCCAGAGCGAATCCGAAATCGCCCACTCGGTTCACGATGAAAGCCTTTTTCCCTGCCTGGGCGGCTGACTCTTTTTCGAACCAGTAGCCGATCAGCAGATAGGAGCAAAGCCCCACCCCCTCCCAGCCGACGTACATGGTCAGAAAGCTATCGCCCAGGACCAGGACGAGCATCATGAACACAAACAGATTGAGCCAAATAAAGTACCGGGCGTAATACGCTTCTTCTTTCATGTACTCGGCGGAGTAGACATGGATGATCGCGCTCACCCCGGTCACGACCAAAGCCATCAGAATCGAGAGTTGATCGAGGAGAATGCGGGCTTCTACCTGAAAATTGCCGGCCACGATCCAGGAAAAGATGGGGATGATCCGCTCCCGACCGTTGCCACCCGCTTCGGTCTCGGTGGGCAACCCCAGCATCTCGAAAAAGACCAACAGGGCGACGAGGAACGACGCGACCACGGCCAGGCAGGCCAGAAAGGCAACGATCCGCCGACTGAGCCAGCGGCCCAGCGCAACATTGACCAGAACCCCGAGCAGGGGAAGCAGAGGAATCAACCAGACATAATTCAGCATGGCCCAGGCCCTTCCTGAACGGTTCCCTTTATCCCTTCAGCAGGTTGATTTCGTCCAGATCGGTCGTGTCTCGGTGGCGGACAAACGAAACGATGATTGCCAGGCCCACCGCAACTTCTGCCGCGGCTACGGCCATCACCAGCAGGGCGAACACCTGCCCATCAATATTCTCCAGGAAGCGGGAATAAGTGACCAAGGTCAGGTTGGCGGCGTTCAACATCATTTCGATGGACATCAAGATCACTAACGCATTGCGCCGGATCAGCAGGCCAACCGCGCCGATAGTGAACAAGACCGCGCTCAAGATGAGATAGTAAGATGCCGGGATCATGGGAGGCGTCACCCTTCCAATTTTTTCTTGGCCAGAACCAACGAGCCAATGACTGCGACAAGAAGCACCAACGCCGTCAGTTCAAAGGGGATGGCAAAATCGGTCAGGAGCGCCGCACCGATTTGCCGGACGTTATCGCTGCGCGTTAAAGCGGGGGCGGTTTGGGCGGCCTGAGGAAACAGGGCCCAGATCAATGCCGCTACCCACAGCATCCCCAGCAGCGATCCAACGATCCACTGATAGCGCCGGGGGTCGGGGAGCTCTCGAGCTCGCTCCAGGCCGAGCAACATGACGACAAAGAGAAACAGGACCACCACTGCTCCGGCGTAGACAATGAGCTGCGTCATGGCCAGGAACTGGGCGTTAAGCAAGATGTACAGTCCGGCCAGGCAACAGAAATGGACCAGCAGGAACAAGGCGCTGTGCACCACGTTGCGCTGGGCGATCACAGCAATGCCTGCGGTGACGGCCACCACGGCCAGGATCGAGAAAATCGCCATCTCTAGCACGGTCTGGTTCTCCTATCCCTTTGGTTTCCCTGAAACCCCTGGCCTTCGTTCCTGCTCCGACCCGGCCCGATCGTCCAGGATGATGGCGTGAGGTTCAGATGGTGTCAAGAGTCGGTCTTGGGTGTAGATCAGGCGGTCCCGACTATAGTCGGCCAGAGCGAATTGACGGCGCAGGACGATGGCCCCGGTGGGGCACGCTTCTTCGCAATAGCCGCAGAACATGCAGCGCAGCAGGTTGATTTCATAGATCTCTGCGTATCGTTCGCCTGGGGAACGTTGCACTCCGTCCTGGTTCTCCCCGGCCTGCACATAGATACACTGCGTCGGGCAATATGCGGCGCACAACGCGCAACCGATGCACCGCTCCAGGCCCTGATAGGGTCCCTCCTCATACCGACGTAACTCGTGCCGTCCGCGAAAGCGAGGGTAGAGCCGGACTGGCTGTTCGGGGTACTGAACGGTGACCGGTTTGGTGAAAAAGTATTTAAGGGTCATCCCCATGGCACGGAGGATGTGCCAGAACCCAACGATCGCATCTCGTACCATGTCGTTGCCCTTCAGATCAATGCCACGATGACGGCCGTAACGGCCAGGTTGACCCAGGCCAGCGGCATCAAGAACTTCCAGCAAAAACGCATAAACTTGTCATACCGCACCCGTGGACAACTGGCGCGGACCCAGACGTAGAGGAACAACACGACCAGGACCTTGGCAAGAAAGAGAGCAACTCCGGCCAGCGGATGGAGATTGGATAGAACGGCTGGCCACTTCCAGCCGCCGAGGAACAGGGTGGCGACGATGGCACTGTTGACCACCATCGCGGTGTACTCGGCGATGAAATAGAGGGCAAATTTGATCCCTCCGTACTCGGTCATAAAGCCGGAGATCAGCTCGTTCTCCGTCTCAGGAAGGTCAAAGGGGGAACGGTTGCTTTCGGCCAGGATCGCGATAAAAAAGATCAGAAAGCCGAGGGGCTGCCAAACAATGAGAGGCCACTGGCCCTGAAAGTCCACGATACGATTCAGGTTCAGGGTTCCTGCCAGGACCACCACGCTCAACAAGGCCAGGCCCATCGGCAATTCATAGCTGATCATCTGGGCAGTGGCGCGCAACGCTCCAAGCAGGGAGTATTTGTTGTTGGAGGACCATCCGCCGAGGACAATGCCATAACTGCCTAGCCCGGCAATGGCGAGCAGGTAGAGCAGGCCCACCTGGAGGTCACCGATCCACAGACCGATTTGCCGGCCCAACAGGTCGATCTGCGGCCCGAAGGGGATCACGGCAAAGGTGATCAACACTGCGGCAAAGGAGATGCCCGGGCTCATCAAATAGATCGCCTTATCGACATGATGAGGGACAATTTCCTCCTTGAAAATGGCCTTGACGGCATCGGCCAGTGGTTGCAGGATGCCGAATGGCCCAGCTCGATTGGGGCCATAGCGCACCTGGAACCGGGCGCACAGCTTGCGCTCCCCCCAGGTCATGTATGCCCCACCAACCAACAGGGCCAGGACGACCACAATCGCTTTAATAACTGGGATCCAAAAATCGGTCACCCAATCCATACCCATGCCTCATTCCTGTTTTGCCAACCGGACCCGGGTGAGTCCCTCCGGCTCGCTCACAAGCATCCCCACCGGAGGATCGCTCACATTCCATGGGACAAAGACGGTTCCAGCCACGATCTCATCGCTGACCAGGACGGTGAACGGAAGTTGCCCTTGAGATGAGATCAACCAGACCGGATCGCCGTGGGCGATGCCGAACTGGTTTGCGGTGTCCGGATGGATGATTACGTAGGGAGATGGAACCAGATTCTGGATACGCGAGGCTCTGCGCAACAGAGTCCCGCGATCGTAGAGCAACCGCCCCGTGACCAACTCCAATGGGTAGTTGGGATCCGCCGAAGGCGGGTCCGCCTCAACGCGGACCAGGTGTCTTCGGGCCTTGACCTGAGCGGGCGCAGGTTGCCATCCCGCTTCGCCCAGGGTGGTATAGCTCAATCCCCGGTAGCCGGGTATGACTTTGGCAATCTCCTGAAAAACGCTGGCGGCGCTGGCGAAATCCCAACTCTTCTGTCGTTTGCTCTCCACCATACGTCGGGCCAGTTCGGTGATGATCCACCAGTCCGGCCTTGCCTGACCGGGTGGTCGTTTGGCGGGACGGATCATCTGAAGCCGGCCGGTCAGGTTGGTCAAGGTGCCCTCTGTTTCGGCAAAGCTGGCCGTGGGCAAGACCACTTGCGCCAGGGTTGCGGTCTCGGTCATAAACAGGTCTTGCACCACCAGGAACGGGATGCGCTTCAGGGCTTCGCCTGCGGTCTGACTGCGATGGGCCGGGTCCGAACCGATGATCCACATTCCTTTGAGCTTGCCCTGGGCACAGGCGGGCAGCATTCCGTCCCAATCAAGCCCGGGGACCGGCGACAACTTGGTTCCCCAAAAGCTAGACAGACGGTTTCGGATTTCCGGGTCCTGGCAGGGTTGCTGTCCAGGGTACCAGTGTGGTGCCACGCCCATCTGCAGGGCGCCCCAGGCGTTGGCGTCGCCGGCCACAAAGCCGGTTTCGGCATCGTTCAACAACAGGGTCAGGTTGGCCAGGGCATCAAAGGCCCGTTGCTCACCAGAACCCTTGGTCCAGGCCGGTCCTACCAGGAAAAGCGGACGCCGCGCCTGGACCAGGACCTCGGCAGCCTGGCGAAGCGCCGCCGCCGGGGTGCCGCAGAGTGGTTCCACTCGTTCCGGGGTGTACGCCTTGAGCCACGAACGCGATTCCTCGATGTTCGCTGCCCGCGCCGCCTGGTCTTTTGCCCCGACATCCAAGACAGCCCGGACGAGACCATTCAAGAGGGCGACTTCACCACCAGGCCGGTACCCCAACCAAGGTCCGCCATAGCGGCACAGTTCGATTTGATGCGGGTTGGCTACCAGCACCCTGGCTCCATGGCGAAGGACCGCTTTCTTGATCCACAGTTCAACCAGCGGCGCTTCGGTGCTGGGATCGCACCCCAGGAGGACGATCACGTCCCGGTGCTCCAGGCCAGGAAGTGAGGTCAACGGAGTGGCCCCGGTTGGAATCCGGCCGATATGGTCCACGTTGTTGGTGCCAAGGACGACCCGCATGAAGCGCTGCAACAGATAGTTTGCCTCGTTGGTCACCTGATTCGATCCCAGAGCGGCCATGGCCTGCGGTCCATCTTCCTGGAGGATAGCGTTCAGCCGCGCGGCGATGAGGTCCAGGGCTTCCTCCCAGGTCGCCGGCTCCAGTTTACCATTGCGACGGATCAGAGGGGTTTTCAGTCGATCCGGGTGATCAACAAAACCATGGGCAAAGCGACCCTTGTCACATATCCAGGTGTCGTTGACCTCCATATTCTCCCGAGGAGTGATGCGGCGCACCTTCTGGTTCTTGACCCCCAGCACGATGTTGCAGCCGACCCCGCACAGGGGGCAGACGCTGGCTGTATTGGTCAGCTCCCACACCCGCGCTTCGAAGCGAAAGATCCGGCTGGTCAGGGCGCCAACCGGGCAGATATCGATGGTGTTACCCTGCCATTTGCTACGCAGAGGACGGCCCGGGAATGTATCAATTCTCGTATCGGCTCCCCGGCCGAACAGGTCCAACTCATGATCATCGGCCCACTCATCCAGGAAGCGGATACAACGCCAACACAGAACGCACCGCTCCTGATCGAGAACGATCAACTCACTCAGTGGATAGCGCTTGTTTTTATGGCGCTTTTCCTCGACATAACGGCTCTGCCCTGGGCCGTCCTGCATGGCCTGGTTCTGTAGGGGGCATTCCCCTCCTTTATCGCATACGGGACAGTCTAGGGGGTGGTTCGTCAACAAGAACTCGATGTTGGCCTTTCTGGCTTTTACCGCCGCCGGGGAGGTATGGACTTTGACCACCATGTTATCCCGCACCGGGGTGGTGCAGGCGGTCTGGAGTCCGCGCATTCCTTCCACTTCGACCAAACATTGCCGGCAGGCACCCACCGGCACGAGTTTCGGGTGATGGCAGAAGGTCGGGATATGAATGCCGGCGGTCGTGGCTGCTTCATATACCGTGCAGCCGGCAGGGCATCGGACCTCTTGCCCGTCGATGATCACGCACACTGTCTGGTCAGACATCGGCAAGAATCCTCATCGCTTTGTTCACACTATCCGTCCACCAGGCATCGTTTCTCAGAGACATGGAATTCGTATTCCTCACGGAAATGGGTGAGGCTGCTCCGCACGGGCCCAACGGCTGCATCACCGAGGGGACAGAAGCTCTTTTCGGCGATGTTGTCGCAGATATCGAGCAGAAGGTCCAGGTCCTCGGTCCGACCCTGGCCGTGTTCGATGCGATGCAGGATTTTATACATCCAATCGGTCCCTTCTCGACATGGAATGCACTTGCCACACGATTCGTGGCGATAGAACCCGGCCAGGCGGTGGGTCGTTCGCACGATGCAGGTCTTCTCATTGATGACGATCACCGCCCCTGCTCCGAGGAGGGAGCCGGCCTCAAAGATAGATTCATAATCCAGATTCGTCTGCAAGGCCACCTCGGCCGGCATCATTGGCGTCGACGACCCGCCGGGGATAATGGCCTTGAGGGGGATGCCGTCGCGGGGCCCTCCGCACAGGTCATCGATCAAGGTGCGCATAGGGGTGCCCATGGGCAATTCATAGGTGCCGGGGCGTTCCACATGGCCGGACACGCAAAAGAGCTTGAGCCCTGGGCTGCGTTCTGTTCCCCATTGCCGGTACCATTCGGCACCATGTTCGACAATGAAGGGGACGTTAAAGAGCGTTTCCACATTGTTGACAATGGTCGGTTTGCGGTAGAGCCCTTCGGTCGCCGGGAACGGAGGTTTGAGTTTGGGGTGGCCACGCTTGCCCTCCAGAGAGGACAGGAGCGCTGTTTCTTCGCCACAGACATACGACCCGGCTCCCCGCACGATATGTACATCCAGGTCGTAGCCGGTGCCCAGGATGTTTTTGCCCAAAAACCCTCGCTCGGAGGCCTGGACGATAGCATCTCGCAGCCGGTGGTAGCTCAGCTCATATTCGCCCCGCAGGTAGATGAAAGCCTGATGGACCTCGCAGGCGTAACTGGCGATGGCGATGCCTTCAATCACTCCGTGCGGGTCGTGCTCCATGAGCACCCGGTCCTTAAAGGTGCCCGGTTCCCCCTCGTCCGCATTGCAGATCAGATAGCGGGGATAGACCCCTTTCGGCAGGAACATCCATTTGCGACCGGTTGGGAATCCGGCTCCGCCACGACCCCGCAGCCCGGAATCCGCGACGATCCGGACGACCTCCGCCGGCTGGTGCTCCCGCAGCGCTTTTTGCAGGGCTTGATAGCCACCCCGACTGAGGTAGGTTTCGATTTCGTGCGAGTTCGGGACCCCTATATTACGCAGTAGGACTTTTGTTTGCATACCTGTCATCTGCCATCGGGGTTGGATGGGCTATTCACCATATAACCCTGACCAGCCCCAGACCCCTTTGTTGCTCAGACTAAAGAATTCATCTTCCAGGATCCGCTGATGGACCGTCTCCTCGCCGGCGAGCTGACGGAACATGTCACGGCCCACCGGATCGGTAGTTTCCTCTACCAAGGTTCGGTAGCGTTCCCCGGCCAGCTTCTCGTTCTCGATTGCTTTGCTTAAAATATCGGCTTCGCTCTTGAGCTGGTCCAACAGGGTGCCGGCTGTCTCACCCTGACCGATCAAGGGCATGAACTGATCCACCGTGCGTGGCTCATACGGAATGAACGATCCTTCTGCTTGCAGGGAGCGCGACAGGTCCAGGAGTTTCTGGTAGTGGTACTGCTCAAACGCGGCAAGCCGGCCGAGCAGGTCCCGGCCGCGAGGGTCCCGTACCTCGGCGGCAGCCTGGGCATAAAACGCCTGAGCCTTGAGCTCTGCTTCCATGGCGATGTCCAATGCTTCTGCCAAGCCCAACTTTCGATTCATGATGCTCTTCCCTTTCCTGTGGTAATACGGTCCAGGATGTGATCAACCTTTTCTTCGGTCAAGTTCTCATAATACTGGTCGTCGATCTTGATTACCGGCGCCGTACCACACGAACCCAGGCATTCGACCTCTAACAAGGTGAATTGTCCATCGGGAGTGGTCTCCCCGACCTGGATTCCCAACTTGCGGCTGAGGTATGCCAGGAGGTGATCGGCCCCCAGCAACGAGCAAGAGATGTTGGTGCACACCTCGATCCGATGGTGCCCTACCGGTTTGCGATGAAACATGGTGTAAAAGCTGGCTGCCGATGCAACATAGGTCGCCGGCAATCCCATGAGGGTGGCCACCTCATCCAGGGCTTCTGGGGGCAACCATCCCCCGTACTCCTGCTGAGCCACATACAGCGCGGCCAGAAGCCCTGACTGATGGCTTGGATATTGCTGGCATAGGGTACGGATTTCTTGTCGAGCCTTTTCCGACAACACCTCTTCCTCCACAACGGGGGTTCTGCGAGCTTCGACCCCCTTACCCAAAGGATCTGGCTTGCCTCTTACCGGTCCACCTCGCCGAGGGTAATGTCGATGCTCCCAACCATGGCCACCAGATCAGAGAACAGGCTACCCGGCGCCATCACCTGCAAGGCCGAGATGTTGCTGAACGACGGACCGCGAATTTTGCAGCGGTAAGGCCTGGGGTTGCCGTCAGACACCAGATAAAAGCCCAACTCCCCTTTGGGGTTCTCTACACTGGAATAGACCTCGCCGGCGGGCGGGTGAAAGCCCTCCGTAACCAGCTTGAAATGATGGATCAGGGCCTCCATGCTGGTCTCCAGTTCCTCGCGGGGTGGCAGCGTGAGCTTGCGATTCGGGTCTTTGATCGGACCGGGTCCGACCTTTTTGAGCTTCTCCAGCCCCTGGCGGATGATAGAAACACTCTGCCGCATTTCGGCTACCCGCACCTGATAACGCGAGTAGGCATCCCCATAGGGTCGCGTAGGGATCTCAAAGTCATATTCTTCGTAGCCGCAATAGGGCATTGACTTTCGGACATCATAGCCGATCCCACAGCCACGTAGGACCGGGCCGGTACAACCCAACCCGATAGCCTGCTCGGCATTGATCACGGCTATTCCCTCTAGCCGGGAGCGGTAGATCGGATTGTGGGTCAGCATGGCCTCGTATTCGTCAAGGCGTTTCTCAAAGTAATCCACAAACTCGCGCACCTTGGTCGGGAAGGCGGGTGGTACGTCCCACCGCAAGCCTCCTGTGGTAAAATAACTGGTGGTCAGACGCGCTCCGCACACCATCTCAAAGATATCCAGGATCATCTCCCGCTCGCGGAAGGCATATTGGAGCAGGGCGTGAATGGTGCCGGCCAGGTCCAGAGTCTGCGTTCCGATCCAGATCAGGTGGGCGGCCAGGCGCTGCAATTCGAGCAGAATGACGCGGATGATATTGGCCCGGGGTGGCACCTGAGCCTCGACCAGCTTTTCCACGGCCAGGATGTAGGACAGGTCGTTGGACATACCGGCGACATAGTCCATTCGGCTGGGATAGGTGGCGAACTGCTGATAGGTGCGGTGTTCCGCCGTCTTTTCAAAGCCCGAATGGAGGTGGCCCAGGTCCGGAGCCGCGTTGACGATCCGTTCACCTTCCAACTCGACGACAATGCGCAACACGCCGTGGGTGGCCGGATGCTGAGGGCCGACGTTGAGTATCATTGTATCTGGGCGTCCGCTGAACCAGGGAGGCACATCGGACTCCTTGGTGGGGGCGTCCATGATCTGCTTTCCCAGATTGGCCAGCTCTGGATCGTCCCGGTTCACGGTGAACTGCACTGGTTCGCCACCCAGTGGATAGTCCTTGCGGAGCGGGTGGCCGACCCAGTCGTGAGGCAGCAAGATCCGCCTGAGATCCGGGTGGCCTCGGAAGTGAATGCCAAACAAGTCGAAGGTTTCACGCTCATGCCAGTCGGCCGCAGGCCAGATCGAAGCGACGCTGTCAATGCGTGGCGGATCGCCCGGCACAGGTGCCTTTAATCGCAGGCGTCGGTTGTGTTTCAGTGAAAAGAGCTGGTAGACTACGACAAACCGACAAGGTCCTCCATCCCTGGAGGTGATTGGGTTGGGCAGATGCAACTGGTCGATCGCACTGACGAACAGGCACAGATCGTAAGCCAGGTCCGGGTCATCGCGCAGAAACCGGCAAATGGGTCCAATTTCGGAAGCCCGGACCAGGACGGTAGTCTCCCCCCGAAAATCGGTCACCCCTAACACAGCCTGGGGGAATTGCGCCTGCAGCTTGTGCACGCTTGGGTTACTGGTACTCATATCATCCCTTCAGGAACGGTTTGGCATCCCGTGGCTGGACTTGCAGGATACCCCAAAACACTCCTGTGGCCCCCGATCAGCGATAGTCGCTGAATTTTTCCTTCTGGATCTTGTCCACCAACTGCATCAGGCCGTAGAACAGTGCTTCGGGGCGAGGCGGGCAGCCGGGGATATAGACATCCACCGGGATAAGCTTATCCACTCCCTGAATAATGGCATAGTTCTCAAACGGTCCGCCGGATGAGGCGCAGGCGCCCATGGCGATCACCCATTTGGGGTCTGGCATCTGTTCGTAGAGCCGCTTGACCACCGGCGCCATCTTTTGCGAGACACGTCCGGCCACGATCATGACATCAGCCTGGCGCGGACTGCCTCGGAACGCTTCGGCCCCGAAGCGGCCAATGTCATGACGGGGACCGCCGGCGGCCATCATCTCAATGGCGCAGCAGGCCAGGCCGAAAAGGAGCGGAAAGGGCGATCTCCCCCGGCCCCAGTCGACCAGTCGCTCAAGAGTGGAGGTGATCACCATCCCTTCGGGCAGTGCGCTCTCTATTCCCATTCCAATCCTCCCCTTTTCCAGACATAGACCAGTCCTGCCACCAGAGTCAGGGCAAAGATGCCTGCGATCAGCAGGCCGGTCATTTTCGGCGCCAGATCGCGAAAGACGACAGCCCAGGGAAAGAGGAGAAGAAAGGCAACGTCGAACAGAAGGAACAGGGTGGCATAGAGGTAGTATTGGACAGAAAAACGACGTCGGGCGGGCCCGATCGGCAGTTTGCCAGACTCGTAGGGGGCTAGTTTCGTCTCCGTTGGGCGCTTGGGTCCGAAAAGCGCAGGTGCAGCAATGGCAATGGCCGACAGCCCCACCGCCACCACAGCCAGGATCACGATAGGTCCATAATCTTCAGGCATCCGATCGAGCTCCTCATCTCATTGGCCCTATGTGGTAACTTGGCGTTCCAGGCAGTCCATCCTGTGCGCAATGATTGCTAACTTTATCACAACTAGTTTCTCTTGTCAAAATCGGAGAGTCTTCGCCCAGGGTTCAGGGTTCGGCCCCGGATGCCAGGTGCTGGTCCCTTCGAAAGCGGACCGTGATGGGAATCGCTCTCACCAGCTTATCGCCTCCTGCAGGTTCCCAAGTTTCGGGAGGCTGGGCTCAGGCGCGTCCGGATGAGAGGAGGGAAAATCGCCATCATACCTGGCCCGGTCACCTTGGTCGCCGGCTCCCCGACCAGGCCGGGCCACACGATTGGTTCAGCCTAACCCCAGTAGCGAGGCAGCAGATATCCGACGAGGCACCACATGTCAAATAAGGCGATCAAGATCACAACGGACCAGATCCAAACCCTGCGCCGCTGTGAGGGAGCGACGTACCACCAGCCTCCCACGAGCAGAAAGGCAAAGGGAATCATGACTGGAAAGAGGTACCGGCCCTGGAAACTGTAGTATTGCGGCTGGGTCAGGAGCTTTCCCCAGGCATAGATGAGGACAGCCATCAGCAGGGAGCCCCCGGTGATCGCACCTGCCCAGGAGGGGACACGGTCGCCATCGCGTGCCCCGAATAACCAGCCCCAGGCCGCCGTTCCGCTGAGCAGCAGGAGAGCACCGTACCAGCGGCCGCTCACGGGCACATTCATCCAGCCAAAGTTGGCCCAGAGGCTGTCATGAGTGAGGAGGAGCGCCTCGGCGAAGGGGATCCCCCTTTGGTCCACCCAGAGCAACGAAGCAGAGAATGCAGAGTTCCACATGGTGCCGAGTCCGCTGGGGCTCACTGCGGAAAGGACATAGATGGAAGCCCATGCGACCACCCCCAGCACGACGATACCTGCCGTCAGAACCATGGCCTGTCGCCAGGTCCTGGCGTGATCTCGCCGAGCTAGCATCCACCATAAGGTGAGCCCGAGGTCCAGCGGGAGCAAGAAGCCGGTCGTAGCCTTGGTCCAGAGACCAGCCCCGGTTCCCAGCACAATTCCGATGGTCGTCCACGCTGTGGCGCCACGACGGAATAGATGTGCCCAACAACGCAGAACCAGACAGGCCATCAGCTCGGCCAACGGCCCATCTCCCACCGCACTGTTGATGAAGGTGTGTTGCGGCTGCAGCGCCACGACCGCGGCCATCGGCCAGGCGAGATAGCGACGAGAGGGAGGAAGCAGGTCCGAACAGGTCTGCAGAGCCAGCCAGACAATGCCAAGGTTGAGCAGGATCGAAGAAATGCGGGCGAACCGGAGTTGAAAGGTCAGGTCGCGAGAACGGATGGGAACGAGGAACAGAGCCTGCCAGACGTAAGCCAGCGAAAAGCGATTGGCCTGGATCGGCCGCGAGCGCTGGGCATGGATCATTGGTGGGAGGTCATCAAGCCGCGCCGGCATCTCCTCGGGCAAAGGCCGGCCGATGAATTCCCCATACCGCCACTGGTACAACGAGCGTAGCAACTCCCGCTCAAACGCAGGAGACATGTCTCCCACGGTGGGCACTCGACCCAGGTGAGCGGTCAGCCACGCCATCTCAAAGTGGCCCGTTTCGTCAGGAGCCTGCCAGGGAGGGATCACGAGCGAGTAGAGCAGACCATGGGCAAAGGTCAGCGCCAACAGCAATGCCAGCCACAAAGGCTGGGTCCTGCACGGAGCACGGTCCAAGTGATCTATGTCCATCCCATGATCCTGGGCAGCGCTGCGGTTTCAAAGGTACGGAGAGCGACGTTGCACTGTCCCCAAGACCATTATACGTTTCCGTCCTGGCGCTGTCAAGCTGGTCTTTTCGGTCCTGACCTGGATGCGAAAGCACCCAGGGGCGCGGAGACCGCACCCCTCCAAGTTTCACTCAGGTTCAGTCGGGGCGGTAGGTAACTCTACGGTGAACACCGTCCCTTGGCCGACCTCACTCGCCACCTGGATCCGACCCTGGTGCTGGGTCACGATCCGTTGACAGATGGCCAGCCCCAGGCCGGTTCCCCGTTCGCTTTTGGTGGTGAAATAGGGCTCGAACACCCGCTCCAGGTTTTCCGTGGCAATGCCGATCCCGGTGTCGCAGAATCGAATCGAGATCGTATTGGCATCAACTGACGTCTCGATGGTAAGCTGTCCACCTTGGGGCATGGCATCCCGGGCGTTTAGAATCAGGTTCAGGAATACTTGCTCCAACTGACGGGCGTCGGCCAGGGCAATCGGAGGAGTGGACGAAAAGTGCTCGACCACGGTCACCCGGCTTCGCATCAGTTCCTTGCTCGCCAGTCGGAGGACCTGGCTCAGGATCTGGTTGATGTCCACGTGCTTGCGCTCGCCGCTGGCCGGCCGCGAGAAATCGCGCAGTTGGGTGGCAAGATGGGCGATGTTTTGCAGCGAATTCTGCATCGGCTCCAGCAGTTCCTGGAGGGGATCCTCTGCTGGCAACTGGGAGGACATGTACTCCATGTAGGCCTGCAATACATGCAGCGGGTTGTTGATCTCATGAGCGATTCCGGCGGCCAATTGTCCCAGCGCCGCCAGTTTCTCGGCGTGGACTAACCGGGCCTGGGTTTCATGCAGTTCTCGCGTCCGTTCGTCAACCCGCCGCTCCAATTCCTCGGCCCAACGGGCGACCTCCTTGTGCAAACGTGCTTTCTCGATGGCGACTGAGGCTTGATGGGCAATGGCGACCATGAGCACCAGATGCTGGTCCTGAAAGTGGGCAACCTGAGGATGGGTCAGCGTCAGGACGCCGAGCACCTGGTCTTCGGCGACCAGGGGCACGGCCAGCGCCGAGCCGGGCGGGGCGGTCTCATCGGCAAAGGCAAGCCAGCGAGGATCGTGTCCGGTATCAGACACGATCGCGCCTCGTTTGTGGCGCACCACCCAACCGGCCAATCCCCGGCTTACCACTTCACGCACCACCCGATCGGCGTCAGCAGGGGGTAGGTCACGGCGCAGAATGCGCGGGCCAGGCGCTTCCGCCGTAGGCAGGAGAAAGATGCTGCCATCCTGGGCATTGGTGGCCGAAATGGAGACCCGGAGCACCTGGGAAAGGACCCAGTTGAGGTCCAGGCTCGTGGCCAGTTTCTCGCTGATCTCGTACAAGGCATGCAACAGGTCCCGTTGCTGATGGAGATGGTGGTAGAGGTTGGATTCTTCCACGACTTTGCCGATCAGCTTGCCTACATCTTCCCAGACACTAAGCTCCGAGACGGGGACGGTGAAACCCGGCGGACAGATCAGGCAGATCATGCCCACCACTTCCTGTCGGGTGAACAAGGGGATGTTCAGATGGCTATGGGGCTGAGTCGAAAGGGTCCCGGATCGGCAGCCGCAACGGGTACAATAGGGCACCGACGTGGGCATGCCACTTTTGACCACCGAAGTGCACGAGCATTCATCCACGAAAAACCGGGATCGGAACCCGGCGCCGGATAGTCCCCGTTGAGCGACAACAGAGAGTTCCTGAGATGAGCCATTGACAAGGAGCACCCTGCCCGCTGTGCCGGGTCCCAGGATCCTGAGAATCGAGAGCAATACCTGGTCGAGGGCCTGATTAAGTTCCTGGGAACTGCTGAGGACGCCGATTACCGAGCGCAAGAGAGCGCAATCGCGCTTGTACTGGGCTGCAGTTTCAGCAAGTTCGCCATTCCACAGTTCATCGGTGCTCACTCGGTCTCTCCCTGGTTCAGATGACGGGTGCGAAGAGAGGCGAACTCGGCCAGAAATTCCCGGTGCCAATCTCTTTTCTGTTCCTCGGGCAGAAAGGAGGCCTGAAGGGCGTTCAGGCTGAGGCGTTCCAGTTCGTCTGCGGTAAAGCCATGGCCATCGGCCAGTTTCTGGTATTCCTCCACCAGGTCTGTGCCGAACATAGGCGGATCATCGGAATTGATGGTGAGGTACAGGCCCTGGTCCCACAGCCGACGGACGGGGTGGTCCGACAGCGAGGGATAGACGCCCAGGCAGAGATTGCTCGTCGGGCAGAGTTCGAGCGGGATCTGATGGTCGCGCAGATACGCCACCAACTCCGGATCCTCCCCACTGCGCACGCCGTGGCCAATGCGTTCGGCATCCAAATATCGGATGGCCCCCCATACACTCTCTGGGCCGGCGACCTCGCCGGCGTGAGGTACGCGGTGCAGCCCTGCCCGTCGAGCCTCGGCAAAGGACTCGGTGAACCATTCCGGGGGGTAGCCTCGTTCGGTTCCACCTAATCCCAAAGCGACCACTCCCTGATCGAGAGCACTGGCGGCCCAGCGCACCACCGTGTGCTGGCTGGAGGGATCGTTTCGGACAATGTCAAACACCCATTGGAATTCGACACCGAAGTCGGCCCGGGCGCAACAGCGTCCGTCGTTCAGAGCGGCTACAATCTCGGCGAAGGGCAGGCCGGTATTGGTCACATGGGTATAGGGGCTGAAGGTCACTTCGGCATAGCGGATCCTCTGACGAGCCATTTCGGCGCCGAACTCGTAGGCGATGAGGCGGAAATCATCGGCTGTTCTGAGGCAGCGCGAGATGGTCACATAGACGTGGATAAAGTGATCAAAATCGGTAAAGTGGTAGAATTCCTCCAAGCCTTTCGGATCTGAAGCGGGCAGCGGCACGCCATTCCGCTCGGCCAAGATCAGCAAGGTCTCAGGTCGGATGCTGCCCTCTAGATGGACATGGAGTTCCACCTTGGGCATTTCACGGATGAACTTAGAAAGGCCCATCACACCCCCAAGCCGATGATCACATTATACCATGGAAGGAAGCGCCTCGTCAAAGATCAGGAGGTGGGGTCGTAGGCGATGGGATTTCGATTTGCGCTCTGATCCATTTGACGGTACAATGCGCCCAATCGACAAGTCACTGAAGGAAGGAATCCATGAGCGAACTGGACCTGGTGGTCATCGGTGGCGGAGTGGGTGGATATGTGTGTGCGATCCGGGCGGCTCAGCTAGGTCTGCGGGTGGCACTGGTGGAGAAGCTTCGCCTGGGCGGAGTGTGCCTGAACTGGGGGTGTATTCCCACCAAGGCGCTGCTCCAAAGTGCCCATGCCTACCTCCTGGCTCGCCGTCTGACCGAATTCGGTGTGCAGGTGAAGGGCACCCTCGAAGTGGCCTGGGAGTTCATGGTCGCTCGCAAGAACACAGTGGTCGGGACGCTGGTGGATGGGGTGCAGAATCTATTGACCGGGCATGGCGTCCAGGTCCTCTTGGGTACTGCCCGGCTGATCAGCCCCCGGTCGGTCGGGGTGACTCTTGCCGACGGCAGCCGGATCGTACTGGATACGAGGCATGTGGTGATCGCCACCGGTTCGGTGCCGGCCCGGCCGCCGATTGCCGGCCTGGACCTGCCCGGGGTTCTCACCAGCGATCAACTTCTGGCTTTGCCGGGGGTGGCTCCTCAAGGAGATGCAACCCCCTTGCGCGATTTGCCTCGCCGTCTGGTGATCATCGGCGGGGGGGTGATCGGGATCGAATTTGCCACCTTGTTCAGTGCCCTCGGGGCGCAGGTTACTGTGCTGGAGATGTTGCCTCGCATCCTGTTGCCAGTGGAGGTCGAGTTGGCCAGGCGGTACCGATCCTTGTTAAAGAAGCAAGGGATCGAATTGGTGGTCGAAGCCCGGGTGGAAGAGATCGCCCCTGCCGGTAAAGGGCTGATGGTTTACTATCAGGCTGATCAGCAACGGCAGGCGGTCAGGGCGGACCTGGTGTTGAATGCCACGGGCCGGGTGCCCTTTAGTGAAGGCCTGGGACTGGACGAGCTGGGCGTGATCCGTGAGCGGGAACGGGTGCAGGTGGACGAGCGGATGGCGACCAACGTGGCGGGCCTCTATGCGGTGGGGGACGTGACCGGCAAGTCGATGTTGGCCCATGTGGCCAGCCGTCAGGGAGAAGTGGCGGCCGAGGTCATTGCCGGGCATGATAGCCGCATGGACTATCGCGCTGTGCCTTATGTGGTCTATTCGTTGCCTGAAATCGCCGGTGTGGGCCTCACCTCCCAGGAAGCCAAGGAGCACGGGATCCAGGTGGAGGTGGGAGTCTTTCCGTTTTCGGCCAATGGCCGGGCGTTGACCCTGGGCGAGACCGAAGGCCAGGTGCGGGTGTTATGCGAGCCGGGCGGTGGCCGGGTCCTGGGGGTGCACATGATGGGACCAGGCGTCAGCGATCTGATCGCCGAGGCAACCCTGGCCGTACAACACGGGATCACGGCGCGGCAGATGGCGACCACCATCCACGCCCATCCTACCTTGTCCGAAGGGGTGGCGGAAGCAGCTCGTGCTGCGGCCTGGGGTGAAGCCATTCATTTCATGAAGTTAAGGAGTCGAAGGTAAGCACAGCGGAGATGTCCGGCATCCAGGTTTCCATCGGCACGGCTACCGTGCTCGGCCTGGCCCAGGCGCCGCTGGCGGTGGCGCCCACGACAGCCTACTTGATGATTGGGGGGCGGTGTCTTCTGGATTGCGCGTTCTGTGCGCAGGGACGCTACAGTCAAGCCAGCGCCCTCGGCCTGTCGCGGGTGACCTGGCCCGAATACGACCGGGAGTCGGTGGTAGCGCGGCTGGCCGAGGCTGCGCGGCAGGGAGCTTTTCGCCGGGTCTGCTTGCAGGTGACGGTGACGCGGGACGCCCTGGAGCGATCGCTGACCGTCCTCCGTCGCATCAAAACGGTCGCTGACTTGCCGGTTGATCTGGCCATCTTGCCCCACACGATGGATCAGGTCCGCCAATTGCTGGATGCCGGCGCCGATCATGTTGGCTTTGGGCTGGATGCAGCCTGTGAGCGGGTTTTTGTTCAGGTCAAAGGGGGGAACTGGCAGCGGAGTCTGAACCTGTTGGAGGAAACCGCCCGATCCTTTCCACAACGGGCAGCGGTCCACCTCATTGTCGGGCTGGGAGAAACGGAGCGGGAGATGATCGAGCGCATCCAATGGGCCCATGACCGCGGGATCACGGTGGGGTTGTTCGCCTTTACCCCCGTACGCGGAACGCCGCTGGCTGACCAGCCGGCGCCGCCGCTGGCCGTGTACCGTCGTATCCAGGCAGCGCGGTGGCTCATCGTCCACGACCGGGTCCAGTTCACCGAGATGGTTTTTGACGCAAGCGGGCGGTTGGTTGATTTTGGGACCCCCTTGCCTTTCACCGGCGAGCCGTTCCAGACCTCCGGATGCCCGGATTGTAACCGCCCCTTTTACAATGAACTGCCCGGCGGTCCCTGGTACAACTACCCGCGCCGCCTGACGGATGAGGAGACCGCCCAGGCCTGGCGCGAGATGGAGCTTGATGCCGGGGGTCGTCTATCCGCAGGCTGAGTCACTCGTTGTCGGCGAATGATGGAACGCTCTGTCCTGTATCCGGCGGCTACCTGGCGTCTCCTCGTGGACGAACCGGCCGATGGCGCGACGCAGATGGCAGTAGACGAAGCTATCTTGAGGGCGGTGGTGGAGGGCTTCAGCCCACCCACCTTACGTTTCTACGCCTGGTCGCCGCCCTGTCTGAGTCTGGGACGCAACCAATCCGGTTCGGATGTCGACTGGGCGGCCTGCCGGGCGGCCGGTATTGATGTCGTCCGCCGGCCCACCGGAGGGCGAGCGATCCTGCACACCGATGAGCTGACCTATTCTGTTGTTTTGCTTCAGGCCGATCCGCGCGCCGCCGGGGATGTGGTCGAGAGTTACCGACGGTTGAGCGAGGGACTGTTGGCCGGTCTGCGTCACCTGGGGCTGGAAGCTGTTCAGGCGCGAGGACAGCGGACGGCCGGGACTGTACTCAGTGCCATTTGCTTTGAGACTCCCTCAGACTATGAGATCACGGTTGAGGGCCGGAAGTTGATCGGCAGCGCGCAGTGTCGGGCGCGAGGCGGGGTGTTGCAGCACGGCGCTCTGCCCCTGTGGGGGGATCTGACGCGCATCGTCTCCTATCTGAACCTTGATCCGGATCAACGGGAGGCTCAGCGCCGGCTCCTGCGCCAGCGGGCCCTCACCCTCGAAGAAGCCCTTGGTCGGGCTGTGCCCTTTTGGGAAGCGGCGCAGGCCCTGGCCGAGGGGTTTGCCGAAGCGCTCTGTCTAGATCTGGCGCCGGGGGAACTGACCGACTATGAGCGCTCCCTGGCCGCTGAACTGCGTCAGAGCCGGTACGCACACCCGGAGTGGACGGTCGGCTCCTGAGAAACCGAACTTCTGGCGAAGCGAGCTGACTGTTCATGACACCGCTGTCGCCGGTGTCTACCACAAGCGGGGGTTTGTTTGTTCTGGCGGCTCAAATCGGGTATAATGGGTTCCGTAAAGCGATTGACTTGGGAGAAATAGACAGACCATGAGAGTTACAACCGAGCGATTGGACCAGTGTCAGGTGAATGTGATTATCGAGATGGACGCGGCGGAGGTTGATGAGAAGCTGCGTCAGACGGCGAAAAAGATCGCCAGGCAGTATCCCGTGCCGGGTTACCGTCGGGGCCGGGCTCCCTTTCACGCTGTGGTACGTGCCTTTGGCCGTGAGGCCATCCGCCAGCAGGCCCTGGAGGATTTTGGCGAGGAACTGTACAAAAAGGCTCTGCAAGAGATCGAATACCAGCCGTATCAGCCTGGCGAGCTCAAGTCGGTGGAATGGGAGCCTTTCCGCATGACTATCCTCCTGCCCATCGAACCTGAAGTAGAGTTGGGGGATTACCGGGCGGTCCGGGTACCTCTGGAGCCGGAACCGGTAACCGAAGAACAGGTCGAACAGCAGTTAAAAGAGTTGCAGGAACGATACACTCAGTGGGTGCCGGTCGAACGGCCGGCTGCTCTGGGGGATCGGGTGGTCCTCGATGTGAAGGCGGAGGCGGAGGGGCAAAGCATATTGGATGAGGAAGCGCGGGAGTTCCTGCTGACGACCGATGCTGACGAACCTCTGCCGGGCCTTCACGAGGCGGTCGTAGGGATGTCGCCCGGGGAAGAAAAGACCTTCTCCCTTTCGTTGCCTGAGGATGATCCCCGACGCAAGGCCGGGGTGCAAGAAGCTACTGTTTGGGTCAAGTTGCACACCGTTAAGGAGGCAAATGTCCCGCCTTTGGATGATGACCTGGCGATGATGGTGGGGGATTATGATTCGCTCGAAGCGTTACGAGCCGGAATCCGTAAGGAACTGGAGGAGCAGGCTCGGGCCCGGGCGGAGGGCAAATATCTGGACAAAGTTCTGGACGCCATCATCGCCTCAGCAGTCAAGATCGAGTATCCTCCGCAGGCGGTGGAGGAAGAGATCGATCGAATGATCAACCGCAGAAAAGAAGAGCTGGCTTCCCTTGGGATTGAACTGGAGCGGTATCTGACCCTGATTGGGCAAACGCAACAGACATACCGGCAGGAGTTGCGTTCGCAGGCGGAGGACTTTTTGCGGAAGCAATTGGTTCTCCAGCGCATTGCTGAGCTGGAGAAGATACAGCCCAAGGACAAGGAAGTGGAGGAGAGGATCGAACGGCTGAGCGAGATGATGGGGCCGGAGGACCAGCGGTCGCACCAACTGCTGCGCAGTCCGACGGGGCGCCGTGTGATCCTGGATAACCTGGTGATGGAACAAGCGATCCAGCGGGTGATTCAGATCGCCAAGGGAGAAGCTCCTCCCCTGGAGGAAGAGACCACGGAAACGACCAGTGAGGCCCAAGCTTCTGCCGGGCCGAGCGGTGAATTGCCGGCGGACGAAATTCCAGAGAGCGCGGTAGGGGAAACGGTCGAGGAGCAGGGTCCTTCGCCTGCCCAGCCAGTGGAACCTGCTGAACTCGTGGGGAGAGAGCTTACAGACGCCTGATCCGAGTGGGTGTACACTGGCTTTCTGGAAGCCGATAACCGACTGGTAACCGACTGGTCGGGATCGGTTTCCGCACATTATCCAGGAGGTTTGACCATGTATAGCACGTTGATCCCGATGGTGATCGAGACCACGGGACGAGGCGAGCGGGCCTATGACATCTATTCGTTGCTCCTGAAAGAACGGATCGTCTTTCTGGGCACTCCGATCAATGACCAGGTGGCGAACCTGGTGGTCGCTCAGTTGCTTTTCCTGGATCGGGAAAACCCGGAACGAGAGGTCCAATTGTACATCAATTCGCCCGGCGGCGAGATCTACCCTGGTCTTGCTATCTATGACACGATGCAGATGATGCGCGCGCCGGTTTCGACTATCGCCGTTGGCTGGACGGCTAGCCTGGGCACGGTGTTGCTGGCGGCCGGTCGCAAGGGCCGGCGCTTTGCCCTTCCCCACGCCACCATTCACATGCATCCGGCCGGCGGTGGAACGCGAGGCTATGCCCCCGATGTCGAAATCCAGTATAAAGAATTGAAGCGGATGCAGGACTTGTTGCACAATATCCTGTCCAAACACACCGGACAGCCGGTTCAAAAGATCGCGGATGATTTCGACCGTGACTATTTCATGGACCCGTACCAGGCGGTCGAATACGGGATCATTGATGAGGTCCTGACCCCGGAGCGGGAAGAGACCGAGACGAAGAAGGAATCGTAAGCGACTCATGGCGCAACGAACCAGAGCCGAAGATCAACGGTGTTCGTTTTGTCACCGAAGTTATGAAGAGGTGGACCGGCTGATCTCTGGCCCAGATCAGGTCTATATCTGCGACGACTGTGTACGGTTGTGCGTCGAGATCCTGGAGGAGGAGAAACTCCAGGACCGAAAGGAGCGGGCGGCGACCGCTCTCTCGACGTTACCTTCTCCCCGGCAGATCTATGAGCGGCTGGAGGAGTATGTCGTTGGTCAGGAACGGGCGAAGAAGGTCCTGTCGGTGGCGGTCTATAACCATTACAAGCGGATTCAAGCCGGCCCGGCGGTGGATGACGTCGAACTTCAGAAGAGCAATATCCTGCTCATCGGCCCCACCGGCTGTGGGAAGACGTTGCTGGCCCAGACCTTGGCCCGCATCCTGGAGGTTCCTTTCTCTATTGCCGATGCAACCGTCCTGACCGAGGCCGGCTATGTGGGCGAAGATGTAGAGACGATCCTGCTGGGCCTGATCCAGGCGGCCAATTTCAACCTGGAGCGTGCGGCTCAAGGCATCCTCTATATTGACGAGATCGACAAGATCGCGCGCAAATCGGGCGATAACCCCAGTATTACGCGCGACGTGTCCGGCGAGGGAGTGCAGCAGGCGCTGCTCAAGATCGTGGAAGGGTCGAAGGTCAATGTCCCGCCCCATGGTGGGCGCAAACATCCTCAGGAAGAGTTTATCCAGATCGATACGACGAACATCCTGTTCATCTGCGGCGGAACCTTTGAGAATTTGGACAAGATCGTGGGCCAGCGGTTAGGCAGGGGGCAGGTCGGCTTTACGGCCAGCCGGGAGCCGCAACGCCGCCGGGAGATGACCGCCGCCGAGCTGTTGCGCGAGGTCACGCCCGACGATCTGATGGCCTTTGGGTTGATCCCCGAATTGGTGGGCCGTCTGCCGGTGGTGGTCAGTGTGGAGCCTCTGGACAAGGCGGCGATGATCGCCATCCTCACCCAACCCAAGAACGCCTTAATCAAGCAGTTCAAGCGGATGCTGGAGCTGGATGGAGTGGAATTGGTGGTGACGGATGATGCGCTGGAAGCAGTGGCCGAGGAGGCGTTGGGTCGCAAGACCGGCGCCCGCGGTCTGCGCACCATTCTGGAAGAGACGCTGTTGGATGTGATGTACGAAATCCCTTCGCGGTCCGATGTGGTCAAGTGTGTGATCAACGCCGACACCATCCGGCGCAAGGTTCGGCCGTTGTTGTTGACCCAGGCGGGCCGGCCGGTGGCGTGGGGCGAGGGAATGGTCTGCGAGACGGCGTAGGAGCTCCTGGGGTGGGTCTGTTTGTTACCTTTGAGGGTCCGGAAGGCTGTGGCAAGTCCACCCAGATCCGCCTGCTGAAAAGCTATCTCCAGGGAGAAGGCTGGGATGTGTTGGACACCCGGGAGCCGGGCAGCACTCCGATCGGCGAACGAGTGCGGGCGATTCTGCTCGACCCAACGTGTGCGGAGATGGTTCCGACCACGGAATTTCTGCTCTTTTCAGCGGCCCGGGCCCAGCATGTGGCCCAGGTCATCCGGCCTCACTTGGCGCGGGGTGGAGTGGTGCTGTGTGACCGCTATGCCGATTCGAGCCTGGCGTATCAGGGCTATGGACATCAGCTCGATCTGGAGATGGTGCGGCAGATCACCCGCTTTGCCACCGGCGGTCTGGTGCCGGATTTGACTTTTTACCTGGATGTCCCGGTCGAGGTGGGGTTGCGCCGCAAGTCAGGAGGCAGTGGGGATGCGTGGAACCGGATTGAGCAGAAGGGGATCGCCTACCATGAGAGGGTGCGCAGCGGTTATCTGACCATGGCTGCGGCAGACCCGGGCCGCTGGGTGGTGGTCGATGCCACCCAAAGTGTGGAACGGGTCCAGGAACTGATCCGCGCTGCGGTGCGGGCGCGGTGGAATGGTCCAACAGGTGAGAAAGGGGGGACGCGATGAAGTTGATCTTGGGTATTGTCAACCGCGATGATGCCGGGCGGTTGACCACGGCTTTGACCAGAGCCGGGTTTCGGGCGACGACCATCAGCACCACCGGGGGATTCCTCCGCCAGGGGAATACGACCCTCTTGATCGGCACCGAGGACGATCGGGTCCCTTATGCCCTGCAATTGATCCGGGAGAACTGTCACACCCGGACCCAGTTTGTGAACCCTCTGCCCCCCATCATGGAACCGGGGGAGCTCTATATGCCGACACCGGTCGAAGTTCAGGTGGGGGGAGCTACCGTCTTTGTCCTGGATATCGTTCAGTTTGAACACTTTTGATCGGCTAGGTCAGATCGCCGGTGTCATCGCTCAGCCCCTCGGCCAGTTCGGGCATCGCTTCTTCGATCTCTTCGGGGCTTTGGCCCGATTCCAGGCGGTCCAGAACCTCGTCAAATTCAGGAGGCATTTCTTCGCCTGTTTCGGCGCTCATTTTTCTCATCCAGCGAGCCAGGCTTTTGGGGTCCTCTTCGTCGAGGCCATCCAGCAGCGACGGATCGGACAGGTCGTCCAGGCGGCTTTCTTCGGAGCGGACGACGGAGACACGCGACATCAGACGGGTGAGGCGCGAGCTGCCACAGCGGGGGCAGCGGCCTCCTTCTTCGGCTTCCAGGAATGAACGGAAAAAGAGGCTTACCCGGCGATGGCAATTATCACATCGGTACTCATAAATCGGCATGGTCTACCTCCTGATTCCTATCGGCTTCCTGTAGCTTGGCATTGGCCATTATAGCGCAAAGGCTCTTGAGGACCAAGTTTTATGGCAGAAAAGGTCGTTCCAAGACGGGAGACTTCTGTGAGGCTATATCATCACGAATATTCCCCCTTGCTGTTTGTTATCTCCGGTCCTTCCGGAGTGGGAAAAGATTCGGTGGTGCGACGGTTGAAGGAGCGGGGCGTTCCGGTGCACTTTGTGGTTACGGCTACGGACCGCCCTCCACGTCCGGGCGAAGTCCCCGGCCGAGACTATTATTTTTGTACGACGGCCGAGTTTGAGCGCATGATCGCGGCCGGCGAGTTGCTGGAGTATGCCCGTGTATATGACGAGTACAAAGGCATCCCCAAAGCCCATGTCCGCCAGGCGCTCTGTTCGGGACAGGATGTGGTCCTGCGTCTCGACGTGCAGGGGGCACGCACGGTCAAGTCTTTGATCCCGGAAGCGGTGACTATCTTTTTGATCTGTGAGTCAGAGGAAGAGTTGGTCAGCCGTTTGCGGGAACGTCGCACCGAGTCTGAAGGGGTAATCCGACGCCGCCTGGAGATCGCCCGGCAAGAGATGAACCATGTTCGTGAATTTGATTATGTGGTGATGAACCGGCGGCATCACCTGGATGCGGCGGTGGATGATATCATGGCCATTGTCCGCGCGGAGCATTGTCGCTCGGTGCCCCGCCGTATTTGTCTGTGAAAGTAGCCGTGCCTGGTGGGGTATTACGATGAAGGAGGTTGTCATGAATGTTCTGGTTGCGTATGCCACCAAATATGGGGCTACCAAAGAAATTGCCGAAAGGATCGGTCGGGTTCTTCGGGAGGCAGGGATACAGGTCGATGTGTTGCCCGCCAACCGGGTCGGAGACCTGACTCCCTATCAGGCGGTGGTGTTGGGCAGCGCGGTCTATGCTGGCCAATGGCGTAAGGAAGCGGCGGCGTTCCTGACCAGTCAGGAGAAGGGATTGGCCGAGCGGCCGGTGTGGCTCTTTTCGAGTGGACCGACCGGGGAAGGCGACCCCGTCGAATTGACGAAGGGCTGGCGCTTTCCGCAGGCGCTCCAGCCTATCGCCGAGCGCATTCAGCCGCGGGACATCGCTCTTTTTCACGGTGTACTGGATTTGAGCAGGATGAACCTGTTCGAAAGACTAATCATCAAGGCGATGAAGGCCCCGCTCGGCGACTTTCGCGATTGGACGGCTATCTCGGCCTGGGCGACGACCATTGCGGAGACGTTGTCCGCCCAATAAGGCTTGAGACTGCTAGCGGGGTGGGTGCACCGACAGATATTGGTGCAGGATTGTGGCGGCCTCGCCCAGGATCTGGTACGATTCCCACTCTTGAAAGGCAGTCATGGCAAAGACGGCTGCCCCGCGCACATAGTCGTCGAGCTGTAGTTCATAGTCATACCAGGCGAGCTGTTCCACATAGTTGCCCGGCGTGTCGAGGCCCATACCCAGCTCGGCCCAGTAGTCGGCAAAGTCCTTCCATCCCCGACCGGGGGGACCGGGACGGTCGCGCAACAGGCCATCAATCCCGCATTCGGTGATCAGCAGCGGCAGGCGTAATCCCCAGGGGATCAGAAACTGGCGATAGACCTTGCGATAGCGCAGGGTCAGCCACCCTTCGTCGTTTCGGTCGGCGCGAAAGTCGAGGGGGTCGCGGGTGGTGTGGTACCAGATGGTGGGTGCCGAGTATTCGTGCAAGCCCAAATAGCCGTCGTGCGCCTGGGCTGCTTCCAGGGCGGGTCGGAAGGCCGGCCACCATTCCAGGGGCGGTTGGCCGGCGCCAAAGTTGCCCACCACGGCGCGCAATCCCTGTTCGGCCAGCAGCCGCACCCGTTCCGCCTCCAGGTCGGCCAGCTTGGCCATCTGCGCCTCGTCCCCAGGCACCGGTTCATTGTATCCCTCCCAGGCATCCACCAGCCCGGCGCGGCGGCTATCCAAGGCCAGGGGCAACACCGCTTCGACGGCGCGGCGGGCCTCAGCGGCCATGTCAGGCCGATTGAGGTCAATTTGATCGTGCATGACCCGGCCGATCACCAGCGTCTGTGGCGAACGGGCCTTGACATCGGCCAGGAAGTTGGGATCGAATTCGAGCGTCTTGAGCAGGGCGACGTTGCGGGTGGCAATCAGGTCCATGATCTGGGGATGGTACCAGGCGACAAACAGGCCCAACTTGGTGGGCGGGCCGGCGGGGAAGGGGGTCGGTGGGGGAGTGGGGGTGGGTGTGGGCGGTGGCGAGGTGTCGGTGGGGTTCAGGGGCGACTCTAACGGCGACGAAAAGGGGCTGTGGGGCAGGTAGCTGAGCGTGGAGGGGCGAGTCGCCGTGGGTGTGGGGGTGGGTGGATAGGGCGAAGGGCCTCGACGCCGAGAGGGCACAGGTTGAGGGGTCGGGGATAGGCCACAAGCTGATAACAGCGCGGCCAGCGTTGCCGCGCCTGCAGCACGCAACAGGCGGCGCCGGGAGATACCCATTACCTCCCCTATTGCCGCAGACGCGGGTCCAGGGCGTCCCGCAGCCCGTCGCCCAGCAGGTTGAGAGCCAGCACGACGAGAAAGATGGCAGCGCCGGGTATGATTGAGACATGGGGGGCATTGCGGATGAATTGCCGTCCCTGGCTGAGCATCACCCCCCATTCGGCAGTCGGAGGCTGCGCCCCCAGGCCCAGAAAGCTCAGACCCGCCGCAGCCATGATCATCCAGCCAACATCTAGTGTCGCAGCCACGATCAGGGGACCCAGGCAGTTGGGCAGGATATGTCGGGTCAGGATGCGTACCCCCGGCGCGCCGATCAGCCGCGCGGCGTGGACAAACTCCTGCTCGCGGAGCGACAACACACTCCCGCGCACGATGCGCGCATAATAAGGGATGCCGACGATGGCCACGGCCAACATGGCGTTCCGCAAGCCAGGACCGAGCGAGGCCACAATGGCGATCGCCAGCAAGATGGCAGGGAACGCCATCAAAATGTCGATCAGGCGCATGACCAACGAGTCCAACCATCCGCCAAAGTAGCCGGCCAGAAGCCCAACGAGGACGCCCACACTCATGGCTGCCAACACTGCCCCGAATCCGACCAACAGAGAGATGCGTCCTCCCCAGAGCAGGCGGCTCAGGATGTCCCGTCCCAGGTCATCGGCGCCGAGAGGGTATCCAGGGGTGCCCGGCGGCACCAGCCGGTGCTCGAGGTGGGTCTGCACCGGATCCCGGGGAGCCAGAACCGGGGCCAGAACACTTGCCAGTGCGACCAAGACCAGAAAGACGCCGGCCGCCATCGCAGCGGGGTCGCGCCGCAGCCGTTGCAGGGCCTGCCGGGCCGGGCTCCGGGGTCGAATGTGCATTCCCGGATCGATCCGTTGTTTGGTTGACGCCCGAATCGCAGTCACTGACCCATCTACCCGTTCGCTAGCCATATCGAATCCTCGGATCAAGATAGGCGTAGAGGAGGTCCACGGCCAGGTTAACCAGGACGTATGAGGAGGCCACCAGGAGGATGGCCCCCTGCACCAATGGAAAATCCCGAGCCAGAATGCCGTTGATCATCGCCAGCCCGATGCCGGGATAGGAAAAGACGATCTCGACCAGGACATCCCCACCGAGCAAGTATCCGACCTGCATCCCCACCACCGTCACGACCGGGATGAGGGCATTCTTCAAGGCGTGGCGATTGATCACCAAACGCTCACTCAATCCTTTGCTCCGTGCTGTCCGCACATAATCCTGACGGATCACCTCCAACATGCTGGATCGGGTCATGCGGGCAATAATGGCCATCGCCCCTGTCGCCAGGGCCATAGAAGGGAGGATCAGGTGGCTGATCAGATCAAGCACATCGCTCCGTTCTGGCGACTGGAGGCCCGATACGGGCAGGATGCCTAGCTTCAGCCCGAATAGGATTTGGAGCATGATCCCCAGCCAGAAGATGGGCATGGAGAAGCCCACCAAGACCAGCACCATGGTGGCCCGGTCGCTCACCGAGTATTGGCGAACGGCGGAGAGGATGCCGACCGGGATGCCGATGGTGCAGGCTATGAGGGCGGCCAGGACGGTCAGATACAGCGAATTGCGGAAACGATCCAGAATGAAGGGTAACACCTCCCGCTTGAGCTGAATGGACCGTCCCCAGTTGCCTTGCACGACCCGGCCGATCCAGCGGAAGTACTGGACGTGCCACGGCTGGTCCAATCCCAGATCGTGGCGCAACTGGGCCAGAGAGGTTTCGGTAGCCTTGGGTCCCAGCATGATCTGCGCCGGATCGCCAGGCGCCAACTGCATCACCAAAAAGACGAGGAAGGTCACGCCAATCAACACCGGAATCAGGCTCAACAATCGTCGGACGATGTATCCGGTCATCCTATGTCTCTCCAGATTCCCTTTTCCGCACTTGTTTGCAACGATGGGACCCTTTCAGACCAGATGGGACTCTGCCCAAGTCATGCGGCAGAGCCCCATCTGTCCGTACTCTTTGACCAAGGGCGTGAACCCGGCAGGTCCCGCCTTATGGTTCGATCCAGACGTTCTGGAAGCGGAACGGACCCGTTGGATGCAACTTGAAGTTCTTGATCTTTTTGTCCATGACCACGATCTGGGTTTCATGGTCGATCGTGATCCACGGCGGGTCCTGGGCAATCAGCTTCTGGGCCTGGATGTACAGTTCGGTGCGTTTGGCCCGGTCCAAGGTCGTCCGCGCCTCCCTGAGCAAGGCGTCCACCTGCTCGTTTTTGTAGTAGCCCATGTTAAAGCCGGCTGGAGGCCACTGTTCGCCGCTGAGCAGAATGTAGAGGTGATTGTCGGGGTCGCCGTTGTCTCCGATCCAGGACATCTCCATGAGGTCGTATTCGGCTTTCTCCGGCGGGACAATCACCTTGTCCAGGTAGGTGCCCCACTCAAAGGTCTCGATCTTGCAGTCAATGCCGACCGCCTTCAAGTCAGCCTGGATGGCGGTTCCCATAGCCACCGGCTGCTGCATCCCGGATCCCGATTCGGGGACCCAGAAGACGCAGGAGAAACCATTGGGATAGCCGGCCTCGGCCAGCAGTTGCTTGGCCTTCTCGGGATTGTAGTCGTAGCGCTGGAGGTCGTCGGTATAACTCCAGACCACCGGCGGCAGCGGGTTAATCGCCAGCAGTCCCGTCCCTTTGAGGATGTTGTCCACGATCGCTTGCTTGTTGACTGCATAGTTCATCGCCTGACGGACGCGGGTGTCCTTGTAGGGGTCGCGAGTATGGTTGAATGCCACCCACCAGGTATGCATACCCGGCTGCTCCACCACCGTAAATCGCGGGTCCTGTTTCAGGCGGGCCAGTTCATCCGGCGGGATGTTGACGATAAAATTGACCCCGCCCGCCTCCAATTCGGTCAGACGGGACTGATCCTCAATGATGGGGCGGAAGATCACGCGGTCTATGTTGGGCGGCTTTCCCCAGTAATCGGGGTTCTTTTCCAGCACGACCTCTACCCCAGGCGTCCAGCTTACGAACTTGAAGGGACCCGTGCCCACGGGTTGGAGTGAGAAATCCCGCCCCAGTTTCTTGATCGCCTCGGGGCTCCCGATGGACGCCGGATGCATGGCCAGATGGTTGAGGAACGGGGCAAAGATCTCTTTGAGGGTGATGTTCACTGTGTATTCGTCCACCACCTCCACCTTGTCGACCATGCCCCAGGTGAATTCGGCATAGGGGAATTCGCCAGTGTCATGGTACGGGTGATTAGGATCGAACTGCCGTTCCAGGTTGAACTTGACGGCTTCGGCGTTGAAATCGGTGCCATCGTGGAATTTGATCCCTTTGCGCAGATGGAGAGTGTAAACCAACCCGTCGTCTGAGATCTCCCACGATTCGGCCAGTCCCGGTTCCACTTCGGTACTTTCATCCTTGAATTCCAGCAGTCGGTCAAAGATGTTGTACGAGGCACGGTGGGAGTTATAGTCGCTGATCTGCACGGAATCCAGAGATGTCGGTTCTGCCTGCAACCCGACAATGATCGTACCACCCTGAGGGATCTGCGCCGGCTGGGCGGCTGTCGGCGCGGCCGTGGCCGGAGCGGCCGGCGAAGGGGAAGCCGGTGGCACGGTCGGAGCAGCAGTCGGACGGCAGGCTGCTAACAGACTCATACATACGAGTATCACGAAAGGCACAATCCATTTTCTGCGGTACATTGGATCTCCTCCTTTAGCATGAACTGCACCATTCACCAATTTTTCCATTTGAGATAATTCTCGCTCTCTTCTCTGTTCTTCCCTCCTTTCCGCTGGTTCAAGAGTTCCAGCAGGCGCTGTAGGGGCGCTGTCCGACGGCGCTCGCAGGCACGGCGCCCCGTTCATTGTGCCTGGCTTTCAGCACGTTTCTTTTTGAGCGCCAGCAGCACATCCTCGGCCTTGACCGGCAACCTGGTGAACCAGATGCCCGTCGCGTCGTGGATGGCATCCAAGATGGCCGGGGCCAACATCAGCATCGGCATCTCGCCCACCCCCCGGATGCCGTAGGCCCCCTGGGGATCGGCCACTTCCAGGATGATCGGGTGGACCTCATCTGGGACATCATAGACGGTTGGGATCAAATAGTCGGCGTAGCTCTTGGTCCGCAGTTGGCCATTTTCCATGATAAAATCCTCTAGGAGGGTCCAACCTGCGGCCTGGGCAATGGCCCCCTCGATCTGGCCCTCGACCTGCATCGGGTTGATGGCCCGGCCGACGTCGTGGGCGGCCCACACCCGTTTCAAGGTAACCTGGCCGGTCTCTGGATTGACCTCGACTTCGACGATCTGGGTGCCATAGCCATAGGTGACATGAGGATCGCACACCCCTGTTTGCGGATCGAACATGGTGGTTGGGCGGGAGCGGTAGGTGCGTTCGGCGCATGCCGGCCGTTCCCCTCGCTGCCACGCTTCGAGCGCCGCCTCGCAGGCCAGTTTGATGGCGTTGCTGCCCATGAATGACGAGCGAGAGGCGCTGCAACTGCCTGCCTCTGGCACTTCAGCCGTGTCATCGTTCACCAGCGTCACCCGTTCGTAGGGGATGTCCAATACCTCGGCGGCGACCTGAGAGAGGACGGCCAGAACCCCCTGCCCGACCTCCGAGACACCGGTCTTGATTACAGCCCGCTCAATCGTTGTGTCCCCATACAGCTCACAGCGGGCGCTGAACTTGTCCGGAAAGCCAAAACTATAACACACGTTCTTGTAACCGGCGGCGACGCCGATGCCGCGCAGGGTGCGCGTTGAGGGTTGATCGCCCACGGAAGGTTTCCCCTCCTCGCTCCAATTCGCCGCTTCGGCGGCGTGCATCAATGTCTCGCGGATCGAGACCCCGGCCGGAACGACACTTTGCGTCGGCAGTACCGATCCTTCCCGGAGGGCGTTTTTGAGTCGGAAAACGACCGGATCCATCCCCAGGGCGTCGGCCAGCCGCGCCATCTGCATCTCGGCAGCAAAGGTGGCCTGCAATGCCCCAAAGCCCCGAAAGGCCCCGGCTACCAAGTTGTTAGTAAAGACGTTGTAGCCATCCACATGGACGTTGGGTACTTCATATGGGCCGGTTGCCAGGCTGACGGCATTGTTCAATACCGCCGAACTGGATGAGCTGTAGGCGCCGATATCTGCGATCAACGTCGCCTCGACCGCCAATAGCTTGCCATCCCTTGTCGCCGCTGACCGGTAGTGCATATAATATGGGTGTCGTTTGTGATGTCCACGGAACGACTCCTGCCGATCCCAGACGATCTTGACCGGACGATGGATGCCCCGCTGGTCCAGGCAGTACGCGGCCAGTGCCAGTAAATGCTGGAGGGACATGTCCTCCCGCCCGCCGAACGCGCCCCCGGCCACGGTATAGATCACCCGCACCCGGTCCACGGGCAGGCCCAACATGTGAGCGATCTGGTGCTGGTCGTCGTGGGACCACTGTCCGGCCGAATGGACGGTCACCCGTCCCTGCTCGTCGATATATCCGATGCCGGCCTCCGGCTGGAGATAGGCGTGTTCCTGATGGGGCGTGAAATAGTCGGATTCGACGATCACCACATCATCGCGGGCAAAGACGGCGGCCACGTCGCCCTTGCGGATATGCCGATGGGTCTGGATATTGTCCGGCCATCGGTCGTGGATGACCGGCGCTCCCGGTTTCATGGCCTCGCGGGGATCGGTGACAACCGGCAGGTCCTCGTACTCGATCCGGATCAGATCGCGGGCGCGGCGGGCCGCTCGTTCCGTTTCAGCAATGACCAGCGCCACGCGGTCGAACAGGGAGCGGACTTTGTCACCGTTCAGGGCGGGCTGGTCTTTGAAAATGAGACCGTACTCGTTCACCGGTACATCCCGATGGGTCAGGATGGCCACGACCCCCGGCACCCGCTCCGCCTCTGTGGTATCAATGGCCAGGATGCGGGCGTGGGGCCGGTCGCTGAACCGCACCTTGGCATAGAGCATCCCCTCCATATAGAGATCGCCGGGAAAACGGGCCCGACCGGTGACTTTGTCCACTGCGTCCGGGCGCAACAATCGCCGTCCGATGACTTGCTCTTTCATCTGCTCCCAAGCCTCCCTTAAAATAGACCGCTCCCCGCCACGCGGGAGTCGAGGCTTTAGCCGGTCAACCGCCTGAAGGCTCCACTCCACCACCCGGAGTCGAGACCTCCGCCGCCGACCTCGATATTCTCATCCCTCATGGTGCCCCACCGGGCATGATTAATCGTTCAAGTCCACCCGAAAACGGCAAGGGGTCCTATGCCCATCGCATTATACCGACAAACGGACGTTTTGACAAAATCATTAACCACGAATATAATGTCGAAAATCGGGTCCAAATTATCGGAAAATGGTGGCACGGAGGCCCGAAGAAAGGACGGATGAACGATGGAAATCAGCCGGCGGATTGACTATGGGATTCGCGTCATTCTAGATCTGGTCACGCTGCCTCGAGAGACACGGGTTTCCACCGAAGAGATCTCCCTTCGCCAACAGATCCCGAATCCCTTCCTGGCCAAGATTATCTCTCAACTCTCACTATCAGGGCTGATTACGACCTATCGAGGCCCCAGCGGGGGGGTTCAACTGGCCCGTCCTCCAGCCGAAATTAGCCTGCTTCAGGTGATTGAGGCGCTGGAAGGCCCCATCCGCTTGAACCGCTGCACGACGCAACCCGACCTTTGCCCGCTGGAGGACCGCTGCCCAGTTCGTGATGTGTGGCTGAAAGCGCAGGAAACGCTGGTTGAACTGTTGGCCGAGACCACTTTTGACCGATTGGCCCAACGGCATGAGGTGAGCCAATGACCGAATGGAGCAAACGAGAACGGCTGGAGGCGACGATCCGGGGTGAGTCAGCGGATCGACCGCCAGTGGCTTTGTGGAGGCATTTTCCCGGCGACGATCAGGATCCGCACGAACTGACTACTTCGATCCTGGCGTTTCAACGGGAGTATGACTTTGATTTCATCAAGGTCACGCCGGCCAGCAGTTTTTGCGTTCGGGATTGGGGAGCGCAAGACCGCTGGGTGGGCAATGAGGAAGGGACGAGGGAATACACCTACCGTCCGGTGCAGGAGCCGGGGGATTGGGCGAGTTTACAACCACTGGACGCAGAATGCGGCGCGTTGGGAGCGCAGCTCCGCTGTCTAGAGCTGCTCCACCAGGCGCTGGGGGACGAGGTGCCGTTCATCCAGACCATCTTCAATCCTTTGGCGCAGGCCAAGAACCTGGCTGGTCCGCAGACCTTGGTGGCCCATCTGCGCCAGGAACCGGCGGCGGTGCGAGCCGGGTTGGAGACGATCACGGAGACGACGGTGCAGTTTATTGAGGCGGCGCGGCAGCGGGGGATCTCGGGCATCTTTTTGGCCGTGCAGCACGCCAGCTACGAGCTGTTAAGTGAGCGAGAGTACCAGGAGTATGGGGTGCCCTATGACCGCCGGATTCTGGAAGCGGCGGAAGGGCTGTGGCTCAACGTGTTGCATCTGCACGGCAATCGGGTGATGTTCGACCTGCTGTCTGACTATCCCGTGCAGGTGGTGAACTGGCACGATCGGGAGACCCCGCCGACGTTGCGCGAGGGACAGGCGCGGGTGCGAGGAGCGGTGTTGGGCGGATTGCGCCAGTGGGAGACGATGCTGCGCGGCACCCCCGACGATGTGCGGCGTGAAGCCCAGGATGCGATGCGGCAAACCGGCGGACGACGCTTTATCCTGGGCACCGGCTGTGTTACACCGATCACGGCTCCCTGGGCCAATCTCCGGGCGGCGCGGGAAGCGGTTTCCGGGCGATGAGTAAGCGACGCAAGTGGCTGGCTGTCGCCGCAGGTTGTGTGGCGGTCGCCGTGGTTGCGTTGGGGGTCGGTCCCTTCCTGGTCCCGGTGCCGCCCCTGACCGATACAGTGCCGCCTGAGGCGCTGGCCGATCCAGATAGCCGGTTTGCAGAGGTTCAGGGGCTGAAGGTCCACTACAAGATGGTGGGCGATGGACAGCCGGTGCTGGTGCTGCTGCACGGCTTTCTGGCCAGCACCTTTTCCTGGCGGGAGGTGATGGAGCCGCTGGCCGAAACCGGGACGGTGATCGCCTTTGACCGTCCAGCCTTTGGTCTGACCGAGCGTCCCATGCCGGGTTCCTGGTCGGGGGAGAGTCCTTATGGCCCGGACGCCCAGGTCGAGCTCACCGTGGGCCTGTTGGATACACTGGCGGTGGAACAGGCGGTGTTGGTAGGTCATTCGGCCGGGGGACCGATTGCGGTGCTCACAGCTTTACGTTACCCGGAGCGGGTCAGGATGTTGGTGCTGGTGGCTCCGGCCATCTACACCGGGGGAATGTTTCCCCGTTGGATACTCCCCGTGTTGCGGACCCCTCAGATGCGTCGCCTGGGGCCGCTGTTGGTTCGTTCGGTGCAACGATGGGGGGCAGACCTGGGGCATGCGGCGTGGCATGATCCTTCGCGGTTGACTCCGGAGGTGTGGGAAGGGTATCGGAAACCACTCCGCGCCGAGAATTGGGACCGGGCCTTGTGGGAATTGGTGGTGGCCGGCCAGCCGCTGGACCTGGAGAAGCGGCTGACCGAGATCCAGGTGCCGGTGCTGGTGATCACCGGCGACGATGACCGGGTGGTGCCCACCGAGCAGAGCATCCGCCTGGCGAATGAGATCCCCGGAGCGCAACTGGTGGTTCTTCCAGAGTGTGGACATGTACCCCAGGAAGAGTGCCCAGATGCCTTTACAAATGCGTTGAGAGGGTTTGTCTCGACAGTGGAGCGTTAACATGAAAGAATCTGGAAGCCGTCTGAGCCGACGGCAGTTTGTCAAATTCCTGGTCGCCACGGGTCTGGGGGTTCCGCTCGTGTCGTGCCAGGGCGAGGAATTTCCTTCTTCGCAACCGTCGCCAGAACTGTTTGCGGGGACGCGCGTGGCGGTTGAGTCAGAAGAGATGGTTGCTTCTCCGGCTTCTCGTCCATCACCGGAAGCGTCTCCGGAGATGCCCGGGACGGTTCAGCCCGAGGCAGTTGCTTCGCCGCCGGGCGGCGGTCAGGCTTATCTGGCAGTGGCTCGGGGCCAGGACCCCAAGGCGATCACGCGGGCGGCTGTGGCGGCGTTGGGGGGCATGGAGCGATTTGTGCGGGCCGGGATGGACGTGATCATCAAACCCAATATCTGTGTGGATTATCATTCGTATGAATATGCAGCCACCACCAACCCCGAGGTGGTGGCGGCGCTGGTAGAGCTGTGTCTGGGCGCCGGGGCCAAACGAGTGCGGGTCATGGACAGTCCCTTTGCCGGCAGTGCCGAGAGCGCGTACGCCCGTAGCGGGATTGCCGACGCCGTAGCAGCGGCGGGCGGTGCCATGGAGGTGATGAATCAGGCCAAGTTTCGCCAGACCGAGATTCCCCACGGGCGGGATATTACCCGCTGGCCGATCTATCAGGATGTGCTGACCGCCGACCTGGTTATCAACGTGCCGATTGCCAAGCACCACAGTTTGGCCCGTCTGACCCTGGGCGGCAAGAACCTGTTAGGCGTCATCTTGAATCGCAACAAGATCCACGCCAACCTGGGGCAGCGCATTGCCGATCTGGTGAGCGCGATCCGGCCCACTCTGACGGTGGTCGATGCGGTGCGGGTTCTGATGGCCAACGGGCCGACCGGTGGCCGCCTGGACGATGTCCGAGTGATGAATACCGTCATTGCCAGCCATGATATTGTGGCTGCCGATGCCTGCGCTGCGACGCTTTTCGGCCTGACCGGTGAGCAGATCAGCTATATCAAAGCGGCGGCCGAGATGAACCTCGGCACGCTGGATTTGAGCGCCATCCGCATTGAGGAGATTACCGTTTCATAAGATGGGGAGCCTTTGGAAAAGGATCAACGTTGAGCGCACGTAGTTGGGTCAGGATGCGGCGGGCGGTCCAGGCCGTCTTTCTCCTGCTATATCTCATCCTGTTCGTGGGGGCGAATTCCCGATACCCCCATCGGTTTGGGGCCGATCTTTTTACCCGATTCGATCCGTTGCTCATGATCACGGCAACCGTGGCCGGCCGGGTATGGGTCGCGGGATTGTGGCTGGCCGGGCTTGTTCTGCTGCTAACCTTGTTGTTCGGTCGGGTATGGTGCGGCTGGCTCTGTCCGCTGGGGACCCTGCTGGAGTGGTTGTCGCCCCGGCGGAAGACCCGGAGTCGGCGATCTGCTCCACCACAGGGATGGCGCCGCATCAAGTACGTGATCCTGTTCTTTCTTCTCACCGCAGCGCTGCTGGGCAGTCAGTCGCTGATCTGGCTCGATCCGATCACGATCCTGCATCGTACGGTGGCCACGGCATTTTGGCCGGCGTTGCAGTACACCGTCACCGAGGCGGAGCGTTTCTTTTATCAGTTCCGGTTCTTGTGGGGGCCACTGGATTGGATCCATCACCGGGTCCTGTACCCTCTGTTTCAGGGGGTCCAGCCAACCTTTAGCCTGGGGCTGGTGATGGCTCTTCTGTTCGCGGGATTGGTGCTTCTCGAGCGATGGGCGGAGCGGTTCTGGTGTCGCTACCTCTGTCCGCTCGGCGGGCTGTTGGGCCTGCTCTCCAAGCTGGCGCTGCTACGGCGCGAGGTAAGTGAAGGGTGCGTGGAATGTGCCCGGTGTGCTCAGCACTGCCCAACGGATACGATCGATGCCAGCCGTCACTATCAGAGCGATCCAGCAGAGTGTATTGTCTGTGTGGAGTGCCTGATCGGGTGCCGGGTTGAGGCCGTAGGCTTCCGGTGGCAATTGCCTCGCTGGCGGATGGCCGAGTGGCGCGAATACGATCCCACGCGGCGCACCCTCCTCACTGCGGCCGGGGCGTCGGCGGTGGGCGCCGTTCTCCTGGCCATTGAACCCGGCGTGACGCAGGGAACCGCCACGCTGATCCGCCCGCCGGGAGCGAACCTGGTGGATTTCAGTGCGCGGTGCATCCGCTGTGGAGCATGTCTCCGTGTCTGTCCAACCCAGGGGTTGCAGCCCAGCCTCTGGGAAGGCGGGGTGGCGAATCTGTGGACGCCCCGTCTTGTCCCACGGCTGGGGCCATGTAGCTTTAGCTGCAATGCCTGTGGGCAGGTCTGCCCCACCGGAGCGATCCTCCGTTTGTCGCTCGCCGAGAAGCGGAGTACGGCCATCGGCCTGGCCCGCGTGGATCGGGATCGCTGCCTGCCGTGGGCGTACGGGGTGGCGTGTATTGTCTGTGAGGAAGTATGTCCGATCGCCGCCAAAGCGATCCGGTTAGAGGAGTTGGAGGTGCAGACGGTTGATGGGGAAACGCAGCGCCTGCAGGCCCCGCGTGTCATAAAGGAGCGCTGTATCGGATGCGGTCTGTGCGAATATCAATGCCCGGTGAGCGGCGAGGCGGCGATCCGCGTCTTTCGTTCTTGACAGCGCACCGTTTTCGGTTATGATTTGTGTAGATGTCCGGTGAATGCCCCTATCTCCGGCTGAGGGGCAGACGTGAGATTGGAGGATGGGGTATGGAAGTGAATCAACTGATCAATAGCAGTCGACCGTTTCTAGAGTGGCTGGTGAACTGGCATCACGGCCGTCCTGTATTGGAGTTGAGCCAGGTGATCGAAGGGGCGGGCGGGCCGGAGAAGGTGGCCGTTCTGGCCGTGGATGTGGTCACTGGCTTTTGCCGGCAAGGGCCGTTAGCCAGCGAGCGGGTGGGCCGGATTGTCGGGCCGATTGTCCGCTTGTTTGAGCGTGCCCACGAACTGGGGGTGCGTCACTTTCTGCTTCCCCAGGACACTCACTCCCAGGAAGCGGTCGAGTTTATGAGCTACGGTCCCCATTGTGTGGGCGGAACGGCTGAATCGCAGACGGTGCCCGAGCTCAAGAACCTGCCCTTCTCCGATCAGTTTACGATATTTCCCAAGAACTCAATCCATTCGGCACTCGGCACCGGATTGGACAGTTGGCTGGAAGCCCACCCTGAGGTGACCACCTTTGTAGTGGTTGGGGACTGCACGGACCTGTGTACCTATCAACTGGCCATGCATCTGCGGCTACGGGCCAATGCGTTCAACCTGCGAGGAGTGCGGGTCATTTTGCCCATCGACGGCGTCGATACCTTTGATATCCCGGTCGAAGTGGCCGAGAAACTCGGGATCATGCCCCACCATGGCGACCTGTTGCATCTGGTGTTTCTGTACAGCATGGCCCAGAACGGGATAGAAGTGGTGGCCCGGCTGGTGTAAGAAAGTCGCGATGTCCGGTTGGGCAGAGCAGGAGCGCGGCCAGGCAAGCGGATGCAGCATTCGATGAACTCAGGAGAAGGGAATGACGATGGCCACACGTCTGGATGAATTCCGTGCATATCGGAAACGGATGAACGAGCGGATTCTGAGCGCCGGGCATCTGGGTATCAAGCGCTTTTTCAACCTGGATACCAAAGCCTACGAAGATGGCGCCTTGCCGGCCAAGACCAAAGAATTGCTGGGATTGGTTGCCTCGATGGTCCTGCGCTGTAACGATTGTATTGACTACCATCTCATCCAGTGTGTCGAGGCAGGATGTACGGATGAGGAGTTGGTAGAGGCCCTGAATGTGGCGCTGGTAGTGGGGGGCAGCATTGTCATCCCCCATCTACGCCATGCGTTTGAGACGATAGACCTGTTGCGGGCGGAACGAGCCGGATCGGCTGCGGACCGCCCGGCCTCTTGAGTCGAAGTTACCCCGGAGCGTGGTGGTGAGATCGTCAGAACGTCAGATTGCGGAAGGGATCCTGTTTACCGACCAATATCAACTCACCATGGCCCAGCTCTACTACCGGATGGGCCTGCATGAGAAGCGGGTTCAGTTCGATCACTTTTTCCGCCAGTATCCGGACTATGGAGCGCATCAGGCCGGCTATTGTATCAACGCCGGTCTGGAGTGGTTCCTGGATTGGATGCAGGAGGCCCGGTTTCGCGAACCAGAGCTGGAGTATCTGAGTAAGCAGACTGGCCGGACCGGTTCTCCCCTTTTTGCTCCCGATTTTCTGGATTGGCTGCGGCGCCATGGCTCCTTTGAGGGCCTGACGATCCGGGCAATCCCGGAAGGGCGGGTGGTCCATGCCAATGTGCCGCTGACGGTGGTGCAGGGGCCGCTGGCCATGGCGCAGATTGTGGAGACCTCTCTGCTCAACCATCTCAACTTCCAGACGCTGATCGCCACCAAGGCGGCCCGTATCCACGACAGTGGCCGGGGACGGTTGTTGTTGGAGTTCGGTCTCCGCCGAGGCCATGGGAAGGGGGCCAACGCCGGCACGCGGGCGGCCCTGATTGGCGGCGCCGATTTTTCGTCCAATGTAGGTGTTTCTCATGTTCTGGGGTATCCGCCCAAAGGGACCCATGCCCACAGTATGGTCCAGCTTTTCATGAGCCTGGGTATGAGTGAGCTAGAGGCATTCCGCGCCTATGCCCAGGTGTATCCGGATGATTGTCTGTTGTTGGTGGATACGATTGACACGCTGCACAGCGGCATCCCGAATGCCATCCGCGTGTTTGAGGAACTGCGACGGAAGGGCCATCAGCCGGTGGGGATCCGCCTCGATTCGGGGGACCTGGCATATCTGAGCATTCAGGCGGCCAAGATGCTGGATGAGGCGGGCTTTCCTGATACCTCGATTGTGTTGTCGAACGATCTGGATGAGTTGGTCATCCTGCAGATCATCACCCAGATCAGTCAGGAGGCGCCTCGCTATGGGGTGGACCCGGATCGGCTCATCGGGCGGCTCGTTTATGGGGTGGGCACCCGGCTGATTACCTCGTGGGGCGAGCCGGCACTGGGCGGCGTGTATAAGCTGGTGGCGGTGTACGATCAAGGACGGTGGATTCCAGCGATCAAGATTTCGGACTCGGCGGCCAAAACACCGAACCCCGGCCACAAGCTGGTATGGCGCATCTACGACCGGCGCGGCAATGCGACGGCCGATCTGTTGAGTCTGGACGATGAGGATCCGCGAAGGATGGATCGTCTTGTGTTGCGCCATCCATCCGATCCCATGATGTTCCGCGTGCTCAGCCGCGAGGAGATCACCGAGATCGAGCCGCTCCTGGTGGATGTCTGGATCGAGGGCAAGCTGGTTTATGAACTGCCTTCGATCGAGGAGATCCGGGCGCAGCGTCAGGCCGATGTGGCGCGCCTGGACCCCGGGGTGAGAAGGTTAGTGAATCCACATCTCTATCATGTGTCTCTGACACAGCGGCTGTGGGACCTGAAACAGGAGCTACTTCGTTCGGCCATGGACAAAAGCCGGTAGGGGTGGGATGGGAAGGAGAGGATGCAGGCATGTGTGGGCGGTTTACCCTCACCGATCCGGATGCGGAGTTGCTGACACAGTTTGACCTGCCGAACCTGCCGCCGTTGGAACCGCGCTACAATATTGCTCCTTCGCAGCCAGTGCCTGTTGTCCGCCGCGCCGCCGATAAAGCGGCGCGGGAGATGGTTCTGGTGCGTTGGGGTCTGATCCCGTTCTGGGCTCAAGACCCCGGGATCGGTACCAGGTTGATCAACGCTCGCGCCGAGACCGTGGCCGAGAAGCCAGCGTTTCGAGAAGCCTTTCGGCGTCGGCGCTGTCTCGTGGTGGCAGATGGGTTCTATGAGTGGCAAAAACAGGACGGTCAGAAGCAGCCGTTCTATATCCGGATGCGGGATGGCCGGCCCTTTGCCTTTGCCGGGTTGTGGGAGCGGTGGCGAGGCGCCGATGATACGGTGATCGAGTCGTGTACCCTGTTGACCACCGGACCGAACGAGTTGATGCGGCCGTTGCACAATCGGATGCCGGCGATCCTCCGCCCCCAGGACTACAACCTGTGGCTCGATCCCGAAGTCCAGCGCCCTGACTTGCTCCAGGCGGTGTTGATTCCTTATCCGGCACAAGAGATGATCGCGTATCCGGTCAGCCGGTGGGTGAACAGCCCCGACCACGACGATCCCCGCTGTATTGAACCGCTGGCGGGGTAGGACGAAGCGCAGAAACGGAGAGCCTCAGGGCCGAGGAGATGCAGGTCTGGATTCGTCTTTTGGCGACCTACCGACGGTATGCGCCCGCCGGCTATGAGGCGGAGGGTATCTATCCGGTGCAGGCTGCGCCCGGCGCACGGGTGGCGGATCTATTGGCGGCCCTGCCCATTCCGCCGACTGACTCGTTTACTTTTTTTGTGAACGGTCGCCATGCGGAACGCGACCAGGTGTTACACGAGGGGGACGTGGTATCGATCTTTCCTGCCGCAGGGGGAGGTTGAGCCGACAGGAAGCTACGCAATTTAGCTGAAAGGAGCAGATCACGATGAACGGCTGGCATGGGCGTATGCTGCGCGTCGATCTGACGCAGGGCAGTTTTCGGGAAGAGGTATTTACTGAAGAGGTGGCGCGCAAATACTTTGGTGCTCGCGGCCTGGCGATCCGGGTCTTGTTAGGAGAGATGAACCCCAAGGCCGATCCGCTTTCTCCGGAGAACCGGCTGATTCTGGCTACCGGGCCGCTGACCTCCACCCCGGCCCCGACCGGCAACCGGTACCTGGCCATCGCCAAGTCTCCGCTCACCGGGGCGTTGGCCTACTCGAATTCGGGGGGCGTCTTTCCGACGATGTTGAAGCGTTCCGGCTATGACCTGGTGGTTGTGGAGGGGCGGGCGGAGAAGCCGGTCTATCTCTGGGTGGATGAGCGCCGGGTGGAGTTGCGCGACGCCACCCGGTTGTGGGGCCGAAACACGCACGAGACCGAGGATGCGATCAAGGCGGAGCTGGGGGACGATGTCACGGTGGCGTGCATTGGCCCGGCGGGAGAGAATCTGGCGTTGATTGCGGCGATCATTAACGACAAGCATCGAGCCGCAGCCCGTTCCGGAGTGGGAGCGGTGATGGGTTCCAAGAACCTGAAGGCGGTGGCGGTGAGGGGCGACCTGAAGCCCACATTGTATGATGAGGCAGCGTTTCGGTCCGTCGTCCGTGAGGCCAACACCCGACTGGCAGCGGATATCAAAAAAGGTCATTCGATGCGCATCTACGGCACCTCCTACGTGCCGGATGTCACCAACGCTGCAGGAGTTTTCCCCACCTTTAACTTTCAACTGGGTCAGTTCGAGGGTACCTCTCGGATCAACGGTCCAACGCTGCGGGAACATTTCCTGATCCGACACTCAGCCTGTTACGGATGCCCGCTGGCCTGTGCCCGTCAAACCGAGGTCAAGGCCGAGATCTGGGGCGAGAAGTATGCTGGCCGGGGCGAGGGGCCCGAGTACGAGACGATCGGCTCATTGGGCAGCGCCTGTGGCATTGACAACATGGCGGCGATCACCAAAGCGAACTACCTGTGCAATGAACTGGGCCTGGACACGATCTCGATCGGGGTCACGATCGCGTGTGCGATGGAGATGTTTGAGAAGGGCATTCTGACCGAGCAGGAGATCGGCCGTCCCCTGCCCTTTGGTGACGCCGATGGGCTGCTCGAGTTGATCAGGCAGGCGGCGTACCGTCAGGGCTTTGGCGATCTGGTGGCGCAGGGAAGCTGGCGCCTGGCGAGCCGATACGGTCATCCCGAACTGTCGGTCACGGCCAAGAAGCAGGAGTTTCCGGCGTACGATGCGCGGGGCCTGAAAGGCATGGGGCTGCTGTATGCCACCTCCAACAAGGGCGCCTCGCACATGGCGGGCGATACGGCCTACACGGAATTGTTTGGCGTTGGCAAGAAGATCGACGGTCTGGCCTACGAGGGCAAAGCTCAACTGACCAAACACTTTCAGGACCTGTTCACTCTGATCGATTCGGCCGGCCTGTGCGTCTTTGTCACGGTGCGCTACCTGGCGGATCCGGTCAACGGCTACGCGCCGGCGCAGATTACTGACCTGATCAATCACGCCACCGGTGCGGACTATACTTCGGAGAGCCTGTTGCAGGCTGCCGAGCGTGTATACAATCTGGAACGGCTCTTCCTGGTCAAGGCCGGGTTTTCCCGGGCAGACGATACCCTGGCCCCGCGGATGGCCGAGCCGATGCCTGAAGGTCCGATCAAAGGCGAGACCTTTGACCTCTCTCGGCTGCTGGATGAGTACTATGTCGTGCGTGGCTGGGATGCGAATGGCATCCCGACGCGGGCCCGGTTGGAGGAGTTGGGGATCGCTGAGTGGGCGTAGGATCGGGCATCATCGCTTTCGGCCGTGGGCCTGTTGCCAGATCCGTTCCCATTCGGGGATCTGTTGGTCTGTGTCCAACTGTCTGCGCAATTCAAAAATCTGATCGCGGAGCAAGGCCGCCTTCTCGAATTCGAGCCTGGCGGCCGCTTCTTTCATCTGCTTTTCCAGTTCGGTGATCAGATACTGCACTTCGGCGCGGGGCACCTGGGCAGCGCGGTACTCTGCCTGGGCCTCGGCGGCCACCCGGATGCGGTCGGTCAGATCGCGGATCTCCTTGACGATGCTCTGAGGTTGAATGCCGTGCTCCTGATTGTACCGTTGCTGAATGGCCCGCCGGCGGTTGGTCTCGTCAATGGCCCGTTGCATCGAATCGGTGATGCGATCGGCATACATGATCACCTGGCCGTTGACATGCCGGGCGGCGCGGCCGATCGTCTGGATCAGCGCAGTCTCGGAACGGAGGAACCCTTCTTTATCCGCATCGAGGATGGCGACCAATGAGACCTCGGGCAGGTCCAACCCTTCCCGCAGCAAGTTGATGCCGACGACCACGTCATACACCCCCAGGCGCAGGTCGCGCAAGATCTCCACCCGTTCGATGGTCTGGATCTCGGAATGTAGGTAGTGGACCTTGATGTTCAGTTGGGCCAGGAAGTCGGCCAGATCTTCGGCCATACGTTTGGTCAGGGTGGTCACCAACGCCCGTTCACCCCGGTCCACCCGGCGGCGGATCTCACCGATCAGATCGTCAATCTGCCCCCGGGTGGGGCGGACGATGACCTCCGGGTCTACCAGCCCGGTGGGCCGGATGACCTGATCGACGATCTGGGCTGACACCTCCCGTTCGTACGGGCCGGGCGTGGCCGAGGTATAGATCACCTGGCGGATCCGTTCCTCGAATTCCTCGAACTTGAGTGGGCGGTTGTCCAAGGCCGAGGGCAGGCGAAAGCCGTATTCGACCAGCACCTCCTTGCGGGAGCGGTCGCCGTTGTACATGCCCCGGATCTGGGGAATGCTCATGTGGCTTTCGTCGATGACCAGCAGGTAATCATCGGGGAAATAGTCAATCAGGGTCCAGGGAGGATCGCCGGGCTTGCGCCGGCCTAGGTGCCGGGAATAGTTCTCGATGCCTGCACAGTAGCCGATTTCGCGCATCATCTCGATGTCATACAGAGTGCGTTGCTCCAGCCGTTGGGCTTCCAGGAGTTTGCCCTCGGCACGGAGTTCAGCCAGCCGTTCGGCCAGTTCCGCCTCGATGTCGCGGATCGCCTCGTTCAACGTCTCCCCTCGTGTCACCCAGTGCTTGGCGGGGAAGATCTTGACCGCTTGCCGCTCTTCCAGGATCTCCCCGGTCAGGGGGTCGATCTCGGTAATGCGGTCAATGGTGTCGCCCCAGAATTCGACGCGCAGGGCGGTATCGCGGTAGGCAGGAAAGATATCTACCGTATCTCCCCGTACTCGGAAGGTGCCGCGCTTGAAGGCGACATCGTTCCGGTCGTAATAGATGGCGACCAGATGACGTAACACCGAATCCCGGCGACGGGTGTCGCCCACACGCAGATCGACAATATCGCGTCCATATTCTTCCGGCGAACCGATGCTGTAAATGCACGACACGCTGGCGACAATGATCACATCGCGCCGGGTCAAGAGGGCTTCGGTGGCCGCCAGGCGCAGTTTCTGGATTTCTTCGTTGATGTCCGCATCTTTTTCGATGTAGGTGTCAGTGCGAGGGATATAGGCTTCGGGTTGGTAGTAATCGTAGTAGGAGACAAAATACTCGACGGCGTTGTGCGGAAAGAACTCGCGGAACTCGGCATAGAGCTGGGCGGCCAGCGTCTTGTTGTGGGCCATCACCAAGGTGGGACGCTGGACCTGCTCAATCACCTTGGCAATGGTATAGGTCTTGCCGGTACCGGTGGCGCCCAGCAGCGTCTGATGGCGGTAGCCACGGCGCAAGCCCTCCACCAGTTTCTCAATGGCCTGGGGCTGGTCCCCCGTTGGTTGAAAATCGGACACGACCCGAAATTCAGGCACGATCCCCTCGGACATCACAGCAATGTAGCAGATTATTATACCCCGCCTGGGCTGCACCGACAAACGTAGAATCCCATTTGACAACTTGGGCCACTTGCAGTATCTTGGAGCAGAAATCTATCTTGTGAGGGGAGGGTGCCTAAGCGAACCGGATCACCCCAGGCAACCCGGGCCTGGATCACGGTCCTGCCGTTCATTGTCCTGCTCATCAGCGCTGCCTACTGGCGGACTAGCTCTGAACCGCAGCTACCCATTGCTTTGACTCCGGTCACCGTCCAGACCAGGCTCACGACAACCGTTCCCTCTCCTCTGCCTGCTTCGCCGACTCTGACTGCCACCGCCACTGCTACGCCCACTTGTACTCCGACGGCCACCGCCACGCCTACCCGTACGCCTACTCGCACTCCCACCCGCATGCCAACGCCTACCCCTACCGCCACTTCCACTCCGACGCCCACTCCCCTCCGCCCCACTCCGGACGGGGTTTTGCGGCAGGTGCGGGTGCCGATCCTGATGTACCACCACATTGAGGACCCACCGCCCAACGCTGACCCTATTCGGCGGGACCTCTCCGTCTCGCCCAGGGAGTTCAAACGGCAACTCCGCTATCTGAAGCAGGAAGGCTACGAGTCGATCACCCTGAACGATCTGGTCCTGTTTCTGACCGTGGGCAAACCGCTCCCCCCCAAGCCGATCATCCTGACCTTTGACGATGGCTACCAAGACGCCTATACCCAGGCTTTTCCTCTACTCCAACGCTTTGGCTTTGTGGGCACTTTTTTCCTGGTCACATCGTTTCTTGATGCGGGAAACCCGGATTATCTGTCGTGGGAGCAGGTGCAGGAGATGCATGCGGCGGGCATGAAGTTCGAGCCCCACAGCTACGACCATCCCGACCTGCGCAACCGGGGCTTCCAGTATCTAGTGTTTCAGATTGTCGGCCCCAAAGAAGCGATCGAGGAACGGACCGGCGAACCCTGTCGCTTTTTCGCCTACCCTTCCGGTCGCTATGACCAATTTGTGATTGACGTCCTGCGCTCGGCTCACTTCTGGGGGGCAGTGCTCACCGAGCAGGGCGCTCTCCATACCAGCGATGGCCTCTTTACCCTGCGCCGCGTCCGCATCCACGGCGGCGATGACATGGACGCGTTCATCCGCACCTTGAATCTGGAGTGGTAGACGCTCCGCCTTCAGCCCCGGCTCGCTACTCGGCTGGCTTCTGGGCGATACAGATCAGCGAGGTCCCGACCGGCAGGTTCAGCCACCGCAACAGTTGTGACTCGGTCCAGGTGATCCCGCTCAATACTGCGTTGAGCGGGGCAGGCACCGGCTCCATTTCCACCTGATAGGATTGGTCATCAAAATGGGGAGACCCCAGTTCCGGAGTCGGCATTGCACCGCGCCGCAGCCAGATCAGCAGGGCGGCCATGGGAAAGAGGAAAAAGTTGTTGTAACTCATCCGTCGGATACGGAAGCCCACCCGCCTGAGCTTGTCACGCAGTTCTGGGGCGCTATACCGCCTCTTGTGGGCGTTAAGCACGTCGTTCTGACTCCAGAGCGCCATGAAAGCGGGCGCGGTGATGACCACCGTACCCGGACTGGTGCAGACCCGGTAGCACTCCCGTAGCACATCGATCTCGTCTTCGCAATGTTCAATGGTATCCAGCAACGAGACCAGCTCAAAAGAATCGTCGCTAAAGGGCAAGGCCCCGGCCTCGGCCTGGCAGACGGGGTAGCCTCGCTCGCGGGCAACGGCCAGGGGGCGGATGTTGCAATCCACCCCGACCACGGGACCATACCGCGCCAGGTGGTGGAACATGTTACCGGCGCCGCAGCCGACATCCAACACATGTCGCTTTCCGTCTGGCTGGATGACCCGGTCCAGCATCCGGATCAGCGCCCAGGTCCGTCCGGCAAACCACCAATGCCTGTCTTCTTCGATCAAGCGTTCTATTTTCGGGTTCACAGTTCGTACACTTGCTCCAATTTGGGGATGATCATCTGCCAGTCATACCGGGTAGCGAATTGCCGGGCTGCTTCGCCGAGCTGTTGCCGGCGGGCCGGTTCGCCGAGCAGCGAGCACACTGCCGCTGCAAACTCGGCCGGGGAGTCGGCTATGACCAATTCGTGGCCCGAGGACAGGTCAAAGCCCTCGCAACCCAGCGACGTGGAAACGATCGCCTTGCCCATGGCCATTGCTTCCAGCACTTTGAGACGGGTCCCACCCCCCATCCGTAGGGGGATCACAACCACCGCTGCGGCGGCTATGTAAGGGCGTACATCCTCCACCTGGCCGGTGATCTTTACGGCCGGGTCCGAGCGCAATGGGTCCAGGCGAGGATGAGGGTCCTTACCGATCACCCAGAAACGGACCTCAGGAGCCTGGCGACGGATCAGAGGCAGAACCTCGCGCACGAACCAGAACACGGCATCTACATTGGGTCGGAAGTCCATTTTGCCGGTGAACACCAGATCGCTGGGTCCGGGCCCTGGTTGGCTCAGCGGAAGTACTGGGGCCGAGTAAAAGCTGAAGTCCACCCCGTTAGGCACCACGGACGGCTCCAGTTCAGGGACCAGCCGGCGGAGTGCCTGGGCATCGTGCTCAGAGACGACAACGACCCGGTCGGCAATGAGGCACACCTGTCGTTCATAACGCTGGAGACGTCGCCATTGGATCCAGGAATAGGCGGCTGCTACCCACCGGCTGGGGATGTGTCGGTCTGTCTCAAAGGCGCGCTTTTGTAGCAGGTACTCGGCATTGTGGTCGTCAAAGACGAGCAGGGGGCGGAAGCACGGGTTTCGTCGCTCAGCGATATGCAGCAGATAGGGCGCCAGTTCGATCCCTTCGACCTGGACTACCTCTGGCTGTTCCTGTTCACAGATCTCGGTCAGTCGGGCTCTGAATTGAGCGGAAGCAAGCCGGTGGGCCATATCGGGTAAGTGAGAGAAGAAGAGACCTTGGAGCCGCTGTCGCATGGAGCGCTGAGGTGCTGGAACCGTCCAGATGTGAGCGCAGAGCTCGTGCAGCGGCGACCGATCCCCAACTGCCTCGCCAAAGGAAAGGAGATGCACCCGATGGCGCCGCGCCAGCCCGGCGATCAGGTTGAAATTGCGCAGGGCGGTGCCTTGCTGAGGAGGATAGGGGAACTGAGGCGTAAGGACCAGGATCTTGCGGCCTGAGGCGTCGTTGCGCTTCATGGCTGGCAACTAGCTCTGGTGGACGAGGCGGTAGATGTCTAGCGTCTCCCGCGCAGCACGTTCCCAAGAGAATCGCGCTGCCTGGGCCAATCCCTTCTCCCGCATTTCCCGCCGCAGTGACTCATCGCTCAGGACGCGCCACATGGCCACGGTCAGTTCGTCCACTTCATGAGGATCGAACAACAGCCCGGCATCGCCCACTACCTCTGGCAGCGAGGCGACGTTGGAGACAACAACCGGCAAGCCGCAGGCCATCGCTTCCAGCGGAGGCAGGCCGAACCCTTCGTAGAAAGCAGGGTGGGCCAGCAATTCGGCAGCATTGTAGAGATAGAGCAGGTCGTCGCTCGACACCCGGCCCACAAAATGGACCCTGTCGTCGAGCCGGAGGCTGTCCACCATGGCAAATGCGTCTTCATACAGCCAGCCTTTGCCCCCAGCCAGAATCAAATGGACGTCCTCTTTGTAGCAGTCAATGAGTTGCCAGACCGCGCGGATCAGAGTGGGGACGTTCTTGCGCGGTTCGATGGTGCTCACAAAGAGGATGTAGGGGCCATCCACTCCGTAGCGAAGGCGGACCTGCTTCCTGGCCTCTTCCCGGTCCATGGGTTGAAAGATGGGGTTGGCCGCTTCATAGACGACCGTGATCTTGTCCTCGGGCACTCCCAGATGCTGGATCACATCTCGCTTGGTGCTTTGGGAGACGGCGATGATGTGATCGGTCCAGCGCACGGCCTGGTCAATGTGGCCGTAATACCGGGCGCTTTCTTTGGTCAGGAAATGGGGATAGAGGAGGAATGCCAAGTCATGGATGGTGATCACCGATTTGCAGTGAGGCCGATGGGGCGGAATAAAATCCGGACTGTGCAACACATCCAGCCCCAGGCGGATCAGTTCCACGTTGAGCGAATACCGCTCCAGGCGGTGGTGGCTGGGGGTCCACAGCGAGACCCGCCGAAAATTGGGCTGCTCCAGGATCATCGACTCATCTTTGCGGCTCTGCAAAAGGACATATTCATTCTCATGGTCTATCCTGGCCAGGCCGCCGATCAGATGGAGGATATACTGACCGATTCCTGCCTGGCTATAATATACCAATCGGGCATCAATTCCAATGCGCATGATCGCTTCACCCCGGCGGGCCCCAAACAAAACGCCCCCCATGATCAGGATATATCGACATGGGGGGCACCTGTGACCCTCGTGATATGATGCATCTTACCATCTTTGGAGGGAGGCGTCAAATCATGTGCGCTGGCAGGTGCATCGCGGAGAAGAACCCCCGAAACGGTTTCCCATCGTCGAGTCAGCACCGACCGGCTAGCGGTCGCTGGTCAGCACTACCCCTTCCGCTCTCAACATCTGGCGCTTCATCTCCAGCCCGCCGCCAAATCCGGTGAGTTGGCCCCCCTGTCCCACCACCCGATGGCAGGGCACAATGACCGGCCAGGGGTTGCGGGCCAGCGCCTGCCCCACGGCGCGAGCCGCACGGGGCGAGCCGATCCGTGCTGCCACCTCAGCATAGGTCATGGTCTGTCCGCGGGGAATGGAACGGGTGATGGCCCACACCCGCCGCTGGAATTCGGTGCCGAGGTTTAGGTCCAGCGGCTCATCAAAATCCACTGCCTGACCCTCAAAGTAGCGCTGAAGCTTGTGGGCCAGCGCGACCAGGTCCAGTCCCGGTGGGGGAGCCGGTACGGGGCCCTGGCTCCTGGGCAGATGGTCCAGCACCGCCTGGCGGGTCGGCTGAGGCAGGGTCACCGCCACCAGGCCCCGTGCGGACCAGGCGATCCCCACCCAGCCCCAGGCTGTTTCGCAAGCAGTCAGACCAATCCCGGTGTGGATGTCTTTCATGTTCGACCTCTGATAGGTTGGTGGTCTCTGTCCAGGAATCCTCTGGAAAGAATGGTCACCGCTCCGAGTTGGTTCTATTATAGCCAGGAGTACCACTCTGTCAAACCGTCTGATTGGACAGGCGGTTTGGCAACGGGCCCGGCCAGGCAGAGATCCTAATGGTCTCTGCAGGCTGATCCCGGCGGCTCTGAAATTGTCAAGAAAAGGCGATTGTGTTATAATTTGAATATGTGGGTTGTATCGTAGTAATAGTGTTTTCTCACAGATTCAGGCTAAATCAACGTGATACAGAAAGAAACCATCCTGGTCATTGATGACAGTGCTGAACTGCGCTCGGTGCTGGAGAACGTCCTGTCCTTTGCCGGTTATGGGGTGGTCAGCGCCGGCAGCGGGCAGGAGGGACTGGAGCTGGCGTTTACCGCGCAACCCGATCTGATCTTTGTCGATCTGGAGCTCCCGGACACCAACGGACTGCGTGTGCTTGAGAGTCTTAATGAGCGAGGTTTGAACATTCCCACGATCATGATCACGGGCTACGGGTCTGAGGGAGTGGCGGCCCGGGCGCTCCGTCTGGGGGTCAAGGATTATTTAATCAAGCCATTCACCGCCGAAGAGATCCTGTCCAGCGTGGAGCGAGCCCTGACCGAGAGCCGGCTGCGCCGCGAGAAAGAGCGTCTGGCGGCGTTGATCCGGGGGTACGCCCAGCATTTTCGGTTGGTGTCGGCAATTGGTCGGTCCGTGGTAGGGGGCCTGAACCGGGATGAGGTATTGAAGCGCGTCGTCGCCGCCGGCCTGTTTATCACCCGAGCAGAGGCCGGGCTGTTGTTACTGGCTGAAGAGGAGTCGGGGGGGGTTCGGGTAGCCGTCGCCGAAGGCCAGGCGCGAGGGGCTGGTCAATTGCTGCCGCTGGTGGGTGATAGACGACTCTGGTCGGTTTCCAGCCAAGGGGTGGCGGTGCGGCTCCAGGGGGCCGGGGATGCGGAGGTGGAACTGCAGACCGGGGACCGGGTTCGGTCCGTGGTACAGGTTCCGTTGCTGGGATCGGACCGGACGTGGGGGATCCTCTCGATGGATCGACGGACGATGGACTTGCCGTTTAGCGAGTATGATGAGCAACTGTTGACGATCCTGGCCGATTACGCAGTCCTGGCGCTTGAGCGAGACCGCCGGGCAGCCAACCGGGCTGCATCTCATGCACGGTGAGGGGGGTGCGTTGCCGGAGACCGGCTTGCCGGGCTTAGCCAGGAAGGGTGAGGAGCTGATCGTTCGGTTCTGGGGTGTCCGGGGCTCGATCCCGGTGCCTGGACCGGGCACGGTGCGGAGTGGGGGCAATACTCCCTGCGTCGAGATCCAATACGTGGGCCGTGAGACCTTGATTCTGGATGCAGGGACCGGCATTCGGTTGTTGGGATTGGATTTGGATCGGCGTCCCCGGGAACGATTGGTGGCGGTGCTCCTGTTCAGTCACACCCATTGGGACCACATTCAGGGGTTCCCCTTTTTTTCTCCGGCCAGAATGCGCAACAATCGGCTCGTCATTCTGGGAGGGCGCCGGGTGGGGCCGCACCTGGAGCATGTCTTGGCCGGTCAAATGTCCGATGCGTACCTGCCATTTACCCTGGATGACTTGAGGGCGGATGTGTTGATCAAAGAAGCCCTGGACGGCGAAAAGCTGGTGGTCGGAGACACTATCTCGGTTCTTCCCCGACGGCTCAATCATCCAGGTGGGGTCTTTGGCTATCGGATCAATCGCCGAGGCAAAGTGGTTGTCTATGCCAGCGACGTGAGCCATCCCCAGGAGGGGCTGGACGAGCGGGTGGTAGAGTTGGCCCGGGGGGCCGATCTGTTGATCCATGACGCCCAGTTTACCCCGGAGGAAAGGAGGCAGCGCCCGGATTGGGGACATAGCAGTTGGGAAGAAGCGGTCGAGGTAGCCATTCAGGCTGGAGTTCGGCGTCTGGCTCTTTTCCACCACGATCCGATGCACGATGACGATCAGTTGGACGAAATTGAACGACAGGCCCAGGCCCGGTTCGCGGGGGCCTTCCTGGCGCGGGAAGGGATGGAGGTCAGGATTTAGGGGATGGTCGTGGGACTGTTCAGGGGACTTTGAATGACATCAGAAATTGATGGCTTGAGTAGCCCGAAGAAGCAGCCTTTGATCCTGATTGTCGAGGACTCGGAGCCCGGCGCTCACCTCCTTCAAGCCTATCTGAAGCGAGAGGGCTATCGGGTGGAGGTGGCCTATTGCGGGGAGGAGGCGTTGGCCAAGGCGGGCCAGGAGATACCGGACCTCGTCACCCTGGATGTAGTGCTGCCGGACCTGGACGGCTTTACTGTCTGTGAACGGCTCAAGACCGATAGTCAGACCTGGTTGATCCCGGTGATCCTGGTTACGGCTCTGGACGGGGTGCAGGATCGGATTCGAGGGATCAAGGCCGGGGCGGACGAGTTCCTGACCAAACCGGTGAGCCGTGAGGAATTGTTGGCCCGTGTCCGTTCCCTGCTGCGCCTCAAGTTTGCGTACGAGGCCTTGCAACTGGAGCGTAACCGTCTGGCCCTGCTCTATACCATCAGTCAGGAACTCAATCGTCAACTGTCGGTAGACGAAGTGCTGCGCAAGATTGTTACCTTGACCCGTGAGGCTCTGGGGGCGGCCATGTGCAGCATTGTCACCTTTGATGAGGCCCAAGGGACGAGCCGCCAGTTCATCAGCCGCGAGGGGCAGCCAGCCTCCGCCGCCGGTTCAGTGACCCCGGCTATCCTCGAACAGGGGTTGGGAGGGTGGGTGTTGCGCCACAAAACAGGCACGATCGTGCAGGACGCCTCCCAGGACCCGCGGTGGTTGGTGTTGCCTACCGATACCAGTCCGGTGGGTTCGGCCATCGCCACCCCTCTGAGCCTGGGCCAGCAGGTGGACGGCTTTTTGCTGTTAACCCATCCGGAACCCCACTTTTTTGACGAGAGCCACCTGAACGTGTTGACTTCGATCGCCACTCAGGCAGCGGTCACCCTGCGCAATACCCGCCTGTATGAACGAGAACAGCGACGCCGCCGGGACCTGGAACTGTTGCAGGCGGCCGGGGTAGCCATTAGCTCCGAATTGAACCGGAGTGCGCTGGCTTCCTTGATCGTCCGTCAGGCGGCGAGCCTGCTGAACGTCCCGGCTGCCGGTTTGATGGTCCTGGATGAGGCCGAGGGAGTATGGAAGATCGAGGCCTGGTGGGGCCTATCCGATGGGTACGTACTGCGCCAGCGTGTCCCGGCCGAAGACCTGGCTCCGCTTCTTACCGGGGACCAACGCTCTTTTCAGATCCCGGATCTGCGGCAATATGCGTCAGCCTGGTCGGATGTGGCCGTCCAGGAGGGTCTGGTCAGCCAGCTCTCCCTGGCTCTGGTTGCCTTTGGGCAGTTGGTGGGGGTGCTCCATCTCTACAGCCGCGGTGCGCCGCGTCATTTTGGTTCGGATGAAGTCAAGTTGGCCGAGACTTTTGCCCTTCAGGCGGCGATCGCCCTGGCCAATGCCCAACTGCTGGAGCGCACCCGAGAAGAAAAAGGCAAGTTGTCGGCAGTGCTGGGTGGAACTACGGATGCGGTGCTGGCTGCTGATGACAATGGCTCGCTGATTCTGATCAATCCGGCGGCGGAACGCGCCTTTGGGCTGAGTGCCTCTACGGCGTTGGGGCAACCTATGGCTGGTGCCGTACCTCCTCAGATTGTGCGCCTGTTTGAGGAGGTAGCACGCACTGGTCAGCCGGTGGCCGAAGTCTGTGCCGTGAACGGCCGTGTGCTGTACGCCAGTGTTTCGCCGGTAGTGGGAGTGGGTCAGGTGGCCGTGGTGCAAGACATCACCCCGCTCCAGGAATTGGAGGCGATGCGCCTGAGAGCGGAACAGGAGGAACGACAACGGCTTCGCCAGATCCTGGAGCGATACATCAGCCCTGACCTGATGGATCATATTTTGGCTCAGGGGACTGGATTGCTTGAGCGGCGGGAGCGTCTGGATGTGGTGGTCCTGTTCACCGACCTGCGCGGGTTCACGCACCTGACCTCGATGGTTCCCGCCTATACCGCGATTGAGGTGCTCAACGAATTCTTTACGGCGATGATCGAGGTCGTGTACAGTCACCAGGGGACCGTTTTTGACCTGACCGGAGATGAACTGATGGTTGGGTTCGGCGCTCCATTTCCCCAAGAAGACGCGGCGGACCGCGCCTTGCAGACGGCCGGGGAGATGCAGCGGGTCTTTGCCCAGCTCCGCCGCCGCTGGCAGGAAGAGCGATCCATTCAGTTAGGTCTCGGGGTGGGCATTGATCGGGGAATGGTGGTGATGGGCAATATCGGCGCGCCTACTCATATGAACTTTGGGTTGGTCGGACATGCGGTCAACACGGCGCATCGTCTGGTCGAAATCGCCCAGCACGGGCAGATCATCATTTCGGAAGCGGTGCGCCAGTCGCTCAGCCCAAACCTGTCAGGCTGGGCCTTTGAGCAGCTCCCTCCGCTGGAGCTAAAGAACGCTGCATCCCCGATTGTTCCCTACCTGGCCTGCCCCGTGGAGTCTTAGAGCCCATCCGAAAACTCTGGCTGCTCCTGCTGGACGACAATCCAGCGGCGGACCACAGTCCGCCGCGAGCGGGTGTCCGGACAGGTCCTTAACGGGGTTCAATGCCCCGTCAGTGCCCTGACCGCCAGATCGACAGGAACAGTACGGCGGTGATGACCAGGGAAAGGAGAAAGCCGCCGACGATGAGGAGGAGAATGGCGCCGCGCCAATCGGGCCAGAATTGCTGCACATAGGGGATGATCAAGGCCGGCCCGATGACAAAGGCAGCGGCGAGGATGGCCAAGGCCAGCCGGTTGGCCGCCGATGACACGCGGCGGGTTGGTTCTTCCCAACCCTTCAAAGCCATACCCAGTTGGACCTCTCCGTTCTCAAGTTGACGTAATATGCTCTGGAGTTGCCCAGGCAGCAGCATCAAGGCTTCGGCTGCCTCCTCCATCCGTGCGATCGCGTCCTTGAGGCGCGCCAGGGGCGACTCGAGTTCGATGATGGCCTCGCGGACGTAGGGTTCCAGTTCCTCGAAGAGGTTCATGTTCGGATCCAGTTGCAGGCTGATCCCTTCGAGCATGGCAATCGTCTTGAATACCAGGATCAAGTTGCTAGGCATTTTTAGACGATGGGCAAAAGCCATGGCCATCAGTTCTTCGAAAAAGGAGCGGGCGCGGATCTTGTCCAGGTCCAGCCCGTAGTAGCGGAGGCGTAATCGGTCCAGATCGCGGCTCAGCTTGCGTTTATCGGTGCTCTGGGTGGCGATCCCCAGGCCCAACAGCGCCTCTGCCGCCTGGTCGGGGTCCTGGCGGAGCAAGGCGACAAAGAGGCGGACCAGGCCCAGTCGTTCTGCCTGATCCAGATGGCCCATGATCCCGAAATCCATCAGGGCCAGCACCTCACCGGGCAATACCATGAAATTGCCGGCATGGGGGTCGGCATGGAAAAACCCATGGTGCAGGATGGCTTTGAGCAAGATGGTGATATTGCGCCGGGCCACGATCTTCCGATCCAGGTGGGCCGCTTCCAGCGCGGCGATGTCGGTGATCTTGATGCCCTGGACCCGTTCCATGGTTAACACCCGCCGCGTCGTCATCGCCCAGTACACGGTCGGAATGTACACCGACGGATCGTCGGCAAAAATCTGCCGGTAGCGGTCCATATTGTGGCCTTCTTGCTCATAGTTCTGTTCCTGATGGAGCGTGTCGGCGAATTCTCGGGCCAGGGACCAGACGTTATAATAGCGACCCCATTCGGTGCGTCTTTCTGCCAGAGCCGCCAGTTCGAGCAGGATGTCCAGGTCTACCTCGATGACCCGATCCACCCCCGGGCGCAACACCTTCACCGCAACCTCTTCTCCTCCGGGCAGAGTGGCCAAGTGTACCTGCCCCAAAGAAGCCGAGGCGACCGGGGCCGGGTCAAAACTGGCAAAGATCTCAGGAAGCGCCTTGCCCAACTCGCGCTCGATCTGGGCCTGGATCAGGGCCGGGTCGGAGGCGGGAACGGTATCCTGGAGTTTTTCGAGTTCCTTGACCAATTCCGTGGGGAGGATGTCGGCACGGGTGCTGAGGATCTGGCCCAGCTTGATGAAGGTCGGGCCCAGTTCTTCGAGCACCATCCGCACTCGCTCGGCGGGAGTCGCCCGCAGGATCTCGGCGGAGCTAAAGCGCAGTTTTTCCAAGCCCGGAGCGATGGCCCGCGCGATGCCCAGTTGGGTCAGCACCTGACCGAATCCATACCGGGTTAGCACCCGCCCGATCTGCTGGTAGCGTCGCACATGACGAAAGGTTTGGATGAGTGTTGGCATCGCTTCTCTGCTTCATTAGTCCCGGATCAATCGTATGTGGAACACCGTCGGCCACCATTTGCCGGTCACCAAGATTCGATCCCCTTGGGTGTCGTAGGCGATGCCGTTGAGAACATCCACCGGCTGAGACAGGTTGCGCACGTCGAGCAGTCCCGCGAGGTCGATCCAGGCCGTGACCTGCCCCGTGTGGAGATCGATCCGCGCGATGCGGTCGGTGGGCCAGATGTTGGCATAGATCTGTCCCTGGATCACTTCTAATTCGTTGAGCCGGGGGACAGGGTTCCCATCCAGGTCCGTCACCTCGAGCGTTCCCGTTTCCTCCAATGTCTCAGGGTCCAGGAAATGCAGCGTTGCGGACCCGTCGCTCATGATCAGGCGCTGTCCGTCGTGGGCCAGGCCCCAACCCTCAGTCGGATACTCGAACGTCTGGAGCAGCTTGAAAGTGTGCTGATCATAGACAAAGCCCAGGTGAGATTGCCACGTCACTTGGTAGAGCCGACGATTGAGGAGGGTCAGGCCCTCGCCGAACACGTCGTCCGGCAGGGCGTGAAGCTGAATGACCGCGCCCGTCTCGAGCTCCACCTTGCGGAGAGTAGACTGGCCCAGGAGTCCGGTGCTTTCATAGAGAAAGCCGTCATGATAGATCAGTCCCTGGGTAAACGCCCCTGGATCGTGGGGATAGGTATGCAGGATCTCATAGCGATAGGTCGGGATGGGTGTCTCTTCAGGCGGTGCGGTTTCGATCAGGCTGGTCGGGGAAGGAAGCAGCGTGGCACCGCGAGCCGTTGAGGGTTCCACCGGGGAAGGGGAAATCGGCTGCGGCGAGACTTGGCGAGCGCCCGGCCTTGGTGACGGCGCGCATGCCGTGAGGAGCACGAGCAGGCTGATCAGCCCGGGCAGAAAGGTAGGCACGGATCTGGCTTTGAGAAGACGGCTGCGCATTTCTAGCGGCGAACCACCCCACTCGAGTGGCCCACTCGGATCGAGTTGGCCCGCCGCAGCAGGGCCCGGATCCGGGCGCCAAGCTCCAGTTCGCCCAGGGGGTGAGTCAGATAGTAGTCAGCGCCACTGTCCAGAAGGCTGACCTCGGCTCCTTGGGCGTCCGCTCGGCCAAGGACAATGAGCGGCGCATCGGTCAGTTGGTGCAGTCGGGGAACGAGTCCGCCCAATGCTGTATCGAGGATGATCAGATCTGGTTGGAAGAGACGGCACTGGCGGAGGGCTTCGCGTTCGTTCGAGGCGGTCAAGAGCTGGAAATGGGAGCCGGATAAAGCCTTGGTGATCAGTTCCTGGACCGACTCTTCGTTCCCGACCCACAAGATCCTTTCCACTGCGACCTCCAGTCGTTTATCCCATCCCTCTCCCCACCGAGGAGGAATTGTCATGTCTCAGGAGGTTCAATCCTTCGGAACGACGATTTATTCAGAGACTCCTCGCCCATTCTACCATATCACATCCGGGTTAAGAACAAGTCTGAAATTGGTTAGGTTTTGGTTAGAGTTTGTGATGGGCTGAGTGGGCGGGCAGCCTCCTGGTTCAGATTCTTGCCAGATAATACCCGACCCCTCTTTTGGTCATAATGTAACGGGGATGTTGGGGGTCGAGCTCGAGCTTCTGTCGCAGGCTCCAGATATAGACCTTGATATTGGTCGGGCCATCTTCATAGCCAGGGCCCCATATGGCGTCCAGGATCTGGTCATAGGTCAAGATCTGGCCGGCGTGTTGGGCCAGGTAGAGGAGAAGCTTGTACTCGGTGGGCGTGAGATCAACGGTCTGACCACGGACGACCACCATGTGGCTGGCTGGATCGATGATCAACTGTCCCTTATCGAAGCGGAGGAGAGTTCTCTGGCCGGGAGGGGCCGAAGCCACTCGTCGCAATGTGGCCCGGATCCTTGCTTTCAGCTCTTCGATGCCATACGGTTTGGTCAGATAATCGTCGGCTCCCAGGTCCAGGCCGTGCACCTTGTCTTCTTCGGCACCGAGGGCGGTCAACATGATGACTGGCACCTCGGAAAACTCTCTGAGATGGTGGAGCATGGTCCAGCCATCCATGTCGGGCATCATGATATCGAGCAAGATCAGGTCGGGCTGGAAGGTGTGCGCCTGCCGCAGTCCCTCGCGGCCGTTGCGGGCGATGGACACCTCGTAACCGGCCTCGGTCAGGATCTTGTTCAGCAGCCACACCGTCTCTTCGGCGTCGTCTACGACCAGGATTCTTTCTCTCTTCACAAATGTTATTATAGCATCACCGAGAAGACTAGACAAGAAAACGGAAGTCCTGGTTCCATAAGATCGGCCTGGGGGCGGTGAGGAATGACAAATCGGCCAGCGCAACAAGCAGGCAATATCCACCGTCTTATTGCCCAAACATCTACTTGGCTCTGTACTTGGTTGCCATATTGGCAAAAAATTATGGATTCATTCTTGACATTTGGAAGGGTCTGTGGTAGAATAATAGTAAGCCTGTTCTAAACCCGATCTTGGGTGTACGAAAGGAGAAAACTATGCCGCGCATCACAACTGTAAAGGGTGACATCGCCCCCGAACAGCTCGGGTTTACTTCAATGCATGAACACACGATGCTCGACCTCAGACCTGCCGCTGAATTTATAAAGAGCATCTTCCCCGATGTGACCCAGGAAATGGTCGAATTCAAATTTGAAAACTTTGCGTTCCTCAAGACTGGCGCCTATTTGCTGAATGAGGAGCTGGCCATTGTCGATGACATGGATTTTCTCGCCCAGGAGTACGGGTTCTTCAAGGAGCTGGGCGGACAGTCCATCTGCGATTGTTCTCCTATCGGCATTCGCGGCAATATCCGGGATATCCAGCGGCTCTCCGAGCGCACCGGCCTCCACATTGTCTGTGCCACCGGCTTTTATACCGAGACAGCCAGGCCCCCTGAATTGATCGGCAAGGGCGAAGACGTGTTGTACAGGGCTATGAAAAAAGAGGTTGAAGAGGGCATTGACGGTACGGAGATCAGGCCCGGCATCCTGAAATGCGCCCTCGCGACCTACGGCAACAACGGCCTTGCCGACGGCGAAATCGCTGCCCTTCGCGCCTGTGCGCGGCTTTCAGCGGAAACCGGTATGTCGGTGCACGTCCACACCGATGCCATGCTGGCTGAGGACGACGTCTTTGGCGCCATCGAGATGGCAGTAAAGGAGTGCGGGGCACAGCCGGACCGCATCCTGGTCTGCCATATGGACAACCGCATTGCCGGCGGCGTGATGGTCAGCGACTATTTGGAAAATCCAGACGTCGACCGCACCCTCAGTCTGGAGCTGCAGGAGCGGCTTCTGGATCTGGGCGTCAATATCGGCCTCGATACCTGGGGGATGCCGATTGTGAGTCCCCAGTTCTTTATGCCGGATGATTTCGAGCGCCTCAAGGCGCTCGTTACCCTGCTCAATAAGGGCTACGGAGCGCAGATCACCCTGGGCAACGACTTTTCCAGCAAGTTTATGGGCCGTACCTATGGTCACTACGGCTGCACCCGTTTCGCCGGATTTGCGCTACCGATGCTCCGGGATCTCTACATGGAGGAGCACATTCGCAGGCTGACGGTCGAAAATCCAGCGCGTATTCTGTCTTACTAGATAACAAAGATATTCAGTCCCAGGAGATCCATGATGAGCAGAATCACCACGGTCAAGGGCGACATTGCTCCCGAAGAGCTCGGCGTGACCACGATGCACGAACACACCATCTGCGACCTACATCTGTTGTATGAAGCGCTGGGCATCACCGAGACCAGCGATGAGGAGCCGTACCAGCTCAAAATGGAGAACCTGGCGTTTCTGCGGGATGGCGGCTTTGCTTTATCTGATGAATGCCTCTACCGCAACGACGATATCGACTACATAGTCGGTGAGTTCCGCGCGTTCAAAAAGGCTGGCGGGAACTCCATCGTGGACGCATCGCCCATCGGGATTCGCGGCAACGTGGCGCGCATCCGTGAAGCCGCCGAGCGGGCCGGGGTGAACGTGGTGTGCTGCACGGGGCTGTACATTGCCGAAGGCCGCCCGGCAGAGACCAAGGGGTGGTCGGTTGACCAGATGGTACACGCCTTCCAGCAGGAGATCAAAGAGGGCATTGACGGCACGGATATCCATGCGGGTTTTGTGAAATGTGCCCAGAATACGATTGATTGGGATACAGGCTGCGTGCATCCCGTGGAACTGGATACCATCCGGGCCGGCGCCCGGGTTGCGGCCGAAACCGGCATGTCCTTGCATATCCATCACAATAACGTCTCCGACGACCAGATCTTGGAAGCGGCAGACATTGCCATCAAGGAGTGCGGCGTCAAGCCCGACAAGTTGCTGATGCTACACATGGACAATCACATCCGCGGCCCTATGGATTTTGACCGTTATATTTCTGACTTTGCGTATGGGAAGCGGGTCACGATCGACGTGCTGCTCAAGCTGCTGGACCAAGGCATCAACGTTGGGTTCGATTCCTGGGGTTCCTACATTGACTATCTGCCCCACGACCACGATCGGCTGAAGGCCCTCATCGAGCTTCTGAGACGGGGCTATGCCTCCCAAATCGTGTTGGGCCATGACTTTAACAACCGCATCCAGGCGAAAGCGTACGGTGCCTATGGCATGACCCGCATCCTGACCTATGTGCCGCAGATGCTGAAGAGCTACGGTTTCGGTCAGGAGGTTATGGATCAAATGCTGATCGAGAACCCGGCCAGGATACTGGCATATTAGAGATTAGAGAAAGGAGTGATTCACATGCCAAAGGTAAAAGTAAACGACATCACCATGAACTATGAGATCCATGGAGAAGGCTTCCCCGCGGTGATAATCAACGGCCTGGGCGGGACCATCGAAAACTATATCATTGAACCTCGGCTGCTCAATGCAGTATCGGCGAATCACAAAACGTTGATCTTTGACAACCGGGGTGCGGGCGGGACGGACATTTCCGATCGGCAGTATTCGATGGAACTTCTGGCCCAGGACACGGTGGGTCTGATGGATTCGCTTGGGATCGAAAAAGCCCATATCATCGGGGGCTCGATGGGCGGCATGATCGCGTTGCATGTTGCGATTGATTACCCTGAGCGGGTGGGCAAGCTGGTGATCATGACGGCTTTCCCCGGTGGACCGAGGACCATCCGACCCGAGCCCGAGCTCTGGGAATACATTACCGTCCCGGGGAAAGGCAACCCTGGTGACTTGAAAACAGTCAATCCCTTCCTGTTGATGTTCGCCCCCAAGACACTTGCTGAGATGCCCCAGGAAGTGCTGGATGAAATCGCCTCGGCCTATTTCAATGTCAGGCAACTGGATGAGGGCTTTGCCCGCCAGCAACTCGCCATCCGGGACATGGACTGCGCCGAGCGGTTGAAGGAGATCAAAGCGGAGACCTTGGTCATCAGCGCCAAATACGACATCCTGGTACCGCCAGAGAATGGGGTGCTGATTGCCAAGGAAATCCCAAATTCAAGGTTCGTACTGCTGGAAAACTCGGCCCACGCGATGATCGAGGACACGGATTACATGGTCGAGATGATCACAAAGTTCCTGAACGCTTGAGCAGAAAACAACCGGACTGGAGGAAAGCGGTTGTTCGGGGCTGTGTACCGGAGGATGGATATGCCAGGCGAAATGACCACTGTGGTCAGGCAGATGCTGGCTCACTCCAAGAGGGCCGTTTTCACGGTCTCCCCATCCTGGGCAGGCTTGCGCCAGAGAGCGAGCAGGTGCTGAAGGATACTGTCGAATTCATCAAGAAGCACAGTTGCTGCATGGCGCTGACCATTTGTCTGAAACGATGATGTCTGAGAGGAGCCAAGAACGGCTCGAGCTCAATCTCAGCGAGGTGCCGGCCATGAGACCTGCTGCCCGCGAGAGCAGGGCGCTCATCGCCGGCGAGATGAAACGGATCCCTTTGCCCGACGTCGGTTGGAACCGGTTGTCGGCGGAGAGCAAGGGTACTAACCCAAGAATCAATATCAAATCTGGGAGGAAAGGATATGCCACTGAATGTTAACAGCAAAGTCAAGGATCTCATTGAGAACCCAGAGACGGCCAAAATCCTTGAGAAGTACATGCCTGGAATCACCACCCACCCCGGCACCAAGGCTGCATACGGCATGACACTGAAGGCCCTCATGGCCTTCCCCCAGGCCAAGATCAGCAAGGAAACCGCCGAGGCGGTGGCAAGGGAACTGGAAGAGCTTGGCCTCTGAGGCCGGCAAACGGCGGAGCGTGCGCGGGACGCTCCGCTGCAAAACTGCACCTTATAGATTTCGCATATCGGGTGCCAGATTCGATGACTGAGTATAGAATTGACACACTGATAAAAAATGGAGGGACAAACATGGGTAAATTACTTGAAGGAAAAGTAGCCATCGTAACGGGTTCCGGCCAGGGCGTCGGCAAGGAGATCGCGCTGTGCCTGGCCCGCGAGGGGGCCGCAATTGTTACCAACAACCGCAAGCCTGGCTCTAGCGTGAACTGCTTTGAAGAGGTCAACTTGCCTTTCACCGAGGAGGAGCGCGCGCGTGTGCAGCGAGTCCTCGGCGACGCCGAGTCTACTGCCAAAGAGATCATCGCCATGGGCGGCAAGGCCGTTCCCTTCTACGGCGACGTGAGCAGCTATCAGGTGGCCCACGACATGGTCAAGTGCGCCGTGGATACCTTTGGCCGGATCGATATCATCGTAAACAACGCCGCCTCCGTCTGGGTCGGCAACATCGCCGAGATGCCCGAGGAAATGTGGGACAGAGTCGTCGTCTCCAAGCTGAAAGGCGCATACAACATGATCCACAACGCCCTGCCCTATATGAAAGAGCAGAAATTCGGCCGGATCATGAACGCGTCCTCCAACGCTTTCGTTGGCCTGATGGGTATGTCTGCCTATGCCGCTGCCTCCGCCGGCATCATTGCCCTGACCAAGGCGGCTGCCCAGGATGTGGCGGAGTTTGGGGACATCACCATCAACGCCTACACTCCGCTCGCCAGGACCCGAAGCTGGTACAACATGCTCACCGTTTACCGGATCCAGGGCGTATCTACGGAGGACATTGAGGCCGGTGCCCCCGCAGCCATGACCAAGACGGCCGACGTCTTTGCGCCGATGTTCGCCTATCTAGCCTCCGACGAGGCGGCTGGTATCACCGGCTATCTGTTCCACTTGGGTGCCGACGGCGAGATCGGCATCTGGTCGGACGCCGAGATGAACCGCAGCATCAAGAAGGAAGAGGGCGTCTGGACTATCGAAGAGCTGAGGGCGATGGTTCCTGGTCTGGTGAGCGGCGTGGGCACCGTGCAGACCACGCTCAGACTTCATTGAGGTCACAAGTTCGCATAACCCCAAAAGGAGATGTAATCATGGCAACTGAAGTAGAAAAACTGGTACCCCCGAATATATCCGACGTTGGTCAGATCGACGACGATAGCGGCTTGCGCCTCTTCCGGGGCATGATCACGCCGTGGGACCGGATCAAGTCTTTCAAGGAGACGTATGAATTCTTGATCCGTCATGCCGCGTTGTTCGCCGTCGGCTGGATTAACGCGTTGAAGATCATCGAACCCGATTACGAGAAACGCGTGACCGTCATGTCTTCAGAATGGGGCAAGTCCCTGGCGGAAATGTGGACGAACGAAGACATGGGCATCCTGGAAATGTTCAGGGAACGATTCGAGATTCCTCCCTTCTTGACGGATGGTATCTATCGTACCGCCAACTATTGCGACAAGGGCGACGAGATGATGCTCATGTCCGGCTACATCTGGTACTGCACGAATGACCGCGTCGAGAAAGAAATCCATCGTTGTGACTTTGATATCGTTGGCCCTGAAGCCTGTGACGTTTCCATCGGAGGCGGTCAGTACTTCTGCCGGGGCCTTGCCGGGGTTCCGATCAACAACTATGATTCCGAACGTAGGGGCTGCGGCGACCCATACTGCCACGTGGTCATTGAAACCCAGAGAAAGTATGGACCGCACCCCAACGCCGACGGTTATGAGTGGGAACAGTGGGGCCCCCCAAACTCTGGCATGAGAAAGACCGGTGCGCCCAAGCGAACGGAAGTGGAGTGGTTAACCACGGGCATCTACGCCTCCCCCTCCGGTGCCACCTGGACCGCCGGGGAGATGTACAAGGACTGCGCCATGTGGCCGATGTTCATGTCGTCTCAGGCGGTCGTCGCGCTGCGCGTACTGGTGAAGGAGGAGGATATGCCCAAAGCGCAGCACATCATCGACACGGTATTCGATACCGCCGGCAAGCTTCAGTTCGGTGAATGGAATACGAGAAAAGCCGCGCGCGAGTGGTTGGGCGTGCCAGAATCTGTGGATGATGGCCGTGTCATGGGTGGTTACATCAGCATGATCTTCCAGGCCAGGAGCCTCCCTTGGAAATTCACCGAGTTTTCACCGGAGCGCACGGTTATCGAGTGTAGCAAGAGCATGCTCGAGATGTACGGGCAGCATCCCGAGTTCACTCCTGCTTATGCAGCGTACTTTAACGGCATGGTCAAGACGCTCGTCAGCGCCGAGTGGGTTGTCAGGTTGGATGAGACGGCTTTTGCCGACGATATCGCCCGTTTCGTCATCGAGCGCGGCCTTTATGGCTACAGAAGGCAGAAGCCGGGCTATACGTTCGATGAGAAGCAAGAGCGATCGAAGAAGCTGCTAAGTCACGACGCCAGTGTCAGAGACCAGCATAAAGCGGTAAGAAACGCGGTCGGCTGGTACAGTTTTACCCATAGACTGCTTGAAGTGACCGGAGAAGACGCGACCGCTTTTCTAGACAAGATCTTTGCGAGTTCGATTGCCGGGGTCAAGCCCGGTGGCGCGAAGTACACCATGATGCTAAACGAAGACGGTATCATCATCGATGACGTGATCGTGTTCCGTATGGAAGAGAACAAGTACTGGATCTCGACTTTCTACATTCGACAATTGATCAATTGGCTCGATGCCCACAAAGGCGCAAGCAAAGTTGAGTATGAAAACATCACCCCGAATTGGCGAATGTATTCCGTACAGGGCCCGAAATCCAAAGACTTGGTCAACTCGTTCTTGGCAGAAAAAGTCGATGATCAAAAGTTCTTTACGATCAGAGACAACAAGATCGATGATGTCCCGGTCAAGGTCGCCCGGAGCGGGTATACCGGCGAAAGACTAGGATACGAAATATACGTTGCAGCCGAAAAGGCAGGGGTCGTCGAAGCCAAACTCGTTGAGCATGGAAAAGCATTCGGCGCAGTCAAGATCACGGAAATCGATGTCATGGTGTACACCCTTGCGGCTGAACGAGGATTCATTCTGATGACCGATCTCTGGGGGACGAATCCCTTTGAAGTCGGTTTGGAAGGGAGAATTGACTGGAGCAAAGACTTTATCGGCAAAGCAGCCCTGGAAAAAGTGAAAGCGGAAGGACCGAAACGTCAGTTGCTCGGCTTTATCGTCGATGACAATGATGCCCTGATCTATGGTGGGCCACATGGTGCGACGGTGATGATTGACGGCCAGGTCGTCGGACGAGTCACCAAATTTACGCACAGCTTTACCATCGGAAAGAACATCGGCTATGCTCTCGTGGACAGGGCACGAGCAAAGGTCGGCGATACAGTGACGATTAACGGCGTGGAAGCGGTTCTGACCGATCGGCAAATTGTGAAGTTGTGAGTCATATAAGCATCTGACATGGGCTGGCCTCCTCGGAGGCCAGCCCCAACCATTTCTATTTCAACCATATCGGCCAACGGCTGGGCCCGGTTGCCTGGCACCAAACGGCTGTCCTCGGTGAAAGCGCCGGCGGAGGCGCGTTATTTTGCTGGATCAGCTAACCCGGACCTGGGCGCAGGGTCAGGAGGGAATGTGTATTTGACAGGCCGTCCCAGCGGAATGACCTCGAATTCCGTAACTCCGGGAATCGAACTCAATGTCTCGGCGATGAAATCGTTGACCTGCCTGCTATCCCGAAACAGGGCCACGGCGTATACCTGCCATTGACCGGTAACCAGGCTTACATGCCATGTCGTATCGTGCGCGGATAGTTCATCCACTACAGCCTTCACCTTGTCTGGTTCCGCCTTGATCAATAACACCACCCAGTTGCTGTATCCCCGCACAGTCGTATTCACAATAGGGAGAAATCCGATGATCCCTTCCTGTACAAGTTCCTCCAGCTTGGTCCTGGCCACCAGCCTGCTGCAGCCAATCGAGCTAGCCAGTTCCGTGATGGTCTGTCTGGGATTTTGCTGCAGTGCCTTGATGATGGATAGGTCCAGGTCGCTCAGAGGCTCTTGTGACGAGTTGTTCATGCCCTCCATAGGATGTGTTTGGACTAACCAGAAGTCCTTGACGGTGTGAAAAGAGTGCATGATTTCCGTAGACATAATGTTGGAAATGCCTGCCAGATGTTTCGAGACGAAATGTACCAATTCTTTTCGATCCCGGAAGAGCGCCCACACCATGAGGTTATAGCGGCTGCCGGTCAAGGAAACATCGATGACGCCCGGCAAGTCTGCCAGTTCCTGTGCGACTGATTCAATGCAGCCAGGGCGAACCCTGACCCCAATGATCAGCATGAACTGATACCCCAAACGTTCGTATTTGGTAACGCAGACGACCCTCAGGATATCTTCAGATATAAGCCGATTTAGGCGGTAACGAACAGTTTCTCTATTGCGCCCCAACACTCGGGCAATCGCCCGAACAGACTGTCTGGCGTCCACTTTGAGTTGTTCGATGATCTGCAGATCAAGCTCATCCAGTGACAGTGAAGATGATTGTACTTGATTGATATCAAACACAGCCGTCTCCTTCGTAGACCGCGATTGAAATTGCCCCGAAGAGCTTTCGGCTGGCATAATCTCCCGGAGGTTGGGTCAAGCTCCAGTGCGGCTCCAGCCGCCGGCTCTATTTTCATTCATCGAGGTGCTTCTCTCTTCTGCATTCATTGTACCTCAACTATCGTACATGTCCAGTTTTCGGGGGAGGGTGACTATTCTCCGCTTTGCTCGGAATTACAGGCTGAGCGATTGCTTTCTCTGTAACTGCTTACCCGCATTACCGTCTTCAACTTGCGCAGATCGGGTGATTCAGCGACAATAGGGTGGTGAAATGATTCGTGATGCCCGCCGGCGCTGAGGTAGTCTGCATCATAGTCTGCCGATCCTGAGCCGCGGATGGTCACGTTGAAACGGAATGGGAGGGGATGGATTGATCTCGATTGAAGAGGCTCGGCGGCTCTACGTTGGGGCGGAGGCGGTCCATGATTTCGATCACGTCCTCCGCGTCCTCGCTCTGGCCGAGCGCTTGGCCCGAGCCGAGGGGGCCGATCTGGAGATCGTGCGGGTGGCGGTCTTGCTCCACGACGTGGCCCGTGGCTGGGGTTCGGATGACGATTTCGATCACGCGCAGGCCGGAGCCGAGGTTGCGCGGCGCATCCTGGCCGGCCACCCACCGGATCGGGTGGAGGCGGTGGCCCATGCCATCGCTGCCCACCGCTTTCGCCGTGGGCCGGCTCCGCAGACGATCGAGGCCAGGGTCCTCTACGATGCGGACAAGCTGGACGCCATCGGAGCGATTGGCGTGGCCCGCGCCTTTTCCTATGGCGGGCATTGGGGGCAACGCCTGTGGGCAGCCGTTCCTGAGGAACCGGATCAACTGGATTTCGGTTCGGAGCATACCCCGGTCCATGAGTACCGGGTCAAACTGTGCCGGATCAAGGACCGATTGTTAACCGAGAGCGCGCGGCGGCTCGCCCAGGACCGTCACGACTTTATGCGGTCCTTCTTTGAACGCCTGGAACGGGAGGTACACGGCGATCTGTGAGATTTGACAGCCATCGGCGGGTGTGCTATAGTGTAGGTCGTTAACAATTGTATCATCGCAGGCCGTGGTGCCCCGTTGCCCGGATGCGCGGGGCCGAAGAGGGGAAGCCGGTGCAAGTCCGGCGCTGTCCCGCAACTGTAACCGACCGGTCCATCGTCGAGGATGGTCAATGATAGACCGGAAGGAAGCCAGGACGCCTGCCACGGCTGCGCACTGCGAACCTTCGCGGAAAGGGGGTAGGCGCATGGCTCAGGGACCATGACCACCCCTTGTCGTTCGACAAGGGGTTTTCTGTTGAGAGTAAACCATCACCCCAACCGAGAGGTTGGGGCGTTCTATTTTTCCTGAAGGAGAGGATCATGAGGAGGAAATGGCTCATTCTGGCGATGGCGCTGGTTCTGGTCCTGAGCAGCGTCGGACCGGTGTTTGCGGCGGTGGATATCGCCTCGGCGCTGGCTTACCTGAAGACCCAACAGAACGAGGATGGTGGATTTGGCAGCGGGTTTAGCCCGGGTAGTTCTCTGATCTCCACCGCTGATGTGGTGTTGGCCATTGTGGCCGTGGGTGGAGATGTGGCAACCTTCCAACGGGACGGTCAGACCCCTCTGACCTATCTGGCCGCCCAGGCTCCGTCGGCTACGACGGCGGGCGATCTGGCCAAGCTGATCCTGGCGGTGGTGGCAGTGGGCCAGGACCCGCGCGCCTTTGGCGGGGTGGATGCCGTGGCCAAGCTGGAAACGATGATCGGTGCGGACGGAAGGATAGGCGGGGCGCAGGACACCTTTGTCAGTCACCTGTATGCGGTGTTGGCCCTGGCCAGCGCGGGGCGGCCGATCCCGGCGTCCGCAGTGAACGCCATCAAGAAAGCTCAGCAGGAGAACGGCGGCTGGGCGTGGGATGGCACATTGACGACGGCGGTGGACACCAACACCACTGCTTTTGCTGTGCAGGCGCTGATCGCAGCCGGGGAGCCGGCCGGGGGCGAGGCGGTGACCCGCGCTTTGGGCTACTACAAAAGCATTCAGAATGACGATGGCGGCTGGCCCTATCAGAATCCATCGGACTATGGCACCCTCACCGACGCGAACTCGACGGCGGTGACGATCCAGGCCCTTATCGCCGCCGGACAGCAGGTGACGGGGGCCGAGTGGACTACCCCGTCTGGCCAGAATCCGCTCTCGGCGCTAGAAGCCCTGCAAAATGAGAGCGGCGCTTTTATGTGGAAGGCGGACGTGCCGGGCGACAATCTGCTGGCGACCGTTCAGGCGTTGCCGGCGGTGGCGGGCAAAGCCTTCCCGTTGGCCCGCGTCCCGGCGGCTGCGGCAGCGCCGACGACTCTGCCCGTTACCGGTGGTCCGGCGCTCAACCTGGCCTGGCTTCTCGTTCTCAGCGGCCTGGCGGTGGGGGGCGGCGGGTACCTCCTGTACCGGAGAAAGTAATTGGATGTCCCAGGAGCGGTCTGTCCGGTTTCCGGGCAGACCGCTCCTCTGGCGGGGGAGGCGAGCAGGGATGGGATTCCAGCTCTGGATCATCGGCCTGCTGGCGATGGCGATGGTTCCGAAAGCCACTGCGACGGTGCCGAATCGGGCCGGTCTGGTGGTCCAGTTTGAGAACGGGCGGATCGAGAGCCGCTGCCTTGATTTTGCCGAGGCAGAGATCAGCGGCGTCGATTTGCTGTTGCGTTCTGGCCTGGAGGTGGTCCTGGATTCTTCGCGAGGGATGGGCGTAGCTGTGTGCCAGATCGAGGGAGTGGGTTGCGCCTATCCGGCTGAAACCTGTTTCTGCCAGTGCATGGGCAGTGGCCCGTGTCGGTACTGGAATTACTTTTATCGGGACCCGGGTCAGGCGACATGGACCTATTCCGCCCTGGGTGCCACCCTGCGCACCGTCCGGTCGGGGGCGGTGGAGGCCTGGGTCTGGGGGGATGGGAGTACGCCGCCTTCGCCCGATCTCAACTTTGAGGCTCTTTGTGCGTCAAGCCGGGGCACCGCAGAGCCTACCTCTGAACTGGTTCCGACCCCGACCCCTACCAGCCTGCCCGTGCCGACCTGGACCCCATCTGTCTCGCCGGCCTTGTCTTCGTGCGTCTTGCCGACTCCTTCCCCGCCGGTGCTTCCAACATCATCCACTCCGACTCCGATCCCTGGAGCCGTTGCGCCATCAGCGGGGGCCTCCTACTGGCCTCTGGTGGGGATGATCCTGGGTCTGATCGCCCTGGCCATGGGGATTGGGTTCCGGCGGAAGGGCCGGTGAGGGGGAGCAGTCCATGCATCCCAAAGCCTGGGTGATGTGGCTGCTAGCGGCGGTGGTGCCGGCCTTTACCGTGCGCAATCCGCTCTATCTGATCCTGGTGCTGGGGGCTGCCTGGGTGGTCTACCTCACCCTGGGTCGGACGACGGTCGGCGCCAGTTGGGGGAGTTTTGTGAAGGTCGGGCTCTTTTTTCTGGCCGTCTCCCTGGTGTTCAATATGATCTCGACGCATGTGGGGCAGCATGTTCTCTTTCGCCTGCCCGCTGCCTGGCCGATTGTCGGGGGTGCGATCACGCTGGAAGCAGCCGTGGCGGGGTTGGTCAACGGACTGGCGCTGCTCACCATCCTCATTGTCTTTGCGACTTTTAACGCGGGGGTGGATCATTACCAACTCTTACGGTCCATTCCGGCGTTTCTCTTCCAGGTGGGAGTGGTGCTGTCGATTGCCGTCACCTTTGTGCCCCATATGGTCTGGAGTGCGCAGGAGATCCGTCAAGTGCAGCGCATCCGGGGCCACCGTTTTCGGGGCGTCCGCGATCTGCTTCCCCTGGTCCTTCCCCTCCTGGCGAACAGCCTGGAACGGGCCGTTCAATTGGCAGAGGCGATGGAGGCGCGGGGGTTTGGCAGTGTGGCCGATTCGGTTCCCCGCCGCCGGGTGCTGGGGTTGCAGATCGGGCTGGTGGGTGCCTTGCTGGCGGTGTTGGGGGGGCTATCGATCCTCAGCTTCTTCTCCGGGGACGGCTGGTGGGGATGGGCAATGGTCGTAGGAGGAGCCATCGGGGCGCTGATGATTCTGGGGGCATGGGGTCGCCTGTCACGACGGACGAACTACCGTCGCGTGCCATGGACCTGGCGGGATACGGCGGTGGTGGCGACCAGTGCGGGCGCGCTGGCGGCGGTGGTCCTGGCTCAACTGGCTCGAGTTGAGGCCCTGACCTATAATCCCTTTTCCCCCCACGGATTGTGGCCGGCGTTCGATGCGCGCCTGGGGATGGCGCTGTTGGGCCTGGCTCTGCCGGCTCTGAGGGGACTCACGGGGCCGCAGGGAGAGGAGCCCTCCACTGGCCCTGCAGTGGGAAGCGGATTCGGGCACTGGCCCTCGCCTCCAGATGGAGGCGGGTCAGGAACTACGGAGGATATCGCATGATCCAGTTTGAGCGGCTCAGCTACCGATACCCAGGTAACCAGGAGCCGGTGCTCCGCGATCTGTCGTTTCAGATCGAAGAGGGCGAGTTCCTGCTGGTCATGGGACCTTCTGGAGCGGGCAAATCGACCCTGCTTCGCTCTCTGAACGGGCTGGTGCCTCATTTCTATGGGGGGACCATCTCCGGGAGAGTACGCGTCGCCGATCGGGACCCGGTGGCCATCGGTCCGAAAGGGATGGCCGACACAGTAGGCCTGGTCTTTCAAGACCCTGAGGCCCAGTTTGTCGTGGACAAGGTGGAGGACGAGGTCGCCTTTGCCATGGAGAACCTGGGCCTGGACCCGGTGGTGATGCGCAAGCGGGTGGAGGAAGTATTGGACCAGTTAGGCATTGCCCATTTGCGACACCGGTCGGTGAACCAGTTGTCCGGTGGGGAACGCCAGCGGGTGGCGATTGCGGCGGCGCTGACCCTCCAGCCCCGCGTCCTGGTGCTGGATGAGCCTACCTCTCAGCTCGATCCGCAGGCGGCGGAGGAGGTGTTGGATGCCTTAGTCAAGCTGAACCAGGACCTGGGTCTGACTATTGTTCTCTCTGAGCATCGTCTGGAGCGGGTGGTACAATATGTGGACCGCATTCTTTACCTGCCGGGGAACGGTCAGCCGCCGATCTTGGATGAACCCCGGACTGTGCTGGGGCAGATCGATCTGGTCCCGCCGCTGGTCAGGCTGGCCAAGGCACTGGACTGGCACCCCCTGCCGTTGACAATCAAAGAGGGCCGTCAGTTCGTCCGATCGGTGAGGGGATGCGAGACCCTGTTGTCGGGTTCTCCACTGCCCGGTTTGGCGAGGTCGGGACTTGCCGTGATCCAGGTGCATGAGCTGGGGTTCTCCTACAATGGTCGGCCGGCTCTGCAGAACGTCTGCCTGAAGGTCCGACAGGGGGAGTTTGTGGCGCTGATGGGACGCAACGGATCGGGCAAGACGACGTTGCTCAAACAGATGGTGGGACTGCTCAAGCCGGATCGGGGGCTGGTCCGTCTCCTCGATCCCGATTCTCGCCGCTCTCTCGATACACGCCAGGCGACTGTGGACGAGATCATTCGGTTCGTGGGTTATGTGCCGCAGAACCCGAACATGCTGCTGTTCAATGACACGGTCCGTCAGGAGCTGGATTTCACTCGACGAGCGCACGGCTTGCCGCCGGGCCGGTACGAGCCACTGCTGAGGAGCCTGGGTCTCACGGCGTACCTGGACCACTATCCCCGAGACCTGAGCGTGGGGGAGCGGCAACGGGTGGCTCTGGCCTCGATCCTGGCCGCTGAGCCCTGCATTCTGCTGCTGGATGAACCGACGCGCGGTTTGGACTATCACCAGAAACGGGCGCTGGCCGACTTTTTACAGGGCCAGAAAGCCGGCGGCCACACGATCATCATGGCTACCCATGATGTGGAACTGGTGGCCGAGTGCGCTGACCGGGTGGTGTTGCTGGCCGATGGTCAGGTGGTGGTGGACGGACCGGCGCGCCAGGTGATGAGCGAGTCGCTGGTCTTTGCTTCTCAGATCAACAAGCTATTCCGCCGTCGAGAGCTGCTGACGGTGGACGATGTGTTGCGCTCACCGCCGGTCGTCGAGGGAGCATGCAACGGGTCTTGAACTCGGTGATCCTGGCGATTGCCAGCCTGATCGGCCTGGGAGCGTTTCTCTATCCGTTCCTGGTGCCGCAACAGAGCCCGCAGTTCAGCGCGGCCGCCCACGCCCAGGATGCGCCGTTGATCTTTCTCTTGCTGGTCGCTCTCTGCTTGGCGGCGGTGTTGAGCAGCTTTTCAGCCGGACTGCTGAATGCGAAGCTGATTGCTGTGCTGGGCATTCTGACGGCCCTGAACGCGGTTCTGCGGGGGGTTCCAGGACCGGGGGGATTCAACCTGATCTTTCTGTTGCCGATCGTGTGCGGCTATGCCTACGGTTCCACCTTTGGGTTCCTGCTGGGGGTCTTTTCCCTGGCCGTGTCGGCCTTTATTGGCTTTGGAGTAGGACCATGGCTGCCCTACCAGATGTTTTCGGTAGGCTGGGTGGGGTTGCTGTCCGGCTGGTTGCCCTCGCTGGCTGGCCGCCCTCGGGCCGAGGCATGGATGCTGGCCGGCTGGGGCTTTGTCCTGGGTCTGGTCTTTGGCGCGCTGATGAACCTGTGGTTCTGGCCGTACGTCTTTCATCCCGGTCAATCGGAAATGTTCTGGCAACCCGGTTTAGGGCTGGGTGAGAGCCTGAAACGATATGCAGTGTTTTATGTGGCGACTTCGTTCTGGTGGGACCTGCTTCGAGCGGCAGGGAATTTTATGTTGCTCCTCGTCCTAGCCGCACCGCTCTTGCGCTTGCTGCGGCGCTTTCAACAGCGCTTTTACTTCGCGGTGTTGTCGTCGTAACTGTTGCTGCGCGCTCTCCTGGACTGCGATCGTTGCAGATTTACGAATTAACGCGGAAATCTTCAGGACAGGCCTGAACATTTGTCTGGCCTCCGGTACGTTCGCCCGCCGCTCGAAGCGGCGGGCTCAACCGGCAAAGCCCCTTTCGGGGCTGGCAAACAGCCTGCCAGGCTTCGCGGGCCGAGTTCTATGGTTCGCCATTGAGCGAGAGTGCATGGCTTGGCTGATGCTTTGATGATTGAAGGCGCAAATGCGGTAGGCTGCGTTACGCGTCCCCGCCGAGAGACGCGTAACGTCCGGCCATTACGCATTTTTGCTCCTCGTGGCGTCCGGCCAGGCGTGGCTACTCCAACGAGACGCCGGCTGATTGAATGACCAAGCTCTCCCGATAGATGGCACCGAACAGGGCCACGCCCACCAGGGCCAGGTAGAAACCCAGCGGCGCCGCCAGGAATGGGATCAGGAAACAGCCTACCAGGCTATAATAAGCAAGCATCGTCCCGAGGTACAAGACCCCGGCCAGACCGAGAGTGACCACCCAGGCGATGAAATACCCCAGTCTGTTCCTTGTGAGCAGCGGCCACCATTCACGGACGCGGAAAGCCGCCGCCACCCGGTCCTGAGCGACAAAATGGGCGGTGGCCATCGGCCAAGGGAAGGCGCCGGCCAGGATCAGAATCGAGCCGATGAACATGGACAGGAACATGATGGCCATCGTCGCCAGCAACAGCAACAGCGGGGCCAGCGCGCTCGTCTCGTCGGCGGCATTCATGGTAAACGGTAGGGAGAAGCTAGCGGCGAAGTAGAGAGCGAGGCCCCCAATGAATACGATCAGCCCCGGCAGAAAGTAGACCAGGCTCACCACCAGCGCCCGGAGACCGTCCACGCCCAGCCGGCCCCACTCCTCCCAGGCCGGCAGACTCAATTCCTCCGCCTGTATGGCCCGGCGCATGACCTGGAGGAGGTATCCGGCGACAAAGATCGAGGGCACAATGGGGATGATACATCCGGCAAAGCTGAGCACCGACCCAACGATGAATCGGTTGCGCCAATCCGGTCCTTGGAACGGAAACCTGAACAGCGTTTTCAAGGAACTGATGGTCATCTCGGACATGATCTCCTCCTGCACGATTCCACCTGGCTGCCGCCGGCTGCCACAGCGCCTTCAGACCGTGCCGGGGTGCCAGGGCATCTCCATCCATCCTCCACCGGTGACTACATCATAAGGCCCAACTCGTGGCGTGTCAAGTCGCACGGATCACCATGAACGCGCCAGGGTGCCAGGACAGCAATTCTGATTGCGGCTGCCTCCATGATATCCCATTCTCCATTGAGAATCGCTGACCCGCCATGAAGGCAGTTTGCCGCCTGGCCCCAGATCGGGTACAATGGTTTCAATAGGAGGTGTGCGATGTTGTTGATCACTCACGGGACGTTGGTGACCATGACCGAACCAAACCAGGTCCTGCCCGATAGTGCGCTCGCCATTCAGGGCGAGCAGATCCTCGATCTGGGTCCCAGCGCAGACCTGGAGGTCCGCTATCCGCAGGCGGAACGTCTGGACGCAACCGGTCGGCTGGTAATGCCGGGTCTGATCTGCGCCCATACCCACTTTTATGGAGCGTTTGCCCGGGGCATGGCCCTGCCGGGCGAACCGGCGTCCAACTTTCCGGAGATCCTGGAAAGGCTATGGTGGCGGCTGGACCGGGCGCTGTGGTCGGAGGATGTGCGAACCAGCGCCCTCGTCTGTCTGGTGGATGCCATCCGCCACGGGACGACTACCTTGATCGACCACCATGCCAGCCAGGGCCGGATCGCTGGCAGCCTGGACGCGATCGCCGAGGCGGTGGACCAGGCCGGGGTTCGAGCCTGCCTCTGTTACGAGGTGACCGACCGCGATGGAGAGGAGGCGGCGCGGGCCGGCATCCGCGAAAACGCTCGCTTCATCCGCCTCGCCCAGGCCCGGCAGCGGGAGGGAGACCACCGCATCGCCGCCACCTTTGGCCTTCACGCCTCGCTGACTCTCTCGGACGAGACCCTCCGCGCCTGTGTGGATCTAGCTGGACAGTTGAACACCGGGTTCCATCTGCATGTCGCCGAGGACAAGGCCGACCAGCGCGACAGCCTGCGCAAAAGCGGCCTGCGTGTGGTGGAGCGTCTGCAGCGGGCCGGGGTGCTGGGTCGGTCTACCATCGCCGCCCACTGTGTGCATGTGGACCGCATCGAGACCGAGATCCTGCTCGACAGCGGGACCTGGGTGGTGCACAATCCCCGCTCGAACATGAACAACGCCGTCGGCACGGCCGATCTGCCCTGGATGCTGAAGATCGGCATCCCGGTAGGGCTGGGCAACGACGGCTTTTCCAACAACATGTTCACCGAGATGGCGGTCTGCTACCTGACCCACAAGCAGGCGACCGGCGATCCGCGCACCCTGCCGGCCGATCAGGTGGTGCAGATGGCCTGGGCCCATAACGCCCGCATCGCCCGAACCTTCTTCCCAGGCCTGGGAGAGCGGCTGGGCCAACTGGCCCCCGGAGCCCCGGCGGACGTGATCCTGGTGGATTATGACCCACCCACGCCGTTGACGGCAGGTAACCTGCCCTGGCACATCATCTTTGGCATGGATGGGACCGGGGTGGATACGACCATCGTCGCCGGCCGGGTGTTGATGCGCCATCGCCAGTTATTGACCTTGGATGAGGCGGCGATCATGGCCCAGGCGCGGGACCTGGCCGAGCGGCTGTGGAAGCGGATGTGAGCCTGAAGGGTAATGCCAAATTCATTTCGCTGCGCCGCTTCACTGCCATCAGAGGTAATGAGAAATTCATTTCGCCTACCGCTTTACCTTTGTCAGGTGAGATAGAGATCATTTCCAACGGAGGTCAATTGGCTCAGCAAGACAAGATCATCGTGCACAAGAACCGCAAGCGCGCCCTGTGGGCGCTGGTGATCATCTTCTTCATGATTCCGGTCAGCGGCTGGCTGGTGGTCCTCGGCCTGCGGTCCGGTCGCCCGGAGGTCGGCTGGTCTATGGTCCTGTTTGGCGCGTTGGGCCTGGGGGTCTTTGGCGGCAGCGCGGTGGCGATCATCCGCATCATGCGCGCCCCTTGGCATCTGGCCCTCACCCCGGATGAGTTCATCCTCTGTTCTCCCACCTACGATCTCCGGGTCCCTTGGGATCGGATCGTGGGCATTGCCGTAGCCGACGTGAACCGGCGCCTGGGTTGCGCCCTCGTCTTTGATGACGCGGCGGCGGTGGCCCGCTCGGCCGTCTTTCACCTCAATTCCAGGCGGCCCGACGCCGTCACCGGAGCTGCCGCCATGCAGGCCCGCATGGAAGAGAACCTGGCCCTGTGGGGCTATCATCTCGGATTGCCCGGCCGGATGCTGGAGATGGATCCAGAACGACTGGCCGATCTGTTGACCCGGGCGCGCACCGGCGAGTTGTGGCGAAAGGAGGACCGACCGTGAGGCAACGCTGGAAGCGGCTCAGCGGACCGGCCCAGATCGGGCTGGTCGTCGGGTTGATCGGCGCGGTGCTAACCGTCGTCGGCCTGGTCACCGGGAACCTGGCCCCTCTCACCTGGCGCTCGCTGATCCTGGGCATCCTCCTGGGGGGCGGATCGTGGGGCGTGGTCAGTTGGGCCATCGCCTCGGCGGCTGTGGACGCCACTGAGGAGCCCGATGGCCCAGAGGACGGAAGCTAGCCCTGCTCGACGCCGCTCCGATAGTAGTCCAGGAGAACCACCTGGGTTTCCTCGGGCAACTCCGATTTGAGCACTTTGAGCTCGGACTGAAGGGGCAGGGCTGCCAGTCCCATCTCTTTCAGGAACTTGTCCACCGGGTCCAGCCGCGCCTTTTCCACCGGGGTCCGGTAATGCATCGGGATCACCAGCCGAGGCTCGATCAGGCTGATCACCTCCGCCGCCTTGGGCGCGTCCAGGGTATGGACGCCGCCCACCGGGATGAGCAATACGTCCACATCGCTGAGGGCCTCGATCTGGTCCTGGGTGGGGACATGACCCAGGTCGCCCAGATGACAGACGGTGGTCCCGTCAAAGTCAAAGAGGAACACGGTGTTGCGCCCCCGGACCGCCCCCTGACGGCCATCGTGGTAGGTGCCAATGCCGGTGATAAACACCCCCTTGACCTCATACTCGCCCGGCCCATCAAAGAACCGGGGACCGCCGCGAAAGCCCACCCGGTTGTTATGGCCCGCATGATCGTGGCTGATGGTGACCACATCGGCGCGGATGCGCGGCCGTTCATAGCCCAGCTCTTCACCAGGCGGGTCGGTGATGATCACCACCCCCCGTTCGCTGAGCCGAAAACAGGCATGACCATACCATACAATTTCCATGTTGCCCAGACTCCGATCCTGTCATCATCGGTTTGGATTATACCGTAAATTGGGACAAGACCCAAATTCCTCGAGACAGAGGCCCTCTCCCCGTAACTTCTGGCGCTCACCCCCGTCATAAAGAGTGAGGGAACCATTGATCGCTTCGGAGCAACTGTTAGAACGGGCCCGTCAACTGGATAGCCAGGCCTTGGCCGAGGTCTATGACCGCTATGCGGAACCGATCTACCGCTATCTGTACCGGTACTTGGGGGATGCTGCCCAGGCCGAGGACCTGACCGGAGAAGTTTTCTTGCGGTTGTTGCAGGCGCTCGGCACCCGGCGCGCTCCCCGGGAGCGGATCGACGCCTGGCTCTATCGAGTGGCCCATAACCTGGCCATGGACTGGTTCCGGCAACGGCGCAAGCACGGGAACCTGTCGCTCGATGAGCGCCCGGACGAACCGGAGGGGGAAGTCCCTGGCCGGTCCGGCGGTGAGGAACTCCCCTGGCAGGCGGTGGTCAAGAACCAGGAGGAAGAGCAGCTCCGGGCTGCCCTCCAGCGATTGACTCCCGAACAACAGCAGGTGCTTCTCCTCCGCTTTGGAGAAGGGCTGAAACCGGCCGAGGTCGGGGCGCTGATGGGCAAGAGCGAAGGGGCGATCAAGGTTCTCCAGTACCGCGCGGTGCAGCGTCTGAAAAAGCTACTGGTAGAAGAGGAGACGACCAGAGGATGAACCAACGACGAATGGCAGACGAATTCGAGGAAGCGTTGCAGCGAGCCGAGCAAGGCCAGCCGGTGGAAAAACGCTTCGCTCCGCTGGTTGAACTGGTGGGTCGGATGGCATTCTTGTCTCAACCCCCGCCGCCCCCAAATCAGCTCCGAAGCGGCCGGCAGCGATTTCTGACCCAGGCCTCCCGGCTGCGCGCTCAAGAGGTTAAACCCAAAATCACCGTATGGAAAGGAAGAACCGAGATGAGAGGAGTGATGAAACTGGCCACAGCCTTGATGGTAGTCATCCTAATCGGCGGCATGGCGCTGGCAGCAGCGCCGGCGATGGCCGACAGCCTCCCTGGCGACCCGCTCTACGGTCCCAAGCTGGCTTTGGAGCAAGTCCGGCTGGCCTTGACCCGCGGGCCGGAGGATCGGGCTGAGGTGGGGCTGACCATGGCCGAGCGGCGGCTGCAAGAAGTGATCGCCCTCATCGAGCAGAATCGTGGGGTGGATGAGCCGACCATGAACCGCGTCGAACAGCATCTGATGAACGCCTTGCGATTGGCGGCCCAGGTGCAAGACCCGGCGGCGAGTCGGGCGCTACAGCGACTGGCGCTGGCCATCCAGGAGCGAGAGCGGACCATGACCCGGCTGATGGATCGCACGCAACAATCCAGTCAGGAACGGCTCCGCCAGGTCCTGCGCATCATGGAACGGGTGCGCGCCGAAGCCCAGCTCGGACAGGAAGACCCGAACGGCCTTCGCCATCGTCTGCGGCAGGGGGTGCCGCCGGTCCCCACCGACATGCCCCCCTCCGATCATACGCCGGGACCGTGGAAGACCCCCGGCCCCTCGATGCCCACTGAGCCGGCGCGGCACGGTCCAGCCACCGGGGCCCCTTATGGTCCAGGCGGACCGCAGAACACCGAACCGACTGGCCCTGGCCCGCAACCAACCTGCACCCCCTCTCCTCAGGGTCCGCAGCCGGGAAAGGGTCCGGGCCCGCAAGCCACCTGCACCTGCACTTGTACTCCATCTCCCCAGGGTCCACAGCCGGGAGAAGGCCCCGGCCCGCAGCCGACCCAGCCGGCCGGACCGAACCCGACTGAGCCGCCCGGCCCTGGCCCGCAACCGACTCAGCCGGCCGGACCGAACCCGACTGAGCCGCCCGGCCCCGGTCCACAACCCACTCAGCCGGCCGGACCGAACCCGACTGAGCCGCCCGGCCCCGGTCCACAACCCACTCAGCCGGCCGGACCCTCGCCCTCGGCTACCCCTGGCGCGGGCGGAGGTGAGAATCCGGGCGGGCCGCAGCCTGGACCAGGCCGGCCGTAAGAACAAACCACCAGGACAGCAAGAGGGTGGAGGGGCCCAGGCTTCTCCACCCTCTCTTATGGGCCTCACCCTCCCGCAGGCTGGTCAAGGCTGCGGGAGGGTCAAAAATCTAGAAGGAAACGTATTCATCGCGGACCAGCCGCGCCTTGTCCACCGCCAGGACAGACAACAGTTCGGAGATCATCTCCGCTTTTTGCATCGCATCCTGCTTGCTCCAGGTGCGGGCCTTGATCTCCAGGTACGATTCCCCACCTGGGGCCGGCGGCTGGATGAGGCGGTCCAGATTGACGGCAAAGTCCACCCCTTGGTACTTGATCCGCCATCGTCGCCGGATTTTATCCACCCGCCGCTCCTCCTGGGGCTGAAAATACTCGCGGTAGAAACGCAGGCTCCGGTCTGCGGCGGCGGTGAATCGCGAACGGGACAACAAGACCGAATCGGCGTATTCGCGCTCGACGGTGGGGCCGCGGAGGGTCAGGCTGTAGTTGGGCCGCACCTCCAGCCCGCGATCGAGCAAATAGTCTTCGCGATAGCGGATGATGTCCGCTTCGGCATTGGCAAAGAGGAAATAGGTGTCGTACTGCTTGCGCTCGCTCTGCTTGAGGACCATCACCTCCGGGCAGCTCAGCAGGCGGTTGACCAGCGCCTCTTCATCCTGGATGCCGACCTTGACCTGCACCTCGTAGGTCTCGGTCCATTGCAGCGTGCCCAATGCCACCAGTTTATCGAGCAGGCTCTGCTCGCGACGGGACAGAAAGGCGCCCACCTGGGTCGCGATCCGCTGAGCTTCGGCGCGGACCTGATCCTCATCCACGGTGAGCAGTTGGCTGTCGCGCATCACCCAGCGGCCGTCGATCATGACGTGCCGCACGTCGTGGGATTTGGCGGTATATACCAGTTGCGAGTAGAGGTTGTCGGGCGAGAGGTCAAAGCGGGGCACATGATGGACCTCATCCAGGGCGACGAGGGCCAGGTCGGCGCGCTTCCCAGGTTCCAGGGAACCGATCAGGTGGTCCATGCCCAGAGCCCGCGCGCCGCCAATGGTGGCCATGGTCAGGGCTTGCCGCGCCGGCAGGGCGGTGGGGTCCTGGTGGAGTCCCTTGGGCAGCAGGGCAGCCAGGCGCATCTCCTCGAACAGGTCCTGGTCGTTGTTGCTGGCCTGGCCGTCGGTGCCAAGGCCGACCGGAATGCCTGCCCGGAGCAACGCGACCACATCCGCCACGCCGCTGGCCAGCTTCAGGTTGCTGGTGGGATTGTGGGCCACCCCTACCCCGTAACGGGCCAGGATCGCCCGGTCCTCTTCGGTCAGATGGACGCAGTGGGCCGCCGTGACCCGTCCGTTCAGGACCCCGGCCCGCTCCAGCGCCTCCACCGGCGAGACGCCGAACAGGGCGCGTGTCTCCTCCACTCCGCCGGCCGTCTCGGCGAGGTGGATGAGCAGCGGCGCGTCGTACTCGGCCGCCAACTGGGCCGCGCCGCGCAGCAGTTCCAGGGTGCTGGTCTCCGGGGCGTGGGGTCCCACGGCGGGGATCACCAGAGGATGACCCTGCCAGGCTTCGATAAACTCCCGACAATGGGCCAGGCCCTCGTCAAAGTTCTCGGCGTCGGGCGTGGGCCATTTCATGATCGTCTCGGCGCACACGGCCCGCATGCCGACTTGTGCGGCAGCCTGGGCGACCTCGTGCTCAAAATAATACATATCGGCAAAGCAGGTAATCCCGGAGCGGATCATTTCTGCGCACGACAGCCATGTGCCCCAGCGGCAAAAAGCCGGGCTGACAAATTCGCGCTCCACCGGCAGCATGTAGCCGAACAGCCACACGTCCAACCGCAGGTCGTCGGCCAGGCCGCGCAGCAGGCTCATCGGCGCATGGCTGTGGGCGTTCACCAGGCCGGGCAAGATGACCATCCCCCGACAGTCCACCACTTCCGCCGCCTGCCATTCGCCTCGAATGGCCTCGCTCGGCCCAACGGCGACAATATCCCGTCCCTGGATGACCACAGCGCCCTGGGGAATGATCTCGCCCAGGGCGTTCATCGTCACCACCAGAGCATCGCTCAACAGCAGATCGGCCGCTTTGCTGGTCAATTCCTGCCCTCCGCCTGTCCCGGGAGAATCGGCTGCCAGGAGACGTTAGAGGTCCTCTTCATCCTCCTCTTCCCACTCATCCTCGATCTCCTCGTACAGCTCTTCTTCTTCCATCTCCCAGTCCTCGGCCTCCAGGTCCTCCTCCTGCATGCCAAAATCGCCGATGTCCTCGAAGGTGAGGCAGCCAAGTTCCGGGTCGTATTCGATCTCCTCAGAGCTGCAGATGCCCCGTTCCCAGAACAGGCAATTCATGGCTCGACAGATGATCCGCGTCATAGTCCCCTGTCCTCCATTCCAGCGCCCTATGTGGACCGCTCTGGATTCCTTCGGAGATAGAGCTTTTCCAGCAGATTGACCACCCCGGCCGCGTCATCCAGATCAAACTGAGGCACAGGCATTTCTACCGGATAGTCGGTCAGGATGGCAATCAATTCCTCCGGACCGCACAGCAGTTCGGTCCCCCGCGCGCGGCGGGTGACCTCGATCTTGGGCTTATCGCCGCGCTTGTAGCCTTCCGTCAGGACCAGGTCCACCTCCCCCATCAGGGGGACGATGTCATCCAGTGGCATCTCGGCTTCCAGTTGGCGGATCAGGGCCACCCGATGGGGGCTGGAGATGACGACGGCATCGCTCCCGGCCTGGGCGTGTCGCCAGGAATCCTTGCCGGGCCGGTCGATCTCAAAGCCGTGGGTATCGTGCTTGACCGTGCCGACCCGGTAGCCTCGCCGCTTCAGTTCGCGGATGATCTTTTCCAGCGCCGTGGTCTTGCCCACTCCGGACTTGCCGACAACGGAAATGACCGGCGCCCTGTCGTTCGGACTCATACTCGGATCCCCTCTGGCCAATCCAGCATCTGCACCGTCACCCAACTGCCGGCCGCTACCCGTTCGATCCCCTCCGGGATGACGGCCAGGCCGTTGGCTTTGGCCATGGAGGTCAGCACCCCCGATCCCTGCTCCCCGGTCGTCCGGGCATGGTAGCCGTCATCCTGCCGGGTGACGATGACCCGCACAAAGGCGCGGCGGCCGCTGTTGGTCAACGGCTCATCCAGGATGGCCTGGATGGTGGGTTTGTCGAGAACGGTGTGGCCCAGCATCTTGAGGATCGCCGGCCGGGCGAATTGCTCGAACGAGACCATGGCCGAGACCGGATTGCCGGGCAGGCCAATGAGGGGCACGCTCTGGCCCGGCGCCCGGCCGGGCAGCAGGCCAAAAGCCAGCGGCTTGCCCGGCTTCATCCGCACCTGCCAGAACTGCATCCGTCCTTCCGTTCCCAGGACATCTTTGACCACGTCATAGTCCCCCACTGAGACGCCGCCGGAGGTGAGAAAGAGATCCGCTCCCTGCTCCAGGCCAGCCCGGATCTTGGCCTTCAGGTCAGCCTGGGTATCCCGGGCGATCCCCAACCGGATCGGGATGCCGCCGGTGCGCATCACCAGTGCGGCATTGGTGTACTCATTCGAGTTGCGGATCTTGCCCGGGGTCAGCGGTTCGTGCACCTCCAGCAGTTCATCGCCGGTCGCCAGGATGGCCACGCGGGGGCGCCGATGGACCCACACCCTCTCACGTCCCAGGGAGGCCAAGACGCCGATCTCCTGAGGACGTAGGACCCGTCCCCGGGCCAGCACCAGCTCCCCGTGGCGAATGTCCTCGCCGGCGGGACGGACGTTATCGCCGAGGCGCACCGCCTTGCGCACCTCAATCCAGTCGGCCGGGGCAGACAGGCGCGTATCCTTGGGGCGGTCATAGTCGTTGGTGTCCTCAAAGGGGACGACAGCGTCAGCGCCCTCCGGCAGCGGCGCTCCGGTCATGATGCGGATGGCCGTGCCCGGTTCCACTCGCCTGTGGCTCACTTGCCCGGCGGCTACACTGTCGATCACCTTCAACCGCACGGGCGCTTCCCGAGCCGCGCCGGCCACATCTGAGGCGCGCACGGCATAGCCGTCCATGCCCGAGTTGTCAAAGGGCGGGATGTCGATGTCCGAGACGATCTCCTCGGCCAGAACCCGACCCAACGCCTCCAGGATTGGGACGTATTCCGGTTCCAGGGGTTCGATATGACGCAAGATCTCGGTCAGCGCTTCGTCGACGCTAATCAACGATGGTACCTCCTTCTCTCGAATGAAATCATTATACTCGCAAAGCCAGAGTTGGTCAAGCGTTTGATGCGCTGGTCGTAGGGCTGTGGCAAAATCCAGCACCCAGTGGGAATCGAGGCTTTACCCGGAACCGAATCACGCACAACCCAGCTAAAGCTTCGACTCCTGGCCGGTTTCGCAAAGCCGCAGCCGGCCTGTCAACCTACTTGGCAACAGCCGTACCGCTGGTCGTGTGTCCGTTTCTGTCACCCCGGAGGTGATCTCTATTCGTACACCTTCTCGTCGGCGCGGTCCGCCTCCGCCGCATCCCGCTCCACGTCGCGCCCCGTCTGTGGGCTGCCGAGCAGTTCGCGGTAATACTCGTGCTGGATAATGAGCGACATCACTTCGTTGGTCCCCGTCCAGATCATGATCAGCCGCGTGTCGCGCATCAGCCGCTCGATGGGGTAGATGTTGGTGTAGCCGATGCCGCCGAGGATCTGCATGGCGTGGTTGACGATCTGCCAGGCAGCCTCGGTGGCAAACTTTTTCGCTTCCGACACGAGCCGTCGGCAGCGGCGCGGATCGTCCCCAGCGTCCACGGCGCGGGCGGCACCATAGACCAGCATCCGCGCCGCGTCGAGCTGGGTAATGCTATCGGCCACCTTGAAGCTCACCGCCTCAAAGCTGCGGATCTTCTGGCCGAATGCCTTGCGCCGGTCGGAATAGCGGGTGGCCACCTCCAGGGCGGCACGGGCCATGCCCAGCGCCCCGGCAGCGCTGGTCAGCCGCTCCGGGATCATCATCTGATAGAACACCGCCGCCGCTCCGTTCTCCACGCCGATGAGGTTCTCTACCGGTACCCGCGCCCCTCGGAAGCGGATGCGCCCTGTGCCCCCGCCCCGCGTGCCCATGAGTCCATAGACATGCTCCACCTCCACACCCGGCCCCCGCTCGACGATGAAGGCGCTCAATCCCTCATGGGGTCTGGCCTCCGGATCGGTCCGGGCATAGACCAGGAACAGGTCGGCTCCCTCGGCACCAACCACGAACCGCTTTTGCCCATCCAGCACAAAATGGTCCCCTTCCCGGCGGGCCAGGGTCGTCGTGCCGAAAAAGTCCGAACCACCCCGCGGTTCGGTCAGCGCCTCGGCCACGGTGAGCCGACCCTCCAGCACCGGGCGCAGCCAGCGCTCCTTTTGGGCCGGCGTGCCAAAGACGTTCAGCGCCTCGCCGACAATGCCGGGCAACGAGTAGAGACAGGCCAGCGATGTCCCCAAGACGCCCACCTCCTCCAGGGCGACGATCTCGTCGGTCCAGCCCAGGCCCCGCCCGCCATATTCGACCGGGAAGCGCAGGCCGAGCAGGTGCCGTCCGGCCAGCTCCTGCACATAGTCGCGGGGATAGCTCACCCGGTCGGCATCCATTTCCAGGATGAGCTGGCGCGGCACCGCCTTGACAAAGGCCCGCACCTCATCGCGCAGCGTTTGTTGTTCCGGGGTCAAGATGGCTTCCAGCATCTTCCAGGCTCCTTTCTTCCATCGATCTGGCCGGTTCAGATTGTACCCTACCCTGGGAAGCCTGTCAAAGCTGGTTCGCCGCTGCCGTGTGCCCTTTTCCCGCTCCTAACGTTCAAGTGCCTGCTGGACCCGACCATAGCCCTCCCCCTTGCACCGGAGTCGAGGCTGTAGCCAGCGAACCGGTCCGCTTGAAGACTCCGCTCCCCTTGCCGGGAGTCAAGAGCCGGTCCGCCTGAAGGCTCGACTCCATAACCGTGCTCTGCTCCACTTCGCTCCGGTCGCCCAGCGATTTGACATCGGGGCAGGAATATGGTATCATTATCCTATATCCTCTAGGATAGAGGATATAGGATGGAGTGGCGTTCGGTGGTGCGACAGGGTTGAATGGGGATGGCTCATGGAGACGAGCAGATCCGCCTTTAGCGCCTGGCTAGATGAGTTCCTAGCTACTTTCTACCGGCATCATCCAGTCCATGCAACCTTTATCGGGGTGCATGACTATGACGACCGGTTACCCGACTTTTCGGAAGCCGGGGCCGGCGACACCTTGGCTGCTATGCAGACGTTGCAGCAGCGGCTGCGGCAGCTGCCTCCTGAACCCCTGAACCCGATCGAGGCGCTTGATCGCAAACTGGCCGAGGGGTTCCTCCACATCCAGCAATGGGAACTCACCTCAGACCGTTTTCACCGTGGCAATCCAGCCCTGTATACCGGCGAGGCGGTCTTTGGCGTCATGTCGCTGTTTTTGAGCGACTTTGCCCCCCTGGCGGAGCGGGTGACGGCGGCCATCGCCCGCATGGAAGCGGTGCCAGCTCTGCTGGACCAGGCGAAAGCCAATGTCCGCGCCGCGCCGCCAGCCTGGACCGAGCGGGCCATCCGGGAGTGCATCGGGGCGCAGCTCTTTCTCCGTGAGGGGATCGACCAACTGATCGCCGAAGAAGGGTGGAAGGATGCGGGGTTGCGCCGCGCTGCCGACCGGGCGGCGAGGGCCTTTACTGGCTACCAGCGTCATCTGGAAACTGAGCTGCGCCGCCATCCCACCGACGGCTATGCCTGTGGCGAGCCTGCCCTGGTCCTGCTGATGCGCCACGGTCATTTCCTGGAGATTGAGCCCGACGAGGTAGTCCGGTATGCCCAAGAGGAGATGGCCAGGGCCGAGGCGTTCCTGACGGAACACGCGGCCGATTTTGGCGCGACCCACTGGCGCGACGCTCTGGCCCAGTTGGCCGACCTGCATCCGCCGGTGGAAAGATACTATGCCCGCTACACTGAGCTGTGGGAGGCGTGCCGGGCAACCGCCGAAGCTCACCAATTAGTCACCTGGCCCGACTTTCCGATCCGCTACGCGCCACGGCCCACCTGGGCCCGCCAGGCCGCCCCCTACCTCTATTTTCTGTTCTATCGCTCCCCGGCGGCGTTCCGCCGTCCTCCGGTCCACCTCTACCTGGTGACTCCGATTGAGCCCTCGATGCCGCCGGAGGAGCAGGAGAGGCTGCTGCGAGCGCACAACGACAGCGTGATCAAGCTAAACCACGTAGTCCATCATGGCGCGATCGGCCATCACGTCCAGAACTGGTATGCCTACCACTCTGCCTCCCGGATCGGGCAGATCGCTGCCGTGGACTGCGCCTCGCGGATCGCGATGTTCTGTGGCGGGACCATGGCCGAAGGCTGGGCTTGCTACGCCACCCATCTGATGGGTGAGGTGGGCTTCTTGACGCCGCTGGAGACCTATGCCGAATATCAGACCCGGCTGCGGATGTGCGCCCGGGCGATTGTGGATGTGCGGCTGCATCAGGGCCGGTTCAGTCTGGAGGCGGCGGCGGCGTTCTATCAGCAACACGCCGGGATGGGAGCGGAGGCGGCGTATCAGGAGGCGGTCAGGAACAGCATGTTCCCCGGCACGGCGATGATGTACCTTCTCGGCACCGACCGGATCATCCAACTGCGCCGGGAAATGGTGCAGCGCTGGGGCAAGGCCTTTAGCCTGCGGCGCTTCCATGACCGGTTCCTGTCCTATGGTTCGATTCCCGTACCGTTGATCGCCCAAGAAATGGCGCGGGAGGAGGCGGATGCGCGGTGAACTGGATACCGGCATTCGTTGGTGTGCCCGGCAACTCGTCATCATCATCTATCAGGAGGAGCGATGGTCGAAAAACTGCGTGTCGGAGTGATTGGTGCTGGTCGCTGGTCGGCTGCGGCGCACCTGCCCGGCTTTGTCCGGACCCCCCTGGCCGACGTGGTCATGATCTGCGACCTGGATCGGGAACTGGCGGAGGCCAGGGCGAAACAATTCGGCATCCCGGAAGTCGTCACCGACTATGAGAAAATCTTGCAGCGGAGTGACATTGATGTGGTGGACATTGTCACCCGCGGCGATCATCAGGACCTGGTGTTTGCCACGTTGGAGGCGGGCAAGCACTGCCTGGTGGAAAAGCCGGTGTGCCATGACTACCGGGATGTGTGGCGCGCCCACCACCTGGCGGTGTCGAAGGGGCTGAAGACCAAGGTGGGACTGACCTTCCGCTATGCGCCGGCCGTGCAATATATGTTTGAGCTGGTCCGCGAGGGGTTTGTGGGTCGCCCGTTCATCTTTAACGGCTTTGAGCAGAACTCGCAATGGCTCGACCCGGACAATCCGATGGACAAACGGATCCACAAGACCAAACCGGTGAACGAACCTAAGTTTGGCACCGATCTGAGCCGCGAAGGGATCCATGTCTCGGCGCTGGAAGGGTATGGGGCACCCACCATCGACATTGGGCTGGAGTTGGTCGGCAGTGACCTGGTCCAGGTCGTCGGCATTCTGGCGAACATGATCCCCTACCGCCGGCGGACCAACCTGGACACGGAACGGGAGCGGATCAACATTGATGACGCCGATATTTTTATCGGCGAGTGCGCGAATGGCGCCCTCTACTCGATGCAGAGCAGCTATGTCACCGTGGGCAACTATCCGGGCATCGAAGCCCGCATCTATGGTTCCAACGGGGCGTTGATCGTCCGGTTGGTCGAGGAATTCGGCGAGATCCAGACGCTGCGGGGAGCCAAGCCCGACGCCGTCGAGTTTGTGCTCATGGAAATCCCCGATCGCTTCTTCCCACCCGGCTATCAGCGCGGCGAGCCATGGCCGTCTGCCTTCTACGGGGGTCTGGTCCATAACTTTATGCAAGAGATTGTCGAGGGCGGCGAGACCAACCAGGGCAACTTTGCCCAAAGCGCGCGGGTGCAAGAAGTGATCAACGCCGTGACGCTGTCCCACCGGGAGCACCGTTGGGTCCGCCTGCCGTTGGAAGGCCCGGTGGAGCTGGGAGGGATCGGAGAGTGAGACGATTCGAAAAGAAGGTGGCGATCGTCACCGGCGCGGGCAACGGCATCGGGCTGGCCATCGCTCATGCCTTTGCCGCCGAGGGCGCCCACGTGGTGGTGGCGGACATCAATGAAGCGTCGGGGGCGCGGGCAGCCGCCGAGATTGAGGCGGCGGGGGGTCGGGCCATCTCGGTGCCGACCGACGTGGCCGACGAGGACCGGGTCCGGGCCATGGTCGAAACCACCCTAGCCCAGTTGGGGCGGATCGATATCCTGGTCAACAACGCCGGCGTTGTCGTCCACAAGCTGTTAATCGACCTCGATCGGTCCGAGTGGGATCGGCAACTGGCGGTGCAGTTGACCGGCCCGTTCCTGACCTCCAAGCACGTGGCCCGGCACATGATCGCCCGCGGCGGGGGCGGCAAGATCGTCAACATTTCGTCGGTGTCGGCGGTGATGGGCCGCGTCAAAGGAGGCGCCCACTGCGCATCGAAAGCCGGCTTGACTCTGTTGACCAAGGTGCTGGCGATGGAGCTGGCTCCATACCGGATCAATGTCAACGCCGTCGCTCCTGGTCTGATCGACGTGCCGGCCCAGCGCGATGAGCAGAACCTGTCCGAAGCCTACAAGACCCGCTACTTGCAGGAGGTGCCGCTGGGTCGCATGGGCCAGCCGTCGGATATCGCCCATATGGTCCTGTTTCTGGCCTCCGATGATGCGGACTGGATCACTGGCCAGCTTTACCTGGTGGACGGGGGACTGATGGCCGGGCACTATTCGTTCCAGGGCGTCCATGATTTTACCATGTTGCATGGGCACTGACCGCGCCGTCAGCAGAGGAAAATGAAGCCATGAGCGACCGACCGATCTACCTTTCTGGCGCTCGCCTGATTGACGGCAGCGGTGGCGCAGTGCCCGAAGAGCCGTATGCGTTGGTTGTGGAGGGTCGGCACATCCGGGCGGTGGCGCCTCAGGCCCAGCTTCCCTGTATGGACGGAGTACAGGCGTTCGATCTGAAGGGCATGACGGTGATGCCGGGGATGATCGATTGCCATGACCACCTGGCCAACCTGGAAGGCGGGATGGTCGCCCGAGCGGCGGTCCCGCCGAGCCTGGCGGTGATCAAGACCGCTCAGACCTTTCATGATACGCTGCTAGGCGGATTCACTGCCATCCGGGACGCAGGAGGTGTGGACCTGGGCCTGAAGATGGCGGTGGACCAGGGGCTGATCCCCGGCCCACGGCTCAAGATCAGCGTCAATCTGCTGTCGCAGTTTGGGGGGCACAACGATCACACCGAACCGGCCGGCATTAATTCTGACTTTCCACGACTACCGGGGGTCCCCGATGGCATCTGCGACGGTGTGGATGAATGTCGGCGCAAGACGCGGGAGATGATCCGCGCCGGTGCGGACTGGATCAAGATCTGCACCACTGGCGGGGTGGGGACCCCGATCGGCGGTCCTCTCATCCGCCAGTTCTCCCGCGAAGAGGTGCGGGCCATCGTGGATACTGCCCACGCTGCCGGCAAACCGGTGATGAGCCATGCCTATGGCGGCGAAGGCGTCGAGATCTGTCTGGAGGCCGGGGTGGACAGCATCGAACATGGCGCTGCCCTGGATGACGACCTGATCGAGCGGATGGTGCGCCAGGGCACATGGCTGGTCCCGACCTTCACCGTCCTGCGCAAGATCGTGGAGCTCGGTAGCCAGCAGCCATGTCCCATCCCGGAGTATATGCCGCGCAAGGCCCGCGCCCTGTTGGACCAGCAACTCATCAGCTTTCAGAAGGCGCTGGCGGCCGGCGTCAAGATGGCGCTGGGTACCGATGGCGGCGGCTTTGGCCACGGACAAAATGCGAAGGAGTTGGCCTACCTGGTGGAGGCAGGGATGACCCCGATGCAGGCCATTGTCGCCGCCACCCGCATGGCCGCCCAGTGCATCGGGCTCGGCGATGAAGTGGGGGTGTTGCACGAGGGGATGCTCGCCGACCTGCTGGTGGTGGACGGCGATCCTCTCCAGGACGTGCGCATCCTCCATGACCGGTCCAGGCTCCGATTGATCATGAAGGATGGAGTGATCGTCAAAAACTCGCTGTCGGCGGCCCCAGCAGTCATGGGCGGGGCCGTATGTTGACCATGACAGATTCTTGCAAGGAGACCGAATGAGCCTGAAATCTAAATTTCGCTGGTTGCCGGTGACGACTATGCCCGACGGTTCAGAGTTGCGGTTGCCCCTCCATGTCGTGGAAGGCGCGCGTCCGGGCCCAACGTTGGGCCTGACGGGCGTCGTCCATGGGAACGAAGTGGTGCCTACAGTGAGCACGATTCGGGCCATTCTAGAGCGGCTGGACCCGGCCGAGCTATCCGGGCGGGTCATGGCTGTGCCAGTGTGCAACCCTCTGGGCGCCGGTGCGCTTTCGCGTCACACGCCGGGCGACGGGGCCAACGTCAACAGCGTCTTCTGGGAGCCGGGACATAGCCGGTATACCGAGCCGGTCAAGACAGTGAGTCAGCAGATCGCGGAGGTGCTGGCGCAGGAGGTTCTGGTTCACCTGGATTACCACATTGATTTTCACAGCGGCGCCAACCATGCGGTGCATATGATCGAATTCACAGAAGACCCCGTCTCCCGGGAAATGGCCCGCGCGTTCAATATGCCGGTCCTACTCCGCGACGAGTGGCGGCCTGGCCAGATGTGGCGCGAGTCCGAACGCCTGGGGGCTAAGGTCATCGTCGCCGAGTGCGGCGGGGGCGGCGAGTTGTATCACGAATGGGTGGAGAGAAGCGTGAGCGGCGTCTTGAACGTGATGCGCCACCTGGGCATGCTCCCGGGCAAGGTAGAAAAGCCGCCCAGACAGTATGTTGTGCGGGGCGATGGCGGTCACGAGCAAAATGCGCACATCCTGAAGCCTAAGGAGGGGGGCCTGATCATCCCCGATCCGTCTATCAACCCGAAGACCATGTTCGACGGACAGCCGGTGGTCGGCGTCCCGGTCCTGGGCCGGCTGCTGAACATGTACGATCTCAGCATCCGCCAGATGTTTGAGACGCCTTTCACGCGAACGATTCTGACCGCCGCCGTCGTGACGCCGTCGTGGGCCTACCCTGGCAGCTATGCCTATATCCTGTTCGACGCCGATGGGCCGGAGGTCGAGGTCTGGGATTGATCGGAAAGGAGCATTGAGGAACCTGCTGCGCCGCAGGCTTCCTTGGGAAAGGAGGTGACTCGCCGCAGAGGAACAGGATTTTCTGTGCCAGAAGAGACTCATAGGGAAAGTGGCGTTCATTGGTCCCAAGTTGAAACAAGACTGAGAAAAGGAGGAAACATGTCTGTGCGCAAGAACAATTGGCTGAAACTGCTGGCATTCCTGGTGGTCAGCAGCCTGCTCCTTGCTGCCTGTGGACCCACGCCGACGCCGGTGGAAAAGGTCGTGACCCAGGTCGTCAAGGAGACGGTGGTGGTGGCCGGCACGCCGATGGAAGTGGAGAAGGAGGTCACCAAGGTGGTCGAGGTGCCGGTGGTGGTCACCGCAACCCCGGAGCCGGCGCCGGCGGCCGGGAAGACGATCGTCATTGGCATCCCCAGCGGCTTTGACATCCTCGATCCGACCATCACCACCTTCACCTCGGTGGGCCGCATGGCCCTTCACATGACCGATCCTCTGATCTGGGAGGTCAAGCCGGGCGTCTATGTCCCCGGTCTGGCCAAGGAGTGGTCGATCAACGAGGATGCGACCGAATACACCTTCAAGCTGCGCGATGACGTTACCTTCCACGACGGCACGCCGTTCAATGCCGAGGCGGTCAAGTTCACCTTTGACCGCGTGGCCGATCCGGCTAACAAGTCCCAGATGGGATTGAGCGTGCTCGGCCCCTACTCCGACACGGTGGTCATCGACGACTACACGGTCCTCGTCCGATTCAAATCACCCTACGCGCCATTCCTGGACAGTGTCTCCGGACCCTACCTGGTTCCTGTTTCTCCGACTGCCGTGCAATCGTCCGGCTATTCCTGGGGGATGTACAAGTTCGTCGGCACCGGTCCCTTCATGTTCGAGTCGATGGTCCTCGACAACGAGGTGGTGATGGTCCGCAACCCGAACTACAAATGGGGACCGCCCGAACTTGGCTTCGATGGGCCGGCCAAGGTGGACAAGATCATCTACAAGTTTATCGCCGAACCAGCCACCCGAACGGCTGCCCTGTTGAGCGGCGAGATCGACTTTGTGGACGAAGTCCTCGAAGTCGATTTCGAGAGCTTGAAAGCGGATCCAGCCTTCAAGACGGTCGAGATGCCCCTGGCCGGCATGGGCGATGCGCTGATGTTCAACCACGAGCGCCCGCCCACTGACGAACTGGCCGTCCGCAAGGCGATGCAGTTGGCCATGGACAAACAGGGCATGATCGACACCGTCTATAATGGCTTTGGCAAGCCGTCCTGCGCCCTGATCACCAGCACCGTGTTCGGCTACTGCCCCGAAACATGCGATATTGCCCCCTACAATCTGGAAGAGGCCAAGAAAGTGCTGGAGGAGGCCGGCTGGGTGGATACTGACGGTGACGGCATCCGCGAGAGGAACGGCCAGAAACTGGTCATCGGCTACTATTACCGGGCCGATGCGGCGAACATGGCCGAGCTTGGTGCCTTCTTGAAGGACAACTTTGCCAAGATCGGCATCGAGGTCGAACTCAATGGCCTGGCCCGCAGTGGCTACTTTGACGCGGTGCGTTCCGGCAAGCACAACTGCCAGAGCTGGTTCGAATGGTCTACCGATCCGGACATGATGCTGCGCGCCGTGCTGCACAGCAGCAACATCCATGGCGGCACCAACCGCAACAACCTGGCCGATCCCGAGATCGATGCCTTGATCGAGGCTCAGGCGGCCGAACCAGATCCGGCCAAGCGGGCTGAGATCGTGTGCGAGCTCCTGAAGAAGGTGAAAGAAGGGGCTCACATGGAGACCTGGGTGGAGCCGCTGCTCCTGTACGCTTACGATGCTACCCTCGAGAACGTGATCATGTACAAAGCCGGGTCGTACCCCTACTTTGGAGCGGCGTACTATACCCAGTAATCCGGTGCGGCATTCCTGTGGCAGGTGCGCTCCGGTTGCAGGGGCGCGCCTGCCCCCCTTGGGGGATAGCCCATCGGGACGGGATAGCAGCGTCTGAAAAGGAGACCGAACGCCAGCCATGACCATGACTCGCTATGCGGCCCAGCGGTTGTTGATCACCATCCCCACTATGTTGGCCATCACCGTGCTGGTCTTTTCCATGCTCCAACTGGTTCCCGGCGATCCGGCCGAGATCTTTTTGGGGGAGCACCAGAGTTCGCCGGAACTCCTGGCGCAGGTGCGCCACGACATGGGCCTCGACCGGCCTCTCCACATCCAGTACCTCTCCTACCTGTGGGGCATTCTGCACGGCGACCTCGGCGTGTCGCTCTACACCAACCAGCCGGTGCTGAAGCAAATCATGGATGCTCTCCCGTACACGCTGGAACTGGCGCTCAGTTCGCTGCTGATCAGTACCATCCTGGGGGTTGTCCTAGGGGTTGTCTCGGCGCTCAAACACAATACCTGGGTGGACAGCGTGTCCATGGCGCTGGCGCTGGTCGGTGTCTCGATGCCCGTCTTTTGGCTGGGACTGATGTTGATCTTTTTCTTCTCCGTCCGCTTGCGGTGGTTCCCGCCGATGGGACAGGGTGGACTGGACCGCCTGGTGTTGCCTGCCCTGGCGCTAGGGTTGCTCAGTTCGGCGACTCTGGCCCGGCTGGTGCGGAGCAGCATGTTGGAGGTGCTGAGTGAGGATTATATCCGGACGGCGCGGGCCAAGGGCCTGAGGGAGCGGGCGGTGATCATCCGTCACGCCCTGCGCAACGCTTTGATCCCGGCCGTCACCGTCCTGGGGTTGCAGTTCGGTGGGCTCTTGAGCGGCGCGGTCATCACCGAGACGGTCTTTGCTCGGGTGGGCCTGGGCCGGATGTACGTCGAGGCTATCTTGAACAAGGACATTACCATGGTGCAGGGACTGACCCTTATGATTGCTCTGTCCATTATGGTGATCAACCTCGTGGTGGACCTGTCCTATGCCATGCTCGATCCGAGGATTCGCTATGAGTAATCCCAGAATGTCCCTGCGAGCCCTCGACAGCGCATCGCTGGACAAGTCGGAAGTCGAACCGGCCCATTCGCTGTGGATGGATGCCCTGCGGCGCCTGGTCCGAAACCCGGGCGCAGTGGCCGGAGCGGTGTTGCTGACCTTGCTCATCCTGGCTGCGATCCTCGCCCCCTACATTACCCGCTATGACCCGGTCAAGATGGTGCCCAGTGAACGGCTCAAGCCGCCGAGCGCCCAGTACTGGCTCGGCACCGACCCGTTCGGACGGGATATCTACACCCGGATTGTGTACGGCAGCCGCATCTCGCTGCGGATGGGGATTATCTCCGTGGCCATTGCTTCCTTGCTCGGAGTGACCGGGGGATTGATCGCTGGTTACGTAGGAGGTCGTCTGGACACCCTGATCATGCGCCTGGTGGACATCACTCTGGCCTTCCCGGGTATTCTGCTCGCGCTGGTCATTATCGCTGTCCTCGGCCCCAGCCTGTTCAACGCCATGATCGCGGTGGGCATCTCGGCTTCGCCGACCTATGCCCGGGTGACGCGGGGCATGGTCTTGAAGACGAAAGCGGAGGTGTACATCGAGTCGGCTGTCGCCATCGGCTGCCGTCCGCTGCGGATTATCCTCCGCCACATTCTGCCCAACATCCTGGGACCGATTGTGGTAGTGGCCACGCTGGGGGTCGCGGGCGCGATCATTAGCGGCGCGGCGCTCAGCTTCCTGGGGCTGGGGGCCACCCCGCCCACGCCGGAGTGGGGCTTGATGTTGAGCGATGGCCGCAATTATCTGCGCGCGGCGTGGTGGATCACCACTTTTCCGGGGGTGGCGATCGTGATCACGGTGCTTTCGATTAACCTGCTGGGCGATGGGTTGCGCGATGCGTTGGACCCGCACATGCAACGATGAGGGAGGTATCAGAATGCGACTGGAGGGCAAGGTGGTGCTGGTGACCGGCGCCGGCCGTGGCCTGGGCTGGGGAGTAGCCCGGGCGATGGGGCTGGCCGGGGCCAGGGTATGCGCGACCGACATTGATCCCAGGGAGCTGGCCCGTGCCGCCTCGGACCTGGAGGCTGACGGCAGCCTCTGTATGACGGAACTCCTCGATGTCGTGGACCTGGCCGCATTTCAGAAGGTCGTCGAGGAGGTGGTCGGGCGGTGGGGACGGCTCGATGTGTTGGTGCATTGCGCCATCTACATGCCTCTGATCCCGTTCGAGGAGTGCCCTGACCATCTCTGGTGGCGTCAGTTTGACATCAACTTCAAGGGGTTTTACTACGGCACGCGCGCCGTGTGGGAGGTAATGAAGGCCCAGGGCGGCGGCCACCTGATCGGCGTGGCCAGCGGCTCCAGCATCCGGGGCTACCGCAATGAAGTGGCCTATTGCGCCGGCAAACATACGCTGGAGGGGTTTGTCAAGGCGTTGGCCTTTGAGGCGGCGCCCTACCAGATCGCGCTGAATACCATCGGCCCCGGCAAGACGATCAAACCAACCGGCATCACCTGGGACGAACTGGAGCGGATGCCAGCCGAGGCGAAGGCAGAGTTCGCCGATCCGGTGCGATTGGGCCAGGCCTTTGTCTGGCTGGCCTGTCAGCCGCCCGAGCGCTTCAGCGGTCTGCGGTTCGACGCAGGGCCGATCGTGGACACGATAGCGGCCGAAGGGTTCGATTTTGAGTTCGCTCCGGAGAAGGTGACGCTCTATCCGGACGACATGGTGGCCCGCCTGGAGTGGCAGGCCAGGTACGGGCGGTCTTGAGCCGCCGGATAGGTGGTTTCTTGCAGGAGGCTGCAGGATGACGGACAGAAAGCTGAGGTGGGGCGTGCTGAGCACGGCCAATATTGGCCGCGCCGCGGTGATCCCGGCGCTTCAACACTCCCGCAATGGCGTGGTCGTGGCGGTGGCCAGCCGGGATGCGGAAAAGGCCCGAGCCTTTGCCGAACAGCAAAGGATCCCACGCGCCTATGGGAGCTATGAGGCGCTGCTGGCCGACGAGGAGATCGACGCGGTGTATATCCCGTTGCCCAACAGCCTGCACCGCGAATGGACGATCAGAGCGGCCGAGGCGGGCAAGCACATTCTCTGCGAAAAGCCCCTGGCGCTGAACGCCGCCGAGTGCGCCGAGATGGAGGCAGTGGCGCGGCAGCGTGGGGTTACGTTGATGGAAGCGTTCATGTACCGCTTCCATCCCCAGACGGAAAAGGTCCTGGAACTGGTCCAGGCGGGGGCGATCGGCGAACTCCGGCTGATCTATGCCGCGTTCACCTTCCGCCTGACCAATCGGGCCAACATCCGTCTGCGCCCCGATCTGGGAGGGGGTTCGTTGATGGATGTGGGCTGCTATTGCGTCAACATCAGCCGAACTGTTGCCAAGGCCGAGCCGATCGAGGTCCAGGCCTATGCCAATTGGGGCGAAACGGGGGTGGACGAGGAGATGGTGGGCACGCTGCGCTTTGCCAACGGGCTGCTGGCCCAGTTCTGTTGCGGCCTGACCTTGGAACGGCGCGAGGTCTACCAGGTCGCCGGCACAGAGGGGTACCTGGAGGTGCCCAAGGCGTTTTTGCCAGGGGTGCAGGATACCGTCATCTATGAACATCATGGCCGGCAGGGTTGGACAGCCCATCCCGTCGCCGGAGTGGATGAATACCAGTTGATGGTGGAGCATTTCGCCGACTGTGTCTTGAACAACCGGCCAGTTCGCTATCCGCCCGGTGAAGCGGCGGCGAACATGCGGGTGATCGAAGCGCTCTACCGTTCCGCTCGCCTTGGCGGACAGCCCGTGAGAGTGTAGGCTCCGTCCAGGCGGTGGTGAAGAGGAGGGTGGAAATGGGAGAAGAGGGACCTGGGCTGGTGGGCATCAAAAAGATCCGCAAGGGGCCTCTTCGGGAGCAGGTTCGGGATCAGATCAAGAACCTGATCCTGACCAACCACTTGCGCCCGGGACAGCCGATCGTCATCGATCGGTTGGCTAACGAACTGGGCGTCAGTCACACACCGGTGCGCGAAGCGCTGGCCATGCTTGAGCATGAAGGGCTGGTCGAAATGAAGCCGTATGGCACTCCTCAGGTGGCCGAGATCAACGCTTCGCATGTGCACAATGTGTGGGAGATGCGCCTCCTGTTGGAAGGCTGGGCCGTCCGGCGCTCGGCGCTCAGACTGCCCGAAGAGGCGTTTGACCAACTGGAGCGGTTCCTGGAAGCGGCTCGCCAGGACGCCCGCCAGTCTCGCTACGATACCCACGTCCAGTCCGATATCGCCATGCATGACCTGATCCTCCAGGCTACCGATAATACCTTGTTTGAGCGCCTGGCGCGGCTGGTGAGTGACCAGTCGATCCGGGTCCGCTGGCTGGTGGAGACGATCGCCACCGTGGACGAGGTCCTGGAGATCATTGACGAGCACCTGGCGCTGCTGGAGGCGTTGCGCGCTCGCGATCCAGACCTGGCCTACCGGCGCCTCACCCGGCACCTGGAGGCGGGCCTACAGCGACAGCTCAACGCGTTGGAGCGAATGAAAATGAGTCAGCCAGCCGCAACTGGGACGGGCGAGGAGGTGTAGATTGACTGTCCAGGCGACACGTGATGCACCGATCGGCATCTTTGACTCGGGGTTGGGCGGGTTGGCCATCCTGCGCGAGGTCCGCCGCTTGCTGCCCGACGAACATGTCCTGTTTGTCGGCGATACCGCCCGGCAGCCCTACGGCCCGCAACCGGTCGAAGATGTGCAGCGATACACGATCGAGATCACCGGCTACCTGGCCCGCCAGGGGGTCAAGATGGTGATCATTGCTTGTAATACCGCCAGTGCAGCCGGCGGGGAGGCGGCGCAGCGCTGTTTCCCGGAATTGCCGGTGTTGGGCATGATCGAACCAGGGGTCCGCGCCGCCCTGACGATGAGCCGGGGGAGCCGGATTGGAGTGTGGGGGACGGGCATCACCGTCCGCAGCAAAGCCTATGATCAGCGGATCGTGCAGTCCAACCCCAGGATGCAAGTCTTGGGAGTGGCCTGTCCCGATCTGCTGCGGCTGGCCGAAAAGGGCAAGATTGACGACCGGCCCTTGCTATTGGGGCTGGCGCACAAGTATTTTCAGCCCCTGGCCGATTTCCAGATTGACACCCTGATCCTGGGCTGCACCGACTTGACCTGCGTCCGCGACATTGTCGAAGAGGTGGCTGGTCCTGAGGTGGTGGTCATCGATCCGGCCGAGGAGGTCGTTCGCGAAGCGCGGCGCATCCTCAACGATGCGGGGTTGCTCAGGCCGCCAGGCGGCGATCCGCCACGCACTCGGTTCCTCATTACCGGCGATGACCTGGACAATTTTGCGAATTTCACCACCCGCTTCATGGGGTGGTCGCAGGTCGACATAAAGCGAATTTCCCTGAAGGAGCTGGAGAATGTTCGATAGGATCGCCGCCAAAGTTGCCCATCTTGAACTCTCGGCGACCGATGAGATTGACAATATCGTCCGGCGCATGCAACAGAGGGGCATTGATGATATCATCTCCCTGGGCGGGGGGGAGCCCTGCTTCGACACGCCCCAGAACATCAAGGATGCGGCGGCCAGGGCGTTAATGAATGGCAAGACCAAGTATGAACCGACCACCGGAGACCCCGAGCTCCGGGCGGCGATCAGCGAGAAGCTGAGACGGGAAAACGGCATCCGTGTCGGGCCCGAGGAGATTATCGTCACCCCAGGGGGCAAGTTTGCCGTCTATCTGGCCTTCCAGACGGTGCTGGAGCCGGGAGACCGGGTGATGCTTCTCGAGCCGGCCTGGGTCTCCTACCGATCGATGGCCCAGTTGGCCGGCGCCGGGGTGGTGACCGTCGAGTGCACCGCTGCCACCGGCTTTTTGCCGGACCTGGATGCCATCCGGGCGGCGATGGACCGCTCCGTCCGGTTCATCGTCGTCAGTTCGCCGTGCAATCCCACTGGCGCGGTCTATGACCGGTACACGCTGCGGGGCATCGCCGAGATCGCCCACCAGTACGGCGCGCTGGTCTTGTCGGACGAGGTGTACGAGTACCTGCTCTACGAAGGGGAGTCGTACAGCCCGGCCTCTGAGTACGACAATGTGGTGACGGTGAACGGCTTTTCCAAGAGCTATGCCATGACCGGCTGGCGGCTGGGGTATGTGACCGCGCCGAAAGCCGTGCTGGAGGGGATGGTCAAGGTCTACCAGCATTCGGCGACCTGCGTGACCGCTTTTGCCCAGGCTGGGGCGATCGAAGCGCTGACCAATGAAGAGTCGCAACGGGCGTCGAGGCAGATGATGGCCGGCTACCGCGAACGGCGCGACCTGACGATGGAACTGCTGCGCCGATCCGGATTCTTTGAATGCGTGCCGCCCCACGGTGCATTCTATGCGTTCCCATCCTACCGCCTGGAGATGCCTTCCCTGGAGTTCGCCACCAGACTCCTGGAGGAAGCGCATGTGGCAACCGTGCCTGGCTCTGCCTTTGGCGCGTGCGGGGAAGGGCACCTCAGGTTGTGCTATTCGACCTCCAAGGAGAACCTGGTCGAGGCGTTTGACCGGATCGAGAGCCTGGTCCGAAAGTACGGCTAGGGAGCGGCGAGCCATGCCTCAGGTCCCCAACCGGCGAGTCCTGACCGGAACCCATTTCATGCTGGGCAATCACGCCGTCGTCGAGGGCGCGCTGGCTGCCGGCTGTGACTTTTTCGCCGGGTATCCGATCACTCCGGCGAACGAGATCTCGGAACATATGGCCCGTCGGCTGCCCGAGGTGGGCGGCAAGTTCCTCCAAGGCGAGGACGAGCTGTGCTCGATCTTTGCCGTCACCGGCGCCGCCCTGGCCGGCGCCCGGGCCATGACCGCCACCGCCAGCGCGGGATACAATTATATGCAGGAAGGGCTCGAATATGCGATTGCTGCCGAGATCCCGTGCGTCATCGTCGATGTCCAGCGCTGTCGTGGGGAGAATTTCGCTACCCAGGCCGATGTCATGCAGATGCGCTGGGGTCCCAGCGGCGACCACGAGATGATCGTCCTGGCGCCATCCTCGGTCCAGGAGTTGTTCGACACCACCATCCGCGCCTTTAACCTGGCCGAGAAATATCGAATGCCGGTCATCGTCATGTCGGAGACGACCATTGCCCTGATGCGGGAAAGGCTGGTCATTCCCAGGCCGGAAGAGATCGAAATCGTCCATCGGGCCAAGCCCAGCGTGCCGCCGGAGGAATTTCTGCCGTTCCAGGCCGGTCCGGACGGGGTGCCCCCCTTGCCCGCGTTCGGAGAAGGGTATCGGGTTCTCTACTCGCTGAATCCGCACGACGAACGGGGGAGCATCCATTGGGACCCCGATGTCTTTGAGGCCATGTACCGGCGCATCACCCACAAAATCACCACCCATTACGACGACATTGTGCGCACCGAGAGCTTCTATCTCGACGACGCCCGGATCGGGGTGGTGGCCTATGGCAGCGAGTGTCGATCGGCGCTGGAAGCGGTCGAACTGGCCCGGGCGAAGGGCATCCGAGCGGGCATGCTCAAGCTGGCGACCGTCTGGCCGGTTCCGGAGCGTGAGATCGCATCCCTGGCCCGGCAATGTGCCACGATCCTGGCGGTGGAGATGAACCTGGGCAAGTACGCCCGCGAGATCGAACGGGTGGCATGTGGAACATGTCAGGTGGTGCGCGTCACCAAGAACCGAGGGGTGATACATACCCCAGGTGAGATCCTGGAAGCGATCGAGGCGCATGCATGACGATCCCGGACATCGTACCTAATCCCCTTCGACGATACCTCCGCCCCGGCAGCCTGCCCCACTTTTTCTGTTCCGGATGCGGAGCGGCGCAGGTCCTCAACTTTTTTCTCCAGGCAGCGGATGAGCTCGGCCTGGATTTCGACAAACTGGTGGCCATCGGTGGGGTCGGATGTGCCGCGCGGATCCCGGTCTATCTCCACGCCGAAGCGCTCCACGGGATTCACGGTCGGACGCTTCCCTGGGCGACCGGCATTAAATTGCACAATCCAGAACTGACGGTGGTGATCTTTGCCGGTGACGGGGATGCAGCCGCCATCGGCGGCAACCACCTGATCCAGGCCGCTCGCCGCAACCTCGATGTGACGATGATTGTGGTCAACAACCTGAACTTTGCCATGACCGGCGGTCAGGTGGCGCCGACCACCTTCCCGGACCTGGTCACTTCGACCACGCCCTATGGCAATCGGGAACGGGCGTTCGACCTGTGTCAACTGGCCGTGGCGGCGGGAGCGACCTTTGTCGCCCGTTGCTCCACCCACCGGCCCCGCGTCACGATCCATACCCTCAAGAAGGCCATCCAGCATCGGGGGTTTGCACTGGTCGAGGTCATTTGCCAGTGTCCGACCTATTTTGGCCGACGGGCCATTGGATCGGATGATCCGGCCCAAGGCATCCGGTGGATTGCCGAACACTCGGTCTCGTTGTATCGGGCCGGCGAGCTGGCGGAAGAGGAGCTGGCCGACAAGTTTATCTTGGGAACGTTTGTCGAAAAAGAGGCCCCGGTCTTTGAGGGCAGCTCCGTCTATCCGGGAGGGGAGGGATGATGCGCCAGGACCGGGTTGCCCTGCAGTTTTGTGGATTTGGTGGACAGGGGATCGTGCTCTTGTCGGTGGTCTTGGGCACGGCCGCCGTCACCCGGGCAGGACTGTATGCTGTTCAGACCCAGTCGTACGGTTCCGAGGCGCGCGGCGGCGAATGTCAGGCCGAACTGATCCTGTCGAAAGACCCGATCCGTGCGCCGCTGATCGATCGGGTCGACATCCTGGTTGCCATGTCGCAGCTCGCTCTGAACCGCTACCTGGGGCGTCTGCGGGCCGGCGGCACCCTGATCATTGATCCTGAGCTGGTCCAGGTCCCGGATCGAGCCGATGTCCGTATTCTCTTGGTCCCGGCGACCGAGATCGCCAGCCGGATCGGCGGGCGGATCGCGGCCAACATGGTGATGCTCGGCTTCTTGCAAGGGGTGATGGGCGTTGTCTCGGAAGAGGACCTGCTGGACACGATCCGGGACCATGTGCCGCACAAGTATCTGGAGCTGAACCTGGAGGCAGCGCGGCAGGGGATCGCTCTGGCCAGAGCGCAGCGGGTCCAGGGGGAGTAAGAAGCGTGCGACTATTCGAGTTCCAGGCCAAGAGGCTCCTGGCCGAGTGCGGCGTACCGGTGCCGCCGGGCATCCTGATCCGATCCCCCTCGGAGGTAGCAGGACTTGCCTTTCCGGCGGTGCTCAAGGCCCAGGTGCCGGTCGGTGGTCGGGGTAAAGCAGGGGGCATCCGCGTGGTCCACCATGCCGACGAAGCGCGGATGGCGGTGGAAGAACTGCTGGGAACCCGCATCCGGGGCTATCCGGTGCGGGCCATCCTGGCCGAGCCGAGGGTCAAAGTTTCGCGCGAACTCTATCTGGCGTTGCTGGTGGACCCGCGCACCAACCGGCCGATGGTGATAGCCAGCGCGGCGGGCGGCATGGAGATTGAGGAGATCGCCCGGCAGGCGCCGGAGCAGATCGTTCGCAAGCCGTTCGATCCGTTCATCGGCCTGCCATCCCATCTTATCCGTTCGGCAGGCAAGGCGCTGGCGATCCAGGATGCGCCTACCTTCGGGGCGATCCTGGAGGCGATGGTCGGCCTGTTCACTTCCCAGGATGCGACGCTGGTCGAGATCAATCCCCTGGCCGAGACTCCCGACGGCTTGGTTGCGCTCGATGCCAAGATCGTGCTCGACGACAAGGCGGCCTACCGACACACAGAGCTGTTCGCCCGGTTGTCCGAGGAGCAGAAGGAGTTAGGTCGCACCGACAAGACACCGGCCGAGGTCCTGGCGGAAGAGCGGCGGATCACGTACATCTTGCTGGAGGGCGAGATCGGCCTGATCACCGACGGGGCCGGGACGGGGATGTTGACTCTGGACCTGATCCAAGAAGCCGGCGGGCGGCCGGCCAACTTTTGTGAGATGGGAGGGCTGGCCAACGCCGAGATCATGGCTCAGGCGATGGAGGTGGTGTTGGCCAACCCCAGGGTCAAGGCCCTTCTGATCAGCCTGATCGGCGGGCTGACCCGCATGGACGAGATGGCGGAGGGGATCGTCCGCTATCTCGAGCGCCAGCCGGTGACCGTGCCGCTGATCGTCCGCATGTGCGGCACGCAGGAAGAGGTGGGAAAGGCCACCCTACGGCGGGTGGGGATTGAGCCGTTCGATGACCTGGACGAGGCGGTTCGGCGCGTGGTCCAGGCGGTGGAAGGAGCGTCGGCGTGTCGATCCTGATTGACCAGAACACCCAGGTGCTCATCCAGGGCATTACCGGAACGGTCGGCTCCTTCCAGGCGCGGATCATGCGCGATTCTGGTACCCGGGTGGTGGCTGGTGTCACGCCGGGCAAGGGAGGTGCCGAGGTCCATGGCATTCCCGTCTATGACCTGATCGAAGAAGCCGCCGTCCGGCATCGGATCGACGCCGTGCTGAGCTTTGTGCCGGCGCGGTCGGCCCTGGATGCTGCCCTAGAGGTGATCGACGCCGGCATCCCGCTCCTGGTCTTGACCGCCGAAGGGGTGCCGGATCAGGACATGGTGAAGCTCGTCCGCTATGCCGCCATCAATGGCACGACGGTGGTGGGTCCGGACACGCCGGGGTTGGTGTCGCCCGGCAAGTGCAAACTGGGGGTCCATCCCAATCGCGTTCTGAAGCCGGGTCCGGTGGGAGTGCTTTCCAAGAGCGGCGCGCTGTCGTATGAGGTGTGCAAGGCCCTGACCGAACAGGGCATTGGACAATCGACCATCGTCGGCATCGGGGGCGGCCCGCTGTGGGGCCTGTCCCAGCAGGCGGTCCTGCGCCTCTTCCAGCAAGACCCGGAGACGAAAGCGGTGGTCCTGCTCGGCGAGGTCGGCGGGACGATGGAGCAGGAGGCTGCGGCCTATATCGAGGCGGAGATGGACAAGCCGGTGGTGGCCCTGATCGTGGGACGAGCTGCCCCGGCTGGCTCGCGGATGGGACACGCCGGCGCAATCATCGAAGGAGAAGAAGGAACCGCCGCCAGCAAGATCGAGGCCCTGAGAAAGGCAGGCGCCTGGATCGCTCATCGGCCCTCGGAAATCCCGCTCCTGCTCCGGCGGCTTGGAGTGTGAACGGAACAACAGCACCGCTTCAGGCAACACCTGTTGGTGGACAAATCGGCCAGGGTTCGAGTAGAATGGCAAGTAGAATCCATATTGATACCCTGATCTGCAAAGGGTGTGGGCTGTGCATCTTTTACTGCCCGAGAGAGGTTTTGCGATTTTCAGAACAACGCAACCCGAAAGGATATACGGTCGTGGAGGTCTCCCGCGCCGAGGAATGCGTCGGGTGCCGGCTGTGCGAGATCGGCTGTCCGGACCTGGCCCTCTATATCGAGAAGGCGGATAGCAAGTGAGAGGCGCGCAAAAGGTTGCGTCCCCTCTCGCTCCGATCCAGGTGGAGACCGATCGATCAGTGAAACCGGAGACGGCCATCATGTCGATCCTTGATCAGTTGAAACAGATTGCCTGTGTCAGCGAGTTTGACGATCGCCCGATTGACGATCAGGTGCTGACCCGGATTGTGGAGGCGGCGTCGTGGACCCCTTCCGCCGCCGAGGCGCAGCCGTGGGAGATCATCGCCGTCCGGGACCCAGAGCGCAAGGTAGCTATGGTTCGGACGCTGTTGGATTCTCACCTGCGCCCGTCTCACGGCGGCGACGTGCGCCGCAACTGGCTGGCTCAGTCGCCGCTGATCCTGGTGGTGTGTCTGGACCACACCCGCGCCAAAGTCCGCTATGGAGAGATGGGGGAGAAGCTATTCGGCATTCAGGACACCGGCGCAGCCATCCAGAACCTGCGCCTCGTCGCTCTGGAGCATGGGGTGAAGAGCTGCCTGGTCCGCGAGTTTGACCACGCGCAGATGGCCGAACTGCTCCAACTCCCTCGCCACGTGGAACCGCTCACTCTGATCGCGTTCGGCTATTCGTCGGTGGAGGCGCGGCGACAGCCAGGTCTGCTGCTGGACGAATACCTGCACTACGAAACATGGTGAGGAAAGGACGAGAGGGAGGGTGCAGGATGGACGTATTGGAAGCGATTCATCGGCGGCGGAGCGTCCGTGACTTTTTGGACCAACCGGTGCCGGACTCCCTGATCTGGCAGGTGATCGAGGCCGGCACCTGGGCGCCTTCGGCGGGCAACATGCAGGCCTGGGAGTTTGTCATTGTCCGGGACCCTGCCGCCCGGCGCAAGCTGGTGGATACCACCGACGCCGGGATCACCGCCCGCGGCGGGGTCAAGACCCAGGAATGGCTGATGCAGGCCCCGGTCATCATCGTCGTCTGTTACGACACGAAACGGATGGGTGCTCGCTATGGCCAGAAGGGTCGGGAACTGATGACCAAACTGGACTGCATGGGATGCGCCCAGAATATGATGCTGGCGGCCACCGGGCTCGGCCTGGGAAGCTGTTGTGTCGTCGGATTTGACCCACAAGCGCTCAAGAAGGCGCTGCCCATCCCCAAGGAGATCACCCCTCTCTTGCTGGTGGCGATCGGCTATCCGGCCTTCGAGCCCCAGCCGCCCTATCGCCTTCCGCCCGAGGATGTGGTGCGCCTGGTGATCTAGGGTTCTGCCCGAAACGGTCATGAATGGAGCCGCGCGCCCATGCGTCAACCATTTCTACCAGAAAGGATACCCAACAGTGAAGGAAAAGCTCGATTTTGCCAACGACCTGATTGATTTTGTTCACCACAGCCCCAGCCCGTTCCATGTGGTCAAAACGATCGAGGACCGCCTCGCGTTGGCTGGGGCCCGCAAGCTGGGACTGACCGAACGCTGGCGCCTGTCCCCGGGCGAACAATATTACGTGACGCGAAACGGCTCGGCCCTGATCGCCTTTGCCCTCGGCAGCGGGGATGTCGCCGAGCGTGGCTTCCGGCTGATCGCCGCCCACACCGATGCCCCGTCGTTCAAGATCAAGCCCTCCCCTGAAATGGTGGTGGAGAACGTCTATCTAAAATTCAACACTGAAGTTTATGGTTCGCCGATTCTGAACACCTGGCTGGACCGCCCGTTGTCGGTCGCCGGCCGGGTCAGTCTGAAGGGCGCCGACCCGTTTCACCCCGAGATGCGGCTGGTCCACCTGAAGCGACCGATCGTGATGATCCCCAATCAATCGCTGCACATGAACCGGCAGGTCAACGAAGGCCTTGAGCTGAACAAGCAGAAGGACATGCTACCGCTGGTGGCCGGTGTGGACAAGGGATTTGAGAAAGATGGCTTCTTAATCCGGTTGCTGGCCGAAGAACTAAGCGTCGAGGCGGATCGGGTGGTGGATTTTGATCTGTTCCTCCACGAGCACGAACGGGGTACCATCGTCGGCCTGAATCAGGAGTTTATCTCCAGCACCAGGCTGGACGATCTGGCCATGGTTCACGCTGGATTGCATGCCTTCCTCCATGCGGAACTGGCCGAGACGACGCGCGTGCTGGTGTGCTATGACAACGAAGAGGTGGGCAGTCGGACGAAGCAGGGGGCAGATTCGCCCTTCCTCCGCACGCTCCTGGAACGGATCGTATATGCCCTGGGCCACGATCGCGAGGATTTCTTCCGCGCGATCTACCACTCCTTTCTCCTATCGGCGGACATGGGACACGGGTTGCATCCCAACGCGGTGGATAAACATGACCCGGTCAACCGGCCGGTGCTCAACGGTGGCCCCATCATCAAGGTGGCCGCCAACCAGAACTTTGCCACCGATGGCGACAGCGCCGCGGTCTATGAAATGCTGTGCCGGGAGGCGGGCATCCCAGTCCAAAGATTTGTGAGCCGCTCGGACATGCAAGGCGGTTCGACCATCGGCCCCGTGTCGGCCAGCCAGTTGGACATGCGCACGCTTGACGTCGGGAATCCCACCCTGGCGATGCACTCCATTCGGGAGTTGGGGGGAGTGCTCGACCACTGGTACATCACTCGCTCCTTTGAGCGGTTCTACACGATGGTGTGAGGTGCCGAACCCGATGAAAGTCTTCTGTCCCGATTGTGGGGCGCGGACGGAACTCGCGCCCCAGAAGTGGCGCTGTCGGTGCGGCGGCGCCTGGGAGCCGGAGGAGCAGCATGAGTTCGATCCGGCGCTCATTGACGCCTCGGACACCTCGGTCTGGCGCTATCGGCGGATGTACGATCTCGATTTCGACGCGCCGGTGGCCCGGCTGGGCGCGGGGGGCACGCCGCTGTTGCCCGTGGTCCTGGGCGGCCGCCAGGTTTTGGTCAAGGTGGAGTACCTGGCCCCCACTTCTTCTTTCAAGGATCGCGGTACGGAGGTGATGATCAACCTGCTGGCCCATCAGGGGGTGACCCACGTGGCCGACGACTCGTCGGGCAACGCCGGCGCCTCGGTCGCCGCCTACGCCGCCCGGGCCGGGATGCGGGCCGAAATCTACGTGCCGGCCCACGCCTCGCCAGCCAAGCAGGCTCAGATCGCCGTCTATGGAGCCGAGGTGCGGCCTATCCCCGGCCCGCGCCAGAACGCCAAACGGGCCGCGCTGGAGGCGGCGGAGCGCGGCGTGGTGCTCGCCTCCCATGCCTACCACCCCGCCTTCCTCCTGGGACAGCAGTCGGTGGCCTGGGAGGTCTGGGAACAACTGGGCCGACGTGCGCCCGACTGGTATGTGGTGCCGGTGGGTCAGGGGGTGCACCTGCTGGGCGTGTGGCTGGGCTTTCGGCGGCTGCGGAGCGCGGGATGGATCGAACGCCTGCCTCGGCTGGCGGCCGTCCAGGCGCGATTGCTGGCGCCGCTGTGCCAGGCCCTGGAACAGGGCCTGGACACGGTCCCAGCGGTCGAGCCCACCACCCCCAGCCTGGCCGAGGGACTGGCCATCGCTGATCCGGTGCGCGGACGGCGGCTGTTGCAGGCGGTCCGGGAGACGAATGGACTGTGCATCGCCGTCGAGGAAGAAGCCATCCGCACCGCCCAGCGCGAGCTGGCGCGGCATGGCTTCTACGTGGAACCGACGAGCGCGACCGCCGTGGCCGCCCTCCCGACGGTAATGGAACTAGCCGATCCTGGGGAGACGATCGTCGTTCCTCTTACCGGTAGCGGGCTGAAGGGAACACCGGCGCTGCCTGGATGATAGGCGCGTGCCGGCTCTGGGCGCCGACTGACCGCAGATTGAATCTTTGACTGATGAAGCCTCCACTCCCACTGGGTGGTGGACTTGGCAACGGCCGTGGCCCTACGATCTGATCTGGACAAAACCCCCGGCCCGTGCTATACTGGCATTGGCGACGCGCCGGCTCTTGTGCACAAATTCGGGCCGGCGGCCGGGCGTCCCCCGGTGGGGACGCATTCTGTCGGCGCAGGCCGACGGCCGGCCAAGGATCTTGAAGAGCGATTTCAACCGCTGTCTATTCAAAGGAGGACGCGATGCGTGTGCATTTGGCCTACGGTCGCACCGGCCTGACGGTGGACCTGCCCGACGACCTGCCGGTGACGGTCATTGAACCGCAATTTGTGCCGGGGGTGCCTGATGAACGGGCGGCCATCACCGCCGCCCTGCGGGCTCCGCTGGGTTCGCCTCCGCTGGGCGAGCTGGTGCGCCCCACCGACACGGTGGCCATCGTCTTCAGCGACCTGACCCGGCCCATGCCCAACGACCGGGTCCTGCCTCCCCTCCTGGAAGAGCTCGTCCGCGCCGGGGTGTCCGATGAACGGATCGTGTTGATCAACGCCCTGGGCACCCATCGTCCCCAGACCGACGCCGAACTGCGCCGGATGCTGGGCGACGCCGTGGTAGACCGCTATCGGATCGTCCAGCACGATGCCTGGGACGCGTCGAACCTGGTCGAGGTCACCCGCAACCGCCTGGGCCGGCCGGTACGCATCCACCGCGCCTACGTCGAGGCTTCGGTGCGCATCCTCACCGGCTTCATCGAACCCCACTTTTTCGCCGGTTTTAGCGGCGGCCCGAAGGCGGTGTTGCCAGGCATCGCTGACATCGAGGCGATCCTGGATAACCATGGACCGGAGATGTTGGCCCAGCCCACCACCACCTGGTGCGTCACCGAAGGGAACCCGCTCTGGGAAGAGATGCTCTCGGTGGCCCTGGCGACCTCCCCGACCTTTTTGCTCAACGTCACCCTGAACCAGCGGCGCCAGATCACCGGTGTCTTTGCCGGCGACCTGGTCCAGGCCCACCGGCAGGGGGTGGCCTTTGCCCGGCGGGTGACGATGAGGCCGGTGCCAGCGCCGTTCGACATCGTTTTGACCTCGAACAGCGGCTATCCCCTCGACCTGAACCTGTACCAGGCGGTCAAGGGCATGTCAGCGGCAGCCCAGATCGTGCGCCCGGGCGGGGAGATCCTGATGGCTGCCGAATGCTGGGACGGCATCCCCGCCCACGGGGAATACCAGCGCCTGCTGTGGGAAGCGAGCTCTCCCGAAGAGTTGTTGGCCCGGGTGATGGCTCCCGGCTTCCGTTGCCACGACCAGTGGGAAGCTCAGGTCCAGGCCCAGATCCAGCAAAAGGCCCGGGTCCATCTCTACGCCGATGGCTTGACCGATGACGAGATCCGGCGGGCGCACCTGATCCCCTGCCGCTCCATTGAGGAGCGGATCGCCGAACTGCGACGGGCCCACCCGGATGCGACGTGCGCCGTCCTGCCAGATGGCCCGCAGACAGTGCCGTATGTAGAAAAGTCGGTATTGTAAGGAATTGGATGGACCAGAGAGGAGGAACCATGAGTCCACAAGCGCAGAGCACCATTCGCGTGTCCACCTTTACCGGTGGACTGATTGGACCCAGCATCCCAATGCTCGGTCCGGTGGCCGATGGCGGCATCATCGTGGCCGAGACCGCGCCCGGCTGTTGGGGGCCGATGATCACCCCCTCGTTCCGCGGCGGCCACGAGGTGACCACTCCGGTGGCGGTGGCCGGGGCCGAACCCGGCGACGCCATCGTCATCCGCATCCAAAAGATCCGGGTGACTTCGATGGCCACCGCCTCGGGGGTGATGTCGGTCGTGGAAGGGCGGTTCACCGGCGATCCCTTTGTCGCCCGGCGCTGCCCGCAGTGCGGCACCGAGAACCCGCCGACCCGGGTGGAAGGGACGGGGGCCGAGGCGGTCCGGTGCGCGGTGTGTGGCGCAGAGGTCAGCCCGTTCCGGGTCACCAACGGCTACACCATCGTCTTTGATGCCGACCGGCAGGTGGCTATCACTGTCGGACCGGCGGTGGCCGAACGCCTGGCAAAGGATGCGGCACGGGTGATGTGCCTGCCGGAGCATTCGGAACAGAACCCGGTCGTCGCCCTCTGCCCGGCCGACATCCCAGGCGTGGTCACCCGACTGCGCCCCTTCCTGGGGAACCTAGGCACGACGCCGGCCATTGACATGCCCGACTCGCACAACGCTGGCGACTTTGGCCAGTTCCTGGTGGACGCCCCTCATGCCTATGGCATCCCCCGCGAGAAACTGGCCGCCCGCACCGACGGCCACATGGACATTGATTCGGTGCGGGAGGGGGCCATCCTGATCTGCCCGGTCAAAGTACCCGGTGGTGGCGTCTATATGGGCGATGCCCATGCCATGCAGGGCGATGGCGAGATCGCCGGCCACACGACCGATGTCTCAGCGGAGGTCACCTTGCAGGTCAGCGTGTTGAAGGGCCTGGCGCTGGAAGGCCCGATCCTCTTGCCCCCGCTGGAGGACCTGCCTCCGCTGGCCCGTCCACTCGGTGCGGCGGAGCGGGAACGGGCGAAGCGACTGGCGCAGGAGTGGGGCCAGGCGATGCTGGAGGAGGCTGCCCCGATCCAGATGGTGGGCACCGGAGCGAACCTGAACGAGGCGACCGACAATGGGGTGGCGCGCCTGGCCGCGCTGCTGGGCATGTCCACCGAGGAGGTGCTGAACCGGGTGACCATCAGCGGAGCGGTGGAGATCGGACGGTTGCCGGGCGTGGTCACCGTGTCCTTGCTGGCGCCCCTGGCTCGGTTGCGCGAGCTGGGTCTGGCCGACCTAGTGCGGGAACAGTACGGAGTGTAGGAAAACCGGGGCGGCGCCCCTAGCGGCGCTGCCCCCAATTAAGGAAGGCGAGAGATGGCGGAAAAACGGTTTATCGTCGAATTGGGGACTGGTATTGACTTGCACGGACAGAATGCGACCAAGGCGGCATGTCGGGCGGTGCGGGATGCCATCTCGCGTAGTTGTCTGTGCGGCCTGCTCGAGATCGTGGACCTCCGCGACCTGAATGACATGCGGGTCGAGGTCCGGGTCGCCGTGCCCGACCCAGACCAGGTCCAACCAGAGGTGGTCCTGGCCGAGATTCCCTTTGGCCGCAAAGAACTGTCGGTGGTGCCGGGCGGGATGCGCGCCCCGGGGCTATATCAGCCGGAACTGGGCGATCAGTGCGCCGACGTGCTGGTAGCCAACGCGGCGGTGACGGTCTGGGTCGCCGTCTAGGCCAGGGCGTCCTCACACGTAGCCTCCCGCAGGTTCTTAACCCGATAAAAGATGGGCTGCGAAAGCCTAGCTTTCGCAGCCCATACGGTTCCAGAGGAATGAACGATGAGCGATGACACCATCCGGCAATTGGAAGAGCGGATCGCCGAGTTGAAGCGCCGATGGCCGGCCCATTCCGTCCCGGCGACGATGTTTCAGCAGTTGGAGGACCTTGAGGAGGAATTGGTGAGAGAATTGAAGAAAGCTGCTGAGAGAACCGCCCAACATCCAATACCGAATTGCCATGAGCATGACCATCCAACGGAGGAATAAAATGTCGAACGAATCCCGCTCCAATGCATCGGCGCCGACCGTCCTGCAACGCCAGCGCAGCGCCCGGGCCAAGGCCCGTCTGCGGGCTGCGATCGCCATTGCGCTCTTTATCTTCTGGGGGTTCTCCGGGCTGACGGGGTTCCTGCTCTATATGGCTCCCACCGGCCCTCGCTCGGGGCGCATGGTCTTGTTCTTTCTGACCAAAAGCCAATGGGGTGACGTCCACTTCTGGCTGAGTGTGATAGCAGGAGTCATCACCCTGATCCATATTGTGGTGGACTGGAGGGCGCTGAGAGCGTGCATGCGTTTCCTGGCCAGCACTGACCGTCCCCAGGCGCCGTGTGTGTGACCTGCGTCTTCCGCTTCCCCGCGCCTCGGCGCCGCTCGCGCCACAGCTCGCCATAAGGCAGGACGCACCAGGGGTGGCGGCCAGCTACCCTCCCGCAGGTATCCCAACCTCCGGGAGGGTTTCACAAGGTCCTTGGGTGCAACCTCCTTCCCCTCCCTGCGTGCGGGGAGGGGCGTAGGGGCGCAGCAGTGCTGCGCCCAGGGGGGATGGGGCGGGGTCAAGATCACCAGGTTGAAGGAGAAGACCATGAAATGGGAAGAACTCACCGCTCCACAGTTCGTTCAGGCGATCGAGACCTGCGGCGGGGTGTGCCTCTTGCCGCTGGGCGTGATCGAGAAGCATGGTGAACATATGCCGCTGGGCACCGACCTGTTCATTGCCCGCGAGATTGCCTGCCGCGCTGCGGCCATCGAACCGGCCATCGTCTTTCCTCCCTACTTTTTCACCCAGATTTTTGAGGCGCGTCACGTACCCGGCACCATCGGCATCGAGAGCCGGGTAATGCTCGACCTGCTGCAGGCCACCTGTGACGAGATCGCCCGCAACGGTCTGAAAAAGATCATCCTGGTCAACGCCCATGGCGGTAACCGCTACTTCTTGCCCCACTTTATCATGCTCCAGCTCGAACGTCCGAAAGACTATGTCGTATACCTGCCCACCGAACCGGCCTGGATGGCTGACCCGGAATTCGCCCAGGGCTGGCAAGAGAGGGTGGAGAGCCAGGGCCGGGACGAACATGCTGGGGAGATGGAGACCAGTCTGGGGCTGGCCCTCTTTCCTCATCTTGTCGACCGCCAGGCCATCCCGGCCGGCGAGGGCGCCGAACGCGGCCGACTGAAGGAGCTGACCCAGGCCCACATCTACAACGCCATCGAGTGGTACGCTGACTTTCCCACCCACTACGCCGGGCAAGGCGAATATGGCACGGCGGCCAAGGGCGAGTTCCTGGTGGACCATCTGGTGGAGGGCTTGGTGCGGATTATCCGCCTGGTCAAGCAGGATCATCACTCGCTGGAACTGCAACAGGAGTTCTTTCGCCGGCTGGCCGGTTCATCGGGCCCAGGCGAATCACTCTGAGCGGTGGATGTGGAAGGCCGGCCTTCGCCACCGGCCTAACGCCCAGAAGAGCGATCCGAACAGCGCCCGTTCGACGGCGAACGCGACCAGGGCCAGCAGGTCATTGTACGGGCTGACGCCCAGCCCGGCCTCGGCCAGCACCAGGTTGGCCACGGCGACTGCCGCCAGAGCAAACACCCCCGCTTTGTCCCGTAGCGCATTCTATACCGTTCCTCGCCCTACCGTGTGCTGACGACCGCAGCCCACGGCATCTCCAGCGAGCCGGGCGTGTGGGCAGCCACCCGTTCCCATCGGGGCGACTCAGCTCCGGATGAACCAGTTCAGCGCCTGCGCAATCTCAACGACCCTCCGACCATCGACAATCTCAGGATTGTCTTTCGGCGTATGCGTGATCTCCTGGACCTCGATATGCTCAAGAAACCATTGAGAGGTCACAGCGATGGCCGGACATCCATATTGAATAAAGATGCTATGGTCTCCCTGCGGCCACGGGATCCCTGCAGTGAGTCCATCAAATCTGGTCAGCATCTCATGCGCCCTGGCACCCATCGCCTCCGGCAAGCCCAAAAACGAACATGCGGACTTGCCCTCTTTGTATCCTGCACCGTCAATGTTGACGTTCAGGAGAATGCGGCTGAACTGCTGGTGATTCCTCGTGACATAATCTACCTGTCCAGGTGCGGCATAATAGTCTTCCCCGTTGAACGCCACCAGTTCCAGTGACCTCTCTCCCTCATAGTCCCTGAGCAGTTCGGCAAGAAGCAGCAGAGCGACCACCCCCGTGGCATTGTCAATGGCTCCGGGCGATCCTTTCTTCGCGTCAATATGGGCCGTGACCACGATACGCTCATCCCTCTTGCCTTTTCGGGCCACCACATTGTAGGCCTTGGCAGGGATGCGACGCGATCGAGATTCTAGCCTGGCGGGTTTCCCGATGCAAGACAGGAGTCTTTCCCCTTCCTCCTCGGTCGTATACACCGAAGGGATATCGAAATCCCCGTCCTCAATGAGGGGAAACGGATAGACCCCTCCGGCCAGCGCCGCATTTCTGCCGGTGGCCGCGACAATGGCTACAGGTTGTCTTTGTTCTAGAACAGCGATGATCCGCTGATGCTCTTCAGGGTTGTAGAACGGAAAGTTCTTGGGCATGAGCTGCTCTGCGGCGACGTTGCCGTGCAATAGAAGGATCTGGCCGGCCATCTCCAGCCGCTCAAGTTCGTCAAGAGATGACGCGCTGACCAGCGGTGCCTCCACCGAACACCCGAGAGAATAGGGACTCACCCACACCTGGAACGCCTGCTCCTCGGCATGGAGCGTAGCTCCACTCTCCTGCCAATCGATCACATCCAACTCGGATACCTCGGTCTGCCAGCCGAACGAGGAGACCTCTTTCTGAAACAACCTCGTGGCGCGTCTGTTCCCCTCACTACCTACCTGTCGCTCGGGGATCTCTTCGCACAGTGTTCTCAAGTAGGATATGGTTTTCCGGCAAAGCTGTTCAGTGTCCATTGTCTTTTATCCTGATCTTGCATTCGCGGCCAGCAGAGCGAAAGCTATGGTCTCTCCAGTCGCCGCAGTCCTGGTTCACACTTCCACAATTGTCAGTGTCCTGACCGAGATCAGTTGTTGTGACGAGGAAAGCGAGGAGCAGTCGGATCGAAATCTTGGCCAGCCCGCAACGGAGAACGTGCCGATAATACGCCCAAAGACGCTTTTCTTCGACAGGAACTTTAACAATTAAATCATAGGACAAAACCCGAAATCTGTCAACCAGGATTCACAGCTTGCCGGGTCGGTGGCAAGGTCTAGCCTGAGCGACGCATTGCCAAGGAGCGGCGTATCAGGCCAGATGGTTCTGACTAATTCATGGCGATTCCAGCGGCAGGTGCTCACTGGGAATGCCTCGCCTCTACCATGGCAGCGGAGGATGCAATAGCCCCAAGGTCGTCTACAGGGCTGCTGCAAAGTTGAGCACGAAATAGGAGTGAAGGCTTCAGCCAGAACGGAATGACGCAGAACCCAGCTAAAGCTTCCACTCTGGGCCGTTCCGCAAAGCCGCAGCGGGCTTGCCAACCTACTTTGCAACAGCCGTATAGGTCGTCTAGTGATTGTTCCGGAGTCGTCTACGGGGGATTGCTATCGTTGCCAAAATGTGGTACAATAGTATATGAAAGGTAAGGAAAGGTCCCTGGAGAGGAGGTGAGTATCCCCCAATAGTGAAGAGACAAATCCCGCTTCTTTGGAGAGACGCCTATCAAAAAGAAATAGGAGGAGCAAAATGAAGAGAACACGTTTCGCGCTACTGGCCCTATTGGTGGTCGCCAGCCTGTTTGTGGCTTCCTGCCAGCCGACTCCGACACCGGTGGCGCCCACAGCACCGCCCTCGCAGCCGACTCAACCCCCAGCCGAGGCAACCAAGGCAGAGGTGGTTCCGACCGAGGTCAAGGAAGAGGCTGTGGCTGGCACGGTGACGTTGTGGCACGCCTGGAAGGAGAATGAGATCGCTTCGTTGAACGAGGTGATCGCCGCGTTCCAGGCCAAGTACCCGGATGTCCAGTTCAACGTCCTCTATGTGCCCTTTGACGACCTGCGCGGCAAGTTCGAGACGGCAGCCGCCACCGGCGGAGGCCCCACCGTCCTCATCGGGGCAGCCGACTGGGGCCCGGCCCTCTTTGACGCCGAACTGATCGCCGACATTTACCCCTTTACCAACGCTCCATTCCTGGCATCGATCAATGCGGCGGCGTTGGGGGCGGTCAAGTACAAGGGGGCGCTGATCGGCCTGCCGCAGACGATCAAGGGGGTGGTGATGTACCGCAACACGGCCATCATCCCCGAGGCGCCGGCCACCTGGGAGGACCTGGTGGCGGCGGCCAAGGCGGCCACCCAGGGAGATGTCGTCGGCGCCGATCTGGAGCGGGGCTTCTTCTTCTCGGCGGCCCATCTGAACGGCATTGGTGGGCAGTTGATGGACAAGGATGGCAACCCGCTGTTCAACGATGAGAAGGGGGTGGAGTGGCTGAAGCTGCTGAACTCGTTCAGCGAGGCGGGGCCGACGGAGTATTACACCGACAATGATGTGAACCTGTTCAAGGCAGGCAAGGCGGGGATCATCATTGACGGGACATGGAACATGGCGGGCCTGGCCGAGGCGATTGGCGCCGACAAACTGGCGATCGACCCGTGGCCGAGCTATGGTGGGGGGCATCTGTCGGGCTATGTGCAGACGGAGAACATCTATCTGGGGGCGAACGCGACGGGAGACGATCAGAGGGCGGCGTGGAAGTTCATGGAGTTCTTCCTGTCGCCGGAGGCCCAGGCGTTGTTGGCCGACCCGACCAAGGCGGGTCATATCCCATCGGTGGCCGGGGTGGACGTGGCCGACCCCTTGATGTTGCAGGCGGTGAAGGCGTTTGAGCTGGGGACGGCGTTCCCGGTGATTCCGGAGATGGGGGCTTACTGGGGGCCGATGGATACCGCTCTGAAGTCGGTGTTTGATGAGGGAGCCGACCCGGCTTCTGCCCTGCAGATGGCGGATAACTCGATCCGGGCTGGAGTGGCCACGATCAAGGGCCAGGCGCCAGTGGAAGAACCGGTGGCTGGCACGGTGACGTTGTGGCACGCCTGGAAGGAGAATGAGATCGCTTCGTTGAACGAGGTGATCGCCGCATTCCAGGCCAAGTACCCGGATGTCCAGTTCAATGTCCTCTACGTGCCCTTTGACGACCTGCGCGGCAAGTTCGAGACGGCAGCCGCCACCGGCGGAGGCCCCACCGTCCTCATCGGGGCAGCCGACTGGGGCCCGGCCCTCTTTGACGCCGAACTGATCGCCGACATTTACCCCTTTACCAACGCTCCATTCCTGGCATCGATCAATGCGGCGGCGTTGGGGGCGGTCAAGTACAAGGGGGCGCTGATCGGCCTGCCGCAGACGATCAAGGGGGTGGTGATGTACCGCAACACGGCCATCATCCCCGAGGCGCCGGCCACCTGGGAGGACCTGGTGGCGGCGGCCAAGGCGGCCACCCAGGGAGATGTCGTCGGCGCCGATCTGGAGCGGGGCTTCTTCTTCTCGGCGGCCCATCTGAACGGCATTGGTGGGCAGTTGATGGACAAGGATGGCAACCCGCTGTTCAACGATGAGAAGGGGGTGGAGTGGCTGAAGCTGCTGAACTCGTTCAGCGAGGCGGGGCCGACGGAGTATTACACCGACAATGATGTGAACCTGTTCAAGGCAGGCAAGGCGGGGATCATCATTGACGGGACATGGAACATGGCGGGCCTGGCCGAGGCGATTGGCGCCGACAAACTGGCGATCGACCCGTGGCCGAGCTATGGTGGGGGGCATCTGTCGGGCTATGTGCAGACGGAGAACATCTATCTGGGGGCGAACGCGACGGGAGACGATCAGAGGGCGGCGTGGAAGTTCATGGAGTTCTTCCTGTCGCCGGAGGCCCAGGCGTTGCTGGCCGACCCGACCAAGGCGGGTCATATCCCATCGGTGATGGAAGTGAAGGTCACCGACCCCTTGATGTTGCAGGCGGTGAAGGCGTTTGAGCTGGGGACGGCGTTCCCGGTGATTCCGGAGATGGGGGCTTACTGGGGGCCGATGGACACCGCTCTGAAGTCGGTGTTTGATGAGGGAGCCGACCCGGCGGCTGCGCTGCAGACAGCCTTTGACAGCATTACCGCAGGTATCAAAGAGATCCGCGGGCAATAGCCCGACCCGATCGGCACAAGCGGAACGCAGGCAAGGGTTGATTCCCTTGCCTGCGTTGGCAAACCGGTCGAATCTTGGTCCGAGCCCCATTGACAGAATTCTGAGAATCAGGAGGTGACTTGTGGCGGTTGCTGAAATGACCGGTCGCATTCCAGGTCAACCACCGGGCAGGTGGGCGGTCTGGAAGAAACGTCTGAAAGAGTCGCGCACCCCGTGGTTGTACATCCTTCCCTCCGGTTTAGTCATGCTCTTTATCACCTTCCTGCCCCAACTCTATCAGGTCTATATGTCGTTTACCGATTATCGGGTCAAACACCTGCGCTTTATCTTGTGGGACCGCACCACCTGGGACAAGTATGCCCCGCCCTTTGTGGCGCTGGAAAACTATATCAAGATCCTGTCCAACAAATTGCCCATCGAGAACTATGATTTCTGGCGGTTGCTCCTGTTCAACATCACCTGGACGGTGACCAATGTCGTGTTTCACGTGGTGTTGGGGGTGGCGATTGCCTTGGCCCTCAACAGCAAGAACCTGGTCGGCCGTCGCATCTACCGGGTGTTCTATGTGTTGCCCTGGGCGATCCCTGGCTATATCGCCGCCCTGACCTGGCGGAATATCTATGACCCTCGCTTCGGTGCCTTGAACCTGGGGCTGGCCAAACTGAACGCCTGGTTGGGCACCAGCTTTCCCACCAACACGCGCTGGCTGCTCGAGACGACCCCACCGATCGGCGGGCCGCTCAGTTTCCTGCCGCTGGCTTTCTACTGCGTGCTGCTGGCCAACATCTGGCTGGGATGGCCGTTCATGATGGTCGTCGCCACCGGGGCCTTGCAGGCCATCCCGGCTGAGTTGTACGAGGCAGCCGACATTGACGGCGCAAGCGGCTGGCAGAAGCTGTGGAAGATCACCGTCCCCCTGATCCGCCCGGCCATGGTGCCGGCCATCATGTTGGGCACCATCTGGACCTTCAATCAGTTCAACGTCATCTACTTTATCTCGGAAGGAGGCCCCTTTGGACGGACCGAAATCCTCATCACGCAGGCGTTCAAACTGGTCTATAACCACCGGCTATATGGCGTAGCGGCGGCGTTCAGCATCGTCGTCTTTTTTGTGCTGCTGATCATCACCCTGATCCAGAACCGGGTGACGCGGGCGACGGAGGCCTACTATGTCTAGAAGGCAAAAAGAGGTCCTGAAACAGATCGGCCTGCAACTCTTTCTCCTCACCGTCCTGGCCATTGTCCTGTTGCCCCTGTTGTGGGTCTTTTCCATGGCGCTGGACCCGCGCAACATTGACAAGCCACTGGAGCTGACCATCATCCCGCCTGGGGCCTCGTTCGCCGCCTTCCGCCGGGTACTGATCGAACCGTACGGGTTGCTGTGCAAGAACCCGAGCGATCGCTCGACCTGCATGACCTTTCTCCTGCTGCTGAAAAACAGCCTCATCGTGGCGCTGGGGACAAGCATTATTGCCGTGATCCTGGGCTCTTCGGCGGCCTATGCCTTCTCGCGCTTTCAGTTCATTGCCCGTCAGGCCGGCATGCTGGCTTTTGTCGTCTTGTTAATGTTGCCTTCGTCCGCGACGCTGGCGCCTCTCTACGTGTTACTGAGCCAGATCCGGGTGCCAGGCGGGAGTGAATCGTTGCGCACCACCCTGGGCGGGCTGATGCTGGCCTACGGCTCCAGCGCGTTGCCCTTTGCCATCTGGAACCTGAAAGGCTATTTTGACACCGTGCCCAAGGAACTGGAGGAGGCGGCCATCATTGACGGCGCTTCCATCGTCCAGACCTTTATGCGGATTATCATGCCGCTTTCGGTCCCGGCCCTGGCGGTGACGGTCCTCTTCTCCTTCATGACCGGTTGGACCGAGTTCATCCTGGCCTGGACCTTTCTGGAGGACCCGTCGCGCTTTACCCTGGCCATGGCCTTGCGTTCGATGCAGGGGCAGTTTGCTACGCCCTGGTCCGACTTTTCGGCCCTGTCCATCCTGATGAGCATCCCGATCATTGTCCTGTTCTTCCTCTTGCAGCGCTATCTGGTCTCCGGCCTGGCCGTCGGTGGGGTGAAGGGCTAAACCGAACAGGGGGCGGAAACGCGCAGAAGAGCTAAAAGGACTGTCTGGCCAAGAACGACCCACCCGGGCTTCGGGCGCGGTTTGCAACGGTTCGGGGTGGCCCTAGCGCTCGTTCTGCTGTTGATCGGCTGCCGGACGAGGCGGCTGCCCCCGGCACCCTCCACATCGGTGGAGACAGGGGTTGCGCCCACCGTTGCCTCTCCCTCGGCCTCGGCCAGCGAGCTTGCGCCATCGCCCGACCGGTCCCCCACGCCCTCTATCTCGGCTCCCACGGCAACCCAACCGCCCTTCCCGTCTGCTACCCCGCGCGCGGCTATTGACACTCCCGACTGGTTTGCCGATGCGGTCCTGTACGAGATCATGGTCCGCAGTTTCTACGACCAGGATGGGGATGGGATCGGCGACCTGTCCGGGCTCACGGCCCGCTTGGACTATATCCAGGAGTTGGGTGCCACCGCCCTGTGGCTCACTCCGATCCATCCCTCGCCCAGCTACCACGGCTATGATGTGACCGACCATTTTGCTGTCCATCCAGAGCTGGGCTCGCTGTCGCAGATGATCGCCCTGGTCGAGGCAGCTCATCAGCGTGGGATGCGAGTCCTGATGGACCTGGTCGTCCATCACACCGCCGACGAACACCCCTTTTTTCAGGATGCCTGGGGCAATCCCAACTCTGAGTATGCCGACTGGTATCTGTGGACTAACCCGGATCACACCGCCTACCATGCCTTTGCCGGCTCGAAACATATGCCCAAGCTGAACCACGACAACCCGGAGGTGGTGGCCTATGTGCTGGAGATCGCCCGCTTCTGGATGGACCTGGACGGCGATGGCGATCATGGGGATGGGGTGGATGGCTTTCGGTGCGATGTGGCCAAAGAGGTGCCGTTGACCACCTGGCAGACGTTGCGGGCCGAGATGCGCCGCCTCAATCCCGATGCCTTGTTACTGGGCGAGGTGTGGGACGAGAATGTCCGGAACCTGGCCCGCTGGTACGAGGGCGCCTTTGATGCCTTGTTCGATTTTCCTCTCTATGGTGACCTGGCCGGGGATCCGGACGTAAGTCAGGACAGCCTTCTGGCCGGCGTCCAGAGTCCGGACCTGCTGACGATTACCCTTCTCGGCGAGGAGAAGCTCTTGCCCGCCGGGTATGAGATCGTGCGGTTTGTCAACAACCACGATACAAACCGGGTGATGTCGGAGGTGGGGGGAGACCCGGCCCGCGCCCGACTGGCGGCGATGGTGTTGCTTACCTTACCGGGAACGCCGATGATTTACTATGGCGAAGAGATCGGAATGCGCGGCGAAAAGGGGAAGGGGAATCCCTATTGGGATGAATACCGGCGGGAGCCGATGGATTGGTATGCGGCGGAATCGGGTCCAGGGATGGCCACCTGGTTCAAACCCGCCGACCGATTCAATGCCTCGGCGGATGGGATTTCGGTCGAAGAGCAGGCGGGGGTGGCTGGATCGTTGCTGGAACATTACCGGGCGCTGGTCGCCTTGCGCCACGCCCATCCTGCGCTGCGCAGCGGGAGTTTTGCGCCGGTTCCGGTCGCCGGGGCCGATTCTGTGTACGCCTATGTTCGGCACGCGCCGCCCACCGATCATTCGGTCGAGGAATGGTTCCTGGTGGTGTTGAACTTTGGCCCGGAAGCGTCTCGGGTAGAGCTTGAACCGGACCTCGGCGAAGTCGGTCCGTTGGCGGCCGTGGATGCGTTGACCGGGGCGTCCTGGCCGGAGGTGCGGGCCGGCGCGCCGTACCCTGTGGAATTGGCCCCGGCCAGTGGTGTGATCCTGCAACTGAGCCGGCCGTAACCCTCGCAAGACCTCAAGGCGTGCCTGTCGCGATCTGTGCGAGCGACGCCGACCATCAGTCGCTTGCCGGTGCACGAGTCCGGAAGAAGCAGAGCAGGGTGCTCCCATACCGGCGCTGATCGACCAGACCCAGGGTTGCCAGTACAAGCGCCGTCCATTCCTTGGGAAAGATCTGGACAACGACCATGCCGTGAGGGTCGAGCCAGCCGGGATAAGATTCCAGGCTGAGCAGCGCTTTGCTCCACAGACCCTGGTATTGGGGCGGGGCAATGTAGATCAGATCAAACGGTTCCGGCTCTCGTTTGAGGTAAGCAAAGGCGTCGGCCTGAACGATGGACGCTGCCGCTTCCAGCCCGGTGCGTTGCAGGTTAGAGCGGATGGTGGCGATGGCCTTTGGGTGATTGTCGACAAAGACGGCGCGTTGAGCGCCTCGGCTGAGGGCCTCAATGCCAACGCTGCCGGTGCCGGCAAAGAGATCGAGGACGCGGGCGCCGACGATACTCTCGCCCAGGATGTCGAACAGGGCTTCCTTGACCCGATCCGAGATCGGGCGGGTGCTGGTGCCGGGGACCGATTGCAATCGGATGCCTCTGGCGCTGCCGGCAATGACGCGCATCAGACGGGTCTCCTCTTTCCGTAGTCAAACCGGATGTCCGGTGCTGTTTCCTGGAGTATAAACCGATTGTCGAAGGGCGTCAAAGTGGATGGGGGTTGATGCAGCGAACCCAAACAGGTAACCCCCAGAAAGGCCATACCGCTATCCACTGCGTGCCGGACTTGACAGTAGCCCTAGAAAGGCAAGATTGGCCCTTGACAGGCGTCCAGAGTGTGGTATAATGGACTTTGTAAGTACAATGGACTTTCTAAGTCATCCGGGGCTTTGGGGGTGTGGTGGGTCCTTCAGTGCAAAAGGCCACCCGCGAACAGACGAAACGCCATAACAGTCGCCTGGTGCTCAAGACGATCTATGACAACGAACCGATCAGCCGGGCCGACATTGCTCGCGTGACCTGGCTTACTCGCACTACGGTTTCCGGCCTGGTTGGCGACTTGATGCAGCAGGGGCTCGTGGAAGAGATCGGCTGGGGACCCTCCGAAGGGGGCAAGCCGCCTGTTCTGCTGCGCGTGGTCGATGATTCCCGGCACGTGATCGGGATGGACCTGGCCAGCGACGAATTCCGTGGCGCGGTCGTCAACCTGCGGGGCGAGATCCGACATCGGTCAAGTCTGCCCCTGCGCAGCCGGGACGGGGAGACTGCCCTCTCGCTTCTCTATGAGCTGGTGGATAACCTGGTGGCTGCCACGGAGAGACCGTTGCTGGGCATTGGCATTGGCACGCCGGGATTGATCGATCCGATCCAGGGAACCGTGCGCCAGGCAGTCAATCTGGATTGGCAGGACCTCCCGCTGGGTGCGCTGTTGCGGGAGCGGTATGGCCTGCCGGTGTATGTGGCCAACGACTGCCAGGTGGCGGCCCTGGCCGAATACAACTTTGGCGCGGGGCGGGATACAGGCAGTCTGGTGGTGATCAAGATCGAGCATGGCGTCGGCGCCGGCATCGTGCTCGATGGACGGCTCTTTCACGGGGACAGTTTTGGCGCTGGTGAGATCGGTCACATTGGGGTCGTGGAGAGCGGCGAACTTTGTCGTTGCGGTCACCGGGGATGTCTGGAAACCGTAGCCAGCGTCCGGCGTATCCTCCAGCAGGCGCGAGCCATCGCCCAGAATGATCCGGGGTCCCTGTTGCACCGTTACCGCGCCAACCCGGAAGCGATCTCGATCGATGTCATACGGCAGGCCGTCGAGGAGGGCGACAAAGCAGCCCGGCGGCTCGTCTGGCGAGCCGGGCGGTTCCTGGGGATGGTCGCTGCCAGCCTGGTGGCGGTGCTCAGCGTCCGGCATATTTTGATTGCCGGAAGTATTACCGGTCTGGGAGATACGTTGTTGAATGCGATCCGGGAGGAGATGGTCGGACGCTCGTTGGCGGCGGTGGCAACTCAGACCGAGGTAGCCATGTCGGCAATGGGACCGGATATCGTCAACCTGGGCGCCTCGGCCCTGGTTCTGACCCATGAACTCGGCCTGTTGTCTGCGCTCACGTAAGAGTAGCCAGGTGCGGCACGGAGCGAAAGAAACGGGTCAGCGGTGTTTTTCTAGGAAGGAGGTGAGTGTCCCATAGGCAACCGATACGATTCGCTGGTTGAGTCTGGCTGATTGGGAGTCGAATGAATTGCCCTACATCTGGACATGCGAGGAGGAGTGCCATGTTTTCTGTCAAGAGAAAGGTGAGTTTGCTTGGTTTATTGGTGGTGGTCAGCCTGATGCTGTCCACCTGTGGACCGACGCCCACGCCGGTGGTCGTGACCCAAGTGGTGGAAGTGCCGAAGGAGGTGACCAAGATCGTCGCCGGCACCCCGGTGGTGGAGACAGTCGTTGAGACCCGGGAGGTGGTCGTCACCGCCACGCCGCCGCCACCCTCGGCGGAGCGTGTCCTGGAGGTCTGGACCCACGAGTTCCCGCCTTTGCAAGATGCCTTCACCAAGAAGTGGATCCCCGAGTTCGAAGCGGCCCATCCGGGGGTCAAGGTCAACATGACCGCCATCCCGTACGCCGGGGTGGTGGCCTATGATGCCCGGTTGCTGGCTGCGCTTTCTGCCGGGGAGGGTCCTGATCTGTGGGACATGGGTGACTGGCACTACAAGAGCTTTTCCGAGGCCGGGTTCCTGGCGCCGCTCGATCCGACCATCTTCGGTTACGCGTCGGACCAGGAGATGATTGACGCGTATGCGCCCGGCACGCTGGATGTGTTCGTCAAGGACGGCAAGGTGTATGGCCTGTTCAGCGAGTACAACACCCTGGCCCTCTTTTACAACCTGGACATGTTTGAGGCAGCGGGCATTGAACCCTTGCCTGAGGACAAGCCGGTCTCCTGGGACACGATCAATGAGATATCGCAGAAGCTGTACCGGACCGACCCATCCACGGGCGCGATCACCCAGATGGGCTGGCAGTGGGGCTTTTTCGCCAACTACCGATCGCCCCAGTGGTATGCCCAGGCTTTCTACGCGCTGATGCGCCAGTACGGCCAGGACGATCTGTACGTCGATGGCAAGCCGGCAGCCAACACCGAGCCTGCGGTCAAGGCTTTCCAGATGCTGTATGATCAGACCTTCACGTACAAAGCCTACGACCCGACCTTCATCAACAACTGGTTTGCTGACTTTCCGCAGGGGAGGATCGCCATGGTCCTGGCCGGTACCTGGTTCGTGCCGGCCATGCTCCCGAACAACCCCAACGTGCGCTTTGGTACGGCGCCCCATCCGGTGGTCGATCCCAATGACCCCAAGACCTACAAGAATATTCAGTGGTCGTGGGGCTGGTCGGTGAATGCCAACAAGCCGCCCGAGCAGCAGCGGCTGGCGATGGAGTTCATGGCCTTTATGCTGGGCAAGAAGGGCGAGACGGAACAGGCGGCCTGGTGGTTCGACAACCTGGGTTACACGCAACCGAGCAAGGCCTACCTCGAATCGGGGGCGATGGCCGAAACGGTGGCCAAGAACCCCTGGATTCAGCGCTGGCTGGATGCCTTTGAGGATTTCGAGATCGGGTACATCCAGCATATGTACGACGAGGCCGGCTCGGCCCTGATGCGGGCCATGGACCGCGTGGTCTACGATGGCATGTCGGCGAAAGAGACCGCCGATCTGCTGCAGGCTGAGTTGGAACGTCTCCAATAGCGCGGTAACGGGTCAGTGTAGGCGCGGTTCACCGACCGCGCCTACACTGGTTATCCGTGCATCCTCGGGGTGGACACGGTGGGATCACGACGCGAACTCAGGTACGGGCTGACCTTCATTTCACCTGCTATCCTCTTTTTCCTGCTGTTCTGGATCTTGCCGGTGGTGCTGGCGGTCGGCTATAGCCTGACCGACTGGATCGTGGGCCGTTCGGCGCGTTTGGTGGGGCTCAGGAACTATGTGGCTCTGTTTACCGACCCCCGTTTCCACGAGTCGTTGCTTGCCACGCTCAAGATCACGCTCCCGGCCCTGGTCGGCACCTGCGGTCTGGCTTTGTTCCTGGCGCTGCTGCTCAACGACGACAAGTTGCGCGGCAGACGGGTGGCGATGCTGATCATCATTCTGCCGTTCGTGACCGACTGGGTAGCCACCGGTCTCGTCTGGCAGTTGATCTACCTGCCCAACAGCGGTGTGCTGGCTGGCCTCTTCTCTCAACTTGGCCTGCGCCAATGGATGACCCTGCGCTGGACGACCAGCCGGCAGCTTGCACCTCTGGCCATTGCCCTATTCACCATCTGGAAGACGACCGGCCTGTACGCGATCATCTTTCTTGCCGGACTAAAGAGTGTTCCCACCCCTCAGCTTGAGGCGGCCCAGGTAGACGGGGCCAATTTCTGGCAGACCCTGGCCTTTATCACTTTGCCGTTGATGCGGCCTCTGGTCGTGTTTGTCCTGGTGAGTGCCTTTGTGAGCATTGTGGGCTTTTTTGAACCGGTCTATATGCTGACCGGCGGCGGTCCGGCAGATGCCACGCGAACGCTCCCCATCTTCTTGTACGAGAACTTTTTCCAGTTCCACAAGGGTGGGTATGCCAGCGCGGCGGGGATTGTCTTCCTGTTCCTGTGCCTGGGGTTTGCCCTCATCGCCGCCCGCTTTTTGCAATACAGCTACTATGAATGAGGCGGTCCATGGCGCACGCGAAACGAGCCCTGAAATACCTGGTGCTGGGCCTGTACTGTGTCATCACCCTTATCCCGTTTTTGTGGATGATCTCGGCGTCGTTCAAGCGCCCTCAGGATGTGCTGACGGTCCCCATCCAGTGGATCCCTGCCGTCTGGCAGCCGCAGAACTACCGGCAGGCGCTGTTTGAGCCGCGCTTTACCGGCTACAGCATTGCCGATTTCATGGGCAACAGCCTGTTTGTGGCCGTGATCACCAGCCTGCTGTCCGTCTTTCTCTCGACCTTCATCGGCTACGGGTTTGCCAAGTTCCGTTTCCGGGGGCGCGACGCCCTGTTGTGGGGTATGCTCAGTACCACACTCCTGCCTTTTTCGTCCGTTGTGATCCCGCTCTATCTAATTGTCCGCGCCCTGGGCCTGATCGATAGCCTGTGGGCGCTGATCATTCCTTTTGCCATCACCGGTCAGAGCATCTTTCTGGCCCGGCAGTTTATCATTACCGTACCCAGCGAGTTGATGGACGCGGCGAGGGTAGATGGCGCCGGAGAGTTCCATATCTTCTGGCGGATCGTCTTCCCGCTGCTTGGCCCGGCGGTTGCCACCCTGGGGATCATGACCTTTCTCTTCTCATGGAACCTCTTCTTATGGCCTCTGGTGGTTCTGTCATCGCAGAGGCAATTCACCCTGCCGCTGGGCCTGTCGTTGATGGGTCTGGGCTCCACCTTTCTCGTTGACTATCACCTGTGGATGGCAGCCTCGACCCTGGCGGTTCTGCCGCCGCTGGTCTTTTTCCTGTTGTTGCAGCGGCCATATTTACGAGGGCTTGAGACCCTTTCCGGTCTGAAGGAATAAGGTGCGACACTCCACGCCCTGCCAGGGGGATTGCGGGGTGGTCCGGGCCCTTCTGGGTCCTGGAAAAACCGCCGGCACGAAAGGGGGAACAGGTGAAGCAGGAACGAATGACGGAACAAAAGAAATCGGTCCAGGAAGTCGAGACCAGGCTCATTGGGATGTTTGCCGCGATCTATTCGTCCACGGTGGCGGCGATGTGCGCTCGATATGGTCCTGAAGCGCTGGATGTCGCCCGCCAGGCATTCATGGATACGATGGTCGGCCTGAGCAAGGAGACCTTGGCCCACCTGAAAGAGCGCGATCTGCACACTTACGTGGGCTGGTTGACCACCGATGGTACCGAGGAGGGGCACCGCTACGAAACGGTCGAAAGCACCGAGAAGAGTATTCGCCTCAAGTACCTGGAATGCCCGTGGGCTGCCGCTTTCCGCGCGGTGGGTCATCCCGAGATCGGCAAGTTCTTTTGCGAGGCCGATGCACCCATTGCCTCCGCGTTCAATTCCGAGATCCGATTTGAACGGACGATGACGTTAATGGATGGCGATGAGTACTGCAATCACCATTTTTTCACCGAGTAGGAGTCGTTGGCGAATCGGCCCCGTCGTCTAGTGCGCGCAAACATGCGAAGGCTCTGTGCAGGCGCTGCGCCAGTTGACCGGCGTAAGCGACCTTGTGAAGGCACTGCCGGACCATCACAGAGAGCAGAGCCGTTGCCAGAACGGCGGCCGTTCGAAGGGAGGGAATCGTGACCAGGCCGATCACCAGTGTTCTGATCGGAGCGGGGAACCGGGGCGCTGATTCTTACGCTCCGTACGCCTTGCGGCATCCGGACCAACTCAAGTTTGTTGCCGTCGCCGAACCCGATCCAGGTCGCCGTGATCGTTTTGCCCGAGAACACAATATCCCGAAAGAGCGTTGCTACACCACCTGGGAGGACCTGATGGCGGAGGGCCGGATTGCCGACACGGCCCTGATCTGCACGCCCGATCAGATGCACGTTGGGCCGGCTCTGGCGGCGCTGGACTTGGGCTACGATGTCCTGCTGGAGAAGCCGATGGCCACTACGCTTGAAGCGTGTGTGCAACTGGTTCAGGCGGCCGATCGGGCAGGACGTTTACTCCAGGTGTGCCATGTGTTGCGCTATACTTCCTTCTTTGAGACGGTCCACCACCTGGTCACTTCTGGACGTCTGGGAGAGGTGATCACGGTGGAGCACCGTGAAAACGTGTCGTACTGGCATATGGCTCACTCGTATGTGCGGGGACAGTGGCGCAACAGCCGGCTCTCCAGCCCTATGATTCTGGCCAAGTGTTGTCATGACCTGGACATCCTGTTCTGGAACCTGGGCCCGTGCAGGCGGCTCAGTTCTTTCGGCTCGCTGATCCATTACCGGCCCGAGAAAGCGCCCGAGGGCGCGGCGGAGCGGTGCACCGCCGGCTGCGCCGCTGCAGCAGAGTGTCCATGGTATGCCCCACGCATCTACGTGGACCTGACGCCTCTGCGGCGCAGTGTGCCAGGTGGGACATTTCCCGACGATTACCGGGGGTGGCCCCGCTCCGTCGTGTGGGACGATGCCCCGCCGGCTGCCCGGGACGGCGATGCCGTGGCCGCGGTGCAGCAGGCGCTAGAACGTGGTCCGTACGGCCGATGCGTCTATCATTGTGACAATGACGTCGTGGACCATCAAATTGTGAGCATGGAGATGGAGAACGGCGCCTCGGTCGGACTGTTTATGCACGGGCATTCTCACCGGGAAGGCCGCACGATGCGCTACGACGGCAGCCGAGCCACGTTGCGCGGCATCTACAGTTTCGATGAGCAGCGCATCGAGGTCCACGATCACCTCACCGGCAAGGTCGAGGTCTTTGAGCCGGAGGTGGGTCCCTTTGGCGGCACTGGCCACGGCGGCGGGGATGAGGGCCTGATGAGGGCGTTTATCCGCGCCGTGCGGGATCCTACTTTTGTGCCCACTACGGCACGCGAGTGTCTAGAGAGTCACCTGATGGCCTTTGCCGCCGAGGAGGCGCGGGTGAAGGGGACCGTAGTGGAGATGGATCGCTTTCGTACCTGGGCCGAAACAGTGAGCCGGGCATGAATCAGGTTCGAGAGGGTGAGCAGATGCAGCGAATTGTCGGCGCTTTCATCTTCCCTGAGGTCTGGCAGGCATGGACGGAGGGGGAGGCCGTCCATGCGTTTGAGTCACTGCTCCGCTTTGGCGTGAACAGCATATTCACCGAGTCGGAGACCTATCGTGACGACCTGATTGTTCTGGCGCACCGGCTGGGACTGCGCTGGTTTGGGGGCATCGCCTGCTTCTCCGACCACGCTCACCAGCACCGGATCCTCCGTGACCGTCCCGAGATGTGGCCGATCGATGAAACCGGTGCCCGCCGCCCTCAGATGGAATGGTATGTCGGACTCACACCGACGTTTGAGGACTATAACGCTTCGCGGATCGGCCTGGCGGAGCGAATTGTCCGCAATCACGATCTCGACGGGTTCATGTTCGATTTCATCCGCTGGCCGATCCACTGGGAACTGGAACTGCGCCCAGGGATGGCCGAACCCCGGCAGTGCTCGTTCGATCCTCACACCCTGGCCCGTTTCCAGGAGGAAACCGGCATCCGCCTGCCGGAGAGTCTGGGCGAGGGGGATCAGGGGGAGCAGCGCCTTGCGGCCAGCCGGGCGGCCTGGATCTTGACCCATCATGCCCAGGCATGGTATGATTTTCGGTGTGGGATCATCACCAGGTTCTGTCAGCAGGCCGTGGGCGCTTTGCGTTCGGCGCGAGGGAACGAATTGACGGTGGGCTTCTACGCCCTTCCCCTGCCGATGGAACCACTGGCCCGCATCGCGGGTCAACGGCTGAGTGACCTGGCTCCGCTGGTGGACCTGATCGCGCCGATGGTCTATCATGCCATTGTGCACCGACGGGCCCGGTGGGTGGGCGATATCCTGCAGGCATTTGCCAGTACCTGTCCGGGCAAGGTACTGCCGGTGGTGCAGGTGGATTCGGCTGAAGGCGCAGAAGCAGGCGCCGACTGGGGTCCTCCCATTCCGGTGAGCGAGTGGGAGGAGGTGGTGAGGATCACCGTGGCCCAACCCGGCATCCGTGGCCTGATAGCGTTCACTGGGACGGCTCTATTCCGTACGGGCCGCGGAGAGCGGCTTCGAGCTGTGTTGGGACCAACTCGTTAAGAGAGGTCCGGGGTGACTGCGTTACGGTGTGGCTGATGTGCACTCTATTGAGATAAGGGAAGGCATCCTGCATGGCGATTACGTTGCGTCTCATCCGACCCGGCCTGGTGCCACCGCTCGATGACGGGTTTCGGCCAGCGGTCCTGGCCAATCATGCTTTTCTGGCTGAGGTGGAGGCCTCCGGGGGTGGCGTTCCCCTGGTACTGGGACTGGAGCGTACGGGGGGTTCCCTATCGCGGGTTGAGACGCGGGTCCTGGCGCCCGATCATCCCCGCGCCGGGGAAAACCTGCACTACGCGGAACGCTTGCTCAAGTTTCTGCTCTGGCAGCGAGGCGCATGGCGCGTCTATGTGGGCGGCCCGGCGGAGATTGGTCAGTATATCCGGCAGTGCTATTCGGCCATCGGGGAGCGCGCTTTCGACTATCACTTTATGGGGGAAAGGGTGTACCGGACCCGGTTCTCGGTGGTGGTGTGTACACCAGAGGATGTGCCGCCGGAGCGGGAGATCGAGCGCGCCCTGGGTCGCCATCTGGATGGGTACCGAATCGGCCTGGACCTGGGTGCATCGGACCTGAAGGTGGCAGCGGTGGTGAATGGCGAGGCGATCTATACCGAAGAGATTGTCTGGGAGCCACAGAAGCAACGAGACCCTCAGGTTCACTACCAGGCGATCGTGGCTGCCATCCGCAAGGCGGCGAGCAAGATGCCGCGCCTGGATGCCATTGGGGTGAGTTCTGCCGGCATCTATGTGGACAATCGGCCCATGGTCGCTTCCCTGTTCCGTGGGGTCCCTGACGATCGGTATGAGGCGGTCAGGAATCTCTTTCTGCGGATCCGGGATGAGATGGGGGTGCCGCTGGAGGTGATCAACGACGGCGATGTCGCAGCCCTGGCCGGTTCGATGTCCTTAGGGGAGGGTGGGGTGCTGGGCATAGCCCTGGGATCGAGCCAGGCGGGAGGGTATGTGACGACGGCGGGCAACCTTCTCGACTGGCTCCACGAGCTGTCCTTTTGCCCTATTGACTACAATCCGGCGGCTCCCATTGACGAATGGTCTGGCGATCGGGGCTGCGGGGCGCTCTATCTTTCTCAGCAGTGTGTGTTCCGGTTGGCACCCAGGGCGGGGATCAGGCTATTGACCGGCGTAACCGATGCGGAAAGGCTCAAGGCAGTGCAGCGGGAACTGGAAGCGGGACACGAGGGCGCCGTCAAGATTTGGGAGACGATGGGCATTTACCTGGGGTATGCCATTGCTCATTATGCCGACTTTTACCGCATCAGACATGTGCTGGTGCTGGGCCGCTGCACGTCAGGTCAAGGCGGGCCGCTTCTGGTCAGCCGTGCCAGGCAGGTGCTGGCCACCGAGTTCCCGGAGTTGGCCGCCCAGATCGAGATTCACCTCCCAGACGAAATGGGCCGGCGGGTTGGGCAATCGATCGCGGCCGCCAGTCTGCCGGCCCTGGATTAGGAGGGAAAATGCGGTTCCACCGTGAATCGGCTGAGGTCTTTGTCCCCGATGGACTGGCGGTTGAGGATGCGCTGGCGCGGATCACCCACCTGGCGATCGGCGCCCATCAGGACGACCTGGAGATCATGGCCTTTGAGGGCATCCAGCACTGTTTCCAGCGGGAGGACCGGTGGTTCTGCGGTGTGGTGGTCACGGATGGCAGCGGTTCCCCGCGGGATGCCTTGTATAAGGACTATAGCGATGAGGCGATGCGAGCGGTCCGTCGCCGGGAGCAAAAGAAAGCGGCGGTGGTCGGTGAGTACGGGGTGCTGGTCTTGCTTGACTATCCCAGCCGCATGGTGATCGATGGTCGCAACCAGGATCCGGTGGAGGATCTGATGCGGCTGCTCAGGGCGACCCGCCCCGCCGTGGTCTATACCCACAACCTGGCCGACCGACACGACACCCACGTCGCCGTTGCGCTGCGGGTGATCCAGGCGGCGCGCCTGTTGCCGGCCGAGGAGCGCCCATCGCGGCTCCTTGGCTGCGAGGTGTGGGGCGGGCTGGATTGGCTGGTGGGCTCGGACAAGGTGAGCCTGGATGTTTCGGCCCGGGAGAACCTGCAGGCCGCTCTGCTGGGCGTTTTCGACTCGCAGATTTCCGGCGGCAAGCGCTATGACCTGGCGACCATGGGCCGACGCCGGGCCAACGCGACCTATTTTGCCTCACACGGTGTGGATACGGCGACCGGGCTGACCTTTGCCATGGACCTGACTCCTCTGATCCAGCATCCGGAGTATGACATCGAGGCGTATGCTCAGGAACTGGTCATGCGTTTTGCCCGCGATATTGCGGCGCGCATCCAGCGCGCGTTGCCTCCGATACCCTGACCTCTTGAAGGTGTAGCTTGGCGGAAACAGCCCAGGAGTGGAAGCGTTTGCTGGGTTCTGGGTGATTCCGTTCCGCCTGAAGCCTCCACTCCCATCGGGTGCCCGATTGGGCAGCAGCTCTAACCACCAGCCGGCGGTTGTTGCAAGGTGGGTTCGCAGGCCGGCTGCGGCTTGGCGGAACCGCCCAGGAGCGGACGCTTTCGCTGGGTTCTGCTGGATTCGGTTCTGGCTGAACCCTCCACCCCCATTGAGCGCCGGACTTGGCCCTCATGAAGCCCAGAGGTGGGTTGCAGAAATCGGAAAGTTGCGCTATACTTATAATGCAGAGAGTTGTTGGGGAAAGAGGGATTCGGTGTGACGGACGAACGGTTGATTGCGTGGGCGGTCGAGAAATTCAGCGGTAGTGAGCTTGCCCTGGTCCGACAGGCGTATGAGCAGGCGGCTCTGGCCCATGATGGTCAGGTGCGGGCTTCGGGCGAGCCGTACGTCATTCATTGCGTCGAAGTGGCGCGGATGCTGGCCGACCTGGGGCTGGATCATCACACCGTAGCCGCCGGCCTCCTGCATGACATCGTCGAGGATACGAATTGGACGCTGGATCAGGTGCGGGAAAAGTTCGATGAGGAGGTGGCCAAGCTAGTCGACGGGGTCACCAAGCTGTCCTATATTGATGCGATGAGCCAGATGGGCAGTCGGGACATCGAAGATCAGGAGGCGGAGAGCCTGCGCAAGATGTTCCTGGCGATGGTGGATGATGTGCGGGTGGTGTTGATCAAGCTGGTCGATCGGCTCCACAACATGCGCACGCTTGGCTCGCTGCCTCCGGAGCGGCGCCTGCGGATTGCCCGCGAGACGCTGGAGATTTTCGCCCCGCTCGCCAACCGGCTGGGTATCTGGCAGATCAAATGGGAGTTGGAGGACCTCGGCTTCCGCCACTATGATTCCAAGACTTATCACCAGATCGCCAACCTGATCAACGAGCGCCGGCAGAGCCGGGAGGTGTACATCCAGAAGGTCTGTGCCGAACTACAGTCCCGGTTGCGGTTAGAGGGGATCGCGGCTACCGTCGAGGGACGCCCCAAGCACATTTATAGCATCTACAAAAAGATGCGCCGCAAGGGGGTGGACTTTGACCAGATCTATGATGTGCGCGGCATCCGCGTCCTGGTGGATACCGTCCAGGACTGCTATACCGTTCTCGGCATCATCCATTCTCTCTGGAAGCCGATCCCTGGTCAGTTTGACGATTTTATCGCCAATCCCAAGGACAACATGTACCAGTCGTTGCACACTGCGGTGGTGGGACCAGAGGGCAAGACGATCGAGGCCCAGATCCGGACGCGGGAGATGCACCGCCGGGCCGAGTTGGGGATTGCCGCCCATTGGCGCTACAAGGAGGGTTCCAAGCGCGACATCGCCTATGAGAACAAGGTGGCCTGGCTGCGCTCGTTGATGGACTGGCGGCAGGATGTCGAGGACGCCCGGGAGTTTGTCGATTCGATCAAGACGGATGTCCTGGAGGACCGGGTCTATGTCTTTACCCCGAAAGGAGAGGTGCGGGACCTGCCGGCCGGTTCAACGCCGATTGATTTTGCCTACTATATCCACACCGAGGTGGGCCATCGCTGCCGAGGGGCGCGGGTAAACGGGCGACTGGTGCCGTTGACCTACAAGCTCAAGAATGGGGACCAGGTAGAGATTATCACCGCCAAGCGGGGAGGTCCCAGCCGGGACTGGCTGAGGCCGGACCTGGGCTATGTCGCTTCGGCGCGCAGCCGGCAAAAGATCCGTCGCTGGTTCCGCCTTCAGGACCGTCAGGAGAATATCAACTTTGGCCGTGAGCAACTGAGGCGGGAGCTAAAGCGGCTCAACCTGGCGGATGATGTCAAATATCAGGAGATCGCGGCGCTCTTTGACTATCAGGATGTGGACGATTTCTTTGCGGCGATCGGGTATGGCGACCTGAATTCCCAGCGGGTGGCGGCCAAGGTCCTCCAAGTCCTGCGGCGCGAGGAGGTGTTTGCCCAGGCTGAGGAAGAGACGGTGGCCGTCACGCCGGAGGGGATCCGGGTCAAGGGGGTGGGGGACCTGTACACCCAACTGGCCCGTTGCTGCAATCCGAGCCCGGACGATCCCAGCCCTATCATCGGCTATGTGACCCGTGGGCATGGGGTGACCGTCCACAAATGGGAGTGCCCCAACATCCTGGCGCGGATCAACCAGGGGGAGATTGACCGGCTGGTGGAGGTGGACTGGGGCAAGACAGTGCACCGCATCTACCCGGTGGTGATCAAGGTCCGGGCCTGGGACCGGGATGGCCTGTTGCGCGATATTGCGACGGTGATCGCCGAGGAAGGGGTCAACATGCGCAAGGTCAATTCGGTTTCGGCGCAAAAGACCAATCTGGCAACGTTGACGGCGACGCTGGAGATCACCTCCATCAACCAGTTGATCTGTATTCTGGACAAGATCGAGCGGCTGCCGAATGTGATCGAGGTGACCCGCCTGCCGCGGTAGCAGCGGGTGCGGGCTCATTCGCGCCGGAAAGCAGGGAGGCGATGATCGAGTCATCGCCTCCCATTGCTGAAAGACATGCGGTGTGAGCCGGACCGCTGGCCCGAGGTTACGGACCGGTTGCGGTCGGCGTCTCGTAGGGATCCGGCGGGATCTGGTCCGGTTGGAGGAGCCGCTCGATCTGAACGTCGGGCGAGCTTTTCTGTTGAGCGAGCCAGTCGCTCAGGGCATTGTTCCGCCGCTGCGCCAGCACGTCAGCCGGCAGAGGGCCGTTTTCGTCCCGGCCCACCACCCGGATCAGATAGAACGCATTTTCGCCCTTGACCAGGGTCAGTTTGCCGATCTCCAAGGCCAGAGCCTGCGCTTCGACCGCCGGCCCGTAACGGCTGCTCAACTGCTCCGGAGTCAGCCAGCCCAGATCGCCGCCGTTTTCCGCCGACAGGGTGTCGGTCGAGACCTCGCGGGCGACCACGGCAAAATCCTCGCCCTGTTCGATCCGTTGCTGGGCGGCGAGGGCCTGCTCTTCGGTATCGGTCTTGATCAACTGGAGATGGATCACCAGGCCGGTGGTAGGCACCTGGCTGGCGAGCACTTCCTGGACCTTGTCTTGCAAGAGGCTTCGCCGCACGATGAGGCGGAACGCTTTTTCGCTTAGCCGCATCCGTTCCAGCGCCGAGCGATAGATCTCGTCCAGGCGCTCCTGCGGGATCGGGGTGGCCGTTGGCACGGTATCGGTGACGGGAGTCTGGTATGATGGCGATGCCGCCTGGCGCAGGTCCTCCTCGATGGCCTGGTCGATCTCGATCTCGGTGACGGTCAGTCCCAGTTCCTCCGCCTTCTGGCGGATCAACTCATGATCGATCAGCTCATCCAGGGCGCTGTCGGGCACGAAGGTGAGGCTGGAACGGACCTGGGAGAGCTGCTGTTCATAGATGGAGATCAGGAACTGATCCTGTTCGTTGTTGGGATCCAGTTGGCTGAGCTCCCGCTGCAGCATCTGTTCCTGTTGGTGCAGGGTGAAGCGCCGATGGTTGACCAGGTCCTGGTAGTCGGTGGTCCGGATTTTGACGCCGTTGACAATGGCGACCGGCCGGCTGGGTTCAAAGACCAGCTCCTGCAACACCCCGGCCAGGATGATGGCCACAATGACCACGGCCAGAGCGCCGACGCTGATCCAGATGATCCGTTTTTGCCGCGCCTCTCGCCGTCGGAGGGCGATCTGTTTCTTGGTTCCCTGCTCCACCGGCAAGGCCTTGCCCCTGGCAGAGGCTTTGCCTTTGGTCCGATCGGTCTGTTTTTTTGAATCTGGGGCCATAGATGGTTCTCTTCAGGAATCGCGTCCGGGCAGGTCCGGCGGTCGGACGTCTAGTATCGGCGTATGTGCTCAGCGGTAAAGGGCAACAGAGCCACATGACGCGCCCGTTTGATGGCAACCGCCAGCGCCCGCTGATGTTTGGCGCAGGTTCCGGTCTTGCGCCGCGACTTGATCTTGCCCCGCTCGGTCAGATAGCGACGCAGGGTGGCGACGTCCTTGTAGTCAATGAACCTGGCTTTCTCCAGGCAAAAGGCGCAGGCCCGGGAGCTTCGGACATAGCGGCCCCGACCCGGAGCGTACGCCCGGGGGGCTTCGACCTGATACGTGACTTCGGTTTCTTCCAGTTCCTCTTCGTAATCGTTGTTCATGGGTTTCTCCTTCATTCTGCCGGTCATCCGCCAATTAGGCGGTTCATCGTTTTAGAGCAGAGATTCCTCGGACCATTGAGGGAGAGAGTGTTCGTCTCCCTCCGAAGTAGAGCGTGGGCCAAGCATGATCATCTCGTTCGCTACCAGTTCGGTGCGAAAATGCTTCTGCCCATCGGATTGTTCCCAGCCGCGAGTGCGCAACTCGCCTTCGACATACACCCGTCGCCCCTTGGTCAAATACTGGTTGCAGATCTCGGCCAGGTTTCCCCACGAGACGACGTTGAACCATTCGGTGGCATCGTGGCGTCCCCCGTCCGATGAGGTCCAGGTGCGGGTGGCCGCCAGGCTGAACGAAGTCAGCGCCTGGCCTCCGGGCGTGTACCGCATCTCTGGATCGCGTCCCAGGTTGCCGATGACCATGACCCGATTGAGGCAGAGGGGCATCTCTTCGCTCTCTTCCTCCGGATCGCGAGACTCGGCGGTTCGATGGTCCAACGGAATCAGCTTTGAGGCGACCACCTCGGTGCGCGAGTGGGATTGCCCATCGGCGCTTTCCCAGGTCCGGGTCTGGAGATGGCCTTCCACATAGATCCGCTGGTCCTTTCGAATCCGTTTGCTGGCCATTTCCGCCAGATTCCCCCAGGCGACGACATGGAACCACTCAATCGACTGGCGCGGTTCGCCGGCGCTGGTGGTCCACCGTCGGTTGGTCGAAACGCTGACCGACATAACCGGTTGCCCCTGGGCGGTGTACCGAACCTCCGGTTCTCGCTCCACAAATCCAATGATCATCACCTTGTTCAAACCTCTGGCCATTTCCCGCTACTCCTTGGTTCTATCCCCCGTTTCTTCATCGCCAGGCTGTTCTTTATCCCTCATCCGGTGCAACGAAAAAAAACGGGTGCAGGTCAGGCGGATGATGACTGCACTCCATCTTGGGCCTTGGCGATGTCACCGCTTGGGGTATGGCTAGTCTTCGTCCAGGCGTACGAGCAGGTAACGCAAGACTCGCTCATTGATCTTGAGGACGCGCTCCATCTCGGCCGGGACCTGGGGTGGGCTTTGGAAACTAAATACGACGTCCTGGCCTTCGGTCTTTTTCTTGATCGGATAGGCCAGCCGTCGCTTGCCTCGCACCTCCACCTTGATCACTTCGCCGCGCGTTTCGTTGTGGCCGCTCTGCACGATCTGGGTCAGTCTGTCAATGATGGCCTGAACGTCCGCTTCCTCGGCCTCGGCATCCAGGACCAGGTAGAGTTCGTATTCCCTCATGAGTCGCCTCCTTTCCATGGGATTGCCTGTGATCCAGGTCACAAGCAGAAAGATGAGGGATAAAGTTTTCGATTGGCCCGCACTATAGCATAGTTGTCGGGTTTTGGCAAAAAAAGAGGCGGGTGAGGAGAGGGAAGGGCAAGACCCGGTCAGCGGGACGGGGCAAAGCGGATGTGGATGATATCGCCGTCCTGGACGACATAATCACGGCCTTCGATGCGGACCAGACCGCGTTCGCGGGCCACATTAAAATCCCCGGCGCTCATCAGATCCGAGAAGGAGATGACTTCGGCGCGAATGAACCCTTTTTGCATGTCGGTGTGGATCTTGCCCGCGGCATCGTAGGCGGTCTGGCCCCGGCGCAGGGTCCAGGCGCGGACGACATTGGTCCCGGTGGCGGTAAAGAAGGTGATCAGGTCGAGCAATTGATAGCCGGCATGGATCAGTCGCTCCAGGCCGGATGCTTCCAGGCCCAGGGCAGCGCGGTACTCGGCGGCTTCGTCGGGCGGCCAGTCGGCCAGGTCGGCCTCCAATTGAGCGCACAGGGCAATGGCCGGCGCCCCTTCCTGGCGGGCGTATTCTGCGACCTTCTGCGCGAGGGGACCCCCGTCCGGCAGGTCTGATTCGCCGACATTGGCGACATAGAGGCGGGGTTTGGCGGTCAGTAGACTGAGAGGTCGGATCATCTCCGCCTCTTTTTCCGAGAGCGGCAGCCTGGCAGCCAGCAGTCCCCGCTCCAGATGGGCCTTGATGCGACCGAGCAGATCCAGCTCGGCCGCATACTCCCTGGGTTGGGCTTTGGCCATGGAACGGACCTTGTCCTCGCGCCGTTCGACCACCGTCAGGTCGGCCAGGATCAGCTCCAGATCGATCACGGCGCAGTCGCTCAGCGGGTCCAGTTCGGCGGTGACGTGAGCCACATCCGGGTCTTGAAAGCAGCGCACGACCAGGACAATGGCGTCCACATTGCGGATATGGCCCAGGAACTGATTGCCCAGCCCTTCTCCGCGATGGGCTCCCTGGACGAGGCCGGCGATGTCCACGAATTCGATGACCGTGGGCTTGGTCTCTTGAGGGCGCACAATGGCCGCCACCCGGGCCAGCCGCGGGTCGGGCACTTCGACCACGCCGACGTTGGGATCAATGGTGGTGAACGGATAGCTGGCGACGGCGGCCCCGGCCCGGGTCAGGGCGTTGAACAGAGTGCTCTTGCCCACATTGGGCAGGCCAACGATGCCAAGTTGCAGGCTCATGGGAATCCTCCGCAGGAGTCATTATAGCACCGAACGGCAGAGTCAGCAAGCGGCAGCCCGGATTGGCAATCGGCTCGATCCTGGATATAATGGCTCTACATTGGATTCACGGCGGAGTGGTATGCGACCGGCTCGTTTCGTTGACCATCCGTGGCTGATCCCGGCGCTGGTGGGGAGTGCAGCCGTTGCGGTGCGTCTGCTGGCCGGCCCGCGTACGATTGACGATGCCTACATCACCTTCCGCTACGCCCGCAATCTGGCGGAGGGTCTGGGTTTTGTCTACAACCCTGGTCAACGGGTGTTGGGCACGACCACTCCTCTGTATACTCTGGTGATGGCGCTGGCCTGGCGACTGGGGTTGCGCGACCTGCCGGGGGTGGCGCTGGCGCTCAACGCCGCAGCCGACGCCGGTACGGCGGTGTTGCTCTACTGGATGGGCTGGCGCTGGGCGGGGAGCCGGATTGTGGCGGTGGGCGCCGGCCTGGCCTGGGCGCTGTCGCCGATGAGTGTCACCTTTGCCATCGGCGGGATGGAGACATCAGTGGTGATCCTGGCCCTGACGGCTGCTTTTGTGGCATACGCGGCTGGTCGCTCGCGCCTGAGCGCGGCGGTGATGGCCGTGGCCGTTCTGACCCGGCCCGATGCGCTGATCGGCGCCGCGCTTTTGTGGGGGGATATGGCCCTCCGGCCCTTGCTGGCCCGCGATATGGGTCCATGGCGGGTCCGGCTGCGGCGCCTGCCGTGGGCCGAGGCGGCGATATTCGCCGGCATCCTGGCCCCATGGCTCCTGTTTGCTACCGGCTATTTTGGCTCGCCGCTGCCGCAGTCGGTGCAGGCCAAGGTGCGGGCCTACCACATGGCCGAGTTCCAGGCGCTGCTGCGCCTGATCCAGCACCTGAGCACGCCCTTCTTTGAGCACCGGCTTTTTGGCCGGTTCTGGCCGGCGGTCGGTCTGCCGCTCTACCTGGTGCTCTATCTGGGCGGCGGACTGCGGCTGGTGCGGGGCGAAGGGCGCACCTGGCCGTTCGTCCTCTATCCGCTCGCCTATGTGGCCCTGTTCAGCGCCGCCAATCCGCTCCTCTTTCGCTGGTATCTGGCTCCACCCTTGCCCTTCTACTTTCTGGGCATTTTGACCGGTGTGGCTGGTCTCCTGACCGATGCCAGCGGACGGCCAGGCCGGGCACGGGTGGGCGGCTGGGCCACGGGCCTGGTGACCGCCCTGCTCTTGTGCTCCTCGTTGCAGGAGTACACCCTTCATCCGGACCACGGGATAGATCGGCCGGCGCCGGAGATGGCCTGGTACAAGCTGGAATTGCTCTATCGGCAGGCGGCAGAGGAGGTCAGGGGCCGGCTTCAGCCTGGGGATGTGGTCGCCGCCGCCGACATCGGCGCCGTTGGGTGGTACACCGGGGCGACCATCCTCGATACCTTGGGGCTGATCTCGCCGGAAGCCCTGCCCTATTACCCGCTCGATCCGTCGTTGCTGGTGATCAGCTACGCCATCCCCGCCGAGCTGATCCGGGCCGAGCAACCTGACTATCTCATCACCCTGGAGGTCTATGTGCGGCGGACCTTGCTGACCGCGCCCTGGTTTCAGGAGTCCTACCTTCTGGTGGACCGGATGGAGACCGACATCTATGGCAGCGATGGGATGCTGATCTTTGCCCGGCGGAGGTAGATCGCGTCAGGGGCGATTGGCCGGCAAGAGGGCGGAATGTTCTTGGCCCTCAGTGGTCCAGCTCATTCCTTGACGCGGAAGAGCTGATACCGCCCAGCCGCGTATACTTCCTCCAGGCCGGGCAGGTGGGCCGGATCGAACCCGCCCAATGCCCGTTCCTGGGGTCCGTACACGATCAGAGTCACCCCGTACCGGCGCAGGATCTCTCGGCGCGTCTCCTCGGGCGTTACCAGATCGAAAAAGGCCTTCACCGCCGCTTCCTTTTGGGCCACCTGGATCGTCTCGATGGGGTGGCCCAGCAACACGCGGGCGTCGGCATAGACCGGGATCACGTTTCCGGTTTCCATGGCTCCCAGGATGATGTCATCGGCGGTGGTGTGGTGGGACAGCCACTCGAGGGCGGCTATCTCATCGGTTGCGTGAAAGAGGAGAGGGGGCCGCGCGGCGACCATCGCTGTCCCACCGAGGACAAAAAATAGCGTACCGGGCAAAGTCAATCCGAGCCATGTCCAGGCCAGCCAGTTGCGTCGCTTTTCGTCACGCCACAGGCCCCGCGCCGCAGCCAGCGCCAGAGGGACCTGCGCCCCGGCGACCAGCCGCCGTTGGGCCTGGAACGGGGCATAGGCCAGAAATGGAACCAGGGCCAGCCACACCAGCAAGAGCCAGCGCTGGTCCAGTTGCCACCATTCCCGTCGCCGCAGGCTCCACAGAGCTGGCAGCAACAGCAGGCCGTACCCGGCCAGATAGTGCCATGGTGGTGGGGAGCTGAACGGGTTCTGCGCCGTCCATTGTCGCATCACCGGCTCGTGAGAGAGCGTCCAGTAGAGGTGGAAGAAGAGCGGAAGGGGGAGGAGGAGGGCGGGTAGAAGTTGCCCAGCCCGCAGCCAGAGTATGCGCCGCCTTTGCCAGGCCTCCACGCACCAGGCGGCGGTCATCACCGCGCCAAAGATAATCCCGTGAGTGGGACGCACCAGGGCCAAGGTCACGGTCAAAACGGCGGCAAGCATCGCCGCACCCCAACGCTGCGTTTCCCAAGCTCTCAGGATGGCCAGGATGGCTCCCAGCAACAGCGGCACGGACAGGATGATGTGAGGCGGGCCTGTCAGGATCGGAAAGAGGAAGGCGTCGGGCGCCCAGAACTCGAGCGGCACATTGCCGACCTCGAACCGACCCAACAGGGCCAGCAGCCAGCCCAAGCCGGAGGCGAACACGGCCAGCAGGAAGGCCAGCCGGCGCATCGCGCCTGGGACAAAATGGGCGATGAAACGGTCCACCATCAGGAGCAGGGCCAGTCCGGCCAGCACCCGCGCGCCGTGGTACGCGGCCAGAAGTCCTTCGACCTGTACCTTGCCGGTGACCAGGACCAGGCCCTTCCCCAACAGGGAGTAGAGGAACAGGGTGTTAAAGGCGCCGGTGTGAGGTTCATGGGTATAGGGCAAGGAGAACTGCCAGCCATCCAGCGCCGCGTGGCGCATCTTGGCCAGATAGGAGTGGCCGTCTACGACCAGGAAGTAAAACCCGCCGAAGCGGCTATCCGGTGTGGACAGGACCCACCCCACCAGGTAGGGCAAGTTGGCCAGGAACAGGGCAACCAGGGACCAGCCCCACACCCATCGCCACTGCCTGGCCGGGCGTCGCGAGGCGCTCATGGCGCACCTCCATTGGCGAGACGGGTGCGCACGTCATCCAGGTATGAATCTAGGGCCAGGGCGGCGGTGTAGACCTTCTGGGCCATGGCCGGGTCGCCCTTCCGTTCCAGAAGTTCGCCCCATTCCAGAGCCGCTTCCCGATCGAACCGATATCCGATGCGCGCCACCTGGGGCAGGAGGCCCGGCCAGCCGAGCCGACGGTAGAGCACGAGCTGGTAACCCTGAGGCAGAATCCAGGGGCGCAGGGCGCGGGCATACTCGCCCAGGGCGGCCGGCTCGTCACCCCGTCTCACCGCCAGACGGGCCAGGTCCAGGTGGAGGAGAGGGGTTGGCTCCAGGAAGAGGGCGGTGCGCAGGTCCCGTTCGGCCTCATCGAGACGGTCCAGCGCTAGCCGGGCCTCTCCCCGGACCCGATATGCGTGGGCGGTCGAGGGGCCGGCGGCCAGGGCGCGGTCCGACCAGACGAGTGCCTCCGATGGGCGCCCCTGGCCTAGCCACGCCTCGGCCAGCCAGGCCATCGCCTCTCCATCGTCTGGGCGAGCGATCAGCCAGTCACCGATCTCCTGGATGGCCTCGTCCCACCGCCCAGCGGCGACCAGCACCTGCCACCGCCAGGTACCCGGCTCGCCTCCAAGGGACTCTGCCGTTCTCTCACCCGCATGGCGGATGTCGTCCCACCAGGCCGCCCGGTCTCCCTGACGCCAGAAAGGGGAACCGGCCAGGTCCGGGTCCAAGGCCAATACCCAACCGTACGATTCGACGGCTTCGCTCCGTTCTCCGGTTTGCTCGGCCCACAGTCCGCGGTTGAGCCACGGCAACCATTCCAGGGGAGTGGAAGTGGTCGCCTGGCGAACGGCGGCAAGAGCCTCGGTCCGGTTGCCTGCCTGCCACCACAGCGCTGCCATGTTCAGTTGATCCAGCCAGGGCGGGACCTGGTCGCCGAGGCAATCCTGGTAGCGCTCCAGGGCGGGGGGCAAGGCGTCGCCGGGGTGATCGGTCGCCTGCAGGCCCAGCAGATAGCCGGCATGGCAACTGTAGAGGGGCATGCCTGGATCGTATTGCCGGGCGCGCTCGGCGGCGGCTAGAGCGCGAGCCAGGTCATTCCGTCGGGTCCAGGTCAGGCTCTGGGCAAAGTAGAGATAGCCCCGGGCGTCCCAGGCCAACCCTGCGCCTCCCAGAGCCAGGAGCGCCAGGGCTGCCATCCACGGCCATCGTCGGGGCCGGGCCGGGGAGCGAATCGGCGCTGGCGGCGGCTCCAGAATCTGCGCAGCCAGAAACGCGGCTGGGAGGAGGACCGCCGGTTCGACAAAGGTTTCCACCAATAGCTGGGCAGAGAATCCCGCCAGGGCAGCGCCGGCGCCCAGACACTGCCACCAGGCCGGGCCGCCAGGCGGCAGCGCCCGCCATCGTCGCCACCAGGCGCGGGCCAGCGCCGACAGGAGCCAGAGGAGGCTTACGATCCCCGGCAGGCCCATTTCGGCGGCGGTGTTCAGATAGAGGTTGTGGGCAGTACTGACATGGTCCCGGGCCAGGAGGGGCTGCCGGTAGGTGCGCAGTTCGCCGCCAAACGCATCGGGGCCGACCCCGGTGAGCGGATGATCGCGGAACATGGCCAGGGCGCTTCGCCACAGGTCCATCCTCACCGCGTCTCCAGAACCGTGTTCGGCCAGGCGGGTGGCGCCCAGGACGGCCAAACCGAGGGCGATCGGCACCAAGACCGCACCCACGGGGATCAGTCGGGAGCGCGTCTCTTGGGCCGTCCGACCGGTCCACCACCGGCGAAACGTCGGGCTACGGGTGGCCCCCGCGATCATCAAGGGCAACGACACGCCAAGGGCCAGAAATCCTCCCCGGGAAAGGGACAGGAAGAGGACCAGCGCCGCTCCGGTCAGCCACAACCCCATGCCGAAGCGGGTGTCCCGGTGGCGCGTCACGGCCAGGAAGCCAATGGCGGGCGGCATCAACAGTGCCCCAAACGCTGACAGGATGGTGGCATGGACGAGGGTGAAACTGAGACGGTACAGCGTGGGGGGAACGGGATCGGCCAGACCGCCGATGGCTGGCCATCCTTGCTGAAAGGTGGACAGCAAAGGCCAGCCGAAATACCAGGCCAGGAACTCGACTGCGCCGATCAGACACACCGTTCCTCCGACCAAGTAGGTCATTTGCCACAGGGTCCGCTTCCAGCCGTGGCGAACGGCATCAACCAGCAGCCACAGGATCAGCATCCAGGTAAAGGCCTCCCAGGCTCTGGACAGGCTGTTGCGTGGATGGGTGGAAAAGACTGTGCTGAAGGAGACTGCAGCGAACCAGGCGATTAGTGGCGCATCGAGCGCCGTGTGGGGCCAGTCCTGCCGCTGCCGCCAGCGCCACACCAGCCATACTCCCAGTCCGATGACCGGTGCGAGCCAGTCCAGCACATATAGCGGCAGGGATTTGAGGCTGTACGGGGTGCGCCACAGAAAGGTCCCATATAGGGCCAGCAGCAGGGCCCAGGTCAGGCGCGCTCGGGATCGAGGCAATGGCTCTGGAATCGGAGCCGGCGGTCGGAGGGTGGGCTGGTCTGGGGCGATCATCGCACCGGTCCCTCTTTGGCCAGGAACACCAGGCTGGCCAGCCAGAACAGGGTGTAGTTTAGGATCCGTGGCGAGCGGCGGCACGCCCCATACAGGATGGCCGCCACGACCAGCCCGGTTGTCAGGCGGAGCATAGCCAGGGGTTCGCGGTAGGTGCTCTGGGGCAGAAAGAGCATCACCAGCGCGTTGGTGAACAATAGCGCAGCAAAAGGGTGCAAGCCCGCCCACCGATTCCTTACCTCTCGCACCAGTTCCCGGCCGGCGACCCACAGGCTGAGCAGGCTGGGGATCACGGTCAGCGGCCCGACGATCAGGATCAATAGCACCAGGACACGCAGGTTCACGGCTCCCACGGACCAAAGCCCGCGGAGCGGCACGATCTCCCAGTTGGTGGCTCCCGCGCCGCCCGAGCCAAGGCCGGGCCGACCCAGCCAGAGCCACAGCACCGCCTGCCAGATCAAAAAGGGAGCGCCAACCGTTAGAGTGAGTTCAGCCAAGGGGCGCCATTGGCGTCGGAGCAGAAGGTAGAGCAGGTAGCCGACCACAAAGACGAGGATGGTCTCCTTGGTCAGCACGGCCAGTGCGAAAAAGAGTCCGCTCCACCGCCAGCGATCGCGCTCGGCGGCGAGGATGCCGGCCTGGCACAGGGCATGGGCTAGCGGCTCGGCCAGGAGCAACCGGGCAGCCATGAGTTGGCCGGCGTAGAGGCCGTAGGTCAGGGCGTACCAGCGATTCATCCGGTAGCGCAACAGGACCTGCTCCGTCAGCCAGGTTCCGATGGCCAAGGCAGCGACATTGATCGCAGCCAGGCTATAGGGCAGTAGCTGCGTCTGGCCGAACGCCAGCAATCGGGCCAGCAATGGGTAGAGGATACGTTGGTAGCGATAGGCCGGCACATCGCAGTACCGCCAGCCTTCGAGCGGGTCACGGGCGATATAGTAGGCGAACTGGCCGTCGTAGCCCTCGGTGCCGCCGGGATCGCCTTCGGAAAAGCGGGTACCCAGCCTGGCCAGAATCAAGGGATCGCCGCCTTGGGCCATCACGACAAAGGTCATGTAGATCACGGCAACCACGACTACGACCTGCCACGGACAGAGCCAGCGTTTCACGAATCCTTCTCCTGCCTCGCGACCTGCTGGCGGAACACCACCCAGGCCAACAGGTCCCGTAGCTCGGACAGGCGGCGTTGCCCCGCCAACTGTTCCAGTTCGTCCACCACCAGGTCCAGTTCCTCGGCTGGGATCGGCGGCTCTTCGGTCGCCACCTGGATACCCGGGTGTCCGGTCGGCTGCACCCGTTCGGCAGCGGTGTAGAGGGTTTCGTGGAGCCGTTCCCCCGGCCGCAGTCCGGTGAAAATGATAGGGATGTCGCTTTCCGGTTCCAGACCGTGGAGGCGAATCAGGTCGCAAGCCAGGTCGTAGATGCGCAGCGGCTGGCCCATATCCAGGACAAACACTTCCCCTCCCTGGCCCAGCGCCGCAGCCTGGAGGACGAGCCGCACCGCCTCGGGGATGGTCATAAAGTAGCGGGTCGCTTCCGGATGCGTGACCGTCACCGGCCCACCGGCGGCGATCTGGGCCTGGAACAGCGGCACGACGCTGCCCCGGCTGCCCAACACGTTGCCGAACCGCACCACGACATAGGAGCGACCGCTGCGCCGGGCGGCGTGCTGCACCAGGAGCTCCCCTACCCGCTTGGTGCTGCCCATCACGCTTACCGGCTCCACCGCCTTGTCTGAGGAGATGAACACCAGGCGGTCCACCCGACCCGCCTCGGCGGCGCGGATCAGGTGGCGCGTTCCGACAATGTTGTTCAGCACCGCCTCATCCTCGCTGCCCTCCATCAGGGGGACATGCTTGTAGGCAGCGGCGTGAAAGAGGACCTGGGGGTGGTAACGAGAGACCACCCATTCCAGCTTGGTCGAGTCGCGGATGCTGCCCACGACGGGCGCGAGGCACAGGGCGGGAAACTCCTGTCGCAGTTCCATCTCGATCTGGTACAGGCTGTTCTCAGCGTGGTCCAGCAGCAGGAGTTGTTCCGGGCCAAAGCGAGCCACCTGACGGCAGATTTCGGAACCGATGGAACCGCCGGCGCCGGTGACCAGCACCACCGCGCCGGTCAGGTAAGCGGCGACGCCCTCCAGGTCCATTGGCGTTGGCGGACGGCGCAGCAAGTCCTCCAGGCGCACCTCGCGGGCCTGCTGCACACTCACCTGTCCGCGGATCACCTCTTCGTAACCGGGCAAGGTGCGCACCTCCAGGCCGGCATTGCGGGCCAACTCGACGACACGGCGAACGACCGAGCCCGGAGCGGTCGGCATGGCGATCAACACCTGATCGGCCCGCAGCCTGGCAGCCCAGTGAGGGAGATCGGCCAAGGGGCCGACGACCGGCACGCCGTGAATGTGCAATCCCTGTTTATCCGGGTCATCGTCCAAAAAGCCCAGCAGTTGATAGCCCAGGTTGGGGTTGCGGACCATCTCGCGGGCGGCCATCACTCCCGCCTCGCCGGCGCCGACGATCAGCGCCCGCCGCCTGATAGGCGGCTCGCGACCGAGCGGGGTCGGCCAGGCGCGGACCTCTTGACGCCAGCGAGCGGCAAAGCGAATCCCTCCCACCAGGAGCAGGGTCAGCATGGCATCAATGGCAATCACCGAGCGCGGAAAGCCAGTGACAAAGGTCGGGGTGGGCCAGACCCAAAGGAGCAGGATCAAGAGGCCGCCTAGCGTCGAGCTCAGCAGCACAGCCCAGACCACGGCCAGAAGTTCGCGCACGCTGGCATAGCGCCACAGCCGGCGGTAGAGGCCCAGTTGCTCAAACACGAGGAGCTTGATGGCTAGCAGGGGAAAGAGCACCGGCCAGTAGAGCGCCAACTGGTCAAAGAACATCACATTGTCAAAGCGGATGGCAAAGGCAAAGACGTAACTCACGCTCAGGCTGATCAGGTCAAGGAGAACCAGGAGGCGGTTGCCGGCATAGATGCGGAGCGTATTGAACAGGAGCCCCAGGTCGCTCCACACGGTGCGGCGTTGCAGGTAGGCCAGGTCGAGGGCCAGTTTGGCGGGCATGATCTCGCGCAGATAATCGGCTTCCGGGTCGGCCGCATGGCGGAGCCGCTCCGGTTCGTTGCGGAAGGTGATCTGGGCCGGACCGGTGATCCCGGGCCGCGCCTCCAGCACCCGGCGCTGCTCCAAGCTGTAGTGGGCCACATAGCGGGGGTCCTCGGGGCGAGGTCCGACCAGGCTCATCTCGCCAACCAGCACGTTCCAGAGTTGGGGCAGTTCATCCAGGCGGTGGGCGCGCAGCCAGCGCCCGAAGGGAGTGATGCGCGGGTCCTGTTCGATGGTGATGCCTGGTCCGATCCGGTCAGCATCGGCGACCATGGTGCGGAACTTGAGCAGGGAGAACGGTCGGCCATCCTTGCCCACCCGCCGGGAGCGATACAAAATCGGCCCCGGCGAGGTCAGGCGGACGCCGAAGGCGATCCCCAGCAGGACCGGGCTCAGCAGCACCAGCCCGGTCAGAGCGACGATCACGTCCAGCAGACGGCGCAGGGCGGCATCCAGTTGGCTCATACGCGGTACGTCTCTACGATCTCGAGCACGGCGGCGATCACCCGGTCCACCTGGTCGTCGGTCAGGCGGGGGTAGCAGGGCAGAGAGAGGACGGATCGATAGATCGCTTCGCAGACCGGAAACTCCTCGGCCCGCCAGCCGAACCGCTCGCGGTAGTAGGTAAAATGGTAGACCGGGATAAAGTGGACCGAGACCCCGATGCCGCGACTCTGGAGTTCCTGGAGGAACCGGTCGCGGCGGATGCGCAGCCGGTCCAGGTTCAGGCGGAGCAGATAGAGATGGTGGGCGTGCCGGTCGCCCGGCCTGGCTTCGGGAGGCGGGATCAGCTCCGGGACGTGGGAAAAGGCGGCGGTGTAGCGGCGCGCGATCTCGGTCCGGCGGGCGATGTTGCGCTCCAACTTGGCGAGCTGTACCAGTCCGAGGGCGGCCTGGAGATCGGTCATGTTGCACTTCAGGCCGGGCAGCACCACGTCGTACTGCCAGGAACCCTCGGCGGTGTAGCGCTTCCAGGCATCGCGGCTCAGGCCGTGAAGGGACCACAAGCGGGCCTGGGCCAGGAACGACTCGTCGTTGGAGGTGAGCATGCCGCCTTCGGCGGTGGTCAGGTTCTTGGTGGCGTAGAAACTAAAGGCGGTGGCATGGCCCAGGCTGCCGACCATCCGCTCTCCCAGCCGGGCGCCGGCGGCATGGGCGGCATCTTCCAGCACTTTCAGGCCGTGAGCGTTGGCGATCTCCAACAAATGGTCCATCTGGGAGGGAAGTCCGGCCAGATGGACGGGGAGCAGCGCCCGGGTGCGTGGGGTGATGCGGTTGGCGACCTGCACCGGGTCGAGGGTATAGTCGTTGGGCGAGACATCGGCCAGCACCGGTGTGGCGCCCCGGTGGACGATGACATGGACGGTGGAGCAGAAGGTCAGCGGAGTGGTGATCACCTCATCCCCGGCGCCCAGCCCCCAGGTGGCCAGGGCGACCTCCATCGCCGCAGTGCAGGAACTGACGGCCAGAGCGGACCGGGCGCCCACATATTCGGCAAAGAGCTGTTCGAACTGCCGGGTGCGCGGGCCAGTGGTGAGCCAGCCAGAGCGCAGCACCTCGGCGACGGCGGCGATCTCCTCTTCGCCCATGTCGGGCCGGTCAAATGCGATGACCTGTGGATCGGACATCTTTACTTCTCCCGAGTGTTTGTTTACCGCAGAGCCGCCAAGGGGGATTCTAACAACCCTGGTCCAAGAGCGCGATGCACCTCTATTGCCGAACCAATGATAGCCTTTGTAAGCTGATTGATCTCCATTGTTTCCTCCGGGTTCTCTGCGTCTCTGCGGTGTACCTGAGGTGCGTAAACAAATACACTCACGGAATCATTCTCAGATACCAGGCACGTCCGAATCCCCTGGCACTTGACTCGTCCCCTTGCGGATCAGGATCAGGTCGTGGGTGCACAAGCACGGCAAAGCGGCCAGCAGTTCACATCCCAGCCAGCTCCACCGCGCCAGCCGCCGCACGATGGGCGGAGCCAGGGTGACCCGGCGGTGGGTGTGTTGGCCGTGGGGGAAGAGCTGGCATGCCTCCCGCAGGTGGATGGCCCTCACCCCTGGATTACCCGGCCCCTGAAAGCGAAAATCATACCACAGCACCACGCCTCCCGGCCGCAGTACGCGCCACATCTCATGGGCCATGCGCTGCCGTAGATGCGGGTCCAGGACGGAGGTGAAGACCGTGAACTGGAGGACCAGGTCAAAGCGGCCGGAAGGGTAGGGCAGATCGCCGCCGTCGGCCACGGTCAGGGTGGTGGTAGAGGGGAGTCGTCGTCGCGCCTGGGCAATGCGGTCGGGCAGCAGATCGCAGCCGTGCAACCGCGTTGGATCGGCGCCCCAGCGAAGCAGGTCCAGCATCACGCCGCCTTCGCCGCAGCCCACTTCCAGGATATCGAACCGGTCGAGCGGCTCAAGACCGGCCCGCCTCAATTGACGGAGGACCGTGCGCTCGCGGGTCTGGATGATGAACTGGACATCGGGCCGGGAGAAGTGGTAGCGTGCCTGGAGGCGTGGGTCAGCCGCCCGACGGGCGTACTCGGCACGGATGCGGTCGAGTTCGTTCATGCTGTTTACCCCCGTCGCCCTGCCCTGTCGGTAGCAGGGCGAGGATGTCTCCACGGGGGCCCAAAGCGCGCCATCCCCGCCCAGAACCCCAGCCCGTAGGCCAGGTGCAGGGTGGCAAAGGCCAGGGGCAGTCTGGTCAGGTGACGCCAGCCGGCGTGGGCGGCGAGGCGGGCCGAGACGACCAGGTTGACGACGAAATAGAGCACCAGGCCGCCCGCGTAGCAGGGCCGCACGGCCGGGAGCAACAGCGCTGCTGGCAGCCCACCCACCACGGCCAGGGCAAAGAGCGGTGGTGCCCAGTGCCGCCATTGGGCGGAACCGGGCACCTTCTGGAACACGCGCACCTTCCAGTATCCGTACTGGAAGTACTGCCGCCACAGGGAGCGGAAGGTCGAGCGGGCATAATAGGTCGAGCGGATGCGGGGATAGAGCCAGATGCGCCCGCCGGCGGCCCGCAGGCGATAGTTGAATTCGTCGTCCTGATTGCGGATCAGCTCCTCGTCGAAGCGGCCGATCCGATCAAAGACCTGGCGAGGCCAGGCGCCCATGTAGGCCGAGTCTACCGGCTGTGGTTCGGCAGCATAGTGAAAACGGGAACTTCCCACGCCAAAAGGATGGCTGGTAGCCAGGGCGGTGGCCTCCCCGAACGGGGTCTCGCCAACCGCATGCATCGGACCCCCCACACACTCGGCCCCGGTTTCGACGATTGCCTCGACGCAGCGTTGCACATAGTCAGGGGCAATGACGGTGTGACCATCTACCCGAACGATGACTTCTCCCCGCGCCTCGGCCAGTCCGCGGTTCAACGCGGTGGACACAATCCGCCGTGGATTGTCCAGCAAGCGGGCGTTGGGCCGGCCGGCCAGCATCCGCTGCACGATGTCGCGCGTGCCGTCGCTTGAAACGCCGTCCACCACCAGCACCTCCAGGCGGTCGGCGGGATAGTCCTGGGCCAGCACCGCTGCCAGCGAGCGCTCGATGAAGGAGACCTCGTTGCGGATGGGCATGATGACGGTGACGGTGGGATAGGGGGAGTCGGTGTCGGTCATGGGGCCTGCTTCCTCTGGATAAGGGCGCGGTAGGCGGCTTCGACCTGCTCCATGTTTTTCTGCCAGTCGGCGCGGCCAGCGATTAGGGCGGCATTCTGCTCGGCGGCACGGCGTCGGAGAGTCGGGTTGGCTGCCGCCGACAGGATGGCTTCAGCGGCGGCCGCGGCCTCGGTCGGCGGCACCAGGAGGCCGTTCATGCCCGGCGTAATCCATTCCCGATTGGCCGGCAGGTCGCTGACGATAGGGAAGGTGCCACAGGCCATTGCCTCTAACAGGCTGACCGAGGTGCTGTCGGACAGGGTGAGGGCCAGGTACAGGTCGGCCTGGCGCAGGTGAGCGGGCAGAAGCCCGTGGTCCAGGCCGCCATGCCAGCGGAGATAGCCCTCCACGCCCAGTTGCCGGGCCAATTCGCCCCAGCGGCCCCGTTCCGGGCCGTCGCCGATAATGTCCAAGGTCAGGCCGGGGTGTTCACGGCGAGCCAGGGCCAAGGCAGCGAGTAAGGTATCCAGGTTGGTGTTGGGCAGCAGTTGGCGGGTGCTGATCAGCCGCCGGCCATCGGCAGGCCAGTCTCGGTCTGCCGGGTTGAACAGGGTCAGGTCCACGCCCAGGGGCACGGTCAGCAGGCGTTCGGCGGGCAAGCCCAGGCGTATCATTTCATTGCTCATGGCCGCCGCATCGGAGGTGACCAAATCGGCGCGGGCCAAGGTCAAACGGAGCAGCGGGCGATAGAGGCGTGATCGATGCGGCGTGACCAGCACATCACTGCCCCAGGCGGTGAGCACCAGGGGGCGGAAGCCGCTCAAGGCGCCCAACAGCCCGTAGCTGGTCAGGTAGTGGGCGTGTACCAGGTCAGGCCGGACGGAGCGCAGCAGGCGGCGCAGGGCCGGCAGGTGGAGCAGATAGCGCCAGTTCCCGCCTTCGGACCGGACCGGGCCGCCGTCCAGCACATGGACGGTCGCGCCGGGGATGTCGCCTGGCAGGAAAGAAACGACATGCACCTCGTATCCCCGCTGAGCGAAATGGGCTGCCCAACGGCGGGTATGGATGCTGCTGGCATCGGCGAGGTACACAATCCGCAAGGCCATCATCTCCTGAGCCAGTGAGAGCCCAAGACTGTGTCGAGAATATGTTGGACAATCCGCCAGTCGTCCGGTTGAGGTACGACAAGAGCTGGTATGCGGCTTGGTGCCAGTCCCGTCTCGCGCACATACCATCCCACAGAAAGCAAGAACAACATTCCATACACCAAACTAGAACCAAGGGCGGGTCCAAACAACCCAAGCGCCTGGATTAGAGCTGGAAAGGTGAGCAAAGTAATGCAGGCACCAGCCATTGAGGTAAGCAGGGAATACCCTGACTTGCCGCGCCCCATCAAATCGGCTGACAAGACCCTTGCTCCAGCCAGCGCAACTGTGCCAGGTAACATCCATCTCGAGAGCGCAACAGCGCTCTCAAATCCGGGGCCATACACGAGTTCGACGATTTTGCTTGCAGCCAGACCTGCTAATAGGACGCACACCACCGTGACCCCAATGACCATCCGGCACACCACTGGGGTCAAGGCGTGGGAGGACCTCGAAGCGGCAATCCGAGGAGTCAAAACAGTGGCAACAGCGGCTGCGAGATACCCAAGAGTTTCGTTGACCGAGACAGCAGCCATGTAGACGCCGGCATCCGTGATACCTGTAGCCAACGTGATGAAGAAGAGACCTGCCCGATAGTTGAACTGGGTAAGCAGGTTGGCCAGATCGGCCTTTATCCCGTAACGAAAAGACTTGAGAAAAAGCATCCAGTCCGGGGATTGCAACGAACCCACTGCTGCCAAGGTCCAGATTAGTGCAAGCACGGCTGCCAGCCCAATGCCTCCTAACCAGGCACTTGGCAAGGCATGCGTTGTCAATCGCTTAAGACTGTGTAGAAACACAACCGTCAGCAGGGTTCCCAGCAAGCGGACGGTGGAAACTATGTTGTACCTGAGGATCAGACTCATCCCTAGCAACAGCGAGGCAAGGTACGAGAGCAAATACAGAGCCGGCAATCCAATGGCGAGAATGCCCAATGAGTCAGCAGGGAGAGCTGAAAGCCACTCAGGAGTTACCAACCGAATTACAAGGATCGCTACACCACAAAGATTCCCCATGACGATGGACATCAGCAGGGACATAGTGGCTAGTCTGGGGCGTACGACCGGATCATGTGCTGCCAGATATGTATTGGACACGACCAACCCCATGTTGGATGCAGCAACAACCATTGTCGGGACTGTTAGAAGTAAGCTAAGCACCCCAATACCTGCTGGACCCAGTTCATGCGCGACCACAGATTGCACGATCACAACTGAGACAATTTGGCAGCCAATGGCGACCAATGTCACCAGGCTCTCTCCTACAAGCTTCGGTATCGCTTCGTATCGGTCAACCAAATCCTATTCTCCCGGGCTATGGCCAAAACCAACTGCACATGACACGAAAGGTATACAAAAAGTAATGAGATAGTCTCGGAGGCGGAAACCACGTCGCTGCAGATTCATCCTGAGGTACGCCCACAAGTTCTCCTGCTCTTGCCGTTTCTATGACACAGTTCAGCAATTCTTGAGTAGCTTGCATGATTCGCACATACGCTCGCCAGAAAGTATCACCTCGCAAAACCGGGACACGGCATTGAGCAATAATTGGCCCAGTATCAATGCCATCATTGACACGAAAGGCAGTTACACCAATCGATCGTTCTCCATTACGCAAAGCCCAGAAGACCGGATGAGAACCTCGGTAAGCTGGGAGCAGGCTCGGATGGATGTTCACAGTGCCCAGAGGTGGCAAATCATACAACGCTCGCCGCAAAATATATGGATACGCAACACATAAGAAAAGGTCCGCGTTTCTGGCTCGCAGCCAATCCAACGCGGCTGCGGTGTGAATCTTCCGAATCTGTAGTGACTCTATGGACCGAGCGGCAGCCATGTGAATAAAGCTGGGTGTGGACCTTCGGCGCATCAGTCGATCACGCAGACGGCGTAGTCTTCTCATGGCCCTATGCCACAGATGGCTTGACACAGATCGTGGGCAGGAGGCCACAACCCCCACAACACTTACTTGGGGATGGCTCATCAAGTAGTTGAACATTCGATTGCTGTATTCATGGGTTGGGTCGCCAAAGAAAACAATCCTTAGACGCTGATTCACAAGAGCCTGCCTCTTCCCGCCAACAAATACTGCCGCTTTATGTGTTGCAACGCGACCCCCACCATCACCACCCCCGCCGCCAGGGTGACCCACGCCCCCACCCGGAACGACAGGGGCGTATAGGTGAACACCACGGTATGTTCGCCAGTCCCCACCCACACCGCGCGAAAAGCGTGGTCGGCGGGCAAAATCTCCGCCGCTTCACCATCGACCGTCGCCTGCCAGCCGGGGTAGTAAGTGTCGGTCAGCACCAGATACCCGGCCCGATCGGACGCGATCCGAATTATAACCCGGTCCGGTCCGGGGCGCAAGACAGTTGCCGTTCCCATGAGCGTGCACACCCCTTCGTTGCCTGTGTCCGGTGAAGAGTCAGAAACCGGCGGACGACTGAGCAAGACCTCACAGCGCGGATCGAACCCTGGATCGGAAAGGAGTTCCAGCCGTACCGCCTCGTCCTCGACAACCCGCGCCCGACCCACCAGAAACGCTTCGGGCAGGGCAGTTTCGTTATGGTAAATGGTCGGCCCATCCCGGTAGAGGACCGGCAGGCATAGGCTGCTCTCGGTGCTATCGCTGATGAGATACCGCGCCCTCAGCAGATTCGCCAGGGGAAGGATCCTCTCCAGATCGGGAGGGGAAGCGCGGTCCCCCGCGATCCGGTTCCACAGGTCGCGGTAGAGGTCCACCGTCAGCGGATCATAGTTGCCCACCGACGGCAGATGGTAGGGAACATTCAGGTTTGGGATCAGGCTTTCGCGCAGCTCCCGGAGCGAGTCCGGCTGGCTGGAACCGAAGGAGCGCAGGGAGACATATTGATCGTAGATACGTTGGGCGTAGGCTGGAGCGACCAGGATGCGGCCCGAGGGTTGCCCCTGCAGGAAGGTCGCCGTCGCCGTGGGCCGATGATAGACGCTTGCCTCGGTGCCAGGAGCCAATCCCCAGCCAAAGGCCAGCAGGTCGGCGACGATGAGGGCGAGGACGGCGGCCTGCCATCGAGCGCCCCGGAGGCGATGCCCTCGCAGCCGGAGCACCCCGGCGGCCGGAGCCAGGGTCAGGCCCAGGCGGATGATGCTCGCGCTCATGCTGGCGCGCACGCCCGGCACGAGCCACCGGGTCAGCGCCCCGGCCAGGACCATCCCCAGCCCCAGGACCACCAGGAAGGCCAGCGCCTGGCGCCGACGAGGGGTAAGCCGCAGTGTGTCGGCGCCGATGCCGGCCAGGAGCGGCAGGGCGATGGCATAGCCGATGAGCAGGCGGGCCGGCGCCTGAAAGAACCCAAAGCCGGGCACGTAGCGGAACAGGAGAGGGTAGAGAGGCGTATGGTCGCCCAGCGCCAGGAGCAAGGAAAGCAGCGCCAGGGCAGCGAAAAAGGGGACGGTGGCGAGGGCGGGATGGTGCAGGCCGGGGACCGAATCATGCTCTCCCTTCAGGCGGGCGGGATCGGTTGCGGTCCGGGCGCGGTGGCTCGCCCGCCGTTGCCGCCAGGCGATCAGGGCCGCCCCGGCCAGGATCAGTGGCAGGATGCCCACGTAAGCCGCTTCTTCCCAGTAGGTGCCATAGGCCCAATACCCATCGCGGGCGGGATGGCCGAAAAAGTCCGGGGCGACGAGGGTGATCAGCCGCCAGGGCCAGAAGGAGAGCTCGAAGGCGAACTGGAGGTCGGTCAGCCGACCAGGACGGTGGGAGTGGAGCGTCAGCTCGGCGGTGGGCAGGAGTTGAATGGCGGCCAGGGCCACGCCCCACAGGATCGCCAGCAGCCAGCGGCCACCGGTCAGCAGGAAGCGGCGGAGGTGGTTGCCACTCGTCCCTCGTCGCTGGGCCAGACGGTAGAGAGCAAAAGCAGCGATGATCACCAGGCTGTAGAAGCTGGTCTGGGCGTGGCCGGCCAGGAGCTGCAAGGCGACGGCCAAGGCCAGCGCTGCCGTCCGCACTCCACGGCCCGCCGCCCAACGGGGATCCGACGCCCCAGCGATGCCCGGCTCCACCAGTTTCTCGGTCATGGTCAGCAACAGGGGCAGCCAGGCGGCGGCGCAGACCATGGTGGGAAAGACCCAGCGGGCCACCAGGTAGCCGCCCAGGCTGTAGGTCAGGCCACAGACCGTAGCGCCGAAGCGGCTCAGGCGCAGGGTGCGCCCCAACCCGTAGGCAAACAGTCCAGCCAGAACCAGGTGCAGAGCCAACTCCCAGGCAAAGGCCCGTTCGACGGGCAGGAGCAAAAAGAGCACGTTCAGCGGGTAGAAGGCGGCGGTCTGGAGATTGGCGGCCAGCGGAGTGCCGCCCCCCAGGTACGGATTCCACAGCGGCCAGTGGCCGGCGCGGACCTGCTCTACTGCCAGTTGGCGCCAGGGATAGAACTGGAGCAGATAGACACCCCAGTACAGCACCCGTCCACCGAACAAGAAGGGGGCGTAGAGGATGGCCGGCAAGATCCCCAACAGGACCGGTGACGCATATCGCATGATGGGAGCTTCTTGGTTCATGCTACCCAGTACCAACGGACGAACAGTGCCAACAGCAGTGCTTGGAGCAGACCAAAGCACACGATCATGCCGATTCTTAGCCTGCGGCTCTTGATCACCAGCGCCAGTGTCACGAAACAGGGAAAGAGCACTGTCAAGTAGCGTAGCGTTCCGTCAAGCTGACGCACCGGGTAATCACGAAGTAGAAAGAATCCAAGGTTGCCTAGAACAAACAGCCACCACGAAGGCCGTAGCCTCTTTACAGAGATGGCAGTCAGAACCAGAAAGGTGGCCAGCATCATCAAGTTAATGGCTTGCACGAGCGAAGGTGGGCCAGCCAGCAAGTCACGTACTGCCTCGATGATCGAGATCCAGGGCCAGTTGATACGTACCTGCCATAGCTCGGCAAAGGCCCTGTCCACGGATGGCAATCCAGCGGCAAAGAGATAGAAATAATAAGCGATCAGACCGAGCGGCGCACCGAGCGCCGCCAGTAATCCAGGCGCGGCCTGTGGTGCACGGCGGAACCATTCCCTGACGTGTGCTGTCCAGGAGGTCCAGCCGGTTGCCGAGAGCGCTTCCCAAATGATTGGGACACTAAGCACCCAACCAGTCAACCGAGTTAATGTGGCAAGAAAAGCGGCCGTCGCTGCTATCAACCATCGTCGCTGTCGGGCCGAGTGGAAAACCAGCAGAACCAACAGCAGGAACAGTGATTCAGTATAAGCGGCCATGAAGAAGAAAGCACCTGGATAGAGAGCCAACCAGACCAGCGACTGACGTGCAATGGAATCCGAGTGCTCGGCGCTTACCAGTCGATATAGCAAGTACAATGCGCCGCCGTAACTCAGGTTCGAGATCAGCAACCCGGCTAGCAGGTACTCGTTGCCCAGAAGCCGTCCTACGAGGCGAGTCAGCAGAGGATAGAGAGGGGGAAAAATGACTGTTTTCACGGGATCACCGTAGCCGTGGACCGCGATGGTCATGTACCATCCCGTATCCCAGCGGTACCACACGCCCCAAAGCAGGTTGGCCATAGGGCTGCTGTGGGGGTACGCTGTGTGAATCGTCTCGTAGGCGGGTTCACCTTCCCAGATGACTTGGATGGGGCCCAACCCAGCAATCAGAGCTGCCCACATCGAGGTGAGCATCCGCATAACCAGGAAAATCCCCAGGACGTAACGCAGGCCGGGGTGAAGGCGTTGATAAAACGTTCGAGAGCACTCAAACAGTCGAAGACGTTTCACCGCTGTTGCCTTTGCTGGTCTGGTTCAAATTCCAAAAATTAGTCTTTTGAATCCCATGTCGCTGTAAAGCTGTCCGGACCGCCGGATCACACAAAGATTCGGTTTCGTGCTCAAAGGCATAGGTCTCCACCCATGTATACCCCTGGCTCACCAGGCTGGCCGTATCGGCATCGAACTGACCGGGGTGCGTCATCAGCTCGGTAACTCCAGGTCGCAAACGTTGCAGGGCAGCAAGCAATTCGCTCGCAGTCCATTGCCCGCTGTGCAACAGTCCGATCAGTCGATCCGGGAAGCGCAATCCTGCTGAACGCAGCCGAGGCCGGGCGAGCCAAGCCAGCCCGGTGACCATCAGCCAGATTCCCAGCCGCCTCGGATGTTTGCACACACCAAACAGCGGCCACTCCAGCGGGAGGCGCACCGCTTTGATACCAAATTCTGAAGCTACCCGGATCAGGGGGCTGATCAGTGGCGGAAGAACGTGCAAATGCTTGTGACTATCCAGATGTGAAGGTGTCACGTGAGCAGCAGCCACTCGTGCCACTTGTGCCCGCCATTCAGTTTCCACTTGAGCCAGCATGGCGGGTCGGGCAGCGAGGTGGATCAGAGCCCTATACACATTTGTCTCCAGTTTCGCATCTGACCCCACCAAGTCCGGCAATTGGTCGGGAGCCGACACAGGCTGACCCTCCAGCAACGTCAGATGCACACCCACAGACAGGTTCGGCGCCGTGCACAGGTGATCTACAGCATCATCAAAAGCGCTTCCGTTGGCCAAGAGTGAGGCGCTGGTGACGATGCCTTCCTTGTGCGCGCGCAAGATGGCTGTGTTATGACCACGTGTGAGACCGAAGTCATCGGCATTGACTATGAGCTGCTTCATAGTCATCCTTTTTGACTGATAATGAGTACGTGGGGATGGCATAGGCCTTGGTCAAGCCGCACGGTCTGAACACGCCGAAAACCGATCCGGCGCAGCGCTTCAGCCCAGTCAGCCGCCTGTCGGTAATAAAAAGCGCGCACCGGTTGGACATGAAACTGTTGGCCCGTAAGACGGCTAACTAACCGTCCGACGAACCATTCTTCGGCATTACAGAGCCAGAACTTCCAGTAAGGTTTCGTGTCAACGTCCTTCAGCAGGAACGTACCGCCCGGCGCTAATCGCTCATGGCAGTGGGCAAGCAACGTCTCTTGGACCTCTGGCGGCATCAAATACGCCACGTCGAGAATCGTGATGGCCTGGCACTGCCTGGCCGGGATAGCCAGAGCATTTCCCTGCACCAAGAGCAGATTGGGAAGGTGGGCGGTAGCCAGTCGTCCAACCCGTAGTTTGTGGGCAGCCACTTCCACGCCGAGCACTTGGCGTTGGGGCGAACGCAAGGCTAGCAGAGCAGCAAACGCACCGTGCCCACAACCCACGTCGACGATCAGACCGCCTTTTGGCACATAGCCGGAGATTTTGTCGAAAGGGCACAGGTACCATCGGATTGCGAGGTGTAACCGGTCGATTACGCTGGCGGAAGCGTAGAGCGAAAGCACTTGGGCCATCATGCTCTGGGTCATGACTGCGCCTCCTCCTGGTCTGGCGCGAGCACGGCCAGTATAGATACCCCGAAGGGCAAATTCAGTCGCTCAATCAACCATCCTTCGAATTTCAGCAGGTACGTCAGCCATCCATTGAACGGCTCGCACACTGGAAACATGTCCACGCGGGGCGTGCTCTTGGGCTTCAGCCGTTGTGTGATCCGTTGCACTGGTCGGACGATAAGGGCCGCCGGAAAGATGAACATGTTTGCGTAGCTGATCTTCAGCACCTTCAGGCCCGCCATGCGGATCTTGAGGGCCAAGTCTCGGGCCAAGTAGCGTCGTACGTGCCGGTTGGCCTCATCGTGTTGGCTCCACAGAAACTTGTAGGCTGATGTATTCAGTAACACTATACCATCCCTTCGGCAGACCCGTCCTGCTTCCCTCAATACACTCAGGTCATCTTGGACATGCTCGATAAGTCCCAGCAACGTTACCACGCCAAAGCTACCGGCAGCAAAGGGCAAAGCATCAGCGCTTGCCTGCACCAGCCCTGCTGGCTTTTCCTGCCACAATCGGAGCGCCGTCAGCGATAGGTCCATGCCAATGATCGGTCCATAAGGTTTGAGGACCTGCAGGTTGCCACCGCTGCCGCAGCCCACGTCTAGAACCGGGCGGGCACTGGTACTGGCAAAGCGGCGCAGCAGCCGGCCATAAATGTCTCGCATGCCCCGGTACCACCAGTGGCTGGCTTCCAGGGTGTGCAGATCGTAATAAGCCAGGTCATGCATCCTTTTCACCTACACGCAAGCGCGCTGGCGAAGTCACTTTCTGTCTCCACCAGTAGCTTGCGATCTCGACCAGAGTATCCCACGCCGCGCGGAAAGTATCAAAGTTGGATCTTCCATTCTGGCGAGGATGATACTCGATCGGGATCTCGGCAATGCTGCACCCATAACGCACTAACTCGGCCAATAGTTCACCGTCAATGAACACTGAACGGGCGGTGAGTGTCACCTTGTCTAATGCAGATCGGCGGACAAGCTTGAATGAAAAGTTCACGTCACGCACCCGGATTCCAAACAGCAAGCGCATCAAAAAGTTGTAAACCTGAGAATAGAGCCAGCGCCGAGGAGTATCATGGCGGTCAATACGATAACCGACCACCGCATCGTGCTCTTGAATCAACGGCATGGCTTGGTGCAGTTGGTTTAGGTCCACCGGCTCATCGCAGTCTGTATAGAAGACCAGGTCCTTGCGAGACTCGAGAAAACCGGTGCGCAGGGCTGCCCCGTATCCCCGGTTAGTGTCGTGGCGCACGACACGCACTGCTGGATGCTCGGCGGCCAATCGCTGGACAACGCGCTCCGATCCATCGGTACTGTGGTCATCTACGATGAGCACCTCGTACTGGTCAGTGAGCGTAGGCAGGATCTCCAACGCTTTGTTCACCATTCGCTCGACTGAGGCGAGTTCGTTATACATCGGCATAAAGAGGCTGATACTAAACTGACTCCTTTGTGTGATGCTCATGATATATCTCCTGCTAGTATGGCATGCGGCGCAGAACGCAGTATTCTCCCTCTTCAAAGATCAATTCCAGATACGTGGCATTTGTCGGATCCCATGTTCCTAGGTTCCGCTCGGCAAGGCTGTAAAAGACATATGTGATGTCATACTCCCGCAGCATCTGTTGCCGCCAGGCATCGTCGGTAGCCGGATCGAAGAAGCGGCGCACCATCTCCCGCTTGGCCGCATGGTGCAGCGTCTCCGGGCCGTGGCCGATAAAGGCGCGCAGGTCGGTCCAGGCGGGGATGACGTTGCCCACCTCGGGAGAGGAGAGCGCGGTCTCATCGGCCTGGCTGTGGGCGCCCAGCCAGGTCAAGGCGGCGATCTCGGCCCCCGGGCGATAGATCGGCTCCGAGCGCTGCTGGACCCATCCCAGGCTGCCGATCACGAGCAGAATGTTGCTCAGACTCAAGACGCCCACATAGGCGGCCCGAAGCCAGCGCCGTCCCCGGCCCGATACCCGCGCCAGCCATCTCTCCAGACCGATGGCTGCCAGGAGAGCCAGCGGCACCTGGACCACGGAGACCATCCTCCGCTGAAGGTTGAAGGGAAGATAGAGCAGACAGGGCACGACCAACACCCAAAGGATGGGCAGCCCCCATCGTTCGTCCTGTTGTCTGACGAGCTGGATGGCGCCAGCGATGGCCGGGACCAGCAGCAGGGCATAGCCGGCCAGGTAGTGGAGCGGATGTGGGGAGAGGATCTGGTTCTGCGCCGCCCAGAGCCGAAAGGCGGGATTGGTGGTGAACACCCAGGCGTTGTAGACCACCGGCGGCAGGGCGAGGAGACCGATCACCGCGGCCAGGCCAATCTCGCGCCAGGGGATGCGCCGTCGTCGGATGGCGAGGAGGACCAGCCAGGCGCCCAGCACGGCGGCGGGGATGCCGGCATAGAAGGGCACGATCCAGGCGGCGATGCACAGGGCCAATCCGGCCGCCAGGCTGGAGCGAAACCCCCGTCCGGCCAGGGCGCGGTGAGCATAAAGAAACGTCGCCAGTAACAGCGCCTCGGCCAGGGCGAGGTGGGGCAGGTTGTAGAGGACGAGGAAGACATAGGCTTCGGGCACCCAGAAGTCCAAGGGCATCGCACCGAGCCACTCCGATCGCCCCAGGAGGAGCCACAGCCAGCCCAGCCCGCTGCCCACCGCCACCACGGCCCAGGCCAGACGGCGGACGGTTACGTCCGGGGTAAACTCGGCCACAAAGGCGTAGACGGTCCATAACAGCACCAGGCCCAGGACGACACGAGCGAGATGGTAGGTGAGCGCCAGAGAGAGACCAGTCGCAGCAGCCAACTTGCCCAGCAGAATATGCAGTGGAAAGGCCAGTGCTGGGTCGTGGGGCTCGCTCGTGTAAAAGAGATGGAAAAACCACTCGCCCCGCGCCCCGAGCCGCATCTTGGCCAGGTAGGAATTGCCGTCCTCAACGTTGTAGACAAAGCCGGTGAAGACATGGTCGGCGTCGGCCAGGCTCCAGGCATAGAGGGTCGGCAGGCTGGCGAAGAGGAGCACGGCCAGGGAGGCGACCAGCAACCAGCGCACCTCAGCGCGGCTCATCGTCGCTTCCTCCACCCCCATACCGCGTAGAGCAGCAGGGCCAGCGCGGTGCTGCCCGTGACCGCCAGACCGGCCCATACCGTCCGCGGCGCATAGCGGAACTCGACCGTGTGCCGGCCGGCCTCCAGCCAGACGCCGCGCAATACCCCCTCGGCGCGCTGGATGGGCGCCTCGACGCCATCCACTTTCGCCCGCCAGCCGGGGTACCATACTTCGCTCAACACCAACAGGCCAGGTTTGTCCGCGTCGGCCTCGACCACCATGCGGTTGGGGGTATAGACGGCGATGGAAGCCGGCGCGGCGTGGACCGGGCGCGATAGGACGATTTCGCTCCCTCGCCGGGCCTGGGCGATAAAGGCGCGCGGCAGGACGTGCTCGTTGCGGTAGATCCAGGTCGTGCCGATGGTCGCCACCCATGCCAGGCCATCGGCCGGGACCGGCCACTCGGCGGCCACATAGCCCACGTTCAGCAGTCCCAACCGGACGGCGTCCGGTCGGGCGTCCCGGTCTTCCAAGTCCGGTGGCAGGGTTGGACTGTAACCGTCGTTGCCAAAGCCGCCAGCCTGAGCCAAAAAGTCTACATAATGACTCAACTGGAAGGGGTCCACGCCGTCGGCGAGCGAGAGGCCGTACTGGACAGCGGTGTGTTGTGGCAGGCTGTAGCTGGGCGAGTAGACGCGAAACTGGCCCGGCTGCGCCGCCAGGAATTGGGCCGCATCCGCGCCCCAGGCCAGGGCCTCGGAAGGGGCGCGCATCTCGGTCCAGGCGGCGCGCATCAAGGTCAGGTCCGTTCCCACCAGCAGCAAGACGGCGACGCTAAAGGGTACCGGACGGAGCCGTCCCCGGATACGAAGCCACAGCCCCCCCGCGCTCAGCAGGCCGAAGGTCCCCAGGCTCCAGGCGGCTACGGGAGTGGACCGGCTGCTCCGTGCCAGCCAGGCGCATCCGGCCAGCCCTGCAATGAGCCAGATCGCAGTGGCCAGAGTTGCCCGCCGTTGAGCCGGGGCGGGGAGAGGGGCTCCGCTCAGGAGGTCCAGCCCGCGCCCGGCCAGGACGGCCAGGCTGAGGGTCACTATCCCCCAGATGCGCGGCGGAACGCGAAACCAGCTCAGGCCGGGCACCCAGCGGGCCAGTAGTGGGAAGAGCGGGCCATGGGTCCCCACGGCGAACAGCGCCGCCAACCCGGCCGTCAGGAGGAAGAACCAGGCGGTTCGATCCCGTCGGACGAGGAGGCCCACCAGTGCCAGCAGGCTCGCCGGCAGACCAAGATAGATCACCTGCTCCGACTCGCCGCCATAGGTCGGGATGACCGCGGTCAGCAGGCTGGCCCAGGGCAGGGAAAAGAGACCGGCTTCCTTGACGGTGAGCGCCGTGCGGTTCAGGTAAGGCAGCGCCTCGGCCAGGGGGATGAGTAGGGCCGCGCTCAACAGTCCCGCTGTTCCGATCATGACCGGCAGCCGCACGGCGGGTCGGCCCCATCGCACTGGTCGCGGCGCGGTGAACAGAGTCAGCAGGAACCAGGCGAGGGATAGGGCAATGCCGAACGTGGCTGTCTGGATGTGGTTCAGCAGGGCGGCGGCCCAGGCGACGCCGGTCCACAACGCTCCTTCGAAAATAGACTGCTCCCCGCATCCGGGAGTCGAGGCTTTAGCCGGTCCACCGCCTGAAGGCTCCACTCCCCCCACCCGGAGTCGCGCCCTCAGCCACCGGCTCCCGGATATTTTCATTCCTCGTGGCGCCCCGCCGGGCATGGCAATTCCCTCCGGATCGCTGGCGGCTCGGTGGGCGCCCAGCAGCGCCACCGGCCACCAGGCCAGCGCCCAGGCGATGTTCACATGGCCGGCGGCCAGGTGGGCGGTCAGCCAGGGGGATAGGGCAAAGGACAGTCCGGCCAGCGCCGCGCCGGCCGGGCGCAGGCCAAGGGCGCGACGGCCCCAGGCATAGGTAGCCAGCGCCGCCAGGAGGCAGTGCCCGAACAGCAGCAGGTTGAAGGCCAGGTTGATCGGCAGGAGATAGAACAGCCAGGCGGGCGGGTAGAACAACCACGACTGAGGGTTGGCCGCCCAGGGCCCGCCGCTGGCGATGGTCGTCCGCCATAGCGGGACCTGTCCGTACTGGCGGAGGCTGGTCACATTGTAAACGACGGCCGGCCAGTGAGTGATCGTCAGATCGGTGACCTGGTCGCCGCGAGGGTACAGGAGGTCATTCAAGTGCAGGAGCAGTGGGGCGTTGATCAGCCCCACGAGCAGGATCAAAAGGACGGGGCCGGCGTAGCGGGTCATCGTGTCTCCTGAGGGACGCTCTCTACATAGACGACTGCGTCCGCGTGTTGAAAGGTGATGGTCAGTCGATCGCCAAGGATAGCACGATACGGCTCAGCATAGCGTTTTTCGACAACGATCCATAACCGTGGGGCTTCGTTGGCTACTTCGCGCAGACCATCGGCTGTGCCAATCCAGGGCAACCCCAAGTGGGGATCGACTGGCCCGTCGGCTCTAGACCACAGGAATGGATTCTCGAAAGCTATGAAATAATCGCAGCGGCCAAGGGCTACGTAAGCCACAGCTGGCAGCGGCGTGGCAACTCGATCTGTTGGTTGCCAGTGCTCACGCACATAATCAAATCCCTCTTGGATCGCCGACAGTGGCTGGGTGAGTACCGAAAAAACAGGAGCGGCGAATAGGCAGACAATAAACAGAACTGGTAGTGCTCCGAACGCGCTGTTGGCCAATCCACCGATCCTATCCCCGATCTCAGACACGATATAGTCAAGCTCGCGGGCCACTATCAGTAGGTAGAGTGGTAGAATGTCGAACAAGTAGCGAGGAATACGTACAATCGGTGGACTGACCAAGCTGAATTGCACTAAAACAGTCAAGCCAGTGGCGCTTAGAAAAAGAAGAGCCGGATCATGAGGATTTCGTTGGTGGCGGAACCACCTGACGAGCAAGGCCAGGTTACCAGTGAGTGCTAGTACGGTTAGGATTAGATAGGGGAAAACGACAAACTGCTGAGCACCAATCAATACGTCGGCGAAAACACGGATCGGATTGAGCCAGTTCACAGGTCTGATTTGGTTGGCATCTGCCAGACCGCTGGGGCGCTCGAAAAGAGTAAACATCATCACCGAGGCTATGAGAACCGCTAGAGCGAGCCCTTCCATCCATGGCAGTAGGCGAGGCCGCCATCCTTGAAAACCTCTCTCTCGGCGGGTCATCCACCAAGTCAGCCCTAAACCTACTACCGCCGCTGGAATAGTAAGTAGCGTTCGGAGGTGACACAGCATCGCTCCAGCCAGCGCCAGCAAGGCTCCCGCTCGCATCAGCGTGCTCCGGCCTTTGAACAATCCTTCGAACATCATGTAAACTGCAGCTAGGGTAAAGAACTGCCATAGAGCGTACATGCGAGCTGTCCCTCCCCATTGAATCGCCTCTGGTGAGAGAGCCAGTAGGAGGGTGGCCAAGGATCCGGCGCGTGTGTTGAACCAGCGCTGTCCGATGTGGCAGATCAACAACAGCGTCGGTAGGCTGATCAACAGGCTCGGCAACCGTGCCACTGCGTAGCTGAACCCGAACAACCGGGCCAGCATCGCTCCCGCATAGCTGTGGGGAAGGCCATGGGTGTAAACCAGGCCGGATGGCATGATTGGAACACCTTTTTCCGCAACCATCTGAATAGCTAGCGAAGTATAGTATTCGTCTGTCCAGGGAGCACTTCGCACCAGGTAGATCAACCGCAAGACCATTCCCATAACAACGATTGGCAAAACTGGCCAAGCGGGAGAATCTGACCTTTGCGAGGTATTCATGGCTTTGCCTCCACACGGTACAATGTCATCGCCTGACCGACCCAGGCCGGCGTCAACTCCAGCCCAACCGGGTCGCCATCCGGAGGCGCAGCCGGCCCCAGCACATACTGCACCCCGTAGCGGTCCAGCAACGCCGACCGTTCGGCCGGGGAAGCCCCTGGATCGTAGAAGCGGAGGACCTCGGTTTTCTTGATCTCCGCATCGATCGTCTCAAAGGGATGTCCGTAGACGACGCGGTTGCCGGCCCAGGCGGGGATGAAGTGGCCCAGCTCAGGCGGGGCCAGCACGGTGTCGGTCCAGGCAGTGTGGCCCTGTAACCAGCGGCACGCTGCGACGACGTCGGCGGGCACGACCAGCGGACCGGGCTCGCGGGCCACGCCGAGAATGGCCACCAGGGGGACAAACAGGTTGGTCAATGCCGAGAGAGCGATCAAGCCAGCGGTGAACAGGGGCCGCCGGCGCGGCGCGAGTCGGGGCCAGAGCCACCGTTCCATGGTCAGCGCGGCCAGCAGCACCAAAGGGATGTGCAGGCCGGTGATGAACCGTCGTTGCAGAGGGAACGGGGTATAGAGGAGCGCCACCGCGCTGCCCACCCAGCCCAGCAGCAAGAGGTCGGAGGGCCGGCGTCGGCGGAAGGCAAGCCACAGGCCGGGCAGAGCCAGCAACAGGACCAACCCGTAACTGAGGGCCAGGTCCCACGGAGGCGGGGAGGGGGTCAGGTTCTGGGCTGACCAGGCCGCCAGGGCGGGATTGGCGCGGGAGACGTACAGGTCGTAGAGGGCCAGCGGCGCGGCGCCGGCGGTAGCCGCGCCGGCCTCCAGTACGCCTGACCAGGGCCAGGCGCGAGTCTGTAACGCCCACAGCCCCAGGTAGACGGCCGCCACCGTGAACGCCACGGGCACGGCCAGCGGCTGGACCAGGGCCAGGGCCAGCCCCAGCGCGGCAGAGCCCAGGAGCCGGAACGGAGCCGGCCAACTCTGCCCGGCTGCCGGTGTGGGCCGGGGCGCATCCCAGGTTGCGACCAGAACCCGGCCCAAGATGGCCAGCATGATCCCCATCGCCAATGGAAAATGGGGATTGACCAGGAGGCTCAGGAAGGTAAAGCCTTCGGCCACCCACAGATCGCTGAGGGTGATGCCGAACGGGGCCAGCAACCAGCCCAGCCCGGAGGAGAAGCTCAGCAGGAGAAAGGCAGCGCGGCGGGCAGCGATCCGCTCCGTGAAAAGGGCGATGAACGAATAGGCGGTCTGAAGGAAAAAGAATCCAGCCGCCAGGCGGGCCAGGTGGTAGGTGACGGGAATGGGGAGATGCCACCAGGCGGCCAGATGCCCCAGGGCCAGGTAGAAGGTAAAGAGGAACGCGCCCTCGTGCGGCTCTGGGGTGAAGGGCAGGTGGAAAAGCCAGTCGCCGCGCGCCCCCTGCTGCATCTTGGCATAATACGACTCGCCATCCAGATGGTTGACCAGCAAACCGGTGTACTGGGTATCGGCGGGGGCCAGGAGCCAGGCGATCAGGTAGGGCAGGGCGGTCAGGCCGACGATGCCGGCGGACCAGAGAAGCACCCAGCGCCTCTCCTGGGGTGTGACCTGATGTGCCGCGCCCATGGATCGATCCATCGAGATCTAGAGGTCTCTTTCTTTGTCTTTACCATTGTACCACATTTGCCCACTTTGACAAGGGGGACTCTGGTCCTACTGCACCGGAGGCGTTTTGATCGTCTGGGTAGATTGAATCCGGCTGAAGCTCGAAATCGGAAGAGGGAGTGGAGCCTTTCGGCGGTTTTCTGGCCGAAGCCTCGACCTTGGCCGAAGGGAGTGGAGCCTTTCGGCGGACAATCCGGCTGAAGCCTCGACTCCGGGGTGGAGGCGAAGCCTTTCGGCGGTTTTTCCGGATAAGGCCTCGACTCCGGGGGAAGGGAGAGCCTTCCGATTGGTCCGTCCAACCGCGGCCTTTTGTTTTGTCCCTGGTAGGGGCTGTGGTATAATAGCCGCAACTTGGACGAGGGACTCAGGCGATGACAACAGTGAAGTTGTGCGGGATATCCCAGAACCCAGATCCTCGCAGCAAGCCGATGCCTGCCCCTGGGACCAGGGCGCAGTGGGGGACCTCATGCCACGGGCATGAGGTCCTTCTTTGTAAGCGGGCACTGAGAGACCCAGCGGGGAGGTGGGGATGAGCATCGTACGGCAATTCTACCGACTCCAGTTGGTGGATGCCGAGTTGGCGGAACGAAGGGCTCAGTTAGCCGATGTCGAAGCCAGTCTGGGAGAAACCGAGGACGTGATCCGGGCACGGCAGGCGGTGGTCGAAGAGGAGGAAAGGGTCGCACAACTGAGAAAGCAGGTGCGTGCGCTGGAGCTGGAGATCGGGGGATTGAACGACAAGCTGAAACGGAATCAGGACCGGCTGTACAGCGGCCAGGTGCGCAACCCCAAGGAACTGAGCAGCCTTCACGACGAAGCCAATGCCCTGCGCCGTCGTCGAAGCGAACTGGAAGATCGCCAACTGGAAGCGATGATCGCTCTGGAGGAAGAAGAGGCCGAGCTGGCGGAACGGCAGGCGCGCCTGCGCCAGATCGAGGCCACGTGGCGCCAGGAACAGCAGGCCCTGCAGGCCAGGAAACAGGAATTAGAGTCCCTGTTGGCCGAACTGGAAGAGCAACGCCAAGAGATGCGGACGAAACTGGGCGCGGCAAACCGGGCGCTGTACGACGATCTAAGCCGGCGCCTGGCTGGCACCGTAGTGGCGTTGCTCAAGCAAGGCATGTGCCAGGTCTGCGGAGTGGATGTGCCGTTCACCATGGCGCGGGCGGTGGAACGCGGCGAAGGGATCCATTATTGTCCCGTCTGCGAGCGAATGCTCTATGGAGGATGATCCGGGTGGGAGAGAAGCCCTGCCCGATTCCTGACTCTGTTGTCAACGATGACGATAGGAGAAAGAAATGACCGATCAGGAGAAACTGAAAGCAGCATTGACCGAACTGCAAGCGTTCTTAGGGGACCGCGCTACCGACAGCGCCATTCACCGGATGGCCTACAGTCGTGACTGGAGCCCCCGCTACAAGGATATGACCGATCTGCCGGACATCCTGGTGGTGCCCCGCAACACTGAGGAGGTGGTGCAGATCGTCCAGGTGGCGCTCAAGTACGAGTTGCCGGTGATCCCCTTTGCCGGCGGGACGGGCATGGGGGGTGGGGTGGTCGCCTGGAAGGGTGGGATCATGGTCGAGACCAAGGGTATGAACCAGGTGTTGGAGATTGATCCGGCCAATATGTCGGTGACCGTCCAGGCGGGCATTACCATCTGGGAGCTGAACGAGCGTCTGGCTCCGTACGGTTTGTGGTTGCCCCACCAGCCGGAGAGCAAGCGAGCCTGCACCATCGGCGCTTCCATCGGGTGCGACAACGACTCGACCTTTGGCGTGCGCTATGGCAAGATCCTGGATTGCCTGACCAACGCGGTGGTAGTGACGGGGCGAGGGGAAGCGGTGCGCCTGGGGCATCGGAAAGCATCGTTCTCGTCCACCGGCTATAACCTCATGCATCTGCTGGTGGCGGCGGAAGGCACGCTGGGCATCGTCACCGAGGCGACGTTGCGGGTGGTGACCTTGCCCAAGACGCGGGAAGTACGGGCCTGGGTGTTTCGCACCCTGATCGATGGGGCGCGGGCCCTGGAGCGCACCCTGGCCAGCGGTCTGAGTGTGGAGAGCGCGCACCTGAACTGCCGGCGACGGCTGCACTTCTACACCCATGCCTTCCGCCAAAAGTACGGCAAAGAGCCGGAAATCCCGGATTGGGCGGAATCGATCCTCTTTCTTTCGTTCGCGGGGGATGAGGATGTAGTGGAATTTAGCCTCCAGAAGGCGCGCTCGATCCTGGAAGGGGAGTTTCACGGGGAATGGGTCCGCGAACAGGAGATGGTCGAGGGCTACTGGGATAGCAAACATCGGCTGGCATTCATTCCCTTCAAACAAAAATGGCCCGATAGCCAGCGGGAGAAAAAGTTCGGGGCGGCCGATGTGGGCGTCCCCATGGGTCGTCTGGAAGAGATGTATCATGCCTTTCTCGAGATCTCGGCTAAATATGACCAGCAGATCCTGGGCATGACGGTCTATAACGAATCGCCCAACAAGGTCAGCCCCAGCATCAGCTTTGCCGTGTTCGTGGATGACTCGACCGAAGAGACGGTGCAGAACTTTTACCGCTACGTGCGGGAGATGAGTCTGAAGGCGGTCGAGCTGGAAGGCACGATGAGCACCTATATCGGGGATGGGGACCGGCTGGGCGGCTTTAACGAACTGGAACACGGGTTGAGCTTCCAATATATGAAGGAACTCAAGGCGCTCTTTGACCCGAAGAATATCATGAACCCCGGCAAAAAGTTCGAATCGCGATGGATACAACCATGATGGGCGCTTGGCCGGCAGGCTGAGCAACGATGAATCACCATGATCTAGAAATGAGGACAACGATGGCAGAATATCGGGCTTTGGAACAATTCGTGGACGATATCTATACCTGCAACCGCACCCGGTGCGGCTTTTGCAGCGTGGAATGCCCGGTCTTTCGGGTGAAACGGATGGAGACCTATGCCAGCCGGGGACGGATGCTGGTCGCCCGTGGTCTGCTGGAGGGCATCCTGGAACCGTCGGCCGAGATGCAGGAGGTGATGGATGCCTGCCTGATGTGCGGCTACTGCCAGGCCCGCTGCGCCTTGGAGAACCTGGATATCTTTAGTGCGGTGCGCCGCGAGTTGCGGGAGGCCGGGTTTGCCTCGCCGAAACACGAACAGACGGCGGAGCGGATCCTGGAGACGGGGACGCTCTTTGACCGCCCTATGCCGTTCCGGCGGGTGGGGACCACCCCTCTCTATCTGGGCTGTGCCTATCAGAGCAAACCCCACCAGGTCCAGACTATCGTCTCGGTGTTGGAAAAGGTAGGCCTCGATCCGCTGGTTTCGGATGAGGTATGTTGCAGCTATATCATCTCGGCGGTCGGGTTCGAGGAGGAGTTCCAACGAGCCCAGGCCCGCTTTCGGCAGGTGTATGGACCTCATCTGGAGAAGGAGATCCTGACTGTCTGCCCGACCTGTACGGCAACGCTCCGCGACGAGTATGGGTTACAGGTCAAGCATGCCTTGGTGGCCGTGGCCGAACGACTGCCGGGCATGACAATCAAGCCGATCAATCGGCGGGTGACCTACCACGATCCCTGCCACCTGGGGCGGATGCTGGGGGTGATCGAGGAGCCGCGCCAGATTCTGAAGGCTCTGGGGATGGAGCTGGTCGAGATGGAGCACCACGGCGTCTTCTCCACCTGCTGCGGGGGAGGGGGCGGCGTGTTCGACGTGGACCGGGCGTTGGCGGTGGAAGTGGCCAAGAACCGCGTCCGCGATGCGGTGGCGGTCGGAGTGGACATCATCGTAACCGCCTGCCCGACCTGTCAACCGACCTTGTTGCGGGGGGCTGGCCGCCTGGTGAATGAATTGGGCGTGTTCGTAGATGTCCTCGATCTGTGGGAGTTGCTGGATCAGGCTCTGGATTGATCTTGCTCTGGAAAAAAAAAGAGGGAAATGAACCCCGGTTCATTTCCCTCATTTGGTTTTAGAAGGATCGGTGCTCGGTGCGGGCGATGATTTCGTCCTGGAGGGTCCGGCTCAGGTCGCAGAAGTAATCGCTGTAGCCGGCCACGCGGACGATCAGGTTCCGGTATTGGTCCGGGTTCCGTTGCGCCGCCCGCAGCGTCTCGGCGTCCACGACATTGAACTGGATGTGGTGTCCGTCCAGCTTAAAGTACGAGCGGATGAGGTGGACCAGGTTGTCGAGGTCGTGATCGTTCTGCAGCAGTTGCGGGGTGAATTTCTGGTTGAGGAGGGTACCGCCGGTCCGGGCATGGTCGATCTTGGCGGCGGACTTGATGACGGCGGTCGGACCGCGTCGGTCGGCGCCCTGCACCGGGGAAATCCCCTCCGACAGCGGCACGCCGGCCTTCCGCCCGTCGGGTGTGGCGCCGCACACCGAGCCAAAGTAGACGTGGCAGGTGGTCGGCAGGAGGTTGATGTGGTAGCGGCCTCCTTTGGTGTTGGGCCGGCCGTCAATGGCCTCAAAGTAGGCCTCAAAGGCAGCGCGCAACATCTGGTCGGCATAGTCGTCGTCGTTGCCGTACTTGGGGGTGCGATGCAATAGCGTCTGGCGGATCCGTTCGTAGCCCACGAAATCGGCGCGGAGGGCTTCCAGCAGTTCGGCCATGGTCATCGTTTTCTGGTCATAGACGTGGTAGCGGATGGCGGTCAGGGCGTCGGCCATGGTCCCCAGCCCGACCCCCTGGATGTAGGTGGTGTTGTAGCGGGCGCCTCCGTCGTGGTAATCCTTGCCGGTGGCGATGCAGTCGTCAATGAGCAGGGAGAGGAACGGCGCCGGCATATAGGTTGCGTAGAGCCGTTCGATGACATTGTTGCCCCGGACCTTGATATCGACAAAATAGTTCAACTGACGGCGATAGGCCTCGAACAGTTCGTCAAAGGTCTCGAAGGTGGTGGGGTCGCCGGTCTGCAGGCCGATCTGTCGCCCGGTTCGTGGGTCCACGCCGTTGTGCAGCGTCAGTTCGAGCACTTTGGGCATGTTGAAATAGCCGGTCAGGTTATAGTTCTCCTTGCCAAAGGCGCCGACCTCGACGCAGCCGCTGGAGCCGCCGTTGCGGGCGTCGATCACCGACTTGCCCATGCGGATCAGTTCTTGGACGATCAGGTCGGCGTTGAACACCGAGGGCTGGCCAAAGCCGGTGCGGATGATGCGCGCTGCGCGCTTGATAAAGGCATCGGGGTTCTTTTTGCTGACCTGGATGGAGGAACTGGGCTGCAACAGACGCATCTCTTCGATGACGTCCAGCAGCAGGTAGGTGACCTCGTTCACCCCGTCGGAGCCGTCCTCCTTGACGCCCCCCAGGTTGATCTGGGCAAAGTCGGTGTAGGTGCTGCTCTCGGCGGCCGTGACGCCGACCTTGGGCGGGGCGGGTTGGTTGTTGAATTTGATCCAGAAGCATTGGAGCAGTTCGCGGGCCATCTCCGGGGTCAGGGTTCCTTCTTCGAGTCCCTTTTTGTAGAAGGGATAGAGGTGCTGGTCGAGCCGACCGGGGCAGAAGGCATCCCAGGGGTTGAGTTCGGTGGTCACCCCGAGGTGGACGAACCAGTAGTATTGGAGGGCTTCCCAGAAATCGCGGGGGGCATGGGCCGGGACGTGGCTGCACACTTCGGCGATCCGCTCCAGCTCTGCCCTGCGCCGTGGATCGGCTTCCCGGCGGGCCAGCTCGCGGGCCTTCTCGGCGTGGCGCGCGGCAAAGCGGATGATCGCATCGGCGACGATGAGCATCGCCTTGAGTTCTTCCTGCTTGGCGTAGGCTTCCGGATCGTTGAAATAGTCGAGTTGGCTCAGGCTGCGCTGGATGTCGCGCTTGAAATCGAGCATGCCCTTGTGGTAGATCTTGTTGTCCAGGACGGTATGGCCGGGGGAGCGCTGTTCCATGAACTCGGTAAAGATGCCGGCCTCATAGGCGGCCTTCCACTCCTCGGTCATCTCGCGGAAGATCAGGTCGCGCATCGACTTGCCCCGCCAGAAGGGGATGATCGTCTCCTCATAGACCTTGCGCGCTTCGGGGCTGACATAGAAGGAGATCTTTTCCCGGGTGTGGAGGATATCGAGGTCCTGGAGGCTGTGACAGCAGAGTTCGGGATAGGTGGGGGTGGCTTTGGGAGCCGGACCCTTTTCGCCCACGATCAGCTCATCCTCGCCGAGATAGATGGTCTTGTGTTCCATCAGGTATTGGAAGGCCAACGCGCGGCGCACCGGGACGGAGACCAGGCCGATCTCCTGCTGGTAGAAGCGGGTCATCAGCTCGGCGCGCTCGGTGGAGAGGGTCGGGATGGCCTCCAGGCTTTGCTGCCTCAATCGAGCCACTCGTTCGGTCATGCTCATCGTTTCACCCTCTTTTCACAGACTGCATGGGAGGCGGATCACAACTCCGCCTCAGCGCCCAATCCCAACTCGGTGGCCCGGCGCAGGATCAGAGTCGCCACGGCCACGTCCTGCACCGCCACGCCAACCGATTTGAAGAATGTGATCTCTTCAGTGCTCTGCCGGCCCGGGATCTTGCCGACGGCTACCTCGCCGATTTCTCCGTGGATATCCTTCTCCTGGATCAGGCCCTGTCTCAAGGGGATGATCAGGTCGCCGGCCTCGGCCAGGCTTGCCAGGCGCGAATCGAGCACCACCCGGGCACGGGCCACCGTCTCGGCCGGGACCTCCTGCATTTCCGGGGTGTAGGAGCCGATGCCGTTGATATGGACGCCCGGTTTCAGATCTGCGTCGTTAAAGACCGGCGTCCGGGAAGTGGTGGCGGTGCAGATAACATCGGCTTCGCGCACCGCTTGAGCGGGGGAGGATGCGGCACGGATCTCGGCCGGAATCGGGTGACCACGCTTTTTCATCTCTTCCACGTAGGCGGTCACGCTGTCGGCCACGACATCATAGACCCAGACTCGCTGGATATTCCGGACGGTGCACACCGCTTCCAGTTGGGTGCGCGCCTGAGCGCCCGCCCCAAAGATGGCGACCACCGAGGCATCCGGTCGGGCCAACAGGTCGGTGGCGACTCCCGAAGCGGCACCAGTGCGGAGCGCTGTCAGGTAGGTGCCATCCATGACCGCCACCGGACGGCCGGTTTCCGCGTCCACGACGATGACCAGGGCGTGGATGGTCGGTAAGCCCCGCGCGGCGTTGTTAGCAAAGACGGACACGATCTTGGCGCCCAATGCATCGCTCTGGGCCAGATAGGCGGGCATAAAGAGGGTCACGCCGTTCTGCTTTTCCACGGGGACCGGGGTTCGCAGCGGCACCACCGCCTGGCCAGCCGAAAGTTGGATGTACGCTTCTTTGACGGCCTGGATCGCCTCGGCCATGGTGATGGCCCGGCGGACATCAGAGCTGGATAGAATCCGTAGTTTCATGGACGTCCTCCTGTATGACAGAATCTCAGACCACCCGGGTTTCTCCCTTTGCCACTCCTTTTTCAAAACGATCGTGGGCAAAGGGGCTCAGATCAAAGTCGGTATGCCCATCCAGGATCAACTCGGCCATGATCCGACCGACGGTCGGCCCTTGCTGGAAGCCGTGGCCGGAGAAGCCGATGGCGCAGAAAAAGCCCTCAACCCCCGGCAAGGCGCCGATGATCGGGTTGTCGTCCGGTGTGACATCATAGAGGCCCGCCCAGCCGCGCAGGATCTCGGCCTCTTCGAGAATCGGGGCCCGGTGCACCGCCTTTTCGATGACCCGTTCCAGAAACGACCAGTCCACATTGGTGTTAAAGCTGGGCGGCTCGTCCTTGTCGCTCATGCCCATCAGCACGCCGGGTCCTTCGCCACGGAAGTAGAATGAAGGTTCCATATCGAGGATCATCGGTACCGGTTTGGGGATGGGGTCAAAGGGTTTGGTCATAAACACCTGACGGCGATAGGGCAGGACCGGCAGGTCGATGCCGACCATCTGAGCCACCTGGGCACCCCATGCCCCGGCCACGTTGACCACCACCGGGGCTGCAATCGGCCCCCGAGTCGTTTCCACCCCGCGCACCCGACCTCCTTCGGTCCGGATGCCGATCACCTCGGTCCTTTCCTCAATCCGTACCCCCAGCCGCCGGGCTGCCTGGGCAAAGCCCATGGCGGCCATATAAGGGTCGGCGTAGCCATCCTCCGGGCAAAAGGTGCCTCCCTTCAGGTCCGAGACGTTCAGGTAGGGCCAGCGATACTTAATCTCTTCCGGAGTCAATACCTCAACCGGAACGTGGTACTGACGCTGGATCTGGACATTGGTCAGGAACTCTTGCCAGACCTCTTCGGTCTGGGCCAGGAACAGGTACCCGACCTGGCGGAATTCGATATTGACGCCAAACTCTTCCTCGAAACGCTCGAACACGCGCACGGCCTCTTGCGACAGGCGGATGTTGGCCGGATGGGAGAACTGCTGGCGGATACCTCCCGCACTCAGGCCCGTAGATGCCTGAGCCAGCAGGTCACGTTCCAGGATGACGACGTCGGTGCACCCCCGTCGCGCCAGGTGATACGCCGTGCTGGTTCCCATGATGCCGCCGCCGACAATGGCGACTTCGGCTGTGCTTTTCCATTCGGTCATCTGCGTCTCCTGCTCCCTTGGATCAACGATATCATAGCACAAAGTAATGAGCAATCCAAACCGCTCAATGCAGTAGGAGGCGACTTATAATGGCGGCTCGGGGTTCTCGCAGTAGACCACCCGCGTCTCACTGGTATGGTACTCGTAGACCTGGCCGTTGGCCTCAAGCTGGATGCGGTACCCCGGCGTAATCACCATCAAGTAATACATACCCGGTTCCGGACAACCCAGGCTGCTATCACGCCATTGGACGGCTTCCACCACCTTAAGGGTAATCCGCTCCGTGGGGACCTGGATCCGTTGGCTGAGATCCTTCTTGGCCTGGTCCACAAGCCCGGAGATCAGGGGATCTAATGGAGGCTTTGGAGTCATTCCTGCTGGCCTTTCTGGGGTCTGGATCGGGCTGATCTCCGGCGATAGGCTCGGCGGCGGTGAGACCGGTTCGGTCGGGGAAGGGCGACACGCCGCCAGAGCCAGGAGCGACCCAACGGCCAGAGCGATCAGCGATAGGACACAGACCATGCTGCGCATTGGATCCACTCTACACGCGCAGTAACAAGCCGATGAGGATGCGGCGCACGATCTCCAAGAGAATGAGGGCGATGACCGGGCTGATGTCGATTGTGCCCCCGATCGGCGGGATGGCGCGGCGCAGCGGAGAAAGGACCGGGTCGGTGATCTGTTCCAGCAATCTGACCAGGGGATGGCGGACGGCAGGACGATAGGGATTGACGTTCACCCACGAGAGTAGGACGCGGATAAGGATCAGGAACTCGTAGATTTGGAATGCGAGGGATACGATAGCAACCAAGGCGCTCATTGGTCTGAAAACCCTCCCTTGCTCTCGGCGGTTGGCACAGCGCACCACGCTGGTTGGTCCGGAGCAAAGATGGCCCGTCCGATGCGCACTAGCGTGGCGCCTTCCTCCACCGCTACCTCAAAATCGTCGGTCATGCCCATCGACAGATGGCGCCAACGCACCTGGGGAAAGGCATCCGCCAGTTGATCGCGGAGTTGCCGCAGGCGGGCAAAAACCGGTCGCGCCTGCTCCGGATCGGCCACGATCGGGGCCATGGTCATGAGCCCTTGGACCTCGAGGTGAGAGAGGGCCACGATCTCCTCGACCGCCGTGAACAATTCCTGCTGCTGCACTTTGTCCTCGGTCCAGCGATCGGCCCGGAAGCCGTACTTGCTTGCTTCTCCGGAAAGATTGACCTCGAGGAGGATGGGGAGGGGAGTTGCTCGGCCTGCGCACTTCAGGTCCAGGCGACGGGCCAGTTTCACACTATCTACCGAGTGGACCATCTGGAACAGGGAAGCCACCCGTTCCGCCTTGCGACTTTGCACATGGCCGATCATGTGCAGGGTAATGTCCGGTGGCAGATCGCCGGCTTTGGCTTCCGCTTCTTCCACGCGGTTTTCCCCGAAATGGCGCACTCCTAGTCCATATGCGGCCCAAATCATCTCCGGCGGCTGGCCTTTGGTCACGGCCACCAGGCACACCTCGGCCGGATCCCGTTTCGCCCGCCTGGCGGCAGCGGCTATCCGCTGCTGAACCGCCCGCAAACGGACTCCCAAATCGTTCATGCGGACGTTGCTCCCATCAGTTCTTCAAACGAGGGAAGTCCGGGCGGTTCGAGGGAAGTAATCTCGGCGATCGCGTCGGGTGCGGTCCTCTCCACCCGACGTCGGGGGGTGGCACCTTGCGGCGGCGTTACCCGGTCCTGGAGAAAGGCCACCACCGCAAAGCGCCCTGTATGGCCGTGATCGGCCCGGTGGGAAAAGAACTCGTCATGGTGACAACCGGTGCACAGGTGGGCTTGCTCAATCTGCAGCACCCCGGCGGCGGTCAGTTGCTGGGCGTTTGCTGCCGATAGGTCAAGACGCCACTTGTCGTTTCCTTCAGGGTGCATCGCCTGGCTCCAGTCGGGAAGGGCATAGCCCATGACCGCCGCCACCTCGTGGCCGACGGTATAGCAACAGACGCCGATGGCCGGCCCCAGGCCCGCGATCAGCTCTTCGGGGCGGCTCCCGAAGGCATGTTGCATCGTCTCCACCGCTCGCCGGACAGCCCCTTGAGCCACGCCACGCCATCCGGCATGGACCAGGCCCAGGGCGTGATGGACTGGGTCGTATAGCAGGACCGGCTGACAGTCGGCAAAGCGCAACATCAAGGCGATGCCGGGCTGGTTGGTCACCAGGCCATCGGTGTTCGGGAAGATACGACCTCCGTCATCGTTTGTTACGATAGCAATCCGGTTGCCGTGCACCTGGCTGGCCGTGGCGACCCGGTCGGCGCTCAGACCGAGATAGGCATAGATGCGGGCATGGTTTTCGGCCACCGCTGCCCGGTCATCCCCCACCGAACGGCCGACATTCAGGCTGGCAAACGGCCCACGGCTGACCCCTCCCAGGCGGGTGAACACGGCGTGGCTCACGCGAGCCAAGGACGCGTGCTCAAAGTGATACGTAACCAGCGCCTGGTCGGTGTTTCGCTTCATCGGCAGCGGCTCGTTGACAATTCATCCCCTGGCTTGATTATATGCAAATCAAGGGGAATGTGCAAGCCGCGCTCCCGAGGTCTCGGAAACGCCAAGCCCCTCCGACTCAGGCGACGATGTCTTCTCCTCCATCCACCCGGATCACCTGACCGGTCATCCAGGCACAGGCCGGCTGGGCCAGGGCCACCAGGGCGTTGCCCACATCTTCCGGGGTGGTCAGACGGCCAAAGGGATGGCGTCTCTGACTCTGTTCGACAATCTGTTCCCAGTTTGGGATCTGACGCAAGGCCGGGGTATCGGTGACGCCGGCCTGAATGGCGTTGCACTTGATGTTATGGGGAGCCAACTCCAGGGCCAGTTGCCGGATGTGGCTTTCCAGAGCGGCTTTGGCGGCGCTGACCGCTCCGTAATGGGCGATGACCCGATGGCTGCCGGCGCTGGTCATGGCATAGATGCGCGCATCGTCGGCAAACAGGTTGCGCCACACCAACTCCTGAGTCCAGTAGACCAGGCTGTGGGCCATGACATTGAGGGTCATCTCCATCTGGGCCTGAGTCAGGCTTTCCGAAGGGGAATCGGCGACGAATGGTCGGAGCGATCCAAAGGCCAGTGAATGAAGCAGCACTTTGATCTGACCTTCGCCGATCTCTGCCTGGACGGCATCCAGCACCGACCGGCGCTGATGGGGATCCGCCGCATTGGCGTTGAAAAAGAGAGCACGCTGTCCGACCGATTCAATGGCTTCGATCACCGCCTGGGCGCGGGGGAGAGTGGCTTTGGAATCGAGATGGACTCCGACGATATCCATGCCGGCCTGGGCCAGTGCCCGGCTGCACGCCGCCCCGAATCCACTCGATGCCCCCAGGATCAGGGCCCAACCAGAAAGTGCTTTGCTGTTCAATTCGCGAACCCTTCCCGTCAAGAATGCCGCGATTGAGCGAGGTCAACCGCTGCGTTGCGCCCCAACAGGGGCGTTGCACTGAGTAAAACACTGGATGATGAGACAAGTTGCGTCGGCAGGGCGCATCCTTCGGTGGGCCTGAGTGTTTTATGAACCAGATTCAGACTGAGGTGCGGGACAGAATGGAGTCTGGAGAGAAGGGACTTTGAGTCATCGTCGTAATTCCCTTCGTCGTGCTCACATCACCGGGTGGGGCATGGCGGTGCCGGAACGAGTGCTCACCAACGGGGACCTGGCGACGATGGTGGATACCACCGACGACTGGATCCGCCAGCGGACCGGGATCGGAGAGCGGCGCATTGTGGGCGAGGGTGAGACGACGTTCACCCTGGCTCTGCAGGCGGCCCGCTCGGCACTGGAAGTAGCATACCTGGATCCGGCCAGTCTGGACCTGATTATCGTCGCGTCGGTGACCCCTGATTATGCCTTTCCAGCAACTGCCTGCCTCTTGCAGGATGCGCTGGGGGCACCAAAGGCAGCGGCTTTCGATCTGTCGGCAGGCTGCTCAGGCTTTATCTATGCCTTGAGCATTGCCGCCAATCTGTTAGGCGCGGGCACCTATGACAACGCACTGGTAGTGGGTGCCGAGACCCTGTCGCGCATCACCGACTGGACCGATCGGAGCACGTGTGTGCTGTTTGGGGATGGGGCCGGCGCGGTGGTCCTCCAGGCGGGCCAGGCGCCAGGAGGGGTCCTGGCCTCGGTGTTGGGATCCGATGGTTCGGGCGGGGAACTGCTGATCTTGCCGGCGGGTGGCAGCGCCCAGCCGGCTACGGTCCAGACGGTGACTTCCCGGCAGCATTTCATCCGGATGGAAGGGCAGCAAGTGTTCCGCTTCGCTTCCCGGATCATGCCCGAAGCGGCGCGCCAGGTGCTGCAACGGGCGGGACGAACGGTGGATGAGGTGGCGCTGTTTATACCCCATCAGGCCAACGACCGTATCCTTCAGGCTGCGGCTCGCGGCCTGGGCGTTCCGGAGGAGCGGCTGTTCAGTAACCTGGCCCGCTATGGCAACACCTCGGCGGCTTCGATCCCGATTGCCCTGTGTGAAGCGATCGAGCAAGGATTGATCAAGCGAGACGATCTGATCTGTTGTGTCGGTTTTGGAGCCGGGTTGACCTGGGGAGCGGCTGCTATCCAGTGGAGTGTGCCGTTGCCGGCAGCGGTGCCTCGTCGGCGGATGAGAGTTTGGCGCTGGCTGCGCTATCGCCTGACTCAACTGCGCTCCCGCTGGCGCCGGCTATGGCGACGCCTGGACGCATGGCTGTCTGGGTTTTTGCACCGTCGAAACGGCCCATAGGGAACGGGGGAGGATTTATGAGCCACATAGCCCTGGAACGACTCCGGGCTCTGGAAGCCCGGGCTCGCCTGGGAGGTGGTCTAGAGCGGATTGAGCAACAACACGCCAGGGGCAAGTACACTGCGCGGGAGAGGTTAGAGTTATTACTCGATCCCGGCAGCTTCTATGAAGTAGATGCTCTGGCTCATCGGGACGAAGACGAAGTCGTTGGTGACAGCGTCGTGACCGGCTGGGGGCGGATTGAGGGTCGGCTGGTCTATGTCTATGCCCAGGATTTCACCGTGTTGGGCGGGTCGGTGGGCCTGGTCCATGGGCGCAAGATCTGCAAGATCATGGACCTGGCTTTGAGGAACGGCGCGCCTCTGGTGGGCCTTAACGACTCAGGAGGGGCCCGCATCCAGGAGGGAGTGGATGCATTGGCCGCCTATGGTGACATCTTCTACCGGAACACGCTGGCTTCGGGGGTCATTCCTCAGATCTCTGTGATCCTGGGACCGTGCGCTGGCGGAGCGGTCTATAGTCCGGCTATCACCGATTTTACCTTCATGGTGCGCGGGACCAGTTACATGTTCATTACCGGCCCGGAGGTGGTGCGAGCAGTCACCCGCGAGGAAGTGACGTTCGAGGCTCTGGGGGGGGCGGAGGTCCATGCCCGGAAGAGCGGGATCGCCCATTTCGTCTGTCCCGATGAACAATCTGTGTTCCGAGAAGTACGGCGGTTACTCAGTTTCCTGCCGAGCAACAATGCCGAGGATCCGCCCCGGCGCGATCCATCGGACCGACCCGATCGGCTGGCTCCGGAGTTGGATTCGATGGCGCCAGAGTCACCAGAGCGGGCATATGACATGCGGGCGGTAATTCGGGCCATTGTGGACGATGGCGATTTCATGGAGGTCCATGCTGACTTTGCTCCCAACCTACTGGTGGGCTTTGCCCGGCTGGCCGGCCGTCCGATCGGCATCGTCGCCCAGCAGCCGGATATACTGGCCGGGGTGCTAGATATTGATGCCAGTGACAAGGGAGCGCGCTTTATCCGCTTCTGCGATTGCTTCAACATTCCGCTGGTCACGCTGGCCGACACGCCAGGCTTTCTCCCTGGCACCGTCCAGGAGCACGGAGGGATCATCCGCCATGGGGCGAAAATGATCTTTGCCTATGCCGAGGCGACGGTGCCCAAGATCGCGGTGATCACCCGCAAGGCCTATGGCGGAGCCTATATTGTCATGAGTTCCAAGCACCTGGGCACCGATGTCAACCTGGCTTGGCCCGGTGCCGAGATCGCGGTGATGGGGCCGGAAGGGGCGGTCAGTGTCCTGTATCGCAAGGAACTTTCCTCGGCGGAAGATGCCGAAGCTCGACGCGCCGAATTGACCGCCGATTACCGGCAGCGCTTTGCCAACCCATACGTGGCGGCCAGGCGGGGCTACCTGGATGCGGTGATCGTCCCGCGTGAGACCCGCCCGCGGCTGATCGCGGCTCTTGAAACGTTGGAAGGCAAGCGGGTGTGGCGGCCGGCGAAAAAGCACGGGAACCTGCCAGTGTGAGTCCGGGAACTCGGCTTGCGTGCTTGTGGGCGCTGGGATTCAGGGTTTGGCGATTTCGCGAGATCGGTGAGAGGAGGATGCGTATGGTAACGTCTGAACCGATGGAGAGAACGGACCAGATGGCGGTGCAAGAGATGTCCTTGGCCGGGGATGGAGAGGACGAGTTGCTATTAGCGGTCGCTCTGACGGCTACCCTGGAGGCTTATCAACGCCGGGTGACCCGGGGCCGCTCCGGCTCTGCTGATGCGGACCGGACCGCTTCCTGGCCCCGTACCTGGCAACTCGTGGCCCGCTGGGAAGGGTTGCGCAGCCAGCGATGAAATTCCGGACGACGGTAGCGGGCCGAACCTTCCGGATCGAGGTCGATCATGAACAGTTGGTGTGGGTGGATGGGCGACCCCTGTATGTCAGTTTGGAGCGCCTGGGTGGCTTGCCTCTTTATGCCTTGACCTTGGTCGATAACGGCTATCTCCTCTTTGTGGAGAGGGAGCAAGAAGCATATCAGGTGGAGGTGCAAGGGCGGACCTATGTCGTGCAGGTGGTGCACGAACTCCCCCAACTCGAGCCCAGGCATCCGGTGGATTCCGCCGAACCGCACCGACGGATCTCGGTCCGGGCGCCGCTGGCCGGTCGCTTGCTGGCTATCTATGTTGCCGTTGGCGACCGGGTGGAAGCGGGTCAGGTGGTCGCGGTCCTGGAGTCGATGAAGATGCAGATGGAGATACGAGCCCCTCGGGGAGGGGTAGTCGAGGGGGTACACCTCATGCCTGGAACCGATGTGGCCCAGGATGCGAGCTTGGTCACTATCCAGACGGAGAGCGACAGATAAAAGAAACGGCATCCATGGGGAACCTGCGCGCGGCAATGTACGTCTTGTAATTGTACAGCCGAAAGGTGAATTCGCAAGGAGGTTCTCCGATGATAAAACCTGTTATCCGACCCGGTCTGATAGCCTTTGCCCTGTTGTTGCTCGCGGCTTGCGCTCCTCGCGTTGACCTGCCGACGCCCACCGGCCAGCCGCCCTCTCAGCCGTCGCCCACGGCAGCCGTTACCACAATCCCTGAGGTGTCTTCCCCGCTCCCGACTGCGGCTCCCGACTCTACCCCGTTCACCCCACCCACCGAGGCGCCGACGGCCACGAATACCCCTGGTTCGGCCCCCACGCAGCCGCTGACCACGCCCACGACTTTACCTCGTTCTATCATTCTGGAAGAGCCTCGTCCAGGCGCGTTGGTTTCCAGCCCGGTTCAGGTGCGGGGCTGGGTGAGCGTCACTCCCTTCGAATCCACATTGCTCGTCCGGGTGTATGATGCCAGCGGGCGGGTGGTCGGCGAGGGGCCGATCACCATGGCTACCGAAATGGGCCAGCCTGGCGACTTTGACGGTTCAATCGCCTTTCAGGCCGGATCGGGAGGGCCTGGTCGGATCGAGGTGGCTGAGATCAGCGCGGCGGATGGATCGGTGGTAATCAGCGCTGAGGCGGAGGTGGTGCTCGTCCCCACGGCGGCGCCGGGGTTGATCGAAATCCCCGCTGCTGGGGCGCGGGTCACCTTGCCGCTCCACATCCTGGCCCGCGTCGGCCAGCCGGGCGATCAGGTGGTGGTGAGCCTGCGCTGGCAGGATGGCACCGAGTTGGTGCAATCCTTCCCTGTGTTGCGCGGCGAGGATGGCAAGGGGCTGCTAGTGACGAGCCTGAACTGGATGAACGAAGGTCCCCCACCGCAACCGGCAACCCAGCCCGCCACCCTGGAGGTCCGCAGCCCGTCGGGCGATCTGTTGGCCCAGCAAGGGCTCACGGTGTTGAGCCTGGACGATCCGGATACTCAACTGGTCACAGTCTACTTTTTGCTGGGCGAGACCTTGCAGCCGGTTCAGCGGCGCATCCCCAAGACAGCACGGATAGGGACGGCGGCGCTGGAGGAGCTGTTATGGGGACCACCGCCTCCCAATCTGGCCGGTTTTGGCACGGCCATTCCATTGCCGGAGGAGGTGCTGAACTATCCAGGGCGCGGGCCGGACTGGGGGCCTCGGGTGCAGTTACGCAAGTTGACCATTGTGGACGGCGTGGCGACCGCCGATTTCTCCCGTGAGATGCGGGCCTATGGCGGCGGATCGCTGCGGGTCTCATTGATCCGGCAGCAGATTGAGCAGACTCTGAAGCAGTTCTCGACCGTCCAGACCGTGGTGATCGCCATTGAGGGGGAAACTGAGGGGGTGTTAGAACCTTAGACGCTGCTCAAGAGGGTCCGAAGCGGATAAAGTGCCACGGCAGCCGGGTGCCGGCTGGCCGTTCGGCCAGGAATTCATCGGCGGACAGGCCGCATCGTTCCAGGGCCTGGCGCCAGGCCCTGGGGGTCACGCGGTCTATGATTTGCAGCGCCTCGGCCAGCCGACGGTCGCCCCGGGCCAATGTACCCTGGATTTCCGCCCAGGCCGGACTTTCTGATTTGAGGCCGATGTTGCGGCGTCGCAGTTCCCGCTCGAGATAGTCGAGACGGCGCTGGACGACCGCAGCCGGAGTCTGCGCCACCCGCTGAAATGGGGTGTGCGCCTTGGGGACAAAGGGGGTCACATTGACCGTGACCTGGCGCGGGAATCGACTGGCGCAGGCCGATGCCAGGTCCACGATGGCCTGGATGTCGGCCTCTTCTTCTCCAGGCAGGCCAATCATAAAGTACAACTTGAGCTGTGCCAGGTGATAGCGCCCAGCCAGTTCTGCGGCATTGATCACATCCTGCTCGGTCTGCATCTTGTGGATGATCCGTCGTAAGCGCTCCGATCCTGCCTCCGGGGCGATGGTCAGTGTCTGGGTGCCCGACTCGGCCAGGGCGCGAACCAGCGGTTCAGAGATGGGATCGACGCGCACTGAAGAGACGCCGATCCGGGCTCCCAGGCGGCGAAGCTGGATCGCCAGCTCGTCAATCTGACTGTGGTCAGACACAGCGGCGCTGACCAGAGCCATTCGATCGGTATGCTGCAGCAGCTCCCGCGCCTGGCCGAGGATGCTATCGAGAGATCGTTGACGGGGTGGACGGTAGGCATAGCCGGCCAGACAAAAGCGACATCCCCGACCGCATCCCCGGGCGATCTCGATCAGGCCGGTGTTGGCGAATTCGGTGTGGGGAGTGAATAGAACCGAGTGGGAGGGAAAACGGTCCAAGTCATCGAGCCATTGCCGGGTGATGCGGGGTGGATCGGCGGTTTGTGAATGGTGCTGGGGAAGGTATAGGCCGGGCAGAGAGCCGAGGGCGGCCAGGGCTGCCTCCCGGCTGTCCAGCACCCGGTGCAGGGCGTCGGTCAGGCGGTCGAATATGGGTTCAATTTCGCCGATCAGAACGGCATCCAGGAACGGGGCCAGGGGTTCTGGGTTGGCGGATACGGCCGGACCGCCGGCGATAATGAGAGGATGGGTGTCATCGCGGTCCAGAGCGCGCAACGGAATGCCAGAGGCGCGAAGCAGAGCAACGACCTGAAAATAGTCCATTTCATAAGAAATGGAGAAAGCCAGGATGGGAAAGTAGTGCAGCGGGAAGCCGCTTTCCAGGGAAATGGGAGGCGTCAGGTCGGTAAAGACCCGTTCACAGACCACGTCCTCGCGCTCATTCCAGAGCCGGTACAGGGTGTGAACCGCCAGGCTGGACATGCCCAGATAGTAGCGATTCGGGAAGATGAGGACGATGGGCAGCTTTCCTCCCCAGTCTTTGCGGATGGTGCCTCGCTCGTCTTTCAGGAGGCGTTGGGTCGCCGCTACCTTCTGCCAGGTCATGGGCGATCGGCGCGAAGATCAGCCGGAGGGGGAATAATCCCCTCAGTTGGCCCCAGGACTCGTGGGCGGGTCATAGATCCAGCGGCTCAGAGGAAGCGTCCATTCGTAGGGCACGCCGAGTTCTTCCAACCCGATCCAGAGGATGCCAACGGTCTCTCGGGCGGTCAGCCACAGGCGATCGGTCCACGGGATGGCTGACAGGTCCGTGCTCGTCGGGCTGGGATAGACGGTGATCCCTTGGCCCTCGAAGAGAAGACGGACGCGCTCCAGGTGGAGAGGGTGGCTGACAAGAATGGCCGTTTGCCAGCCGTGGGCAGCCATCAATTGGCTGGCGCGGATGGCGTCCTCTCGGGTGGTCATGGAGCCGTCGGCCAGCCATACTCGTTCGGCCGGCACTCCCTGGGCCACGGCCAGGTCGCAGGCGACAGCGGCTGCCGACAGGCGATCGTTGCGAAAGCCCCCGGTGCAGATCACGGACGAAGCAAGTCCCTGCCGGAAGAGAGCTACCCCGTGGAGGGTACGCACCCGCAGATCTGGTCCGGGCTGCCCATCCGGTTCCACTCGAGCGCCGAGGATGACAATCACGTCGGCGGGTCGGGCCTGGTCCCGAGTGCCGGTGTCATTGATCCGCCAGGCGACATAAAGAAAGGTGACGATGGCGGCCAGGACCGCCAGTGCCACGAAGGTGAATACGGCACGGATTATCCGCCATAACATGGGGCGATTATAGCATCAGACTCGTGGAATTCCAAAATCGTTAACACTCGCTATAGCCGCAGTTGAGACACTTGCGACAGCCCTCGATGGCCACGAAGGTAGCCTGGCCGCAATCGGGACAGAGGTCAGCGCCCTGCGCTGGGACGGCAAGGGGCAACGGCAACTGTTCCGGCGGATTCTCCTCCTCCGGCGTCAGGTAGCGGGCCAGTACCTGCGCCACGGCATCTGGAAGGGAGCGGACCCGTGTGGGGCCAAAGCCCAACGGTCGGGGTCCGCCGATGCCAGCCAGTTGATCGATCACTTCCGTCAGCCGTTCCCGAGCGGACAAGGGGGAGGGCATGCGCAAGATAAGGCTGATCAACCGTCCGATGGCTTCCGCCACGGCGGCTGTATCGGAACCGGCTTTGCCCACATTGGCAAACACCTCAAACGGGTCCCGGTCGCCGTTCTCGTTGATGGTAATATAGGCGGTACCCAGCGGTGTGGGAGTGCGGTAGGTGATGCCATGCAAGGCGGGTGGCCGTGGCTTGCGTGGCTCTACCGGGGCGCCGGACTCCTTGGTGCTTTTGACCTTTTGCGTCTCCAGTACAACTTTTTCGCGGGAGCCGGTGACATAGACCGTCAGGCCCTTACAGCCCAGTCGCCAGGCAAGCTGGTAGGCTCGAGCCACGTCCTCTACGGTGGCATCCTCGGGAAAGTTGATCGTTTTCGAGATACTGTTGTCGACAAAGGTCTGGATGGCAGCCTGCATCCGTACGTGTTCCTCGGCACTGATGTCATTGGCAATGACGTACACATGTCGGATGTGGGCCGGGACTTCAGGGACTTGCTGGCAGCTCCCCGTGACCGAGACCTCCCGGATCACCCGATCTCGCGTTTCGGAGTCGAGGCCGGCGCGTTCCAGCGCGCGCAGGAACAGAGGGCTGGTGTAGGTCAGTTCCACATCCCGGTCGCCATCTTTGAAGTGGCGGATGTACGCCAGGGCAAAGACTGGCTCGCAGCCGTAGGCTTCACAATCCGAGATGGTGGCGATGGTGCCGGTCGGCGCTACGGTAGTCTGGGCGGCATTGCGGATGCCATGAGTGCGCAGCCCACGGAGGACCTCGTCCCAGTCTAGAGGGGGACGGCCCAGATCGAGGCGATAGGGCATGGGAGGGGTGGGTGGGGACCACCGCAGGTCCTCCGGATCGTAGATACTCCCCGAGATGGCCGGGAAGGGCCCCCGGGTACGAGCGCGGTCAATGCTGGCGCGCATGGCGTGGAAGCGAATGAACTCCATCACCTGAGCGGCAAACTCTTCCCCTTCAGCGCTGCCGTAGCGGATGCCGGCGTGGAACATTAGGTCCCCCAGGCCCATGATGCCCAGGCCGATCCGCCGGGCGCGGCGGGCCGCTTCTTCGATCTCGGGGACCGCCGGGACATATTTGTTGGCATCCACGACATTGTCCAGGAAACAGGTGGCCAATTCCACCGTTCTCTGGAGTTTGGGCCAGTCCACACGACCGTCAGGGGTGACGTGCCGGGCCAGGTTGACCGATCCCAGACAACAGTTCTCATACGGTCCCAGCCATTGTTCTCCGCATGGGTTGGTCGCTTCAAGTTCATAGAGGTGGGGGAGCGGGTTGGCGCGGTTGGCCGTATCCAAGAAGAGCACACCCGGTTCCCCGTTGCGGTGAGCCTGGCGGACAATTTCGGCGAATACATCCCGCGCCCTGAGGCGCTGCCAGACGCTGCCATCCTGAGGATTCACCAAGTCATATTCCTCGTCGGCTTCGACGGCTCGCATAAAGGCATCGGTGATTCCAACCGAAATGTTAAAGTTGACGATGTCTCCCTCTTTGCTCTTGCAGCGAATGAATTCCAGAATGTCGGGGTGATCGACGCGAAGGACGGCCATGTTGGCTCCTCGCCGCGTTCCGCCCTGGGCGATCTCACCGAATGCTTTGTCGTAAACGCGGAGGAATCCGACGGGCCCTGTGGCGACCCCTTTGCTGGTGCTCACCCGGGCTCCTTTGGGTCGGAGTCGCGAAAAGGAAAACCCATTGCCTCCCCCGGTCTGTTGGATCAGGGCAGCGACCCGCAATGTAGAAAAGATACCCGCCGGGTCCCGACCCATATCGTCTTCAATGGGCAGGACGAAGCAGGCGGCAAGCTGACCCAGCGGAGTTCCGGCACCGGTGAACGTGGGAGAGTTGGGCAGGAAGAGAAACGAACTGAGCAAGTGATAGAAGGTCTGGGCAGTCGCCATGGCGTCTTGACCGTAGATCGCATCAGGAGCTGCGACCACGCTGGCCACCCGCCAGAACATCTGCGCCGGGGTCTCGATCGGTTCCCCGTCTGGATCCCGCAACAGGTATCGCTTCTGAAGGACCGTGAAAGCATTCTCGCTCATCGGGATTTCCCGATTCAGTGTAGCGGGCATGGAATGAATCAGGTTTTGGACAACTGTGTCATTAAGTGCAGGCATTTTGAGTTCCTCGTTTTCGTCTCTCCAGGACTCCATTGTGATGGAGATCGAGTCTCGCGGACTAGAGGTCCAATCGTAATTGGGCTTTCAGGGCTTCTTCCCGCTGCCGACGCTCCAACAAACTTTCAATTTCGTCGGCCAGGTCTTCGACATCGGCGAATCGGCGGTAGATCGTGGCAAAGCGGATATAGGCCACTTCATCGAGCCGACGGAGGTTTTGCATGACCATTTCCCCGATCTCGCGGCTGGTCACTTCGCGGCTGCCTCGGTGGTACAGTTCGCTTTCGATACCGCTGACCAGTTCTTCGATCGCTTCCGTATCCACCGGGCGCTTGGCGCAGGCGATCTGAACTCCCCGTGCGATCTTGTCTCGGTCAAATGGCTCTCGCCGGCCATCCCGTTTGATGACGACAAGGCGCAACGGAGCGACCCGTTCATAGGTCGTAAAACGACGGCCACAGGCTTCGCATTCACGCCGCCGACGGATGCCGCCCTCCGCATCGCGGGTATCAATGACGCGCGAACTAGTGGATGAACAGAACGGGCACCTCATGGCCCTGCTCCTCGATCTTCAGTTGGCAATTCTCCCATATTTTCATGACCAAGGGGTTTTGTCGAGGGAATGCGATAATCTTTCCCCTGGCCTTGTGCTCTATATCTGGTGGTATATTGGTATTACACCACTAGATGTGGTGGACTCCTTGTTTTATTACTATAGCACAAACGGCCCGCAATTGCAAGACCCATCGTGGAGGGTGAGCGGACGGCGGTCTGACGTTAATCTTCCATGTTGGGGGGACGAGGTTGGCCCCGTTTCTTGGACCGCAGATCGACGAGAATCAAGTCCCTGAGGAAGGCGTCGCCCCCTTTCTTAATGGAAAGGGGGCGAGACAGGATGCGATAGCCCCTTTCGGGCAGGCGCTAGTAGCGAATTGTGAATATACAATCAATCCGTAAGCATGCAGCGACACACACCCTGGGGGTTTCCCAGGGCCGGTTATTCAGTTGAGAGCCGTTCCGACCGTTCTAGCCCTGGCTACGTTTGCGCAAGAATGCCGGGATATCCAGGTCTTCGACATCCAGCAGCCGGACCGGGAATTCGCTCGCCGGCACGGCTCTGGGCGCCACCTTGGGCTCAGCGACTCGGGCCGGCGCGCTTCGGACGGTCGCCGGGCGCTGGGGACCCGTCGCGTTGAAACCGGTGGCGATGACAGTGATCCGGATCTTGTCCTTCATGGTCTCATCGATCACGGCCCCAAAGATGATGTTGGCCTCGGGATGGGCAGTCTTGCGAATGATCTCGGCGGCTTCATTCACTTCGAACAACGTCAAATCGGGGCCACCGGTCACATTGAACAAGATGCCCTGCGCGCCATCAATGGTTACATCCAGCAACGAGCTGGCGATGGCCTTTTCGGCAGCCTGGACAGCTTTGTTTTCGCCTTCGCCACAGCCGATGGCCATCAACGCCGCGCCGCCCTCGGCCATGACCGTGCGCACATCGGCAAAGTCCAGATTGATCAGTCCTGGCACCGTAATCAGTTCCGAGATGCCCTGGATGCCCTGGCGGAGCACATCGTCGGCCATGCGGAATGCCTGTTGAATGCTGGCTCGTTTGTCCACAATTTCCAACAGGCGGTCATTCGGGATGGCAATGAGTGTGTCCACATTCTCCTTGAGCTTCTCAATGCCCTCTTCGGCGACCAGACGGCGCTTGTGTCCCTCAAAGGTGAACGGCTTGGTCACGACGCCGATGGTCAGCGCTCCCGTTTCTTTGGCGATGCGGGCGACGATGGGCGCTCCGCCGGTCCCGGTGCCACCGCCCATGCCGGCAGTGATGAATACCATGTCGGAGCCGTTGATGACCTCATACAGGTCGTCGCTGGATTCTTCCGCTGCCTTGGCGCCGATTGCCGGGTCGCCGCCCGAGCCAAGCCCCTTGGTCAGCTTTGCCCCAATTTGCACCCGGCTAGGCGCTTTGGAGAGCATCAATGCCTGGGAGTCGGTGTTGACTGCGATGAATTCCACTCCTTGGAGACCCTCGTCGATCATCCGATTGACGGCGTTGCTGCCGCCCCCGCCGATGCCCAGCACCTTGATTCGGGCAAAGTGTTCCGTGTCCGGTACCAACTTTCGCTGCATGTTTTCCTCCTTTTGAAATTGCAAGTCTTTTTTGTCTGTTTTTGAACGGTTCATGGTGCCTACTCCTTTGCTATCCAGGCAGGAATGCCCGGAACCAGTCCCGGACCCGCTGCCAGAAGATGCTTGGCGGCTTCTTGCGCTTGGGTTCGGGCTCGACCTTCTGATGCATACCCCACAGGAGCAATCCCACCGCTGTGGCATAGGCGGGGCTCTCCAATACGTCGGTGAGACCCTGGAGATCATGAGGAGTACCGATGCGCACCGGCAATTGGAGCATTCGTCTTGCCAGGTCGCTCAAGCCGGGCAGTTCAGCCGATCCCCCGCACAAGACCAGCCCGGCGGCGAGCAGACCATCGTAGCCAGAACGCTTGATCTCACGCAGGATCAAGGACAGGATCTCTTCGGCCCGTGCCTCGATCACTTCTGCCAGATGGATGCGGGAGATCTGTTGACGAGCTCCATTGCCGAACGACGTCACCTCGATCAACTCGTCAGTGGTCAATGACGCCGGGAGGGCGTGGCCGTACTTGATTTTCAGCTCCTCGGCGGTGTTGAAAGGAGTCCGCAGGCCGATGGCAATATCGCGGGTCAGGTGTTCCCCTCCGGTACCGAGGACCACGGAATGCCAGATACTGCCTTCGATGAAAATCCCGATGTCGGTCGTACCCCCGCCGATGTCGGCCAGGATCACCCCCATTTCTCGTTCCGCTTCTTTGAGCACTGCCTCGCCAGAGGCCAGGGGCTGGAGGATCAGGTCGTCAATCTCGATCCCGGCATCGCGCACGCACTTGACCAGGTTACTGACCGAAGTGGACGCCCCGGTCACGATATGGGCTTCCACTTCCAGCCGGATGCCCTGCATCCCGATCGGGTCTTTGATCCCCTCTTGACCATCCACGATATAGCTGCGAGGAATGGTATGAATGATCTCCCGGTTTTCGGGGATGGCCACCGCCCGCGCTGCGTCCAGGGCGCGTTCGATATCGGTTTCGGTGATGCCCCGCTCCCCGCGCGAAATGCCCACCACCCCACGGCTGTTGATCGCCGAGATGTGACCTCCACCCACGCCGACGTACGCCCGGGTGATCTCGTAGCCTGAAATCCGCTCTGCTTTGTGCACAGAGGCCTGAATCGCTTCGGTGGCCTCATGGACATTCACGACCACGCCTTTGCGCAACCCACGCGATGGGGCTGTGCCAACGCCCATGATGCGCAACTGGCCGTCTTCGTGGACTTCGCCCACCAGAGTGCAGACTTTGGTGGTTCCTACGTCAATGCCGACAATGATCCTCGGTTCGGTCATGTGCTCAGGTCCTGGCGGCCTGCGTCCTCCCTGATGACCGCCTTGCTCTTGAGTCGCGCCAGCAACTGTCGCCGGATCAAAGCCAGGTTATTAAAGATCCGGACTCCGAATGCCACAATGGCTGCCATGTACAGTTCTACTCCCAGTCGATCGCCCAGATACGTCAGAGTACTGGCCAGAATGATGTTGACAAAGAACCCGCTCAGGAAGACAGAGTTGTCAAATTCTCCGGCCAGTCCGGATCGTGCGGCGCCGAACACAGAATCCAAGGCTGCCAGGATGGCCATTGCCGTATACCGCGAATACTCGGCTGGAACGGTGAGAGACAGAGCCGTACCCAAGGCCATGCCGATCAACAATCCCAGGATAGGCAGCCACCACATCGTACTATTGACCTCCAGCGGATGCTTCGCTGACGGGCCAGCCGTAGACCGGGTGCTCCGCCCAACGGGCATCCACGTAGAGCGGATACAGGTTCTGCGTGACAAAATGCTCGGTGAGAGCCTGCACGATCTGGATCTGACGCGGCGCATCGTTACCTGTGCCGACATATACCGGCCACTTGCGGCCGTTGACTTGTTGAATAAAACTCAGCCCTCGATCGGCCTCATAGAAAAAGATACGGATGTCGGGCAAGGCGGCGGCCCACTGGCGCACCGATGAGGCGATGCCCTCGGGCTGGATGCGGTCTCCGGTTTTCAGGTGCCGTTCACTGGAATCAATGACAAAGACGGTTTGCGGGGACTTGGGATCGCCGTGATAGGGAAGCACCACCCCCTCTTCGTCAAGCCACCAGTCTCGGCCCTGGCTCTGAGCACGCCACAGAATTACCGGCTCCCGTTCCTCGACTTTGATGGTCACCTGAGCGGGCCACACCCGACAACGCACCTGAACCCGTTTCACTCCCTCGATCTGGCCAATCCGGGCGGCGACCTGGTAGGGCTCGATCCAGAAGATGTTCTGTTCGTCAATGGCAGCGGTCTGGTAGATGGTTCCGGCATCCAAATGATGTACCCCCTCGACCTGCGCCTGGTACACAAAGAACTCCTCCGCGGTGGATATATAGGTGAACAGGGCGATCACCCCGGCCAGAATGACCATCGCCGGCACGCGAGGCAGAATCAGCTGCCAGGGGAAACGCCGTACCGTGGGCGCTGGCCTGGCGACCGCCTCAGCTACTGGCCGTGCTGCGTCCGAGCGGGAACGGTGTCGTGGTTGCACCTCCGGCGTCACGGCTGATCGGGTACGGCGCTTCACCGCCGGTGCCGTCTGGACGCGCGGTTGGACCCATGCGGCGTCAAAGGTCCGAGACCGTTTCCGTCGCCGATGCTGCCTCTTGTCCTGTTCCGCCAGGTTGATGCGCACCTTCGTTATTCCCTCTTGAGCCGTTGATATGAAGTTGCGGAACGGCTCTTGTCCTGATAGCGTTCCAGAGCCAGCTCAATGAGCCGGTCGATCAATTCAGTATAGGACAGTCCGCTGGCTTCCCATAGCTTGGGATACATGCTGATCGGCGTAAAACCAGGGATGGTATTGAGCTCGTTGATATACACCTCGCCGGTATTGCGGTCCATCAGAAAATCGACGCGCGCCATCCCGGCGCAGTCAATGGCCAGGAAGGCCTCTCTGGCCAGGCGTTGTACCAGTTCTGTGGTTTCAGCCGGGATCGGAGCCGGGATCAATAACTCTGATTTCCCATCGAGGTACTTGGCCGCGTAGTCATAGAACTCTCGGCTTGGGATGATCTCTCCTGGAACACTGACCATCGGATCATCGTTGCCCAGCACGCTGACCTCGATCTCCCGCGCATCCACGGCCACCTCGACCAGCAACTTGCGGTCGTACAATGCTGCTTCGTTCAATGCGGTGCACAGTTCAGAACGGTTGCGAGCCTTAGATACTCCGACGCTGGAACCCAGATTGGCCGGCTTGACAAAACATGGGTAGCCGATCTCGTCCTCAATGGCAGCGATGGTCTGTTCTGGTTCCTGCTCCCACTGTTGGCGCTTGATCACCCGATAGGAGACGACCGGCAATGCATGGGCCCGCATGATATCCTTGAACAGGACTTTGTCCATTCCTACCGCCGAGGCGGTCACCCCAGCCCCGACATACGGGATACCGGCCAGTTCCAAAAGCCCTTGCACCGTGCCATCCTCTCCGTAAGGGCCGTGCAGGATCGGAAACATGACATCAATCTGGCTCACCTGGATCGCCGTCAACGCCTGCTCCTTGGCTTGTTCATCCAGTCGCATGAGACCTCGATCAGAGGGTTCCGGGAGCAGGGCAGCCGGGTTGCTCTGGTGGACCTCGCCAGAGCATAGCGCCTTCATCGGGTCCCCGGACGCCAGCCAATGTCCCTCTTTCGTGATCCCAATGGGCACGACTTCGTACTTGTCGCGATCGATCGCTCCCATGACACCCTGGGCCGAGATCAAGGATACCTCATGCTCTCCCGAACGACCGCCAAAGATGATCCCTACTCGTATTTTGCGCGTCATATCTTATTCTACCATAATATTTCCCATTTTGCAAGTACTTTTTGGTTACAATTTCATTCTAATTCTTATAGTTTTTTACTCCATGATTCCATCCGTTTATGCCGAACTGTCCTTCGGAAGCCGATTCACCAGTCCCCAATCAACTCGATCTCCAACTCGAGGGCAACACCGAACCTGTCCAGGACGGCCTGGTATGCCGTATCGATCAGGGTCTTGACCTCCCTCGCGGTTGCGTTGCCCGTGTTGATGATAAAGTTCGCGTGTAGGGGCGAGATCTCGGCCCCGCCACAGCGATAGCCTTTCAACCCGACTGTTTCGATCAGCCGTCCTGCATAATCGCCAGGTGGGTTCTTGAAGACGGAACCGCACCCGGCCCCGCCGGGTTGGTTCGCCCGGCGACGAGCCATGTTCTCTCTGACGATCTGTTCCAGTCTTGCCCGGTTGTCCTGGTAAAGAGTGAACTCAGCCTCCAGCACAATCTCGTGGCGCTGCTGGCCGGTCTTGATCGGAAAGATACTCTGGTTGGCGGGACGCTGCTTGAGCGTGCTGGAGCGCGTCTGATAGTTGAATTGTTCGACCGACCACAGCGCGATGGTGCCATCCTGCTGCATCACCCTCGCCCGATTCAGCACCTGGGCGATGGTTCCGCCCCATGCGCCGGCATTGCCCACCACGGCCCCGCCCACCGTCCCGGGGATGCCGGCAGCCCACTCGAGGCCGGCCAGGCCGCGGGCAACGCACTGGTGAGCCAGCGCCGAAAGCAGTTCTCCACTCTCGACATTCACCCGGTTCTCGGAGAAGGTGATGCCATTGCTCTGGTTGATGACAACCAAGCCCCGTATCCCGTCGTCGCTGACGAGCACGTTCGATCCGCGCCCTAGTACCAGGCAGGGGACGTCGTGTTCCCAGGCCAGCGTCACAGCTCGACATAATGTCTCCTGGTGATGGGCCACGGCCAGCAAGTCTGCTGGCCCTCCGATCCGGAATGTGGTGTAGGGGGCCAGCGCCTGGCCCTCATGCACCGCCGCTGTTCCCATCGTGCGGCGCAGCGCGTCTGCCAGGTGGGTGATCGCCCGGTCAATGGGTCCGCTGGTCACGTGGTCTATGCCCTCCTTCCTCTTTCAGAAGGGCCAATACCTGCTCCCCGATTCGATACCCGTCCCCGGCACCCAAGGTAATGATTACATCTCCAGGCTGGATCTCGTCCAGCAAAGCCGTTACGGCGTGATCAAACGACGGGACATATCGGGCATCGGGGTGGCTCATACGAGCGACCAGGTCGGCGGCGGATACGCCAAGGGTGTTTTGCTCTCTGGCCGCATAGATATCGGTGACCAGGACATGGTCTGCCTGATCGAAGGCGGCGGCAAAGTCGTTGAGCAGAGCGGCTGTGCGGCTGTAGGTATGGGGCTGGAAGACGGCCCACACTTTCCGGTTCGGATATTGGCTCCGCATCGCTTCCAATGTGGCCCGGATCTCGGTAGGGTGATGGGCATAATCGTCCACCACCGTGATCGCGGCCGCCTCACCCTTGACCTCAAGCCGCCGCTGTGTACCGCGAAACCGGTCGAGCGCCGCTGCGGCCGGTTCAAAACCTACCCCGGCGTGGTAGCTAACGGCCAGTGCGGCCAAGGCATTCAGGATGTTGTGTCGGCCCGGCAGTGACTGCGTACAGGTTCCTAGCGACCGGTCCCGATGCCACACCTCAAACATGGTGCTGCTGCCTGGGAATGCGCCCTCGTTCCCTGTGGGGTACCGCGCCCACCAGTCCCAGCCCGGTCCGAGACCATAGGTCTCGACACGACCGCCTTTGGCTTGCAACCATTCCCCCAATTGTCGCGCTTCGGCGTCTTGCCCGCACACGATCAGCCGCCCGTTAGGGGCCAGGCGATCGGTGAAGGCACGAAAAGCATCGCGCATGGCCTCGAAGGTGGGGTAACAATCGGGATGGTCGTATTCCAGGGTGGTCACCACGGCTATTTCCGGCCGCAACCCCAAGAATGTTCGGTCGTACTCGTCAGCCTCCACTACAAAGAACCGTCCGCTGCCCGCCCTGGCGTTCGTGCCCAGGTTGTGCAAGATTCCGCCGACGATGAAGGTCGGGTCTTGACCGGTCTCGGTCAGGATCCAGGCGATCATGGCGCTGGTGGTCGTTTTGCCATGGGTGCCGGCGACGGCCAAGGTCGTGTAATCGGCGGTCAGGTCGCTGAAGAACTGCTCCCGCTTAACCACCGGCACCCCGCGTCTTTGGGCCTCGACCAGTTCTGGAGTATCGCCTGGCACGGCAGCAGAAACAACGACCAGATTTACGTCGGCCAGATGGGCGGGATCGTGGCCGACATACACTGGGATGCCCTCGCCCGTCAGTGCTTCGGTCAGTGGCGAGGCCTGGCGATCGCAGCCCGAGACCCGGTAGCCCAGGCCGCGCAGCAGGCGGGCAATGGCCGAAAGACCAATTCCTCCGATGCCCACAAGATGCAGGTGCATTCCCGGTCGAAGCATCATTCCCTACTTGAGCAGCATGATCACCAGTAAGATCATCCCCAGCATGAGCAGGACGAATTCGTTGATAAAGGTCGTAGGCAGATAGGATGTGATCGTATGGTGCAGGTCCGTCAAGGAATCGCTCACTGCGATCATCGTCCCGGTGGTGCCGTAGGGTACTTTCCAGCCGTAATACTTGGCCTGGTTGGTCACATCCCAAATCGTGCCTACAATCAAATATCCGTTCAGCAGTCCGCCGGGCAGACCCAATATCCCTTTGAGCAGCCCTTTTACCTCCTTGATAGGGAATTTGAGAGTAAAGCCCTCATAGGCGATAAACCCAATGAACAGGATTAGCACGGTATAGTACAAGGCCATCGTGTTGGCCTCGGGGAGATTGCCGGGCATCAAATCAAGGATTTTGGACCCGATCTGCTCCCAGCCAAAGGTAAGGACGAACAGGCTGAGGAGCAGGACGGTGGTAACCCCGAGTTCCTTCCACAAACCGCGCACCATGCCCACGATGCCAAACACCCCAATCAGCGTAAGCCAAAGGTATTCAACCGGGATCATGATGGTGCTCCTATCTGACTCGCCATACGGCGGCGAGCCAACAGCCACAGTTGTTCCGCAATCGATGCGGCTGCATCGGGCCGGGCCATGGCCCTCATTGATTCCCGCATGGCCGCCAGTTTTTCGTCGTCCTGGAGGACTTGTAACACGGTCGGGATCAATTGTTGCGGCAACTCTTCGTCGGCAAGCACCAGCGCTGCGCCGTTGCGGGCCATGAAGGTTGCGTTCGGGAGCTGATGCTTCCCCGAATAGGGATATGGCACCAGGATGGCCGGCAGTCCGGCGGCGGGGAACTCGCCCAAGGTTGCCGCACCCGCCCGCGCCACTGCCAGGTCTGCAGCGACCAGCGCCTGGGGCATGTCGTGCAAATAATCGTAATGATGGTATCTGCTCCGCAAGGGATCAGGCAGGCCCCTGGCCATACCGGCTACCCAATCGGCATCCAGCCGACCGCTGATGTGGACTACCTGACATACAGGCAGCAGATCGCGCAGACCCGCGACCAGCGCCTGGTTGATGCTCCGGGCGCCGCGGCTGCCGCCGAACACCAACAATGTCTTGAGTTCCGGGTCCAGGCCCAAGGCGCGGCGGGCGGTGGCGCGGTCCAGGGTATAGATCTCGGCGCGAACCGGATAGCCGGTCACCACTACCTTCTCGCGGCGGAAATAGGGATAGGACTCCTCGCTGGTCACGGCGATCTTGGCTGCAAAACGGCTCAAGAAACGGACAGCCAGTCCGGGCACGATGTCTGGCAAATAGATCAGGATCGGGCGACGCATGGTCCAGGCGGCCAACGCGACGGCAACGCACACATGGCCGCCGGTGACCAGCACCACGTCCGGGTCATGCCGGCGGATGATATTTCGGGCGCGATCAATACTGCGAATGATCCGGGCAGCATTCCGGATCGCTGTCAGTCCCCCGGCATCTCGCAAGGCTCCGGTGGGCAGGCCGACAAAATCGATGCCGGCCCTCCGGATCATCTCTTCCTCGATCCCTCCTCGACTGCCAATCCAAAGCAGGCCGACCGCGTCCAGGCCGGGCAGGGCGGAGCCCGCCGGCCGGCGCAGAGCCTCGATGATCGTCAAGGCCGGATATACATGTCCCCCGGTTCCTCCACCTGACACGATCAGTTTCATTCTCTCATCCCTGCTTTCGGACCGGCATCCGGTCCATCTCTGGCGGACCTACCCTTTCTCAGCTCTGGGCGGCAGGTCAATGGCCCGCGAGATGCTGAGCAAAATGCCGACCCCGATCAGGCAGGTGACCAGCGACGACCCTCCCACGCTGATAAATGGCAAGGCGATTCCAGTGAAGGGCATGGTCCCGGTCACGACGGCCATGTTAATCAATGCCTGAAACCCGATCCAACAGGTGATGCCTGAGGCCAACAGTCGGCCAAAGGGATCAGGCGCTTTGGCGGCGATGCGAAATCCCCGGTACACGAACAGGGCGAACAGGCCAATGACCAGTAGCCCGCCGATCAACCCCAATTCTTCACCGAGGATAGCGAAAATGCTGTCGGTGTGGGCCGCCGGTAACCATCGGTACTTCATCCGTCCGCTGCCCGGTCCGAGACCCAGCAGACCACCGCTGCCCAGAGCGAGTAACCCCTGCTTGAGCTGGACGTTGGAGCTGCTCAGTGGATTTTTCCAGTCTGCCCCCCAGCCCTGAAGCCGGGACATGGCCTGGGGAATCTGGTTGATTACCAGGACAAAGGCGCCGATCCCGCCGCCGATGCCGATCACGAACTGGAGGAGCTCGGCCCCGGCCAGGAAGAACATGGCAACGGCGACCATGACAATCACCATCGCCTCGGAGATATCTGGCTGAGCCAGGACCAGACCGGCGACAATCCCGACCATGATGGTAAAGGGCAGCAATCCGTACGGCAACTTGCGGAGCAGGTCTCCTTTGGAGGCCAGCCAGTGTCCGATGTAAACGACTACGGCAAGTTTGGCCAACTCGACCGGTGAGATGGATTGCCCCAGGAGTTGTCGTTCCTTACTGAACAGCACCAGCAGAAGCAACATCATCACGGTAGCGAACATGATCAGGATCGAGACCTTCATCCAGTGGTGGTACTCGATGCGGCTGACGACGAACAGGATGGTGCCGCCGATGGCCAGCCAGATCAGTTGGCGCTGGAAGAAATAGGCCGGGTTCTGGTACTCCCGATAGCCCAGATCGGAGGAGGAAGAGTAGACCATCATCAACCCCAGGGCGATCAACGAAGCAGTCGTGCCCAGCAGAATCCAATCCATTCTTCCGCGATTTCCAGACTTTGGATGTTGAGCCATCGTCTATCCCAATTCGGCGACTAACTGTCGAAAGTGCTCTCCCCGCGCTACAAAGTCGCGGTAAGCGTCGAAGCTGGTTCCACCTGGAGAGAGCAGCACCACATCCCCGGGTTGCGCCAGGGCAGCGGCCAGCTCTACCGCCTGCTCCAGTCGGCCGGCATGATGGATCTGGCAAGGGCTGGGCGCAGAAGGGCGAGAGCGACGCATCGCCGCTTCGATAAGGGAAGCGGCCTCGCCAAACAGGATCAGATGGCGCACCCTACGCCAGGTCAGCTCAGCCATCTCTTCCCACGGCAAATGTTTATCCCGGCCTCCTGCCAGGAGGATCAGCGGGGCATCGAACGCCTGCAAAGCGGCCACGGTCCGCTCTGGAGAGGTGGCGATGCTGTCGTTGTACCATCGGACCCCGTTGCGCACGCGGACCAGTTCCAGGCGATGTTCCACCCCCTTGAATGTGCGGGCCACCTGACGCAGCGCCTCCACCGGTGCTCCGGCAGCGGCGGCCAGAAGACTGGCCGCCAGCATGTTGGACAGATTGTGCCGGCCCAACAACTGGATCTCATCGGCACGGCAGATGGCCCGTTCCTGGCCGGCCAGCCGCAAGATCAAGGTCTCGCCGCGCAAAAAGGCGCCCTCTTCGACCTCCTGCTCGAGGCTGAACCAGAGCACCCGCTGTCGGGTAGCGATCGTTTCCCCCATCCGTCGGGTGATTGGATTATCCAGGCCCAGGATGGCGCTATCGCCAGTCCGTTGGTAGTGGATGAGATGCGCCTTGGCAGCAATATAGGCCTCCATGGATGGATGACGGTCCAGGTGGTTCGGTGTGATATTGAGAATGGCTGCGACGGCCGGGCTCCATCCCTGTGGATCGAATAGCACGCTCCCGGAGGTACCCTCAACTGCCCGGGTCCGGGTTCCGGCCGACCAGGGAGCAAAGAATTCGAGCTGAAAGCTGGACAGTTCCATCACCACGCGATCATCTGGTTGGATCTGGTCCAGCAGCCCGATCAGGGGGCGTCCGATATTGCCGCCCACCCAGGTACGGGCTCCGGCGGCCTTTAGCATTTCGCCCACCAGAGCGGTCGTGGTTGTCTTGCCGCTGGAGCCGGTGATACCGATGATCATCGCCGGGCAAAGGCGGGTGAAAAGGCGCGTCTCGCTGCTCATGGGCAACCCGCGCCGCTGCGCCTCGACCAGGAGCGGGATTTCCAGGGGGACACCAGGGCTCACAAAGAGGATGTCGGCGGCATCCAGTAGCTCCAGCGGGTGTCCGCCCACGGCATAGCGAATCGGCAAATGGGCAAGGGCAGCCATTCCCTCAGCCAGGGATTCGGCCGGCTTGACATCGGTGACGGTCACCTGGGCGCCGCGTTCCGCCAGGAAGCGGCTGAGCGCGATCCCTTCCCGCGCCAGGCCGACGACCAGAGCCGAGACTGAGAACTTGTCCTCCACTCGATCCGTTCCTATGTCTTACCTACAGCAGAGCCAGGGCGATGCCCAACATCGCAGCCAGGACGCCGATGATCCAGAACCGCTGGGTGATGTGGGTTTCGCTCCACCCGATCACCTCAAAATGCAGGTGCAGCGGCGTCATCTTGAAGATGCGCCGACCGGCGCCGAACAGCCGGCGAGTCAATTTGAAGTAGCTCACCTGAAGGACGACCGAACCTGCCTCAGCGACAAAGATAAAGCCAATAATGGGCAACAGCAACCACTGGAACGACATCAAGGCCACCGTCGCCAACGTCGCTCCCAGTGCCAGGGATCCCATCCCCCCCATGAAGAGCCGGGCCGGATAGGCGTTGAACCACAGGAAGGCAAAGAGAGCACCCACCATGGTGAAGGCAAAAGAGAGAAGGGGATACTGTCCCTGCAAGTAGGCGATAATGCCGTACCCAATGAAACTCACGGCGGCAGTGGAACTGGCGAGGCCGTCCAATCCATCGGTCAGATTCACAGCGTTGGCGGTACAGACGATGATAAAGGCGGCGATCGGGATATACCAGATGCCCACATCCACCAGTTCTTTCACCGTGGGGATTCCGACTTCATGCAATCCCAGGAAACGCGGATGATGCAACCCAACCGCCACAGCCAAGGCCAGTACCGATTGAAGCAGGAACATGTGCCGCGCCCGCAGCCCTTCTCCTCCCCACCAGCCGCGGACTTCGGCCAGATCGTCCACCGCCCCCAATGCCCCAAAGGCGATCATGGTCAGCAGCGGCAGCAAGATGCTCTTGCCGATCAAGGGGCTACCTTCCTCAAAGTGGAAATAGGCGAGGATGGCCTTACCGACATCAAAGCCGCTGAGAAAGTTCGCCAGGTTCATCACCACGGTGATGAGCATCACCGGAACCAGGATCATCAACCCTCCCATGGTGGGAGTGCCTAACTTGGTCTGGTGGTTGCTGGGCAACTCGACGCGGATCTGTTTGCCGATGCGCCATTTCCGCAGCAGGCGGATCAGCGGCGGTCCCCAGATTACGGCGATCACGAAGGAAACGGTACCAAGCGTCAGAGCAAACGACATCGGGTCCGAGGTCACGATGCATTCCCTTTCTGCAGGGCGGCCACGATCTCCTCCATGGCCATTCCCCGCGAGCCCTTGATCAAGATCTTGTCTCCCACCGGAGCAGGGTGGATGAGCATGTGCAAAAGATGGACAGCCTCGTCTTTGGTGTCTACCAGATAAACGCACTGCCGGTCCATGCCGGCCCGGATCGCTTCCTCTCCGATGATCCTTCCCAGATGGCCGACCGTTACCAGAATGTCGGCGATGTCGCGCGCGCGGCGACCGACGGCCTTGTGACCTTCTTCCTCGTAGGCCCCCAGCTCGTACATATCCCCCAGCACGGCGATCTTGCGACCTTCTATCTCGGCAAGCAGGTTCAAAGCGGCGATGCACGAGGCTGGGCTGGCGTTGTAGGTATCATCCAGGATGGTTGAACCGGCCGGACCCGGAACTACGACCAGGCGCATCTGGGCGGTCCGGTCGTGCAGGCCAGCAATGATCTCGTCCCAGTTCAGTCCCTCCACCAGACCTACCGCCGCCGCGCTCAGGACGGTGTGAACAATGTGACGTCCGAGCAGGGGAAGCCGCACATGGAGGGATTCCGGCCCGGAGTGAATCCGAAAGCGAATGCCTTCCAGCCCTCTACTTTCGATCTGATCCGCCCAGAGGTCGGCCGATGGGGTTAGCCCATAGGTAAAGACGCGGGCCCGCGTCTGGCTGGCCATGGCCCGAACCCGCTCGTCATCCGCATTCAAGATGGCTACCCCTCCCTCATCGGCAGCGGGCAGGGCTTGAGGCAGTTCCGCTTTAGCCTGGGCGATGCGCTCAATGCTCCCCAGGCGCTCCAGGTGCGAAGGGCCGACGTTGGTCACCACTCCGATGTGGGGTAGGGCAATGGTGGCCAGCTCGGCGATCTCGCCCAGACCATACATGCCCATTTCCAGGACCACCCGCTCATGCCTTGGGGTCAGGTGGAGAAGGGTGAGGGGCAAGCCGATCTCGTTGTTGTAGTTGCCTTCGCTCTTCAGGGTGCGGTAGCGCTGGCTCAGGACGGCGGCGATGATCTCTTTGGCTGTGGTCTTGCCGACGCTGCCAGTGACGCCGACGACTTTGGGCTGATGTCGGCGTCGCCAGTGCGCGGCGGTGCGCTGGAGAGCCTTCAGGCTATCGCGGACGATCAGGCAGACCGGAATGGAGAGGTCCAGGCCGTCCAGGTGGATCGGCGGGTCTCTCAGATCGACGACGTGGCACAGCCCGGGGGCAGGCGGCTTCTCGGCGATGACGGCGACTGCTCCTTTGGCGATCGCTTCCGGAATAAAATCGTGGCCGTCATGCCGCTCGCCGCGCAGGGCGATGAACAGGGAGCCGGGTTCCGCTAGGCGAGAGTCGATGACGGCGCGTGGGATTTCGACCCGAGGACCAGGCTGCCTCGGCGTCTGGCCCACCAGGCCGATGAGCAGTTCTTCCAGAGTCAAGATGGTCGGATCGACGTTTGCCATACCCGTCACTGTCCAGCCAAGCGGATATCGTCGGGCGGGATCTGCAGGTATACGAACAGCCGCTCGGCGATGGCCCGAAACGTAGGCGCAGCCGTCTGAGTCCCCCAGGGAGAAGCAGTCGGACGCTCCAGTCTGACCAGGATCGCGAACTGGGGATCGTCGGCCGGGGCAAAGCCGACAAACGAAGCGATAGTGTCGGTGGGATGGTAGCCGTAGGCGGTGGGGATCTGGGCGGTGCCTGTTTTCCCCGCGATCCGGTACCCATCCACGTGGGCCTTGCTATAGCCTTCCCGTTCCACAGCGGTGACCATCATCTCGGTCAGCGTGTCGGCGGCCTCTCTCGAAATGGCGCGTCGGATACTCATCGGTTCCACCTGGGTGACCTGTTCCTGGCCGTTCTCGTCTTCGGTGACGAACTGATGGACGATATAGGGTCGCATCAGGATGCCGTGGTTGGCTACGGCGGATACTGCCGTGATCATCTGGAGCGGGGTGACGGCGATCCCCTGTCCAAAGGCGTTGATCCCCAGATCGGAGGGAAACCAGTTGGAATCGCCCGGTTGTCTCATCATGCCTGGCACCTCCCCGGCCAGGTCCACGCCGGTCGTCGTGCCAAATCCAAAGCGCCGCAGGTAGTTATAGAATCGGTCGGTGCCCATGGAAGTACTGATAAAGGCGGCCACAGTGTTCAGCGACTGAATGAGTCCCTCCTCCATCGTCACCAGACCGCGCCCCTTGCGATCCCAGTTATAAATGACGCGCCCCCCAACCTCCAGGGCGCCATCGTCATAAAAGGTGGTGCCCGGGCTGATCGTCCCCGAATCCAGTCCACCGCCCCAGGTGACGACCTTCATGATCGAGCCGGGTTCCCAGATGCCGCTGACCGCGGGATCGCTCAGCACCGGGGGATCAGCCTCACCAAAGTGGTTGGGGTCGTAGGTGGGAGTGCTGTAGGAAGCCATGATGGCTCCCGTCTTGGGGTTCATGACCATGACCGTCCCCTTCTCGGCGCCGAACTCTTGCAGGGCGCGCTCCAGTTCCTCTCGGACGATCTGCTGGATGTTCCGGTCAACGGTCAGGATCAGATTGGGACCGGGCCGAGGGGCGCTCTCGGCCAGCGAAGGGATCGGGATCTGGTATCCAGCCGGGTCCTGTTCGAACAGCTTCGTTCCCGGGTTGCCCTTGAGGGCGGGATTGTAATACCCCTCGACTCCATAGAAGCCATCGCCTGTCTCGTTGACAAAGCCCACCAAATGGGCAAACAGGCTAGCCTCGGGGTAATGTCGCACAGGTTTCGGTTCACAGGTGATACCATGGACCCCCAGGTCCATGATGGCCTCCCCCACCTGCTGGTCCACATGGGTGGCAAGCAACACCCAGGGCCGATCGGCTGTGAGCGCCGCATAGACCTGATCCCTGGGCAACTCGAGCAGACTGGCCAGCCGATAGGCCAGCGGCTCCTTTTTCGAGTTTGGGATCAGAGGCGGTGACACCGAGATGTTCCACTGGACCCCATTGATGGCCAACGGGTTGCCATGAATATCGGCAATATAGCCCCGGCGGGCCGGCAGTTCTCTCTCGCGGATGCGTTCATGGTTCGCTTCCTGCTCCAACCGGCTGTGTTCCAGGACCTGATAGCGGACGAGCTGGCCGATGATCACCGCAAAGCCAAAGGTGAAACAGAAAGCGATGACCGTCATTCTGCTGTCGCTCCCCCGAGTTGCCGTGTCTGCCAGCATTGAACGATTCCCTCTCGGTTCAGTCTCTTCGATCCATCAGGGCTGATCGCCTCCCCCTCTCCTCCTCGATGGCAAGCGTGAATTACGGTCCTGAGGAGGTCGGGGCAGTTGCCCCACTGTCGCTCCCTCGGGTCAGCAGTTGAGGCAGCGCCTGGAGCATTTGCTCCTGAGAGCTGACCAGAGGTTGGCTCAGTCGCAAGAAAAGCGGGGGGCGGTACTGATAGCCAAGCTGAACCGCCCGCTCAGAGAGGCTCTGTTCGGACCGGGCCACCGCGATCTCCTGGCGCAAGGCAGCGTTCTGGCGTTCGATTCGTTCCAATTCTCTTAATTTCACCTCGATTTGACGGCCGGCAGATTCGATCTCAACGGCCAGGATGAATTGCAGCCACAGAAAGAGGATAAACAGGCCGGCCAGGATGAGCAGGCCTGCCTCCAGCGAGAGAGGATGGCCAATGATCTGCTCCCTGCGCTGCGCTCGCGCCGATAGAAGGAACACCGATCGGCGAGCCCTGGGCTCCCTCTTCCATGGGAAGCGCCATTTCGTTGGCTTGACCTCAGGCGACGTTGTGTGATCCACCGGCCAATGTCCCATTCAAACGTTCGACGATCCGCAATCGGGCGCTTCGGCTCCTGGGATTGCGCGCCACCTCTTCGGCTGTTGGACGGATCGGCTTGCGGGTGATCGGCCGCACTCTAGCCCGATGGTGGCAGACACATTGAGGAACCTCAGGCGGACAGAGACAATCCCGAGCTTCCTGTTGGCAGAACTGTTTCACCAGTCTATCTTCCAGAGAATGAAACGAGATGACGGCCAGCCGACCGCCAGCGCCCAACAGGTCCACGGCCTGGGGCAGGGCCTCGGCCAGAGCAGTCAGTTCATCATTGACGGCAATGCGCAGGGCCTGGAATGTCCGCGTGGCCGGATGGATGCGGCTTCGCACCCGAGATCCCTTGCCCTTTCCCCAGCCAATGGTTCGTACCACCAGCTCGGCCAGTTGCTCGGTCGTAGACAGCGGTCGGGCAGCGACGATGGCCCGGGCGATGCGACGAGCCTGAGGTTCCTCGCCATACCGCCAGAGGAGATCCGCCAGTTCGTCTTCGGGAAGCTGGTTGACCAGATCGGCCGCGCTGCGGCCCTGATAAGGGTTGAGCCGCATATCCAACGGGCCGGCCTGACTGAAGGCGAACCCACGTCGAGCTTGAGCTAACTGACGCGACGATACACCCAGATCCATCAGAATTCCATCCACCTGATCGAACCCGCACGCCAGAGCAGTGCGTTTCAGATGCCGAAAGTTGGCAACTTCCAGGCGAACCCGAGGCCCATAGGGACGCAATACCTCTCGGGCAAAGGAGATGGCCTCGGGATCGGCGTCGAGGGCCAGCAGCCGCCCGTCGGGCGCAGACGCCTCCAGGATGCCGACTGCATGGCCGGCGGTCCCCACCGTCGCATCAATGTAGGTCCCACCGGGCCGTGCCTTGACACCGGCAAGCACTTGGTGGTATAATACTGGTGCGTGCTCTTTAAAACTATCCATATCTTTCGAGTTCGCGTCGCGGACTAGATCTGCAGGCTCGCGAACTTGGCGGCGCGTCCCTCTGGATCATTATCGCTGCGTTTCTGACGTTCCCTCCATTGTTCCAGGTTCCAGATTTCGCAATAGTCGTGCATACCGATAATGACTGCCTGTTTATCGATCTGAGCATACTCTCGTAAGTAGGGGGGCAGGTTGATGCGCCCTTGTTTATCCGGTATCGAGTCGGAAGCGCTGCCAAACAACTGGCGCTGGAATTCGCGGGCGGTGGGGTCGGTGATTGACAACGCACTCGCTTTTTCGCTGAGTACAGCCCATTGGTCGGCCGGAAAAAGCCAAAGGCAGGGATCGATCCCCTTGGTGATCACCACTCCCGAGTCTAACCGAGCCCGGAATTTGGAAGGGATAGTAATACGACCCTTGTCATCTATGCTGTGTTCAAATTCGCCGTAAAACATGGGTCCTGGAATGCAAGGTGTTCTGGGGGATCCGAAGGTGGTTACCCCACATTCCCCCACATTTTTCCACTTTTCACCCCAATTATACACCAAATCAATCGGATATGCAAGCCCTGAATTCGCTTGTACGAAAATATTCGTCAAATTTTAATGTTGACCTGGCCGGTCGTGCGGTCCGATTGCCATGGCTCTGGCTCGATTTGACATGGCCGGAAGGCGTGTGCTATAGTCTATGCGGACGCTCGCTGTTGTGGCACTACGTGGAACAGCTCGGCGACTTGCGACTGGGCATCCGGAGGTTCTGTTGATCTCAGAGAACGAACTGAACCAACTGAAGTCATTTAACGGTCACGGGAGCTATGCCCTGACAGTGTATTTGCGGTTGGACGCGCCACAGCTCCGCGAGACAGCGTACGAGCAGTTTGATGAGGCCGTGCGCTCTTGTTTAGAGGGGCGCGATTGCCAACCGGAGTGCCGGGAAGCGATCCGGGAGGACCTGGAGATCGTGCGACTGTATATCAAGACGAACGGTCACCGGCATTATCCTGGCGTGGCGATCTTTTCCTGCGCGGCTGAACTGTTCTGGCGCGCCTATCCCCTTCCGGTGCCGGTTCCCACCCAGGTTTCGGTGGGGCCTGGCTTCCATGTCGATCCGTTGCTGGAGTTGATGGCCCCCTCGCGCGCGGCTGCTTCGCTTTCAGAGGTTTCGGGAACGGAACATTGAGATTAGGAGCCATGCCCCGGCGGCGACGGCTCCCAAGAAGGCGATCTGGGCGACCGGGATGCCCAGGCCCAAGATCGGAAGCTCCCATGAATCCTTGCCGCCAAGCAGGATCAGGGCCGAGCCGACGATCAGAGCCGCGACCACTACGCTGAAGGCGATCCGGTTGACCATGCTATTGAGCCGCTGGATAATCATTTCCAGGCGGCGTACCTGGATGCTGAAGGTCAATTCCCCCGTCTCCAACTGATCCCATAAGTCATCGAGACGCCGAGGAAAGGCCTGGGCCAGGTCCGCTGCCTGGCGGAGGGTGTGTACCGCCCGGCGTCCGGCGACCAGCGGCGACAACCGTTCGCGGACGAGCTGGACGGCAAAGGGGCGGACGGCAGTGGTCAATACGAATTCGGGATCGAGGGCCCGTCCGGTACCTTCCAGGGTGATGATCATCCGCGCCAGCGAGGCCAGCTCGCCAGGCAGATAGACGCGATGGTGACGGGCGGTGGTAAAGACCTCGGCGATCATCTGCCCCACCGGCATCTCTTCCAGGCTCAATCCCCAGTAGCGCACCAGCAGCCGCTGGAGATCGTGTTCCATTGCCTCTAATGAAGGCCGGCCCCGAACTGCTCCCATTTTGACCACGGTGCGGGCAATCCCTCCTGCGTCCTGGTCCAGCAGTTGGAGGAACAGGTCGCTGAGCAGTTCCTTCTGGCGCGGGGTGAGATAGCCCACGTTTCCAAAGTCCACGATCCCGATCTGGTCCCTCACCATCATCAGATTGGCCGGGTGGGGGTCGGCCTGATAGAAACCATCGATAAAGATCTGTTTCAGATATGCCTCAATGGTGGTGTGGGCGATCCATTTCAGATCGTAGCCGCTTTGCCGCAACTGGTCCGGCTGACTGAACGAAATGCCGTCCAGGTGTTCAAAAGTGATCACGCGACGGGTGGTCAGGTTCCAGTAGACCTGGGGGATCACAAAGCGAGGATCTCCGCTCAGGTTGGAACGAAGTCGCTCGGCGTTGCGTCCCTCGGTCTGGTAATCGAGTTCCTCACGGATGGAACGGGCCAGCTCCTCGGCGATGGCGGCAACGTTATAGGAGCGCATCGTCTCCGAGCGCCTCTCCAGGAAACGGGCCTGGCGCACTACCAGGTCCAAGTCAGCCTCGACCTCCTTTTCGATGCCGGGGCGCTGGACCTTGATCACCACCTCCTGGCCGTCGGGCAGGGTAGCGCGATGGACCTGACCGATTGAAGCGGAGGCAATCGGAGTATCGTCAAAGGCAGCGAACAGTTGGCTGATCGGTGCCCCGAGTTCCTCTTCGATCACGGCGCGTACCTCGGCGGCAGCGACCGGAGGGGCCGCATCGAGGAGCCTGGCCAACTCCTGGATGTAGGCAGGCGGCAACAGATCGGCCCGTCCGCTGAGAAACTGCCCCAGTTTGATGTAGGTAGCGCCCAGCTCCTCCAACGTGCGGCGCAGCCGCTCCGGGATGGTGAGCCGGCCGACGCTACTATCGGCGCGGACGCGCTGCCTTTGCCAGAAGCGGGGGAGAAACCGGCTGAGGGACAGTTGTTCAACCAGGAACCCCAGTCCATTGCGGATCAACACTTCGATGATGCGCCGCACCCGGACGATCTCGGCCAGACGCCGGCGCCATGGAAAGGGAAATGCCATCAGGTTTCTTCGAACCCCCTTACGCTCTCCTCTTCGCCCATTATACCCGAGAAGCGAACACCGGACAAGCTGAGTTGAAAACGGAATCGGGGGCATTTGACACCGTTGGAAAAAGGTGATACAATAGCTTCGTAAATCTGCTCGGGGCGATGGTGGGGCCTGGTCAGAGGTGCTGTGAGGAGGGAACCAGGCGCCTTTGGGAATTGTGGAGGCGATTGAGACGGTTGCCTCATTATCCTGGATCGGGGAATGGCGTGATGGACGATCGGTTGCAGCGATGCTACGAAAAAGATCCCAATGTCCTGTTCAGAGAGGTCGCCGGAGAGCAGATTCTGGTCCCGGTCCGCAAGCAGGCTGCAGAGATGGCCGCTCTGTATGTCCTCAATGAAACCAGCGCGTTTGTGTGGAATCTCCTGGATGGAAAGCACTCCTTGGCCGAGATCCGGGACTGCCTGGTGGCGGAATATGAGGTGACGCCAGAGACGGCCGAGAGCGACCTGTTCGAGTTGATCGAGCGACTGGAAGGGTTGGGAGTGGTACGGGTTGTGGCCCATGTCATGTGAGGAACTGACCTACAATCAGTTGGGGGAGAACATCAAGGCGCGCCTGGGGGGACAGCGGGTGCCGCTCTCGGTCACGGTGGGGCTGACCGACCGCTGCAACCTGTGGTGCGTCCATTGTTTCGTCCACGACCCGGCCCGGGACCAGGAGCTGCGCGCCCGGGAACTGACCACCGAACAGTGGATCGACCTCTTTGACCGGCTGGCGGAGGCGGGGTGTTTCTGGATGACCATGACCGGGGGCGAGATCTTGTTGCGTCCCGATTTCGCCGACCTCTATCGCCATGCCAAGCAAAGGGGGTTCCTCCTCAGCCTGCTGACCAACGGCACCTTGCTCACCCCCGAGCTGGTGGCTCTGCTGGCAGAATGGTATCCGCTGGTGGTGGAAATCACCCTGTATGGATTGACCCGAGAGACCTATGAGGCGGTGACTGGCGTGGCTGGGGCGTATGATCGCTGTCTGCGCGGGGTGCGGATGTTCCTGGAGGCGCGTGTTCCGCTCCGCCTGAAAACGATCGCCATGGTCCCCACCCGGCACGAGGTGCGGGCCATGTACCAGTTTGCGGCCGAGCTGGGGGTCGAGTTCCGGCATGACGGCGTGCTCTTTCAGACGTTCCACGGCAAGGATATCCGCGACCTGCGGCTGCCGCCGGAGGAGCTGGTAGCGCTCGATTTCGCCAATCCCAAAGCAGCCCCCGACCTGCGGCGGCTGGATGACCGGTATCGGGACCTGGTGGAGAAGGCGCCGCACGATTTTCAGGAATACCTGTATACCTGTGGCGGAGGGCTTCGGTCCTTCTATGTGGATCCGTATGGCGGGATGAGTCTGTGTCAGATGACCCGCCCGGCGGTCTACGATCTCGTGTCGGGCACGGTGGAAGAGGGCTGGGAGGTGCTGGGAGAGCTCCGCCAGAGGCGGGTGAGCAAGGATTTCGCCTGCCTGCATTGCCATCTGGCGGGCATTTGTCAGCGTTGTCCCGCCTTCTCCTTCCTGGAGCACGGCGACCCGGAGACGGTGGTGGAGTATGCCTGCGCAATCGCTCGCCTGCGAGCGCAAGAGCTAGGGCTAGTGGATTCAATGGCCAAGGAGCTCGTAGTGGCCGGCTCCTGACGGCCGGGAGCAAAGGGTTTTGTCACGTTCTGAAAGGAGAACAACGATCATGAAAGAGTCTAAGAAGGAGTATCAGAAGCCGGAGGTCCGGCGGGTCGAGTTGTCCCTCTCTGAGGTGGTGTTGGGCACGGGCTGCTGGTCGATAGTGGGGGATCCAGAGTTCCCTGAGTGCTATCCGGGCACGATCAGTTGCCGTACCTAATCATTAACGGTCCTGCAGCTCCATCTCTCGTCGGGACAAGAAGCAGAATCGAGTCCGGTCCGGTTTGGGGCCGTTTTCGGCCGTGACCGGAGCAGTGGGTGTTGTGTGTCGCTGGACTTTCACTCGAAGAAGGTTCCAGGAGGAGGGGAGGTAGCCATGTGCTACCTCCTTTTCGTCACGTCGCGGTGGACGCCCGTCGGGAGTAGTTGCATTCGATGCGAAGGTTGTTGCGGATTGCGGACCTGGTAGTGGCGATCGAGTCGGATGGCCGAGCGTGGGATTTCGCCCCCGATAGCGCCCATCGTTTCTTTGAGGTCGCCGAGGGCGACCGCGATGCGGTGATCCGGGTCCACTGGTTTCCCGCCCCTCCACGACCGCCGGGCGAAGAGGTATGGACCATCACCAACGTTTCCCCTGAGTTGCCGCCAAGTTGCCAGTTGTACCGGGATAGCCTGGGCATGTGGACGATCCAGGTCCACGGTCCTCCCCCTGGTCCGTTCCGGCGACGGGTCGCGGTATTTCGTCCGGACTTTGCCGAGGCAGACCTGTATGTGGAGCTGGGTGAGCAGGAACCGGAGCCCGTGGTCCCATATCCGGCGGGCCCTCCTCTGGACCGGGCATGGTTCGTCCATCGGCTGGCTCAGAGCGGGGGACTGGTGGTCCATGGCTGTGGGGTGGTGGATGAGGGGCGGGGATATCTTTTTGTGGGATCCTCCGGAGCCGGCAAGAGCACTTTGGCCCGGTTGTGGTTGGCCCAGCCGGGGGTGAAGGTCTTGGGCGAGGACAACCTGGCTCTGCGCTCCAAAGGATCGCGCTTCTGGGCTTACGGCACGCCCTGGATTGGGGAATCCAGGTCCTTCTCTCCGACAGGGACTCCGATTCATGCCATCTTTTTCCTCTACCACGCCCCGGGAAACGCTCTCCACCCGCTCCCGCTGGAACGGGCGGTGGAGAGGCTGTTGGCTCACTCGTTCCTGCCAACCTACGATCCCGAGGCCGCGAGCCGGGGACTGGATTTCTGCCTGAGCCTGCTCGGCGAGGTCCCGGCTTATACCTTTGGCTTCCTGCCTGATGACAGTGCAGTGCGGTTCATCCGGGAGAAGCAAGAGGGTGGATGAGGTCCTGGAGTGCCCGGGGGCCGAATTCTACGAACTGGGCCGGGCATTGATCGAATCCGGCCGATCCTTCCGCCTCCGCGTCCGCGGGCAGAGCATGTTCCCCTGGATTCGGGATGGCGACGTGATCGAGGTGGTACCCGTGACTATGGATCAGGTGCGGGTCGGGGACATTGTCTTCTTCCGTCGGGGGCGACTGCTCCTGGCCCACCGGGTGATTCAGCGCCTGGCGGATGGCGAGACGGTGCAGTGGGTCACCCGCGGCGATAATCACCTCGAGGACGATGGCCCCATGGACCGGCCGGCGGACCTGATCGGCCGGGTGGAGAAGGTGTACCGCGGCCGGCGGACGATCGTCCTCGATCGCAGTCTGGTCGGGATGGTGGGCCGTCTGGCCGCGCGACACCGAGCCGTGCATTGGGTCTTGCTCTGGGCGGGGCGGGTCTGGCGGTACGGGTGGCGGCGGGTGAGCCAGTGGGCGTCCGGCCAGCGCGCGGGATAGGCGGTTCGGAGCCGGTGAAGGAGGGAGTATGAGCGTCCGGGGAAGTCCATCCCGATGGTTAGCGCGTCTGCTGGTCAGTATGCTAATCATCGGCCTTGTGGCGAGCAGCGGAGTGGCGCAGAGTTCCGGGGCAGAGGTGAAGTCGCCCGAGGTTCGACTGGTGCGCTCGGATGACGATCGCATCGTGGTGGAGGTGAACATTCCACCCTATACGGTGGAGCGACGGGAAGTGGCGGGCCAGAGCTACGATCTCGTGTCGATCCCGGAATGGGGGCTGACCGAAAAGCCTGGATGGCCGCAAGTGCCGATCAAGCGGTTGCTGCTGGGCATTCCGCCGGACGCCGAAGTAGAGCTTCAGTTCAACGTGGGGACTCCCCGGAGGACGGGGCCGGTTCGGATTCTCCCCGCGCCGGAGATTGTCTGGCCCAACGAGGGCGTGGACCCCGCCAAATTATGGGCTGATCCGCCGCCCCTGGAGTGGCGAACTACTGAGTCGCCCGAAGTGTACAGAGCGGATGGCTGGTACCCGGGCCAGGTGGCCCGACTGGCCGAAGTGGGATTCATCCGAAGCCAGCGGGTCGCGGCGGTTGAACTCTTTCCGGTCCAATATCAGCCGCGTTCGGGTCAGATTGAGTTCTACCCCCACATCCAGGTCGAGTTGGTTTTCTCGTATCCGGGTGGCCGCCGCCTGACCCAGGCTCTGACGGGGGAAAGCCCGGTCTATGAGCAGGTCCTGCGGAGCCAGCTCGTGAACTATGCCACGGCAAAAGGGTGGCGGAGCCTTCCAGGTCCGATCAGACCTCTGGCCCAGCCCGTTGGCGAGCAGTCCTGGCCGCTGCCCTCGCCGGCGCTCAAGATCGAGGTGGCCGAGGACGGTCTGTATCAGCTCTCCTACAGCCTGCTGGCGGCAGCCGGCGTGCCGGTGGATACGCTCGATCCGCGCACCTTTCAGCTTTTTGCTGGAGGGCAAGAGATCGCCATCCGGGTCCAGGCGGAAGAGGACGGAGTGTTTGATATCTCCGACTCGATCCGGTTCTATGGCCAAGCAGCCCGTCACAAATACACGGAGCGGAATGTCTACTGGCTGACCTATGGGCAGGCGGAAGGTCGCCGCATGCCGGAGCGGGATGGCCAACCGGACGAGGAAACGCCGGCGCCGACCTATTTCCAGGACCACCAGGCGGTTGAGGAGCAAAAGTCGTACATGAACCTGTGGCCGGGCGATGATGCAGTGGAGCGGTTCTACTGGCAGTACCTAACTGCCCCCGCCGTTTTTACCGCTACGGTGGAGTTGAACAGCGTCGCCACCGACACCCTGACCAGCACCCTGTGGGCCTCGGTGTGGGGCTACAGTTCGATCCCGGAAGTGAAGCCCGACCACCACGCCCAGTTCTATGTCAACGGTCAGCCGATCGGCGAGCATTGGTGGGATGGAAGGGCCGCTGTCCAGTGGGTTCGGTTCGATTTCCCTCAGTCCTATCTGACGGAAGGGACGAACACCCTTGTCATGCGGTTGCCGGGCGATACGGGGGCGTCTGCCGACTCGGTGATGTTTGACCGGTTCGAGCTGAGCTACGGGCGCCGCCACGTGGCCGAGTCGAACGAATTGACGTTCACTCAGACGGTGAGCGGGACGTGGAAGTACGAAATTGTTGGTTTTGACTCGCCGGAGATCGAAGCATACGACATTACCTCTCCCTCGACGGTGACGCGGATCGTCAATCTCCAGATATTTAGCCCCACGGTGGAGGCGGGCGTGGCGTCCTACGGAGCCCGCTTTCAGGGTACTGTCCAGGGCGAGGGGCGGTACCTGACCCTCACGCCGGATCGGTTCCGCACACCGCTGAGTGTGGTCCTTGATACTCCGTCCGACCTGCATAATCCGACGAATGGCGCCGATTACCTGATCCTCTCGCCCGGCGAGTTTATCACCGCCGCACAGGCGCTGGCCAGCTACCGGGCGGGCCAAGGGTTGCGGACTATGGTAGTTGACCTGCAGGATGTATACGACGAGTTTGGATATGGCTTGTCGGTGCCCGAGGCGGTCCGCGATTTCCTGGCCTATGCCTTCCACTATTGGCAGCCGCCGGCGCCGACCTATGCGGTGTTCATGGGGGACGGACATTATGATCCCAAGGGCTATCTCCACACTGGGACGGTGAGCTATTTTCCGGTCTATCTGGCGGCCGTGGACCCATGGATGAACGAGACGTCGGCCGACAACCGATATGGATGCGTCGCCGGAGAGGACCGCTGGCCGGACCTGGTCGTAGGCCGGTTCCCGGTCAACAGCCTCGAGCAGGCGCAGGCCATGGTGGACAAGACGATCGAGTATGAGCAGACGATGGGAGGGGCGGACTGGAACGGCCATCTGACCTTTGTGGCTGACATACAACCCGATCCGAAGAACGCGGGCAGCTTTCACGATCTGTCGGACGCCGTGATCCAGGATTACGTTCCTCCCTTCTATGACGTGTCCCGGATCTATCTTCTGAACCCAAGCACCCCTTTGCCATCGGCGACCTGCAACACCGGCGCCCAGTGCCGACAAATGCTCCTCAACCAGATCAATGCCGGGACGTTGCTGGTCAACTATATCGGCCACGCCGCCCAGATGCAGTGGTCGGGGTCCAAGATACTGGACCTGGCGGCGATCAACCTGATGAATAACGGCGATCGGTTCCCGATTATGCTGCCCATGACTTGCCTGGAGGGCTATTTCATCTGGCCGTTTGCCGGAACCCAATGCCTGGCCGAAGCCATGGTCCGCGCGGCCGACAAAGGGTCGGTGGCCAGTTGGTCCCCGGCTGGCCTTGGGGTGGCCCACGGGCACGACCGGCTGAATAAGGGATTCCTGCAGGCGGTCCTGACCGATGGGATGCGGGAGTTCGGTCCGGCGACCTACGTGGGCAAGCTGTGGCTATACCAGTTTGGATACAACCTGGACCAGATTGACTCTTATCATATTCTGGGCGATCCGGCGCTGCGCATCCACCGACTCGAGGCCGATCTCCAACTGGAGAAAGACATCGAAACCAGCACACCGTTCGGTCCGGGCAGGGTCTTGACCTACACCCTCACCTTCACCAACGCCGGCCCGGGACCGGCATGGCAGGTCGTTCTCACCGATTATCTTCCCTCCTTGATCGTGAGCCCGACGGTGGTCTATTCCAGTCCCGAGGTGCTCTCGCAGCAGGGGGAGCTGACCCTGACCTGGACGATCACCGATCTGCCGGCCCATACAGGCGGAGAGGTCCGCATCCGGGCCACGATCAGTTCGTCTGTCTCCTGGCCGGTTGCCTTGGTGAATCAGGCCCAGATCCAATCCCGGACGCCTGATCCTTTTTTGTGGAACAATGAAGCGACCGCCACTTGGGGAGCCCGCGTCTATTATGTTCCGGTATTGCTCAAGACCTACATAGCTCCTTGACAAAGCAAGTGGCCCATGCTATAGTAGGGGGCGGCCTGAAGCGAATGTTTCAGACCGCCCAAATCCCTGGAAGGAGGATGAGCCGATGTGGACCCTGCGCCCGCGTCCGCTCCTCGAAGCCGGTCTCTGACGGTGGTTTCCCCCGTGTGTCAGCGGCCAAGACTGCTGATTCCCCGTGTTTTTTTCAGTATGAAGTGGTCCTCACTGGATTGTCCGCGCTGATCAAGAACTAAGTGGGGCAGTCCGGTCCAGAACACAAGGAACCGATTCAATAAATGGCAGGAGGGACTGGAATGATTCGACCGAAATTGGAGTTCCTATCGCCCGAAACTGTCCGGCGGGCGATTGATGAGGCGTATGAACTGCTGTGGGACCCGGGCGTGCGGGTTCACTATGACGAGGCGCTGCGGCTGTTGGGCGATGCTGGAGCGACGGTTGATATGAGTTCGCGCGTGGCCAGGATCCCCCGTTCTCTGGCGGAGAAGGCGGTCGAAACCGCGCCGAGTTCGTTCTATCTGTACAACCTGGATGGGGAGCCGGTGGTCCACTATGGCGGCGATGACGTACACTTTGATCCCGGCTCGGCAGCCATTGAGATTGCGGATTATGAGGCCAGGCAATCCCGGGTGCCGGTGACGGCGGATTGCGAGGACTTTGTCCGGGTGGCCGAGATGTTGCCGCAGATTGATGCGCTGGCTACCTCGATCGTTTGCGGGGATGTGCCGCAGAGTATGGCGGACTGGTATCGCCTGTACCTGCTGTTGCTTTATGGGCGCAAGCCGATCGTCACCGGTACTTTTGCCATCGAGACGTTCGCTATCATGCACGAGCTCCTGGTCACGGTGGCGGGCAGTGCAGAAGCGCTGGCCGAGAAACCCCGGGCTGTGTTTGATGTGTGCCCGTCACCACCCTTGCTATGGAGCGATATCACCTGCGCGAACCTGATCGATTGTGCCCGCACTGGCGTGCCGGCGGAGTTGGTGTCGATGCCCCTCATGGGTGCGACCGGTCCGGCCACGGTCATTGGCTCAGCAGTCCAGCACGCCGCCGAGTGTCTGAGCGGGATCACTATCCACCAACTGGCCAAGCCGGGGAGCCCGATCGTATGGGGAGGTTCGCCGGCGTCGTTTGACATGCGCACCGGCACGACGCCGATGGGGGCGATGGCGACGATGATGTTGGATTGCACCTACACCCAGATCGGCAAGGCGATCAAGCCCGGTGGCCTGCCCACCCATGCCTATCTCGGCATGTCGGACACCAAGATCGTGGATGCCCAAACCGGGCTGGAATCGGCGGCGGGGGCGATCCTGGGAGCCCTGGCCGGGGTGAATATGATGTCGGGGCCGGGGATGATGGATTTCGAGAGTTGCTTCAGCCTGGAGAAGCTGGTGATCGATGCCGAGATTGTGGGCATGGCCAAGCGTCTGGTGGCTGGGGTCGATGATTCGGAGGAGCCGTTGGCGCTGCACGTCATGCGGGAAGTGGGCCATGCCGGCAACTTTTTGAAGAGCAAACACACCCGCCGTAGCTTCCGCAAGGAAGACTATATTCCCAGCGAGGTGATTGACCGCGACTTTCGGCAGACCTGGTTTGACAAAGGGGCGCTGGACATCAACGCCCGGGCGCATCGCAAGGTGCGGGAATTGATCGCGGCGTATGAACCCCCGCCCCTGGCGGCGGAGGTGGTTCGGGAATTGGTGGCGATTGCCACACGCCACGCCCAGGCGGTGGGCCTGGATCGGTTGCCGGCGCGGACGATCGAACGATGACGCATGGAGGAAAAGACGATGACAGAGGAACTGTTCAAGCGGATGGCCCAGTCGGTGATTGACGGCGAAGCGGAGGAAGCGGCTGCGCTGGCGCGCCAGGCCCTGGAACTGGGCGTCGACCCCCTGGAGGCGATCAACAAGGGGTTTACGGCAGGCATGGACGTCGTCGGTGAGCTCTATTCGTGTGGAGAATATTTCCTGCCGGACCTGATCCTGGGGGGAGAGGCGATGAAGGCAGCTCTAGCGGTGCTCGAGCCGGCGCTCAAGGCCTCTGGGCAGGCGCGGGAGGTGTTGGGCAGGGTTGTGTTAGGTACGGTCAAGGGGGACATCCACGAGATCGGCAAGTCGCTGGTGGGTTCGATGCTATCGGCTAATGGGTTTGAGGTCTATGATCTGGGGATCGACGTCGCTGCCGAGACCTTTGTGGCCCAAGCGCAGGAGCGGAAGGCCGATATTGTGGCCCTCTCGGCCTTGCTCACGACGACGATGCTGTATCAGCGGGATGTGATTGAGCACTTGGCCGAAGCGGGGCTCCGCGACCGGGTGAAGGTCATGGTCGGCGGATCGCCCGTCACCCAGGCCTGGGCGGATCAGATCGGTGCCGATGGGTTTGCCGAGGATGCGGCTGGGGCGGTCGCAGTAGCCAAGAGGCTGATGGGCCGGTAGACCAGGACGCGAACCGGCCCTCCCGCAAATGCTTGCGGGAGGGCTTTTTTCATTCAATCGGTTTCACGATCTGAGGGATGCAGGAGCTGGCCATGGCGGTGGCCACCGCCCCGTAGAGGGGCCGGAAGGTTAACTCCTCGCCCAACCGGACCGGCGGGTCTGCCTCGGTCACATCCAGGATGAGGTGGTCGGAACTCGCCCCCACGATCGAGATACCCGGGCGGTGGGGTCGCAGCCCCTCAATCTGGACATCTTGCCGGCCCAGCGCCAGGATCGCGCGCCGTCGAGGGCCCAGGTCCTGGACGCGAGGCGTGTCGCCAAAAGCGTCGAGCGCGCGCGGTCCTTCGGGGGCGGAAGGCTTGGTCTCAACCTCGATCACTTCGGCGGCGATGGTGAACGCGTCCTGGTGGGGCAAGACCGAGGGCCAGTCTCCCGTGCTGTCCACCTCGCCGTTCAGGATCGCGCCTCCGATGCGCAGTTGGTTGGCGCGGGTCGGCATTTCCCCACGCAGGAGGAGGGCCAGGCTGGCCGAGTTGCCGGCCGAGATGAGGCGGAGGCGAAGGCCAAGTGCAGCTTCGATCACTTCTGCTACCTCAATCAGGCGCTGGGTGCTCTCCCGGGTGGGCAGCACGCCGGCAATGCAGCCCATGTTGGCGCCGACGCCGACCAGTTCGATATAGGGCAGGTGAACGATCTGCCGCGCCGCATCCAATGCCTGTTCGGGCATGATCCCCTCGCGACGGTCGCCAGTCTCGATCATCAGCACGACCTGATGCACCCGGCCCTGAGTCCGGGCCGCCTGGGAGAGGGCGCGGACCGTCTCAACCTGGCTGTTGAGGCTGATCTGAGTCAGACGAACGACTTCCTCTACCTCGCTCAGAGCCGGCAGGCGCAGGAACATGATCTCGCCATCCAGCCCGGCCTCCCGCAGCCGACGCACGTTCGCGAGCCGCGATTCCGCCAAGAGGCGGACCCCACCGGCCAGCATGGCACGGGCGACATCGGGATGGCCGCAACAGGCCTTGGTCACTCCCACTACCTCAATCCCGTGGGGGGCGCATAGCTGGACGACGGCGACCGTGTTGCGTCGGATCCGTTCGCAGTCTACCTCGATGCGCATCTGACCTCAAGGCTCTGGGTTAAGATATCGGCGACTAACCCTGAGAGGTATAGGCGCTGAGGAACTCCTCGACAGCGCGCACCAGGTCATCCGCCAGAGGCGGAGGCTGGTGGGTAGCCAGGATCATCCTCGCCTGATCCCGGGCGACAGCAACCCGGTTCAACTCCCCTTTTTGTTGCCATTCTTCATAGCTGTCCCGGTCGCTCAGCCGGGGGATCGAGAGGGACCGGCGCATGTGGGCGAGGGTGTGCGGCTGATCGAGAAAGACGCCGCCCGGCCCCAGAGTCTGGATCAGATCGAGGGCGAACGCCTCCTGGCTGAAATCCACCGGCTCCAGTAGCCGCCGGATCATGGCCCCGATCTCGGCATCGAGTAGGAGTTGCTCATAGGTGAGCAGGTTCGAGCCGTCGAGCAAGCCCATGCCAAAGAGGATACTGGCGCCGGCCAGGGTGGGGAAGAGGAAGGACAACGTATTTTCCCACGCCGCCTGCTCGCCCGGCACCTTGGCGCTGGTGGCCCCGGCGCCGACAATGGAAGGCAGACCGTAGAAGCGGGCCATGTGGGCCACCATCGTGCGCAGCCAGATCGCTTCGGGAGAGGTGGCGGTATACGCTCCGGTGCGCAGATCGATGGTGGCCGGGCCACCGCAATAAAAGACCTTGGCGCCCGGTGTGGCGATTTGGAGCAGGGCCAGGGCGCTGACGACCTCGGCGTTGACCACGGTCATCGTCCCGGCCAGCGTCACCGGGGCGGTCACCCCGGTGGTGGCCATGGGGTAGATGCCGACCGGGATTCCGGCGGCGGCGAACTCGAGAGCCGCTTCGATGCCGCCTCCATCCTGGGTGAGGGGCGAGATGGTACAGACAAAGTTGCTGAAGATGGGCCGCTCCCGAAGCGCCTCCCGGCCTCCGACCAGGAGGGCCGCCAGTTCGATCTGAGCGCGGGCTTCCTGGGCGCTGGTCACCGATTCGGTGAGGACGTGCTTGCCGGAGTTGAGCAGGCAGGCAGCCAGTTCGTGCACGACCACGGCAGAGGCCGGAACATCTTGAGCGCTGACCGTGGGGCTAACGATGTCAATGGTCTCTAAGGCATCCGAGAGAAGGGCCATCTGTTCGATGTCCCGCTTGCTCGATCGGCGGCGCACGCCGGTCTCGAAATCGAGGGTATGGGCGGCGCACCCATCCTGGGAGTAGTAGGTGCGGCGACCATCTATGGGTAGATCGTGTACCCCATCCCGCGCATAGAGGGTGAATGAGGAGGGAACCCTTTTCAAGGCTTCCTCGACCAGGGAGCCGGGGATGCGGACCACGTCGCCGGCCACCTGGGCTCCTGCTTCCTGCCAGATGCGGCGGGCTCGTTCAGAGTGAAAGCGGATGCCGCGTGTTTCAAGCAGTTCGAGGGAGTGGGTATGGATCTGATGCAGGAGTTGAGGGTCCGGGGACAAGACATCCGCCAGGCGTGATCTGTTTCTCACAGGAATTCTCCTTGGGTTCTCTAAATCAAGAGGGTTCCAGGGGGCGATCGCCCTGGAACCCTCCGGCTTGGTGCTTATGAGACCAATGCCCGGGCCACATCCACGGCCGATGCCGCATCGGGGGCGTAGGCATCGGCGCCGATCTGCGTGGCAAAGGCGGCGGTCACCGGCGCGCCTCCGACCATGATCTTGACCGAATCGCGCACGCCGGCCTCTACCAGCGCGTCAATGGTCGCCTTCATCTGGACCATGGTGGTGGTCAATAGGGCACTCATGCCCATGATCTTGGGCCGATGTTCCCGCACGGCGTTGACAAAGGTCTGGGGGTCCACATCCGTTCCGAGATCGACGGTCTCAAAGCCAGCCCCCTCCAACATCATCTTGACCAGGTTCTTGCCAATGTCATGCAGGTCACCCTTGACCGTGCCGATGACATACTTGCCGATGCTGGGTACATCGCTCTCGGCCAGCAAGGGCCGCAGAACGTTCATGCCGGCATGCATCGCCCGCGCCGCGATCAACACTTCGGGCACAAAGAGTTCTCCGGCTTTGAAATCCCGGCCCACCTCATCCATGCCGGCGATCAACCCACCCTGGAGCACCTGGTGAGGGCTCAGTCCCTGGTCCAACGCCTGCTGAACCAGGCTGGCCACCTCTTCGCTTTGACCGTTGTACAGGCTTGATGCAATTTTAGCGAGAATGTCTGTCATGAGATATCCTCCTGTGCATAATGGCACAAATTATACCTGAAGCGAAAGGTTCCGTCAAAGACCGCAACTCCAATTTCTGATGGGAACACCGCTCTGGCTCATGCTTGTGGCGGAGAGTTGCCCGATTCCTCCGGCTGATAGAACATATAGCCGGCCGCCGGTTGGGTCAGCAGGTAGCGAGGATTGGCCGGATCAGGTTCCAGTTTCTGCCGAAGATAGCGGATGTAGACCCGCAGATACTCCGATTCATCCCCATATTCCGGCCCCCAGACTGCACGCAACAGCTCTCGATGGGAAATCACCCGATTGGCGTTGGCCGCCAGATAGGCCAGCAAGCGGTATTCGGTGGGAGTCAACTTGACCGGCTCTGCGTCGCGGGTAACCCGGTGTTGGGCAAAATCGATCTCGATCGGACCCGCTTTGAAGGTACGGCGCACGATCGTCTCTTCCGGCCATTGGCTGCGGCGGAGCACGGCCTGGACGCGCATCAGGAGTTCAGAGACCGAAAAAGGCTTGGTCAGATAGTCGTCCGCGCCGACCTCAAAACCGTGGATGAGGTCCATCTCGGCGCTGCGGGCGGTGAGCATAATGACCGGTACGGCCGAGAATTCGCGAATGCGGCGGCATACCGTATACCCATCCAGTTTGGGCAACATCAGGTCCAGGATGACCAGATCCGGCGTCTCGCGCTCCACCATCTGAAGCGCCTCTTCGCCATTGGCGGCGGTCAGCACTTTATAACCTGATGTCTCCAGATTGGCTTTGACCAACTTGAGGACATGGGGTTCATCGTCTACGACCAGGATCGTGGCTTTCTTGGCCATCGTTCTACTCCGTCTCTATCAGGCCGGGCGAGAGGGCCAGGGGTAGGGTGAAATGGAAGGTGCTGCCGATGCCCGGCTGGCTTTCGGCCCAGATCTGTCCGTGATGGGCCTCGACGATCGCCCTGCAGATGGACAGGCCCAGGCCAACACCCCCGACCCGCCGTGTAGGGCTGGTGTCGACTTGATAGAATCGGTCAAAAATATTGGTCAACTTGTCAGGTTCAATGCCGATACCCTGGTCGCTCACGCTGACCTGGAGATGATCGGCAGTGGTCGTGACCGAGATGGTGATGGTCCCGCCGTCAGGTGAGTACTTGATTGCATTCTCGATCAGATTGCGCAGCACCTGCCGGATGCGGCGAGGGTCGGCCAGGACCGTGGGCAGGGTGGGCGGGAGGTGGAGCACGATCGGCAGGGGAGCCATCTGCTGAAAGGCAGTCGCCGTCTCCTGGATGATCGGCCGCAGGTCGACGAGTTCCGGTTCGACGCGCAGGGTTCCGGCCTCGATCCGCGACATGTCCAGCAGGTTGCCGATCAGTTCGGCCAGCCGGTCGCTCTCCTGATCGATGATGGTCAGGAACTCACGGCGGGACGCTTCATCCCACTCTACGTCCTCGCGCAGCAGGGTGGTGGCAAAGCCCTTGATGCTGGCCAGCGGCGTGCGCAGTTCGTGGCTGACGGTGGCCAGCAACTGCGATTTCATCTGATCCAGCTCTTTCTCGCGGGTGATGTCGCGCAGGATCAAGCCCAGGCCAAGGTGTCCTCCGCCCTGGTCGTCCACCGAGAAGAACTGTGCTTGCAAAGTGCGAGCGGAGGGGGAGGTCAGGCTGATCTCCACTGCCTGCCCACCAGTCGGATCGGCGGCAGCGGCCCGCAGTTCAGCCAAGACCTGCGTTGGCTGGAGCACCTGGTCGGCCCACTGGCGCTCGATCATGACCAGGTCCTGGCCAATCAGGGCTGCTGCCGGGAGGCCCAGGACCTCGGCTGCGCGGGGATTCACATAGGCGATCTGGCCCCGCCGATCGAACAGAATCAGTCCGTCGACCAGGCTGTTCATGACGCTGTCCAGGGTAGCGCGGCGACGTTCGGCATCCTTGATCAACTGGGCGTTGGCAATGGCGATGCCGATCTGATGGCCGATCGCCACCAGCAGTTCCTGGTCGGCCTCGGTGAATTGGCGATGATCCCGGCTCTGGATGTTCAGGAGCCCCAGCACCTCGCCACGGGCGAGAAGCGGCAGGCGGATGCAGGACTGAAAGCCCTCGCGCAGGCAGGCCTGGCGAGTGCGGGCGGGATAGGTCTCTAGGTCGGCGACAGTGATCGGCCTTTGGGCGCGGATCGCCTGGCCGCAGATACACTCATCAGGGCCAACCGTGGCTTCCTCGTGGACAAAGGCCTCGGAGAGACCTTGATAGGTGGACAGGATCAGCGCGCCCGTTTCTTCGTCGATCAAAAATATTTCGCCGGTGGTCTCGCCGATCACCTCCAGGGTGGTCTTGAGCGCTGCCGAAAGGATCTCATCCAGGTCTTGGGTGCAATTGACCTGGGCGGCGATGGCCGTCAGGGCGGCCAGTTCAGCGCTCCGTGGGCGGTCGGAAGAGCTCATCTCTGCTCTCTCCGGGATGTCTCTGCGGTTCACTGCCCCAGACCGGCTCGAACAAACGCATTCGCTGAGCTACCATCCATCATGCTTTCCTGATGTGCTTGACGAAATGAAACGCAATGGCCAAGGCAGCGATGATAGCAGCGATGCCAACCAGGCTGAGACCGCGAATTTCTTTGATGTCCAACGTGATCACCTTGCGCGCAACGGCAATCATGGTGACTTCCAGTACAATCTCGACGTGGACCACGCGCTCGTCAAAGTAGGCTTTGATCGTTTCCAGCAGCTCTACGCCAATCAACGTGAGCAGGAAAAAACCAAAGATATCCAGCAGTTCATCGATCTCCAACCGGAAAAGCGGTGACGAGATGATGTCCTGCACGATCAGCCAGCCCAGGTCCACACTCGCCAGGAGCAAAGTAACGGTCATCATGATGACGAGCGCGGCAATGATCAGTTTCTCGACAGCGCGCAGGGCCTTGGTCACATGACACCTCCACTTTGCTTTGGTTAGCGCCGCCGTGACCACACCTTGTACAGCTCGATCACCAGCAGGATGGCGGCGCCCGGCACAGCGAAGAGAAGCCACATCTGCCACGAGAGCCGCTGTGTGCGCAGCAGCGACTGCAGGAACGGCACCTCGGTGGCCAGGATGTGGACGCCCAGCGCGACGGCCATGCCGATCATCAGCACTGGGTTATTGCGCGGTGGGACGCGAAAGGCCGAGGTGGTCTCGGAGCGGCAGTTCAGCACATGGTAGAACTGCATCAGCACCAGCAGCGTCAGCAAGCTGCTGCGCGCAGCGGGTTCGTCCCAGCCCGAGTGGAGCATGACCAGCCAGGCAACAAAACAAATGACCGCCATGGTCAGACCGCTGAGCAGCACCTGCTCGATCATTTTGCGGTTGAACAACCCCTCCGACGGCGGTCGCGGCGGCAGACGCATCACGCCCGGCTCGCCTGCCTCGAAGGCCAGGGCCACGTCCTGAATGCCGTTAGTGACCAGGTTGAGCCACAGGATCTGCACCGCCAGCAGCGGCACGGGCAGTCCGGCGAAAATCGACAGGCCGATCAGGACCAGCTCGGCCAGACCGGTGGAGATGAGAAACAGCGTCACCTTGCGCACGTTGGCGTAGGCGTGGCGGCCTTCCTCGATCCCGGCCACGATGGAGGCGAAGTTGTCGTCGGTGACGATGAGTGAGGCGGTGTCCTTAGCCACATCGGTACCCGAACCCATGGCCACGCCGATGTTAGCCTTGCGCAGCGCCGGGGCGTCGTTCACGCCGTCGCCGGTCACCGCCACGAAATCGCCCAGGCCCATCATGGCGTCCACGATGTGCAGCTTTTGCTCCGGCGACACGCGGGCAAAGACGCTGGTGCGCTTGACCTGCTCGTAGAACTGGGGTACGTGGACATCGCCGATCTCGGCCAGATCGCGGCCAGTGGTCACCTGGTCTTTCGACTCGGCGATGCCTAGCTCGCGGGCGATGGCGAACGCCGTTTCGGGGTGGTCGCCGGTGATCATGGCCACTTTGATGCCGGCCTGCCGCGCGGTGTCGACCGCCTCTGGCACTTCTGGCCGTACCGGGTCAATAAAGCCCAGCAGACCTTGCAGGATCAGGCTATGGAGATGGCTCTCGTCCAGCCTCGCCGAGTCACCCCCAAGCTGTGGGCCGGCAGCCAGCGCCAGTACCCGATACCCCTGTTCGGCCAGGGCGCTCGCCTGGCGATGGATCCGATCTTCATCCAAGGGCACAGGGCCGGCGGCGGTTTCCATCTCTGTACAAAAGGGAAGGACCGTCTCCACCGCGCCCTTGACGACGACGCGATAGCTACCATCGGTCTGGTTGAGAGTGGCGGCGTAGCGCTTCTCCGACTCGAACGGGATCGCGGCCAGGGCCGGGTGTTGCTCCCGCACTAGGGCGGGCTTGAGGCCCAGCTTGTAGCCCAAGGCCAGGAGGGCCACGTCCATCGCGTCGCCGCTGTGGCGCCAGGCGCTGTCGATCCGCTCCAGCGAGGCTTCATTGCACAGGATGGCATCGCGGGCCAAGGTTGTCAGCCGGCCGGCCAGCGCGTGGTCCAACTCTGTGCCATCCGCCAGCGTGATCTCACCTTGGTCGTTGTAGCCCTGGCCACCCACTGCCACGCAGACGCCGTCAGGGAAGACCACGGCCCGCACCGTCTGTTGGTTGACCGTCAGCGTGCCGGTCTTGTCGCTGGCAATGACCGTACAACTGCCCAGGCTCTCCACCGCGGCCAGCTTGCGGACAATCACATGGCGCCGGGCCATCCGCGCCGTGGCCAGCGACAGCGCCACGGTCATGGCCACCGGCAGCCCCTCCGGAATCGCAGAAACCGCCATGGCGATCATCAGGAAGAGCACCTCGGAATAAGGCATCCCGCGCGCCAGCGAGATGATCCCCAAAAGGGCGGCAAAGCCCAGCACCACGAAACTGATCTGGCGCGCGAACCGCTCCATGCGCAGCACCAAGGGCGCTTTGGCGCCCTCCTCTTCGGCTACGGTGTGGGCAATCTTGCCTACTTCGGTGTAGCGCCCGGTGGCGACCACCAACCCAACCCCGCGGCCAGAGACGACGGTCGAACCGGCATAGGCCATGTTGCGCCGGTCTCCCACGGGCGCATCCCGCTCCAGCAGGTCGATCTTTTTCGTGGCCGCCATCGATTCACCGGTCAGGAACGACTCGTCAATGGCCAGGTTGTTGACCTGCACCAGGCGTAGGTCAGCCGGGACCCGGTCGCCGGATTCCAGGAGCACCACATCGCCGGGGACCAGCCCCTCGGCGTCCACCTCGAACTGCCGGCCCTCGCGGCGCACCCTGGCCCGCACCTTGAGCATCTTCTGCAGGGAGTGGGCGCTCTGCTCTGCCTTGTACTCCTGCACCGTGCCGATGGTGGCGTTCAGGACGATGACCACCACGATAAAGACTGCGTCTTTGATATCCCCGGTCAGCAGGGCGATGACACCAGCGACCAGGAGGATGTAAATCAGCGGGCTTTTGAACTGGTGCAGGATAATGTCAAAGAGGGTAGGCGGTTTGCGTTCCGGCAGGGTGTTGCGGCCGAATTCGCGCAAGCGCTCCTCAACCTGGACCGGGCTTAGCCCGCGCAAGTCGGTCTGGAGCTTGACCAGGACCGCCTCCTCTGGCGTGGCGTGCCAGGGGATGGGCTGGCCGGGAATCTCGATCAGCTCAATGCGATTAAGGTTTTCCATAGACAATCCCATGAGAGAAACAGGTGGTCAGCATAATTGGCCCATATGGAATGGCAAAGAATCTACCTGTGCCATCAATGGCCTGAATGATACGTTCTTCGCTCCAAACACCTTGTGACCAGCGCATCAAAGAGTCACTGCCACGCAAACGACGGGGATTGAGCAAAAAGTCGAGCCATTCAACAGCGGTCTGTCCGCGAAGCTCAAGTTCGACGTCTTGGGTGCCAACGGTGAGAAACTTCTCGAAAAGGTGCATATTTGGGATGCCTTCCAGAGTTGATCATATCCCACTTGAGAAGGCGGCTAACGGCATCCGCTTCAGCCGCAGACGCGAAGCGTGTCGGCTGCAAGTGGGGGTTGGGCAGCATTACATTATGCCATTCCTCGGTAATGCTGCCCAACGATTTGCGCATAAGCCGCCCGCGAGCGAGGGAGCGAAGCGACCGAGTGAAGCGGGTCGGCTTATGCGCGTGTTAGGCCGCATTCCTCTTGCAAACTGAACATTTTTGAGCTGCAGAAGTCTTGCCCACCGAGAGCAATTCGGCAACTTGACCCGAATACTTATCTTCTCACCAACGGCAGATAGATAGGGTGAAAGATGAGGGCGCGCCGATAGACTCCCGGGCTCATCAGGTCTGTTTGAGCCGCCTGAGTCATATTGCTATAGGAGCCCGGAGTGACAATTCTGTACCCGCCAGCAGAACCCACGTACATGACTAATCGCTGCTGGCCGTTCACCCCCACATCATGTCCAAATGCCAGGGAATATGCAGGCCCCTGCGAGAGTCCTTCTGCAAGCATGAGGGAATGGCCACCATCCAGACTCTGAAATAGTCCATCCCAGGTAGCGATGTAGAAGACCCGTGAGCCAAGCGGTGAAAACACCATCTCCGCCACCGGGCCTCCATATACCGGGTTTCCATATTCATCGGTGAGCATCTCCCACGTCGCCCCGCCGTCCTGCGAAATGTTGATACCTTGACCATGGCTATGGACATAGATCACATTGCCATAGTCAGGGTGCACGGTCACCAGGCGGATGCCTCCGATGTTCTCAGGCGTCAAACGTTCCCAGGTTTCACCCCGATCCTGGCTACGGTACAACCCCGCATTGGTTGCCGCATACACCCGCTGAGGGTTGTGCGGATCAAAGAGAATACGCCAAAGCCGGCCTTCCACTACCTTGACAATTCGCCAACCTGCAGCAGCGTTGTCGCGGATGTAGATAACCCCTGTAGCGTTTTCCAGGTCTCCTGATGATATAAGCGCTCCAGCCAGAAGCCTGCCCGGTCGTTCCGGGTCGGGGGCGACCATGACACCATTCCCAATGGCGTCGGCAGGAGCACCTTCCGGACGGGGCAAGTACTCAATCTGGTACGTCGCCCCCCGGTCCGAACTGATGTACAAACAGGGTTCCACACAGATAGCCGGGAAATACACGATGTTAGGGGTAAAAGGGTCAATCACGATGGGACCTTCCCAGCCGATCCAGGGGGCAGGGATGTCCAGGGATTGCCAATTACGTCCCCCATCAATGGTTTTAATAAAATTCACACTCATCCCCAGCGGAGAAGCATAGGCCTCGTCGGGATTTTGTGGGTTAACGCCCAGGAAACCCAGCATCAGACCCGCCAAACCTTGATTGGATGCCCGCCAGGTCTGACCGCCGTCCTCGCTTTTGTATACCCCCCATCTGTAGCCGCATACACCGTCGTCCGCGCCGGGTCGTTTGGCGCGTCGGGGGCAGGGCTCAGGGCAAAATCCCAAACGTAGGGAATATCCTCCGGCATTGCTGGCAACCAACTCTGGCTGTTGTCGGTGGTAAAGTACCGATAGCGGCCTGCTGCTATCCAGATGATCCCTGGAATCGTCGGGTGAATGGTGATTGAATTCACCATCGCATCGGGATAAGGGAGATTGCCAATCACTTGAAAGGTAAGACCGCCATCCTGGCTGGAAAAAGCGTGCCCGTTTGTCGCTATATATATGTTGTGCTCGCCGAGACTGTTCGGGAACGGGTCAACGACGATGTGCCGGATGAAGTTTGATACCGTTACCGGATCGGTCCAGGTGATACCGCCATCGGAACTGGCATAGAATTGCCCCTCGCGGCTGCCAAAGTAGATGCGGTCGGGATCGGCAGGGCTGAAAGCGACGCTGGTAACAGGAAGATCGTTCGGGTAGGGCCTCGTCCATTCCCCTGTCAGATAACTGTATTTGAACAACCCACCGCCATCGGTGCCGGTGTGTGCCCTGCCGCTCACCCCCAGATAGACGGCATGGGGTTCCAGCGGATTCCATGCAGGGTAAAAGTCATAAACACCCGTCCACGAGTCCACTTCCCCTGGAACGAACCGTTGCCAGGTCAGGCCATCGTCGGCTGAGTGCATAAGGCCCTCGTTCGCCCCTAAGTACAAACGAGGCTCGCCGTTATAGTACTCGAAGACCAGTTCGGTCAGCATGGTGCCGAGATAGGCGGGTTGCCAGTGTTCGGCGGCATCGCTGCTAACGAACAGTCCCGTACCGCCAGCGGATGCATAAACCTTTGTACTGTTTTGTGGGTCAATGAACACGGCTTCGGTGAACCCGCCGTAGGGGCCGTTTGTTTCCCAATCGTTGCCTTCCTGATATACCAGAATGGCATTTTCTTTCGCGCCCGACTGCCCATCCGGATTGATCACGGTCAGGGTATAACTGCCCGGCGACAGCCCCCAGGGTACCAGTGCGGTCAGTGTCTGAGTATCTACGAACGTTACCTCCCGCAGAGGAACGGTTCCCAGCGTTAACGTCGGTGTGGGGACGAAATTGTCACCCGTGACGGTAATGTACATGTTGGTTGCATTAGGTAACTCGTTCGGACTGACTTCCAGAACGGTCGGCGGTGCAGCCGAGTAGGCAGATGAGCGCACAGCCCCCATGCTCAGGGTAGTGACTCCCAACATCACCCCGAGGATAGAAAGAAAGGTGATCACCTTCTGATGGATAGTAGTGTTTGACATGGGAAACCTCCTTGCCAAGCGGCCTAACGGCTCGCGCTTCAGCGGCGGCGTGACGAGCAAGACGCCTTTGCTCACAACCCGCCCCAGCCTGCGCCAACACGCGGACCCGCAGCGGCGGAAGCCGCCGTCCGCCTGCAAGCGCTTGTTGGGCGCACAAACCCGGCATGCAAAACGCCTTCGCCTTCACGCGCCCATGACCCCTGCGGGCAAAGCAACCTTGCCGCAGCCACACCAGCAGGCAAACGGCGCGTTTTCACCTGATAAAGTTCCATCCATTCGCGCCCAACTATTCAGAATACGGAATCCAGCCTTATTCCCAATTCAGTATCTTAGACGGATTCCACCTGGTTCCCCGAGGGAGTGGCTTTTACGGAGAACTTCCCCATCATATGCCTGACCAGTCTGAGTCAGAACATGTCCAACGCGACTCTCGATAAATACATGATAGCACAACACCCGGATTCTGTCAAAGGAAAGGAAATCAGATGAGCCCGTAGTCTGCACCACCTCTTGTGCAGCGTGGCGGACGGACCGTCCGCCGCCCGCTGGATGACCAGGGAGGTTAGAGACCAGGCCGAGGCACGGCCCGCCGGCCATACCCTTAACAAGCGTTGCCCAATCTGGTGGCGGGCCACCCTGCGGCGAGTCACCGGTCATCCTGCCGCCACAGGTCATGGCAGAGGAAAAATCACCGCATTATTGTCGCGTCTTGTCTCAGGGTAGGCCCCGTTCGCCTCCGGCGGGTTCACGGTAAAGGTCAGAACTCCTCCCCGGCTCCACAGGTACCCAATGCGGATCGCCGCCACCCCCAGGCCGTTCCCCCGGACGAGGGGGATGACGTCGGTCATCTTGCGGCCGGCCTGGTTCTCGATGCGGATCGGCACGTTGGCTGCGTCTCGAGTCCCCAGGTTGTGCACCGTCACGACAGCGATCCACGGTTGTGGGGTCTCGATGTCATCCGCCGTGATGCTGAAATCATACGCTTCCGGCGGGCTGACGACCGCCGGGGGTGCCTCGGCTGGCAGTTCCACGTTAACGGTGATTAGGTTGTTGGTAAAATTGTCTTCCGGCAGGCTATCCTCCCATTGCCGGGGATTGACCTGTACCGTGAGGAGCTCACCCCGACGCAGGACGCGGCCTGCCTCGACATAGACCTGGGCGGTGCCGCCGCAGGGTGGGATGGCAGGACTGTAGGCCAGACCGGACCACTGTTCCCCGCTGACCACGATGGGCACGTGGTATACTGGCTGGTTGCCCAGGTTATGCACTCGCACCCACACGCCCCTCTGTTCTGGATTGGGCAGGATATCTGCCGCTCCGACCTCCACATCCAACCGGCCCGGGCAGAGATCGCTCGGAGAAGCGTCAAAGGGCATTATCTTGATCGGGAGGAGCACGCTGTTATCATCCCGATCCTTTTCTGGCAGTGTGGGCATCCCAGATCGCCACGCTTCGGGCAGGAGGTTGACTCGCACCCAAAGGCGGTGATCCCCCCCGGCAAAAATCCAGTCCACCGGAACCGCTACCACCTCAGACCCCAAGGCAGGGACGGTGACGGTCAGCAGTTGGGTAAAGGGGGTGTAGCCAATTTGCTCCGGTTCGCCGGCGATATAGACCATGACCGGGACCCGGGGAGCCGAAATCGCCGCTCGATTGTGGATGGTGACAGTCAGGGTAAACGGCACTCCGGCCTGGAGGGGGAGCGGGGTGATCGAGATATCGTCTTCCGTAAGAGCAAGGTCCACTGGCGGGCTGGAAGGTGTGGGCGAAGGGGTCGGTTCCAAGAAAAGGTCAGCCGGCGTGAACGGTGGTGCTGCATCCCCTGCCCGCTCTCCAGTTCGGCGGTCGACGCACCCCTGTACCGTGACGAGCAGCGCCACTGCCAGGCAAAAGAAAAACCGGTTGATCACCTGTTTCGGTCTGGTATCCTCGTTCATCTTCAGAGCGTGGGCATTGTAGCACCGGGCCTGGCCGTTGTCAAACCCTAGAGGTTCAACACGATGAGCCGGGTATCGCCACCAAGATAGCCCAGGTAGTGCTTGATCTTTCCGATGAAAAGAGGTACAATAGAGTTATGGGACGAATGATTCAGCCTGATCAAAGCCCCTATCCTCGAAAGATTGTGTGATAAGGAGGGACAGTTCGTTGCGCAAGAAAATGCTCTTCGGATGGTTGGTGGGCCTGTTGGCCCTCACCATGTTGGCCTGCAACTTGTCAGAGATCAGCTCGTTCATGACTGCTACTGTTCCTGCGACGCCGACGCAGGGAGCGACGCCGTCTCCGGCGACGGAGACCCCTTCCCCGTTACCTCCCGCTCAAGCTGTTGCCACGGATGTAGAAGAACAGTTGATCGTAGAGGTCTATGCCCGGGTCAGTCCGGCGGTGGTCTGCATTACCGCCCGGGAACAGTTTGGCACCTGTATCGGCTCCGGGTTTGTGATCGACCGCGAAGGCCATGTGGTCACGAACAACCATGTGGCGGAGGCGGCCCCGGACCTTCTGGTGACGCTTGCCGATGAACGGACCGTTCCGGCGGACGTAATCGGCCGCGACCCGGGCAGTGACCTGGCGGTGCTCAAAATCTCGGTTCCGGCCGAAGATCTGACCCCCGTCGAGCTGGGCGATTCGTCCACGCTCAGGGTTGGGCAGCGGGCCATTGCCATCGGAAACCCCTTTGGACTGGAGCGGACGATCACCACCGGTGTGATCAGTTCGGTAGGGCGGACTATCCCGCGAGAGGACAGCGATTTTCAACTGGCCCAGGTGATCCAGACGGATGCTGCCATCAATCCTGGCAATTCGGGAGGGCCTCTGCTGGACTCGCAAGGGCGGGTGATCGGGGTGAACACGGCGATTCGCAGTCTCACCGGGGTTAGCTCTGGGGTCGGTTTTGCCATCCCGGTTGACATTGTCAAGCGGGTGGTCCCCGAACTCATTGCCACGGGCCGGTACCGTCATGCCTGGCTCGGAGTGCGGGGACGGACCATCACCCCGGAAATGGTCGAAGCGATGGACCTGCCGGTGGAGGTGGGGGCGTTGATCTTTGCCGTGGAACCAGGAGGACCGGCAGCCAAGGCCGGGCTGCGAGGCGGCGATCGGGAGGTGATGGTCGCCGGCATCCCCATGGTGGCGGGGGGCGATATTATTGTGGCGATTGGCGGCACGCCGGTAAAGCGGTTTGACGATGTGGTCAATTACCTGGCCATCCACACCAGTGTGGGCGATGTGGTTACCTTGACCGTGGTGCGGGGAACGGAACAGATCGAGATAGACGTTACGCTGGAAGAACGTCCGGAGGGTCGCTAACCAAGTCGAAGAAGGGGTTCATCCAAAGCCAAAACGATAGACTTGACAGGGAGGGAAAATGTTTACTGAACGAGACCTGGATGAGCTGGTGAGATTTCGGAGTGAGAATTCTCCGGTACTGAGCCTCTATCTGAATGTGGACCCCACCCAGCAGACGACCGATCAATATAAACTGATCTTGCGTTCGATGCTGAAGGAGGTTGCTGGCGAGGTCGATCCGGCCGATGTGGATGCGGTCGAGCGCTATTTTGACTTTGAGTATGACTGGCAGGGCCGGGGGGTGGCGGTCTTTTCCTGTCAGCGAGCGGGCTTTTGGCGCAGCTATGCGCTGGCCGTGCCGGTGCAGAATGAGGTTCGCGTCTCTCAGCGACCGTATATCAAACCCCTCACCGATGTGTTGGACGCCTATGGACGTTACGGGGTGATCCTGGTGGACCGCGAAGGGGCGCGGATGTTTCTCTTTCACCTGGGAGAACTGGTGGAGGCCACTGGCATGTTGGGGGAAGAGGTCCGTCGCGTGAAACATGGCGGCGCTTCGGGCGTGGCCGGTATGCGGGGAGGGATGACAGCGCGGGCAGCACGGCGCAGCGAAGCGGTGGTCCAACGCAATCTGAAAGAAGTGGTCGAAGCCGCCGAACAGTTTTGCAGCAACAATGGCATATACCGCCTGGTACTGGGGGGGACGGAGGCCAACGTCAGTCAGTTCTATGACATGTTGCCTCGTGCCTTACAGTCCAAGGTGATCGGTTCGTTCACTGTGGACTCGGTAGCGCCGGTCAGCGAGGTCCAGGCGCGGTCCATGGAAGTGATCGAAGAGGTCGCGCAGCGTCGCGAGAATGAACTGGTGGATCAGGTCATCGCTGGTTGGAAACGGGGAAGCGGGGCTGTCGTGGGGTTGTCCGATACTTTGGCTGCTTTGCAAGAGCACCGCATTTTGACGTTGCTGGTGGCTGCCGGCCTGGAAGCGCCGGGGTACCGCTGTCAGAATTGCCGGTATCTTATGCTCTCGGAACGGCAGGAGTGCCCCCTGTGTGGAGGTGTAGTGGAGGTGGTGGAAGACCTGGTGGACACCATCGTTCGCCGGGCATTGGAGCAGGATGTCGAGGTGGAGATCGTCCGGGGCAATCGCCAACTCGAAGAAGCCGGCTCGATCGGCGCGTTGCTCCGCTACTGATTGGGGGCAAGCGCCGTGGCCTGGGTCTTCCGCGAACCACGATGAGACAACCCGCACATTGACTGGATACCCGGAAGATTCCTGGGGTAGCTGAGGGCCTGGCCCTGGCTACCCCAGGTTGCTGTCTGCGGTCCATCTATGGAATGTTACGGTTGGAGCAGTTCCGAGAGACGGCGCTGAATGGTTTCTACGGTTGTCTCTACCCCCTGTTCCTGGGTTAACAGCTTGTGGACCTCGGTATAGATGATGGCCGAGAGTTCGGGATAGAGGGAGGTCTGGGGTCGGGGCCGAGTGGCCGACAGCGCAGTGTGGAGGGCCTGAAGCGAAGGGTCTGTCTGAAGGAGTGTGGGGTCCGCATACACACTTTCCAAGGCCGGAGGCTGAGTTTCCTGCAGGGCGAGCTGAGCCTGGGACTCGTAACTCACCAGGAAGGCCATAAAGCGGAATGCTTGCTCCGGATGCTGGCTAAAGGCCGATAGAGCCAGGCTGCTTCCACCCAGGCAGGACGCCGGCAACGGAACCGTTCCCACTCGACCGGTCACGGGAGAGTCGGGACGGTTGAGGCGGTCCCAGGCATACGACCAGTTGCGCATCACCACTGCCTCACCGCTCTGAAAGAGTGCGAGGGTGGCGGCTTCCCGATAGGTGGTCACTTCGGCGGGTGAAATGCCCGAAGCGATCAGTTCGGCCATCTGGCGCAGGGCCGTCCGGGTGACCGGGCTGTCAAAGACAACGTTTCCCTGGTCAATGACCTCTCCCCCGTGGGCCCAGATGAATTCAAGAACATTACAGGTCAGGGTCTCGTAGCTGTCCCCCTGCCAGACATAACCCTCAACCTGTTCTCCCTGGGCTCTGAGGTGGCGGATCAGGAGCGGGAGATCGTCCCAGGTTGAGGGGGGCTGGTAGCCATATTTCTCCAGCAAGTCTCGACGATAGTACCAAAGGCCGCCGTCTATGGTCCAGGGGAGGGCAAATATCTGACTGTCCAGGGTGTTGGCCTGGATGCTCGCCGGGTAAAAGCGTCTGGTGTCGAGATCGTGCGCCCGGATATACTCATCGAGAGGTCGCAGCCCGCCAGTGGCGGCAAGACGAGCGAGCCAGGCCGGATTCAGGAGCAGGATGTCGCGACTGGTATCCCCCTGTTGGAGTTCGGCGACGAATGCTTCCGGTCCTGTGGCGACAGATTTGGGTGGTTTCACCACTTCGACGCGAATGTCCGGGTTCGCGGTTTCAAAGGCGGCGATCTGCTCATCCAGGACACGCAATGTCGGGTCGTCCAAGGAACCAGACAGAGCAATGGTGACGGGAAGCTCAAATGGGACGGTGACCGTGGGTGGGGCAGCGCTGGGGGATGGGGCTCGCGGGATCGGTTGGCAAGCGACCAGCGCACACCCGGTGAGCAGGCCCAGCCAGACTAGTGTCCGGAGCAAGACGCTGGATCGGAGCACGGCAGGGGTTTTCTCGAAAGGCCCGGATCAACCATAGAGCAGCGGATCGATGATGATGCCGGCAAAGACCAGGGCCAGGTAGAGGCTTGACAGTTTGAACATCAGCCACGCATTGCGCTCTGTGGGCCGGAGGTAGAGATACAGGTGACCGATCAGGGATACGGCGCCGCCCAAGATGGCTACTCCAAAATAGGGGGGGCCAAAGCCTCCAACCACACCCAACCCAAGGGACTCGGCCACCATCAGCACCACGCTCATGGCGATCAACCGGACGGCCCGCTTGAGGTTCACCACAACCGGCAGCATGGGCACATTGGCCCGCGCATAATCCTCGCGATAGCGGATGGCCAGGTTCCAGATATGGTTGGGGGTCCAGGTGATCACCAACAGGCTGATGAGCACCGCCGTCCAGGTGACGTTTCCTTGCACAACGGCCCAGCCAAACAGGGCCGGCATCCCGCCGCTGATAGAACCCAGCAAAATGTTGGTGCAGGAGCGGCGTTTGGCCAGCAGGCTGTAGATCACCACATTGTCGAACAACCCCACGAGCATCCAGAGCGCTGCCAGAGGATGGAGCCACAAGGAGAGGAGCACTGACAAAATGGCCAGAAACAGCCCCCAGGCCAGTGCTTTTTCGGGGGGGTGGATCCGCTTGCCGGGCAATGGCCGGGCTTTGGTGCGGTCCATGAGGGCATCAATGTCCCGGTCAATGTAACAGGTCAACGTGTTGGCCCCGGCACAGCCGGCGGTAATAGCTACCAAGGCCAGGGCCCAGCCCCCCAGGGACAGGCCGCCGACTCCGCCGGCGGCGACCATAGCTCCCACGCAGGTGAACACCAGCAACATGACGGTTGTGGGCTTGGTCACTTCGACATATTTCCAGAGCCGAGCCCGCCAAAGCTGGATCCCCCGCGCCCAGGTAGAGCGATTCAGTTGGGAAGATTCCTCAACCATGGCTCGCATCCTCCTTGAACTTGGGCCATTATAAAGGAAAACAGCGATCGGGTCAACCGGAAAGACTGCCGGTGTTTTTGACAGGCTGGTTGCCATTATGGTAGAATGGCGTGCGAGAGGCCAAATGTCCATGAGCGAATCCGAGATCCGGGTGATCCTGGCCGACGATCATACCATCCTGCGGGACGGCCTTTGCGCCCTGCTGGCCGGCCTGGCTGACATCCAGGTAGTCGGCCAGGCAGCCGACGGTCTGGAGGTAGTTCAGTTGGTCCGGGAGCTCCAGCCCGATGTGGTGGTGATGGATATCGCCATGCCCCATCTCAACGGGCTGGAAGCGACGCGCCGTATCCGCAGCGAATGCCCCCGCTGTCAGGTGTTGATACTCAGTCAGTATGAAGATGCCGGCTGCGTCCTGGAGGCCCTGGAGGCAGGGGCGTCAGGCTATCTCCTCAAGCGAGCCGCAGGTGCGGAACTGGCTGACAGCATCCGCGCCATTCGACAAGGGGGGGTGGTTCTTCATCCAGCGGCGGCGCGCGTCGTGGTTGATGCTTATCTGCAGGGTCAAGAAGCCCGCCAGCGAGACGCCTACGAACAGCTTACCGAGCGGGAGCGAGAAGTGCTGATTCTGGTAGCGGAGGGTTACACCAATCAGCAGATCGCCGACATGCTTCATGTGAGCCCCAAGACGGTAGACCGTCATCGCACCAGTTTGATGACCAAGCTGGACCTCCATGACCGGACGGAAGTGGTCCGTTTTGCCATCCGTCGGAAGCTAATCGAACCGTAGAAAGCAACGAGGCGGACTCTGGCCTCTGACCTGAGCATTCGTATCCTGGAGAAAGAGAATGGCAAAACGAGATAGCGATATCCAGATTCTTCAGGCCCTGGCCGCAGCTCGAGACGAACACAAAGAACTGGCCGAGCTTTTGGATTTCTACCGCGATCTGTATGAGGTCCAGTTTGAAGCCAAAGCCGAGATCGCCGATCCTGAAATACGGGATGAGATGGCAATACGGTGGCGTCTGGAGGGAGGCATTCCTCAGTTGGCGTTCGATCAGATGGGCATCGAAGCGGAGTATTTTGGCCGGCTGGTGGAGCGAATCAGCCAGGTGTTGCAGCGTCACAATCCGGGTTGGGAGCTAACGCGTGAGGTTCCGCCTGGAGAGTTGGTGGCAATGGCCCGACAGGTGTTTGAATCCTGGGATACGCTGACTGCCCCCAAACCCGATGCCCAGGTGGGGAGTGAGTTGCGGCTTGAGCACCCCACCGCCTTGGCGGTGGGCTTCGCGCTGGCTCCCTATTTGCAGCGGGCGGCAGAGGTTCTCCTTCCCCATCTGGACCTGTCTGCCTGGACACGCGGCTACTGTCCGGTCTGTGGAGGACGACCGAACCTGGCGTTACTGGAACAGGACGGGGCTCGTCGTTTGCTCTGTTCCCGGTGTAATGGTCTGTGGCCCTATTCCCGGGTTGGCTGTCCTTTCTGTAGCTCCAAAGACGTGCAACAATATTATCCCAGCGAAGACGGTGCGTACCGGCTGTATGTCTGTCCGGCCTGCCATCAGTATCTGAAAACCGTAGTGTTGGAATTGCGCCCGACCATGATCCCGGTCGTCGAACGTCTGCTGACGGTGGGCATGGACCTGGCCGCTCGACAGCACGAGCTGTAAGAGCCGCATTCACCATGATAGCTGTGGGCGCAACTTCAGGAAATAGTGTAAGCGCAGGTTGACACTGGTTGGTCTCTGTGCTATAATCGCTCGTGTGAAAACGAGAACAATTCCAAAGGAGGAAGTGAGGGATGGCCAAGATCCTCGTGGTCGATGATGACCCTGATTTTGTCAAAGTGACTACCAAGGTCCTGGAGAAGGCGGGGCACCAGGTCGTATCCGCGGCCAATGGGGCGAAGGCGATGAAGGTCATGCGCCAGGATCGCCCGGATGTTGTTCTTTTAGATATTATGATGTCTTATATTCTGGACGGGCTAGATGTAAGCCGGGAGATGGCCCAGGATCCTGAGTTGAAGGATATCCCCGTGATTATGGTAACTTCTTTGACCGGGGTAAAGGGCAGCGGGGTGTTCCCGACCGATGAGTATGTTCCGGTGGATGAGTGGCTTTCCAAGCCTGTTGATCCGGAGACCCTGCTAGCGCGGGTGAACAAGGCGTTGGGCAAGTAAGGCGTGCGACGGGAAGGACAGGACCAGAGATGGACAAGATCCGCATCGGCGGGATTATGCATAATGCCCATCTCGCGCTGCTCAGTGTGACAGCCGTGCCGGATCGACCCGGAACGGCAGCGGCGGTTCTCAGTGGTCTGGGCGATCGCGGGGTGAATGTACAGTTCATTGTCCAGAGCATTGATGAGAGGAATCGAGATCAGGTGGCGGTGTGCGTGGACCGCGATGATCTGGAGACTGCTCTGGAAATTGTAAATCGAGTCGCGCCGGAGATTGAAGCAGGGAAAGTCATTGCCCACCCGCAGGCAGCGATTGTGTCCATTTTTGGCCCCGATTTCCGCGAGCGCCCGGGCATTGCCGGCACGATGTTTAAAGCATTGGCCAATCAGGGGATCAATATCCTGGCGATCAGCACCTCGATTTCAACCGTTTCCTGTGTGATCAATTCAGAGGATCTGGAAGCGGCGTTGAATGCATTACGTGATACATTCGAGTTGCCGTGAGATTCTGAATAAAACACGACAGCGCGACATCTAACGGTGTCGCGCTGTTTTTGTTTGGGCCCTTTGCGGTTCAACGATCCAAAGCGTCTTTAATATCGCCGCACCAGGGCGCGGTACGCCGGGGGCATGCGGCACTGCATGAGTTGCAGCTCTTCCCGCGTTTTGCGCACGGCATCCAGGTCCAGCGTGGCGATGGCATAGGCTTCCTGTACCTCTTCCTCGATAAAGGCATACGTTTCGCCGCGCGGGCCGACGATGCGGCTATCCCCGAAAAAGTGGTAGCTGTACTCTTCGCCGACCCGATTGCTGGCCGCGACAAAGAACGCATTCTCCAAGGCCCGGGCATGCACATACGTCTGCCATTCAACAAGAGCCTGGTTCGGTTCCTGGGCGGGTGCATGCCCCCAGTTCGCGCACACGCACAGCAACTCCGCACCGTCCAGGGCCAGGCTTCGGGCTGCCTCCGGAAACGCAAGGTCCCAACCGAGCAGAACGCCGATATGGCCAAACGCGGTCTCGAACACGGGCAGACGGTACCCTGGACGAAACGCCAGCCGTTCTTCGCCGGGCAGATGGATTTTGCGGTACTCGCCCAGCTTTTCCCCATCCGGCCCGATGACAACGGCAGCGTTGTAGAGGATACTCTCCACCTTCTCCTTGGTTACCATGCCAAAAATGATATGGGTGCTATAGTCGGCTGCCCGTTGGGCCAACAGGTTGACCGCATGCCCGGGCACCCGTTCCGCAACCTCGGTAAAGCGCACCCCCAACTCGTAGCCGGTAGTGGCCAGTTCGGGGAATACAATCAGATCCACTTTTTGCTCGGTGCAGATTTTATCCACGAATTTCCCCATAGAAATCAGGTTCTCTTCGACCTTGCCCAGGACCGGATACATCTGCACCACAGCGACGGTTATTTCGGCCATGAATCCATTCCTCCAGGTTCAATCCACAGGCTTTCACCATGCACTGAGCAGCACAACTAATGAGCAAGGCTCAGTATACCGGGAAATGAACTGGCTGTCAACCAGGGGATGAGCGGAGAGGGTTTATCCAATGGCTGGTGGTAACAAAAAAGGCTTCCAAGGCCTTCGGGTCCTGGAAGCCTTGTCCGGGGCAGGGACTATTCTTCACCCAGATAGGCCTTGCGCACCATCTCGTTTTTCTGGAGGGCCGAGGCTGAATCGTGGAGGACGATATTCCCGGTCTCCAGGACATACCCCCGATTGGCGACCGAAAGGGCCATCAGCGCGTTCTGTTCCACCAGAAGGATGGTGGTGCCCTGGGCATTGATCTCGCGGATAGTGTCAAAGATCGCTTCGACCAGGATCGGCGCCAGGCCCATCGATGGCTCATCCAGCAGAAGCAGGCGAGGGCTGGCCATCAAAGCCCGGCCGATGGCCAGCATCTGCTGCTCGCCGCCGGAGAGGGTTCCGGCAACCTGTTTGGCTCTCTCTTTGAGGCGCGGAAAGAGGGTAAAGACCCGCTCCATATCGCGGCGGATGCCGGCCTTGTCTTTGCGGGCAAAGGCACCCATTTCCAGGTTCTCGATAACATTCAACCGGCCGAACACCCGTCGGCCCTCCGGGGCCTGGGCCACACCGCGGGCCACGATCTCGTGGGGGCGCAATCCATGGATCGGCTCGCCATCCAGGAGGATGCTTCCCTGGTGGGGGTGCAGGATGCCGCAGATGGTGTTCAAGGTCGTGCTCTTGCCCGCCCCGTTGGCGCCGATGAGGGTCACGATCTCGCCCTGCTCGACCTGAATCGAGATGCCCTTTAGAGCGTGGATCGCTCCGTAGTAGGTATGAATCGTGTTGACTTCCAGCAGAGCCATCTTATGCCACCGCCCTCCTTCCCAGATAGGCTTCGATCACCTTCGGATTGCGCTGGATCTCGGCCGGCGTGCCTTCGGCGATCTTTTCGCCATAGTCCAACACCGTGACAGTCTCCGAGATGCCCATGACCACCCGCATCTGATGCTCGATGAGCAAAATGGTGATCTCCAGTTCGTCCCGCAGGCGCTGGATGAAGGCCATCATCTCCCGCGTCTCGGCAGGGTTCATCCCGGCGGTCGGTTCGTCCAGGAGAAGCAGCTTGGGTTTGCTGGCCAGGGCCCGGGCGACCTCCAGGCGGCGTTGATCGCCATAGGGCAGGTTCTTGGCCATCCAATCGCCCCGACCGGCCAGACCGACAAAGGCAAGCAGCCGACGCGCCTCCTCGATGGCTTGCTTTTCTTCCTCCTGAACGCGCTTGGAACGGGCGATGGCCCCGAACAACCCGGCTTTCAGATGAGGGTGCTGCCCGACCAGTACGTTTTCGATGACCGTCATGTTGGCGAACAGACGGATGTTCTGATAGGTGCGGGCAATGCCCATGCGCGTGATCCGGTCCGGAGACATGCCATCCAGCGGCTGGCCCTGGAACAGGATGGTTCCCTCCTCATGCCGGTAAAAGCCGGTGACGCAGTTGAAAAACGTCGTCTTGCCGGCTCCGTTTGGGCCGATGATGCTATGGATGGACTGCTCTTTGACCTCAAGGTCGAACTGACTGACGGCGGTCAGGCCACCGAAGCGTTTGGTCACCTTCTGTGCAGTGAGAATGGCCATGGTACCTCCTATTCACCGGCTCCGCCTTCGGCCTCGTGCAGTTCCAATTTGCGGCGGGCTTCGGGCATCAGCCCTTCGGGGCGGTTGAGCATCATAAATACCAGAGCCGCTCCATACATCATCAGCCGGTATTCGGAGAACTCGCGCAGCAGTTCTGGCAGACCCACCAGAGCCAATGACCCGACGATGACGCCGGGAATGCTGCCCATCCCGCCGACGATGATCAGGCACAGGACGTTGATCGAGACCAGCAGGTGAAAACTGTGGGGGTAGATGGAAGTAAGCTTGCTGGCAAAGATGGCCCCGCTCAGGCCGGAGAAGGCGGCGCCGGTGGCAAAGGCCAGCAGTTTGGTGCGCACCAGGTCAATGCCCATTGCCTGGGCCACATCTTCATCCTCGCGCACCGCCATCCAGGCCCGCCCCAGCCGCGAATCTTTGACCCGAATGGTGACGAATGCCACGACCAGACAACCGAGTATGATCAGATAGTACAACGTCTGAGGGGTTGCCAGCTCGATGGGGCCTACCACTGCCTTGGGGATGCGGGTGATGCCGTTTGACCCACCGATGTAGGGTTTCAGCCAGTCAGAGAGCGCGACCAGACGGATGATCTCGCCAAAGCCGAGGGTGACGATGGCCAGATAATCGCCCCGCATGCCCAGGACCGGGATGCCGAGGAGAATGCCCGAGATGGTGGCGACGAGGACGGAGAAGGGCAGAGCTTCCCAAAAGGTGAGGCGGGCGCCAGCCCACTGGATCTCGGGCGAGGTGAGGACGCCCATGGTGTAGGCGCCGAGGGCGAAAAAGGCGACATAGCCCAGGTCCAACAGCCCGGCAAAGCCAACGACAATGTTAAGCCCCAGGCCCATCAGGATGTACAGGCCGACGTTATCCAGCACCTCGCTGGGGTACTTGCCCAGCAGGGGCAGGAGAAGGACGATCACTGCCGGCAACAGCCAGCGAAGCCAACGGGTAGTCCGCTGTCCTGTCGGCGTGAGGTTGTTCATCCGTTCCCGGACCGCGCCCTTTTTCAGGTCCCACAGGTAGCTGGCAGCCGCCACGAGGACCAGCAAGATGAGGGCGCCGAGCAATGACAGGCCTCGAATGGCGAACAATGCACTGGCGAGCACCGACACCACCGGAATGGCGGCTAGGCCCAATACCAAGGGTTTCCGGAATTGGGACGGGATGAACGAGAGACTGGCCACCAGAAGGCCCAAAACGACCCCGACTACCAGGAGCACGCCGCCTCCCAGCCAGGTCCCCAGCTTGAGGGTGAGCAGGTCGAACAAGGCGGGCGAAGCGTTGATAAACACGGCACGGAGGTTGATCACTTGGCCAAGGAGTACCAGGGCGGCCAGAACCGCACTGATCAACAAACCGGCGAGCGCGCCATGGGTCAGCGTTTCCAGCCGGGAGGGCTGTCTCTCACCATCAGCGGCGAGGCGGCGCACGGCTTGCTGAGCTGCCCAGACGTAAATCAGCAGCAGCAAGGTATGGCCCATGGACAGAACCCCGGTAATGATCGCCCGTTGCGCCGAGGCTTCGATCAGGCCGACCAGCGACAGAAGTAACGCGGCCACTCCGCCCAGGAGTCCCGTTCTGACCGTATTCGACCATGGTGTACGCGATTGTGCACGCATCGCTTCTCTCCTTTGTCCTAGGCCTTCTTGGCTGCCAGGCGCTCACCCAGGATACCGGTGGGTCGGAAGATCAATACCACCACCAGCAGGATGAAGGCCAGCGCGTCCTTGAGTTGGTACGGGGCGGGGATGCCCAGTCCGTCCAGGACCAGGTTCGGGAACAGAGACTCGGCAATGCCCAGGAACAGCCCACCCAACATGGCGCCCACCACGTTGCCGATACCACCCAGGACGGCGGCAGTAAACGCCTTGATGCCTGGGAAAAAACCCATGAAAAAGTTCACCTGTCGGAAGAGCAGGGCATAGAGGACCCCTGCCGCACCGGCGAGCGCTCCTCCAATGATAAATGTAATGACGATCGCCCGGTCTACGTCGATCCCCATCAAGGCGGCGATATCCTTGTCCTCCGAGACGGCTTGGAGGGACTTGCCGGTCTTGGTGCGTTGTACGAAAAGGTAGAGTCCGACAAGCATGATGACGGCGGCGACAATCACTACCCCCTGGGTCTTCAACACACCAAATTGGGTACCTGGAATCAGCCAGTAGCCTTTCAATTGGTCAATCTCCGGGTAGCCTTTGACTCCGGAACCAAACAGACCCCGGAAGGTATATTGGAGGAAGAACGAAGCGCCGATGGCGGTGATCAACGGCACCAGGCGGGGAGCTCGACGCAAGGGCCGATAAGCAATGCGCTCCAGCAGGACGGCGATCGTGGTGGAGGTGGCCATCGCCGCCAGCAAGACGATCCCCAGACCGATGACCGGCTGTCGGTCGAGGAAACCGGCCTCGTCCAGAGCGGTAGCCACGTAGTAGCCGATGAACGGGCCGCTCATAAAAACCTCGCTGTGGGCAAAGTTGATCATGCGCAGGATGCCGTAGACCATGGTGTAGCCCAAGGCGATCAGGGCATACACGCTACCCTGAGCCACGCCATAGATGGTGAGGACCAGCCATTGGTCGCTGGGATATCGGCCGGATGCCAAGGTCTGGGCCGAGCCTACCACGACCATGGCCAGGATGCCCAGCCCGATGATCCACATGAACACGGTGGTCCCCGATATTTTGCGTCTCAAACGGTATAGCATAGGGAATCTCCCTCATCCTGAATTCATGGGCAGGGGCGAGCACTCGGGCTCGCCCCTGCATCTCAGGTTTTGTTCAGGCTTTAACCACCCGCCGATAGGTCAATCTACCGCCTCCCATTAGGGCCAGATCTTCTTCGGGTTGCTATCCGGATCGGCGCCCGGGTTCCAGGAGTCGGGATCGGCGTTCACGCACTGGTAGACGGCGATCTTGGGATCGGCGCAGTCACCATACGGGTTGCAGGTCAGGTTGCCGGTCAACCCTTTAAAGTCCTTGGTGGCAAAGAGGGCGTCGATCAGCGCCTGGCGGCCGATGTGCAGCGTGCCATCGGGGTCTTTTACCGCGACCTTTTCAATGGCGGCAAAGATCATGTTCGCGGCGTCGTAGGCGTGGGCATGGAAGGGAGCCAGCGGCTTTTCGCCATATTTGGCCTCGTGCTTGGCCAGGAATTCCTGATAGCCCCCGGCAAAGGCGGAAAAGTCAGGGCTGGACCACAACATGCCCAATGCCGCATCACCCGCCGCCCGCAAAAAGTCGGGGGAGAAGATGCCGTCTGCCCCAGCCAGTTGCACGTTTTCCATACCGGGCACTTCCTTGGCCTGCTTGGTGATCTGGCCGCCAGCCTTGATAAAGATCGGGTAGTAGAAGAACTCGGGCTTGGTGGCGGCGACGCGGGTCAGCATCGGTTTCATGTCGGTGTCGTCCGGGCCGACGGCTTCCTGGGCTGTGATTTCGCCGCCCAGTTCCTTGAATCGCTCGGCAAACACCTGCTGCAGTTGGTCAGCATAGATGCTGCCGTCATGACAGGTGGCGGCTCTCTTGAAGCCCTTCTCCCAGGCGAACTCGGCCATGCGCGCACCTTGGACTTTATCGTTATGGCAGGAGCGCAGGTAACAGAAATACTCGGCGGGCCGGTTCGGATCGGTCAGGTCCGGCGCGGTGTTGGACGGCGAGACCATGGCGATGCCGGCCTTGCAATAGATGGGGATAGCCGGCCGGGCGGCGCTGGAGCAGTTGGTGCCGATGACCGCAAGCAGCTTGGGGTCCGCCGAAAGCTTCTGGGCAGCGGTCTGACCACCCTCGGCGTTGCACAGGTCATCCTCGCCAAAGAATTCGATCTTGTGGCCCAGCAGTTCGCCTTTCCGGTCCTCAATGGCGATCTCGACCCCGCGCTTGGTATCGGTGCCCAACGAGGCATCGCCGCCCGAGACCACCATCGAATAGGCAATGCGGATCGGTTCGTTCGGACCAATGTCCACACAGCCGATCTTGTCGGTGCACTGGAACTTGGCCTTCGGCGCGCAGGCCAACGCCATGGTCGAAACCAACACCAACAACGCGAGCAAGGCAAATGTCTTTTTCATTTCAGATCCCCTCCTCTATTTCAATTGTGTGCAAGATTTCGATGATCTCCGCCAACCTGTGTCTCTCGCTCCGGTAAATCGATCACCCCCTTCCGTGGAACGATGATCCCAGGGAACCAACGGGAACACCCCGCCTAGACGAAGGGTTGCGCTGAGCTAAGCCGATTGCTGGAGGCGCCTTAACTCCTCTTCAACCAGGGCGCGGCGCAGAATCTTGCCGACCATGGTCTTGGGCAGTGAGTCCCGGAACTCGACGAATTTGGGCACCTTGTAGGGTGCCAGGTTCTGGCGGCAGTATTCCAGGATCTCTTCTTCGGTGGCCGTCTCCCCTGGTTTGAGAACGACATAGGCTTTGACCCGCTCTCCCTTTTCGGTCCCCACCGGGATGCCGGCTACCGCCGCCTCCAGGACCTTGGGGTGTTCATAGAGTACATCCTCGATCTCGCGGGGGTAGATATTGTAACCGCTGGTTCCCAGGATCATGTCCTTCTTGCGATCTACGATCTGGAAAAAGCCATCGGTGTCCATCCGGGAAATATCACCGGTGTGCAGCCAGATGCCCGGGCCCAGGGCTGGGTGCTCGCGCAGCACGTTAGCTGTTTCGGTGGGCATGTTCCAGTAACCCTTCATCACCTGCGGCCCTTGGACACACAGCTCACCGATCTCGCCCGGGGGCAGCGGCTGTTCCCCGGTTTCCAGGTCGACGATAGCGGCCAGGGTGTCGGGGAATGGGATGCCGATCCAGCTTCCCTCCTTCCGTTTGCCATAGATCGGGTTGCAGTGGGTCACCGGGGTGGCTTCACTCAGCCCATAGCCTTCGACCAGTTTGGCGCCGGTCAGTTTTTCGAACGCGGCCTGCACCTCTGGCGGAAGCCCGGCCGCGCCGCTGATGCACGCCCGGATCGAAGACACATCGTATTTGCCAATGTCGGGATGGTTGCACACGGCGACGTACATGGCCGGCACGCCAGGGAACAGGGTCGGTTTATGCTTGTTGATCGATTTGAGAACGTGGTCCAAGATGCGCGGGTTGGGGATCAGGATCAGGGTCGCCCCTAGATAGACGCCGTGGTTCAGGCAGACCGTCATGCCGTAGCTATGGAAGAGGGGCAGGGCGGTCATCAGCACCTCCTGGCCCTCTTTGGAATCCCACATCCACCAGCGGGTCTGGAGCGCATTGGCGACTAGGTTGCGATGGGTGAGCTGGGCTCCTTTGGACACGCCGGTGGTGCCTCCGGTGTACATCAGCACCCCGGTGTCCTCCGAGGTGACTTGGACTGGCTGGGGTCTGGCCGGGGCTTGAGCCAACAGGTCCTGGAACCAATAGGTGTTGGCGTCGCCAGAGATGTCTTGGAAGTGGCCTTCCTTTTTCTCTTTGGCCACCGTGAACAAGAACTTGAGCAAGCCGGGGAAATACTCTTTGATGTTGGTTACGATCACGTGTTCCACCTGGGTGTCGCTTCGGATCTGCCTCACCAGGGGATAGGTCAGGCTCAGCGTCACAACCACCTTGGCCCCGGAGTCGCTGAGTTGGTGTTTCAGTTCCCGCGCTACGTACTGGGGGTTGCACGGGACAACAATGCCCCCGATCATGAGGGTAGCATAGTAGGCGATCGCAAACTGGGGACAGTTAGGCAGGTGTACAGCCACCCGGTCCCCCTTTTGGACGCCCAGCTTTTGGAGGGCCGCGGCAAAGCGCAGTGTCAACTCCAAGAGCTGACCATACGACATTTTCGCATCCAGGAGGGCACCTCCCAGAGGCTCCACTACATTCCCAAAGATCAGCGCCGGTCGCTGAGGGTACTTGGCGGCCGTATCGAGCAGGAACTGGTGCACGGGCACGTTGGGGTAGTCGATCGTGGCTGGTACTCCGGCATCATACTCTTTCAGCCAGGGTTTCTCCATGGTTTCTTCTCCTCCTTTGTGCTTGTTTTGACCCTACCGCGATCGGGACAACGGCAACCAGATCAGTACCGCAAGCAAATCAAGTATACAGGAAAGTGGAAGGTTTGTCAAGAATCACTTTTGGGCTCAGTTGACGTAACACGAAACAACGTTTCATCTTTTTGTGCCGAGCTCGCGATCACTGATCGGTGTGCCCATGGTCGAGGGCCTCTCTGGCCGCGCGATGCAACGGGAGCCCATCAACCAACAGCCAGACCGAGTTGCTCCATTTGCCGCTCCATCGCCCGTCCCAGCCGTCTGATGCCCTCCTCAATAATGGCCGGGGTGGAGTAGGAAAAGTTCAGTCTCATGCAACAACGGCCGTCTCGGCCCTCCGGGTAGAAGGCGTGACCCGGCACGAACGCGACCTTTTCCTCTACAGCCACGTGCAGCAACCTCTCGGCATCCATCTGGGCGGGCATCCGCACCCAGAGGAACAGCCCTCCCTGGGGACGGGTCCAGGTTACGCCGGCCGGGAAGTACTTTTCCATGGCGGCAAGCATGGCATCCCGGCGCTCGCGATACACTTCACGGATCTTGCGGACGTGGGCCCGCACCAATCCGCGCTGGCAAATGTCGTACACGATATGCTGGATCAGGGTGCTGGTGTGCAGATCGGCGCCTTGTTTGGCCTGGACCAGACGGGTGATGACTCGTTCCGGGGCGACGATCCAACCCAATCGCAGCCCAGGCGCCAACGTCTTGGAGAAGGTGCTCAGGTAGATGGTGTTCTCTTTGTGCATGGCAAAGATGGGGATGATATCCTCTCCCTCGTAGCGGAGCTGGCCGTATGGATCGTCTTCGATGATAAAGGCGCCATGTTCGGCAGCCAGCTCCACCAGCCGCAATCGCCGTTCCAGAGTCAAGGTCGTCCCCGCCGGGTTGTGGAAATTGGGCAGGACGTAGATGAATTTGACGCCTGGATTGGCCTTCAGCGCCCGTTCCAGATCGTCCATGCACATCCCATCGTCGTCTTCGGCCACGCAGACATATTGAGGCCGATATACGTTCCAGGCCTGGATGGCGCCCAGGTAGGTGGGCAACCCGACCACGATCTTGTCGCCCTCATTAATGAACACGCGGCCCAGAAGGTCCAGCGCCTGTTGGGAGCCATTGGTGAACAGAATATTGTCGCGGACGGCGGGTAGTTCGTATTTGCGCATCGTCTCGATCAAATAGTCTTTCAGCGGGGGATAGCCTTCGGTGGGCCCGTACTGGAGCGCCTGCTCCGCCTCGTGCTCCAAGACCCAGCGACACGCTTCCTGGAAATCACGGACGGGAAAGACCTCTGGCGCGGGCAGACCGCCGGCGAAGGAGATGACGTCCGGCTGCATGGTGAATTTGAGCAATTCGCGGATGACGGAGCTGGTCATCTGTTCCGTTCGCTTCGCGAGAGCTTGCTCCCAGTTGGTGGTCCACTGACCATCGAATTTGCTTTGGATTGTCATGGGAAACCCTCCTTGTTTCCTGACAGGCTTGGCCCGATGAGAATGCCGTGATTCGGACGGTGTGAATCCCTGAACTGCAATTCTCTGCTTCTAGGGCTCTGCCCGACCGGGACAAGGGTTGGCAGAATGGGATGGTTGGCAGAGCTGCGCGATGACCTGGGCGATCTCCTCAATGCGGGAGATAGCAAAGTCTACGCTCTGGTTTTGGTGGTTCTCTTGTCCCACCAAAACCGTGACCATTCCCAGCTTCTTGGCCGGGACCAGATTCCGGACACTATCTTCGACGATCAGACATTCCTCTGGGCGCATGTCCAACAGGCGACAGAGGCGCTCATAGGCGCTCGGATCGGGTTTGCTCTCGTAGGCCATATCGCGGATGTCCACAATGCGGGAAAAATGCCGGCGGATGCCCAGATGGTTCAGGACCCGCTCGGCATGCTCCCGCGAAGCGTTGGTGAACACGATCTTGGGCAGGGGGATAGAGGCCAACACCGCATCCAACTCCGCGTTGGGGCGCAAATACCGATGCAATGGGATATCGTGAACAAAGCGGAGGTACTCCTCGGGATCGATCTGGTAATTGGCCTGCAGGCCGCGCATCGTGGTGCCATAGGTCTGGATGTAATGCTGGCGCAACGATTCCGACTCTTCGGGGGACAGGTTCAGGCGTTGCCGGAGGTAGGCGAGGATCAGTTCCCGAATGTGGTCCATGACCCCTGACTGCGCAGGGTAGAGCGTTTCATCCAGGTCAAAGAGGATGGCGCGGATCATGGTCGTTCCCGGCGTTCGGTCAGGACCTCCCGGAGGAGGGCGGCATCCAGATTACGGCCGGTTAAAATGGCCACCACTTGAGTGTCGGCCACGTTCATTGAGCCATTGAGCAGGGGAGCAACGGCGATGGCTCCCGATCCCTCGACGATCATCTGTTCTTGCGCACAGAGCCAGCCAACGGCCTGGCGGACCTCGTGCTCGGGTACTAGGACAATTTCGTCGATCAGATCGGCTGCGATCTCAAAAGGGATCCGGCCAAATCCTCCGGCTAGCCCTTCGCAGATGGTGGGGCCGGCCAGGTAGGTCTCGTATGGGCGGCCGTCCCGGAGGGAGAGGTATGCCGATGGCGAGGCTTCGGGTTGGACGCCGATGATGCGCACCTTCGGGTTCAAGGCTTTGACCACCGATGCGACGCCGGCGATGAGCCCGCCGCCGCCGACCGGCACGAGGAGGAGGTCCACGTCGGGTAGATCCTCCATGATCTCAAGGCCAACGGTTCCCTGTCCGGCGATCACGATGGGATCATCGTAGGCCGATATGTACAGGGCATTGTGTTCCCGGGCGTAGGCCTGGGCCAGGGCATGCGCCGTATCATAGTCGGGTCCGGCGAGATGGACCCGACAGTCGAACGCTTGTAACCGGTTCACCTTGGTCCGAGGGGTGGTCTCTGGGACAAAGATGACCGCCGCGGGCAGGCGCCACACTTGGCAGGCATAGGCGACGCCCAGGCCGTGGTTTCCTGCCGAAGCGGTGACGAACTGCCGAGTCCGGTCCTCTGGGCGCAGGTGGGCCAGTCGGTTCAGCGCTCCCCTCGCTTTGAAGGACCCGGTCCGCTGCCAGCATTCCGTTTTGAGATAGACCCGAGCGCCGCAGATGCGCTGGAGGGCGGTCGAGGGCAACAGCGGAGTATGCCAGAGGTAGGGCCGGATGGTCTGCCGGGCAGACAGGACCTCAGCCACCGTAAGGGCATTTCCCGCAGTTACGGTCATACTACCATCTTAACACATTTCGCCAGTTTGGGCAAACAGCCTTTCTGAAGGGAGATGCCCAGGCCAATCTGCGGGTAGCTCCCTTCGAGAATACCTCACCTCACCTCTACCTCCTGGGCGCAGCACCGCTACGCCCCTACCACCCCCTTCCCCTCTCGGCCGGCGGAGAGGGGAAGGGGGCCGGGGGACGAGGTGAGGGCTGTCGATGCTGGTCTGCGGGAATTTTTCATCCCTCGTGGCGCCCGCCCAGGCATAAGAACTCCGAATTCCAAGACGTTCACCGTCCCAAGGCGTTCAGCATGGCCGGGATCACCTGTCGGGCATCACCGACCACGGCCATGTGGGCGACCTTCATGATCGGGGCGTTTTCATCAGGGTTGATGGCGACGATGCACCGGGCGCTCTGCACCCCAAAATAGTGGTAGATGTCGCCGGAGAGGCCACAGGCAATGTACAGATCGGGAGCGATAAATTGGCCGCCGACGCCCACGATCCGGTCCTCAGGAATCCACCCTTCATCAAAGGCCCCCCGTGAGCCGACCAGCGCCGCGCCCAGTACCTCGGCCAGCCGTTGGACCAGGGCAAAGCCTTCCGCGTCGCCCATACCCCGCCCGGCCGAAACGACGATTTTTGCCCTGGACAGAGGAACAGGCGGAAGCTCTACGGACGCTTCCCGCTCCAGCCACGAGAGCCGGCCGGTAACGCCTCCCAGGTCCAGGTCTACGCGCTTGACTTCTCCGGAGCGGTAGGGGTCCGCGCTGGGGATGCGGAAGTAGCCGGGTTCCAGCGTGGCCATTTGCGGTCGGGCCTGGGGGCAGGCGAAGGTATGATAGACCTCGCCTCCCAAGGCCGGACAGGTTCCAAGCAGCAGCCGTTCGGACATGTCCAGAGTGAGCTTGAGGCAATGACTGATCAGGCCGGTGTTCAACCGTTGGGCGAGTCGCGGCGCCAGATCGTTGCCCAACGAAGTGGCCGGCATGAGCAGCATCTCTGGGCGGTGCTGGCCGACCAGGTCGGCCAGGATTTTGACATACACCTCCGGTTGATATTCGGCCAGACTTGGACTGTCGGCGACCAGGACTCTGTCGGCTCCATAGGCGATGAGCTGCTGGGCCAGCGGTTCAACGCCGTCGCCCAGCAGACTGGCCCACACATAGACGCCGATCTGATTGGCGATTTCCCGGGCTTGCCCGATGGCCTCCAGTGTGGAAGGCGGTAAGGTCCCATCCGCGGCCTCCGCCGCCACCCAGAGGTTGCGGTATCCTTCCGTAACCTCTGGGGTGATCTCGCGTTCTTCCTCCAGCAGTTCGCCGAAAAAGCTAAAGTCCATGGCTTCCTCCTCCCGGGTTGATAAGCTTATGGAGGGTCAAGGCGGTAATGACCTCCTGGGCAACGGTCGTCGGATTGCCCCGGAACCTTTCAGGTTCCAGCGGGGGTGGAAAGCTTTCTCCCCTGAAGGTGAGCAGAGGGGTCAGGCTGGAGGGTTCCAGGTTCAGGTCCGCGCATCCCCAGACCGGCACATTCCATTCCCGGTAGGCATTCATGATCCGGGCCCCATGGGGGTAGCGGGGCGGAAAGGCTTCGGGCGCGACGGTCACCACCGCGGGGAGCTGCACCTGGACGGTGGCATATCCCTTGCCCCAACGCCGGGTGGTCCGGGCGGCGCCGTTCTCCACCGCCAGGGCATAGACATCGGTGACCTGGGCATAGCCGAGTGCTTCGGCCAGGCGAGGGCCGATCTGTCCCGCGCCCGTGTCGCCGGATTGCCGCCCGACCAGAATCAGGTCGGCTCCGCCCAGCTTGCGGACGGCGGCGGCCAGAATGAGGGTTGCGACGCTGAGATCGGCTTCCTCGAACGCCGGATCGCTCAAGAGGTAGGCCGCATCGCACCCCATGGCCAGCGCCTCGCGAAGCGCATCGTCTGTCCGAGCTGGACCGAGGCTGATGGCGATCGTTTCGGCCTGGTCCCGTTCTTCTTTCAGGCGCAGGGCTGCTTCCAGAGCCGCTTTGCTGCCGGGATCGATGATATATTCCTCACGGTTGATAAAGATCCGTTCCTTGTCCCGCCGGACTGTGATGCCGGCCGGGTCCAGGATCTGCTTGATCGGTATCACCATCCTCATCGGTTTCTTCTCCTTATGCAGGTTGCGACACCCCTGATGCGGGGATCTTGTGGCGTTCCCTGGCTTTCGGCTCAGGTAGGGATGCGCATGCCATAGGGCCGGAACAGGTTGGCCGCAATCACAATGCGCTGGATTTCGTTGGTGCCCTCATAGATCTCGGTGATGCGCTGGTCGCGCCAACCCAGTTCGATCCAGTAATCGCGACTATAGCCCAGCGCTCCGTGGATCTGCAACGCGCGGTTGATGCAGCGATGGGCCACCTCGGATCCAAAGAGCTTGCAGGCGGAGGCTTCCAGGATATGCGGTTGGCCGGTATCGATCAGCCAGGCGGTTCGGTAGACGAGGGCGCGCAATGCCTCAATTTCGGCGGCCATGTCGGCGATCATAAAATGCACTGCCTGTTTGGTGGCGATGGGGACCCCAAACTGCTCCCGGGCCCGGGCCCACTGGATGGAAGCCTCCAGAGCGGCCTCCGCACCTCCCAGGCAGCCAGCGCCCAGACTGGCCCGGCCGACATCCAACGCCTTCATAAAGGTCAGAAAACCGGCTCCGAACTGTCCCAGGACGTTCTCTTTGGGCACGCGCACATCCTGAAGCACGCATTCGGCGGTGGAACTGCCGCGAATGCCCATCTTGTTTTCCAGGCTGCCGATGCTGAACCCTGGGGTATCGGTCTCGACGATAAAGGCAGTGATGCCGCCGTACGCACCCAGCGATGGATCGGTGACGGCCATGATGGTGATGATGTCGGCGATGTCGCCGTTGGTAATAAAGATCTTGGTGCCGTTGAGGACATAGTGATTCCCATCGCGCACGGCTGTGGTCTTGATGGCGGCTGCGTCCGAGCCGGCCTGGGCCTCGGTCAGGCCAAACGCCCCGATGGCCGTGCCTTGGGCCAGCGGAACCAGGTATTTTTGCTTCTGTTCTTCCGTGCCGTCCAGATAGATAGCCATGGCTCCAATGCCGGTGTGAGCGCCGATAACGGTAGTGGTGCTGGTGCAGACCCTGCCCAGTTCCTCCATGAGAATGCAATAGCCGATCTCACCACCCCCCATGCCGCCGTATTTCTGCGGGAAGGGAACCCCCATCAATCCTAACTTGGCTGCCTTTCTGATCGTCTCATGGGGTACCCGGTGTTCGCGGTCGATCACCTTGGCCAGAGGCTTGACCTCGCTCTCGCAGAACTCTCGCACCATGCGACGGAATAGCTGATACTCCTTGGGGAAAGAAAAGTCCATGGTCTCTCCTCCTTCTAGGGTCGGATCTTGAGTCCCTCAGCCTGGTAGACATCCCGGGCGATGAGGAACTGCTGGATCTGACTGGTACCCTCGATGATTTCCAGGGCCCGGCAATCGCGGTAATAACGCTCGATGGCGTACTCTTTCATGTACCCATATCCGCCGTGGACCTGGAGCATCTTGTGGGTGACCTGGTAGGCGGTGCGCGATCCAAACAGCTTGGCAATAGAAGCGTATTGGCCAAAGTTCTGCTGGGAATCGGCCAGCCAGGCGGCATAGGTGATCAGGCAACGCAACGCTTCGATCTGAGCTTTGGCATCGGCGATATAGTCGTAGATTGCTTGCTTCTGAGCAATGGGGGTACCGAACTGGATATGTTCGATGGAGAACTTGACCGCCTCTTCCAGGGCCCGTTCGGATCCGCCCAGGGCGATGGCGGCGATCCCGAGTCGGCTCAGGTCGAGGGCTTGCTGGGCGATCTTGAGTCCGTGGCCTTCCCGGCCTAGCCGGTTCGCCTGGGGCACGCGGGCCAGATCGAAATAGAGCGTGTTACACGGCACACCTCGCAGGCCCAACGTTTTCTCCCGATAGCCCACTTTGAGCCCTGGGGTATCGCGCTCCACCAGGAAGGCGGTTATGCCCTCCGGCGCGCGGGCAAAGACCAGGAAGAGCCCGGCCAGTTCGCCGTTGGACACCCAGATCTTGGTGCCCTTGAGTAGATAGTCCTCCCCATCTGGCATGGCGGTCGTCTGCAGAGCCCCGCCGTCAGAGCCGGCCGCCGGCTCGGTGAGGGCAAAAGCGCCCAGCATCTGACCGAAGGCCAGCGCTTCGAGATACCGGTCTTTTTGATCATCGGTGCCGTGATCGAGAAGGGGTTTGACCACCAGGCTGTTGTGCACGCTCAGGATCAGCGCGGTGGAGAGGTCCGCCCGCGCCAGCTCTTCCAGCATCAGCATATAGGTATAGGTGTCCAGGCCGGCGCCGTCCATCTCCTCCGGCACCAAAGCGGCCCAAAAGCCCTGGTCGACGGCTTTCTGCAACAGATCCACCGGCGGTTGTTCGGTTTGATCGATCTGCTCGCCTCTCGGCCGGACCTCGTTGGTACAGAAATCGGCGAACATCTTTTTGAACATCAATTGATCTTCACTGAGTCGGAAATCCATACGACCTCCTTTCAAGACCGCGATTGAAATCGCCCCTGGCGAGCCTTCGGCTGGCCGTCGGCCTGCGCCGACGGAGCGCGTCCCCGCCGGGGGACGCCCGGCCGCCGACGGTACAGGCGCGGCTGCAGCCGCCCACCCCCTCTTTCATCCCTCGCGGTGCCCCACTGGGCATGGCTACTCCTCTTGGGAAGACAAGGGAAGGGATCAAGTCTTCCCTTGATCCCCTGCCTGGAGTCCTGCGTTTGCGCCTTGCCTCCCGGATTACCGGTCCTTGAACGAAGGCCGGCGCTTTTCCAGGAAAGCGGCGACCCCTTCCCGCATGTCCTCGGTTGCGGTCAGTTTGGCAAAGAGGTCTGCTTCGTGCTTAAGACCATCCTCCAGCGACATCTCCAACCCTTCGTGGACCGCCTGCAGGATCGAGGCCATAGCCACCGCGCTCCACATCGAGAGCAGCTTCGCCCAACGTTTTGCCTCGCGGACGACGGTGCCCACCGGGACAACCTTGTTCACCAGTCCGATGCGATAGGCTTCCTGGGCGTTAATGTTGCCGCCGCCCAGGATCAATTCCAAGGCGATCCCTTTGCCGACCAGCCGTGGCAGTCGCTGCGTGCCGCCCCAGCCGGGCATGATCCCCAGTTTGATTTCCGGCTGGCCGAACTGGACAGCATCCTCGGCAATGCGGAGGTGGCAGGCCATGGCCAGCTCGTTCCCGCCGCCGAGGCAGGCCCGGCCGTTGATGGCGGCGATCACCGGTTTCCGCGAACTCTCGATCTTGTTGAACAGAATCTGTCCGGCGCGTACGACTTCGTAGGCATCGTCATAGCCCTGCAAGCGGTTGATCTCATTAATGTCCGCTCCCGCGACAAAGAACTGACCGGCCCCAGTGATGATGATCACCTTGACTTCCGGGTTCTCCAGAGCTTCGCTAAAGGCGGCATCCAGTTCCAGCACGGTCTGGCGATCAAACGCATTGGCCGGGGGATGATCGATGGTCAAGATCGCAGCCCGGTCCTCAATCGAGACTTTGATATTCTGATATTCACCCATTATTGGCTCCTTTCTGTTTAGACTATCTATGACCTGTGTCGGTCAAGGGGTCCAAGGGCACTCAGCGCAGCTAGACAGTGTACTCTTTGAATCCCCGTTTGGTCTTCTTGCCGAGTTCGCCGGCCCGTACCTTTTGATAGAGGATATCGACCGGATGGAAGCGCGGCCCCAATTCTTTTTCCAGAGCTTCCAGCTTTTCCACGACGACGTCCAGCCCCATCTCGTCCATATACTCCAACGGTCCCATCCGGACCAGTTCTCCCCCCTTGTTGACCTGCATGCCAATGCCGGCGATGCAGGCCATATCAATGTCGTTCACATTGGCGATCCCTTCCTGGACGCACAGGGCTGCCTCGTTGAGGAAGGGCATGATCAGGCGGTCCACACTGAAACGGGTGCCGGTTTGGACTTCGCCCGCCTGTTGCATCCGCTGGATGATCGCCTCCAAGGGTTCGGCGTCGGTGGCGGAATAGATGTAAAAGCCCGCGCCGGTTTTTTCCCCAAAGCGTTTGGCCTCGACCAGTTTGTAGAACAAACGGGCCGGCTTGACCCGGTCCCCGTAGTGAGAATAGAGATACTCTCCCACGTGGGCGCAGACGTCAATGCCCAGCATATCCATCAGGAAGAAGGGGCCCATCGGCCAGCCAAATCCGTTGCGGCCCATCGCCTCGTCGACTTGCTGGGCGGTGGCTGCCCCTTCTTCGACCGCCAGGACCGCTTCATTGAGATAGGGCATCAGCAGGCGGTTCACCAGGAAACCGGGACACTCTTTGACCACCACCGGGATCTTGCGCAAATCCTGGGCAAACTGCTGGACGGTGTCGATCGTATCCTGGTCCGTTTGGGCTCCGGGGATGATCTCGACCAGTTTCATCACATGGGCCGGGTTGAAAAAGTGCATGCCGATCACCTTGTGAGGCCGTTTGGTCGCGGCGCCCATCTCGGTGATCGACAGGGCTGATGTGTTCGAGGCAAAGATGGTGTCGGGTGGGCAGACCTCGTCGAGTTCCCGAAACACCTGTTGTTTGACCTTCATCACTTCCGGGACTGCTTCGATGACAATGTCCACGTCGGTAAAGCTGTCGTAACTCAAGGTATATTCGATGAGCGCCAGCTTTTCCTGCATCTGTCCGTGGGTCATCTTGCCCTTGTCCACCCGGCTTTGGTAGATGCCTTCCACATGCTTTCGGGCTGCCTCGAGCTGGCTGGGCGCGATATCCTTGACGACCACGGGCAGGCCAGAAAAGGTCACGACCTGAGCGATGCCGCCGCCCATGGCTCCGGCACCGACTACCCCTACTTTAAAGATCCACATGGTTCTTTCCCTCCTTCGTTCTTCAAGCACGGCTTGTGCTGAAGCGTGGCTTTAGCAGTCCAAAGGGTTTGGCTTTGGACCGCTGAAGCGTGGCTTCAGCAGTCCAAAAGTGTCACCAGGTTGGCAGTGCGATAGCTGCCGCCGGCTGATCCAATCGGACGAAATAGACCCATTGATCTGGATACCGGGCAAAGGCGGCGGCATTGGCTTTGCCTAGGGTGGCTCCCACGAAATAGTCGCCGCTTTCCGGCTCGATGGCCACGACGCCGGTCTGGCCTTCCAATTCGCCTTTGATCTCTTCCCAGCGCGCTCTGGCCCTGGCCTCGAATGCAACCCGCGCCTCCTTATTTTCCCACAGCGTAACGTCCGCCATCTTTCACCTCCTATTTCCGCTCGACCACGATCGCTCCGCCCATCCCACCTCCTACGCAGGCGGTGATCAATCCCAGGGTTGCGTTGCGATCCGGTTTCATCATTTCATGGAGGAGGGTGACCATGATCCGGGTGCCGGTGCAGCCCACCGGATGCCCGAGAGCGATGGCTCCTCCGTTTACATTGACCTTTTTCCAATCCCATCCCTGATCTGCAAGCTCTATCCCGACCGCCAGGGATTGGGCGGCGAAAGCTTCGTTCAGTTCGATCAATTCAATGTCGGTCAGCTTGAGCCCGGCCCGATCGAGCGCTTTGGGCACGGCGTAGGCCGGTCCAAGGCCCATGATCTCGGGAGGAACGGCGGCGTAGGCATAGCTGCGGATATAGGCCCAGGGCTGGAGTCCGAGCGCCTTCGCTTTTTCGGCGGTCATGACAATGACCGCCGCGGCACCATCGCTGATGGGGCAGGCATTGGCCGGCGTGACCGTGCCACCCTTCTTGAAGACAGTCGGGTAGAGCCTGGCTTTTTCGACAGTGAGGGTGGGGTTGATGCACTCGTCCTGGACAATGTCCTCATAGGCCACCTCTCCCTGCCCTGGCACCTTCTTACTGACCCGCACGGGCACGATCTCGTCCCGGAAACGCCCCATGCGGGTGGCGCGGAAGGCCTTGCGGTGGCTCTCGACTGCAAACTTGTCCTGTTCTTCCTGGCTGAGATTGTACATCATGGCCAGGTTCTCGGCGGTGTAGCCCATGATCTGGTTGCACACCGGGTCGGTCAGACCTTCCCACAGGGTGTCGACAAAGGTGTCGTGGCGCAGCTTGAGACCCCAGCGTGCGCCGCGCACGACATAAGGCGCGGTGCTCATGCTCTCTACACCGCCGCACAGAAACACCTCTCCATCTCCGGCCTGGATGGCCTGGTAGGCGCAGGTGATTGACTGCATGCCGGATACGCAGTTGCGTTGCACGGTGTACCCCGGCACGCGCACCGGCACACCGGCCATCAGAGCGGCCACCCGACCGATGTTGGGCGCGTCACTCTGCTGGCCGATACAGCCGAGGATCACATCGTCGAACAGAAAGGGATCGATTCCTACCCGGCGGATCACCTCCTTGAACACCAGCGCGGCCAGATGCTGCGCCGTGAGCGTGCGGAAGGCTCCCCCGTGGCTGCCGATGGGCGTTCGTACTCCGCCCACAATCACCACCTCTTTCATGTGCCTCTCTCCTTGTCCATTTACATTCAATCTCAGTTTCTTCTCGCCGTGGGCCGGCTACCCGTCGGCCGGATCGACTGTGCCGGCCCGCAGCCCGCTTAGGACCAGGTCCATGGTGGCCTGAAACATGGTCTGTAGATCGCTTTTCAGCATCTGCTGACGCAGAGGATGGGCCATCAACACCAGCACGCCGTTCAACGCCGCCCAGACCGAGCCAGCGGCCTGCCATGCATCGTCCACCCGGAATTCGCCCGAGGCCTGACCAGCCTCGATGGTCCGCGCAACCAAGGTCAGGCCGCGCAGGCTTTCATCGAGGACCTGTTGAAAGAGCTCGGGCGGGATCGACTCTCCGAAACGACCCCGGTCAAAGGCCATGATCAGCCGGAAGTAGGAGGGATGGGACTGAAAAAAGTCCAGGTACGCGTTGGCCAGGGCACGCAAAGCCGCCTCGGCCGTGGCGGATAGGGTCGCGGCTAGCGCTGCCTCCATGTGAGACAGCAGGAGATCCAGTCCTTCTAAAAGCAAATGAGCAAGGATTTCCTCCTTGCTCGCGAAATAGAGGTAGATGGTACCCTTGCTGACCTCAGCTCGGGCGGCGACATCGTCCATCGTCGGACGACTGAATCCATGCTCAAAGAACTCCTTGCGGGCTGCATCGAGGATCTCACGGCGACGCTGGGCCTTTTCCCTGGCTCGTCGCTCGGCTGTGCTCAAATCCTCTCCTCCTTGGCGATACTGAACGCCCGGTCATTTACTGACCTATAGTCATTATACAATGGAATGGGCGCGATGTCAAGTCCCATCTTGGGCCTCAGGCGCAGGGCGGTTGCCAGGTCGGGCCTGGGGCGAGGCATTCCTGGGAACGGCGCAGTGGGCGCAGAACATCCCGCGGTACAGCAACATCCGGTGGCTGGGATGATGTCGGAGGATCTCGGCAAACAAGCCGAGGAAATGAAAGGAAATCAGGGCTCGCGCCGACTAACTGGGCTGAAACAGGATCTCCAAGAGCGCCAGCCCTGGAGGTCCTGCCCATGTATCGGAGGATAAACCACAGGGGCCATCTCCCCCCGGTCCCTTACATCGGATCAGGAGATGACCGGCTGTGAGGCGTAGCGGCACGATCAGCTCAGACTGCCAGGGAGAACACCCCCGGCAGTCTGGCCGATTACGGATAGGCACGCAAGACCACAGGCAGGTAGGTCCGATGCCGGACATCGAAACGCTTGGCCAGGGACCGTATTCCTGCCCACCGGCGCTGATCATGAACGATGCTGTATAGTGGCCGCTCCGCTCAGGCGTCCAGAGGAAACTGAGAGTGGCGCTGGCGCCACCAGCCACAGCGACCATCTCCGCCGGCAGGAAAGCCGCCAGCCCTCCATCCTGATCGTAGATGGCCACGGCTGGCCCAGGACGGCGGTGGCGCTGGACGCCAGGTTGTGAAATGTGACCGCAAAGGTCCCTTCCTCGCCTGATATGAGCAGCTCCGGCACCGACACGGCCGAGACCTCGCCCTCCGTGACCAGGACCACTGACCCGGCCTCGGCGACGACCTGACCCGCCTGCCAGATCAACATCCGCGCCAGGTAGTGGTCCCCATCCAGCGGGCCGGTCCAACCCAGTTTCAGCTCGTGGCTCCCCCCGGCCGGGATATCCAGTGAACCCGACCCCTTTGAATCCGACGTTCCGACCTTGAGCGTCTTGCAGGACAAGCGCGGCGGTCACCGTCTCGGCGATGTCGCCGGCATTGGCCAGGTGCGCCGTCACGCGGACGGTTTCGCCGGGCAGGTACTGCAGTTCGTCCGGCTCAAAGTAGGTGAGGGCAATCGTCTCCGGGGTGTCGTACTCGAGCGCGACGTCCACGCTGCGGTAGAGGGTCGCATGATCGGTTCGTGGCGTCATAGGTAACAGGGATGACGTGAACCCGCACCAAGTCGGCTGAGTCACTCACATGCGACCGGAGTGCTTTGACGGCGACCCGGTCGCTTGAAACGGGGGTGGGAAGCCTGATACACCCAGGCAGTGGCTCCGCTTCCCAATAATCGCTCCACCTGGAAGGGTCCGAAAGCGGTGGCTGTGGACATTGCGTCACTCATTTGACTTCTCCTTACGCGGGAGCGAGAGCGATGGCATCCCCCGGAGCGGACGCACGGTTAAGCGAACTGCTTACACAAGTTTATTGTACCACAGGCTGCCCTTCCTGACAAGCCGGGGCGAGTCGCCATTGGGACTGCTAAAGTCCAGCGCCCAGTGGGAGTGGAGGCTTCAGCCGGATTGCCTGTTCTGCGTGAATACTCGGCCATTGGGGACGCACGATGCAGTCTCCCGCAGGTTGGAAACTTGCGGGAGGCCATGCTCTCATGTCCCCGCATGGGCGACGATGAACTCATACGCCCGGGCCCACACTGCCTCCCGCTCGCTATCCACCGTCAGGCAGTGACCTGAATTTGACCACCACACGATCTCCTTCTCCGCCGTCCCCAGCTCGTCATAAAGGATGCCGGCGCTATCGGCCGGGATATGGAGGTCCTTTTCCCCCTGCATCAGCAGCACCGGCACCCGCACCTGCGGAAGCTCTCTCCTCACCAACCGCAGCAGTTCCCCCAGGCTGGCCACGCAGCGCACCGGCAGCCGATCGTAGGCCGAGATCCGTTGTTCGGCGCACGGATCGGTCAGATCTGAGGGAATGTTGGGCACCACCCAGCGGAAGAAGTACCGCGCCACCGGCAAGAACCGAAACCGCCAGTCGGCGATGTAGGCTGGAGCGGCCAGGGCAATCACCCCGGACAGGGGATAGTGGGCTGCCAGGTGCAGGACGATGAGTCCGCCCATCGACAGGCCGGCAGCAAAGATTGTAGAGCACCGCTCCTGCAGTTCCTGGAGCCCCGCCTCGGCCGAGGCCACCCAATCGCGCCATGTAGTCCGGGCCATCTCTTCGGGGGAAGTGCCGTGCCCGGCCAGCCGCACCCCTACCACGGTCAGCCCCCGCTCCGCCAGGTATTCCCCCATCGGCCTCATCTCCGGCGGGCTGCCGCTGAAGCCGTGCACCAGCAGACAACCGACCGGTCCGCCCTCAAATCGAAACGGATTCAGGTCCAGATTTGCCATGATCGGTCCTCCTTAGACACAGTGACCTTTACCTCACCCCTACCCCTTCACCCCCTTCCCCTCTCCGCCGGCGGAGAGGGGAAGGGGGCAGGGGGATGAGGTGAGGTTTGCCCGTGCTGGCCCCCAGGCGCGCCTTCAGCCGCTGGCCTCCAGGATATCTTCATCCATCACTTCAACGCAAATCTCGTCTCGCCGGCTAACCAGTCCTGCCCTTCGTGAACCGGCTTTGACTACAGTTCACCGAGGCCCAGTCGCGCCGCCTTTTCCCGGTGCAGCCGTTCCAGCCTCTCCCGCAAGGCGATGACCTGATCCTTACCCAGCGGATAGAAGGAGAAGGCAGCCCAGAAAATGGCGAGGGCCGCCACCGGCAACAGCCCCATCCCCAGTCGGATGCCCCGCTCGACCGAGGGCGGCTGGACCGTCAACGCTGCCTGGTAGCCGCTCAGGCCCAACACCAGTGAGCTCGAACCGCCGATCAGCACCATCACCAGCCGTTCGATAAAGGCGTTTACCCCGAAATAGCTCCCCTCCCGCCGTCGGTCGGTGCGTAGCTCGTCCTCATCAATCACATCGCTCAGCACAATGTCGCGCACCAGGGTGATCCCCGAGTTGGCCGCGCCCACCAGGAGGATCATGACCAGCGTTTGCGGCAAATTGGTCACGAACAACACCGGCAGCATGAACAGGACAAACAGGCTCACCGCCAGGCCCAGCGTCCATTTCGAGCCCAGCCGCAGGGCGACCCTTCTCCATAAGGGATAAAACGCCATCGAGGTAACGAACATGCCGACAAAGATCAGGCTCATCTGCTCTTCCTCGACGCCGATGACATACTTGGTGAAAAAGGGCACCATGGCCGACAACCAGCTCCAGATATAGCAGATCATCAGGTTGGCGCCGACAAAGGCCAGAAAGGAGCGGTTGCGGAATGTCTCTTTGAAGGCGGTCCGCAACGGCAGCGCTGCCCCGAGCCCGAACTCTTTCCGTTCCCGACTCCCCAGCAAAGCCACGCCAAAGGCCCCACCGCCGACCAGCCCCAGGATCAGGCCCGCTCCCCTCCATCCACCCAGGTCGCCCAGCCGCGCCGAGAGCGCGCCGACCAGGACCGGCATCACCGCCAACCCCAACGCCGTGCCGATCATCGCCGCCACCTGCCGGTAGATCGAAACCTCGGTCCGCTCCTCCAGGTCCTCGAACGCCTCCGGAAAGAGGGCCGTATAGGGCACGGTCACCGCCGTGTACGCCAGATCGAACAGGGCGATGATGACGGCAAAATAGATCAACATGCCCGGGTGGGAAGGATCGGCCAGCGGGCGGCCGCCCAGAGGTGGAGACCAGACCAGGACAAAGAGGAGAAAGGTGAGCGGCGCGCCCACAGCGATGTACGGGATACGCCGTCCCCACCGGCTTCGGGTGCGGTCCGAGAGCAGGCCGATGAGGGGATCGTTGATAGCGTTCCACACGCCGTAGGAGATGGCGAAAGCCAGGCCCACCAGCCTGGGTTCGAGCCGCACCTTGTCGGTGTAAAAGAAGATCAGGAACGTCTGGACCGTGTTGAAAAAGAGAGCCTGTCCCAGGTTGCCCACCCCGTAGGCAACCTTGGCGAACCTGCTGTGCATTGTCCCTCCTCCTCGTGCGGCCACAGCCTTGGGCCAGCAGTCTCTCGATGACCATTATATCACACCTGGCCATCAAAACCAACTCCCTCCATTTGACACAACCTTTCCTGTGTGCTAGACTACCCATGGAGTTGGAAAAGATGTTGAACACAAGACAGGTCATGCGCTGGTCCATTTATCTGGTGTTGGGTATCCTGGTCGTGGCGTTTCTCTACACCCAGTTTACCCTAAACCCATCCCAGGCTGAAACAATCTCGCTGCAGACCCTGGCCAATGAGATCAAAGAGGGCAAGGTCGCCAGAATCTCCATTGCTGGCGAGACGCTGAATATCGAGCGCACCAGTGGCACGAAAGCCATTTCCCACAAGGAACCGGATGTCAGTCTGGTCAGTACCTTGAACAACCTGGGCGTCAGCCAGGAAATGTTACGGAAAATCAAAATCCAGGTCGAGGAACCCAAGGGAGTATCGAACTGGCTTGGCATCCTCAGTTGGATCCTGCCCCTGATTTTGATCAGCATCTTTTTCCTGGTGATCTTTCGTCAGGCCCAGACCAGCGGCAACCAGGCCCTTTCCTTTGGCAAGAGCCGGGCGCGGATGTTCACCGGGGAAAAGCCGACGGTTACTTTTGACGACGTGGCCGGCGTGGATGAGGCCAAGCAGGAACTGGCCGAAGTGGTCGAGTTCCTCAAAGAACCGCAGAAATTCATCGCCCTGGGCGCTCGCATTCCCAAAGGCGTGATCCTGATGGGCGCGCCGGGCACTGGCAAGACCCTCCTGGCCAAGGCGGTCTCTGGCGAAGCTGGCGTGCCCTTTTTCTCTATTTCCGGGTCCGAATTCGTGGAGATGTTCGTCGGCGTCGGAGCTAGCCGGGTTCGTGATCTCTTTGACCAGGCCAAGCGCAACTCGCCCTGTATCGTCTTTGTGGACGAAATCGACGCCGTGGGCCGACACCGGGGCGCCGGCCTGGGCGGCTCCCATGATGAGCGGGAGCAGACCCTCAACCAGATCCTGGTAGAGATGGACGGCTTTGACACCGACACCAACGTGATCGTCATCGCCGCCACCAACCGGCCCGACATTTTGGACCCGGCGCTGCTGCGGCCCGGCCGTTTCGACCGCCGGGTGGTCCTCGACCGGCCCGACATGAAGGGGCGGCAAAAGATCCTCGAAGTTCATGTCCGGGGCAAGCCCCTGGGCAAGGACGTAGACCTGGAAGCCCTGGCCCGCCAGACCCCCGGCTTTGTGGGCGCCGACATCGAGAGTTTGGTGAACGAAGCGGCAATTCTGGCGGCGCGGCGCAATAAAACCACCATCGACATGGCCGAATTCCAGGAAGCGATCGAGCGGGTGCTGGCCGGCCCGGAGCGAAGAAGCCGGGTGATTACCGAAGAGGAAAAGCGGGTGGTTGCCTACCACGAAGCCGGCCATGCCCTGGCGGCTGCCCGGACTCCGCAGGCTGATAAGGTGCGCAAGGTGACGATCATTCCCCGTGGCATGGCCGGCGGGTATACCCTGACCTTGCCGGAGGAGGATCGTTACCTGGCCAGCCGCACCAAATTCGAGGCGGAACTGGTGACCATGCTCGGCGGTCGGGCGGCGGAAGAGATTGTGTTCCAGCGGGTCACCACTGGCGCCAGCAACGACCTGGAGCGCGCCACCGAACTGGCTCGAAAAATGGTGATGGAATATGGTATGAGCGATGAGCTCGGCCCGATGACCTTCGGCGAGCGAGAAGAGCTGATCTTCCTGGGCCGTAGCATCGCCGAGCACCGCAACTACAGCGAGGCCGTGGCCCGCAAGATCGATGCCCAGGTGCGAGAGATCGTGACCCGGGCCTACGAACGTGCGGTCGAAATCATGCGCCTCCACCGTCAGACCTTGGACCAACTGGCCCAGCAGTTGATCCAGAAAGAAACGCTGGACGAAGCGGAGGTGGAGGCCCTGCTCGCCGCCTAGCCCAGGCAACGCGGTCCGAGTCGGCAGATGCGCTTGCGTCGTGGGAGCATCTGAGGTATCAAGCCAGAGAGGAGAAAGATCCCGTGACTCAGGAACAACGTCCAAAGAGTGGTTATTACTATCCGAACCTGATCGTTCGCATCTATCTCGAAGCGATCGAAGATGTAATGGGTCCCAATGGCCTCAAAGCGCTCCTGAACATCGCCAACATGCAACACCTGATCGATAACTTTCCTCCTGGCAACCTGGCCAAGGAATTCGATTTTGCCGACTTTGCCCACCTGAACGAGGCGATGGAGATGATGTACGGCCCACGGGGTGGGCGGGCCCTGGCCCTGCGCGCCGGACGAAAGGCGTTCGATCAGGGACTCAAGAACTTTGGCCCGATGGTGGGCATTGCCGACAAGGCCTTCCATCTGCTGCCCCTGAAGTACCGACTCAAGATCGGACTGGGAGCCATGGCCAAGGCCTTTGCCTCGACCAGCGATCAGATCTGCTACGTCCAGGAAAAAGAAGACCACTTTCTCTACGTCATCGAACGGTGTCCCGTCTGCTGGGGACGACAGGCGGATAATCCCATCTGCCACGCGGCGATGGGCATCATCCTCGAGGGCCTGAACTGGGGTACCAATGGCATGAAGTTCAAGGTCGCCGAGGTCTCTTGTATTGCCACGGGGGACCCCGCCTGCACCTTCTCTATCTCCAAAGAACCGATCGAACCCTAGTCCGGGCTCGCTCGTGGCTTGTCCGGTGCGGACAGCGCCCCAGGCACCGGATGGCAGGCTGAGTGGGAATTGCCATGCCCGAACAGGCGCCACGAAGCCCAACCTCCCGCAGGTTGGGAACCCGTGGGAGGTCATGCCAGCCGAAGGCTCTTCAGGGGCGATTCAATCGCGGACGAACCTCGCCCCGTCACTCCCTTCCTCTGTCCGCTGGCGGAGAGGGGCGTGGGGGCGCAGCAACGCTGCGTCTAGGGGGTAGAGGTGAGGCAAAGGGTTTTTTTCCAGGCAGGTAACTGGGAATGGGCGAGAGGGAGCGCCCCTGGCGCATCCTGCTGGTAGACGACGAAGAAGCCATCACCTCTCATCTGGCGCCATTTCTGGAACGGTCCGGATTCTCTGTCATGATAGCCGCCGACGGCGAAGCAGCCTTGCGCTGGGTCGAGGACGTCGCCCCTGATCTCATTGTCCTCGATGTACTGATGCCCCGTCTGAATGGACGGGAAACGCTGCGTCGCCTTCGTCAGGCCGGGGACTGGACACCGGTGATCCTGCTGACGCAGGTCGGCACGCCTGCCGAACGGGCCATGGCCCTGGAGGAAGGGGCCGACGATTACTTGAACAAGCCCTTCGAGCCCTATGAGTTGGTGGCCCGCATCCGGGCCGTGCTACGGCGGGTGCAGCGGGGTGGGCAATCCCTGGCCGGGGCGCGGAGGTTGCGTTCCGGCCCACTGGAACTGGACCGGCAGGCCCGGCGGATCACCCTGGGCGGATTCGAGGTCCCTCTCACTACCAGGGCGCTGGCCCTGCTGGAATACCTGATGCTCCATCCTGATGAAGTGTTGAGCCGGGAGCGGTTGTTGGACGCCGTGTGGGGCTGGGACTATCCGGCCGCTACCCGGGCGGTGGATACCCGCATCGCTGAACTGCGCCGCGCGCTGAACGACGATGTGGAAAACCCCCAGTTCATCGAAACGGTGATCGGGGAAGGATATCGTTTCATCGGACAGGTGGAGGTGAGCAAGTGAGGAGATACGGCCTTTCGCTTCTTCCTCTAGCTCTGGGACTTGTCCTGGCCGTCCTGTGGCAGATCGGCCTCTGGCCTAACCCCATCCTCTACCTGCGGATCGACGTGGGCACCTTACTTCTGCTTCTGGGATTGGCGGGAAGCGTGGCCTGGGGCGGAGTCCTGGTACGGGAAAGCGTGATGAACCGCCGCTGGGAGCAAGCGGTAGCGCGCTTCCGTCAAGAGCAGGCCGAGTCTCACCGCCGCTTCATCCGTCGCCTGGATCACGAAATCAAGAACCCGCTCACCGCTATCCGTGCTGGACTGGCCAACCTGACCGACCACAGTGATGCCTCGATCCTCGCCGGCGTACGCACCCAGTTAGATCGTCTGGCTCGCCTCAGCGCGGACCTGCGTAAACTCGCAGACCTGGAGACACAGCCGGTGGAAGAGGAGCCCGTGGACCTGGGTCTGTTACTGACCGAGTTGGTACAGATGGCCCAGGAGCGATCAGAGGCAGCCGTGCGTCACCTGCGGCTGACCCTGCCCCGGGCTCCCTGGCCTCTGCCGCCAGTGGTCGGGGACCGAGACCTCCTGTTCCTGGCCCTGCACAATCTGGTGGATAACGCACTCAAGTTCTCTCGCCCCCGCGATACCATCGAAATCCGCGCCTTCGAGGACGGTTCGACCGTGGTCATCGAAGTGGCTGACACCGGTCCGGGCATCAGTGAGGAGGAGCTCCCTCATCTGGGGGAAGAACTGTACCGGGGCAGCACGGCCAGAGAGGTGGAGGGCAGCGGGTTGGGCCTGGCTTTGGTCCAGGCCATTGTCGCCCGTCATCGGGGGACACTGGTCATTCGGAGCCGCCTTGAACAGGGAACCGTGGTCAACCTGCGCCTTCCGGTGGCCCGCTGATGTGTCAGGATTGTTGCACAGCATTTCCAGTTCGACACCCCGTTGGCATACCGGTGTAACAAGGAGGTGGTAGGATAAAAGCAGCAAGCTACGATTCCTGGAGGTGCCAAATGAGGAAACAGATAGTCCTTCTGCTGCTTCTCACCATCCTCACCGCCTGTCAGAGTACCCTGGAAGGGGGGATCGAGCAAACAGCCACGCCAGATCATGCCGTGACAGCGACCGTGGCGGCCCTGGAAACCGAGAATGCGCGACTGGCCACCCAGGTGGCAACGCTGGCTACCTCGACACCGACCCCTGACCTGGGTAAAGTCGCGTATGTTCAGGGGGGTGACATCTGGGTCCGGGCTTTGCCTGACGGAGAACCCCAGCGGCTTACCTCCGATGGGCGCAACCGCGAGCCACGCTGGTCCCCGTCAGGTCAGTGGCTGGCTTTCCGAAAGGGAGAGTATCAGGTCTGGCTCATGCGCGGCGACGGCCATGATGCTCACCCTCTCAACGAGGGTACCACAGTGGGGGCGTTCGCCTGGGCACCGGGGGAGGATCGACTGGCCTACGTGTGGGGGGAGGAGGAGTTGCAGGCGATCGACGCCGAAGGCACGGACCCGGCCGTGCTGGTGCCTCAAAACCCGTCCGAGCGAATCGGCCCGATTGCCTGGAGCCCAGATGGTGCCTGGATCGCCTACGAATGGCGCCGGCAGGAACCCAAACAACCTCTGGTCTCTCAGGGCCTGAAGAAGGTCTCGGCAGATGGAGGAGCACCGATCGAACTCTATGTCAGCGGCGCACCAGAAAAGGGAGAAGCTCTTTTGGCCGGGTGGAGCGGAGACGGGCGTTTCCTCCTCTTCTGGCAGGGCGACATGCTGTCTGCCTCGATCCTCGCCGATGGTGTGCCCCTGTACGCTCTGCCGGCCGAGGGCGGCACGCCATTGCGGCTGGATGACGCGGTCCTGTCCTACCCCGACTTTGTTGCTTCGCAGCCGGCCGGCGGGAGGCAGGTAGCAGTCATTGCTGGAGCCTATCGCGCTGCCTGGATGCGCAAAGCCTTGCGAGTTATCACTCCTGCTAGCGGACAGGGCGAAGCCCTCACACCGCCAGACCAGGCAGTTTCCTCTCCTGCCTGGTCACCCGATGGGCAGCGCATTGCCTACGTAGCCATGCCCGATCAAGGGGATCTGGTCGGCGGAGAGCCGGCTCACCAGGCTTTGATGCAACGCCGTTTGTGGATAGCGAATGTCGGTGGCGAGGCTCAGGCTCTACAGCTCACCGATGACCCGGCGTACCGTGACGAGCGTCCCTTCTGGTCAGCCGATGGAAGTCACATCCTCTTTGCACGCCTGAATGCCGAAAACCAGGCTTCGCTCTGGATCATCCCCGCCACTGGCGGCGATCCGCAGCAAGTGGCAGAAGAGTTGACACCAGCCCCGGAGTGGTTTGGCTATTATGGCCACATTGACTGGGACGGCCTCTTTGACTGGTGGCGCGGACATGCGGTGCATGAGCTGCGGCCTGAAGCCACCGCTTCGCCTATAACCTCATCCAGAACTGGCCTACTTTATATCAGAGAGGACACGGTTTGCTTGCTCGGTGAAAGCGGTGAGCAGCCGATTGGCCCGCTGCCCGCGGAGGCTGGGTACCTGGCCCTCGGCCCTCGCCACCTGGCCTATATTGTGGATAACCAAATCCAGACCCTCAGCCTGTCCGATAGGACCACGCGCACCCTTCTCGAGTTCCCTGACCGCGCCGGCCAGGACTTTTGCCTGCGCTGGTCGAATGATGGTTCGACTCTGGCCTATGCCGTCGCCTGGAACGAAGCAAACGGCTCGCGCACGGTGGAACTGGGGATCACCGATGGGTACCGGCAACAGGTATTGGACACCATAGAGGCTCGGCCCGCCGGGCCGACGCCAACGCCGCCGTCTATGCCTCCCATTCCACCCGAACCGGGCTTTGCCAACCTGCACATCCTGGGTCTCGACCGCGGAGACGGTCGCTTGCTGGTGATGCCCGTGGGCGGGCAGGAACGTTTGGGCTGGCTGGGTACCTACGACTTGCGCCAGGATCAGTCCCTGCAAAAGCAACTTTGGCCGACAGCCGTCGTCCCGCCCCTGATTCCGGTTCTCTCACCAGACCTGAACCTCCTGGCCGCTGCTCAGCCAGGCACGTTGCAAATCTATCGGGCGGACGAGATCGGCGCCGATTGGCGATACGTGGAGTTGCCGGAGGAGACGCACGCTACGTGGCTCTCCTGGTCACCCGACAGTCAGCGCCTCGCCTATTTGCTGAATGAAGGTGCGTCTCCTGGCCTGGACGTCAGTCCCACCCTTGGCCTTTGGCTTTGGGAAGCCGAGAGCGGAGAACCTCGCCTCTTGGCGCCGGTGAACAGTCCGGAGGCAGCCCTGCATGGTTGGACAGCCGACGGCAAGGCGGTAATCCTGCAGGCCCTGGACGGGATCAGTTTCCAGGTCACCGTCAGTCTGGTCGATGTGGCCACGGGCCAGGCGACGCCGCTCCCCGTGCCCGGGGCCAGCCGCGTGCTGGGCTGGATGGGCAGTCTTGCCCCATGAGGGCGCAGCTTAACCCAAACGCCGGGCTTGTCCAACAACCTTGCCGCAACGGAGCGGCGTAGATCGATGCCGATGGGCGCAGCACTGCTGCGCCCATCAACTCCCCCCACCCGTCATCCCCACGCAATCCCAGGTGGAACGAATTCCGGCTCCCTTGCGTCTTATGAAAAAGAAGCAAGCCATGTCCCGTGGGGCACCACGATGGATAAAGATATCTGGAGGCCGGCGGCTGAAGCTAGCCCGTGGGGCCGGCGCGGGCAAATCTCACCTGATCCTGCTGGCCCCCTTCCCCTCTCCGCGTGTGGGGAGGGGAAGGGGGATGGAGTGGGGTCAAGGATAACCAATTGTAAGGAGGAGAGAGCATGTCACGCCCAAGAACCTGGATCGCCCTGGCCCTCGTCACCCTGATCGTCCTGATTACCTGTGGCCTGGTCAGCAGCATCTGGGTTGCCTTCCGTCTACCTCAGCAGATGGGGACGCAAGAGACCTTGGTTCTGGGGTCCAGCCTCCTCATCCCCGGCGCCCCAGGCGCATTGCATGTCCGGGTCCAACGCCACGATACCGCCGCCCCGATCGCCGGCGCCAGGGTCCAGGTCTCGTTACAGCCTGAGGATGGCGAAAAGGCACAGATTCTCTACACCGGCACCACCGCCGCCGACGGGCACGTAGCCGCCCAGTTCACCGTCCCCGAGGTGGCCAATCCCAGCCAGCGCCTGATCGTCGAAACCTGGTCTGATTGGGGGCACGATAGCCTGGAACAAACGGTCACGATCCGGCGCACGTACAAGATCCTGATCACCACGGACAAACCGATCTACCAGCCCGGCCAGTCGATCCTGATCCGCGCCCTGGCCCTGGGTGCGTTTGACCGCCGTCCGGCGGCCAACGCCCCGGTAGAGGTCACGGTGGCGGATGCCAAAGGCAACAAAGTCTTTCGCCAGACGGCGACGACCTCCGCATATGGCATCGCCTCCTGGACTTTTCCCCTGGCCGATCAAGTGAACGAAGGCAACTACAAGATCACCGCCACCCTGGCCGACACGACCTCGGAAAAGACGGTGGCCGTTCGATCCTATGTCCTGCCCAAATTCAAGGTCAGCGCTGTGACCGATGATACGTTCTACCGGCCGGGTCAGCGGGTGACCGGACGGGTCGAGGCCGCTTATTTCTTTGGCAAGCCGGTGGACGGCGGCCAGGTGCAGCTCACCGGCTGGGTGTACGACGTCGAACGGCGGCAGGTGATGGACCTGCAGGGAACGACCGACGCTCACGGCCAATTCGCCTTCGAGTTCAACCTGCCCGAGTACCTGGTCGGCGCCGCCGAGGCCGGCGTCGCCGATTTCATCCTGGAAGTGGCGGTCACCGACGGAGCGGCCCACACCGAGCAGGTCAGCCTCCGCATCCCGGTGGCTCAGCAAGGCATCGTCATCGAGGCCGTTCCGGAAAGCGGAGAACTCAAGCCCGGTCTGGAAAACATCCTCTATCTGCTGACCGCCTATCCGGACGGCACGCCAGCCGAATGCGACCTGACGGTGAACATCAATAACCAGCCGTACTCGGCCCACACCGGGCCGTATGGCCTGGGCGAACTCCGACTGACCCCCGACAGCCCCTACGCCGAAGTGCACCTGACGGCCCGCGACCGCCTGGGCCACACCGGTGAGGCAGATCTGTTCATCGAGGGCCAATATTGGGGGTTCCAAGTCCTGCTCCGCCCCGAGCGGGCCACCTACCGCGTCGGCGAGACGATGAATCTGGAAGTGTTGAGCACCGAATCCAGCGGCTCGGTCTTTCTGGATATCACCCGCGAGGGACAGACCCTCTCCACCCGCGCCCTGGAGATCCAGAACGGGCGCGCCTCGGCGGCGGTGGACCTGACCCCCGACCTGTACGGGACGCTGACCCTCCATGCCTACCGGCCTGTGCTCTCTGGCGAGATCGTCCGCGATACCCGTCTGGTCGTGGTGGACGCGCCAGTGGACCTAGCGCTCCGCACCCAACTAGACCGGGAGGTGTACCGCCCGGGAGAAACGGCGAAGCTGCAGATCGATGTCGTGGGGCCAGACGGCCAGGGGGTCCAGTCCGCGTTGGGGTTGGCCATCGTGGACGAATCGGTGTTTGCCCTCCAGGAGCAGGACCCCGGCTTTGCCCGGCTTTATTTCCTGTTGGAGAAGGAGCTGCTGGAGCCCAAGTTTGACCTTCATGGGCTCTCCTTCCCCGAACTGCTGGCGAGCGCCGAAGACACACAACTCCGCCAGGCCAGGGATGTCGCCGCCAAAGCCTCGCTGGCCAGCGTCCCCGAATCGCCCTTTGGCCTCCGCGCCAACTCCCGGGAACTCAAGTACCGGATGGCCCAGGAGCGTCAGAGCCGTCTATTGAATGGACTGGTGCAGGTCACATACCCCGTCTTGTTGCTGATCCCGGTCATCGCCTTGGTCGCCCTGGGCTACAGCCTGTGGCGAGAGCGGGTGCTGGGCCGATCGCTGGCTGTCGGGTTCGGCCTGCCCCTTCTACTGCTGGGCTGGTTCGCTCTCGTCCTGTTTCTAATCCCCCTGCCGAACGCCCCGTGGGCGCAGACCCCCGGGGACAAGCTGTCATACCTGCTCGACTCGGCTGGCCCAGTCCTTCTCTGTGTCGGCGGACCGTTGATCCTGGGCGGATTGGTCGGCAGCGTGGGCCTGGTCGTGCGTGCGATCCGGAAGCGGGAACGACCGCTGGGCCTCGCCCTGCTGATGCTGGCCTGGTACGCCATCCTGCTGCCGCTGTTCACCTTCGTCCTGTTCCAGAGTGGACAGGGTGAACCGAGGCCGGCGGCGGCCATCGCTTTTGTGGTCACCTACTTGCTGTTGTCTTTTGCCTTTGCCATTCGCGCTGCCGGCTTTGCTTTTCAGCGTCAGGGGTGGGCCATGGTCGCTGCGGCCTGCACCGCCCTCCTGGCTCTCTTTGTGGTGATCGGTCCTGTTCTGGCCGTTACGGCAGGAGCGCTGCCATTTGCTGCCGGGGCACCCGCTCCCATTGGTTTGGGTGAGGAACGGGACGAGTTTGACCTGGCGATGCCTGCCATGGAACTGCCCAAAGCAGCCGTGCCCACCCAGGTCCCCGCCCAGCCGTCGGCCGAAGGCCAGGCCCCAGCTCAGGAAGCACCGCTCCTGCGCCAGTTCTTCCCGGAGACCATGTATTGGAACCCGGAGGCGGTCACCGATCCCGGCGGCCACTGGCAGACCGATCTCCCACTGGCCCATACCATCACCACCTGGCGGCTGACCGCCTTGGCCAGCGCGCAAGACGGTCGTCTGGGCGCGACCACCGAACCGATCCGCGTCTTTCAGGACTTTTTTGTAGATATTGACCTCCCCCTGGCCCTCACCCAGGGCGATGAGGTGTCCATGCCCGTGGCGGTGTACAACTACCTGGACACCAGCCAGCGAGTCCAGTTATCGCTGGAAGCGCAGGACTGGTTCAAGCTCCTGGGCGAACCAACCCAGATCGTGGAAGTGGCGCCGGGCGATGTGACCGTGGTCTATTTCCCCATCCGGGTGATCGCCACTCAGGGCCGCTTCCGACCGGTGGTGACCGCCATCGGCGAGAAGATGAGCGACGCGACGACCCTGCGCCACGACGTCCAGATCGTGCCCAACGGCAAACGATTCGATCACACCTTTTCCGATCGCCTGGAGCATGACCTGGAGCAGACGGTCACCATCCCCAAAGAGGCCATCCCTGGCACATCGCAGATCTATGTCAAAATCTACCCTGGTATCCTGAGCCAGGTGGTGGAGGGCCTGGATGCCCTGTTGCGCATGCCCTTCGGCTGTTTCGAGCAGACGAGCTCTACCACCTACCCTAACGTCCTGGTGCTGGACTATCTGAAGACAACTCAGCAATCCAGCCCTGAAGTGCAAATGAAAGCCGAGCAGTATATCAATCTGGGGTACCAGCGGCTCACCACCTTTGAGGTGCCGGGCGGCGGGTTCTCCCTCTTTGGGCAGGCGCCAGCGGACCGGATGCTGACCGCCTACGGGCTGATGGAATTCACCGACATGGCTCGCGTCCACCCCGTGGATGAGGCCATGCTGACCCGCGCCGCCCAATGGCTCCTCTCCCAGCAACAGAGCGATGGCAGTTGGGAGAACGACCGGGGGTTGGTCCACGAATCGTCCTGGAGCAACCTGGGCAACGAGCGACTTCCGGTGACCGCCTACATCGTCTGGGCCTTGAGCGAAGCCGGGTACGGCGATGAATCCGGCGCCCAGAAGGGGTTGGACTATGTCCGCGAATTCTGGCAAGAGGCGGAAGATCCGTACGTACTGGCCCTGGTGGCGAACGCTCTGGCCGCTGCGGACCCTGAGGGCGGCGCCACCGAAGCCGCTCTGGACCGCCTGGCCGAACAGGCGATCCGCGAAGGAAATGGGGTCTACTGGAAGAGCAACATCGCCACCTTTATGGGCGCTACCGGTCAGACCGGCTCGATCGAGACCACCGCTCTGGCCGCCTATGCCTTTCTCCGGGCGGAACGGCACCCCGATCTGGCCAACCAGGCCCTCACCTATTTGATCCAGCAGAAGGATAGCTACGGCACCTGGCATTCGACCCAGGCTACCATCCTCACCCTCAAGGCGCTGTTGCTCTCCGTTCGGAAGGGCGAAGAAGGCGCCCAGGCCACAGTCCGGGTCTGGCTGAACGGCGAAGAGGCCGATCCAATATCGATCGGACCGGAGAACGCCGATGTTGTCCACCTGGTGACCTTCAGCGAACCGCCGGTGCCCGGTGAGAACAAACTCCGGATCACGCTCCAGGGCAAAGGCAATCTGATGTTCCAGATCAACAGCCGTTACTACCTGCCCTGGGACCGTGTCCCGGATCTGGTGTCCGAAAAGCCGCTGATGGACATTTCGGTCAACTATGACCGGACCCAACTGGCCGTCAACGACACCATCCAGGTCTCGGTCCATGTCGCCCTGGCCGAGGGGACGGCCCGACAGGCCATTATTGACCTGGGTATCCCGCCTGGCTTTGAGGTGCTCCAGGAAGACCTGGCTGACCTGGTCGCCCGCTACAGCGATCTGCCATCCGATTATCCGGGGACCAGGTTCTCGCGCTTTGACCTGACCGGGCGGCAGATCATCGTCTATCTGGAGGGGCTGAAGGCCGGTCAGCCGTTCGATTTCGGCTACCGCATCCGCGCCCGCTACCCGATCAAGGCCCAGACGCCCCCCAGCAGCGCCTACGATTATTACAGTCCAGAGGTGCAGGCCTTCTCCGCGCCCACCTCCCTCGAAGTCGTACCCTAGCGGTCATTCGGCAGCCCTCCCGCAGGTTCACCCCCTGCGGGAGGGCCGGTGCGAACATACCAAGAGCCTCAAACTGCCGCCCATGGGACCGTTGTACTCGCCATTGATATCGTAAGGGGACGAGGCACTTCGCGTGACCACCTGTCGGTGGAATCGCCGCGAATGGGGCAGAAGCACCTGGGTTTATTACGTTGCTCCGTCGAAAATAGACCGCTCCCCGCACACGGGAGTCGAGGCTTTAGCCGGTGAACCGCCTGAAGGCTCCACTCCCCCACCCGCAGTCGCGCCCTCAGCCGCCGGCTCCTGGGCATTCTCATCCCTCGTGGCGCCCCTCACTGGGCATGACTCCTCCTCCATCGAAAATAGACCGCTCCCTGCACACGGGAGTCGAGGCTTTAGCCGGGCCACCGCCTGAAGGCTCCACTCCCCCACCCGCAGTCGCGCCCTCCGCCGCCGGCTCCTGGGCATTTTCATCCCCCGTGGCGCCCTGCCGTGCATGGCAACCCCGTCGAAAATAGGTCGCTCCCCGCACACGGGAGTCGAGGCTTTAGCCGGTGAACCGCCTGAAGGCTCCACTCCCCCACCGGGGTCGAGGCCTCAGCCGCCAGTCCCCCCGTATTTTCATCCATCGTGGCGCCCCGTCCGGGCTGGGCGCGACCTGGCTCGTGCCACCCACCCTTGCGGTGCGACCGAGGTTCGGAGATAATGGCAGATAAGGGCTGGCGATTCATCAAAATCTTCCTTACGACCTCTTACCCAGCCTGTCCAAGTATGCCGCCCAACGGTGGCGGCTGAGCCGACGCCGCCTGCGGCGGCAAGGCTCAGCCGCATGTTGAGCAGCCCTTCTGGCTATGGCCGCCAATTCCTGAAAACGAGTGGTATGTAGATATAGCAACGTGGTTTTTCGGACACAGTGATAACAAACTCCTGTTCAGCAAATGTCCCCTCTCCATCGGTAACACGAAGTACAACGAGATGCTGACCCACATCATCGTCGTCCGGCGTGCCGGCGAGGGTCGCCGTGCCGTCGCCGTGGTCCACGAGCGTGAGCCAGGTGGGGAGCGTCGGTGCGGTGATGGTGAGGCTGTCGCCGTGGATGAGGTCGGGGTCATCGGTGGCGACAGCGTAGGTGTAGGGCGCGTCCTGCATGGCGGTGAGCACCGGCGCGCTGGCAAAGTACGGCGCGTCGTTAACGTTGGCCACGGTGATGGTGAAGGACTGCGTATCGCTCAGCCCGCTGCGGTCGACCACGCGCAGCACCACGGGGTGCTGGCCCACGTCGGCGTTGGAGGGCGTGCCGGCGAGGGTCGCCGTGCCGTCGCCGTGGTCCACGAGCGTGAGCCAGGTGGGGAGCGTCGGTGCGGTGATGGTTAGCGCGTCGCCGTGGATGAGGTCGGGGTCTTCGGCAGCGATGGCGTAGGTGTAGGGTGTGCCTTGCGTGGCGGTGAGCACCGGCGCGCTGGCAAAGTAAGGTGCGTCGTTTTTGCTGGCACAGCCCCCCGACCCGGCCACGACCCCCGCGCTGCCCGCTTCGCTCCAGATGCCGCCCTCGTTGCGCGCCTTGACGCTGACATAGTAGGTCTGTCCGGGCAGCAGCGAGAGGTTAGTGCGGGTGATGGCGGTCAGGGTGGTGAACGTCCAGTTGATCACCTCCGCGCCGCCGGGAGCGACGCCGATGGCGTATTGGTAGCGGTCAATGGCGCTTTCGGGGTCGTTGGCTGACCAGTAGGCCGAGAGGGTATCCGGCGTGGCGGCAGCGCAGGCCGTGACCGAGGGCGCGGGCGGCGCAGTGACGTCGTTGATATAGCCGGCATAGTCCACGGTGAAGGTCGTGGCCGAGTTGGGCGCGATCTCCATCCCGCCGGCGGGGATGGGTGTGCCGCTGCCACTGGATTCCGGCATCCGCGCTCCGGAGACGGTTAGGGTGTACGTGCCACGAGGGATGAGTGTGCTAAAGTCATATAGAGCGCGATACACGGTAGGCGCGAGCCATGAGCCGTTGTAAAAGTCCGTGTATCTTACCTGATTCGGGCCAATAAACGCTATCTGCGGCGCGACCTTCGTGTCCATCTCCCGGCTGAACAGCACATCAAACGCCACGGTCTGGATGCCGACCGGGCTTTCCGGCGTCAGCGTGACCGCGCGCACGTAGGCCGGGGCGAGGGCCGAGGGCTGTGTCAGCACCGGGCTATAGAGCACCGTGCCCAACGTATAGTCGTCGCTAAAGTCCCAGATACGCCCGCGGATGGCTGCGGCGCTCGTCGTCCCCCACCAATTGCCGCGGGCGTCCACCGTCGGCAGCACCGTCTTGGGCACCAGGTCCTCGACGTCGTATGCGCCGGTGTTGAACTCAAAATTGTTGTCCGTGAGCGCCGCCGGCGCCCCCGCCGTGATCTTGACCGCGCTACCGCCGATGTTGGTGAAGGTGTTGTGCTGCGCCGTCGCGGAGCCGGCGATCTCCAGCCCCACGCCGGCCGTGTTGGCGATGAGGTTATGTTCCACCACGCCGCCGCCGACCCGGATGCCGCTGGCGTTCCCTACCAGCCGGTTTTCGGCCACGACGGACGGGTTGCCGGAGACAGCCCAGCCGGGGGCGTTCTCCACGTTGTTACCGCGCACTGTGCTGCCGATGCCCACGCTGATGCCGCCGCCGTGGACATCATTGCCACGCACGGTGCTGCCGCTGCCGGCGCTGATGCCGCCGTCGCGGACGGTGTTACCCAACACTGAGCCGCTGCCCAGGCTGATACCACCTTGGACGGTGTTACTCAAGACTGAGCCGCTACCCAGATTGATACCGCCGTTCGTGACGGTGTTGTGCTGCACCGTACCTCCGCCCAGGGCGATTGCGCCCGCGGCGGTGCTGTCGGCGACAGTACCGATCCCGTTGATGGTGATGCCGCCGTGGGCGGTGGTATCCTGGATGATGCTGCCGCTGCCTGCTGTGATGCTCCCGGCAATGGTACTTGCCAGCACCTGTGATCTGTTGGGCAAACTCAGGCCGCCGCCGCGGATGGCGGTACGATGGACGTAAGCGCTGAACCATTCATAAGAGTGGTAAATGCGCAGGCCGGATAAGCCATCCGCCACATACGCGTATCCGCCGGAGACGGCCACGCCTAAGGCCAGATCGGGCGTGTCGTAGAAGCCGACCTCGGCGGGATGGGCCGGGTCGGAGACGTCAATCACGCGCAGGCCGGCCTCCCCATCCGCCACATAGGCGTACCCGCCAGAGATGGCCACGCTGTACGCCTGACCGGGCGTGTTGTAGAAGCCGACCTCGGCGGGATGGGCCGGGTCGGAGACGTCAATCACGCGCAGGCCGGATAAGCCATCCGCCACATACGCGTATCCGCTGGACACGGCCACGCCCCAGGCATAGCCGGGCGTGTAGTAGTAGCCGACCTCGGCGGGATGGGCCGGGTCGGAGATGTCAATCACGCGCAGGCCGGCCTGCCTAACCGCCACATACGCGTACCCGCCAGAGACGGCCACGCCCTGGGCCTGATTGGGCGTGTCGTAGAAGCCGACCTCGGCGGGGTGGGCTGGGTCGGAGACGTCAATGATGCGCAGGCCGGCACCCCTATCCGCCACATACGCGTATCCGCCAGAGATGGCCACGTCGAAGGCGTCACCGGGCGTGTCGTAGAAGCCGACCTCGGCGGGATGGGCCGGGTCGGAGACGTCAATCACGCGCAGGCCGGATAAGCCATCCGCCACATACGCGTATCCGCCAGAGATGGCCACGTCGAAGTCGTCACCGGGCGTGTCGTAGAAGCCGACCTCGGCGGGATGGGCCGGGTCGGAGACGTCAATGATGTGCAGGCCAAAGTCTTCATCCGCCACGTACGCGTATTCGCCCGACACAGCCACGCCTCTGGCTGGACCACCGGGCGTGTAGGAGAAGCCGACCTCGACGGGAGCGGAGACAGCCGCGCCGCCTGTCATGTCGCTATCTTGGAGCCACAAAGGGCTAAACTCGATGGCGCAGTTCATTCCGCCGCCGGTCAGCGTGACGTGGTCCAGGAACGGCGTGGCGTTGGCGCAGCCGATGCCCTGCGCCGCACCCTCGATGCGCACGTGGCGCAAGAGGTTGCCGCCCTGGTACGTCCCGCTCACCGTCGCCTGCGCGTCCACGCTCGGATCGTCAAAGAAGATGCGCCCCCAGCTCCCGCCCGCGTGCGACATGAAGCGGATCGGCTGCGTCGCTGTCCCGTCGGCGATCAGCGTGCCGCCCACGTTGAGGTTGTAGTTGCCGTTGAAGCGCACCACCGTCCCGGCCTGGATGGTCAGCGTGTAGCCCGGCGCGATGCCGACGTTGCAGTCCAGGATGTAGGTCTTGTCATTCGTCCAGGTCATATCCTCGGCGATGGTGCCGCAAACGTGCTCGTCGCTGCTGCGGGTGGTGACGGTGAGCGGGATGGTCGTGGTGTACGCGCCGCCGTTGGCGGCAACGAGGAGGGTGAAGGGGATGGGGTGGTTGTAGCCTGCGCCGCTGGCGACGGTGAACGAATAGTCCGGGCTGCTGACGCCGCTCGCGCCGGCGGGGATGTCGCCGTAGGAGGCAGTGTCGTTCGTCAGCGTCACGTAGGGGTCGGCGGTGGAAAGCACGCCGGTTACGCCGGTCGCGTCGGCCCAGGCGTTGCGCAGGGTCACTGCGAGGGTCGCCGCCGCGCCGGGCGTCGGGCGGCCGAGCGGGTCGCCGTTCACGCTCATCGCGGAAAGCGTCAGGACGGGGTGGGGTTCTTGCATCGCGGCGGCGGCGTTGATCCGCCCCGCGCCGAGTTTTCCTGCATAGGCCGGGTTGAGCGCGTCAATGGCGTCCGCCGTCTGGAGCAGTTGGTTGCGCACCAGCGCCGGCGTCCAGCCCGGCCAGCGGCTGCGCACCAGCGCCGCCAACCCGGAGACGAACGCGGTGGAGAGGGACGTGCCGTCGGCGGGGCCCCAGTCGCCGCCCAGGAAGGTGGTCGTGATGGTTGCGCCAGGCGCGCTCAGGTCCACCCACGCGCCATAGTTGCTGAAACTGACCTTATGGTCGGCGTCGTCCGTCGCGGCCACGGCCAGGACGTTTTCGTAGGCGGCCGGATAAAAGGGCGTGGCGACGTTGTCGTTGCCCGCGCCGCCCACCACCACCGCGCCCTTGCCGACGGCATAGTCCACCGCGTCGCGCAGCAGGTTGGAGTAGGCGTAGCCCCCCAGGCTGAGATTGATGACGTGTGCGCCCTTGTTCGTGGCATAGATCACGCCCAGCGCGATGTCGGAGTAGTTGGCGACACCCGAATCAGCCATTACCTTCACCGGCATGAGGCGGCAGTTCCAGCACACGCCGGCGATACCCACGCCGTCGTTCGCCACTGCTGCCGCGACGCCCGCGACCTGCGTGCCGTGGCCGTTGCCGTCGGCGACGTTGTTCGAGCCATGGACAAAGTTCCAGCCGCGCACGTCGTCCACGTAGCCGTTGTTGTCGTCGTCGAGGCTGTTGGCGGCGATCTCGCCGGGGTTGACCCACAGGCGGTTCACCAGGTCGGGGTGGGTCAGGTCGAGGCCCGAGTCCACCGCTGCGATGATGACGGTCTGCGTCCCTGTCACCACATCCCAGGCGGCGGGGGCTTGAATCTTGGTCAGGCCCCACTGTTGGGGGAAGAGCGGGTCGTTGGGAACGGCGATTGCATGGGCGATGTAATCTGGCTCGGCGTATTCGACGGCCGGGTCGGCGGCAAGGGCGGCGATCAGCGCGGTGGACTCAGTGCCGGGGGCCAGGTCGAGGCGGTAGATGCGTTCCAGACCGACACCCGAAGGGCCTGCGGAATCTTTCAGGTCTGTCATCAGTAGGGGGCGTGCCGTCTGCACCTCCGGCGCGGTCAGCAGGCGGTCGAGCGTCGCCTCTCCGGTGCACAGTGCGCCGCTCGCGCTGCGGACGGGTTGCACGCCCTGGCGGAATTTGACGATGATACGGTCGGGGACGGCGGGGTAGGAGGGCCCTTGGAGACCTGTCGGGTTTCCAAAACCTGGCAGGTCTAGGTTTGTCTCAGCAGCGTGGGAGGGCCGCGCGGCGGCCGGCCGGTATGCCAGGCTGCTGATGGCCACCAGGAGAACCAACAGAACGGTGAACCGTTTTCTCATCGCACACCTCCATCAGGGTCCAAAATAATTGCTCAGTTCAGGCTTTTTTGCCGGAGCACGCTGAGAGCGCAAAGAGATTGGAGAAACCGCCCCAAGAACGCCGACTGGCTCAATCACTGCTCCATCCTCTGCGTCTAGTCCCGCTGTCAAGTGTTGACGGGAGGTACAACGGTCGGTAGCAGCCCTTGAACCGTCCCAATCACAAACGATTATAACTCCCGGATATTATCACCTCCTTACTGTCGTGCGCAGTACCGCCCCATTCGGTCAGACGCAAGCGGAGCGAAGCGTCTGACCTAACGACTGGCGCTTCACCTGCGCCGCGAAGCGCAGCGGAGCGGCGTCAGGTGGAAGCGCACGTTATGCCGCCTACCACTTTTTGAAAGCACGTTCTATCATGCGCTAACTGTTTCAAAAGCCACTTGCAGCCGCATCGGTTGAGGAAGCACAAAGTTCAATCGTTCAAAGCCCATCACACGCCCTGTCTTGTCTTTGATCAGAACCACTTCATCCCCTGTTTCTTCGCAGATGTACTCATCTTGAGGGTTACCGAACCAAACCGTGAGAGTGTTTCCCGCTTGGTCATAGTACACTCTTATTTGGGCCATATTCGTCTTCCTTCCTTTACCGCGTCCGTTGGATAGGTCGTAATCAGGTAGCCGTCACCATCAAGCCGTCTTGCTACTGCACAAACCCAACGTGCAATCTGTTCAGGTTTGTAGAACAGATATACGTTTGGGTCGCTTTTGCTTTGCCGAACTTCATCTGGATTTTGCAACGTTTCCTTCACATCGCCTTCGCGTCCTGCCATAACTGGATGTTTCACCGTGACAATCAACTCCCAGTAGGAACGCGTGACGCGCACACGAAAACCCAACGGCGTCAGAACTTCAGCAAATCGCTAGGGGGTATTTCTTCAGTCATAGTCATCCCACGTTGATAGATACCCTTCTCGCGTGACGGGCGCCCCAACAACTCAGTATGCGGAATCCACTTTTACTTCGGCGTCAGGAATTTCGAGGGATTCGGCTTGGCTCGCTTTAAGTCGCTTTTGCGCAGAACCTCCGTCGAACATCTCTGGTCCGGCGACTCCACTACGTGTCCGACACGAATCTCAACAATTCAATGATAGAGCAAAACCTGGGTTCTGTCAAATGAAAGGAAATCAGCCATGAGCCCATCCCCAAAAACTGCTCGACTAACTGCGCGATGCCCTGCGGGTGAAAGATCAGTTCTACCGCACCGGGTGGGCCTATATCAAGCGGATCACACGCTTCATCCTCTTCCACGGCAAACGCCAACCCGCTGAAATGGGCCGGCCCAAGGTCGTGACCTAGCAGGGAACCCAGGTGGGACAACCGCCGTCTTTTAGTTGCAGTCCACGGGAGAAATGCCGGCGTCGCTCGGTCAGCGACCCTGGGTCGAGCCAGAAGCTCGGGGAGGAACCGGATGGATGTGCTCAGAAGGCTGGCGTTCGTGATTGTGCTGGCGCTGTCGGCCTGCGCCCCAAAGACCCAACTGGGGGAGCAGCCGACGACCGGTGCCGCGCCGGGGGCCACACCCTCGCCACCCGATTGGCTCGAGTCCTCAGCACGCCCTGGCGAGGCGGCCGCTTCGCCGGTGGCGCCGGCCAGACCCACTGCCCCCACTGCCTTGGCGTCGCGCCCCGTTGCCGAGTCGTGGCCGGCGCCCTTGCGCACGCTCCACCTGAAGGTCCCGGCCGGCAACAGCTACGAGCCCAAGGCCATGGCGGTCCATCCTGGGCGGAATCGCCTCTATGTCCGAACCCACAACCTGGCGGAAGATCGTCACGGCCTGGTTACGGTGATCGATCTGTCCAGCCGGCAGGTGGTGACGGCGGTGGCCACGGCTCCCGATAGCGCCAGCGACGGAGGCATGGCCGTTGACGCCGTTCGCGATCGCGTATATGCCGTCAACGCCGGCATGGCGACGGCGAGCGTGCTGGATGCCCGGACCCTGGGCGTCATCGGGACGCTGCCCGACGTCCTCCTGCTGGCGCTGGACGAGGCCGATGGGCGCGTGTATGTGGCCGGGAGGGCAAGCCTGCGCGTGCTCGACGCCGAGCGGTTCGAGACGTTGGCGCAGGTCGCGCTGCCGGGCGGCGCCTTGTGGCTGGCGCTGGGCCTGAACGCCGCTGCTGGCCGTCTCTACCTGGCCGGCCGGCTCTCGCCAGAGGGCAACCGGCTCCTGGTGTACGACACTGCCGACCTGACGCCAGTCGCTTCCACCGCCCTGCCCGGTGGGACCGAGAGTCTGGTCGTGGATAGGACCGAGGGGCGCGTCTATATCGCGCTCAACGGCGGAAGCAACAGCCTGCTGTCGGTGCTGGATGCCGACGGTCGGGTGCTGGAGGAACGCGACCAGGGGCCATGGGTGGGGAGAACGGGTCTGGAGGTGGATGACAAAGGCCGGCGGCTTTTCCTGGCTCACGAGTCGTATTCCGATCATGCGGTGACTGTACTCAACCCCGCCACCTGGCAGACGATCGCCACCATTTCGCTGCCTTTCTCCCCCTACTCGCTGACCTGGGATGCCTCCGGCCAGCGCCTGCTCATCAGCCACCCGCGTCAACACGCGATCAGTGTGGTGGATGTGGACGCCGAGCGGGTGGAGGCCATGGCCGCGACGGCCGTTGAGTTGGTGGACCTGGAGGTGGATGCGGCGCGGGGTCACGTGTATATCGGCGACCGGGCCGGGCGGCTGCGGGTTTTCGACTCGGACACCGATGCCGAACTCGCTACCTTGCTGGCCCCGGGCACCATCTCGGTTGACAGTCCCCACGGGCGGCTGTACGTGGGCGGCGGCGAGCGTGATATCCCGGTGCGCGTGTTCGACGCGGAGCGACTCGAGCCGGTGGGCATGATTGCGATGCTGGGCGCCCAACCGGTGGCGGATCCCCACTCGGGCGGCCTATACCTGGTACGCGACGGTGTGTACATGGCCAGCCTGGAGACGATGACCGTGACCGGCATTATCTCGGACACGCTGCCGCCCCCCGGACACTGGAACCCGAGTCCAGCCGCGGTGGACGCCCTGGTGGATCCGGGCACGGGACGCCTGTTCGTGGTGATGAATACCGGCAGCACCAGCACCAGCAATGGCAATTACCTGAATGTCTACGAACCAATCACCCACCGCAGGGTCTACAGCGACAAGGAGCTCAGCGTGGGCTATCTGGATCTGGACCCGGTGCATGGCCGGGCCTATGTGTCCCGGATCTCGATGCTCAGCCGCTCGATCAGTCTACTGGAGAACGGCCGGACCGAGACCGCGCGGCTAGATGGCTGGTACGGGCCGCTCCGGGTCGATCCGGAGCTGGGTTGCCTGTATGTGGACGTTGACCCGACGATGGACCGGCAGCCGGGCCAATTGCTTGTGCTCGACGCCGGGAGTCTGGAGGTCCTTGGCTCGGTGCCGCTGCCGGCCGGCCTCAGGCTGTATGCGCTCGATCCCCAGCGCCACTTCCTGTATCTGGCCAGCTATGAGGGCGAAGTGCAGATTTGGTCGGCTACGGGTGGGAAATTGGCGTCGCCGTAGGGCGAGAATGCGCCCGGGATTCATCGTGCTTTCAGAACGACCGGCAGGTAGACCCGCCGCGATACCCGTTGGGCTGCCGAGAACTGGGAGGTATTGCCGTTGCTCAGCCGCACGCAGCGCGAGCGGAGCATGCGGTGCAGCCGATAGGACGAAGTGCTCCTTCGAGAATATCTTACCTCCCCCTACCCCCTTCGCCCCCTTCCCCTCTCCGCCGGCGGAGAGGGGAAGGGGGTCGGGGGATGAGGAGAGGTTTGTCCTACCGCCAGCCCCCGGCGCGGCTTCAGCCGCCGGTTCCTGGTTACCAAATGCCGGGAACAAGGCGGTAGCGCACCTTCTGTACGTAGTCCTGGTAGCCAGGTAGCTCGGCTTGAAGCATGCGGTCCTCGAAAGATGTCCGAATGATGATAAGAACAATCGCCGCGACGCCGGGGATGAGCGCCCACAGCGAGCCCAATAGGATGGGGGCGCTCATGCACTGGAGAATAACTCCCAGGTACCCCGGATGCCGTACCAACCGATACGGTCCGCTGCTACATACCGTCTGACCGCGATCGCTCTGAATGCGTACTGCTGTTGAAAAGTACGCATTTGCGATCATGGCCCATGAGGTGAGTTCCAGTCCAACGGCAAGCACTATGGCACCGGCAACATGCCACCCGACACCGGGATCTTGGGTCCAACCGAAACGCACATCCAGACCGGCCACCAGCGGGAGGGCGAAGTACATGGCCACGGCGTAGAAGCTGCTTACGACCTTGTCCCAGGTCTTTGTCATCCTGATTTCGCCGCGCTCGGCGATGGTCTCGGGGCTGGTACGGAGCATGATCGGGGCGTTGATGAGGACGCTCACGAGAGAGATCCCCAGGTAGACCCACGCCCAAGTCCAGTTGAGCCGGCCAGCGGCCAGGAAAAGGATAGCCGCAATCAAGACCAAAAAGATGGCGACGGTTCCAGCTCGCTTGAGGATGCCTGCCACAAGGGTTCGATGATTCTCGGTAGGTGGAACTTCAGATTTTGTGTACATACGACCGCCTCATTCTCTCATCGTCTGTTGCCGAATGCCCTGCCGATATGCTGCGGGCGACGACGACCGTCAGTTCATCGGCCTGTTATACGGCAGTTGAGCGCAGCATATCCCTCAACTTGGGAAACTCGGTTCTGACATGATTATCCATTGCCTGCGCAAACTTTGAGGAGAGGTGCAGCCGCAAGAGAGGATCAAAGACGCGGCCAATACCCTCGTAGTCAACCATGCTCCACACCGCTTCCCCCGGCGACGACGGCTAGGGCAAAGCCGCCCAAGGCGCGTTTCCGTGCTGTCTCTTTGCCGAGTGTGCGCTGCTCGAGGAGGGTCAGGCCGCAAGACCGTAGGAATTCGGCCAGGCGCTCGCTTGACGGCGGAGTGCTGTCAATTCCAAACTTGAGCGGTTCACCGCCCGCCTGGAGCATCGCTCTCACGAGCCGCAGATGCAACGATGGCGATTCGAGTACCTCGGTGGTGAAATAGTCGAAGGCGATGACGCTACCTGGAGCCGTTCCAGCAATCGTGCGCAACGTGTCCTCCACAGCCGCCCGATCCAGATAAGGAGTCACGCCCTCCCACAGGAACAGGGTCGGTTGATCGGGGTCGAAACCCGCCTCCACGAGCCGGTAAAACCAGTCTTCTTTCTCAAAATCCGCGGCTACGAATGTCACCCCCATCGGGTCAACGCCGGCTCTTTTCAGCACCTCCTGCTTGACCGCCAATGTCTTCGGGGTATCCACTTCGAAGGATCGCACCGGCCTGTGTTTAGGCAATCGCAATGCGCGGGTGTCAAACCCCGCGCCGAGGATGACGAACTGGGCGACGTTGGGCAGGTAGCGATCAACCGCCGCATCATACAGTGTCTGACGGGCAGAGACCTGGTTGTTCAGAGTAATCTCACCTTCAAAAGGGTACTGGAAGGCCGGCGGCACGTAGCCGCTCAGACGATAGGCGAGCAACAGCGGGCCAAATAGGAGCCACACCGCCAGCGGCGAGATGCCCGGCAGTGCCATGAGCATTCGATGGGCGGGCTCATCGCGTCGGATACCGATTCGGTGTTGGAACCAACGCGCCGACAGTGGCCCTTGCGCGGTCCCTGACACGCCCGATCTGCGTCCAGCATACAGCTTGCCGACCCACAGCAGGTAGCCGGCCAGTATCGCCGGAAACAAGAGGACACAAACCATGTAGAAGATGACCACGGCGATGGGATCACGCCGCGAGACCACCTTTGGATCGGATTTGGTCATGGTTCACCCCTACCATGGGCCGGCTAACGGCTAGGTTTAGCCACGCCCACCCGCCCCCACGGGCAAGATGCACTTGAGTTGCCCGGACATGCCGCGCATCCCCCATTCGTTGGAAGCGCAAAGATGGTTGTCGGGTAGAACTCGCCCTGGCCGGCGCGCCCGCCTTTGCTGCCCATGCCTCGCTCTTGCGGTTTCGGGTAAACCGGTTGCACCAAGCGCAGGTTGGGCGGCCCTCTTCCTCGCTTCCGAACAACCCGTATCCGAAATATTCGTCAAGATTCTTGGGAACGACACCACCCCTTTGTACTTTCTTTACGGATTTCCTATTGGTGCCTATATCTCTGTCCCTATTCTATATGACATCGCTCCACAAGGGCTTCTGTAGCCTCGATACCTCCGATGTGTTTCGTAAGACCCACCTCAGCCGAAGTCAAAGAAGGTCAGCCGATTATCCATTTTGACTACCTCTTGAGGGTGATTGCTCCGCTCTGGTGTTGCGACCTAACGGCCCGCGCATCAGCCACAGGCCGCGAAGCGGCCGAAGGCCTATCGGCTGGATGCGCGTGTTGGGCTTGCCAGTAGTGAATGACGAATTACCATACGCCCGGCACTAGACGGAAACGAACCTTCTCAGCATATTCCTTGTAGCCAGGCAACTCGGCAAGCAGCGTCTTGTCCTCCAGTGCGGTGCGGATCACAATGCCGATGCAGAGAAGAATGATTGGCGGAAAAGCTAACAAAGAGTCAAGCAACAACGGGATGCCACACATCGCGATTGCACCAGTGATGTAGGCGGGATGGCGGACGATGGCATAGGGCCCCGTGGCCACTACCGTTTGGCCGCGGTCTTTCTGGATGCGCACGTGCGAAGAGAAAAACGCGTTGACGGCCATTGCCCACGTGCCAACCGAATAGCCGAAAACCAGAAGAGCCAGGCCAAGCCAATGTACCCAGTCAGGCATAGAGGTGGACCAGCCCAATCGTTTGTCCAGACCGGCGATCAACACAGCCAGAAACGGCAGCCAAAGTGCGATGAGAGGCACGATCCATCTGTCCCAGCTCTTGGTATCCTGCATCGCACTGGCGGTAGCCCTTTCCCGGGCAAAGCCGGGGTGCAGACGGATGGCAATGATGCGGCTGACAAGTGTGTACAGTATCATCGAGCTTGTATAGAGCCAGCCCAGGTCCCACCCCCAATCACCCGAAGCCAAGAAGGGTGACAAGAGAAGCAGGATGAGGGACAGGAAGTTGACAACGATGGAGATCCTTATATGTTTCTGATCAGACATAGTTCAACTCTGCAGTGAATGGCAAGCCCAACCATTCGGTATACGGAATCCACCTTTACTGCCAAGACAGCCTCTTGGATAGATTCTAACTAGAACCCCGAATCGCCAGTATCACGGAGAATCTCCATAACAGGCCTCACTGGGGCAACTCAAGGTGTCTGGCATGAATCTCCACAATTACATTATAGATCAAAACCCGAGATCTGTCAAATGATAGGAAATCAGCCATGAGCAATGATCGGCAGCCACGTCTTGCAGCGTGGCGGACTGTCCATCCGCAGCCCGCCGCATGGACAGCAGTTGGGGCAGGCAGATTTATCTTTTGACAGATCGCTTTTGTCGTGATACAATGATTTCAGTCAATCTCGGACGCAGCAAGGAAGTACAGGTGGCCAGGAGTCAAACAACACCCAGCTACGAAGTCACCGACATCCAGGTTCTGGAAGGGTTGGAGGCGGTGCGCCGTCGCCCCGGCATGTACATCGGTTCCACCGATAGCCGTGGACTGCACCATCTGGTGCAGGAGGTGGTGGACAACAGCGTGGACGAGGCGCTGGCCGGCGCCTGCGACCGGATCGAGGTGACGATCCATCCCGACAGCTCGATCACGGTGCAGGATAACGGTCGCGGCATTCCCGTCGGTCCCCACCCGACCCAGAAAAAGCCGGACGGCTCGCCGATGGACACCCTGGAGGTGGTCATGACCATCCTCCACGCCGGCGGCAAGTTCGGCGGCGGCGGATACAAGGTCGCTTCGGGATTGCACGGCGTGGGCGTATCGGCGGTCAACGCTCTGTCGGAATGGCTCGAGGTGGAGGTGCGACGCGACGGCAAGGTCTACCGGCAGCGGTATCAGCGGGGCAAGCCGGTCACGCCAGTCGAACTGATCGGTCGAACCCGGCCCGAAGACACCGGCACCCGGACTACTTTCCTGGCCGATCAGACCATCTTCAAGAGCCTGGATTACAAATTCGAGACATTGGCCCAGCGCTTCCGGGAAATGGCCTTCCTGACCCGGGGCCTGACGATCCGCCTGGTCGATCTCCGGGTGATCAAGGGCGAACCGCCGTGGCGGGAGACAACCTTTTACTTTGAGGGCGGGATCGCCTCCTTTGTGCGCTACCTGAACAAGAACCGGGAGGTGTTGCATCCGCCGATCTATGTCGAGAAGCAGGTCAACGGCACCCTGGTGGAAGCGGCCATTCAGTACACCGATGGGTATGCCGAGTCGGTCTTTGCCTTTGCCAACAATATCAACACTGTCGATGGAGGAACCCATCTGACCGGCTTTCGCTCGGCCCTGACCCGCGTGCTGAACGACTATGCGCGGAGCAAAGGGTTGCTCAAGGAGAAGGACCTGAACTTTTCGGGCGAGGACACGCGCCAGGGACTTACCGCCGTGCTCAGCGTCAAGATGACCGACCCGCAGTTCGAGAGCCAGACCAAAGCCAAGTTGGGCAATGCCGAGGTGCGGGGCCAGGTTGAATCGGTGGTCGCCGAGGCGCTGGCCGCTTTTCTAGAGGAAAACGGCAGCGTCGCCCGCAAGATCGTGCAAAAGTGCATCACTTCGTCACGGGCGCGAGAAGCCGCCCGCCAGGCCCGCGACCTGGTGATCCGCAAGAGCGCCCTGGAAAGCATGACCCTGCCCGGGAAGCTGGCCGACTGCTCGGATCGGGACCCGACCAAGACCGAGATCTTTATCGTCGAAGGCGATAGCGCCGGCGGCAGCGCCAAGCAGGGCCGGGACCGTCGTTTCCAGGCGATCTTGCCCTTGCGGGGCAAAATCTTGAATGTAGAAAAGGCGCGACTGGACAAGATCCTGAGCAGCAACGAGATCAAGGCCATTATCACTGCCCTGGGCACCGGCGTTGGTTCGCAGTTCAACCTGGAGGGGTTGCGCTACAACCGGGTGGTCATCATGACCGACGCCGATGTGGACGGCAGCCACATCCGCACCTTGCTGCTGACCTTCTTCTACCGCTACATGGAACCGCTCATTGAGAATGGTCATCTGTTCATCGCCCAACCTCCCCTGTACCGCATCGAGACGGGCAAGAGCCACCACTATGTCTATACCGAGGAGCAAAAAGAGCAATTGCTGAAAAAGCTCAAAGGCGAGAAGGTGGCCATCCAGCGTTATAAGGGGCTGGGGGAGATGAATCCGGAGCAGTTGTGGGAAACGACGTTAAATCCCGAAAACCGGACGCTCCTCCAGGTGACCATCGAAGATGCGGCAGCCGCCGACCGGATTTTCGACATGCTGATGGGCGAGAGCGTCCCGCCCCGCCGACGGTTCATCCAGACGCACGCCAAAAATGTGCGCAATCTGGATGTGTAAGGTCACCTCTACTTTGTTGGATTGTTGGGAAAGATGACCTCTTCCTTCCCGGCCAGCTTGTCCTGAATGCGCTGGACCACAATATCCAGGTGTTTGGGCTTGTGGACAAAATCCAGGTCATCAGTGTGTAACGTCAGCACCGGACAGAGATCGAACGTCTGGATCCACTCCTCGTAAAAAGACTCGAGCAATGACAAGTACTCGGCAGTGATGCCGCTCTCGATGGCCCGCCCCCGACGGGTAATCCGGTCCATGAGCACCGGGACCGGGGCTTTGAGATAAAGCAGCAGGTCGGGAGGGGGTAAGTTATCCACAACCAGATCAAAGACGCGCCGATAGGCCTGGTAATCGCGTTCCGACAGGTTGCCCATGTGGTGCAGCGCCCGGGCAAAGATGTGCGCATCCTCGTAGATGCTGCGATCGGCGATGGCCGACTCGGGACAACAGGCCAGGGCCAGATGCTGTTGCGCCCGGTGGCCCAGGAAAAAGACCTGGAGATGAAAGGACCACTGGCGCATATCGGCGTAAAAGTCGGCCAGGTACGGATTGTCGGCGACCGATTCAAACGATGTGCGCCAGCCCAGCCGGGCGCCCAGCCGCTCGGTGAGCGAAGTCTTGCCGGTGCCGATGTTGCCGGCGACGAGAACCAGACGTTTCGTCATTGCGCCCTCCAAGCAGGATTGGTAAAATAGCTACTCCACCCAACTGACAACATACTCGGTCTGTTCATCAGGGCAGGCGATCGCTGGTTTCTGGACAAGCCAGTGGCCCGACAGACCCAACTCGCTGGCCGTCAGGGCAAAGTGACACATTGCAATCCCGATGTCCAGCCGCTGGATATCGGCCAGACGCATGAGTTTGAAGATCAGGCTGTCCCCATAGCCCGGGGTTCGCTTCAGGAAAAAGTGCCAAGCTTTCCCCTCACGCACGATCCGCCAAGGCTGTTTGTTGGAAGCAGAAGGTCCCAACCGGACCATCTCCAGAGGCACAGCATAGGCTCCTGCCTCGGCCTTTGAGAGCGGCTGGTCAAAACTGACGCGAAAGAACAACTGCTCCCAAGGCAACCGGTGAACAGCTCCCAATCGCCGACGCAGCGGTTCATTGCGGACATCACCTCGGGCAGCCATGTACCCGATGGCCACGACGGCAGGCACGCTCTCTCCCTCTACAACCGCGACCCTGCGCGCAAAACTGCTCTTGGTAAAGCTCCCACCGAGCCAGCAAGTGCCCAACCCGAGATCGGTCGCGTACAAGACAAGATGCTCCAGTATATAGCCGCAATCTTCGAGGTTTCTCTCCCCTGACTGGACCGCACCGACCAGGAATCCTGCCGGATTCTTGATAAAGCCGTAGGTCCCTAGGCCGCGCAATGACCGACGGTCAGATTCTGTAGCCGCCAGTAACACGCAGCGTACCGGTGTGCCCAGAGGACCGACCTGAAAAGAGGCAGCCAAGTCGGCCAGCAACTGGCGAGTGTCATCCGCGATCGGGAGGTTCAAATAACTCCGGCATGAAAAACGCTGTTGAATGATCTCAATCACCGATTGGCTAAAGTGCATCTTCCCTCCGATAACTACTGGATCTTGCGCACCGGTTGTCGCAGGATCGTCCTCAACTTTTCGGGCGCGGTCCGACGGGGATCGCCCAGATAGATCTCGTGGTGTCTGCCGTTGAAGGTATAGCCCTGATCGCGGATGAACTGGTGCATCCGGGCGATGGTGGGCCCCTCGTCGGCATACGCACCCACGTACATGGTCTGGATCGACAGCCCTTCATGATAGGTCTCGAAGCGCAGATGGGAAAGGGCAGGCAGCTCTTTCTTTCGGGCCAGTTCAGCCCGCGCCGCCTCGACCATCTCGGCCGTGATCAGGGACGGTTGCAGGATCATTAACGTCCACAGCCATTGCTCCGTGGCCTGAAGGTCGAATTCGGTCGCCCCTTCGGTCCACCACAGTCCCTCCAGGCCCATGACCGTGTAATCCACGCCCAGTTCTTTCTTGGCGGTGAACTTGAGCGTGTAAGCCATGCCATATAGGGCCTGCATCGCGTCCTGAAACGCCGGAGAGACGTTCGGATCGCCCTTGCCGTCCACCATCAGGAACGGCAATGGCGGCACGTCGACGAGGGTGAACTCTCCAGGCGGCGGTGCGTAGAGGTGTTTCAGTTCTTTCCTGAGATCGATCTTGGTCATCTTGCTCCTCCTCCATGAACTGAGGGCCGGGCTGCATCGATCATCCCGACATGGGCAGCCAGCAAGGCCTTGGCTCGCTCGACCAGAGGAACGATCAAGCCAGGGGCGGCCGGGTCCCGACTTAGCTCCGCCACTGTCACCGGTGGGGCGAACGAGAGTGCCGGGTGAACCAACAGGCTGCGCGGTAAGAGCATCTGCTGGATCACCTGGAGGAACTCGGCCGTTCGCCGTTGATCCCGCTCTGTCCTCCGCAATCGGACGAGGGGATTTCTGGCCCAGACCGAAGCCAGCACCCCGCTGACAATGGTCACCAGCACCTGGGCGTGGGGTACCCGGCGCAGGATGATTTCCAGGCTGGGCGACCAGCTTTCCAGTGCCCGCTCTGCCCCGGGCAGTACAGCCGGGTCCGGATCGATCGTCCCACTGGGAAAAATCAACAACGCTCCGCCGTCTCGCAAGTGCCGGATGGCCGAACGGACGACGTTCATCCGCTGGTAGGGGTCGAGAGTGGTGTAGATCAGATACCGGGCCGTTGAGGGCAGGCTGCGAACAAACGGCACCCCGGTGGCCACGATCTTCAGATCCGGTCGGGACACGTGCGCGGCGATGACCAGCGAATCACAGGTACCCGGATGATTAGACACCACCAGCAGCGGCCCTTCCGCCGGGACCTGCTCAGCGCCGTGCACCCGAACCTCCCGACTGAACGTTGGCAGTACCCACTGGGCAGCCTGATTCAGTCCAAAGTTGGCCACATAATGGTCAAAGCTCGCAGCCAATTGGGAGAACCGTTGCGCGGCCGGTCGGAATAGCGATGTGAGCAACCAGCGGGTCCAGCGCGAGGAGGCGCCGAAGGTCTTGACCACTTCCTCGGTAATATACCGCCGCAGGTCCTCGACATCGGCCATGGCCTCCACGTGTTGCATATCCATCGGGTCCCTCTCATAAAGCGTCTGGCCCACCGAACGTCGCTATACCCAGCGTTCATCCAGGGTTTGACTTTCGCCCAGATTGGCGAACTGATCGGCCTGAGCGTCTTCCCGATAGTGGGCACCTCGCGATTGACGATTATGCCAGGCCGCCCGCGTGACCACCCACGCTGCCTGGGCCATGTTGCGCAGTCCGATTAGCTCATCGCTCAACCGCGTGGCGCGATAGAACCCGTCAATTTCTTCCCAGAGGTGGTTCAGGTCCCGAAGCGCCCGGGCCAGGCGGTGGGTGCTGCGCGCCAGGCCTACATACAGCCACATGATATGTTGGATGGTGCGGTGATCTCGATAGACAAGCACCGGATCGGCCGGGGTCTGGGTGGTCACATCTTCCCAGGGCGGGATCTCTTGTTCGTTTACCCGGCGCAGATCGTTGCGGGCGGCAATGTCTCGCCCGGCGCGGTCTCCCCATACCAGACCTTCGAGGAGCGAAGTGCTGGCCAGGCGGTTGGCCCCGTGCACCCCGGTGCAACTGACCTCGCCCACCGCATACAATCCCTCAATGGTGGTCCGTCCCCAGCCGTCGACCAGTACCCCACCGCAGAAATAATGGGCCGCCGGCACCACCGGGATCGGCTCGGCAGTGATGTCGATGCCCGCCCGAAGGCAAGTGGCATAGATGGTGGGGAACCGCTCCCGGATCTGGTCCGCCTTCATGTGGCTTGCCAGGTCGAGCAGGACATAGGGATAGCCATGGACGATCATCTCCCGATGGATGGCCCGGGCGACAATATCGCGGGGGGCCAGGTCTCCCCAGCGAGGGGCATATTGGTCCATAAAATGTCGTCCATCCGGGGTGTACAGCCGGCCTCCTTCGCCGCGGACTGCTTCCGAGATCAAGAAATTCTCCGCGCCCGGCGCGGCCAGCGTGGTCGGGTGGAACTGGACGAATTCGGCGTTGACGATCCGGGCCCCGGCGCGGTAGGCCATGGCCACCCCATCTCCCCGGGCCCCTTCCGGATTGGTGGTGTAGCGGTAAATGCGCCCCAATCCGCCGGTGGCCAGTACCGTAGCTTGAGCCAGGACGCGATGGACCACACCGCTCTCCCGCTCGAGGACGTACGCTCCATGGCAGGTGATCGGCTGATACACCGCCAGGGGGTCCCGGGAGTGATGGGACGAGGTGATCAGGTCCACCGCCGTCATTCCAGTCCGCAAGGTGATATTCGGGTATTGCCGCAGCCGGGCGACCAACGCCTGCTCGATGGCCTGGCCGGTGGCATCTCCGACGTGCAGGATACGGGGGACCGAATGGCCGCCTTCCAGTGTGCAGGTGAGGTGACCCTCGGTGTCTCGATCGAACGGTACGCCTAGCTCCTCCACCAGGAGGCGTTGGACCAGTTCCGGCCCTTCTTCGGCCAGGATCTGCACCGCGCTGGGCAGGCTCAAGCCCGCTCCGGCGGCCAGAATATCCTGAGCCAGGCGCGCCGATGAATCGCCGACGCCCCGGCTGACGATCCCACCCTGGGCATAGCGGGTATTCGACTCCTCCGGATGGAAGGCCCGGGTCACGACCAACACCTGCCGCTGCCGGTCCTGCGCCAGGCGCAGAGCAGCCGCCGCTCCGGCCACCCCACAGCCAATGACTAGTACATCGGTCTCTATCGGCATCAGACTTGTAACATCCGTTCCAAAGCCAATCGCGCCCAGTGAGCGTTCTCGGCGTCCACGACTACTTCATTCACGATCTGGCCCCTGGCCAGGGCCGCCAGCAGGTCCACCAGATTCCGCTCGGTGATCTGGCTCATCGTCCGGCAGAACGGCGGCACGTCGGCCAGGGAGAGGATCTGCTGATCCGGGTGTTCCTGCTGGAGGCGACGCACTAACCGGGTTTCGGTGCCAATGGCCCATCGCGTCCCTGATGGCGCGGCTCTCACCTGTTGGATAATATAGGCCGTCGAACCAACCTCATCGGCCAGGTCCACCACCTTCATCGGGCATTCCGGATGAACCAGGATACGGATGTCAGGGAAGTGCTCGCGTCGGGCGCGGACATGTTCCGGTCGGAAGCGCTGATGGACATTGCACGCTCCCGGCCAGAGGATCACCCTGGCCCGACGGATGGCCTCCGCATCGGGAGGTTGATCTCGATCCCAAAGGAGCATCTCGGTCAGCGGGATGCCCAAACGTTTGGCCGTGTTGCGTCCCAGATGTTGGTCTGGAAAGAAAAAGACGCGCGGGCGCCGCTCCAGGGCCCAACGGAGCACCCGCTCGGCATTGCTCGACGTACAGACGATCCCGCCGCGCTGCCCACAAAATGCCTTCAAGGCGGCGGATGAGTTGACATAGGTCACCGGGGTGATCTCGGCCTCGGCGTTGCCCAGGGCGGCATCGATCCGGTCCCAGGCAGCCGCCACCGCCTCTGGGGTTGCGGTATCGGCCAGATAACAGCCAGCGGTGAGATCGGGACTCAGCACCCGCTGGCCGGGCCGGGCAAGGACAGCCGCCGTTTCGGCCATAAAGTGAACACCGCAAAAGACGATGAACTCAGCATCGGTTCGGGTGGCATTGCGCGCCAGTTCGAGCGAATCACCGCGAAAATCGGCGACTGCCATCACCTCATCCCGCTGATAATGATGGGCCAAGATGACGATACGATGGCCCAACCCGGACTTGAACTCCACAAGCTGCGAAGCGAGGGAGAGGGGGGCCTGGGCCTCGGGTCGGGCTACTTTCATGCTCAGGTCTAGCGCCGGCGCTGAATGGGTCAATGCTCCTACCGAGATCAGATCCACCCCGGTGGCGGCGATTTCAGCCGCCCGTTCCAGGGTGACGTTCCCGGAGGCTTCCAACGGCACTCGTCCGGCAGCCAGCGCCACCGCCTGGCGCATCTCCGCCAGGCTCATATTATCGAGCATGACCCGATCCACCGGAGGGGTAATGCCCAACACTTCGCGCAACTCGGCCAGAGTTCGGACCTCCACTTCGATGGGCAGCGCTGGATAGGCGGCGCGGGCGCGGGCCACGGCGGGGAGGATCCCCCCGGCCGCGTCCACATGGTTATCCTTGATCAGGATCATGTCATAGAGCGCCAGGCGATGGTTCTGTCCCCCTCCCATGCGTACCGCATATTTATCCAGCAGCCGGTGACCCGGCAACGTCTTTCGGGTGTCCAGAATCGTGGCCGGGGTGCAGGCGACAGCGTCCACGAACTGGCGGGTGAGGGTGGCGATGCCCGACATCCGCTGTAAGAAGTTCAGCGCGGTGCGCTCGGCCGCTAACAGACTACGACCCAGGCCGGTCACCTCGGCGATGACTTCGCCCGGCACTACCTCCTGACCATCGGCCACCCGCGCCGTAAACTCGATGGCCGGATCGATGGCATGGAACACGGCCTCCGCCACCGGCAGTCCCGCCACTACCCCCGCCGCCTTGGCCACGATCCGGCCGTGGAGCACCAGGTCGGCGGGCAATGTGGCCTGGCTGGTCACATCGCCCGGCCCCACATCTTCGGCGATCGCCAAGTCGATGAGCGGTTTGGCGGCTTGCAGCAAAAGCTCTTTCTCTTCCATCTTGCGGTGCAACCAGCTCCTCCTGTCCCCGGCGAGCGTTCTGCGCGTCACATCCGGGCCGTGCCCCGGCCCACTTCAACCTGTCTCCAGGCCACGACCACGGCGACAGTAATAATCGCTGCCACAATAATTTCCGGAATCCCGTGGGTCACAGCTACCGTCAGCGCGACCCCAGGGGCCATGTATCCTCGCACCACCGCCATGCCCAGGACGAGAAGGGTGTTGGTCAGCGTCCCGACCGTCGCGCTGACGATCAGGGCCAGGTACTGATTGAGCCTTTTCAGTCCGGCATAGGTCAGGTAGGCGGTCACGCCGATGAACAGACGCGGCACGATGGCCACCAGCGGGTCCTTGAACATGGGGACGGTGGCCTGCAAAAAACTAAACAAGCCAAAGATAAAACCCACCAGGCCGCCGACCACCCAACCTTCCATGATGCCGCCGATGATGGCCGGGACGTGCATGATGGTCGCAGCTCCGGCCGCCGTCGGCACCGGAATAAAACCCAGCCGGGTCCATCCCAGCAGAATAGCGATGGCTCCCAACACCCCGGAAATGACGATTTTGCGCACCGACAATGTACCTTCGGTCATGATTCTCCCCCCTGTTTTGAAAGATCGGTTCCTTTCACCAGATCAGCATTGGCAAAAGGGTCACAGCCGCTAGATTGGGAATCGGTTGCGAAATACCAGCATCGCCGCCGAGAACGACAACCCCAGCGCATAGGCAATATAGTCGGTCTGCCTGAACTTCAGACGGACAAAGTGGCTGCGGCCTCGACCGCCCACGTAACACCGCGCTTGCATGGCCAGGATGAGATCCTCGGCGCGCCGGAAGGCGTCGATAAACAGCGGGACCACCAGAGCAGCCATCTGCCGGGCGGTGGCCACAAAGCGGAACCGGCCCTGATGGGCCAGGCTGACGCCGCGAGACGCCTGCGCCTTCATAATGATCTCCAACTGTTCGGCCAGAAGCGGAATGAAGCGCAAGGCCACCGTCGCGACCAGCGACAACTCGTGGGCCGGAAGCCCGACCCGGGAAAAGGGGCGGAGCATGGCCTCCATGCCGTGCGTCAGGTCGCTCAAGGTGGTTGTATTGGTCAGCAGGCTGGTCAGGAACAGGAGTTCAACAAAGCGCAGGGCCGAGACAATGACCAGTTGCACACTGCCGGTGGTGATATGGATCCAGCCCTTCTGGAAGAGCGTCTGGGCCGCCATGCCGTAGGGGACGTAGGCATCTCCATAGAAAAGAAGTTGCAGCACTGCCAGGATGATAATCAACGGCACTGCCGGCTTCAGGCCGGCAAAGATATACCCCAATGGAAGGCGAGCCAGGAGCACCAGACCGAGGGTAACCGCCACCAGGATCAGATTGCCCGTGTACGACAGGCTAAAGGTCACCGCCAGGGTGAGGAACAAAAAGACCGAGAGCTTGGTGCGCGGGTCCAGGCGATGGACCACCGAATCACCGGGCAGATACTGGCCGATGGTGACATATCTTAGGAATTCAAAATCTTCCATACCATCTCCACCCCTTCGGCCACGGTCAACGGGACCTCCGGTGCTGCCATTCCCCTGGCTTGCAGTTGATGGGCCATCTCGGTCACCGGCGGGACGTTCATCCCATATTCGCGCAGCCTCTCTGGCTGAGCAAAGACCTGGCGGACGGCGCCGCTCATCACCACCCGGCCGGCGTCCAGGACATACACCCGGCTGACCAGCTCCGCCACGTCTTCCATGTTGGACGAAACGAGAACCAGGGTCAGGCCGTGATCCCGATGCCATCGCCGCAGCCGCTCCAGCAGGTCCCGGCGGCTGCGGGGGTCCAGGCCGGAAATGCACTCATCGAGGATGAGCACCTCTGGCCGTAGAGCGAGCACACCGGCCAAGGCCACCTTGCGCATCTCCCCTCCGCTCAGGGAGAAGGTGAAACGGTCTTTGAAAAGTTCAAAGTCGAGCCCGACCATCTCCATGGCCCACCGCACCCGTTCCCGGCGCTCCTCCGGCGGCAGGCCCAATTTCCGCAGCCCGAAGGCGATATCATCCCCCACCAACCGCTCAAACAGTTGTTGTTCGGGGTATTGGAACACCAGTCCGACTTTTTGTCGGATAGACCGCACGTCGGTGTTCGGCTCGGCGAGGTCCTGTCCATCCACCCATACCTTGCCCGGCTCGCGGGGGCGGAGCAAGCCGTTCAGATGCTGCACTAGGGTGGATTTGCCCGAACCAGTGCGCCCGATGATCCCCACTGCCTCCCCCCGATAGACCTCCAGGTCTACGCCGCGCAGGGCCACCACCTCTAGCGGGGTACCGCGCAGATAGGTATGGTGCAGGTCGGTGACCTGAATCAATGGCTTGGGCTGGGGAGGGGTCTCGCGTTGCTCAGGGGACTGGATCGGATTCCAGGCAGAGACTGGTCGGTCATTCGCGAGGATGGGATGCACTGCCTGACCGTGTCCGGCGCTCTGCTTGGTCCGTTCCTGGATCGCATCCACGACCTCGGGCACCGACAACAGGTTGGAGGGGAACCGGGCATCTCGCTGGCTTACCCGGTAGGCTAGCTCCGTGATCTGCGGCACATCCAGTTGGAGCCGGTGCAGTTGTTCGATATGGGCAAATACCTGGCGCGGCGAGCCCTCCACCACGATTCTACCTGCCTCCATGACCAATACCCGATCTCCTTCAATCGCTTCCTCCATGAAATGGGTGATGGCGATCACCGTGACCCCGTCGTCGTTCAACTTGCGGACGGCGGCCAGGATCTCGCGCCGCCCTTCAGGGTCCAACATGGAGGTCGCTTCATCCAGGACCAGTACATCGGGTCTCATGGCTATAACCCCGGCGATGGCGACTCGTTGCTTTTGCCCGGCTGACAGCCGATGGGGTTGTCGGTGGCGCTGCTCCTTCATGTCCACCACATCCAATGCCCATTCCACCCGCTGGCGCAGTTCCTTCTCCGGGACCCCCAGGTTCTCCGGGCCAAACGCCACATCCTCTTCGACGATGGTCGCCACCAACTGGTTGTCCGGCACCTGAAACACCATCCCGACCGTCTGGCGAATGGCCAGGGTATGGGCCAACACCCGCGTGTTGAATCCCTTGACCCAGACATTGCCCTGTGTCGGCCTGAGCAGGGCGTTCAGGTGTTTGGCCAAGGTAGACTTGCCCGAACCGTTATGACCTATGATCACCAGGTACTCACCGGGATAGACCTGCAGGTCTATGCCCCTGAGCGCATAGATGGGTTGCTCCGCCTCCGGGTGATAGGCAAAGTGCAGATCCTGGATGACGATAATCGGTTCGCTCGATCCTGTCGAGAACCTCTCGCTCACTTCTCCTCCGAGCATGCCCGCATTATACCACCGACAGAACCGATTACCAAACCTTCTGACCGGTAACGAGAGAAAATCGCCGGCGGCCAGTGCGGATCAACAAATCAACGCGGACATCATCAGGACAAGCCCGACGATTGGTTCGCCCTCCGGTACGTTCGCCCGCCGCTGGAAGCGGCGGGCTCCGCCAATAAAGCCCCGTTCGGGGCTGGCCAACAGCCCGCCGGGTTTGGCTGGCTGAGCCCGATGGTTCATCATTGGCCGAGAGTGCCTAGCCTGGCTCACGATTCAGGGTGCAAATCGTCGGGCGGGCCATGTCCGGTTGAATTCGTCACGATACAAAAGCCGCGCCTGTGGGGCGGCGGCTAGGCGTCCCCCGGCGGGGTCTTCACCCCTACCTAACCTCCCCCATCAAGGGGGAGGGACTCAGATACCCCCTCCCCTGGTGGGAGGGGCGGGGGGAGGGGGCCGGCAGGGAGGCTCTCCGGCGCAGGCCGACGGCCAGCCGAAGGCTCTTGAGGAGCGATTTCAATCGCCGTCTATTTTCGAGGGGGGGTGGGAGTGGAGCCTTCAGGCGGTGGACCAGCTAAAGCCTCGACTCCCGCGTGCGGGGAGCGGTCTATTTTCGACGGAGTTGCCATGCACGGCAGGGCGCCACGAGGGATGAGAATATCGAGGGGCCTAACCACCCAGCAGGTGTTGGCTGGCTGTATAGGGATCGATCTCGCGGCGTACGATCCGGTCGATCAGCGCCGCCAGCTTTTCCCCCTGAGCGCAAGCCAGGACCCGACGCAGCGACTCTTGCTGGATGATCGTCTCCAGTTCAGCCGCCGCGCGTTCCCGTTCTCGCTGGACGAGTTGCCCGCTCTGCTCCAGATAGGCTCGATGGGCCAGGATCGCAGTGGCCAGATCCACCACCCCTTCATGGCGGGTGGCGATGGTCTTGAAAATGGGCGGGCGCCAGGCGGATGGCCGGGCTGGTGGTAGCGGACCTTGGCTCGGCGGTTCTTCGCCCCCGGTGACGGTCCGCACCACTTCCATCAACCGTCCGTGGTGCAGGACTGTGGCTGTGCCACCGAGGTCCAGATCGAGCATCATCCGCAGGGCCATCACCGCGTGATCGGCTCCTTCGTGGTCGGCCTTGTTGACGGCAAAGATATCAGCGATCTCTAGGATACCGGCTTTGATGGCCTGCACATCATCGCCCAGACCCGGCACTTCGACGACGACGGTGGTGTGGGCGGTGCGGGCAATATCGACTTCTGCCTGGCCGGCGCCCACTGTCTCGATAAAGATCAGCTCAAAGCCGGCCGCATCCAACACCTTGACCGCGTCGGCCGTCGCCCAAGCCAATCCCCCCAGGCTCCCGCGGCTGGCCATGCTGCGGATAAAAATGCCCGGGTCGCCGGCCAGGTCCCGCATGCGGATCCGGTCGCCCAAGATGGCTCCGCCGGAGAAGGGACTGGTCGGGTCAACGGCGATGATTCCCACAGTTTTGGGGGAGCCTCCCTCGCCTCGTTCACCGGTGGCGCCTCGGCGAAAGTACAGGGCCAGAGCGTTGACCAGCGAGCTTTTGCCGCTGCCCGGCGGGCCGGTCACCCCGACAATATGGGCCCGTCCGGTGTGGGGGTGGAGGGCGGCCAGCGTCGCCTGGGCCTCAGCCCCGTTGTCCTCGATGAGGCTGATGGTCCGCGCAATCGCCCGTCGGTCGCCGGCCAGGACCCCTTCGACCAGATGATCCGTCACGAGAGATGCTCGCGAATAAAGCGGACGATGGTATCGGTCGAGGTGCCGGGGCCAAAGACCCCCTTGACGCCCATGGCCTGGAGAGCCGGCACGTCTTCATCGGGGATGATGCCTCCGGCCACGACCAACACATCGTCCAGCCCGTGCTGGCGCATCAGGTCCATGATCCGCGGAAAGAGGGCCATGTGGGCTCCGGAGAGGATTGACAGGCCCACCACGTCCACATCTTCCTGCAGCGCCGCCTCCACGATCATTTCCGGCGTCTGACGGATGCCGGTATAGACCACTTCCATCCCGGCGTCGCGCAAGGCCCGGGCGATGACCTTGGCCCCCCGGTCGTGGCCGTCCAACCCCGGCTTGGCAATCAACACGCGAATCTTCTTATCGGTCATCCATATCCTCCACCACTCCCTCTCAGATAATGGTCGGCTCCCGGTACTCGCCGAAGACCTGCCGGAAGACGCCCATGATTTCACCCAATGTGGCATAGGCCCGCACGCAGTTCAGAATGTACGGCATGGTATTCTCCGTACCCCGAGCTGCCTGACGTAATGCTGCCAGTGTGCTGCTGACCCGCTCGTTATCCCGCTCGCGACGGAGGCGCTCCAGGCGCGCCACCTGGCGCTCATAGCCGTGGGGGTCCATCTCCAGCAACGGAATGCGGATCGGTTCATCCTCGATATACTCATTCACCCCGACAATCACCCGTTGATGGGTATCGATCTCCATCTGGTACCGGTAGGCGGCCTCGGCGATCTCACGCTGGAAAAATCCTTTTTCGATGGCGGGAATGACGCCGCCCAGCGCCTCGATCTGCCGGAAGTAGCGGTAGACCTCCTGCTCGATGCGGTTGGTCATGGCCTCGACGAAATAGGAACCGGCCAGGGGGTCCACCGTGTGCGTCACGCCGCTTTCGTGGGCAATCAGTTGTTGGGTGCGCAAGGCGATTTTCACCGCATACTCGCTGGGCAGAGCCAGGGCTTCGTCCATGCTATTCGTATGGAGCGATTGCGTGCCGCCCAATACCGCCGCCAGCGCCTGCCAGGCGGTCCGCACGATGTTGTTCTCCGGCTGGCAGGCGGTTAGGGAGCAACCGGCCGTCTGAGTATGGAAGCGCAATCGCCAACTCCGGGGATCCTGGGCGCCGAAGGTCTCGCGCATTTCCCGCGCCCAGATCCGCCGCGCGGCGCGGAATTTGGCAATCTCTTCAAAGAAATCGTTGTGCGAGTTGAAAAAGAAGGAAAGACGCGGGGCAAATTCATCCACCTTGAGTCCGCGTTCCATCCCCCACCGGACATACTCAAAGCCATCGGCCAGGGTAAACGCCAATTCCTGCACTGCCGTGGCTCCCGCCTCACGGATGTGGTAGCCGCTGATGCTGATCGTGTTCCAGCGAGGGAGGTACTTGCTGCCGAACTCGAAGGTGTCCACCACCAGCCGCATCGAGGGCCTCGGCGGGAAGATAAACTCTTTTTGGGCGATGAACTCTTTCAAGATGTCGTTCTGGATGGTGCCGCCGAGGACTTGCATCGGGATACCCCGCTTTTCGGCCATGACGATATACATCGCCCAGATCACCGCCGCCGGGCTGTTGATGGTCATCGAAGTCGTGATCTGGTCGACCGGGATGCCGTCGAACAGGATCTCCATATCGGCCAGGCTGGAGACGGCCACGCCGCATTTGCCGAACTCGCCCAGGGCCTCGGGGGCATCGCTGTCGTAGCCATAGAGAGTCGGCATATCAAAAGCTACCGACAAACCGGTCTCCCCGTGGTCCAGCAGGTACTTGTAGCGGGCATTGGTCTCTTCGGCGGTGCCAAACCCGGCGAACATGCGCATCGTCCACAACCGGCCCCGGTGCATGGTAGCGTGAATGCCGCGGGTAAACGGGTACTCGCCGGGAAAGCCCAGGTCGCGCTCATAGTCCAGGCTGGCGACATCCAGCGGCGTGTACAGCCGCTCCACCGGCGCCCCGGAGGTCGTAAGGAACTGCCCCATCCGCTCCGGGCGATCGGCCAGCGATTGCTGAAGGGTGGTCTCCTCCCACCGGCTTTTCTGCTCTTGGAGCTTTTTGAGTTTCTCCGGATCAAACATGGCCCATCCTCCCTCCACTCTCCCGTCTGGGCCCTGGACAGAGCCGGGTCAAGATGGCCTCTTCACCCGGAATCGCTGGCAAAACCTATCAGTGGCTTCGCTCGACCAGCTCCACCAGGACGCCATGCATCGCCTTCGGATGGACAAACGCCACCCGTCCGTGGGCTCCCTGGCGCGGCACCTCATCGATCAATTGCACCTGGTGCTCCTTGAGTTGGGCCAGCACCGCCTCGATGTCCTCTACTTCGAAGCAGATGTGATGGATGCCTTCGCCTCGTTGAGTCAGGAACCTGGCAATCCCGGTATCGTCGCTGAGGGGCTGCACCAGTTCTACATTGCTTTCCCCAACCGGCAAGAAGGCAACTTGCACCTTCTGGTCAGGCACGGCTACGATCTCTTTCAACGGCAGTCCTAATGCCGCTTGGTAGGCCTTGAGTGCTTCTTGGATGTCGTGCACGACGATACCTACATGATCGATCTTGGCTTTCATTGCCTTTCCTCATTGTAGGGATGGACCAGGTCATTGTACAACAAAAGATCCCGCCGGGCAAACGGATCGGGATCTATCATGATCCTGGCCGGGCAAGCGTGAATGTGCGGTCCCATTCGCACCCCATTTGGCGACGGCGCAGGGTATCGGGCAAGGGGACTGGCGGAGGCGTCTCCATCCAAGGAAACGGCTGGCGAATGGTGGACGGCTCCGGTATGGCCTCGGCCCTGCGTCGCCGAGTCTCCTCGGGCCTAAGCTTTTCACCCTGTTGGGATAATATTGACGACATTTTGGCTCCACCTCTGTCATCGTTGGCCGCTATCCGAGGGTTCGGACAGCTCTAAAACATCGTCGTCGGCTGATATTCGCCGAATACGCTGCGCAAGACATTACAGATTTCACCCAAAGTGGCATATTTCTCCACGGCATCCAGAATAAGTGGCATGAGATTGTCCCTGCCTTTGGCTCCGGCCTTCAGCCTGTCAAGGGCCGCCGATACCGCTTCCGTGTCCCGTCGCTCGCGCAGCGCCTTTAAGCGGGCCGCTTGCTGCTCGCCGATGCGGGGATCGACCCGCAACAGGTCCAAGGTCAGCGTCTCTTCCACCTGAAAGCGATTCACTCCGACGATGATCTTGTCGCCGTGGTCCACCGCCATCTGCCAGCGATAGGCGCTCTCCAGGATCTCGCGCTGGATGAAGCCCTGTTCGATAGCCCGAAGGGCGCCACCCATGGCGTCGATCTTGTCAATATACTCCTGGGCACGTTTTTCGATCTCGTTGGTCCATGCTTCGATCAGATAACTACCCGCCAGGGGATCGATCGAATCTGCCACGCCGCTCTCATAGGCCAGGATCTGCTGGGTGCGCAGGGCAATCTGCACCGATTCTTCGGTGGGCAGGCTCAGGGCCTCATCCCGTGAGTTGGTGTGAAGGCTCTGCGTGCCGCCCAGCACAGCTGCCAGAGCCTGCAACGTGACGCGGACCACATTGTTTTCTGGTTGTTGAGCAGTAAGCATCGAGCCTGCCGTCTGGGTGTGGAAGCGCAGCATCCAGGAGCGGGGGTCCTGAGCGCCAAACCGCTCGCGCATGATCCGCGCCCACAGCCGCCGGGCGGCGCGGAATTTGGCCACCTCCTCCAATAGATTGTTATGGGCGTTGAAAAAGAAGGAGAGCCGGGGGCCAAAATCGTCCACGGCCAGACCCGCATCCAAGGCAGCCTGCACATAGGCGATGGCATTGGCTAGGGTGAAGGCCACTTCCTGCACCGCGGTGCTCCCTGCCTCGCGGATGTGATATCCGGAGATGCTGATCGTATTCCAGCGCGGCAGGTGGGCGTGGCAGTAGCGGAACAGGTCGGTGACCAGTCGCATCGAAGGCTCGGGCGGAAAGATATAAGTTCCCCGGGCAATGTACTCTTTCAGGATGTCGTTTTGGACCGTCCCTTGCAGGACGTGCGGATCCACTCCCTGTTTTTTGGCTACGGCAATATACATGGCCAGTAACACCGTCGCCGGGGCATTGATGGTCATGGACGTGGACACCTGGTCGAGAGGAATGCCGTCAAACAAACGCTCCATGTCTTCCAGCGACGAGATGGCGACCCCGACTTTGCCGACCTCCCCAGCCGCCAACGGATCATCCGAATCATAGCCGATCTGAGTCGGCAGGTCAAAGGCCACCGACAGGCCCGTCTGTCCCTGTTGCAGCAGGTACCTGTAACGGGCATTGGTCTCCTCAGCCGTGCCAAAACCGGCGTACTGGCGCATCGTCCAGAAGCGCCCCCGGTACATGGTGGGCTGAACCCCCCGAGTGAACGGGTATTGCCCGGGGAATCCCAGGTCCTGGACATAGTCGGTCCGCACGTCGGCGGGGGTATAGATCCGTTCAATGGGGATGCCGGACTCGGTGCGGAACTCGGTCTGGCGTTCCGGGAATTTGCGCAATGTGCTCTGGAGCGTCTTGGCTTCCCACTCTTCCTTGAGTCGGCGGATCAGTTCATCGGACATTCAGTAGCTCCCATTGCTCTTTCATTGGATTTCAGCCAATACGGCCCCTCTCTCCACATCCTGACCGGGGCGGACATGGAGTGCCTTCAGAGTTCCGGTTTTAGGCGCCTTTAACTCGTTCTCCATCTTCATTGCTTCCAGGATGCAGATCACATCGCCTTCTGCGACTCGATCGCCCTCGTTGACCAGCACGCGGATGATCTTGCCCGGCATGATGGCCGTCACCACCCCCTCACCGGGAGTCACAACCCCCGCCGCCCTGGAAGGGGCCTTTTCCTCCACCAGGCCATCCACCTTGAGTTTGTAGGCAATGCCCGCCACCACGACCTTGTCCCCTTCGAGTTTGATCTCATAGGGAACGTCGTTCACCAGTACGGTATCCCCCTGAAAGCCGACAGTGAACGGCTGACCGTTGACGATGACCGTGTTGCCGTCCGCTGAGATCTTGTACTCGATGTCGTCCAGCGTCAAGGAGAACTCGCGTTTCATCGGGCTCCTCCCGCGCCATCAATCAGGCCCATCCACCGTCCACTTTGCGGCCTCCAGGCGATCTTCCACGGCGTCGCCAGCCGACGGGGAGCAATGGCAGCTTCAGCTTTGGCGGCCGGCTTGCATTCCTGTTGCCGAAGCAGCCAGGCGGCGACGGCCGCCGCCAGGGCATTCCTGGAATCAGCGCCTCTTTTACGTCGCTCGAGAAAGGGGCGAGCCACCTGAGGGAAGAGGGCATAGCTAATCACATCTTCTTCGCTCTCGGCCAGATCGCCGATCTCGGCGCGCGCCTGTTCCATCCCCGGCGGGATCAGATCGGCCGGTCGGCAATCGATCGGCTCCTCATCGCCAATGATCTTTTTCTTGATCTCCGGGTCGATCGGGCCAGGGGGCCGGCCGTAATAGCCGCGGACGTAATTCTTGACTTCAGCGGGAACCACCTTGTAGCGCTCCCCCAGGACCACATTGAGGGTGGCCTGGGTGCCCACGATCTGACTGGTGGGCGTGACCAGCGGCGGATAGCCTAACTCGGCACGCACGCGAGGCACCTCGGCCAGCACCTCGGCGTACCGGTCTTCGGCCCCTTGTTCCCGAAGTTGGGAGACCAGGTTAGAGAGCATCCCGCCCGGGATCTGGAATTGCAGGACGTTCACATCCACGCCCATCATCCCACTCTCAAAGGCGGCATATTTCCTGCGCACCTGGGCAAAGTAGTGGCTGATCTCGGCCAGCAGGTTGAGGTCCAGACCGGTATCGCGGGGCGATTCCTGAAGGATGCGCACCAAGGTCTCGGTCGGTGGCTGGGAAGTGATCAGGGCCAGGGAGGAGATGGCTGTATCCACGATATCTACCCCCGCCTCGATCCCCTTCAGCACCGTCGCCATGGCCATGCCGCTGGTGTAATGGGTATGGAGCTGGATAGGGACCCGAAGCTCCGATTTCAGGCGCCCGATCAGCTCGTAGGCGACATACGGGGATAGGAGCCCGGCCATATCCTTGACGCAGATCGAATCGGCTCCCATATCTTCCAGAATGTGGCCCAGTTTGACAAAGGCATCCACGCTATGCACCGGACTGATGGTATAGCTGATGGTGGCCTGGACATGGGCCTTCTCCCGTTTGGCTACCTCCATGGCCTTGCTCATGTTGCGCACGTCATTCAAGGCATCAAAAATGCGAAAGACCTGGATGCCATTCTCATGGGCTTTGACGATAAAGCGTTCCAATACATCATCTGGATAATGCCGGTAGCCGACCACATTCTGGCCACGCAAGAGCATCTGGAACGGGGTGTTGGGCATCCTAGCCTTGAGCTTGCGGATCCGCTCCCACGGGTCCTCATTCAGGAAACGCATGGCCGAATCAAAGGTCGCCCCACCCCACATCTCGACCGACCAGTATCCAACCTGGTCCATCTTGTCTGCGATGGGCAGCATGTCGTCGGTGCGCATGCGGGTGGCCAGCAGGCTCTGATGGGCATCGCGCAGAACGGTGTCACAGATGCGAACCGGATTTTTCTCCATGGAACTCTCCTATTCGGCAAACAGATGAGCGGCCTTGAACATTAACACCAACGCCTCTTTCTCGGCCCGGGAGCGATGACGCTCTCCGGCGCGAAGGACCAGCGCTTCTCCCTGGCGCACCGGGACAGTGGGTCCATCATAATAGTCGATGAGGATCTCCCCCTCCAGCACCAGGTACATCTCGTCTTTGGCATGTTCATGGAATTTGTAAGCTCCCTGAAAGCGGCTCAGATACGCGCAGTAATCGTCCACCTGGCCCACGACCGTGTGAGTGAACGGCTGGACCAACAAGGCCGCCGCCTCGGCGATGCTCGTCTTCCGCTCAGGCATTTGGTTTTCCTCCCTTTTGTGATGAATGCAAGGACTCATCGGTCCCATGGAGCTCCCGTGTTCCCCAAGGCTTCACAATTTCGCGCCACGCTCTGGCGGCCAGTTCGGCGTGATCGGCCGCTTTCAGCCAGTTGCCCATCAGTCGGTAGACATCGGCGATGGCCCAGTGGGCTTCGGCGATGAGGGCCTGGCTTCCAACGGCCATCCGCAACTCGAGCGACTGGTGATACGCAGCCAAGGCTTGTTCCAGCCGGCCCTGCCCTTTCTCCCACTGGCCCCGGGTGAACAGGACATACGACAGGCCGATCTGGTCGCCCACCTCCTGGGCAATGGCTTCGCTATCGCGCAAGAATTTATCGGCCTGACGCCAGTAGCCCTGGCTGACCAATACCTCCGCAATGTTGTGCAGGCTGCGCCCCTCTTCCAGGCGCAACCCTTCTTCGCGGCGGATGGCGAGGCTGGCTCGATGGGCATCCAGCGCTTTTTCGGGGTCGCCCAGTCGCAGGTAGGCCAGACCCAGATTGTTGAGCGCCCAGGCTTCCTGCTCCCGCGAGCCGGAGCCCTGGCAGAGGCGCAGACTGTGCTCAAAAGCGACCAACGCTTCCTGCACGCGACTCTGTCGGAGGTGCGTCCAGCCCATCATGTTATAGATCGCCGCCCGGTTGCTGTCATCACCCAACACTGAAGTGAGGATCAATGCCTCCTGTTCCAGGAGGAGCTGTTCCTGCCATTGTCCTCCGTAATGCAACGACTCACCCAGCCAACGGAGAGCCCGAGCGCGGAGGTCCACGGGCAGGTCCTGGGCCAGCAATTTCCGAAACCCGCTCTCGGCCGCACGCCAGTCCTGACGCGCCCAATCCAGTCGCGCCTGATAATAGCGCAGCCACATCTGAACCGGCGGGGGCACTTCAGAATCTTGCTGCGCCCAGTCCAGAAGGGATTGGAGATCCTCCAATTGGTGGGCGGCCAGCAACTGTTCCGCCCGCTCGCTCAGTTCCTGTGCGTTCATCGTCGTCACTCCTGGCCCCAGAAAAGGCCCATGCCGACTCCCTAAGCGCGATCGATCTCTCTAGAGCGGGATATTGCCATGTTTCTTGGGTGGGTTGGCATCCCGCTTGTTTTGGAGCATCTGCAGTGCCTCAATGAGCCGGGGACGGGTCTCATGAGGCTCGATCACGTCGTCAATATAGCCCCGTGCGGCGGCTACGTAGGGGTTGGCGAATGCCTCACGGTACTCCTGAACCAGCCGCGCCCGCTCCGCCTCAGGATCGGCGGCTTCGGCGATCTGCTTACGAAAGATGATGTTGACCGCGCCATCGGGACCCATGACCGCGATCTCGGCAGAGGGCCAGGCATAGCTGATGTCCCCCCGGATGTGCTTGGAGCTCATGACGTCGTACGCGCCGCCGTACGCTTTGCGGGTGATAATGGTGATCTTGGGTACCGTCGCTTCACAATAGGCATAGAGCAGTTTGGCACCGTTGCGGATGATGCCGCCATGCTCCTGAGCCACCCCCGGCAAGAAACCGGGCACGTCCTCAAAGGTGATAATCGGGATGTTGAAGCAATCACAGAACCGCACGAAACGTGCCGCCTTGATGCTGGAATCAATATCCAGCACTCCGGCCAGGACCATCGGCTGCTGGGCCACAATCCCGACCGAAAAGCCTCCTAACCGGGCAAAGCCGATGATGATGTTCTGCGCCCAGTGCTCTTGCACCTCAAAAAAGTCGCCGTTGTCCACCACCCGGCGGATGATATCCTTCATGTCGTACGGTTTCATCGGGCTGTCCGGCACGATCCGATCCAGTTCCTCATCCATCCGGTCGGGCGGATCGTCGCTGGGCACGAAGGGCGGGTCTTCCATGTTGTTCTGGGGCAGGTAGCTGAGTAGTTTCCGGATCTGGTAAAAGCAGTCCTCCTCATCCTCGGCGGCAAAGTGGGCCACGCCGCTCCTGGCATTGTGGACCATCGCTCCGCCCAGCTCCTCGGAAGTGACCTCTTCGCGGGTCACTGCCTTGATCACATCGGGCCCGGTGATGTGCATGAAACTGGTGTTCTTGACCATCACGATAAAGTCGGTCATGGCCGGAGAGTAGACGGCTCCCCCGGCGCAGGGTCCCATGATGGCGCTGATCTGGGGGATCACCCCCGAAGCCAGGACATTGCGCAGAAAGACGTAGGCATACGCCGCCAGACTGACCACGCCTTCCTGGATGCGCGCCCCGCCTGAATCATTCAGGCCGATAATCGGAGCGCCGTTCTTCATGGCCAGGTCCATGATCTTGCACACCTTCTCCGCATGGACCTCGCCCAATGAGCCGCCAAAGACAGTAAAATCCTGGCTAAAGATGTAGACCAATCGGCCGTCAATTTGACCCCAGCCGGTGACCACACTGTCGCCCAGGTACTTTTGTTCCTCGATGCCAAACCCCACCGTGCGGTGAACCACGAACATATCCAGTTCCCGGAATGTGCCGGGGTCCAACAGCCGCTCAATCCGCTCCCGGGCAGTGAGTTTGCCCTGGGCATGCTGGCGGTCGATCCGCGCCTGGCCTCCTCCCAATCGAGCTTGAGCGCGCATCTCGCGGAGCTTCTGGATCTTGGGATCCACAGTCATCATGCCTCCTTGTCATCCTTGATGATAGAATTTATCGAGCTTTGGTCTGAGCGGCAATCCGCACCAGGTCCACAAACTCGGGCTTGAGGCTGGCACCGCCGACCAGCGCGCCATCAATATCGGGGTGAGCCATAAACTCGCCGATATTGGCCGGGGTGACGCTACCGCCGTACTGGACCCGCACGGCGGTCGCCGCAGCCTCTCCGTAGAGTTCAACGATCGTCCCTCGAATCGTCAACCCGATAACGGCTCCGGCTGCGGCGGCGGTGGCTGCTTTGCCGGTGCCAATCGCCCATACCGGCTCGTAGGCGATGACTAACCCGGCCACCTGGTCGGCGGTGAGCCCGGCCAATGCATTACGGACCTGCGCACTGACGACGGTCTGGGTCTGGCCGGCATCATACTGAGCCTCGGTCTCGCCCACACAGACGATCGGCACCAGACCGTGGGCCAGGGCCGCCTTCACCTTGCGGTTCACCGCCTCGTCGGTTTCACCGAAATAGGTCCGTCGTTCGGAGTGGCCCAGGATGACATATTGACATAACTCCTGAAGCATCAGCGGCGAAATCTCGCCGGTATACGCTCCCTTCTCTTCCCAATGCATGTTTTGCGCCCCCAGACCGATTTCGGTCGCCTGTAACAGGTCCTTCACCGCCGCCAGGGCGGTGAAGGGGGGGCACAGGACCCGATCCACGTCCTTGATCTCATTCAGTCCCCGGCGAATCGCCCGGACCAAGTCGACCGCCTCGGCGATGGTCTTGTTCATCTTCCAGTTACCGGCCAGAATAGGTCGTCGCATCTTCTTCTCCAGCGGCAGGATTTGGGCTATTATACTTGAAAAATACCCCCCTGTCATCTTTCAGCCGACGGATGGCAGGGGTGGGGCCTTGTGGCTGACGCCTCAACTCCCGGAGTGAAGCGTTCAGGTGGTTTTCCAGCTAAAGCCTCCATTCCCGTTCTGAGGGGGCTTCGACTCCGCGAATGAAGGCTTCAGGTGGTCTCCGGCTGAAGCTTCGACTCCTGGGCGAAAGGGGAGTTGGTCAGGATCGATTCGACATAATCCAGCGGCACTCGCCGCGCAGCCTGGATGCGCCGCCGCTTGCCCAGCATTCTGGGCCAGCCGAACAGGCCAGCCAGTTGCCCGCGCAAGCGGGCCCGGGCCGCCTCACCGCGCCAGGCTCGCAGCGCATCGCAAAAGATGGCCCACTGGGCGCGGACCACCTGCGGCCAATATTTCCGCAACAATGCCCCGGGGTAATTCTTGGCGATGACCCACAGCGTGTTCCGACCGGTATAGAAGCTGGCGATAGGGCCCCCGCCGGTCGCGCTCAGCTTGTGGTAGACGACGGCATCCGGCGTGTACCAGCAGCGCCAACCGGCCAACTGTGCCCGCCAGTTCAGGTCTACATCTTCACAATACATAAAGAATGATTCATCAAAGAGACCGATGTCGTCCAGCATAGCCCGTCGATAGGCCACGGCGCCGCCGCATCCACCAAAGATCCAGCCTGGTTCATCAAACTGCCCTTCATCCTGCTGCCACACCCCCCGGTTGAAGGGGATGCCGTCTACGCCATAGCCATCGCCGGCGGAGTGGATGACACGGCGCCGATCAAAGAGCAGGATCTTGGCTGCGGCGATGCCTGCTTCAGGGTGATCGAGGAGGGCAGTCACCAGGGCTTCGACAAAATCGGGGGCCGCTTCCGTATCGTTGTTGAGCGAGATCAATACGTCCCCCAAGGCAGCGCGAAACCCCAGGTTGTTGCCCCCGGTCAGTCCGAGGTTACGATCCAAGGCCAGTAACCGTACCTCCGGATATCGCTCCGCCACCAGAGCTGGCGACCCGTCGGTTGAGCCGTTGTCCACCAGGATCACCTCACAATGCGGGTAGGTTTGGGCCCGCAGGGCGTTGAGGCATATCGGCAGATGGTGAGCGCCGTTCCAATTGGGGATGACAATCGAAGCCAAGGGCTTCCGAACGCGATCAAGGTTCATGACCGGCAAAATATTCCTGGAGGGCCTCCTCCCACGGCCGCAGGGTAATCCCCAACGCGGCCCCCATAAAGTTCACCAGAGGGGAATAGAGAGGAGGAGGCGCCGCTCGCGACCACTGGAGGGTGGTGATGGGCTCCACCGGGATATGCGCCCGACCGGAAAAGTCCAGGATCTTGCGCGCCCACTCGTAGCGAGAGCAGAAGCCGCTATTGGTGAAATGATAGATGCCATAATGACCAGTGCGGAGGAGTCGGGCAACAGCTTGAGCCAGATCAGGGGCGTAGGTAGGGGAGCTGACTTCGTCGGTGACCACGCGCAGCGTACCATGCCGGTCGGCGGCAGCGATGATCTTGGTCACAAAGTTGCTGCCGCCGCGGGCATACAGCCAGGCGGTGCGTACGATATAGAAACGATGCAACAGAGTCCGTACCGATAGCTCGGCCGCCGCCTTGGACTGAGCATAGATGCTGCGCGGCGAGGGAGGGTCCCACTCGTAATAGGGGCGGCCCAAGGTTCCGTCAAAGACGTCATTGGTGCTGATGTGGATCATGGTCGCCCCACAGCGCTCACAGGCCAGGGCGATGTTGTGCGTGCCCAAGGTGTTCACACGAAAGGCCAGTTCCGGATTCCGCTCACAGCCATCCACGTCGGTCATGGCCGCGGTGTGAATCACCACCTCCGGCCGGAGCGCGGTGATGGCGTCCACGATCGTCGTCGGGTCGGCAATATCATGCTCGGGCAGGTCCAATCCATAGAGTTCCTCGCACGCCAGTTCCTGCTGCAGAGCCTGACCCAACTGTCCTTTATGTCCGGTTATCACCACACGCATGACGTTCCCCATCCTGATTATGGCACCCATGACAGCCGCTCACTGAGCGGGTCCGGGTATGGATCGCCGGTGGTGGTCAACATCTGCACCGATCCGCTTCGGATGTCCAACAGATGGATGGCCCACCGACCATCTCGGTTTGAGAGAAAGGCTAACTGTTTGCCGCTGGGCGACCAGACCGGAGCGACATCGGCGGCCGGGTGGTCGGTCAGCCGCCTCTCTTGACCGGTGGCCAGATCGACCACATAGAGCTCCCAATTGCCCGAGCGGGCCGAGACAAAGGCGATCTGACGGCCATCTGGCGACCAGGCCGGCGCGGTGTCACTGGGATGAGAAGTCAGGCGACGGGGATTGAATCCACCGGCCAGCATCAACCACACGGCACAATTGTCGCCGCGCTCATCGCAGCCGTGATAGGCGAGCTCGCTGCCGTCGGGGGACCAGGCCGGCATCTGGCCGTAGACCCACTCTTGACCCTCACCTCGGACCTCACCGGGTGAAATGACATAGATGCGCCATTTGCGATCGCCATGCTTGTTCGAGGCAAAGGCGATCTGCAGGTTATCTGGCGACCAGGCCGGGGTCGAATCTTCCGGATGGTTAGTCATTTCGCTGACCGTTCGGCTCCGCAAATCGAGGATGCTCAGCCCCAGGTGGAACGGATCGAGGTTACGAAATGCCAGTCGCCCGCCACCGAGGCCGAATGCCGGCTGGCTACCGCTTTCCCACAACAGTGTGACCTCTCCAGTGGAGAGGTTCAGAAGATAGAGGTCCGTTTTTTGCCGCACGGCATCCAGTGCGCTGAACACGATCCGGCCTTCCCCCGCACCACGCGGTATGGTGGCAGAGGCGGTCGGGCCTGCAGTTGGGCGCTCCTGGCCCGTGCTGGCGCTCGTCGGGATGGGTGAAACCTGGGGCTGTGCCGTAGCCAGGGAGGTGGGTCGCGGGCTGACCCTGATCTCCACAGTCGCCTCCGGGGTTCTGGCCATGGCCTGGCAGCGCATCAAGGCGTCGTCGCGGATATCCACCGTGGACTCTAATGGTAAAACCTCGGCTGCCGAGGTGTAATCCTCGGCCACGCGGCACCAATCGCCCTGGGTCACATACGACTGCGCCCGGTACAGATAGGCATCGTGCAGGCGGGTTCTCACATCCTTGTACTCTGGAGCGATGGCATAGAGGCCCTTGAGCGCCTGAATCGCGGCGGACCAATCCTGCCCCCAGTTGCTCAGCGCGGCGGTATACAGCTCCAGCATGTTCAATTGATCCTGCGCGCTGGGGTCGCCGGGTTTCAGGGCCAGGACCGCTTTGAAATGGGTGGCGGCTTCCTCCAGGTGATTCTGAGCGGCCGCATTGAGCCCCAGTTGGTAATGGGCAGTAGTCAGCATCAGCTCCACATTCTTCTGCTGATAGTCCGGATCCAGCCCTCGAAGCTCCTCCAGGACGGTCACTGCCTGAGCCAGGTTGCCGCTCTCGTAATAGGCGACCGCCTCCCGGTAGAGAAGCTGGGCGGCGTCCTGTCGGGTTTCCGAGGTCGGGGTAGCCAGCGTCCGCGCCAGCTCCTTGGCATACCGCAGTTGAGCCTGCGCCTCGCGCAATTTGGGATTGTGATTCAAAGCCAGATCAAACTCAGCGATGGCCAGTTCGTATTCGCCGGCCTGCAGATAGCCCATGCCCAGAGCATAGTGCTCCTGGGCCAGTTGCTGATCCCGAAGAGCCCGATCGCGGAGACCGTCGTAGACACCTAGGATACCGGCTGCAACGATGTAGCCGATCAGGCAGATCAAAGCCAGGGCGATCACCAGCGGCCGGAGCCATGGTCGCCGGACAGGCTCATGAGCAGAGTCTGCGAGTTCGCCGATCTCTTGCCTGGCGGACAGATCGGATGGTGCCACTGTAATAGCAGTCCCCTCCTGTCTTGTACCCGGCCGTTTGTCGCCTCGCCGGGAAAAGTTCTGGAAAAATGTTCTCATTCTCGGCTGCGACGATCCTTACTTGATCCCAAAATTGGCACCATATTCGGCCACTATGGTGCCGTCAGAGGCCTGGAGTCGGAGGGTGAGCCGTCCTTCCTGGGGCGGATTATCGCCCAACGACACACTCTGTCGGAGAGCGGGGCCAGGCACCAGGGAGACTGCCTGTTGCCAATGTTCCTGGTCGTTGACCAACAGGATCACCCTCCCGGACCAGGGCCGAGCCACGGCCACGGCCAGCCGGGCCTGTCCTTGAGCGGCTGTCAGGTCCAAAGCGGCGATGGCGTTGGCAAAGCGCAGCCGGCCCAATCCGGCGACGGGATACCAGGTCTCTACCCACTCGATGCTGCCACCGGGAGGAAGGTGGACGCTATCATCGAAAGTGGGTGCCGGCCCACCGTGAATCTCTACATAACTCGATCCGTCGTCGGTCCAATAATGGGCCGGGATCGGGTCGCTCCAACCAAAGGCAAAGACTTTGGCTCCATGGGCCACCTCTGCCGGAAAAACGCGGACCATCCCTTCGTCGTACTCCTCATCGTATACCGCCTGGAACGGTCCGATGGCCGGATCCTCAAAGAAACCAAGCCAGCGGTTCCAGTTCCCCAGACGACTCAGGTCCACGCCGTTAAAGATGGGCCAGGACATCCGTTGGTTGTAATCGGGCAACCAATCGTCCCCCCGACTGTGAACCGTAACCGCCGTGACCGCTTCGGGCAGGACGAAACGGAGCCCGGCCGAGGGCGCATTTCGACCGCCAGGAGCCAGCATGGCGTTCGTCCAGTACTTTACATTCACCCCGGTGCTCGTCGGATTCTCCAGCCGAGGGCGGATGGTGAAATAGCCGGCGCCGGCGTCCAATCGCACGGCGATGACGGCCCGCACCCGATCCGAGGCGCTGCTATCGCGCAGGAGAACGGTCACATCCGGGCCCTCGCGGTTGACCTGGATCTGCCAGGGGATGCCCCATTCGTACCCGTGCTCCTCCACCGGGAAACACCATTCCAGCCCGCCGGCTGCCAGCCACCAACCCTGCTCGGGCGGTCCCCACGGGCTGGGCTTGAGCACCGGGTTGCGGTAGGTCTCGCGACGGCCGGTGGGCTTGAACACGATCTCATACAGGCGGCCCCCCACATCGGGCAAGAAGGTGAGCTTCAGATATTCGTTCTCGACCACGACGACGCGGTATGTGACCTCTCTGGGGGTGGGATTCGACGCGTCGTAGGCGGACCGGTTGAGGATCGGGTAGGGCATGTTGAAGGTCGGGTTCCAGCCTTGAGTGAGAAAGTCGGCGTAGGGGTAGGTCGCGATGCGGACCTGTTCCTCGCGGACCACGACCGGCGAGGATGAGGGGAGATACGGCAGCCATGCCTGTTCGGGTGTTGCCGTGGGTTCCTCATGCGTCACAGCGGCAGACGACGAGGGAAGAGGGGTCGGGGTCGAACCAGGGGTTTGCGTGGCCGGCGGGGGCGCAGATGCCGGCGGCTGGCTCGGCTGAGGAGAGGGCGCGATGGGAAGGCCAGCGACAGAAGTTGACCGCTCTACGCTTGGAGATGGTGTACCGGTTGCCATGGGGGCCGGCAGCGCGGACGAGGGTGGGCTGGCATCTACCGGGGCGGTGGCCAAGGAGACGGCGGAAGGTTCCACCGGAACCAACACACCCGGGATGGTCACTTGATCGCCTGGGCCGATGGTGATCTCTTGTTCAAGCGGTTGAAATCCGTCCACTTCAACGCGGATGCGGTAGGTGCCGGCCGGACCTTCCAGGAGCAGTGGGGTGGTGCCGACAACCTGCCCATCGATCGAGACCCGGGAACCGGCCGGCTCGACTTGGACGCTCAGATAGGCTGTGGCTGTCTCCATGGTCGGGGTCTGGGTGACCGGAGCGGGCGGCGACTCACAACCGGCCACCAGAACCACGAGGATGCCCAGGATCAGCCAGGCCATCGACCGCTGAACAGCGAGCCCATTCCAACGACCCGGGCTGTGCTCTTTTGCCCCTTTTGGCTCCAGGATCACGAACATGGTCCTCCTCGGTCTTTTTGACAGGGGGATGAATCGTCCATTATTGGTCATAGACGATTTGGGTGATAGCCGTGATGGCCGAGGGGGGTCCACCCAGGGTCACCCGGGCGATGTTGGCTGTCGCAGAACCCAACGTCACCTCAAAGGTGCCGCCATAAGCCACCGCATTCTGGGATGCGGACCCCAACAGGTTATCGGCGCTGTCGTAGGCCTGCATGGTATAGATCGCGGTCGCGCCGGCAAAGGTCAAAGTCACCTGCCGGACCGGGCTGGTGAAGCGGATGCCGATCGGACCAAAGTTGCAGGCGTTGACATCGCCCGGGCGAGCGGTAGTCAAAAAGTTGCCGCTGATGCCGTATGCATTGCGGAGAATCGCCGGCACGGTGGCCACCCCGCCGCAGGACGAGGAAGAAGCCGGCGCCCCTTCCAGCCGAATGCCTTTCGCCAGGAACTCGTCGCCGCTCAGGATCAGGTCCGAATTGATAGGCGTGCCATCCGGAAACGCCTCAAAGGTCACCACGACGGTACGAGGATTGATCGTGATGGTCCATCCACGGCCGTTGTTGGTCTCGTCCGTCTCCTGGACCTCGTTTCGGCTGTCGGCTTCGACCTCAACGTAATAGTCCCCCGGTTCGGTGTACGAGAAATAGAGGGACTTGGTGCAAGATGCATAGCTATTGTTTACCGGGCAGACCTCTTCCTGCCAGGGAAAGCCGGGTCCCTGCCGCCAGCGAAAGTGCGAAGCAGGGAAGAAAGGACCCTCACCGGGATAGATGTCGGTGGCGATCATGGCATCCAGTCGAATGGTCTCTCCGACAAACAGGTTTGGCGAGAAATCCATCCGCCGGACATACAGATCGTACTGGGGTGGTGGATTGGTCGGCGTTGGGGTGGGGGTTGGAGTGGAGGTGGGCGTCGGGGTGGCGGTTGGGGTCCGGGTCGGGGTCGGGATGAAGGTCGCCGTCGGGATCTCGGTTGGCGGAGGGGTGCAGGTGGGAGGCAAGGTCGGGATGGGCACCATCTGCGAGACCGCATTGTTGTTCTCGTTGCTCTCCTGAACCTGATTGGTTACATCCACGATCACCCGATTCTCACCGGGATAGGCGTACCCGGGGAACCACAACGTAGCGATCATGCCCGCTGGCACCCCGGTGGCGACCGTTTGCTGCACACCGTTCGCTTCGACGACGAAAGGACCTGCGTCTGCATTGCCGATATTCCAGATGCCGACTCGCAGACCCAACTGGGTGGAGCTATAGTTGCAATCCCCCCCTGTTTCCAGCTCGATCTTGAGTTGCGAGACGAACAGATCGGGGAGGGGGACTGTCGTCGAGAGCGGAGTGACAGCCGTGGCTGTCGGCGTGATCATACTCAGCGACTCGACCACCATCACCTCAATCGATGCCGGTTCGCTGGCCCGTTCGCGGACGGTATAGGCCACTGCTGAGATCGCGTGGGGACCGGTCTGCCCGAACGTCCATGGCTGACTGACAGTGAGGGATGGCGAACCGTTCGGATCGGGGCTGGAGACGGTGGCCACCAGGAACTCGTCCACGCGCAGCTCTAACCGGGCGATATCACGAACGCCGGTGGCCGCCGCCTGCAGGCTGATCTCCTGGCCGACGACGATCTGGGCACCTTGGACCGGGGATTGGATGGCCACGGTGGGCTTGCCTCCCAGCAAAACCGGCCAAAGCAAGATCACGGCGATAACCAGCGCCACGATCGCGATCCCGGCCAGGATCACGCCGAGAAGGATGGGCCCCACCGGCCGTCGGGCCAACCCGCCGACACCGGCCGGCATCGCCGCCACCGCCCGGGTTTCGGCGACTGGCTGAACGCCAGAAGCGACCTGAATATCAAAGATCGTATTGCCCATCCGCAATACATAGCCGGGGCGGAGCGGATGCGGTCCGGTAATCCGTCGGTTGTTGACAAAGGTGCCGTTGACGCTCCCCAGGTCCTGGATCACATACGTTCCGGCCTGCCAGGAGATGACGGCGTGATGCCGGGATACATCGGGGTCAGAAAGGATGATCACATTGTCCGACTGCCGACCAATGGTGATCGGGGCCTGGGTTAAGGGAAAGACCTGGCCGGTGTGTCGAACGACCAGTGCCAGATTGGCTGCTTCCGAATACGCCATTCCTCATCTCCTTGGTGTCAGTGCCAATGTGCCTCACCTGCCCACCACCTGGCCGATCAGAGAGGCGGCACGGGACCTAGCTGTCTGCAAACTGGCTTGTGTCCACGTCGAGCCCTCGACCGACCATCGACATGAATACATCCTCCAGGGTGGGTTCCCGTTTTTCCAGAGCCAGAAGCCGGGCAGTTCGAGCCCCCAAGGAAACAATCACCGGCCCCAGGATCTCTTCGGCCTCCAGGATCAACTCGAGTTCGGTGTGATCGTTCACGTGCCGCTGGATACACTGGCGGACGCCCTCGATGGCACACACCGTGTTGGCTGCTTCCGGGAGGTAGGTGGTGTGCAGGCGGAAAATCACCTCGTGTTGAAGAGCACGTTTGAGGTTGAACGGGGTATCGCAAGCCAGAATCCGACCCTGATCGATGATGGCCACCCGGTCACATAGTTCGTCCGCTTCGGTCATGTAATGGGTGGTCAACAGCACCGTCTTGTGAGGGTTTTCCCTGACCCACTGCTTGATATATTGTCGCACGTCTCGAGAGGAACCTACATCCAGCCCCAAGGTGGGTTCGTCCAGGAAGATAATCTGCGGATCGGTGATAAAGCCGCGGACGAAATTCATCTTTTGGCGGAGACCGGTCGACAGGTCCGAAATCTTGGTCCGTTTGCGATCGCTCAGTCCTACGATCTCCAAGAGGTCGTTGATCCGGCGGTAAGATGTCTTGTTGTCCAGGCCGTAGAACTGGGCGAACATCCACAGGTTTTCTTCGACGGTGAGCAGCCCGTAGCCTGAGGTCTCTCCTCCGGTGACCATGTTGATCCGCTGGCGGATTTCCGCTGCTTCCGTTTCGACATCCAGGCCGTCCACCCAGGCCTTGCCGGTGGTAGGGGAAAGCAGGGTGGTCAAGATCTTGATCAGGGTTGTCTTGCCCGCTCCATTGGGGCCCAGCAGGCCAAAGATCTCCCCCTGGTGGACCTCCAGGTTAACATCGTCCAGGGCAACCAATTCCCGGATCAAAGGCTCCCGCTGGCCCTCCTTGCGAGCTGCTCGCCTCTCTTTCCGACTGGGTCGTAACTTGTACACCCGACCCAGATGCTCAGTGCGAACGGCCAGTTCGTGATTCATATCTGCATCCCTTTTCAGGACCCAGTATAGCATAGCTCCAGAGACGGATCAAATCAACTCTGGCACGAAAAAGGAGGACAAGCAATGAGCTTGTCCTCCCCTTGACTCGAGACCGATGGCGAGAGCGGCTAGATGCCAAGAGTCGAGCGAGTCTGGGCAAAGCGCAACAAGCTGTCCTGGCGCACCAATCCGAGAAAACGGCCGTCATCCACCACCGGCAACAGGCTCTGTCCCTCGGCCATCATTCGCTCCAGGACGCTGTAGGCCGACTCGCTGGCCCGTACCGGCTTGAGAGTGCTGAGTGGGGTCATGATCTGGCGCATGGGGGTCCACCCCCAGCGCTGGCGCGGCACCTGTCGGATCTGGCTCAGCGTGGTCAGCCCCTGCGTCTGCTCGCCCTCAGTCACGATGAAACAGTTCTGTCCCTGCGAGAGGACATAATCGCGCACCACCCAGTCAAGAGGGGTATTGCTATCCACCGCCTGACAGGCCGAAGAGGCAAAATCGCGCGCCGTATAGCCCTCTAACGCCTCGCGCACCCAGGCCTGCTGGGCGCTCTGGCCGGCAGCGTTGTCGAGGAACCAACCGATGAAGACCAACCATAGGCCGCTGCTCCAGTTACCTCTCAGGAACAGGACCCCGCCCGCCACGATCAACAGGATGGCGATGCCACGGCCGATCGTGGCCGCCCAACGGGTAGCACGGTTCATGTTCCCCGTCCAGGCCCACACCAGCGAGCGGAACACCCGGCCGCCGTCCAATGGAAAGCCGGGGATCATATTAAAGAGCGCCAGACTCAGGTTGATCCCTCCCAGGTACAGGCCTAGCGCGGCCAGCGGAACCCAGTCTAGCATCTGACCGGTCAGCCACAGTCCGCCAAACCCGACCGCCAGCAGCAGGCTGGAGATGGGACCGGCGATGGCGATCAAAAACTCGGCCAGCGGTCGAGGTGGCTCGCGCACGATGTGGGCAACCCCTCCAAATACAAAGAGGGTGATGCTCTGGACCGGCACCCCGCAGAATCGGGCAACCACGCTGTGGGCAACTTCGTGGATCAGCACCGAGGCGAAGAAGAGAAGACTGGTCAGCAGGCCAATGCTCAGATAGCCAACCTGGCTCCAACCCTCATACCGGCTGGGGAAGTAACCCGTTGTCAGGGATAGGGTCACCAGAGTAAAGATGATAAACCACGTATAATGGATCCCGATCGGGATGCCCAGGATTTTGCCAATCTGTAACGAACTTTTCATTGGGTCCTCCTTCCTAATTATCCAATGTACCACACCCAAGTTAGAACGATGTTATAGAAATATTAGAAATCTATTAAATCCAAACTCGCCCAACGCGAGCGTTGCTTTTTGCAGAGTGGAACATTATGCAGTATAATATGGTCAGGTTCGCTGCGTAGTGTCTAGCACTCACCTGTGGGTTTTGGAGTCAAGCCTGTTTTTTGCGGTATAGACTTAGCCTCATCTCCGTTGGAGTGGAGAGGGAAGAAAAGGTCAAAAGGGTGAACGTGGTCGGGTGGAGAATTTTGAACTAGCGCGAATTCCGCAGAAAGGAGAAGCACAATGGCCAAGATTACCGCAGTCGAGGGAATTGGCGAAGTCTATGCTCAGAAATTGAGGGAAGCAGGCATTCACACGACCGAAGCTCTGTTGGCGGCAGGTGCTACACCTAAGGGCCGGAAGGAGCTCGAGGAAAAGACCGGCATCAGCCACAAGTTGATCCTGGAGTGGGTGAACCACGTGGACCTCTTCCGCATCAAGGGGGTCGGTGAGGAATACTCGGACTTGCTCGAGGAAGCAGGGGTAGATACCGTGCCCGAGCTGGCTCAGCGAAACCCGGAGAACCTGTATCTCGCCCTGGAAAAGACCAACGAAGAAAAGAAGCTGGTGCGCAGGCTGCCCACTCTGGCCCAGGTCGCCGATTGGATCGAACAGGCCAAGAACCTGCCACGGGTCGTGACTTACTGACGGCTTCTCTTCCCTGAAGGAAACTGGTCACTAGGGGACTGTACCGCCGGCCATTTGGTACGGTCCGATAGCGAGCCTTCTATCACAGGAGGGTGGGTGGATGTTGTCTCCCCTCTCTCCTTGGTGTTTGTCACACCTGAGTACGTCTCTCTAGACTGGTCCATTATACCACATAGTTCCTGGAGTGCGTATGCGCATCCTGATGTCCAGCCATGGCTATCCCCCGACGGTGAGCGGTGTAACTCGGGTTGTCCAGAAATTGGCGAGGGCGATGGTGCGTCGGGGTCATACCGTAGCCGTAGTCACGGCGAGCGATCACGGCGAACCGTATGAGGCCGAAGATGAAGGGGTCCGGCTGATCCGGGTGCCATCCGTCCCGAACCCGTTTTGGGAGGAAGGGCCTCTCCCGTACGCCAATCGAAACCGATTGGAGAAGATCGTCGCGGAGGTCCGGCCCGAGATCGTACATTGCCACGATCCGCTCCCTTTGGCGTTCCCCCTCCTGCGTCTATTCGATGAGACCGATGTGCCGCTGACGGCGACCTGTCATTACGTTCCCCGCTTTGCCGCCGGCTATCTGCTTCAGAGCGAAGACATCCAGAACCTGGTGGAATCGCTCGTGTGGGAGATCGCGATCTGGCTCTACAACCAGTTCCATCACTTGGTCTTTGCCACCGCCGCCCATCGAGACCTGTTTCTCGGCCATGGGTTGACCGTTCCGACCTCTATCATCTCGAATGGGGTGGACATCGGGCGGTATTACCCATCTTCAGAGGGAGTCACGGAAGTCGAGGCCCGCTATCGCCTGCCGCCCCGGCCGCGGATCCTCTTTGTCAGCCGCCTGGCCAAGGACAAAAAGATCGATGTCCTGATCCAGGCGATGGCCCATGTCTGGGCTGAGCAAGAAGCGCATCTGCTTTTGGTGGGGCGTGGGCAGGAACGGGAGCGATTGGAGACGTTGAGCAGAAAGCTAGCGCTGGAGCACTGTGTCCACTTTGTCGGCTTTGTTCCGGAAGAAGACATGCCAGCGATCTATCGCGCCGCAGACCTGTTCGCCATCGCATCCACCTATGAGGTGCAGAGCCTGCCGGCGTTGCAGGCGGCAGCCACGGCGCTGCCAATTGTGGCGGCAAATGCGGTGGCCCTTCCCGAGTTGGTGCATGATGGGGTGAATGGTCTGCTCGTCCCACCTGACGATCCCCAGGCCATGGCCAGGGCAATTGTCACCATCTTGCAGGATCCGGATCGGGCCAAAGCCATGGGCCAGGCCGGTCTGTCTATCGCCCGATTTCATGCCGAGGAGAGCACCTTTGGAGCGTATGAAGACCTGTACCGCCAGTTGTCAGGCTTTGGGTCGCAGTAAGGGCTTATTCGAGAGCCCGTATCAGTCACGCCAGTTACAGTCCGGTGGCGGACGGTGATCCGGTTTGAGTGCGTTTTCGGGCCGGCATTCGGAAGATCACACACAACAGGGGAGGGCTGTAATGGAAAACTCAAGACCGATGTCTCGCCGTCGGCGGCCGCCGAGTCTATTCTGGCCGGTGATCCTGATCACGGCCGGGGTGCTGTTCCTTCTGGACAATCTCGGGTTGTTGAATATTAACTTCTGGCAGTTGTGGCGTTTATGGCCCATCCTGCTGATCCTGGCCGGCCTGGATATCCTGGTGGCCTCTCGTTCCTGGCTGGGGAATCTATTTGTTCTGATCCTGACCTTGGCCGTCATTGCCGGAGTGGTCATCTTGCTGCTCACGGCCCCCCAGGCGCTGGGACCCATCGCCGGGCAAGAGGTCGAGCATGTCTCTGAACCTCTGGACGGGGTGGAGCGAGCCCGTCTGGAGATTGATTTTGCCGCCGGCCAGCTTGCCATCGGACGGTTGGAGGATTCGCCCTTGCTCGTAGATGGCGAACTGAAGCTGGCGACCTCAGCCAAACCGGTCTGGCAAGCCGAACGGAGCGACGCCCAGGCCAACCTCAGCCTGAGATACACGCAGAGCTACCAGAGCTGGGGCAAAGGGGACGAGTGGACGTTACGCCTGTCGCCCCAGGTGGGCTTTTCCCTGGAGTTCAATATAGGCGCCGGCGGAGCCAAATTGGACCTGACCGGCCTGGACATCCGGGACATGAAAGTTAAATCCGGGGTGAGCGGCACCCAGATCCGTTTCCCGGCCAGGGGGCAGTTCTCGGCAGAGATTAGCGGGGGAGTCGGGGCCCTCGAGATAGAGGTTCCGGAGGAGATGGCGGTGCGGCTGGAGATCGATCGGGGGATTGGTGCCGTGCATCTCTCGGACCGGTTCAAAAAGGAGGGAGCAGAGTTTGTGACCAGCGACTGGCTGACCAATCCGAACCGCATTGACCTCAAGATCCAGGTGGGCGTTGGGGCGGTGACGGTGCGAGAGCCCTAATCACTATCCTCTGACATTCAGTAGGCTCTCAGGGAGGAGAAATGCTGGAACAGGCTCGTGCGATTCAGGGGCAACTGATTGAATGGCGGCGCAGAATCCATCAGCATCCGGAACTCGGGTTTCAGGAGTTTCAGACGGCCGCCCTCGTCGCTCACGTCCTGGAATCGTTGGGGTTCCGGGTGCGCACTGGCGTCGGGCGCACGGGGGTGATCGGAGAATTAGGGCAGGGCCGGCCCATCATCGCCATTCGGGCCGACATGGATGCCCTCCCCATTCAGGAAGCCAACGAGGTCCCCTACGCCTCGCAGGTGCCCGGCGTGATGCACGCCTGCGGCCATGACGCCCACACGGCGATTGTCCTGGGGGTGGCGACCTTGCTGGCGCGCCAGACCTTTCCGGGCACCCTTCGCCTCCTCTTCCAGCCGGCGGAAGAAGTATCGGATGACGAGGGGCTCAGTGGTGCACCGAGGATGGTAGAAGATGGGGCGATGGAAGGAGTCGAGGCCATCCTGGCTCTCCATGTGAACGCCCAGCAACCAACTGGCGACATCCTGGTAGAAGCCGGTCCTGCTTCGGCGGGGGTGGACAGCTTCTATGCCACGATCATTGGACAAGGCATGCACGGTGCCTATCCTCACTATGGCACCGACCCCATCTACCTGGCGGCCCATGTGGTCCTGGCCTTACACGGGATCGTCTCACGGCGGCTGGATCCGCTCGAACCAGCGGTGGTGAGCATCGGCACGATCCACGGTGGACAGGTGACCAACGTCATCCCCGAACAGGTGGAGCTCTCTGGCACCATTCGCTACAAGAAGCCCGAGGTACAGCAATTGCTCCACACCGAGATCGAACGGGCATTCGGGATAGCACGCGCCCTGGGCGGCGATTATCAACTCAAGATCGAAATCGGCGGTCCGCCGATGATCAACGACGAGAAAATGGTCCACCTCGTGCGGCAAGTGGTGACCGACTTGCTCGGAGCCGATCACCTCAAGATGTCACCCAAAGGGATGGGAGCAGAAGACTTTGGATCCTTCTCATCCCTGGCGCCAGGCGTGATGTTTGGACTGGGGTGTCGGATCGAGGGCGATGAGCGGCTGGGCCACAACCCCCGCTTTGACATTGACGAAGCCTGTCTACCTATTGGCACGGCGATCCTGGCCGAGGCTGCCCTGCGGTTGTTGCGGAGCGAAACACAAGATCGAGGGGAGTGAACGATGGAATTCTTGGAACTGATTCGAAAGCGGTACAGTGTCCGGGCCTACAAGCCCGATCCGGTCGAGGAGGAAAAGCTGGAACAGGTGCTCGAGGCGGCGCGGCTGGCCCCGACGGCGGCGAACCGGCAGCCCTTCCTGTTTCTCGTCCTCCCCACCGCAGGCCGGGAGGCTGAACTGCGACGGATCTACAACAGAGAGTGGTTCGTCCAGGCGCCGCTGGTCATCTGCGCCTGCAGTATTCCGGCCCAGGGATGGGTGCGCATGGATGGCAAACCGTACACCGATGTGGACGTGGCCATTGCCATGGACCACCTGATCCTGGCCGCCACCGAGTTGGGGTTAGGCACCTGTTGGATCGCGGCCTTTGATCCGGCGGCGGCCCGCGAGGTATTGGGCCTGCCCGAGGGCGTGGAACCGGTTATCTTTACCCCGCTGGGCTATCCGGCCGATCAGCCCCGGCCAAAAAGCCGCAAGCCGCTGTCGGAACTGGTCCGGCGCGGCGGCTGGTAATCAGGGGTCTTTCTGGAGCTGCCCGTCGGGTAGGATCGCCCTGGAGAGCGACCTGGCCTGGGCCAATTGATGGGAGGTCACTTTGGCCCAACCGAGGTTGGCTGCCTCGAGGTTGGCCCCGGCCAGGTTGGCATCAAAAAAGTGTGCCCGCCGCAAGTCAGCCTCGGCCAGATTGGCGCCCTCCAGGTTCGTTCCTCGCAGGACCGCCATAAACAGGTTGACCTGACGCAGATCGGCTCCCCGCAGGTTGGCCCGGCGCAGATCCGCTTCGTGCAGGTTCGCCCGTTCCAGATTCGCCACGCTCAGATCGGCCTCGATCAGATTGGCTCCGCGCAGATCGGCCTCGTTCAGGTGGGCGCCCTGGAGATTCGCTCCTCGAAGGTTCACGCCGCGCAGCTCCGCCCGGCTCAGCACGGCCAGGGGAAGATGGGCGTCCTGGAGCGACGCCGTCGTCAAATCCACGAACGGGTTTCCCTTTTCAATGAGGCCCGATTCATAGAGGAATTGCAGGAGGATACCTCTCCGCTTCCCATCCAACTGGCGCAGCGCGGTGAGCACCTGCGCCCGCGCCACCTCTCTGACTTCCGCTTCCGGTTCCGAAGCGCGCAGCCCTTCTTTGAGCAACAATTCTCCCAAAAAGTCCAGGCAGGCCTGTAACACCGACTGCCGCCAGCGGTCGGCCTCGATCTCGCGTTGGGTATCGGCCCGCCGTTGCTCGGCCTCCCGTTGCCTTCGATTCGCTTCCTTGCTGAGCAGGGCGGCCGTGGCTGCCAGGACAAGGGGGATGAGAAGCAGGTTGAGCCAGTCCCATAAGGTCTTGGCTCTCTGGGTGGCGGGCGTTGGAGGGGTGTACTCGGCAAGGCCTGGGTCCAGATGCCCGGACTCGATCAACCAGACCAGGAGCGCCACCCCGATCAGCCCGATCGAGGCGATGGTAACCCAACCCCATCGCTTTGCCAAGAAGGCACGGAGAGTTTGCCATCCCTGTCTGACTGTTGCCTTGATCGCCTGCCTTGCCATGGCCAGCCCGCCCTTCTCCTCCATCTCAGATTCTACCGCAAAACCAGAAAAAGCACAAACTGACGGTCACATGCCCAGGGGCTGTCAGACCAATTGCTCAGCCACGCGGTTCAGCTCATCCACTCCTTGTTCCCCCAGGTGAAAATGGATCACCTGCCGTCCGGCGGCGACGAGCGCCTGACGATCGCCCAGCGCTTGCGCTCGCTTGAGCACCCCGAAAGTCAGGGTTCCACCATCGTCGGGGATACGGATATCTCGCGGGTCGTCGGCCGTAATCTGGATGAACAGCCCGTGGCCGGCATCCCCTTTGTGCAGTTGGCCGGTCGAATGCAGGAAACGGGGGCCGTAGCCGACCGTCGTCGCCAACCGGTACCGATCCCGCAGTCGCAGGCGGAAAGCCAGCAGCGCCGCATCGGTTTCGGGCGTTGGTTGAAGATAGGCATGGATGGCGATGTAGCTTCTGCCCGCACCGGTGACCGGGTCTCCGGGCCGGGCCTGGGCCAAAAAGCAGGACAGAGTCTCGGCGGTGAGTGGGGCAGGTTCGTCCACAGGAAGGACGCCGCTCTCCTGATAGGCGGCGATGGCGCGGCGGGCCAGCGCTTTGGCCGCTTCGACATCGGGTTGATCGAACGGGTTGATGCCCAGACGATGCCCAGCCACCGCCGTCGCCATCTCCCACAGAAAGAACTGCGCTCCCAGTTCATAAGGGTCGTCCACCGGCAGTTGGATAACCGGATGGCCGTCCAACGCTGACATCCGGCAGTCATCATCGCCCAGGAAGACAAACAGACGATCCGGGCCATAGATTTCAGGCGGCCCGAGCGGTTCTCCCACTACCGGCAGGATGCCTTTCCCCTCTTTGCCCGTGCTCTCAGCAATGAGCTGCTCGATCCAGTCCCCCAGGCTAGCCAGTCGGGAGGGCATGCAAAAGGTAACCTTGTCACGACCCGATTGGGCCAGTTCGCCCAGAACTGCACCGAGCCAGGCCGCCGGATTGTCGCGGACGGCGACCTCTGGCCCGCAGGCCCGGACGGCCACAAGCGCATGGTCCAACAGACGGGGCAGGTCCACCCCGACCAGCGCCGCCGGCACCAATCCAAAATAGGACAGGGCGGAATACCGCCCCCCGATGTGAGGATTGTTCAAGAAGGTAGCGCGGAAGCGACATCGTTCGGCCAGATTGGCCAGGCTGCTGCCGGGATCGGTAATGGCGACAAAATGCTCTCCGGCGCGTTCCGTCCCCAATTGTTCGGCCAGCCAGCGGTAGAAGAACTTGAACAAAGAGAGGGTCTCCACGGTGGTGCCCGATTTGGTGGACACGAGGAACAGGGTCCGGGCCGGATTCAAGCGTTCAGCCTGCGCCAGGACCGCCCCCGGAACGGTGCTATCCAGGACCGCCAGGTGGAGCCGAGGGCGGGGTGAGTTAGCCGCCTCTTCTGGGCCCCAGAATACCCGGCTGAACAGTTCCGGCGCCAGACTGGAGCCGCCCATGCCCAGGAGTAGAGCATCGGTGTAACCGGCCGCGTGTACCGATTCTACCAGATCGACCATGGCATCCACCTTATCGGCCATCTCTTCGACGGTGTGAAGCCAACCCAGGCGATTGGTAATCTCGGTCGGTTCCGGTTTCCAGACGGTATGGTCATGGGCCCAGATGCGCGCTATGATCCGCCCCTCGGCCATTTCGTCGAGGGCCGCTTCCACCACCGAACGGTACACGCCCAGTTCGAGCCTCCCCCACCGTTCATCGGCCAGCGATACTGCGTTCATGGGCGCCTTGCTCCTTTCGGCTATCTACCCGGCGTTGGCGAGTCGGGCGCTTTTTTGCTGGAGGCTGGCCAGGAGAGAATGGAAGGAAGCGGCAAACGCGGCCACGCCATCCTCTTGGAGTTTTTGCGTCACTGCTTCCAGATCGATACCTGCCTGGGCCAGGCGGTCCAGGTGCGCACGCGCCTCCTCCAGGCCGGTATCCACCGTCCGAGCCACCACCCCGTGATCAAGGAAGGCTGCCAGGGTCTCTGGCGGCACGGTGTTGACCGTGTGGGGTCCGATGAGGTGGTCCACATACAAGGTGTCGGGGTAGGCGGGGTTTTTGGTGCTGGTGCTGGCCCAGAGGGGGCGCTGGACCCGGGCTCCTTGGGCGGCCAATCGCTGCCAGCGATCGCCGGACACCATCTCGCCAAAGAGGGCGTAGGCCATCTTGGCGCAGGCAATGGCCGTCTTGCCCTTGAGGAGAGACAGACCGGGATTGCTCTCCACCTTGCTGTCCAGGATTCGATCCACGGCGGTGTCAATGCGGCTCACAAAAAAAGAGGCTACCGAAGCGACATGGGAGAGGTCCCCGCCAGCGGCGGCCCGGCTCTCCAGACCGTCCATGTAGGCGTCCACCACTGCCCGGTACTGGCGTACCGAAAAGATCAAGGTGACATTGATGTTCAGTCCCTCGCTGATGAGGGCGCGGATCGCCGGGATGCCCGCTGGCGTGGCCGGCACCTTGATCATCGCGTTGGGGCGGCCCACGGCGGCAAAGAGTCGCCGGGCTTCGGCGATGGTGCCCTGCGTATCGTAGGCCAGCTTGGGATCGACCTCCAGGCTGACATAGCCATCGACGCCATTCGTTCGTTCGTACACCGGACGCAACCGATCGGCCGCGGCGCGAATGTCCTCCAGGGCCAGGGCTTCGTACAACTCCTCAACCGTATGGGTGCGGGGCGCCACGAGACGGATCTGCTCGTCGTAGTCATCGCTTCCGGCGATCGCCTTCTCAAAGATCGTCGGGTTGGAGGTCATGCCTCGCAGGCCTTGCTCCACCAGGGATTGGAGTTCGCCGGACGTGATCAGGGACCGGTGGATGAAATCCAGCCAGATCGATTGACCCAGCGCCGCCAGTTGTTCCAGTTTGGTCATTGCGTCATCCTCCGCTATTTCGATGGAATACACCGTGTTGTCTCAGAACTGCTGTGGACCTCCTGGCCTCTCAGCCTGTCCCATAGACGGGGATGGCCGCGCCATGGACCGCCTGGGCAGCGTCGGAGGCCAGGAAGAGGATCACCTCGGCAATGGCCTCCGGTTTGACCCAACGGCTCGGATCGGCCTTGGGCATGGATTCCCGGTTCTGAGGGGTATCGATTGTACTGGGCAGGACGCAGTTCACGTTGATGCCGTGATTCTTGAGTTCGGCGGCCATCGTCTCGGTCAGGCGCAGGACCGAACTCTTGGCCGCGCTGTACGGTCCCTGCCGGGCCCCTCCCTGCAACGCAGCGCGGGAGGCAACGTTGATGATCGTGCCCGATCCCTGTTTGAGCATGATGGGGATCACGGCGCGGCTGACCTCAACCATGGTGCGGACGTTGAGGTCGATCATCCGTTCCCAGACCTCCCAGGGGGTTTCGTGAAGAGGTGTGCCGCCCTGGAAGCCCCCGGCGACGTTAACCAGGATGTCGATGCGCTCAAAGCGTTGGAGCGCTTCCTCGATCACCGAGCGGACCGCCTCTTCCTGGGTCAAGTCAACGGAAGTGGCCAGGTAATGATCAGGCGAATCCACCCAATCTGGAAAGAGACGCGGCAAACGATCGGCAGCACGGTCCACCAGCACCAGCCTGGCCCCGGCGGATGCAAAGGTTCTGCCGACCGCGCTTCCCAGATTACCGGCGGCTCCGGTTACAATGGCCACTCGTCCCGTTACGTTACACATCGAGACCTCCTCATTCCACGAGTCGTGAACCTTCTTGAGATCGCTGCCAGGCCAGCCAGCCGCTAAGCGCCAGCAGCAATGCCATCCCCAACACGCGGGCCAACCCGGCCCACGCGCAAGCAAAGGCAAGCGTGCTCGCCACCGGAAACAGAAAGAGCAGGATCGTCACTGCCCAACTCAGTCGGTCCCAACGCGGCAGGCCCAAGGCAAAGAGGAACACGGCCACATGGCTACACAGGAACTTGAGCTGACCGATCAGATACAGTTCCCGCACGGTGCCAGGGCTTATTTCTACCGCCCCTCCCACCTCCTGAGCCAGGATCAACCATCGGGCGTTTTCGTTCAGGTCTAGCAGTGCTGCGGCCAGCCCCCACATCACGGCGATCCCGGCGACCCAGCGAGAACGGGGCCAGACCAGGGCAGCCAGCGCCAGGAACCCTCCCGTATAGGCCGGCACAGAGAGGTCATCCAGGAGGATACCGGTCTGGACGAGGCGGCGCGATTCGGTTATCAGCTTTGCCAGGAGGGCCGGATCGGTAGGTTGGAACAGTTGTGCCGAGTGAGGACCGGCCAGAACCCCGGCCACGGCCATGGCGATCAGGATGAGTGCAGCCACCATGCCGCTCAGCCCGCCCCAGCGCAAGACATGTTGTCGTTCGAATTGCATCGCACTGCCTCAGCCGCTCGTCCTCACGCCACAGCGCCGCCTGATCATTATCGGAATTGTGGGAGGTACGGGGCGTATTCGGTCAGATACGCATCGAGGATCGACCGAGCCGTGTCCAGGTCATTGATGCATGGATCGAGGACCATGGCCTGGAGCGCGGCGCGTTGGTCGCCATGTGCTGCCGCCTCGACCGCCAGATCCGCCACCTTGATCTCACGGCGACAGAGCTCCGCGATCACCTCTGGCAGAGGGCCGATATTCAACCCATAGATGCCTCGCCCTCCGACCAGGGCCGGCAGTTCAACGATCGCCCCGTCGGGCAGGTTGGCGATGTGGCCCCGGTTGGCAATGTTGACTGCCGGGTAATACACCTCTTCTCCCAGGAGCCCGGCGATGATCTCGGCCGCGCCTTCGCCCCTGGCTTGCTGCAAGGCGTCTACCGGAGCGCCCTCCTGGACCATGGCCTTGATACGCTGCCATTGCGCTTCCCGTCGGAGGCGCGACCGATCCCATTCATACAAGTAGAGGTTGTACTTCTCCCATGGCCGGCTCTGAGGATCGTGGCACCAGGGCAAATATTCCGCCAGATGACTATCGCCGGGCACCGGACAGAGACCAGCAATCTCGAATACAGCGCGCGTCAACGGCTCAAATTCGCGGGGCAATGCCATCAACGTCTGACGGAACGCGGGATACAGGTCCTCCCCCGTTTGCCGGTCGCGCAGATCGAGGATCCAGGTAAAGTGATTCAGCCCGGCGGCCTTGATGTCCACCTTGGGTTTCATCTGTTCGGCCACGTAGCGGGCTTTGGACCAGGTGTCCGGATGGGCGTTGCTATTGACCCCGGCCGGTACGTCAATGGCGTAGCGGTGGGCCAGCGCGACCCCGGCCATCATATAGGCGATATCGAGCTGGTGGCAGAGGCCGACCACCTTGATCCGGCTGTATCGGCTCACGGCCAGGCACAGCCGAGGTAACGGGTTGCTGAAGTTGATCAGCCAGGCCTCAGGGCAGAGACGCTCCATATCGCGCACAATGGCCAACATCTCGGGCACCTGACGCAAGGTATGAGCCAACCCTCCGGGGCCACCGTTTTCCCCGTAGGGCTGGCGTACTCCAAACTGAAGCGGGATCTCCCAGTCGCGCCGCCACAACTCTTCGCGCGGGCTAACTTCGATAGAGACAATGACAAAGTCAGCCCCATCCAGCACCTCTTCCCTGCGCGTCGAGCTTTCAATGGTCAGATCCGCCCGCCACTCCCGGATCAAACGGCGGGCCAGCGCCTCGATGAGCGCCAGGCCTTCGGCGTTCAAGTCAACTAGGGCCAATGTGCTACCCTGCAATCTGGGGCTGCGCACCAGGGTCGCCAGGGTCTCCAGGCCAAAGATCGCGCTACCGGCCCCGATGATTACTACCTTGATTCCCACGTTTGTTCCTCGAATCAGAATGAATTTCCCTTCTCGTGAGCCGGCGATCCTTCCGGTGCGTGACCTTCAACCTAGAGAGTCTCCCGAACCTGAGAAGAGATTTGATGTCAGCCATTGTACCCGAGAGTCCCTTACAAGTCAATTATGGCCAGGCCGCTCTATCTAGGGGCGCACCTGTGTGTGCGCCCGAATCAGGGTGGGCTCTCTCCCCTGGAAGTCGCTCCCCATCCTGCTTGTGCAGAGCACCTGTCTTGCATTATCTTTTGACATAAGAACTGGTCAAATCAAGGTCATCCTCCCTCAGGAGGCGGCGATCCTTTCACGGGCCTGCTCCTTGAGTCTCACCATACGGCTCCTCCAAGGCACCCGCGGGCCGTTTGACAAAGCAGGACAGACATGGTAAGATGAATCTGAACGAAGGACGCTGGTCTGGGGTGAACTGGTGAGCGAACCAACGCTCTACGAACGGTTAGGTCAATTTGGCCTCTTTCAGGGGTTCTCGGTGCCGGCGCTGATCCAGGTGGCCGGTTTTGGGGCGCTCCAGACCTTTTCCGCCGGTCATGTCCTGTACACGCAAGGGGACCCGCCCCGGTTCTTTTATCTGGTGGTGCACGGGGCAGTGTTGGAGATCGGCCGTAACCCGCAAGGCGAAACAGTCCTGAAACGCAAGGCGGAAGCGGGCGATGCTCTGGGTCATCGGGCGTTGATTGCGGGGCAGTCGTATCCAGCCACGGCGACCGTGATCCAACAGGCCACGCTGCTGACCTTTGCGGCGGAGGGGTTTCATGAACTGCTCCGCCTGTATCCGGTGTTACGGGACCGGCTGGAGCGGGTCGAGATTGTCGGCCGACTGCTCACCATCCCCCTCTTCAGCCGTTTTTCCGAAAAGGAGCTGTCTCTCGTCGCCGATCTGCTGCGCGTGGTCGAGTATCCGGCCGGTCAGACGATCTTCGAGCAGGGGGAACCGGCCGATGCCTTCTATGTGATTGACAGCGGCCAAGTCATGGAAAGCGCCGAGGGCCTGGTTCCAGGCAGTCAATCTTGGCCTAAATACTTTGCGGCTGGGAATTTTTTCGGTCGCTATGCCCTGCGTCATCTGGATCCGCCCCGCCGGGCCACGGCCGTCGCCGTCAGCGATGTCCGGCTGTTTCGGTTTGACGCCGAGGCGTTTCAGTGGCTGTGTGAGCGGTTCCCCCACCTGGCCGAGTCGGCCGGCCAACGTTTTGATATGTTAAGCGCCCTGCGGCGGGTTCGGGCGTTTGCCGCCCTGGACGAAGCAGAGCTCAAGCGTCTGGCGGGCTATGTGGGCCTGGTCCATGTGCGCCCTGGAGAGGTGCTGGTTCGGCAGGGTCAGGTGGATGGTACGCTCTATATCCTCTACCAGGGGGAAGCGCTGGTCCGGAGCCGGGATGAATGGGGGAAAGAACGTCCCCGTGGCTATTTGAAACCCGGTGATGTGGTAGGCGAGGCGGCGTTCTTCAGAGACCGGCCGTGCGAGGTCACGGTGGAGGCCAAGTCACGGTCCGACTGGCTGTACCTCACCCGCCCGGACTATGAACAGTTCCGCGCCCGCGAGCCCAAGGCCGCGGCCAAGATCACGCTGTCCCAAGAGGAAGAGAATCGGAAGGACGAGAAGCGGTTGAAATGGCTGAGCCCGGGGGAGAGGGTGATTCTGTGGAAACGTCGGCACTGGTTCTACCTCGCCTCCCGCTTGGTGGTGCCCCTCCTGCTGCTGCCCGTGGCGTTGATCCTGATCGTGACCGGGGTGCGCGGGCTCGAGGTCGCCGGCGGAACGTTGTTGGTATTGATGGCGATGGGGCTGGCCTGGCTGTGGATCGATTGGTGGAACGATTTTTACCTGCTGACCAACCAACGCATCGTACACCGCGAGAAGGTGCTGTTGATCCGGGAGAAGCGGGAAGGCGTCCCACTGGATAAAGTTCAAAACGTGAATGTGGACCGCGATTTGATGGGGAACCTGTTCGGATATGGGACGCTGGCAATCCAGTCGGCAGCGGTGGCCGGCGCGGCCCAGGTGCGCTTTAGCTATCTGCCGGAACCGGACGAAATGTACGATCAGGTGTTTCAGCAGATTACTGAACTGCGGACCCAGGAAGCCGCCTTGAAGCAGGTGGACCTGGGAAGGGCGGAAGGAGTGGAAAGACGGCATCCGCAGCCCAGGTTCCCGCGGCCGGCGACCGGAACCTTTGCCCCTGTTTCGTCTCCACCAGCTTCGGCTCCCCCGACTGGCCGCCGGACATTCTTCGTGAAGCTGTGGTCCCGCTGGAAGGCGCCCTCCTTCTCGTGGCCCTTCTGGACGGAGAAGCGGACCGACGGCCAGGTCATCTGGCGCAAGCACTGGATCAATCTGCTGGCGCGGACGTGGGTGCCGCTGTTGCTGACGGTGATCGTGCTCCTGTTCTTGACCCTGTATCTCATCTCGGTCGAGCGCCCGTTGGTGGGGGTTGTGGCGGTGCTGGTCTTTTGCTTTCTGGTAGGGGCTGGCTGGTGGTGGTGGAACTTTGCTAACTGGGGGAACGACCAGTACATTGTGACCGAGGAGGCGCTGATTGATATCGAGAAACTGCCGCTCGGCCTGCGGACCAAGCAAACGAAAACCACTTTTGATCGGGTCCAGAATGTGAATTTCGAGATCCCTGATCCGGTGGCCACCTTGCTCAACTACGGGACGGTGGTCATTTACACTGCCGGCGCAGAAGGGCGGCTCGATTTTGTCTATGTGCCCAGGCCCAGTCAGGTCCAGGCAGAGATCTTTCGCCGTCTGGAAGCCTATCGCGAGCGACAGCGGCGCCTGCGACAAGAAACGAGCTGGGGCTGACGACGATAGGGCAGCGGCGCGGCCCAGCCGGCTCTCAGGTGTCCGCCGTCGATGAGGTAACGGACACCTGAGAGGGGGGCGTTGGGTGGTGCCGGTCATCGTGACCGACGCAGGGTCGGTGGGTCTAATAGTGGATCACGACCAAGGTACCGATGGGCGCCCAGGCGTACATCCACGCGGCGTCGGCGCGGGTGAGATTGATACAGCCATGGCTCATCGGCCGGCCAAAGTTGTTATGCCAGTAGGTTCCGTGGATGGCATATCCCCGGTAGAAATACATGGTATGAGGCACGCCGGGTAAATAGTACCCCGGCCCGGACATGGTCACGCTGGGATACTTGGCATAGATGCGGAACCGTCCCGGCGGAGTGGGATAGCGGGCAATGCCGGTGGAAACGAGCATGCTCCGCACGGCGACGTTGCCTTCCATGGCGGTCAGCGTCTGGCTGCTCAGGTCAATATCAATCCACTTGCCGGCGCCACCGCCCGAACTGCCGCCGGAGGTGCCGCCCCCGGTGGTACCGCCGCCACGGCTTCCCCCACCTGAGATGCGCAGCCGCTGGCCCACATAGATCCAGTTGGGGTTGCTCAGGCCGTTGGCCCGCATCAGGGCCGAGACGCTGGTGCCGTAGCGAGCGGCAATGCTTGATAGAGTCTCGCCCCGCCGTACGACGTGGACTCCCCCACCCGAACTGCTTCCGCCGCTTGGGTTGCCGCCACCGGCGCTGGGCACGACAAGCCGCTGGCCGACCCAGATAAAGTTGGGGTTGCTGAGGCCGTTGGCCCGCATCAATGCCGACACACTGGTGCCGTAGCGGGCGGCAATACTGGACAGGGTCTGGCCCGGCTGGACAATGTGCACCCCGCCGCCACTGCCGGCCGATGAGCCGCTTCCACCCGTTGGAATCCGCAGCCGCTGGCCGACCCAGATGAAATTGGGATTGCTCAAGCCGTTAGCCCGCATCAATGCAGACACGCTCGTGCCGTAGCGCGTGGCGATGCTATACAGGGTCTCCCCCCGTTGGACCACGTGAATTCCCCCTTGGGCGTGGGCGGACAGCGGCGCGAAGAGCAAGATCAAGCCAAGCCCTACCCACAAAGCGGTTCGGATCCCCCATCGATTTCGCATGGACATGTCGAATCCTCCTTTTCAGAATCAGCAGATCGCGGATCTGCCTTTGTCCATCATGGGCGCAGATGGTCGAGAAGGGGTTGAGCACCCCGTCCCAGTCCCGTCGTAGCCCTCTCCGCCAGAAATCGTCCATTGTCTCTCATGTCCTCTACCAAAGCGTGTGATTCGATTATATCGTAGATGGCGGATCGAATCATCCTCTTTGGGGCGGAAACGATGGACGAATTTATGGACCTGGGCAGCTTAGCCTGACGATGGGGGCGGAGGAACCCTGCCCTAGGCACGGTGCTCAGCCGGTAGGGAGTCAACGCCGGGGAAGAGAGTAGGCGTAGCCGTCCTTTCCTCTACCATTGCGGCTCTCCGACTTGGCATCGCCATCCGCCGTGAGGGCAGAAACGGATGCATCTTACCTCATCCCCTCGGCCCCCTTCTTTGGATGGAGGTCAAAATGCCGGACGTAACGGCCATGTAGGCTTGTTCGCCGGCGAAAGCCCCGACTCCCGCGCAGAAGGAGCCGGGGCTTTCGCCGGACACACATCCTGGGGCAAGTGGCCTCGCGGAACGCTCACTTGCCGGGGCATTGGCTGGCCACGGCCGGGTCGATACCCTTGTTACCGTAGGCTTTGTCAAAGTGTTTGCTAAAGTCGTTGGCCAGTTTCCTGGCCCGTAGATCGAACGCCTCTTGATCGGCCCAGGTCTGGCGAGGGTTCAGAATTTCCGGATTGACGTTGGGACAAGTTCGAGGGACCAGGATATGGAACAACGGGTCTTCATCGTACTCGACGTCGTCCAGCCCGCCGCTGAGCGCCACCCGAACGATGGTCCGTGTAACGTCAATGTCCATTCGCGCGCCAATGCCGAACGGGCCGCCGCTCCAACCGGTGTTGATCAAAAAGACGCGAGAGCCGTGTTTCCTCAGCTTTTCTCCCAGCATCGAGGCATAGACATCGGGATTGCGGGGCATGAACGGTTCGCCAAAGAAACGGGAGAAGGTGCTGACCGGATCGATGATGCCCGTTTCGGTGCCGGCCAGCTTGCTGGTGTAGCCCATCAGGAACCAGAGCATGGCCTGCTCTGGCGTCAGCCGGGCGACGGGCGGCAGCACGCCGTTGGCATCGGCGGCCAGGAAGAGGATCGTCCGGGGATGATCGCCCATCGGCGGGTCTTTGACGTTGCTCAGAAAGCTGAGCGGGTAGGAAGCCCGCGAGTTGGGAGTCAATCGCTCGTCGTCCACGTCGAACAGGCCGCTGGGGTACATCATCGCGTTCTCGACGATAGCTCCATGCTCCAGGTAAGGGGCCTCATGGAACACGGCGTTCCAGATCTCCGGCTCCTTATGGGGTCGGAGGTTGATCAACTTGGCGTAGCAGCCGTACTCGAAATTGGCCACGCCGTAGTCGCTCCAGCCATGCTCGTCGTCGCCGTACAAAGCCCGCGTCGGATCGGCCGACAGACTCGTCTTGCCCGTCCCCGAAAGGCCCAGCAGCAACGCCACATCGCCATCAGGACCTTCGTTGGCCGAACAATGGAGAGGTAAGATGCCTACCGCCGGCAGCATATAGTTCATCACCGAAAACATCAGCTTTTTTACACTGCCGCAGTAGGCCGAGCCATAGACCAGGCCCAACCGACGGTCAAAGTCCATCGCTACAGCCATGTCCGAAGTCCGACCATCGGGCAACTTGCGCAGACGGCCCTCGTACTTGTTCCGGTCCAGCTTGTCGTAGGGCAGGGCGACCAGGGTGAAGCCCTGATCGGCAAAGATGCTGCGATGGAGGTCAGAGGGTACCGGTCGGAACATGTTGTCCGCAAACAACACTGTTAGCGCCCTGTCGCTGACCACTTTCAAGGGCAGGGCATAGCGGCTATCGGCCGACAGGACCCGGTCCACGGTGTAGAGCCGAGGCTTGGTCGCAAGCACCCGAAGGGCGTCTTCCATGATCATATCGAACGTTTCGGGTTCCATGGGGATGTTGTTGGGCGAATCCCAATCGATCTCGGCCTCGCTCTCCGGACGTCGGACGGTGTAAGTATCCTTCGGGCTGCGCCCGGTGGATTCGACCGGGGTCCAGGTCGCCAGGGCGCCGTTGGCGCTGACCAGAGCCTCCCGCCGGACCACGGCTTCGTGGATCATCACTTTTCGTTCCGGGTTGACCAACACGTCGGGGTGTTGGTGCAGAAGCTGCTGTATTCTCTTTTGAAATTCCACTTGAACCTCCGTTGGCCAAAGTGTGATTCTGAAGATGGAGCTACCAGGCAAACAGGTCCCGGCCGCCCGGCACGGGGCCAGGGATCACCTTTCCGGGGTTGAGGATGTTTTTCGGGTCTAGGGCTTTCTTGATCTGATTCATCACATCAATAAAGACCGGGCCGACGTCCTGCTCGACGAAGGGGCGCTTGAGACTGCCCACGCCATGCTCACCGGAGAGCGTCCCTCCCAGCTGCAGCGCCACACGAAAGATCTCGGCCGCGGCCTTTTTCATCTTTTCCACCTGGACCGGATCGCGCCGGTCAAACAGAATGTTGGGGTGCAGGTTTCCATCCCCGGCATGGCCAAAGATGGCGATCGGGATGCGGACCTGACGCGAGATCTCCTTGATAGCGGCGACGGCGTCGGGAATGGCGCTGCGCGGCACCGAGATATCCTCTCCCAGCTTGTTCGGGGCGCGCCGGGCCAGAGAGGGACTGATGGCGCGCCGCGCCACCCAAAGATCATTGCGTTCTTTTTCAGTGCGGGCCACCTGGACTTCCCGCGCCCCGGTCGCCCGGCAGATGTCGGCGATGGCCTCGATCTCCTGGTTCACCCGCTGCTCATCCATCCCATCCGACTCGATGATCAGGATCGCTTCGACGTCGAGGGGCAGGTTGAGGTGCATCGCCTCTTCGATGGTGGCGATGGTCGTTTCGTCCATCAGCTCGATCGTCGCCGGGGTGATCCCGGCGGTCAGGATGCGGTTCACACACTGGCTGGCATCGGCCAGTTTGGGAAAGACCGCTTTTGCCGTGCGGGCCACTTTCGGGAGGGGGATCAACTTGAGGATCAGCTCGGTGATGACTCCCAACGTTCCCTCCGAACCGACAAACAGTTGGGTCAGGTTATAGCCGGTCACGTTCTTGATGGCTTTGCCGCCGGTTTTGATCACCCGGCCGTCAGCCAGGACGACCGTCAGTCCGCGGACATAATCGCTGGTCACCCCGTATTTCAGGCAGCGGGGACCGCCGGCGTTGCACGCCGCATTTCCCCCCAGCGTGCTCTGTTTGATGCTGCTGGGGTCGGGCGGGTAAAAGAGGCCCTTCCTGGCAACGGCATCGGCCAGGTCCTGGGTGACCACCCCGGCCTCGGCGGTGACCGTAAAGTTCAACTCATCGATCTCCAGAATGCGGTTCATTCGACACAGGTTGAGGACGATGCCGCCATTGATCGGAACTGAAGCGGCGGCCAGCCCAGACGCCATACCCCGGGGCACGACCGGGATCTCTTCCCGATAAGCCAACCCCATGATCTGGCTGACCTGTTCGGTGGAATTCGGACTGACGACGACATCGGGACGGCGTTCGGCAAAGGTGCCGTCGTAGGAATAGGCCACCAGGTCCTCGGGTGAGGTCAGTACATGCTGCTTGCCGACCAGGTTCTGCAACTCTTTGATAATTCGTGGTTCAATCATCGGAATCCCTCAGGATATCGTCTCACTCGTCCGATTTCTTTTTCCGATAGGCCTGGGCCAGCAATTGACTGGGGTGCACGACCCGGGCATCCAACCCCCGGCGCTTGACCCCCAGATTCAACTGCATCTGGCAGCCCGGGCATCCGCTGGCGATGATCTCTGCCTCAGTTGCCGCCACATTGTCCATCTTGCGCTCCAGGATGCCGACCGAGGTATGGTAATGGGTGATCAGTTGTGTTCCGGCGGAACCACAGCAGGTGTCCGACTCTTTCATCTCGATCAGGTCCACCCCGGCGGCGCGGAGCACTTCGCGCGGCTGGGAGCGGATGCCCTGTGCTCGGCAGAGGTGACAGGGATCGTGATAGGTCACGCGGGCCCCGACCTGACCGGCCGGGGGGCGGATGCCCAGCTCTACCAGGAACTCGCTGATATCCCGCACTTTGGCCGCAAACTGCTTTGCTCGCTCGGCATATTCTGGATCGTTCTCCAGCCACTCCGGATACTCTTTCAACGAGGAGCCGCAGGTCGCACAGTCGGTGATGATCGCCTCGACATTCAGCCCCAGCAGCAGGTCAATGTTATGGCGGGCCATCTGGCGCGCCTCATCCTTGAATCCGTAGCCGACCATCGGCATTCCGCAGCATTTGACCTGTTTGGGGATCACCACATCACAGCCGTTCTCGGCCAGGACCTCGACGGTGGCCTTGCATCCTTCGGCCATCATCACCCCTTGGACACAGCCCAAAAAGTAGGCGACGTGGGCGCGCCGTTCGCCTCGCGCCAGCACCCTATCGGGCAACTGATGGCGAGTCCCCCGCCACGGCAGCCGGTTCGGCAACATCCGTTCCATGTCACGGAGCTGGGAGGGTAAGACACCGGTGACCCCCAGGGCGTTCACCACCTTGCGCACCCCGCTGCGGTCATACAACGCCACCGGCTTGGTCAGCAATTCCAACAAACCGGTGCGGGGAAAGATGCCCCGGAACAGGAGCGGCTTGAGCAGCGGCGTCGGCTGGACCTGTTCAATGGCATAGCGCGCTTCCAGGCACAATTCGGCCGGTTTGATGCCCACCGGGCAGATGTGGGTGCAGGCCAGACAGGCCAGGCAGCGATACATATGGTCTTTGAAATTGCGGGTGAGCTCCAATTCGCCCTCGATGGCCTTGGCGACCAGGGCCACTCGACCTCGGGGGGACTCGGTTTCCCGCAAACTCTCTTTATAGGTGGGACAGACCGACAGACACAGCCCGCAGCGGATACAGTACGCTACCTGTTCCTCGGTCGGTCCTTCCACCCCGTCCCACGCAGATTTGCCACTGTGCATTCTCGATCCCTGCTCCTTCCAGAATCTTTACCACACCCCATGCCCCGTAGACAGACTGGCTCACCCGCCCACAATCGGCAGCGTCAACAGGGCATGGGGGACGATCAGCACATCCAGGTTGCCCCCCAGTTTCCCAGCAACGATGTCAAACGCCGCGTCCATGGTCGGCGCGGCCAGGAACTTGGCCGAGCGGACCAGGTCCGGGTCCTTGGCGCCGACGATGATCACCTCGTTCTGCTCCAGCACCTTGGCCATGACGAACGCCCGCTGCTGACCCGGCGGATAGCCGTGGCGACGGCCGTCGTCCAGGATGGCCTGGACGCTGGGGGCCTCTTGCATGGCCCGCAAGAAGCGTTGCTCTCCGACCCCTTCCCCGGCCCCTTCCTCACAGGGGGCCGGGACGATGAAGAACCCTCCCGGTTTGACCACCGGCGTCGGGGCGAAAAAGAGGTAGCTGGCCGCCCGGCTGGCCTGATACAGGTTCGCATCCTTGGGAAAGCCGACTCCGGCAATAGCCAGATCGTACTGCTGCGGCACCGGCACCTCGTACAGCGTCCGGGCAAAGGCGACCAGTTCCTGGAAGGTGGTCTCCGGTTCGCCGGCGCGGACATAGACCACCCGCTTCTGGTCATCCTGGACGACATTGACGATGAACCGCAAACCGGCCCGCCGGGCTGCCTCGGAGATCGCCTCGTGGAACGGATTGCCCTCAATGCGGCCCAGTCGGGTGCCGGGATGATCGACCATGTGCGGGCCGTGGGTATAGGCGATCATCGCCTCGCCGGCGGCACCCACGGCCAGCGTCTTGCGTCCCCCGGAGTAGCCGGCATACTGATGTGGTTCGACCACGCCGGTGGCGATGAGCAGGTCCGCTTCATAGGCCACCTTATGCACCGACAGGGGAATGCCGCTCTCTGTATGTCCCAGGTCCACCAGCGCCTCGGGGTTCAACGGCTCGTTATCGATCACCCGATAGCGGTCCACCACCGCCTGGCCCAGCTTAAGGACCTTTTCCTCTCGCGTGCTGGGGCGGTGGAGACCGATCCCACACAGCAAGGTGATATCCTCGTCCCGGACGCCAGCCGCTTCCAGTTCGGCCAGAATGGGAGGCACCAAGAGATCATCGGGACTAGCACGGGTGATATCGGTAAAGACAATGCACACCCGATCCCCACGACGGGCCAACTGCCGAAGAGGTGGGGAGTTGGTCGGAGAAGCCAGGGCCTGGGCCACCGCTTGCGGCACATTTTCCAGGGGAGGCACGCTCCTCGATTCCACTACCGTACCCCGCCAACCCGGTGGCAGCTCAAAGGTCAGGTTGGTTTTGCTGAATGGAACCCGATACATTTCCTTCACTCCGATAGACAAACGCACAACGCCCTGCAGGCCAGGGCGTTTGCGTCCACCTCTCTCAAGCCGCCATTGGCCTGATCTTTGTGTCTCGATTCACATTGTACCACAGGTGAAAGATGCCTACAAGAATCCGAGAAGGCAAGGACGATCGATCTATTCCTCAGGGCGCACCGGGCCCCGCATCCTTTTGATCTCACTCCGCCGCCGCTTCTCGCGGAGCCGCCGCTCCCGCGACGCCAGAGTGGGGGAGGTCGGCTTGCGCCGCTTGCGCCGCTGGAGCGCCCACTGCATCAAGGTTTGAAAGCGGGCGATCACCTCCTTCCGGTTCTGGAGTTGACTGCGCTCCGACTGGGCGGTCAGATGCAAGGTCCCGCTCGAATCCACGTAACGGCCCAGCCGTCGCAGAACCAAGGCCCGCTGTTCATCGGTCAGGCTGGGCGATTGGGCGACGTCAAACCGCAGTTCGACCCGGGTGGAGGTCTTTTGGACATGCTGTCCGCCTGGGCCGCTGCTTCGCGAAAAGTGAAAGCTCAGCTCCGAGAGGGGAATGCTGAGTTGTTCGTTGATCCACAGGCGTTCCTCTTCTATCTCGGGCATCACCCTCGCTCCCGGCCCGGCCGGATGGCTGACCGTTCCCCCGTTCCGCGACCAGTATACCACACTCTGGAGGCAAATCCCAATCAGGTGATAGTCGCCTTTTGTCCCTCGTTGCGCAACGTGCTACAATGGGCGCGGAAGGAGGGAGAGCAATGCACTTTGACATTTTGACTCTGTTTCCCGGCCTGTTCGCCGGCGTTTTTGAAGAGAGCATCCTCAAACGCGCCCGAGAGGCCGGCCTGGTGACCATTGCGCTGCACAACATCCGCGACTATGCCTCGGGACGCCACCGCATCACCGATGACCTGCCCTACGGCGGCGGAGGCGGGATGATCATGAAACCCGAGCCGATCTTTGCCGCAGTGGAGGCGATCCTGGGGGACCAGTTGGGCCGGGTGCCGGTCATCCTGCTCACCCCGCGGGGGCGGACCTTTACTCAACAGATAGCGCGCGAACTGTCGCGCCAGCGTCGTTTAGTACTGATCTGCGGTCGGTATGAAGGGGTGGATGAACGGGTGCATCAGTACCTGGCGACCGACGAGGTCTCCATCGGCGATTATGTCTTGTCGGGAGGAGAAATCCCGGCCATGGTCCTGGTGGACGCTATCACCCGGCTGATCCCCGGCGTCCTGGGCGAGCCCACCGCGCCCTTTGAGGATTCCTATGCCGAGGGGTTGCTGGAATACCCGCACTACACCCGTCCGCCTGTCTTCCGCGGCCATGCCGTGCCCGAGGTGTTGCTTTCCGGGAACCATGCCGAGATTGTGCGCTGGCGCCGCCAACAGGCCCTGCGCCTCACCTGGGAACGCCGCCCGGACCTACTCGAGCGCGCCCGATTGACCGACGCGGACCGGGCCTACCTGCGCCAACTGGAGGACGAACGGAAATCATAAATCGCTTCTTGCTAAATTGCTTTTCTTAGCGATTCGTGCTATAATACCCGTGTTTGGCAAGCTTTAACCGGCTATGGAGCAATCATGAGGCTTGGTGAGATCGTACCCCTGCGCGGTGCCCGTGGGATGGGCATCCAGGATCACGACTGGCTGACGGACATCCTCATCTGGATGACATTTTTCCTGACCGCCGCTTTGGTGGCGGTGGGAGTGGACCTGTGGCTGTGGCCGCCGTCGGAGGCATCGGTTGCTCAGGTCGGGGTGGCATCCTCGCCGACCGCAGTGCCGACCCGTACTCCGGCACCGGAAGTTGCCTCCGCATCCACGTCGGCGGTTCCTTTCCCCACCATCCCTCCGACCATCGTGGCCGGTTCTCCGACCCCCGCCACTCCACCGCCCTGCGTCCCTCCCGATGATTGGGGCATCCACATTGTCCAGGAAGGCAACACCCTCTTTTCGCTGGCGCGGCGCTACGGCGTTGACGTGGAGACGCTGATGTACGTCAACTGCCTGAACACCTACACCATCTTTATCGGTCAGCGCCTCTATGTGCCGGGGGCGTTGGTCACCCCCTCGCCGTTCCCTGCCTCGCCGGGGAGCGGCCCGTCGGCACCTCCCGCCACCCCACGGCCCGGCGCCTCGGTCACACCCCTCACCGGCAAAGCCGGTGTCGCCACGCCGCCTCCATCGCCGACCCCGCCTTCTCCCTTCCGGGTCAACATCCCCAATCGCTATCTCAACATCATCCTGCTCGGCTCGGACCGGCGTCCCGGGAGTGGGGCGTGGCGGACCGACAGCATGATTGTCGTCTCGGTGGACCTCCAGGACCCGACGGTCCGGCTCCTGTCCATTCCCCGCGACCTGTGGGTCTATATCCCGGGGCACGGCTACAACCGGATCAACACCGCCGACCTGTGGGGGGAATTGGCCAAGCGGGGGAGCGGTCCGGACCGGATCAAGCAGACCATCTATCAGAACCTGGGGATTCCGATCCATTATTATGTGCGGGTTGACTTTCAGGGGTTTATCAAGATCATTGACACCGTGGGCGGGGTGACCATTGACGTGGATTGTCCACTGCCCGACATTAACCTCTCGGCCGGCATCCACCACATGGACGGCAAGCACGCCTTACGCTATGCCCGCTCACGCAAGAGCACCAACGATTTTGACCGGGGGCGTCGTCAGCGGAAGGTGTTGCTGGCGCTGTGGGATCAGGCTCTGAACCTGGACATCATCCCCAAACTGCCGGAACTGTGGCGGACGATGAGCAACAGCTTTCAAACCGACTTGCCCCTCGACCAGGTGATCAACCTGGCCTATGTTGGCGCTCAACTTCGTCCGCAACGGATCATCAGCCGGGCGATCGGGCCGGCCCAGGTTCAAAGCTGGATCACGCCCGAAGGAGCGGCGGTCCTTCTGCCGCGCGAAGCCGAAATCCGGAAGCTGTTGGAGAGTCTGTATGCCCCGGTGCCGTCGGGGCAATTGGACGCCCCGGAGAAGGTACGACTCTGGGTGCTGAACGGCAACAACCGGCGTGAGGCGGAACAGTTGGCAGCGGCAGCCTTAAAGTGGGATGGGTTCCGGGTGGTAGGGACCGGCGTGGCCGACCGTCGCGATTACCCGCTGACCTCGATCCTGGTATTCCGCGGCGACCAGGCCACTGGCGAACGGGTCGCCCGCTCATTGCGCGTGCCCCTGACCGCCGTCCAGATGGCCCCGCCCGATCAGCCGCAGCCGGACCCGTCCAATCCGGTGGATATCCTGGTCATTCTGGGTCGGAACTACGATCCCTGCCAGCGGTAGGCACAGACCAGCGGTTCAGGCGGTTGATTGCTGTTGTGTCTGATGGGCCAGGATGATGGCTTCGGCCACCTCCTTCATCGGCTTGCGGGTGTTCATGCTCATTTTCTGGATGCGGCGGAACGCCTCTGCTTCTGATAGCCCTTGCGTGTCCATCAGGATGCCCTTGGCCCGGTCCACAAACTTACGGGTTTCCAACGCTTCGCGCAGGTCCCCCACCTGCTTCTCCAACGCCTGGAATTCCTGGAAGCGGGCCAGGGCGACCTCAATCGCCGGGACCAGGTCAGCCTCGCGGAAGGGCTTGACCAGATAGCCCACCACTCCCGCTTCTTTGGCCCGCACCACCAGGTCCCGCTGGCTGTAGGCGGTCAGGAGCAAGACCGGAGCGATCTTTTCCTCGGTGAGCACCCGGGCCGCGTCAATACCGTCGAACTCGTCGCCCTCGAACTTGATATCCATGATCACCACATCAGGCTTCAGTTCGCGGGCCAGGTGGACGGCGCTCCGGCCATCGCCCACTTCGCCCACGACCAGATAGCCCAGGTTGTTCAGCATTTCCCGCAGGTCCATGCGAATAATGGACTCATCATCGGCGATAATCACCCGTATCCGTTCTGCCATCATCGGCCTCCTTGAGTATGCTTGGGGAAGGTCACGACAGCCGAGACCCCCTTGTCCCGGCGATGAAGCTCGAAGCTGCCTTTCAGATCGCTCTGAACCAATGTCCGGACGATCTGAAGCCCCAGGCTCTGGGCCTGGTTCAGGTCAAATTCCTCCGGCAATCCCACGCCATCATCTTCAACGGCGATAGTGATCTGCTCGTCGCCATCCTGCAGGCGGACGGTCACCGTTCCTCCGTCCTGCCGTTGGTAGCCGTGTTCCAACGCATTCTGGAGCAGTTCGTTGATCACCAGGGCGCAGGCCGTCGCCGGTTGGGTGGGCAGGTAGAGGTTGGGTCCGCGCAGGTCAATCCGGATCCGCTTTTCTCCATCCAGTGCACTCTCCCTCATCTGATTGATGATCCGCTGGCTGACGTCCCGGATATTGATCAGCCGCGCGTCCTGATGGGCCAGGAACTCATGGATAACGGCCACGCTCAGCACGCGGTTGGTGCTCTCTTGCAGCGCCCGACGGACGGCTTCGGTTTCGGCGCGGCGGGCCTGAAGCCTCAGCAGCGAGGCGATGGTTTGCAGGTTGTTCTTGACCCGGTGGTGGATCTCCTGGATCATCGCCGACTTGACCCGCAGTTCCTCTTGCTGACGGCGTGCCTCTGTTTCGTCATGGATGGTAACCACGACGCTCCTCAGCCGGGGGCCGGCCCGGCCGGGCCTCAACCACCGCGATAGGCCCACGTCCCAGGAAAAGAGAGGGATCGCCTTTTTAATCCAGATCAGATGGTGAAGCTGGACCTCCCGTTCGATACACTGCCTTCGTTCCACCGCTTCGAGGACTAGGCGGTTATCGTCCAGCTCCAGGTCCTGGAGATGCCATTTGAGCAGGTTTCCGACATAGCCCAATTTCCGGTAAAGGCTGGTGGCGATGCTGCTCATATATTGGATGCGGAGCTGGGCGTCCACAACCATCACCCCATCGTGTTCGCCAAACGGGGACATCGGCCCGGCCGATTGGACGGCGCCCTCCAGTACGGCCCTCTGAAACTGCTTCAGCGTCCGCTGAAAGGCTTTACGGCGGCGACGGTGGCGTTCTCGCTCGATCAGATTGGTCTCGATACACACCGCCGCCACCACCCGGCCGTCGTGGGTCCGGATCGGATAGGTCTCCTGGATAACCGGCGCTCGTTTGGCCGGCGAGCCATGGTCATCCTTTCCCCGCCAGACCTCCATTAAGCTCCGCCGCCCCTGTTCCAGGGCACGGATGACGGCTGGCTCCTCAAGGAGGGTTACCCGGCGACCGATGAGCGGCTCGTCAAAGATGGGGAGGATCGAATGGGGTCGGGCCTGGGCGATGACCACTGCACGGTGGAGGCCGAGCGGGCCGTACATCACCACGTCGGCGCGGCTCAAATCGGCCAGCAGCCCGAGATGCGCTTCAATCCGTTCCAGAAAAGCAATATCCTCTTGAGTCAGGTTCTGGCATTCATGAACCACGCTGTCCATCGGGTTCTCGGCTCCGAGAAAGCGCCGGCCTGATCTCGACCAGGAAGAAGCACTGTGCATGGTCTTTCTGACGGCGCCCGTCTCCCTGATAAATGAATGGCCGACAGCACTGCGGCGCTATCGACCATCGTCTTTGTGGTCGGGGCGGCCCGATTTGAACGGGCGACCACTTGAACCCCATTCAAGTGCGCTACCAGACTGCGCTACGCCCCGCTACGGTGCAGCTCCGTTGACCGGCAACATTATACCCGAAAAGTCGGATGGGGTCAAATGGGCCATGCCTGAACGCCGGGGCTGCCAAGTCCAGCACCCAGAAAAGAGTGGAGGCTTCGAACGGAATCACGCAGGACCCAGCCAAAACTTCCACTCCTGGGTCGTTCCGCCAAGCTGCAGCAGACTTGACAACCTGCTTCGCAACAACCGTAGAGGGGTCTCACCCCGGGCCGTGGGTCACGGTGCCCTGGACCCCGCTTCCTCCGGCGAGCATGCACCTCAAGGTGATCCAGACGCCTCCAGAGTCCCCTCAAACCGTCAGGCGGGCGGTCCGCCCAGAACCCCCCCGACAAAGCCTCGCTGGCCTCGGGCAAACAGTTCGACGGCCATTGGCTTGCGGCCGGCCAGTTGGACAGTCCCCAACTCCAGGACTCCCTCTCCGGTGACTACCCCGATGCCCGGCTGCAACGACACAATCTGCCCCGGTCGCCCTCCCCCGCGCCAGTCGGAACGGGGCCAGGCGCGCCAGACCTTGAACATCTGTCCCTGCCAGGTAGTATAGGCCCCCGGCCAGGGATCGCACGCCCGCACCTGACGGTCCAGATCCACCGCCGATCGGCTCCAATCCAGGAGGCCGTCCTCCTTCTGGAGCGGACGGCAGTAGGTGGCCTGCGAATGGTCCTGTGGGCGAGGTTCGATCTCGCCCCGCAGCCAGCGGGGCAGGACGTCAAGCAGCAGCTCGGCCCCCACGTGAGCGAGCCGCTGGGTCAGCGACGCGGTCGTGTCCTCCGGCTGGATGGGGACCTCGCGCTGAGCCAGGATCGGCCCGGTGTCCATCCCTTCATCCATGCGCATAATCGTGATCCCGGTCGTGGCATCGCCGGCCAGGATGGCCGCCGGGATCGGGGCAGCGCCGCGATGGCGGGGCAACAGCGAAGCATGGACGTTTAGACAGCCATGGCGCGGCAGCTCCAGGATCGACCGCGGCAGGATCTGCCCAAAGGCGGCGACGACGATCAGATCGGGTTGCCAGGCTGCCAGATGGTCCACCGCCTCCTCGGCGCGGAGGGTCCGGGGCTGAAAGACGGGGATGCCACGGGCGATGGCCGCCTGCTTGACTGGTGAGGCAGCCACTGCTCGGCCCCGACCAGCGGGGCGATCCGGCTGGGTGACCACGCCGACCACCGGATACCGGTCGGTCAGGGCCAGCAGGGTCGGGACGGCGAATTGGGGCGTTCCCATAAAGACAATGCGCGTCATCGTTCCTCTTTCCGGGTGATCCCACCTCGATTGCAGCACGATTGTATCACAGCCTGGAGGCAGGCCCAAATTCGGGCGAGTTCCCGTCACCCGAATCCCCCACCCCCCACCCCCTCCCCGTACGCGGGGAGGGGGCTGGCGGGAGTGGTCTCCTCGGCCCAGGAGCAGGGCCGCCCTGCTGCGCCCAGGGGGTGGGGTGGACGTCCGGTTTGACATTTAGCGGCGAGGCTGTTACAATAGAAAGGTAGATCGGGCCATGAGGTCTTGGCTCATATCCCAATAGGGAAAGGAGGTGAAACGGAAATGGCAGAAGAGATCGTCGTTCCGCCCTCGGGGGAGATCACCGATAACGACAAACTGATGGCCGCCCTCTCCTATCCCATCCCCATCGTCGCGCTCATCATCCTGTTGGTTGAAGATATGAAGAACCGCCCCTTCCAGCGATACCATGCCGTCCAGGCGTTGGGCGTCAACGTGGCGCTGTGGGTCATTATTGTCGTCCTCGGCTGTATCCTGGGCGCCATCACCTTCTTTATCGGCGGACTGTGCGGCCTGGCTCCCATCCTTCTGTGGTTCATTACCCTCTACTGGGCCTACGAAGCCTATCAGGGCAAGTACTTTGAGATCAAGTGGTTGACCGAGTTTCTCCGCAAGCAGAACTGGCTCTAAGCCGGTTGGGGCGTGCACGTTGGGAAGGAGCGAGGGCGAGGTGGCCTCGCTCTTTTCTTGGGAGATAGCACCGTGCCGCTCTTGACCAAACGGTGGCAGGTGGCGCCGCCGGTGGACCGCCGGCACCTGGACCGTTTCCCCGACCTGCCCCCCCTCCTGGTTCAGTTGTTGTATAACCGGGGGATCGACGATCCCGCCGCCGCCCGTGCCTTCCTGCAGGGCGGGTTCACCGAGGGCAATCCCTTTCGGTTGAAGGGGATGAGCGAGGCCGTCACGCGCCTGCGGCGGGCGATCCGCCAGGGGGAACGGATCGCCGTCTATGGCGACTTTGACACAGATGGCGTCACCGCCACGGCGTTGTTGGTCCAGGTGTTGACCGCCCTGGGCGCCCAGGTGGAAGGCTATATTCCCCATCGCGTGGATGAGGGCTATGGCCTGAACCTGGAGGCGCTGAGAACGCTCTATCAGCGAGGGGTGCGGCTGGTTGTCACCGTGGATTGCGGCATCCGTTCGGTCTCGGAGGTGAACCAGGCCCGCCGCGGTCTGGACCTGATCATCACCGACCACCACTCGGTGGGCCGCGAGCTGCCGCCGGCGACGGCGATCATCAACCCCCGCCAACCCGACTGTCGTTATCCGTTCAAGGACCTGGCCGGGGTGGGGGTGGCGTTCAAGCTGGCCCAGGCCCTGATCCGCGCCTGCAAAGAGACTCGCCCGCCGGATCTAAGTGAGGACGGGTGGCTGGACCTGGTGGCGCTGGGGACGGTGGCCGACCTGGCCCCCCTCCTGGGGGAAAACCGCCAGATGGTGCAGCGTGGCCTGGCCGCCCTCAACGAGGCGACGCGGCCGGGGGTGGCAGCGCTGATGGCCAACGCCGGGGTTCGCCGGGGGGAGGTGGACGCGCTGGCCATCGGCTTCCGCCTGGGACCGCGGCTGAACGCCGCCGGCCGGATCGACACGGCGGAGCGGGCCTTCCGCCTGCTCACCAGCAAGGACCCGCTGGAGGTCCAGGAGCTGGCCGAGGAGTTGGGCCGGCTGAACCAGCGACGGCAGGCGCTCACCGAGGAGACGGTCGCCGCCGCCGAGGCCCAGATCCTGGCCGAGGACCCCGACGCACCTCTTTTCCTGGTAGCTAATCCCTCTTTTCAGCCCGGCATCATCGGCCTGGCGGCCAGTCGCCTGACTGAGGCCTACTATCGCCCCTGCGTCCTGGTGGCGCAGGGAGAGAAGGAGAGCCGGGGGTCCTGCCGTTCCATCCCCGAATTCCATATCACCGCTGCCCTGGACGAGTGCGCCGATCTGCTCATCCGCCATGGGGGACATGCCGCTGCGGCCGGGTTCACCATCGAGACGGCGAACCTGCCTGCCCTCCACCAGCGGCTGCGAGCCATCGCCGCCGAGTGGCTCGCCGGCGTCGAGCTGACCCCGGCGCTGCCGATCGATGCCGAGGTGCCCCTGGATGAGGTCTCGTGGGCGACCCATGATCTGCTCAAACTGCTGGAGCCGTGTGGTGTGGGCAATCCCCAACCGGTGTTGCTCAGCCGGGGCGTCCAGGTGCGCGGCCGATGGCTGATGGGCGCCGACCAGAAGCACCTTCGCCTTGCGCTGCGCGACGACCGGGGCGTGACCTGGGATGCGGTCCTCTTCCGCTACGCAGGTATCCTGGATGAGTTGTCTGATCGCGTGGATGTGGTCTATACCCTGGAGGTCAAGGAGTGGAACGGCGAAAAGCGGCTCCAACTGAACCTCCAGGACGTGCGGCCATCCGAATCGCCAGACAGCCCGAACTGAGGTAGTGAGCGGGTCCGGTCATATTCCCAGGAGCAGAGGCTGCGGCCGGCCAATCCTCTCCGCCTAAAGCTCGACTCCTGGATTGGCGTGTGCACTGCACGGGCAACGCAGTCTGGGCTGTTGCTTTCTCCATTGACATTGAGAATAGCTGCAACGCCAATCCGTCAGTTTGACATTCTATATATTTCATGCTACAATAGATTAAAGTTGATAATTTCAATTCTTTCATCGCTCTTGAATCAGGATGGAAAGGGCACAAGAAGCAGAGGCGGGAACGCCACGCGAGGCGCAATCGCTGACCGCGCTGCTGGTCATGCTCATCACCCTGGCCGGCCTGATCTTGCCAGGTCCTTCCCTTCCTGAGGGTGGAGTGGGCAGTCCTTCTGGTGTCCTCCCTGTCCCAGAGGGACTGTCCCTCCCCCGAACCTTGGTCAGCCAGGCCGACCAGGTCCCGCCTCCCTCTCTCTACCTGGAGGGTGGGGCTCTTCCGACTCTTCTGGCCGACGGTCAGTTTGTCTATGGTCCTAACGTGGCCGGCTTTGAGCTGCCAGCCTACCTGGCCCTCCATTCGCCAGCTCTGGCGCCCTTGGCTCAGGACCTGGAAGACAAGGCCGCCTACTACAGCCTCAACCCCCGCCTCTTGCTGACATTGCTAGAGATTTGCAGCGGCGCCGTGGGCGCCAGGGCACCGCTGACTCGTTCGCAGATGGACCGGATCGTGGGCTACGAGGATATCGTCGGCTATGAGGAGCAGCTTTTTAGGCTGGGAGACGAGCTGGTGCGCGCCTATTACGCCCGCCTATACGGTCCCAGGCCGGAGGCAGGGGAACCGATCGCCCTGACCCTGGCGGATGGCACCGTGGTGTCGGTACCGGCCGAGACGAATGCGGCCACGCTGGCGGTCCTCACTGCGTTGGCTCCTCTCTCCTCAAAGACCGAGTGGCGAGCGCTTCTCTCCCCGGACGATCCTGGAGGGTTCCTGGCTACCTACCGGCGCCTCTTTCCCGACAGCGATCCGCTCGATGACTCGAATCAGGTCATCCCCCACAGCCCGCCTCCGGCATCGCTGCTCAAGCTGCCGTACGCCTGCCAGGATACCTGGTGGTTCACCGGCGGTCCTCACGACAGCGGCGGCGACTGCGCCGACGGCGATCCGATCTATGCCATCGATTTTGCCCCGGGCGTGCCCTATTGCACCATCCCCTCGAACCGCTGGATCACCTCGCCGGCCGATGGGACGGTGACCTCGGTACGCTGCAGCGGCTGTCTGATCAAGATCAACCATCAGGATGGCTGGGGCTCTTATTTTTACCATGTAGCCAACCCCCAGGTCACGGCCGGCCAAACGGTGGTCCAGGATCAGCACCTGGGCAATCCCTCGACCATGCCCTCGTGTGGAGGCGACTGTGGAGGCTGCGGCGGAAGCGCCACCGGCACGCACCTCCACTACGGGCTCCTGTACAACGGCGCCATGGCTCCCATCGAAGGCACGACATTGCAGGGTTGGGTGGTGCACGGCGTGGGGACCTGCTACCAAGGCTACCTGGAGAAGGGCAGCCTGCAAAAGTGGGTCGGGTCGTCGGTTATCTCTGACTGCACCTGTCCCCAGTCGGGTGGTGTCATCCTCTACTGGAACAAGGACTATGACTGCTCCAACAATCGGGGAGACCCAGGCTACCGCCTGCGGGCGACGATCGGCTGGCAGAATACGGCCGGCGCCTTTAACGACAAGGCTTCGTCGGTGCGAGTCCCTCCTGGCTGGTCGGTCAAGCTCTATCAGCATGCCGACTGCAGCGGCGCTTCGGTGTGCCGCAGCGAGGATGATTTCAACTTTGCTGGCGATTTCTTTGACGGTGGCAGCGTTCCCTTGGACGATAATGTATCGTCTTTCGAGGTATTCAGCGACAGCCAATGCGGGGTCGGCCGGACCGAGCCGGTGGTCCTCTTTCAACATCTTGCCTACGGCGGGGCGCAGTACGGCCTGGCGGGCGTAGGCGCCTTTAACCTGCCCCTCTATATGAACGACATCATCTCCTCCCTGCGCCTGGCGGAGGGATGGTCGGTCCGCGTGTTCGAACACATTGACCAGCAGGGTGGGCAGGCGTGCTTCAGCGTCAGCGACGCTGATCTGAGCGACGATCTGTTTGACAACGGCCTGGGGGTGGACAACCGCATCTCATCGGTGGAGGTCTTTGACCAGCCGAATTGTCCCGGCCCACCGCCACCTCCTCTTCTGAATCAACCGGCGAACGGGGCGGTCCTGACCACGACGGAAGAGCTGACGCTAGAATGGCAAAGTTCTCCGGCTGCGACCGAGTACCAGGCGCACCTGTGGCTGAGCCCGACCGTTGACCTTTACTCGGGCTGGATCTCGGAGACGCACTGGTACGTGGGGCCGCAACCGCCGGGCACCTACACCTGGCAGGTGGCCGCGCGGAACCAGTATGGGGAGAGCGGCCTCAGCGCCCCGTGGACCTTTACCGTAGTGACCGCGCCGTTGGCCGCGCCTGCGGCCTTCACCGCGACGGTCCTCTCCGCAAGCGAGGTGCTCTTGAGCTGGCAGGGGCAGGACCCGGCGGCCACGGACGATCATCTGGAGCGCTCAGCGGATGGCAGCCAGGACTGGCAGGAGATCGCGGTCACTCCGGCCGGCCTGACCCAGACCCTCTATCTCGACAGTGGGCTGGAGTGCGAGACGACCTACGCCTACCGCGTCCGCGCCCATTCCTCCCTCGATCATCGCTATTCCAGCTATAGTCCCGTGGTCGAGGCGACGACGGCTGAATGTCCGAGCTGTGAACCGCAGTTCGAGTTGACGTGCGGTAGTTCCTACGGGGGGCGCAACGACGACCCGGGTTCGACCGATCATCTGGATCGGTATCCATGCACACCGGAGGACGAATCGGGCCCTGAATATGCTTATCGCTTCGTTTCCCCCGCGCTGGCGAGAGTGACCATAGAGCTGGGATCGGCGGGCCTGGATCTCCTGGTGCTGGATGGGGGTGAGAACCTCTGTCGCGCGAAGCAGTGCCTGGCCTGGGGACGGTCCCAGGTTACCTTCCCGGCCTTGCCGGGACATCCCTATATCGTGGTGGTGGATGGGCCGCTGGGCCTGACCAACTCCTACACGATCACGGTCTGGTGTGCGGAGGGGTTCCGTCTCTACGTGCCCGTGGTGTGGCGGCAGGGTTGACCGCCCTCGGTAGTAACTAAAAGATCCCGCCGGTAGGCTCGACTCAATAGGGGAGTCGAGTCTTGAGTTGGAGGCCGTCGGAAGGCTCCACGATTCGTTTGCACCCTTGCCCCAGATAGAGTAGAATATTTGTATTCGACCGATCGGATGTGGACAGCGATGGAACCAGTGCCAGAATTGGAACTTCAGATCGCGGTGGCCAAAGTAAACAAATACGCCATGAGCGAGAGTGGGGACACGGTGGAGGTGATCGAGCGCCCCCACGGCGGGTTGTCATTGGTGTTGGTAGACGGACAGCGGAGTGGCAAGTCGGCCAAAGCGATCAGCAACATCGTCGCCCGCAAGGCGATCTCGCTCCTGGCGGAAGGGGTGCGCGATGGGGCGGCGGCGCGCGCCGCCCATGACTACTTGCGTACCTTGCGGGGCGGCCAGGTATCGGCTACCCTGAACATTGTGTCGGTCGATCTGGGCACGCGAACCCTAGTCATCTCGCGCAACAGCCATTGTCCGGTGGTGATCCTATCTGGCCCGGAACGCGCCCTCCAACTGCTGGACGAGCCCAGCCAGGCCATCGGTACTCAGCCTCGTACCCGACCGGTCATCACCGAGTTGCCCATCCATCCTGATCTGCACGTGATTGTGTTCACCGACGGGGTATGGTCGGCTGGAGAGCGGCATGGGCAGCGGCTGGACGTGCCGGCCTTTGCTCGGGAAAGGCTTGAGTCTTCGGATGAGGTGTGCGCCGATGCTCTGGCCGACGCTCTCCTCGCCCGGGCGGTGGAGCTGGACCATGGCCGGCCGCAGGATGACATCAGCGTCGTGGTCGTCTCGGTGGTACCTCGACGGCAGGCGGACGACGTGCGACGGATGTCGGTGCGCTTTCCGATCGGGTGAGTGTTGCGCCGGTCCCGATCAAAGGCGGGGGCAGCGGTCTTGTTGGAGGGCGAATCATTTCGAACGGTGCATGCGGATCAAGGTGGTGGGGCCCTGCGCCTCCGGCAAAAGTGAGCTGGCTGCCAGGCTGAGGGCATTGGGCTACGAGGCCCGCTCAGCCGCCCAGGATCACTCCTGCATCCCGGATATGTGGCAGCGCCTGGACCCTCCAGATGTGCTCATTTACCTTGACGTGTCCCTGGAAACGGTCTGGAAGCGGGGTCGGACCGGATTCGGCTGGGACCAGAACTATCTCGACGAGCAGCGCCGCCGGCTGCGCCATGCCCGGGCGCATTGCCATTTCTATCTGCCTACCGATGGCCTCAGTGAGGAAGAGGTGTTGGCCCGCGTGATTAATTTCCTGGAGCAGAACTCGGTTTTATGTGGCGCCGCAGGGGAGCTGAACGGAGGCCGATGAGCGCCAAGGCGAACCACTATCTGCGCGGCATGAGTGCTACCCTCCTGTCCACCGTTTGCGCCGGACTGGCTCCAATCCTGGGCAAACTGGCCTACCAGGCCGGGGTGAACCCGATGACTCTGGTTACCTTGCGCACTGCGCTGGCCGTTGGGATGCTCTGGCTGTTCTACCTGCTGTTTTGGCGTCGTCTGGTTTCGATCAGCGGGCGTAACCTGCTGAATTGTGTGGGCATGGGGATCGCCAACGGCGTCGGATCGCTGCTCCATTACAGCGGCCTGGCCCGGGTGGACGCCTTGTTGGCCCATCTACTTTATTCCATGTACCCATTCTGGGTCTTTATTTTCCTCTCGGCGGCCGGTCATCCGATCTCGCGTTTGGCCGTCCTGCGTTTAGGAATGGCGCTGCTCAGCCTCTTTCTCCTGACCTGGAAGGGGGTAGGGCTAACGGACCCGTTAGGCGTTACCCTGATGCTGAGCGCCGGCGCTCTATACTATACGGCTTTCACCTGATGTTGGGGCAATGGACGCTGGTGGATGTAGACCCTCGGACGGTGACTCTCTATGTCCTGACGACGATGACGGGGGTGGTGAGCCTGGCGCGCTTGGTCCAGGCCCAGCCTCTGGCACCGATTTCGACCGAGGGATGGACCACGATCGTGTTGTTGGCTCTGATTCCGACTGCGGCGGCCCGGTTGCCGGTCTTTGCCGGTCTCAGGCGGCTGGGAGGGGTCCAGGCTTCCTTGCTGAGTATTGCCGAAGTGCTGGTTGCGCTGACGTGTGCCTTTGCGTGGTTGGGGGAACAGTTCACCTGGATGCAGTGGTTCGGCGCCGGGCTCTTTGGCGCCAGTGTCCTGTTGATCTCGCGGGATACCAGCCTTCAGATGGCAGATGAGGAGGTCTGGTGGCAGAACCTGTTCCTGGAACCATCGTCAGAACAGGTTCATGACCAGCGCAGGAGACTGGGGAGTTAGCTGTCTTCCCTCAAGACCGTCAGAATATCCTCGAGCAGCTCATCATCGAGAAACGATCCCTTCTGGAGAAGCAGTTCGATCTGGCCGCTGAGGCGCTGCCGTTCGCCGGCGGTGAGGGTTTTGGCGGTAATGACAATGATCCGCGTGTTCTGGAGCTCTTGATCAGCGCGAATGGTCTCCAGGACCTCGAATCCGTCCACTTCTGGCATCATCAGGTCGAGCAGGACCAAATCGGGGCGGTGGCGGCGGACCAACTCGATCCCTTCTCGCCCCCCTTCGGCTTCAAGGATCTGATAGTCTCCTCTGGGGCCACTGGTCTCTCAAAGACTCATAGTCAGAGCTGATGTCCAGCCATTCGGCGCCACATACCGGGCAGGTGACCAGCGTTCGGTTCATGGGCTCCCGGTGGTGACAGGCTGGACATTCGATCCAGATCATCTTGGCCATGGCAGCGTCCCTATCCGCAGTCAGCAAGTTCTAGTCCGTTACCTGTTCCTTCCCTTGGCTCTCAGCGGCAGTGCGGTGGATGGGCAAAGTGAAGGAAAAGGTCGAGCCCTTGCCCGGCTCGCTCTCGACCCAGATCCGGCCGCCATGCATCTCGACAAAGCTGCGACAGATGACCAGGCCCAGTCCGGTGCCTCCGGCTCGTCGGGAGGTTGAAGCATCGACCTGTTGGAAGGGTATAAACAGTCGCCTTTGCGCCTCGGGTTCGATCCCGATGCCGGTGTCTATCACGCGGATGGTCACAAACTCTGGATCGGTCTCGACTTTGAGGGCAACGTAACCTCGCTCGGTAAACTTGGCCGCGTTCGAGACGAGGTTGATGAGCACTTGCCGGATCCGTTGCCCGTCTGCCCACACCGTTGGCAGATCGTCGGGGATTTCGGTCCGGAGCTCAATGGGCCGGTCTTTGAGCAGGCCTCGGGCTGTGGCCACCACGCTGTGGAAGATATCGTGGAGAAGGACCTCATCAAACACCAGCTCCATATTGCCCGCTTCGATCTTGGACATATCCAGAATGCTGTTGATCAGGTTCAGCAGGTGTTGCCCGCTGTTGTAGATGGAGGTCAAATCGGCTTGCTGGAGTTCGGTCAGTGGGCCGTCAATTCCCTTGAGCATGACGCGCGAAAAGCCGATGATCGAGTTGAGGGGAGTCCGCAAGGCATGGGACATGTGGGTCATAAATTGGGCCTGGATGCGGTCGAGTTACTGCAACCTCTCCACCGTTTCCCGCTCGATGGCATAGGCCCGTGCGTTCTCGATGGCGATACTGATGTGGCCAGCCAGAGACTGATAGACCCGTTGATCATCTTCATCAAAGCTGTCGGGACGGTTGCTTTGGAGGTGGAGCACGCCCAACATCTGTCGCCGGGAACAGAGGGGGATGGCGAGCTCGCATTGGACAGGAGGTTGAAGGGCCACTGTCCCTTCGCCAGACATTTGAAGTTCCGCGATCCGCACCACCTGACGGCGCCCGGTCGAGGCGACGCATCCGATCAACGTCGTTCCCCCTACCCGTTCCCGGTCGGGTAGCGGAAACGGGGGCTGGCTGCAGGCCCGACATACCACCCACTCGCCTTTCTCATCCAGAAGGTAGATGGAAGCCCGGTGCAGCTCGAAGGCCCGCCCGATCAATTCAACGACGGTCGCCAGCAAGGTGTCCAGATCGCGGATGGAGGCGATGACGCAGGCCACTTCGGCGCTGAGAACCAACTGGGCGGCGTGATAGCGGGTACGTTCATTGGCCCATTGCAGTTGCTGCGTGCGCTCCGCGACCTTGGCTTCGAGATCGTCGTACAGGATTTTGAGTTCTGAGGCCATTCGATTAAAGGCGTGGGCCAGAATCCCGATTTCGTCCGCTCGAACGATCTGGACCACCTGGTTCAGATCGCCACGGGCCATACGGGCGGCCGTTTCGGTAAGTTGGACGCTGGGAGTGGTGAGACGGCGGGTAACCCAGGCAGCCATGGCAGCGGTAATCAGGGCGACGATGAGCGTAGCCCCTAGCACCATCGCCGTGACCGTATCTCCGGCCTCCGACACCCGGGTTTGGGGCTGTTCGGCCAGAACTGCCACTTGCAGTTCCGGATTCCAGCGGTATACACCGGTTACCGGGGTACCGGATAGGTTGACATAATCCCCCAAGCCGGTTTTCCCCTGGACCGCCCCAGCAAGACCTTCAGGGAGGGATTCTGGCGCGTCCAGCGGTAGGGATACGATTCCCTCTGTCGAGATGAGGAGACCATCACGGGTGACCAGATAGATGGAGACGGCGTCCAGAGGTTGACCGGAGTGCTTGAGGATCGGCTGGAACGAACTCCAGGTCAACACCGCGATGAGCCATCGGTTGGCCTGTCTGTGGCTGACGGCCACAAAAGGCGGTTCATCCGCGAAGGCCGACGCCCAATCAGCCATCGCCGGTCCCTCAGCATCATGGGTAGGCTCTGGGGCTCAGTCCCGGTCTCACCGGCAGCGGCCATGACCTGGCCAGTGTCTGGGTCAGCCAGGAGCAACGCGCTCAGAGCGGGATTGCTGGCCTGGATGGCGGCCAGTTGAGCGGCCAGAGCGCGGTCCAGCGAACCGTTCGCGTGGTCGGGGGAGAGTTCTCGGTTTGCAGCCAACACGGCCAGTGTGTGTTCATAGCCGGCTACCCACTCCGCCCAACGGCTTTCCTGGCACGCGACGATCGTGTCCAGGGACTGTTCAAGCGTTTGGCGTGAGTCGCGCTGGATTTGATGGTAAGTGAGAAAGGCGAGGAAACTCAGGGGAACAACTGTCAGGAGTAAGAAAGCGATGAGCTACGTTTTCCCCAGCCCTCCCCGCAGTCCCAATGGCGGAATGGTGGGAGCAGTCCGGTGCGGGAAACGACCTGTCTGTGCCGGTTCGAGGGCTGGCTCGGCCATGGACTTTTACCCCGTTCTTCCTGGCCGCATGGCTGCTTGCTACCCTTGTTCCCAGATCGATTCCCCTTGCAAGATGCGGCGAACTTGAGGTGTGTTTGACTCCCATGAACGACAACAGCCGGGCGAGCAAGGCATAGCTTCGCACGTTATCTTCCACGATCAAGACATATAGGTCTTTGAAATCGACCGTCATTTCCTGGCTCACCCTTTTCTCCGTGGATAGCGATCGGGGATCACCCCGGCAAGAAGGCGGCAAGTTGGAGGGGCAGGCGATCGACGTCAATGGGCTTCTGGATATATCCGGAGCAACCTGCCGCCAGGGTCTTTTCCCGATCCCCCTTCATGACATTGGCCGTGACAGCCACAATCGGCACGTGCCGAAGCTCGTCCAGCGCCTTCAGACGAGCGGTGGCCTCATAGCCATCCAGCCCCGGGAGGTTGATGTCCAACAAGATCAGGGCGGGCCGGATCTGGCGAGCGAGCTCAATCCCGTTTGTGGCGTCCTCTGCCTCGAGCACTCGATAGCCTTCGGCCTCCAGCACGCGTTTGACCAGGATGCGGTTATCGCGGTTGTCCTCGATGTAAAGGACCAAGGGCGGGTCCACTTCCCTGTTCATTTTGGTCGTTTTCACCACCCATTGCACGTTATGGCAACCAATATAACAGAAAGCCACCTGGTTGTCTATAGGACTATGGTCATGCCCCTGGGGAGATCGGTGTTGGATTCATGCCCTGCCCGGATCAGGATGGGTCATAATGCATGAGGCATGCCCCACCACAAAAACAATCCCCTTCGCGGTGAGCGAAGGGGATTGACGGACACCCGATTGGTGGAGCTGAGGGGATTCGAACCCCTGACCTTCTCAATGCCATTGAGACGCGCTCCCAGCTGCGCCACAGCCCCACAAGCGATCTTGACTTGTTAAGACAGGCTGGTGGAGCTGAGGGGATTCGAACCCCTGACCTCATCAGTGCGATTGATGCGCTCTCCCAGCTGAGCTACAGCCCCTAAGCCTGACAACCAGTATAGTCTAGAATGGCCAAAATGTCAAACAGACATTCCCTTGAGGTTAGGGCTGCTAAGTCCATGACCCGATGGGAGTGGAGGCTTCAGCCGGAACGGAATCACGCAGAATCCAGCGAAAGCTTCCACTCCCAGGCCCTTCCGCAAGCCGCAGCAGGCCTGTCAACCTACTTGACAACAGCCGTACCTATGAGCAGGGCTGTTGCTAGATCGGACCTGGGGCGAGGCATTCCCGGGAACCGTGCATACGGTCAGGTCGTTCTGGCGCATTCGCGGGGATTTAGGCCGCAGGTAGTAGCTCGGAATGCCTCGCGCCACGATGCCAAGTCCGGCTGGGCGGATGCGCCGGCGGCCAGGGCCAGCGGCAGAAGGACAACCGGATAGAACAGGGACGCCGATTCCCTTTACCGCCCACCTTCCGGCCGGCGACGGGCGGCCCACGCTCCGCCGGCGCCCAGGACCAGCCCGACCACCACCAGCCACGGCACTGGCAGCGGCGCCCCGCCCGCGCCGGACTCCAGCGCCGACAGCCGAGCGTCCAGCTCGGCGTTCTGCCTGAGCAGGGCGTCGATCTGAGCCTGCTGGGCTGCGATACGCGCCTCCTGTTCCTGCACCAGCCCGTACAACCCCTGGATGGCCGCCAGCGCCACGCCGTCGGCATCCACCGTGCTGATGTGGGTGTCGTCCTCGCCCACCTCGAACGCCGCGGAAAAGTCCTGGGCCACCGGGCCGATGTGGCGGATGGCGGGGTCCTGGCTCTTGTAGTTCCAGGTCTGGATGGGGATAGCGGCCAGGCGGTCCAGGACGTCGCGCGTGTCTACCGTTTCATAGTTCTCTTTCGCCGCGCGGTCGCTGATCGGGGACCAGGCGTTACCGCCGGTGGGTAGCAGGACGCCGGCGGTATGGTTGGCGGTTGTCCAGATGTAGAAGCCGTTGGTGACGCGGAAGACAAAGCGGTTATCATTGACGCATGGCTCGTCAGCATCGGTGGCGTCGGCCAGGACAAAGCAGCCCTGGTTGTAGGCCTTGGCCCGGCGCCCGGCGGCGAAACTGAAGGCGCCTTGAGCGGTGTTGTACAGGCCCCCGGGAACGGTGGCGGCATAGCCGCTGGCCGTGTTGCCCCGGCCTCCGCCGATTGTAGCGAAGGGAGCATTCGTCGTGTCGCTGTCCCCGTTGCCGGCCCGGTTCCAACCTCCGCCCCCCACGGTGCCATACTCATCGGTAACGCGGTTGTTGGTGTTTTCGGGGTCACTCGGATTCGACGGCCCGCCGCCAGCGATGGTAGCAAAGGGTGCGTCGGCGACGTTGGCCCGGCCCCCGCCGACGGTAGCCCAGTCGCCGCTAGCGACGTTGTCCCCACCCCCGCCGATGGTGGCCGTGCCACCTCCGGCGTTGTTGTTCCAACCGCCACCGATGGTGGCATAGCCGCCAGTGGCAGTCTGATTCCCGCCCCCACCGACAGTAGCCGAGTCGCCTCTGGCGGTGTTGTTCCAGCCTCCGCCGATGGTGGCGTCCCAGTCGCCGGCGGTGTTGCTCCGGCCTCCGCCGATAGTGGCGTACGAGCCGCTGGCGGTGTTGCTCCGGCCCCCACCGACGGTGGCACTCTCGCTGCTGGCAGAGTTGTTCATGCCCCCAGAGACCGTTGCAGCGTGACCACTGGCAGTGTTAGTGTCGCCCCCGCCGATGGTGGTGGACTCGCCGCTGGCAGTGTTGAACACGCCTCCGCCGACGGAGGCGTAGCGAGCATTCGTCGTGTCGCCGTCCCCGTTGCCGGCCCGGTTAGACCCCCCGCCGCCGATAACGCCATAGTCATCGCTGACGCGGTTGTTGCTGCTGGTTGGGTTTTGCGGGATCGCCGGCCCGCCGCCGGCGATGGTGGCATAGGCGGCAGCGGCGACATTGTAGTCGCCCCCGCCAACACTGGCGCTCTCTCCGCTGGCAAGGTTGCTCCAACCCCCGCTGACCGTGGAAGCAGGGCCGCTGGCGGTGTTCCCCCCGCCTCCGCCGATAACGCCATAGTCACCGGTGGCACGGTTGTTGGTGTTGGTCGGGTCGCTGGGATTCGACGGCCCGCCGCCGGCGATGGTGGAATACGGTGCGCTGGCGGTGTTGTCGTAGCCCCCGCCGACGGTGGCGTTGGTGCCGCTGGCGGTGTTCCCCAAGCCCCCGCTGACGATGGCGTTGGTGCCGCTGGCGGTGTTGTACCAGCCCCCGCCGATGGTGGCTCCGCTGCTCGCGGAGTTGCTTCTGCCCCCGCCGACGGTGGTATAACTACCGTTGGCTGTGTTCTCATAGCCCCCGCCGACGATAGCGGCATAGCCGCTGGCAGTATTGCCCACGCCCCCGCCGACAGTGGCATAGGGCTGATCGCTTGTCGTGCCGGCATTATCGCCCGCCCGGTTGTTGAGCCCGCCCCCTACCGTGCCATAGTTGTCGGTCACGCGGTTGATGCTCCCGGCCGCACCCCCGCCGCCGATGGTGGCGCCATAGACGCCGCTTGTCACGCTGTTGCCGCTGTGGCCGCCGATGAGGTTGGGGCTGGTGCTGTTCTGTTGCGTCCAAAGGCCGGGCAGGGCCAGCGCATAGGGCGCCGCAGTCAGCGCCTGGCGCGGGGAGAGGGTGGTGTAAGAACCACTCCCCGCCGGGCAGCGCACGGCGATCGCCAGCCAGCGGGCGTCGCCCTGGAAGGCAGCGCTGCCAAAGTCCAGGTCGGGGATGGTGAAGTAGCCGTTGCTCACCGCGACGTTGGTCCTGGTCTGGGTGGCGCCGATCTGCGTGCCACCGCCGGCGGCATCCCACAGACTGAACTGGAAATCGCAGGTGTCATTGACCGGGCTGCCGTCCATCCTCAACTGCCCCTGGTAGGTGAAGGCCGTGCCCAGGGCGGCCTGGGGCGCCTGCGCGGCCGCCAGGCCGACCACCAACAGGATGGCGCACATGGTGGCCACTCCGGTGCCAAAAAGATGCTCCCTTTTCATCTTTGCCTCCTTTCGTCGTCGAACCTTTCATCAGACCTCGGAGGTCTGGTTATCCGGGCTGCTGCGCAGCAGTTCCTGCATCAAGATTGCCAGGCTCGGCCAATCATGGACATAGAGCGCCTCCACCGTCTCCAAGGTCCAGCAGTGGCCGGTCTGGATGTGTTCCACCTCACCGGACCATTCTCCGGCGGGACCAGAGTCGGCGTTTGCCTTTCGCCAGAGGCGAATCAGGAAGGAACTGTACTCGACTGTCATCACGTAACTCCTCCTGTTCAAGGTATCCGGCGCCGACCGCGAGGCTGCGGTGCTGAGTCGGAGTGCTGATCAGGCCTCCTCTCAACCTTCTTCACCAGGGACTGGACCAGGGTCTCTTCCAGCCCGCTATTGGCCCCGTGCCGCGGCATCCCCAGCCGATCGTGCGCGGTCATCATGCGGTGGATCTTGTCCCCAGCCAATATAGCACAGAGGTGGTTACAAAATGTCCACAAACGAAGGTGGGAAGTGGCCGGCGAAAGATGATGTCAGGTAAGGGAGGAATTGGAAAGGAACGAACGGGCGAAGGTCAGGTACCGTTGTCGCCGGTCCGGGTCGGCGATCCGGTCCGCCTTCTGGGCTATGCACACCTCAGCCAGGCGGAGATGATGGTCGGCTGCCTCGATCTGGCCCAGGGCGTGCAGGGCGCAGGCATGGGCATAGTGAACCTGTTCTTCGCCGACCCAGGCCTGGTGAGAGCGGGGCAGCAGGGCGATGGCTGGATCGATTTCCTCCAAGGCGGCAGCCGCCTTACCCTGGAGTAGCCAGGTCAGTCCGGCCTCAAGTCGGCCCCACACCTCGCACGCGGGCAGGTCGCTTACCTGGGCGACACGAACGGCCTCGTGGGCATGGACGAGGGCAGTATCCAGGCGTCCCGCCAGCCGCCCGGCGCGGGCAAGGGCAGCCAGCGCCGAGGCCAGCCCTTCATGGCATTCGCTTTGGCGGGACAGGGCTTCTGCTTCCCGGAGACGCTCCTCAGCGATGTCCGGCTGCCCGGCGGCGGTCTCCACCAGGCCCAGCCCGACCAAAACCTCGACCAGGCGGCGGCGATGTCCAAGGGTACCTGCCTGGGCCGCAGCGTTGCTGAGCCAGCGGCGCGCCTCGGCCAGGTCGCCGAGTTGGTAGAGGGATAGCCCCAGACCCTCTTCGGCGGCCACGCAGCCCGGTTCGCTCTGCAACTCTGATTGCCGCGCGAAGGCCTGCCGGAACCAGTCGGCCGCTGCGGCATAGTCCCCCTGGTGGAGACTCCAGCACCCCAGCAGGGTCAGGCCATAAGCTTCGGCTGGCCGCGCGCCGATGCGACGGGCCAGGGCTAGGTGCTCGTCCAGGTAGCGCCCGGCCTCAGCCACCTGCCCCATCTCCAGCAGCAAGGCGCCGATGTCCAGGCCGTCCGAAGCCAGCCGGATGGAATCCCCGGCCTGCTGATGACAGGCATACGCTTCCTGCTGACAGGCCAGCGACCGGGCATAGTCTCCCAGGTGGAAATGGACATAGCCCAGGTTATGGCTGATGCGTCCGCGCATGGTGGCGTCGGCCTGCTCTCCCACCGCTGACAAGGCGGCTTCCAGGGCGGCGAGCGCCGGCCGTGGCTGGCCCAAGGAATAATGGGCAAAGCCGATCTGGGCCAGGAGACGGGACATTGCCGCCCGATCATCCAGATCGGTGGCCAGAGCCAGCCCTTCCTGAGCGGTGGCAATGGCTCGCTGATAATGACCATCCACGTTCAGGTAACGTACCCTCTCCTGCAATACATCCAACCGCAGGCCAGCATCGCCAGTAGCGGCGGCGAGTGTATCCAGGGATGCCAGATCAGAGTCGCGCTCTGTCAACCCGCCCTGGAGGTAGCACAGGTGAGCGCGGCTGATCAGGATTTGGGCCCGCTGTGCCTGGCACTCGGGCTGAGCGCACGCGGGGTCGATGTGAGACAACAGGGCCAACATCCGGCTCTGGTGTTCCTCGGTTTCTTGCCAGGCGAACATCGCTTCGGCTTGCTGTGCCGCTAGGCGGTGATAGTCAAGGGCCCGACGCGGATCGCCGCCAGCCTCATAATGATGCGCCAGAGCGACCACCGCCCTGGGTTGTAACTGCTCCAACGCGCGGCCGGCGCGCCGGTGCAGCAGTTGCCGGCGCACCGGAGCCAGACCATCGGCCACGGCCCGGCAAATTAACTCATGGCGGAAGGAGAATCCATCTTCGAACTCTTCCAGGAACTGCCGGGCCACCAGTTCCTCCAATCCGGCTAGCGTTTCCAGCTCACCCCGGCCGGCTGTCAGCCGAACCAGCGCCAGGTCAAAGCGGTTGCCCAACACCGCTCCAGCCTCCAGCACCTGATGAGCCCGAGCGCTGAGGCTCCTTAATCGCTGCTTCACTACCAGACGGATTGTATCCGGCACGGGAAATCGGCCCAGGTCGGCGAGGTCTCCGGCGGGGCGCCCGGTCTCCAGGAAGGAACGGATGATTTCGAGCAGGAAAAAGGGATTCCCGCCCGTGGCTGCTTGCAGCCGACTGGCCAGCCAGACGTAATCGGGACTACCTGAGCCTGGGGAAGGGGGAAGCAAGTGTTCGAGGAGCTGACGCACGGCTGGCGCATCCAGCCCAGATAGCTGCAACTCGACGACGGTACCTGCCCTGGACAGGTTATGGCGCAACTCGGTCAAGGCTTCTTCTGCCTCACTGCGGTAAGCACCCAGGACCAACAGCCGTGGGGTCTCCAGGTCGAAGCGGTGGCTGTGGCGCAAATGGCAGGCGAAAAAGCCCAGCCAGTCCAGAGTTGTGCGATCGGCCCAGTGCAGATCGTCCAAGACCAGCACCACCGGATCCGGTCCAGCAGCCAGGACCAGGATGAGACGAGCCAGAGCCTCAAACAACCGGCCCCGCGCCTCCTCCGGCTCGGCGGGCAGGGGCGGCGGCAGGCCAGGAACCAGCCGAGGTAGTTCAGGCAGGAGGCGTGCGGCCTCGGCCAGCCAGACGGGCGATAAGGAGCGGAGAGCAGCCCCCGCCGGCAGCGTCCTCTGGATGCGGCTCTGGGCCTCCGTTCCTGGGCTTACGACCGGGCGCAGGGCTTCGACCAGAGGCTGATAGGGAAGGGACCGGGTGGCCGGGTGACCGGCGCCAGCCAGGACCAGGGAGTGATGCCGGTGTCGATCGGTGAACTCGTTCATCAGGCGGGACTTGCCGATACCGGCTTCGCCGGCGATCAGGACTACCTGTGCCAGCCCGCGTTCGGCCTGCGACCAGAGCTGTTCGAGGCGACAGAAAAGATCTTGCCGTCCGACGAGAGGCGCCGGCTGGTCTGGCAGAAGCGCATGGGTCGGTCTGGTCTGTGGGGCATGCGGCTGTGGAGGGTAGCCGTGCAGGACAGATTGATACGCGGCCCTCGTTTCCGGCAAGGGGCTGATGCCCAGCTCCCGCTCCAGGATAACCGTACACCGTTCATACTGGCGCAGGGCGGCGCTACGGTCCCCGGTGAGGGCATACAGTTCAATGAGGCGGCGGTGTACCTCTTCGGCCAGGTTTTCAGTAGCCAGGTAGCGTTGAGCACAGGCGATGGCTGCCTGGTGCTCCCCGCGGGCCATCCGCTCTTCCAGCAGGGTCGCCAGGGTAGCCAGGTAGCTATGCTCTAGGGCCTGTCCCTCGCTGATGGCCCAGCTTTCGAATTCGGGACTGCCGCCCAGGGAGAAACCGGATAAGAACGGCCCACGGAAGAGGTCTACGGCCTGTTGTAGTGCTTCCGCTGTGCCTACGCTGCGCAGACGCTCAAAGGATGCCACGTCGGACCAGGTACGTTCAGGGTCCAGGCCCACCACATCTTTGTCGATCTTCAGAAGCTGAGGGTCGGGCAGGATGTGTCGCAAGTGCGACAGCAGATGGCTGAGGTGGCGACGGGCAGCGGTGTCGGGGAGGTCCGGCCAGAAGAGGAAGCAGAGTTGCTCGCGGGGAACAGGCTGCAGTTGGGTAGCCAGGAGATAGAGCAGGGCGCGGATCTGACGGCGGGGCAAAGACAGAGGCCTGCCGGCCCACTCGACGCGGGGTGGCCCTAGGATGTGGACCTGTAGGACGCTTGTCCCAATTTCGGTGATCTGCTCAGTTGCCGCCGAGAGCCGATCGGGCATGGTGCACTTGTACTTCCCACCACGTGTGCTCCACGTGACCTTACCAGAACCGCTTATCCCTTAATGTATATTATACTACATAGTCGAATGTGTGTCCAATGTCTGCGAGACGGGATCGCGCATCCATCTCCGGCTAACGCCCAATGTCACTAAGATTTCTTTAACAATTCCATCCAAGCTTGACGAGCCTGTTCGCGTGAGCCTTTGAGCGTGGGATAGACGCGGGGGCGTCCCCACACGGCGCGTGGCTCGAAACGCTGGCGT
>JAGVRI010000003.1 GCA_018606645.1 Chloroflexota bacterium
GAAATGCGCAGTGATGACAGCGGTCGGCTTCGATTCCATGGGGTTCCTCCTCCACAAACTCGGTTAGAGCCCCATTATACCCTATGTCAGTGCCAAATGCGTTTGCCCTAGGCAGGGGGTGGAGCTGTAGGTCCGGCAGCCAGTGGGAGTGGAGGCTTTAGCCGGAGGGGAATTACGCAGAACGCGGCGAACGCCTCCACTCCTGCGAACATAGGCCGCTCCCCCGCACGCGGGAGTCGAGGCTTAGCCGGTCCACCGCCTGAAGGCTCCACTCCCCCACCCGGAGTCGAGGCCTCCGCCGCCGGCTCCTGGGCATTTTCATCCCTCGTGGCCCCTCTGAAAGACCGCGATTGAAATCGCCCCTAGAGAGCCTTCGGCTGGCCGTCGGCCTGCGCCGACGGAGCGCGTCCCCGCCGGCCCCCTCCCCCCACCCCTCCCACCAGGGGAGGGGGATCCGAGTGCCTCCCCCTTGACGGGGGAGGTCAGGTGGGGGTGAAGTCCCTGCCGGGGGACGCCCGGCCGCCAGCCCTTGCATATTTTCATCCCTCGTGGCGCCCAGCCGGGCATGGGAACTCCCCTGAAAATAGACCGCGATTGAAATCGCCCCTGCAGAGCCTTCGGCTGGCCGTCGGCCTGCGCTGTAGGGCGACCGGCCCGGTCGCCCCTACTCGCGCACGCCTGGGCGAACCTCCGGTTTGCCCTACCCTTGGCGGCAGCGGAACGCCCGGCCGCCGGCCCGAGAGGCGCGGCTTCAGCCGCCGGCTGGAACCAATCGCCTGGGCATTTCGTCTATAAAAAAGATAATTAGTGAGGTGGACACGATGAGCATACCCAGATTGAGAATCCGAGGGGTCCTGGCGCTCGGGTTTGCCCTAAGCCTGCTGACATTGATGCTGGTCGGCTGCGGGCAAACGGTCTCCAGAGGAACCCCGATCGTGACCTACATTCAGCTCAAGCCGCTCTCCGGTGCGCCGGGTACGCTGATCACGGTCAGCGGGGCCGGATGGCAGCCGGGCGAGACGGTGCTGATCTACCTGGTGGAACTGGAAAGCGGGGCGACCGACGGGGTGGTCTATGCCCAGGCCACGGCCGATGCCAGAGGCCAGATCATCGCCCAGTTTTCCTACCCGCAGACAAAACCATGGAACAGCCGACCCAACGTGATGGTGGAAAGCCGGGGGGCCAATTCCAAGCGGGTGGCCCACGCCGCCTTCCGCGTGATCGGCGGTACGGTGGAGCCGACGCCGGTTCCAGGCAGCCCGACGCCGCTGCCCACTCAGGTGCCGACCTTGGCGGCGCCGACCGCCACGCCGACCATCCTCCCGCCTACGGCTACCCCGACTTTACCGCCGCCCACTCCTACTTCACCGCCACCCACCCCCATCCCGCCCACGGCCACTCCGACTCGCATTCCGCCGACCGCGACTCGGCGTCCGCCGCGTCCGACGCCGACGCCCACCCCGGTCAAAATCACCGACTGGCGAGGCGAGTATTACAACAACCGGAACCTGACCGGAGCGCCACGGGTGCGCAATGATGTCAATATTGACTTTAACTGGGGACCCAACAGCCCCATGCCGGGGATCAACGCCGACAATTTTTCGGCCCGCTGGACGCGCCGTCTTGGCTTTGAGGCGGGTACCTACCGCTTTCATGTCCGGGTGGACGATGGCGCACGACTATGGGTAGATGGTCAGTTGCTGATTGACCAGTGGCAGGATGGTCCAGCGCGGGCTTTCACCGCCGACCGCACTCTGACCCAGGGCCAGCACGACATCCGTCTGGAGATGTACGAGCATACCGGCGCGGCGGTGATCAAGCTGTGGTGGGAGAAGGTGGCCCAGTACCCGGACTGGAAAGGGGAGTACTTTAACAATATCCAGCTCAGCGGCAGTCCGGTTCTGACGCGTAACGACAAGAGCATTGACTTTAACTGGGGGGCGGGCGCGCCGGCGGCCGGGTTGCCGGCCGACAACTTTAGCGTGCGCTGGACCCGTCAACTTGCCTTCTCCGCCGGGAACTATCGCTTTACCGTCCAGGTGGACGACGGGGTCCGCTTCTGGGTGGATGATCGGTTGCTGATCGATCAGTGGCACGATGGCTATGGGGATTACTCGGTCGATCTATACCTGACCGAGGGCACGCATCGGCTCCGTCTGGAGATGTATGAGCGGACGGGCGGGGCCATGATCCGCCTGGGGTGGAGCCTGCAGACCGGTTTTGGAGAGTGGAAGGGCGAATACTTTGCCAATCGCAACCTGGAAGGCAATCCGGTGTTGGTGCGCAACGACGTCAACGTGGACTTTAACTGGGGCACCGGAGCGCCCGCGCCTGGGGTGCCGGCCGATAACTTTAGCGTGCGTTGGACGCGCCACGTCCAGTTCGAGGAAGGCACCTATCGGTTCTGCGTCCAGGTGGATGACGGGGTGAGCGTCGAGATGGATGACCAGCGCCCCTTCATCCGCGAGTGGCACGATGGTTCGGCGACCTATTGCGCCGACATCCATGTGACGCGGGGGAAGCACAAGGTGCGGGTGGAGTATTTCGAGCATCTGGTGAATGCGTTCATTCACTTCTGGTGGCAAAAGATCGGATAATGAAATGACGGAGGAGGTGTAGGATGAAAGGTTCTCTGTCCTTGATCGGAACGGTGGTGGCCCTTCTGCTGGTGGTCAGCAGTGCCTGGGCGCAGGGACCGGCGCCCCTGCATTCGGACCCCACTTGGCAGGCGGCGTATTGGAACAACATGACCTTGAGCGGAAGCCCGGTCCTGGAGCGCAGCGAAGCGAACCTGGACTACAACTGGGGTCTGGGATCGCCCGATCCGGCGGTGCACGCCGACGGATTCTCGGCCCGCTGGACGCGATATCTGGACCTGTCGGGCCCTTATCGCTTCACCGCGACCAGCGACGACGGCATCCGCGTCTCGATTGACGGCGAATGGATCATCAATGAGTGGTATGACCATTCGGCCAAGACCGTCTCGGCCGACCGGAACCTAGCGAGCGGGCATCACCTGGTGGTGGTCGAATTCTATGAAAATATTGGCGATGCAGTGGCCCAGCTGTCGTGGGCGCCGATCAGCACCATCACTAACTGGCGCGGCGAGTATTTTAACAACAAGACGCTCAGCGGCTCGCCGGCTCTGGTGCGCGATGACGCGCAGATCGACTTTCGCTGGGGCGCCGGGTCGCCCGCGCCGGGAACCATCGGGGCGGACGGTTTCTCGGTCCGCTGGACGCGGTCCCTCAACCTGGCGGCCGGTTCCTATCGCTTCTCGATGACGGTGGATGACGGGGGGCGGCTGTGGGTCAACGGCCACCTGCTGATTGACGCCTGGCACGATCAGGCACCGACCACCTATTCCGGGACGATCTATCTGCCGGGCGGCAGCATCCCGGTCAAGATGGAGTATTACGAGAACACCGGGGGCGCGACGGCCCAGTTGTCGTGGACCAGGGCCGATGCCGCGCCGGCCGGCACGGTGATCGTGGATGATACCAGCCCTGGATTTGTCAAAGGCGGCGCGGCCAGCAGTTGGCGCTCGGCGGCGGAGGGGTATGGCGGGCACCTGTATTGGACCAAGAACAACGACTATGTCCGCCCGAACTACAACTGGGCGCGCTGGTATCCTAACCTGAGCGCCCGACGGTACGAGGTGTATGTGTATATCCCGTACCGCTACACGACTACGGCCAAGGCGCGGTATTGGATCTCCCACGCCGGTGGGTTTACCCTGCGGGTGGTGAACCAATCGCTCTACAGCGATCAGTGGGTCTCGTTGGGGACCTATACCTTCCGCGGCAATAGCAACGACTATGTCTCCCTTTCCGACGTGACCTACGAGCCGTATCTTTCGCGACTGATCGCCTTTGACGCCGTCAAGTGGGTGCCGCGCTAGGTTAGGGCTATGCCAGGTCTGGACTGGGGAGAGGCATTCCCGGAAACGGCGCATGAGGCCAGGTGATTCTGGCCAATTCGCAGCGATTCAAGCGGCGGGTGGTCACCGGGAACGCCTCTCCCCTACGACGTTAATGACGTCAATGGAGAATGCAGTAGCCGGAGCGCTAGTCGGTACGAACGGAAAGGTCGTTGTTGTCGTTATCTGATCCGTAGGGCGGGCGTCAGGCAGGCGTGGGGGAATGATGGAACCCAGAACGAGAGCTGCCCGTCTAAGAAGCGAGGAAAGATGACGATGCCGACGCCAGGGTCTTGTGACCCGGGTTGAATAGGAGAGGAACGATGAATCATCGACAACGACCGGTTCGCACCATCCGTGTGCTTTTGAGTATATTGTTGGTTCTCACCGGACTAAGCGTGGTTTGGGCCTGGGGGCAAGTCGCCCGTCTGGCCGAACCGCCGCCAGCCAATGAGGAGCCTGCGGTTCCGGTGCTGTACGCTGCCTGGAAGGCGGCGGACGCGGAGCCATTGACTTTGTATCGCAGCACCGATGGAGGGGCCACCTGGGAAGCGCTGACCCTGCCGACCGATGGCGGGTTGGTGACGTGGGCTGACGACGGGCGAACCCGGCTGGCGGTGGCGCTGGACAACGGCTCGGTGCTCCGATCCGAGGATCAGGGCCTCAGTTGGAGCAGCACCCGCCTCCCGCTCTCGGCTTTGAGTCTGACCTGGGATGGAGAGGGGAACCTCTATCTGGGGACCGTGGGGCGGGGGGTCTACCGTTTGAGCGCGGACGGTTCCGTAGCCAGCCTGACGGCTCAACACCCGGAGCTGGCCTCGGCCACGGTCCGCCATCTGTCCTGGGTAGAAGGCCGCCTCTTCGCCGCCACTCCGATTCTCCTGTATGCCACCGATGACCTGGGCCGGTCCTGGGTGCGATCGAGCCCCGTTCCGGAGCAGATCTCGGCCCTGGCCACTGTCTCCAAGGATTGGGTTTTTATCGGTACCGAGGTGGCCGGGGTCTACCGGAGCAATGACGCCGGACAGACCTGGGAAATGGCCTCAGACGGGTTGGGATTGGCGGCGGGACAGATGGTCCGCGTGTCTGCTTTGCGGGTGGATCCGCAGGCGCCCGAAGTGCTGTACGCGGCGGTGGACCATCTCCTGGGCAGCACGCAGGTCCATGCCAGCGCGGCGGGAGTGTTTGTGACGGTTGACGGGGGAGCGTCATGGCTGCCGCTGGCCGGTCCCTCTTTCCCGGAGGCTCGACCGACGGCAGAGCTGGTACTGGCGCCGGGGAGGCCGCTGCATGTGCAGGCGGTGACGGCTGCCGGGTTACAGGCCTATGCGCCTGATGTCCAGGGCGCGCTGGCTGCTCTGCAGAGCGCGGATCCCGAGGCGCGGGTGACCGCAGCGCGGATGTTGGGTCTGGCCCGGGCGCCGGAGGCGGGTCGCGCGTTGCTGGCGGCGCTGGCCGATCCGGAACCAGCCGTCAGCCTGGCGGCCAGCGAAGCGCTGGGCCGACTGAACGATCCGACGATGGCGAGTGAGTTGCTGCGGGCGCTGGAGCATCCTTCCGAGTCGGTGCGGCTGGGTGCAGCTCGTGCTCTGGGCATGATGCAGGTGGAGGCCGCGGTGGAACCGCTGCGGAGGATGTTGCTGAATGGCGAGGGGCTGGCCCTCACGACCGCTGCTCAGGCGCTGGCGCAGATCGGCAGCCCGGCGGCGATCGAGGCGCTATCCGCTGCCCTGATCGATCCCGAGTTCACCCCGCGCTGGCATGCAGCGATGGCTGGCCTGGAGAGCGCCGGGGAATCGGCAGTGGCGTCGCTGACCCCGTTGCTGCGCAGCGAGGACGGCTATGTCCGCCGCAATGCGGCCCAGGCCCTGGGCTGGATTGGTTCGCCGGCCGCCACCAATGCGCTGGTCCGCACCCTGCGCACCGACCGCGAAGCCACGGTCCGAGAACAGGCCGCCTGGGCGCTGGGCGAGATCGGAGACCCACGGGCCCGTGCCGCCCTGGCACGCATCCAGACCCGCGATGCGGATCCGGAGGTGCGACTTGCCGCCGGCCGGGCGTTGGCCCGGCTGCGATCGGAACCGGTGACGACTGCCCGGTGGCCGGCCACGTGGGCGCCGACCCTCAATCAACTGCAGGCCATGCGGTGGCTGGTCCTCGCCCTCTCGTTGCTGGGCGCTGCCTGGCTGGCCAGGGGGCAGAAGCAGCCGCTGCCCATCCCATTGTTGCAGCGGGTGCGCCGGCGATAGGCCGGGCCGGGGACCTTCACGACCAGGGATTGGCCACCACGGAATGGCTGGTTAACGGACTGGAGAACGGACCAGCCAGCGCGGCGCCGGTTTCGAAGGAGTAGCCATGCCTGGTGGGGCGCCGCGATGAATGAAAATATCGGGTCAACGAAGGGGAAACGAATAAACGAATGGGCGCAGCCGGTGGCGGAGGGCGCGACTCCTGGAGGGGAGTGGAGCCTTCAGGCGGTTGACCGGCTAAAGCCTCGACTCCTGGAGGGGAGCCTTCAGGCGGTGTCGTTCCGGCTGAAGCCTCGACTGCTGGAGGGGAGTGGAGCCTTCAGGCGGTTGACCGGCTAAAGCCTCGACTCCCGCCTGCGGGGAGCGGTCTATTTTGGAGGTTAGGTAAGGGCAGCTTCCAGGGGCTCTGGACACATTCCGGCGAATATCAGCCGTCCATGTTTTCAGAGGTAGACATTACAGAAAAAGTCGCTAGAATCAAGCAACAAGGAGGGCCGGATTTTTGGAGATCCGTCGGCCCTCCCCTGCCGCTGGGCAGCGACAGCGGCGCCGTCAGACGGAAGGCAATTGCTCATTGAGTCCAGCAGTACTGCTATGGCAGGCCGGGCGTGCAAGCAGGCATGGACCTATAAAGGTGGCGTCGGCGCTTGAGATCTCTTCAAGATAGTGATATGATATTATTGTTGACCAACACTCTGCAGCGAGGCAGAGGCTGAAACACGACCGGGGCGGTAGGTCCGCCCGAATTGCGGTCTTTGCTTACATAACAACCATCGTAGAGGCCTACCTGCCGCCAAGGTCCCGGCACAGCGATGCCGGGAAGGCTTTCGGCGAGTCTTTCCGTGCGGTTTCCAATGAGCGTACGAGGGCTTTGGACGGTAAGGAGGCAAAAATGGTTCCCCAGTTCGAAAAATGGTTTTCCGTGTGGCTGGCGTTCCTGCTGGCTCTGACCTGCCTTTTCGCGCCAGGCGCGCTGGCGGCGGCCCCCAATCCGGCGCAGTTGGCGCTTGAGCCCATGCCCGATGGGCTGATGAGCGCCTTGCTGCTCGCTTCGGCGCAGCACTTCCAGGCCGGCGCCGCCGGTTACCGCTACGCCGAGCAGAAGGTCACCGCCCAGGACGGCGTGGCGGGTGACGAGTTCGGCCATTCGGTGGCGATTGACGGCGATACCGCCCTGGTAGGGGCGCCCAGGCACCAAGTCGGTGCGAACAACTTCCAAGGCGCGGTCTATGTCTTTACCTGGAGCGGGACGACCTGGAAGTTCGAGCAAGAACTGACCGCCGCGGACGGCGAGGAAGGTGACAACTTTGGCTGGTCGGTGGCGCTGTCGGGCACTGTTGCTGTGGTGGGGGCGCACTACGACAAAGTCGGCGCAAACACCGACCAGGGCTCGGCCTACGTCTTTACCCGCATCGGGGCGACTTGGGGGGAGAGGGACAAGCTGACCGCCGCAGACGGCGCGGCGGGTGACCGATTTGGCGAAAGGGTGGCGGTCTCGGGTACTACGATCTTGGTGGGGGTGCCCTTTGACGATGTTGGCGTAAACAGCGATCAGGGCTCGGTCTATGTTTTTGTGCCGGACGGCTTTCTCAACTGGGAGCAGCAGGCTCAACTGACCGCCTCTGACGGCGAGGCGCAGGATAACTTTGGCCATTCGGTGGGGCTCTCGGGCAATACGGCACTGGTGGGGGCGCACCGCGACGATGTCGGTCCAAATGTGAACCAGGGCTCGGCCTATATCTTCACCCGGAGTGGGACGATCTGGACCCAACAGGCGCAGTTGACCGCCGCGGACGGCGAGCAAGGTGACACCTTTGGCTGGTCGGTGGCGCTCTCGGGCACTATTGCCGTGGTGGGGGCGCACTATGACACTGTGGGCGCAAACGGCGGCCAGGGCTCGGCCTACGTCTTTACGGGCAGTAAAGCACTCTGGACGCAGCAGGCGCAGTTGACCGCCGCGGACGGCGAGGCTGGTGACCACTTTGGCGTATCGGTGGCGCTCTCGGGCGACACGGTCCTGGTCGCGGCATACCACGACGATGTCGGCGCAAACAGCGACCAGGGCTCGGCGTACGTCTTCACCGGCAGCGGGGCGACCTGGACGCGACAAGGGAAACTGACCGCGTCGGATGGCGCGGCAGATGACCTGTTTGGCCTTTCGGTGGCGCTGTCGGGCGACACCGCCCTGGTGGGGGCGTTCCAAAACGATGTCGGCGCAAACGCCGACCAGGGTTCGGCCTACTTCTTCAAGCCGGTGTTCGCCGTCTACCTCCCGCTGGTGTCGAGGAACACGCCCTAGGTGCGGCTCCCGGCCACGAAGGGGGTCAATGAATCAGATTCATCGGCAGCCAGGTGGCACTACTGTCGCCATCGCGGCAGGCGGGCGCCATGACTGCCCAAGAGGAGGTACAGATGTCCAAATTCCGTTTCTCTCCCCGCACAGTATCCATCGGCCTCGCGCTGGCCGCGCTCCTGATGGCGGCCTTCGCCTTGGCCGTGACTGCCCAAGACCCGGCCAACGACGAAGCCGGCTATTTGCCTGACCAGATCACGGAGGTGGAAGAAGTCGAGCTTCTTCCGGGCGAGGGCGGCAGTACCGAGGCCGTCTTCTACAAGCGCTATTCGGCCGACGTGTTCGTGCCCGATCTCGACTATACGACCTACGGCCGATCCTCGGGCGGCTGCATCTACCAAACCAGTGGCCTAGGCAGCACCTATCATACCCTGCAACTGCCCGATGGAGCAACGATCACCTATCTGCGCGTCTACTTCTATGACAACGATCCCAACGACAACGCGATGGCTTTCCTGTACGCCTACGATAGTACCGGCGGGGCTACGCTCGTCGCCAGTGCCAATTCCAGCGGGACGCCGGGCTGGGGCAGTGCGGGCAGCGGCGTCTTCTCCCACGCTGTGGACAACATGGACGAAACGCTGGCGCTGCGTCTGTATTACCAGGCCGGCACAAGTATAGACCTGCAGATCTGCGCCGTTCGGGTTCAGTACACCTACACCCTGTCCAGGAGCAGCCTGCCGTTGATCCTCAATGAGTTCAACCCATAACCCCGGCCGGGCCAAGGTTATAGGTCCAGCGAACTGGCGCGGCGTCCAGAGTCGCTGATCTTGGGCACTGGTGTGCGAATTGGAGGGAACGTTGTAGTAATTCGGCCATTGTCGAGCCGCAGGCGGTCCGGTGCGCCATCTTCCCGCAGGGCGACCGGGCGTCTCCGTCGTCACCTGGAACAAGATGAATGAATGCCATGTTGGCTTTCCATGCGGCTCGGCGATCTTGCCTGCGGCGCCCTGGCCGCGGCGGCTGGGGGCCGTCCCGTAACTATGGGTTGACCACCACGGAATGGCCGGTTAACGGATCGGGGCACGAATCAGCGAATGCGACATCGGTTTGACAAGATAACCGCTGTCGGTGATAATGTTTTCATGGGCAGGAGAGCGAATCAACGGATCGGGCGCGAGGACCCGATTCGTTGATTCGTTCAGGATTCATCCAAGCCCGGGGGTCGGCGGCGGAAGCCTCGACTCCGCGCGAGAGGAGCGGCCCAAACCTCTCCTCATCCCCCCGGCCCCCTTCCCCTCTCCGCCGGCGGAGAGGGGAAGGGGGTGAGGGGGTAGGGGTGAGGTATTTTCGGAGGGAGGTGATGACTGTGTAACAGAGCGTGTCCTCGGGACCGGGACGGTTCCCTTCTCATCCATCCCAAGGCGAAACAATTAAAGCATTCGGGAAAGGAGAATCAGCGAAGATGAGACCTTTGTCTCGTTTTATTTCGTTTGTGGTCATTATTGGGTTCTTGGTCGGTTCGATTCCATCGCTGATGCCGGATAGCCATGCCGTGGCTGAATCCGCGGTGTCGAACCCACGCCCGGTTGAGTCTGCTACCCTGCCGGCCGTGTCCGAGTGGCCGGATGAGATCCTCTCCAAAATCGAACCGTTCGTGCTGAAAAGCCTGAAAGAAGAATCGGCCCGAACTGACGTTTTCCTCTGGCTGACCGAAAAGGCGGACCTCAGTCCAGCCTACCGGCTCAAGACCAAGGAAGAGAAGGGCCGATTTGTCTTTGAAACGCTGCGGGCCACGGCGGAGCGGACGCAACGGGAGTTGCGCGCCTACCTGGACCGGCTCCAGGTGCGCTATCAGCCTTTCTACATCAGCAACAAGATCCTGGTTCGGGATGCGGATCAGCGGCTCCTCTACAGTCTGGCAGCGCGCCCGGATGTGGCCCGCATCACGGCCAACCACCGCTATCAGCTTGAGAAGCCGCGGATCAACCCGAAGCCGGTGGAGCGCGTCACGGCGGTGGAACCCAACATCAGCTTTGTCAACGCCGATGATGTCTGGGCGTTGGGCGTCACCGGAGAGGGGATCGTCCTGGCCGGCAACGACACCGGCCTGGACTGGCAACACCCGGCGATCCTCCCCCATTATCGGGGCTGGAATGGATCCGAGGCCGATCATAACTACAACTGGTGGGATGCCACCGATACCTCGCCCACCGCGCCACGGGACGTGTTCGGCCATGGGACCCACACCACCGGCACCATGGTCGGCGATGACGGCGGGACCAACCAGATCGGTATGGCCCCTGGCGCCCAGACCATCCATTGCAAGAACATGGACGACTCGGGCGGTGGTTGGGATGCGACCTTTATCGAGTGCTTTCAGTGGGACCTGGCCCCCTGGGATCTGAGCGGCCAGAACCCACGCCCAGAGCTGGCGCCCGATGCGGTCAACAACTCGTGGGGCTACTGGGGAGGCGGGGTGCCCCAATTCGAGGATGAGATCGCCGCCCTTCAAGCGGCTGGCATCCTGGTCGAGGTCTCGGCGGGGAACGAAGGTCCGTCGTGCCGTACGCTCCGCTCGCCCGGTGACTATGGGGAGGTGCTGACCACCGGTTCGGTCAGCCACGCCAGTGGTACGTTGCCCGGCTCGCTGACCTGGTTCAGCAGTCGCGGACCTTCTTCCCTCTCCCCGGACTATATCCCGGACGTGATGGCCCCTGGCGAGAATGTACGTTCGGCCGTGCCCGGCGGCCGCTACGAGAACTGGGATGGCACCAGCATGGCTGGTCCCCATGTGACCGGTTTGATCGGGCTGATCTGGTCGGCCAACCCTGCGCTGCGGGGGTTGGTGCCGGAGACGCAGCAGATCATCTGGAGCACAGCTGAACCGCTGACCGGTCAGACCGGCTCTCACTGCGGCGGCGATTACGTGGAGGGCCCGAACCAGGATTGGGGGTATGGCACCATTGATGCGCTGGCGGCGGTCGAAGCGGCGATGCGCTTTGGAGGGGTGGGCACTTTGGCCGGGACGGTCACCGATTCCTCGAGCGGGGACCCCCTGGCCGATGTCCTGATCTGGGCCAGCCTGACCCCGGAACTCACCTGGAAGATGAAGACCAATGAACAGGGCCAATACTCGCGCCTGGTGTTCAGCGGCACCTACACGGTGAGCGCCGAGCTCTACGGCTATTATCCGGCGCTGATCACCGGCGTGCAGGTCATCTCCGGGACAACCACCACCCTGGACATTGCCATGGATCCGGCTCCTTTCTATACGGTCACCGGGCAGGTGATCGACGCCGACGCCGGGTGGCCGCTCTACGCCCGTTTGGATATCGCCGGCTATCCAGGTGGACCGGTCTGGACCGACCCGGAAACCGGCCAGTATCGCATCCGCCTGGCGGCGGGCATCCCCTATACGTTCAAAGTCTCTTCCTGGGTGGAGGGCTATGAGCCGATCAGCCGCGCCGTCGGCCCTTTGACCGGCGATCAAGTCGAGGACTTTGCCATTCATGCCGACCGGGTGGCCTGCGCCGCGCCGGGGTACCGCCCTCAATTTGCCTACTTTGAGGACTTTGAGGGGGACGACGGCGGCTATACGGTCGAAGGCTATACGACCTCCTGGCAATGGGGTTCTCCGACCAGCGGCCCGCGCCGCGCCCATTCCGGGAGCAGCGTCTGGGCGACGAACCTCACCGGCAACTATTACGACGGCGAGTACGGCAGTGTCAGCTCCCCGGACATTGACCTGAGCGGTATCTTGACGGGCGGGGACCAGTTCCTGGTGGTCACCTGGTGGCAGTACCTGGAGACGGAGCAATCGTTCGACTTTGCCTGGGTCGAGGTAAGCAACGATGGCGGAAGCACCTGGACCACCGTCTACGGTCCGGAGAGCGGCCCCATCGATCTGGCCTGGACCAAGCACACGGTTTATCTCGACTCCAGCTACGCGGTGGCCAACTTTCGTATCCGCTTCGGATTCCAGTCGGATTTGAGCGTCAATGCCCCAGGGTATTACGTGGATGATGTGGGCATCGGGGTGACGGCCGCTCCGCCGAACCTGTATGCCGAGGATTTTGAGGCGGACAACGGAGGCTATACCGTCCAGGGCGTGACCTCCTGGGAATGGGGCACTCCCACCCGAGGGCCCAGCGGCGCCCATTCTGGCGAAAAAGCCTGGGGGACGAATCTCTCCGGGAACTATGGCAACAACGAGGACGGGACGCTCACCTCGCCGCCGATTGACCTGAGCGGCGGCGCGCAGGGGGCGGAATCGTTGCAGCTTTCCTGGTGGCAGTGGCTCCAGACCGAGAGCGGCTATGACTGGGCCAGCGTCGAGGTCAGTGACGGGCTGGGTTGGACGGAGATCATCTCGGTCAGCGGGGTCCAGAATACCGAGTGGACGCGCAACGTGGTCTATCTCGATCCGGCGCGCTATGCCGTCCCGAATTTCCAGATCCGCTTCCGCCTGCGGTCCGATGAGACGGTCACCTATCCGGGTTTTTATGTGGACGATGTGCGGGTGGACCTCTACACCCCGACCCCGCCGGCGGTACCCTGCGAACTGGAAAGCGGAGGTCTGGTGTTCGGCCACGTCTACGCCGCCAGCACGGGCGAGGCGCTGAACGGGGCGACGGTTGCCAGCCGGCAGATGGTGACCCTGTCTCAGGCTACTCCCGAAGACGAGGCCCTGAACGACGGCTTTTACACCTTGTTCGCCGAGCCGGGCCTCCAGGTGATCACGGCGACGATGAGCGGCGGCTACGGCCCGGAGGCCCAGGTCCCGACCGTGATTCCGGGTAGCGCGGTGCGGCAAGATTTCCATCTGCCTTCAGGGTGGCTGGCGGCGGAACCTCCGGCCCTGCAGACGATGCTGGAGATGGGCTATAGCACTACGCTGACCTTCACCCTGCAGAACGGGGGGGCTCTGCCGGCCTTCTTTGAGCTGAAAGAGCAGGCGGGTGAGTTCACGCCGGCGAAGCTTGAGGCGGTGGATGTGCCCGGTTATCAGGTTCCGGCGACGCCAGAAGGTGTTGAGAAGAGCTATGCGGGCCGGGCGGCGGACCATCTGGTGTCTCGCGCGCCGGGGCGCTACCAGCCTCCGGCCGAAGCGGTATTCTCCAGCGCCGGGGTGACCGTCCTGCTCGTCGCCGCAGCCGACGTCACCCAGATCCAGGCCCTGTTGCAGGCCTACCCCGACCTGCCGGTGGTGGATGTGTTTGACGCGCGGATGGGGACCCCCACTCTGGATCAACTCAGGGCGTACGACGCAGTGGTGCTCATCTCCAACTTTCCCTTTGCCGATCCGGTGGCGATGGGCGACGTCCTGGCCGACTATGTGGACGCCGGCGGCGCGGTGGTGCAGACCGTTCCTACCTTCTACGATCCGGGTGGAAATGGTTGGGGGTTGCAGGGGCGCTTTGTCGCCGAGGGGTACAGTCCCTTTATCGGCACTGGCGACTGGTTCACCTGGGCCGACCTGGGCGATTTCGACCCGGCTCACCCGATCATGGAGGGGGTTGGCTCCGCCGGGGACTATTACCGGCAGATGGTCGACCTGGCACCGGAGGCGGAATGGGTGGCGTCGTGGACCGACGACGAGTTTGTGGCGACGAAAGACGCGGTGGTCGCGCTCAACACCTTCCTGTCCGACGGATACGCCTGGACCGGCGACATCCCCCTCATTGTCCACAACAGCCTGATCTGGCTGCAGTCGGCCGGGGATGTGCCCTGGTTGTCGCTGGCGCCGATCACCGGCACGGTGGAGTCGCTGAACAGCCAGCCGATCCAGGTCACCTTTGACGCGGGCGTGCCCGAAATCGTCCAGCCTGGCCAATATACGGCCCAGATCCGGATCAAGGACGACACTCCTCACCAGGCGGACCCGGTCCCGGTGACCATGACCGTCGGCGCGCCGGCCGGCTGGGGAAAACTGACCGGCGCGATCACCGGCCTGGAGCGTTGCGACGCACCCGGCGGGCCACTGCCCGCGGCGACGGTGGACATCCAGGGAGTGACCAGCCTTCAGCCCGATGGCGAGGGCATCTACGGCTATTGGCTGCCGGCCGGTCCCTACACCGTGACCGTCTCGGCGCCCGGTTACGTGTCGCAGACCTTTATGGCTTCGATCCTCGCCGGCCAGACGATCACCCGCGATGTAAGCCTGCGCCTGGACGCGCCGTGCACCAGCCCACCCGCCGCTGCGTTGAGCGTGACCCTGTTCCAGGGCTGGACCATGACCGAGCCGCTCACGCTGGAGAACAGCGGGGCAGCGGACCTGTCCTTTGTCTTCTTCGAGAGTCCCTTCTCACTGGGGGCGATGGCCGGACCGGCACCGCTACGGGCGGGCCCGCAGGCCTTCCGGCTGTCTCCGCGACAGGGCCCGGCCTCGGTCGTGAGCCTGGCTGCTGCGGAGAGGGTCAGCCCTGCTGCGGGGGAAACGCCTCTATCGGGCTGGTTTGGCGGGCTCGATGTGCCTGGCGGATTGGTTCGCTACGGATTTGCCCAGTGTCCTGAGTACCCAGACCAGTACTATGTCCTGAGCGGGGTGGACGCGAACTTGTCCGTCACCAAGAAAGCGTGGCGCTACGACGCAGCGACGAATGAATGGACGGAACTGGCTTCGCTGCCCGGCGGCGGAGAAGCGCCGGCGGCCGTCTGTTATCAGGGCCGCATCTATGTCATGGGCGGCAGCGGCACGGACCAGTTCTATGTCTACGACATCGCCACGGACCGCTGGACGGCTCTCGCTGCCCTGCCCCGTGGCGTGGAAGGAGCGGCGGCGGCAGCCTGGAACGGCAAGGTCTATCTGGTGGGCGGCGACGATGACTTTACCCCGTCCACCGGCGTCTCCGACCGGGTGGACATCTATGACATTGCGACCGACGCCTGGATCGGCACCGGCGCGCCGATGCCCATCGGGGTGGGGAACGCCGGCTGGGTGCAGGTCGGACCGGTGCTCTATGTCGTGGGCGGATGGGGGGTGGATGCCCCGGCGAGCAACGTGCGGGCCACCCTGCGGTATGACCTGGAGACCGACACCTGGGAGCTGGGTCCAGAGTTTTCCGGCCGCGCTGACTTGGCCCTGGCGGCTACGGCCCAGGCGCTGTACGCGATGGGCGGCGATAAGGACGGCGGAGAGTTTTTCGACGCGGTGCGACTGGTGGAGCGCCTTGACCTGAGCGCATGGCCGGACGGGGTGTGGACCGATATGGGCGATCCGCTGCCGATCGGACTGTCGGCCAACAACGCCGGCTTTTGCACCCGGATTCTGATGGACGGGGATGTGGCCGAGGTCTGGTCGGTGGGCGGCGGTGACGTGGCCGGGGCGATCACCGGTCGGACGTTGTTCCGCGAGATGCCAGGCGAGTCGTGTCCGTCCATCTACCTGGATGTCCCCTGGCTGTCGGTGGAACCGCCGTTCGGCACGGTCCCGATCTCCGGTTCGCTGCCGGTGACCGTCCTGCTGGACGCCGGGGGGTTGATGACCGGTACGTACACCATGACCCTGGTGCTGCACACCAACGATCCCGGCTACTACCTGATCCATATCCCGGTCACCATGCGGGTGGTCCCGCTGCGAACCTACTACCTGCCGCTGGTCACCAAGGGCTTTGGCCCGTAGCGCCGGAGCTTCCGGCCTCGACCCTCCGATCCGAGCGAGGATTGAGGTCTGGGCTACGAAGCAGGTCAGCCCTCCCGCCGGTTCCGAGCCGGCGGGAGGGCGATTTTCTGGTTCCCCCGCTCGGTGGTCCATCGTTCGCGATCGATCGATGCGAATGTTGCAGATTAACAAACGAACACGGACATCATCAGGACAAGCCTGACGATTTGTCTGCCCTCCGGCACGTTCGCCCGCCGCTGGAAGCGGCGGGCTCAGCCAACAAAGCCCCGTTCGGGGCTGCCAAACAGCCCGGAGGGCTTGGTTGATTGAGCCCGATGGTGAATCATCGGGCGAGAGCGCCTGGCCTGGCTCATGATTCAAGGTGCAAATGGTCGGGCGGGCTGTGTCCGGTTCAATTTGTCGAGATACAAAATTCAGCCTGCTTCAGAGCGAGTCCAACTTGACAGGCGTGGTGGGGAGAGATAGAATGTGACCCAATGGTCATGTGACCGTCGGGTCATGGTGGCCTGAGTTGCGGATGCCGAAAGAGACGTTCTTTCACTTGCCTGAGGATAAGCGCAACCTGATCTGTCAGGTTGCGCTGGATGAATTTGCAACGCATTCATTCGATCGGGCCAGCATCAACCGAATTGTGGCCCGAGCGGGCATCGCCAAGGGCAGCTTTTACCAGTACTTTGAGAACAAACAGGACCTGTTCCGGTACCTGTTGCAGTTGATCGCCGAAGAGAAACGGAATTACCTGGCTCCGGTGCTGCACAATCCGGAGCGGCATGACTTTTTCACCCTGCTGCGGGAGCTGTATCGGGCGGGGATTCAGTTTGCGGTCGAGCATCGCAAGTACGCCGAGATCGGCAGGAGGTTGTTGGCCAGCAAGGGGACGCCCATCTACGCTCAGGTGGTGGATGAGGGTATGCCTCAGGCGTATGACCTGTTCAAGGGTCTGCTGGAGAAGGCGATCGCGAGGGGCGAAGTCAGGGCGGACATTGATGTGGAGATGGTGGTGTACCTGATCGCTGCGCTGAATACCCTGCTTCTGGAGTACTACACGGAGCATGTGACCTGGGACTATGATGAACGAATGTTCGATACCGTTGACCGGTTTATTGATTTTCTCAAGCACGGTTTGAAAGCAAACGAATCAGGAGGAGTGTCACCATGAGCGTCATCGAAGCCAATCACCTGACCAAGTATTATGGCAAAGCGCGAGGGATCATTGACGTCTCGTTCCAGGTAGAGGAGGGGGAGATCTTTGGTTTCATCGGGCCGAATGGAGCGGGCAAATCAACCACGATCCGGTTGTTTCTGTCGTTGATTTATCCCACCAGCGGCAGCGCGACGATCTTTGGCAAGGACTGCATCAAGTACGGCCCTGAGCTGAGGCGGGATATCGGCTATTTACCTTCGGACGTGTTCTACTACGAGCGGATGAAGGTAATTGACCTGCTGAAATATTCGGCCAGCTTTTACGACCGGGATTGCACGCAGCGCATGTACGAACTGGCGGAGCTGATGGAGCTGGAGCTGCACCGCCGCATCGAAGACCTTTCGTACGGCAACAAGAAAAAAGTGGGGATTGTGCAAGGGCTCTTGCACCAACCCAAACTGCTGTTCCTTGACGAACCCACCGCCGGTCTCGATCCACTGATGCAGCGAAAATTCTTCCAACTGATTCGTGAGGAGAACCAGCGCGGGGTCACCGTCTTTTTCTCGTCGCACATCCTGGGTGAAGTGCAACGCCTGTGCAACCGGGTGGGCATCATCAAAGAGGGACGGGTCATCGAGATTGCGGACATCCGCACCCTGCAGCAGAACAATTACAAGAAGGTGCGGGTCGAGGCTCCTGGCCTCGACGCGGCCTATTTCGACCTCCCCGGCGTGACGAACCTGGAGTTCCACAACAGCACCGTCCGGTTCTTCTACAAGGGGGACATCAACGCCGTCATGCGCAAGATCGGGGAACTGACGGTCTCTGACGTGACGATTGAGGAACCGACGCTGGAAGAGATCTTTATGCACTACTACGAGTAGGGGGTGGTCATGCGCGCCAACATTTTCCGGCACGAGTTCAAAATGCACCTGAGGTCGGTGATCACCTGGTCGGTGGCGGTGGCGGCGTTGATATTCGTCTACGTCTCGCTCTTTTCCTCGTTTGCCGAGCAGGCAGAGCTTCTCAATGAAATGATGGCCAATTTCCCGAAGGAGTTGCTCACCGCCTTTGGTTTGACTGGCGTGGACCTGTCCACGGTTCTGGGATATTACGGGTTTGTCTTTCTCTTTGTCCAGGTCTGCCTGGCGATCCAGGCTGCCAACTATGGATTCTCGCTGGTGTCGGTCGAGGAGCGAGAGTGGACGGCCGATTTTCTGTTGGCCAAGCCGGTGCGGCGCACCCAGATTCTGACCAGCAAATTGCTGGCGGCACTCTGTGGCTTGATCATCACCAATGCCGTGGTCTGGATCAGCAGCTTCGGCTTTATTAACCTGTTCAAAGGGGATCGGACGTACCAGACCAAGCCGCTGCTTCTGTTGCTGCTGAGCCTGGTGGTCTTTCAACTGTTCTTCTTGGGCGTGGGCCTGGTGATTTCGCTGCTGGTCAGGAGAATCCGGAGCGTCACACCCTATTCGATGGCGCTTGGCTTTGGAATGTACGTCCTGAGCGTATTTGGCGATCTGCTGGGCGAGAGCGTCCTGGAAAAGATTACACCATTCAAGCACTTTAATCCCCACTATATTATCCAGCACGAGGCCTATGACTGGCCGCTGGTGCTGGTCAGTGTGGCCGTGATCCTGGTTTCTCTGGTGGGTAGTTATGTGCTGTATGTGCGGAGAGATATCCCGGCGATAGCGTAAGGAGGCTGGGCGATGAACATCCTGGTAAGAGAGCTGAAGGCGAATCTGAGGTCGCTCCTGATCTGGGGCGCGATCGTGATCCTGTTCACCGTGCTGGGGCTATCCAAGTTTTCCGCCTACGCCGGTAACCCGGAGATGTTGGCGGTGTTGGACGCGATGCCGCCGGCGATGCTGGCGGCATTGAACATGCAGGCGTTCAACCTGACGACGGTCACCGGCTTTTTCGGGATCATGTTCACCTACTTTGCGCTTCTGCTGTCGATTGCGGCGGCCATGTGGGGAAGCGACATCATTTCCAAGGAAGAGCGGGACAAGACCGTCGAGTTTTCGCTGACCCTGCCCGTGACCCGCAGCCGTCTGGTGACGGCCAAAGCGCTGGCGGCGCTGGTCAATTGCGTGGGCCTGCTCCTCATCACCTGGGGGGTATCGCTTGCTGGGGCAGCCAAATATCAGCCGGATCGCGAGTTCTACCGGTTCCTCGGTCTGTGCATGTTGGCGCTGTTCATCATGCAGTTGATCTTTCTGGCGATTGGCATCTTCCTGGGCTGCGCCATGAAACGGTACCGGCGGGCGAGTTCGGTCGCAGTGTCGCTGTTGTTGGGGACCTATTTTCTTTCGGTCCTGTCCAGTCTCGACCAGGACCTGGACTGGCTCAAATACGTTACGCCGTTCAAGTATTTCGATCCGGGCATGTTATTGCGCGAGTCCAGACTGGATCTGACGTTTGTCGGGCTGTCGCTGGCCATCATCCTGATGAGCATGGTCGGCGCCTATCTGACCTATAACCGGAGGGATCTGTATATCTAGCAACAGGTCGCCGGCAGGATCCCCAAGAGGATGCTATAGGGGGACCTGCCTCGTGGTGTTTGATCGCATTCAGTTACTGTGAGGGGCGATCCAGGGGCGTCGTAGGCGGCTCTCACTCCAGGTGCAATTTCTCGTTCACCGTGCGGCGGATGTCGGCGAATCCTTCTTCCAGGTAGGGGTAGGCGAAAAAGACGCCTCCCACCCCAAAGATGGCGCCGGTCACGGTGCGCAGTACCCAGGTGCTTTCATAGACTCCGAAAAACTGCAATAGCCCATCGATGCCAAGGGGCACCAGGAAGATCAAGGCATGGCGCCAGGGCATTTGCCAGTTCCCCAACCGCCGTCGCACCAGGCCGTACACCAGACCTGCGCCCAGGATCGAGGTATAGATGGCCAGGTCCCGCTCGCAAAAGGCCACTTTCCAGCCCACGGCCTCGTTGCCGATGTCACGAGAAAAGAGACCGGTGTGCACTCCAGCCGCTTCCAACTCTTCCGCAGAGTAGACCATTTTGGGGCCGCCCAGAAAATAGGAGCGCTCCGGACGCTGGTGACAGAGGGGACTGTACATGAGATAGATCGCCCTGGCGGGGAGGGTCCAGCCCATCTCCATGAAGAGCGGAGCCATCACCGGCAGGCCAACGTACAACACCCAGAAAAGGTTGGCCGCCGCCAGCCAGTGTTTGGCCAGTTGAAAGATCCTCCGATCGGCCCAGATGACCAGGTCCCGCGTTCGTCCTGTTACCGGTCGTCGTGTCGTCGCCAATTCATACCTCTACGCGCAAAACTGAACTGTCTTGAACCGCCCAGACCGGTGATGACGGCTGCCTCTTGTTCCCATCTACCAGCCTGCCGTGAAGAGACCGCCGTAGCTGGCCAGGAAGGAGAGCGTATCGGTCTCGATGAGGATTCCGGTGAACAGGATTAACCACCCGCTCACGCTGTTCACCACGCCCAGGTAGCGATTGACTTTCCATAACCATTTGGATAGAGAGCCGAAGGCCAGGCCTAACAGCAAAAAGGGGATGCCCAATCCCAGCGCGTACACACTGAGGAGCAGCATCCCCTGGCTGACTGTCTGAAGCTGGCTGGCGATGCCCAGGATAGCGGCCAGGATCGGACCGACGCAGGGGGTCCATCCGGCCGCAAAAACCACGCCCAACAGCAAGGAGTAGACATAATTGGTCGGTTGGGTGGGTCGGAACTCGAGTCGTTTCTCGGCGTAAAAGAGTTCGGTCCGGTGGAGGATGATGGTCATCAAGGCGATCAAGCCGCTGACCACCAGGTTAGGGAGGAGTGACTCGGCGCTGATCAGGAAGTGGAGGAAGCCGGCAGCCACGGCCAGGGTCGTGGTCACGCCGAGGCTCCGGCCTGCCCCGGCCAGGACGATCAGACCGACCATCGCGCTTTCCGCGAGCCACCAGAGGATGGATTCCATCCCGTCCATTCGTCCCCCGGCCAGGAGCCCGATCTGGAGGGTGAGGGTGACCAATGCTGCCAGGACCGCCCCACCGAACCAGCGTTTGAGGTCCCAGTTGGCGCTCATTAAGCGCACCCCGAACAAGATCAGCAATATTCCGCCGATCCGTTGCAGTCCCAGGGCATAGGCCTGCGCCAGCCGGCCGATGAAGGTGGCGGAAGCTCCCAGCAGCACGAACACGAGGCTAAAGCCCAGGACAAAGAGCCAGGCGTGGAGGAACGAGGTCATGGCCTCGCGGCGGGTGGTCGCCTGTTCGCCGGTCATCACCGCAGCGCCCCGCAGAAAGCCCAGATAGGCCGGCACCAGGGGCAGGACGCACGGCGAGAGAAACGATAACAGTCCACCCAGAAAAGCGAGGGAGAGGGTCAGTTCTTGACCGGCCATCACCGTTGGACCAGACTCACCGGGACGACGGGTCGTCCGGGGGGCGTGCCCCTGATTCCGGGTGGGGACTTTCAAGCATTTGCCGCAATGCCTGGACTTCTATTTCGATTCTCCGCTGCCGCCACCACATACTGAGCACCAGGATGAACGAGATTGCCCACAGAACGGCATAAGCTGCCACGAGATATCCCATCTTGTTCTCCTAACTCAGGATACTTTGTCTCAACCGCTCGACCTCATCGCGCAACCGCTCCAGGCGGAGGCGATGGGCCATCAAGGTCGCATACCAGACGGTGAACGCGATCAGGCAAAAGAAAAAGGCGAACCTCATGTTGGGTCCCAGTCCGCCCTGGGAACTGCCGAACATGAGCGGGTGCTGAGTGCGCCATAGACGAATGGCGACAAAGTTGATGGGCACCGAAATAAAGGCGACGATGCCATAGACGGCGGCAAAGCGCGCGCGCCGGGCCGGATCTTCGACCGAAGCGCGGAGCATCAGATAGCCGGCATAGACCAGAAACTGGATGAGCGAGATGGTCAGTCGTTCGTCCCACACCCACCATACGCCCCAGGCAGGCCTGGCCCAGATCGAACCGCTCACCAGCACGCCCAACATAAAGAGCGTGCCAATCTCAGCCGACGAGAGGGCGATCCGGTCCCATTCGGGTCGGGGGTTCCGCAGATAGGCGACCCCGGCAACGAAGGTGACGAGGAACGCCAGAAAGCCCACCCATGCCGTCGGAATGTGAAAATAGATGATGCGCTGGGCGTAGCGTCCAGTCTGGCTCTGCAGATTCGCCTCAGGCGCGCCGGCCAGGGCCAGATAGAGCGCGACGATCATCATCGCTGCACTCAGGCCGGTCCAGATGATAAGCCACCGATTCTTATCCCGTCTCATGCCGTTGGTTCCACCCCGCTGGTGTGATGGTTCGTCTCATGGTTCGACAGAGTACCTGCCGTCTGGGTGCCATGGCCGCCAAGGAGGCCGGTCCGGGGACGGATCGGGCGATGCTTTGGCTGCCCGGCGGTTGGTGGTTGTCCCGCGTCAGGCAATCAGCGCCTCAAATTCCTGTCGGTCAATCGTTTCGACTTCGAGGAGGCGCCTGGCCACGGCCTCGAGCTGGGCGCGGTAGGTCGTCAGGACCTCTTTGGCCCGCTGGTACGCTTCTTCGACAATGCGGCGCACTTCCTGGTCGATCTCTTCCGCGATCTCATCGCTGTAGTTGCGCTGTTCGGCGATTTCCCGTCCCAGAAAGATCAATTCTTCCCGGTCGCCGAAGGTCAGCGGGCCGAGTTTCTTGCTCATGCCGTAGACGGTCACCATCTTGCGCGCCAGTTTGGTGGCTCGTTCCAGGTCATCCTGGGCGCCGGTCCACTTGTCGCCCAGAACCAGTTCTTCGGCGGCGCGGCCGGCCAACATACCGGCGATCTCGTCCTCGAACTTGTCCTGGGTGTAGAGGTACCGATCCTGCTCCGGCAGGGTCATGGTATAGCCCAGGTTCAGGCCGCGGGCGACAATGGAGACCTTGTGGACCGGGTCGCAGTTGGGCAGTTTGCTCTGGACCAGGGCATGGCCGGCCTCGTGGTAGGCCAGGATCCTCTTTTCCTCTTCGGTCAGCAAGCGGCTCTTGCGCTCCGGTCCGGCCAGGACCCGCTCGACGGCTTCCTCGAACTCGGCCATGCTGATGACCTTCTTGTTGCGTCGAGCGGCCAGGATGGCGGCTTCATTCACCAGGCTCTCGATATCGGCTCCCACAAAGCCGGGGGTCTGACGGGCCAGCACTTCCAGGTCCACATCCTTGGCCAGGGGTTTACCGCGCACGTGGACGGCCAGGATCTCCTTGCGGCCTTTGATATCCGGCCGATCGAGGACCACCCGTCGGTCAAAGCGGCCAGGCCGGAGCAAGGCCGGGTCGAGGATGTCGGGTCGGTTGGTGGCGGCAATGACGATGATGTTGGTATCGGTGCCGAATCCATCCATCTCGACGAGGATCTGGTTCAGGGTTTGTTCCCGTTCGTCGTGAGACCCGCCCAGCCCTGCGCCCCGATGGCGGCCCACGGCGTCGATTTCGTCCACAAAGATGATGCACGGGGAATTGCGCTTGGCCTGGTCAAATAGATCGCGCACCCGCGCTGCTCCTACCCCGACAAACATCTCGACGAACTCGGAGCCGGAGATGGAGAAGAAAGGCACGCCCGCCTCGCCCGATACGGCTTTGGCCAGCAAGGTCTTGCCCGTGCCCGGTGGCCCCATCAGGACCACTCCTTTGGGAATGCGCGCCCCGAGGGAGATGAACTTCTGGGGTTCGCGGAGGAACTCGACGACCTCGACCAGCTCTTGTTTGGCTTCATCCACGCCGGCCACGTCATCAAAGGTCACGGTGGGTTTTTCGCCGGTAAACATCCGGGCACGGCTTTTGCCAAAGGAGAGGGCCTGATTGTTGGTCCCTTGCGCCTGACGCATCAGGAGAAGGAACAGCGCCGCCAGGAAGATGAACGGCAAGAAACTGCCCAGGATGGCCAGCCACTCGCCCCATGGGCTCGCCGGCTGTACCTTGAGATCCACCTGGCTCAGCGCCTTGGGCTCTGCCCCTAATCCCAGCAGCGTCTCGGTCAGTTCCACGCCATCTTCTTTCCGTGAAGCGACCCGGCGGTTATCGCGATAGGCAACCTCTAGATCACTGCCTTTGACGGTGATGGATTGGACCTGGTGCTGGTTGATATCCTCGACCAGCTCTGAGAGCGAGATCTCGGCCAGGTTCTCTCGTGTGGGGAACAGGCCAAAAATTAAAAAGCCGGCCATGATCAGGATCAGCAGATACACCACTGCTCCCCGCCAGTTCATCTTCACGTTAGACCTCCACCGACCATTGCCTTTTCAGTGTAGTACAAGTCCCGTATAAAACCCGTAAGCTAGACTCCGAAACCGCTTCGTTTCCTAATATTTGCACCGCCAACCAGGTTCCTGCGCCGCCAGTTTGCCGCCACACCGGGCGCTGGCTGTGCGACCAGGCGGACAGCGAAGGGCAGGAGGGAGCCGGATCGATCCAGGCGCTGTCATTCAGACCATGGGCCTCCATGCCCACCGGGGGCAACGAGGTATAGCGGCGATAGACGGTGCGCCACAACGGGATCAGGCCCAACACGGCGATCAGGGCCGCGATCATCAGTCCGATCAACAGCCAGTCCGGCCTATCCTCCTCCCTCCGCTCCATCCGTGTCTGGGGAGCAGGGGGTGGCGAGTGGACCGGAAGGGGAGAAACCGCCCGAAGGGGCGGCGGCGGAACCACCAACTGGGCGGCCGGGCCAGGGCGAGGCACAGGAGCGATCCGCGGTCGTCCGGCTGTCAGTTGAGAACGCAAGAGATGCGCCAACTGACCGGCATGGCGGTAGCGAGCGGCCGGCTCTTTGGCCAGGGTCTTTTGCACGATCTGAACCAGGGAGGACGGCGCTTCCGGCAGCACGGCCTGGAGGGACGGAGGAGTCTGGCGCAAAAGCTGGAGCGCCAGAACGCTCTTTTCAGTCGCCCGGAAGGGCGGTCGCCCGGTCAGCATTTCGAACAGGAGCAACCCCAAGACATAGATATCGGAAGCCGGGGAGACTTGTTCCCCGGCCGCCTGTTCCGGGGAAAGATAGGGGAACCGTCCCCAAGGTTGAGCCGGCGGATCGTAGAGCGGATGGACCGCGGGCAGAAGCCCGGCATCCAACAGGATCAGGTGGTGGCCCACCCGGCGCAGCGCACTGCCTCGGCGCGCACTGGCGATGCCCCGACCCTCGGCGCTCAGCAGAATGCTGTGGGGGGAGAGCCCACCGTGCGCCAGTCCGGCTCGATGGAGAGGCGCGAGGGCTTCACATAACGAGATGGTGATCTCGAGCGCGGTTTCCATGGTGAGGGCACCGCGCGCCAACAGGTCAGCCAGGGGCCGCCCCGACACGGGACGGCGCACCAGGAATGGTCGCTCGTCCACCCAGCCGGCATCGTCAAACGGGATCAAATTCGGTTGCTGGAGGTCGGCCACGATCTGGTTTGCCCAGCGAACAGGGTTCAGCGCCTCTACCCCTCTGGCGTGGCAGGGGGGCAGGACCAGGATTTCGACCGGCCGGTGGTTCAGCAGGTCAAAGGCCTGGTAGATCTCGCCCAGATCATGGCGAGAACTCTGGGAATGGATGCGATACCGGCTTTCCAGGACATCACCGACCTGTAAGGCCTTCTCCGGGACGCTCATCGGACCCCCTCATTGTCTACCTCTATTGTACACGAATTCCTCACATGAGACAAACGGGATTGGCGCAAGGGGGGGAGGTCTGGTATAATAAAATGGCCCCGCCGGGGCGTGTTTCCTTCCTGAGGCTGGTGCCTCGGGCGCTGATAAAGGAGAGGGTCCCAGGGGACAGACAGGACAGGGCCATGAAAGCCATGTTGATCGTCAATCCCTCTTCCGGGCCGTGGGATGTGCGGCGTGAAATCCCCATCGTGCTCAAACATCTGGAAAAAGGAGGGTGGCAGGTTGATCTCTATTGGACTGAACGTTCGGGCGAGGCGACGCAACTAGCCTGGCGGGCGCGGGACCAGGGGATCGGCACGGTGTTTGTGGTCGGCGGAGATGGCACGATCAACGAGGTGATCAATGGCCTGGCCGAGAGTCCGGTGGCGCTGGGCGTCTTGCCTGGAGGAACGGGCAACGTCTGGGCGAAAGCCCTGGGGCTGCCTACCCGATCGCCTCTTCATTGGTCGCCGCTGGTTGATGCGGTCAAGGCTTTGCTTCCCGGCACGATCCGCCGTATTGACCTGGGTCGGGCCAATGGCCGCTACTTTTTGCAGTGGACGGGCATTGGTCTGGATGCGGAAGTGACCTATGCCATGGAGCCGCGCACGCGCCGTCAGCGGCGGTTGGGGGCTCTGCTGTACCTGGTCGCCGGGGCGATCGCTGCGGCCAATCTGGTGGGTACCCGCACACGCATCTGGATTGACGGTCAAACTATCTACCGCCGTTCGATCCTAATTGTGATCAGTAATTCTCAATTGTACGGCGGCAAGGTCCGCATTGCGACCGACGCCCGCCTCGACGATGGCTTGCTGGACGTAGATATTTTTTCGGGTTCGGGCTTTGGTTCTGCGCTGCGTACCACCCTGGGAGTGATCACCGGGTTGCATGTCCGGGATCCGCGGCACAGTTTCTATCGAGGCCGCACCATTGAAGTGGTGACTGACCAGCCCATGCCGGTCCATGTGGATGGGGAACCGTTCGGGACGACGCCTCTCTATTGTGAAGTAGTGCCTCGATCCCTGTCGGTCCTTATCCCGCAATATACCTCGGCTGATCTTTTTTCCGACCAGCCGGAGGAGCCGTGTTCATAGAGCCTGGGGAACCGGTGGTGCATTTCCCGGGCAGGAGAGAGGAAGATGGATTGTCCACATTGCGGAGTCTATAATCCGGAGGGCCGGCAGGTCTGTTGGCGTTGCGACCAGGAACTGCCCAAGCCCCAGGAACCGAAAAAGCGGGTGGATCCAGCGGCCAGAGCGCGTCGGATGTGGACCGTGGTGATGATTGCCTTGTTTTTGTGGGTCTTGCTCACTCTGTTGTGGTGGGTATTGTTCAGCCGGGGCGCACTGATCAGTCCATGATCGCAGCGCATGGATGAAGCGGTGCTGCCAGCAGTATCTGATGTGGGGGGATGGATGACACTTCTATGTATTGATGTGGGTAACACCAATGTGGTGATGGGCCTCTATGCCGGCCCACAACAATTGACTCACTGGCGGGTTGCCACCGACCATCAGAAGATGGCCGATGAGTATGCCATGCTGATCCTGGATCTGTTTGACCGGTCCGGTCAGGATGCGGCGGCGGTGGACGGGATCATTATGGCCAGCGTCGTTCCTCCGCTGACCGGCGTCTTTGAGAAGCTGTGCCTTCGTTATTTCCGCCAGCCGCCTTTGGTCGTGGGCCCGGGGGTGCGCACCGGGGTGCGGATTCTGCTGGACAATCCATCCGAAGTTGGGGCGGATCGGATTGTCAACGCCGTGGCGGCCTACCGTCGCTATGGAGGGCCGACCTGTGTGGTGGACTTGGGGACCGCCACGACCTTTGATCTGGTTTCGGAGGAAGGAGACTATTTGGGGGGAGCGATCGCGCCCGGGATCGGGATCGCTGCCGAAGCGTTGTTCCAACGCACGGCCAAGCTGCCGCGCATTGAGCTGGTCCGTCCGCCGTCTCCGATTGGCAAGAACACGGTGCAGGCGATGCAATCCGGTCTGCTTTTTGGCTATGTGGGGTTGGTGGAGGGGATGGTGGCCCGCTTCCGGGCCGAGCTGGGACCGGCGATGAAGGTGGTCGCCACCGGGGGACTGGCGTCGCTGATTGCGGCCGAGACCGAAGTCATTGAGGCGGTAGACCCCTGGCTAACGCTGGAGGGCCTGCAACAGATATGGGAGATGAATCGGTCGGGACCGATCGCCGAGACCTCGATGCCGGGCCGCAACGGGTGATTTTGAACCGGGCCATTCAGAGAGGCACATCACGATGGTCTTGAAGGACCGCTCTATCGTCCTGGGGGTGACCGGTGGGATCGCCGCCTACAAGGCGGCTGCATTGTGCAGCCATCTGGTTCAGGCGGGTGCTGTGGTGGATGTGATCCTCACCGACGCGGCCCGCGAGTTTGTCGCGCCGCTTACGTTTCAGGCGCTCACCCACCGTCCGGTCATTACCGACATGTTTGCCTTGCTGGCGGAAACCGAGATCGGCCATGTGACCCTGGCGCGGCGGGCGGAACTGATTATCATCGCCCCGCTCACGGCCAATACCCTGGCCAAACTGGCGGTGGGACTGGCCGATAACATGCTGACCTGCACCGTGCTGGCGGCGACGGCTCCTCTCTTGCTGGCCCCGGCCATGGAGAGCCACATGTGGATCAACCCGTTGACGCAGGACAATCTGACGCGGCTGTGCGCCCAGCGCGATGTGACGGTCATCGGCCCGAAAGAAGGGCGACTGGCTTCTGGAGCCAGCGGTGTGGGCCGCATGGCCGAGCCGGAGGAGATCCTGGACGCGGCGCAGTGGGTGCTGGCCCGTCGTGGTCCCCTGGCCGAACGGCGGGTGGTGGTGACAGCCGGGGGGACGCGAGAGCCCCTGGATCCGATCCGTTTCCTGGGGAATCGATCCTCCGGCCAAATGGGCTATGCTCTGGCCCGGGCGGCCCGCGATCGGGGCGCACGGGTGACGCTGATCACTACGACAGGGCAGCCGCCTCCCTTTGGCGTGGAGTGGGTCGCGGTGGAAACCGCTGAGGAAATGGGGGAAGCGGTCCTGGGTCGGTTGCCGGAGACCGACCTGCTGCTGATGGCCGCTGCGGTGGCCGACTACCGGCCGGCGGCTGTCGCCGAGCACAAGATCAAAAAGAGCGAAGCGGAACGGACGGTTACCCTGGTGCGCACGATCGATATTCTATCGCAGGTCGCCGAGAGGCGCCGTGCCGATCAGGTGATCGTCGGTTTTGCGGCCGAGACCGAGGACCTGATCGTCCATGCGCAGGACAAGCTGCGCCGGAAGAAACTGGACCTGATCGTGGCCAATGATGCGCGGCAGGCGATGGGCGCGGCCGAGAATCAAGTGGTGCTCCTCAGCGCCGATGGACGAGTGGAGCAGCTGCCGCTTCTTCCCAAGGAGGAAGTGGCCCACCGCATCCTCGATCGGGTGATGGACCTCTTGCCGGGGCCGCCGGCGGACCCTGCTCCAGGAAAGAGACCGCTTGGCTGAGAACAATCCACTATCTTGGCTCATCGAGGCAAACCGGGATGAACATACTGGGCATCAATTGGGGCGCTCACGACAGTGCGGCGGCGCTGGTGCAAGACGGTCGGGTGATCGCGGCGGCTGAGGAGGAGCGGTTCAATCGGATCAAACACGCGCCGTATGCCTACCCTTTGCGGGCGGCGCGCTACTGCCTGCAGGAGGCAGGTCTTGACATAAAGGACCTCGACGAAATTGTCTTTTCCTTCCATCCCACGCTGGGATTGGGGGCTTCGCTGGGCCATGCGCTGCGCTTTTTTCCACGCGGTGCCTTTTTTATTCTGGCCGAGTCGGTGCGCCGGGCCTGGTACGCGGGCAGTGGTCTCTATTCGGAGTATATGCTCCATCTGGACCGGCGTACCCGTCGTCACTGGGTCGATCATCACCTGGCCCATGCGGCCAGCGCCTATTTTGCCTCTCCGTTTGACCGGGCGGCGATTCTGGTGGTGGATGGGGTGGGGGAGTGGCCGGTGACGACCTTCTATCGGGCCGAGGGATTCCAGATCAAACGGTTAAGGTCGTTTTCTCTGCCTCATTCCATCGGGTTTTGCTACTCGGCCTTTACCGAGTATATGGGCATGGAGCCGTTTGATGCCGAGTACAAGGTGATGGGGCTGGCGGCCTACGGCGACCCGGCCCGCCATCGCGCCCTGTTCCGCCAGATCATCCAACTGGAACCAGAAGGCCGCTATCGGCTGGACCTTTCGTTCTTTAATTTTCAGTATGACTATGGTCGCGAGCAATGGTACGGTCCGCGCATGGTCGAGGTTTTTGGGCCTCCCTGCCCACCTGACGAACTGCCGGGTCCGCGGTATGCGGACATTGCAGCCAGCCTGCAAGAACGGGTCGAAGAGGTGATCTTTCATATGGCCGACTGGCTGTACCAGACCACCGGTTTACCCAATTTGTGTATGGCCGGCGGCGTGGCCCTAAATAGCGTGGCCAACGGCAAGTTGTGGCGAAGAGGGCCGTTTCAGCGCCTCTACGTCCAGGGCGCGGCTCACGATGCGGGTTGTGCGTTGGGCGCGGCCCTCTATCGGGCCCATGCGGTTCATCGGTTCCCGCGGCAGGAGATGCGCCATCTCTACTACGGTCCAGGTTACAGCACGGACGAAGTGGAAAGGGTGCTGAAGGCCAGCCGGATGCCCTACCAGGTGGTGGACGATCCGGCCGAGATGGCGGCGCAGCGCCTGGCGGCGAATCAGATTGTGGGCTGGTTTCAGGGTCGGATGGAGTTCGGCCCTCGGGCGCTGGGGAACCGCAGTATCCTGGCCGATCCCCGACAGCTAGATATGAAGGATCGGATCAATGCCGCCATCAAGTTTCGGGAGCCGTTTCGCCCTTTTGCCCCCTCGGTGCTGGCCGAGCGGAGCCGGGATTATTTTGTCGAGATTGACGATTCGCCGTTTATGATCCTGGTGACCGATGTGCGTCCGGAACGGCGCGCCCTGGTGCCCGCCATCACCCACGCGGATGGCACGGGCCGTCTGCATACGGTGGAACGCCAGGTCAATCCCCTCTACTGGCGGCTGATCCACCGCTTTGAGGAACTGACCGGCGTGCCGCTGGTGCTCAATACCTCATTCAATGTCCGTGGGCAGCCGATCGTCAACACTCCCAGCGAGGCGCTGGCGACCTTCTATACCTCTGGACTCGATGTACTGATCATGGATCGCTTCCTGGTCGAAAAGTGATCTCGGAGGTGTCGAGGTCGGGAAGCGGAGCTTTTAGGGTGGACCGGATAAAGCCTCGACTCCCTGACGAGAGGAGGGGATGGGGCATGGGAGCGACCGGACCCCTCCCCCCGGCCCCCTCCCCGCGTGCGGGGAGGGGGTGCGGGGGTGGGGTGAAGTGGTCTGTCGCAGAGGGAGTGGAGCCTTCAGGCGGTGGACCGGCAAAAGCCTCGACTCCCCCGCGAGAGCTGGCGAACCTGACCCGGGTTATGCCAGGACAAGGAACAGCAGCGCGCCGATCAGTCGGACTCCACCCGAAAGGAAAAAGGTAGGGCGGAGGCCGACCCAATTCGCCAGACTGGCGCCCAGCAACGGACCGGCAAACGCGGTCACGTTGATCAACGAGGTATAGAGAGCGACATAGGTGGGCCGGTGATCGGCCGGACAGACATCCAGCATCCGGTTGAAGAGGGCCAGGTTGCATCCCGCCCAGCTCAGACCTCCGAGGATGGAAACAGGGATCAACCAGGCGAGGCTGGGGGCCAGACCCGTCAGTGCGGTATATACCGCCGTCCCTATAGCGGTCACCACCAGTAGCTTGCGGTCTCCCCACCGGGTCTGGATCTTGCCCCAGAAGAAATAGCCGACGATGGTGGTGGCGTCAATGCACATGACCAGGAGACCCACCCACGAGTCGCTGGCCCCCAATTCCCGGATGCGCAGCACGGACCAGAGAGCCGCCGGCAGGTAGAGTCCCCAGTAGAAGATAAACGAGGCAATGGCAAAACGTACAAAGTTGCGCTGGGAAGAGATTTCGTGCACGCTCTGGCGCAGACCTTGCAGACTGTACCACTGCCCGGGCTGTCTGGCTCGCTGAGCGCGCACTGCTTCGGAGACCCGGATGCGGCGCAGGTAGATCAGGCCGATCATGGACAGAGCTGTTCCGACCCCAAAGAGGACCTGATAGTTGAGGGGAACCGGCATGAGGTCCAGCAGCATGCCTCCCAGCAGAGCGGCAGCGGTGGCCACGGCGGACAGGATCAGCCAGCGGACACTGACCACCTGTCCTCGATCCTCCACAGAGATCAGGTCTGGGATGAGAGACGTGATCGCCGTGTTGATGACTGCGGTCGGTAGGGTGACCACTGCGCTGAGAACGATCAGCGCCTGCACACGGTACGCCTCCATGAGAAAGGGCATGGCGGCCATGGCCAGATAGCCCAGGCGTTGCAAGGCGCCCGTGAGCAGGATGATGGGCATACGACGGCGTTGTCGTTCGATGATCCGGGCGGCGGGCACCAGCCAGACGATGTTGACCAGCGCCGGCAGGGCGGCGAGCCAGCCCAATTGGGCGGTCGTTGCTCCCAATCGTAGCGCATAGACGCTGACAAAGGTGTTCGCCAGGCCGTTCAGGATACCGAACCAGGCCGTCTCGATGTAGAGATTGCGGATGTTGCTCCCCTCAAAGGTATCGGCCGGGGTATACCAGGGCATCCGCTGCGCCAGGCGGCGCAGGGTCTGCGTGCCCCGGTTTCTCCAGTGAGCCATTCGCATCCGGAGTGATGGCAATTTACGCCTCGGGCCGCGCCTGCTCTTCCAGCGCGGCCTTAAGTTGGTCGTAGGTTTGCAGCCAGGTCTGGGGGATGACCCGGACATCCCCGACAATAGGCATGAAATTGGTGTCGCCGGACCAGCGGGGCACGACATGGAGGTGGACGTGGTCCTCGATCCCGGCGCCGGCGGCGTGGCCCAGGTTCGCGCCGATGTTGAATCCGTCTGGCTGCATGGCGGTCCGCAGGGCAGCCAGACTGCGGTTGAGGAGCAGCATCAGTTCGGTCAAGGTGGGCGTATCCAGGTCCTCCAGGCTGGGGACGTGGGTGTACGGGACGACCATCAGATGCCCGTTGTTATAGGGGAAGCGGTTGAGGATGAGAAAGGCCCGCTCCCCTCGCCATAGGACCAGGTTCTCTCGATCTTGATTGCTCTGGACGGCTTCACAAAAGATGCAACCATCCTTTTTGGGCGCCTTCAGGTATTCCAGGCGCCAGGGTGACCAGAGACGTTTCATTCCTTGTTCTCCTTGCCAGCGCTGGGGCTCATTGTAGCCCAAAAGGGGTAGAAGAGCAAGGCAGAAAGGAGTGGAATGCAACGCGAGAAGCAGCCGGGATGGTATGCCGCGCTAGACCCTGCCATCCAATATATCGCGCACTCGCTGGAGCAGTTCCTCCACGTCAAAAGGTTTGGACAAAAAGTGCGCGCTGTCCTCCAGCACGCCGTGGTGGGCGATGCTGCGGCCGGTATATCCGGACATATAGAGCAGCCGTGTTTCCGGACGACTGAGGTGCAGGCGTTCGGCCAGCGCTCGACCGCCCAATCGCGGCATGACCACATCGGTCAGTAACAGATGGATGGGTCCCTCATGTTCCGCCGCCACCTGGAGCGCCTCGACCCCATCCTGCGCGGTCAGCACCAGGTAGCCATGGGTGGTCAGGATATCCCGGACCATCTGCCGCACCAGGACCTCATCTTCCACCACCAGCACGGTTTCCGTCCCCTGCACGGCGGTCATGGTCGCCTCAGCCGGGCCGGCTGGCAGGGAGCCAATACTGGCTGCCGCTCGCGGCAGGTAGAGTTTGAAGGTGGTGCCCTGTCCGACCTCGCTTTCGACGCTGATGTGTCCTTGCCATTGGCGGACGATCCCGTACACAGTGGACAGGCCCAGGCCGCTGCCCTGACCGGGCCCCTTGGTGGTGAAGAACGGCTCAAAGATGCGAGCCTTGACCTCTTCGCTCATTCCCACCCCGGTGTCACTCACCGACAGCAGGACATAATCGCCTGGCTCCAGTCCAAAGTACTGGTTGGTGTAGGACCGGTTGAGGAGGACGTTGGATGTCTCGATCCGCAGACGGCCGCCCTGGGGCATGGCGTCGCGGGCGTTGATCGCCAGGTTGAGCAGCACCTGATCGAACTGGGTCGGGTTGATCTCGACCGGCCACAGGTCCTCGCTGAGCGACAGGACGAGCTCGATGTCCTCGCCGAGAAGGCGGGGCAGCATCCGGCTCATCTCGCGGATGCCCTCGTTCAAGTTCATCTGCTGGATCTGGATCGGCATGTGGCGGCTGAGGGTCAGCAGTTGGCGGCTGAGCTCGGCGGCCCGCTGGCGGGCTTCGTCGATGCGCTGCAATTGCAGGTGGAGGGGATCGGCCGGGTGGAGCTGCTGGCCCATCAGCCGGGTGCTGAGCTGGATGATGGTCAGCAGGTTGTTGAAATCGTGGGCCACCCCGCCGGCCAGGCGTCCGACCGCCTCCATCTTTTGCGCCTGATAGAACTGCTCCCGGAGCCGGTCTCGCTCCTCCTCCGCCCATCTGCGCTCGATGGCGAGCGCTACCTGGGATGCGACCGAAGCAAAGAACTCCTTGTCGCGCTCCGAGTACCGGTTCGGATCTTCATAGTTCTGGACGGCCATCACGCCGAGGATCCCGTCGGGCGTCTTGAGGGGCGTCCCCAGCCACGAGGCCGAGTTGGCGCCCACCAGTTCCACTTCGCCGCGCGCCAGCAACTCGTCAAACTGGGTCTGGTTGACCAGAACCGTCTGGCCGGTGCGATAGACGTACGAGGCCAGGCTCTTTTCGAGTCGAGAGGGAGGCATCGGCTCGTCGTATTGGTCCACCGTAAAGACTTCTTCGAACAGGCCGGTTCTCTTGTTGTACAGGACGACGAAAAAGTTCTCGGCGTCGATCACCCGGCCGATGAGCCGGTGGATGAGGGGGAAGAATTCCTGAAGGTCGGTGGCGGTGGCCACGCCTTGCAGGATCTCGAGCATGACCTGGCGCTCCTCCTCCGCCCGCTTGCGTTCGGTAATGTCGCGGGCAATGCCACCAAACCCGGCTATCCTCCCCTCTGCATCCCGGAGCAGCCAGGCCTTGGTCTGGACCCAGATCGTTCCTCCATCCCGTCTGGTCAGGCGGAATTCGATGGCTGGCCGAATCCCCCGGACCGTGTCCACAGGTTCCCCGTTCAGGGTGCTCTGGACGCGCGGCAGCAGGAAGGGAAGGTCTTCTTCATGCACATATTCGGAGAGATGGTGTCCCACAACTTCTTCAGGCTCGTAGCCGATGAAGGCTTTGATGGAGGGATTGGCAAACAGGACATTTCCCTCCCGGTCGATGGTAAAGACCAGGTCGGTGGTGGCGTTCAGCAGGTCCCGGTATCGCTGTTCACTTTGTCTCGTTTCCTCGTACAGGTGGGCGTTGGCTACGGCTATCCCGATCTGTTGCCCTACGGCGATCAGCAGCGCCTTGTCCTCTTCAGACCAGGACCGGCGAGCCCGTGTGGCCACCGCCAAGATGCCCAGGACCTTCCCGGCGTGCAGCAGAGGGACCATGGCCGAGAGGGTAAACCCGACGGGCTTGATGGCGGGATTCACCCCGGGATCGTTGGAGGTGTCCTCGTGGAAGATCGGTTCTCCGTGGAGCAGCAGACGTTCCCGGTTCCCGCCGGCCCGGACTCGACCGAGGAAAGCTTCCCCGACGCGGGGGTCCACCCCTCGTGTGACCACCCGCTCCAGGCGCTGTTCCTGTTCCTTCCACAGGGTAATGCCCCCTGCCTCGAAGCCAATCGCCTGCAAGGCGGCGTCCAGCGCGGCGGCCAGGACCCCCTCCAGGTCCAGCGATCGGCTGACTGCGGCGGCGACGGCGTTGAGGGCAGCCAGATCACGGGTACGTCGTTCGATCTCTTCCCCAGCTTGTTTCTGTTCGGTGATATCCATGAGGGCAACCTGCAACGCTGGCCTCCCCTGGTAATCCATGATCCGGCCCATCGCCTGCACCCAGCGCACCCGACCGTCCTTGCACTGCAAGCGGAACTCCCGGCGATCCACCGCAGGCTCACCCGCCAGCCGCTTTGTCACGGCCCCCCAAACCTGTTCTTGATCCTGGGGATGGACCATGGCTTCGACCTGTGCTGGCGAGAGGGCAAGCAGTTCCTCCACGGAGTAGCCGCTCATCTCCGCCGTGGCTGCATTGGCAAAGATGATCCGACCATCCTGAAGGATGATCCAGCCCTGCCACGAATGCTCGACCAGGGCCCGGTAGACTTCGGTGGCCAGCCGCTCATTCTCTGGTCCTTGAAACCATTCTACTGCCTGGGTGTTCATGGGACTCTTGTCTCCTGCTGCACTGGTTGCCCCTCTGGGAGGGAGTCGCTGTGGTTCAGATTCATCGTGTCTCTATCTGAACGTGTTCGCGCCGGGCTGCATCACGACCCAGAGCTCTGACCCGACGCCAGAGGTTGATGACAAAGGGAATTGCTGCCACGCCGATCGCCAACTGGGTGATCCAGCCCACGGTGAGCAGATGTACCTGCCCGAAGTAGACCGCCTTGAGCCAGCGGCCGAGCATCATCAGCGCATCCAGCGCAAAAGCAGCCACAAACAAATGCAGTTCAGACATAGAGTCTCGCCAGAGGGGGCATCGGGACCTCCTGAGCGGAGCAGGATCTCCTATTCAAATCGGAATCGCCATGCCGCCAGGGCGAATAACCCGACTGCATAGGCGGACATGATTGCCACCGGCTGTAACACCGACTCTATCCCCAGCCCACGGATGACGAGGTTCTCAAAGCCATCCATCGCCCAGGCGGTGGGCAGCAGGTGGCCAATGGTTTGGAATGTCTGGCTGGTGAATTCAAGCGGCACCCAGGCTCCACCGACCCCGGACAAGACAAACATCGGAATGAGCGAATAGATGATCGTTTGCTCCTCCGTCTTGGCCAGCACACCGATGAGCAGTCCCAGCGCAGCCGTCCAGGCGGCCGTCGCCGCCATCACCAGGGCAACGGCCAAAGGCTGGCGCAAGTAGGGCACGCCGAGCAGTTGGCCGAAGGCGATCAGGATCACGAACTGAATGATGATCATGAGGAACATGGCCAGGTAATGACCCAAGATGATCTGGGGGCGGGAGATGGCCGTCGTCAGCAACCGCCGCAGCGCACGGGATTTGCGCTCCGAGACGAGGATAGTGGCCGCTCCGATCAACCCGGCGATGGAGAACTGAACCATCATAGACGGTGAGGCGTGCGAGAAACCGCTCTGCATGATCGGATTGGCTTCCATTGCTTTCGATTCCGTCTTGAGCATGGTCAGCGGGGGTTCCTGCCAGGCCTGGATGGCGCGGTCCACGGCCTCTGCCAGGAACTGCCGTCGGGCAAGGCCGTCGGCGAAGCGGGCCTGGGCTTCATAGGCCTGGGCGCTCAGCCGGGCGATCTCGGCGGCGCCGGCCAGTCGCAGCGCTGCCGTCTGGATTTCGCGCCGGGCCGTCAACCCGGCAGGCTCGCTTTCATCGAGGAGAACCCGCAACGGGATCATCTCGCCGGCCAGCAGTCTGTCGCCGTAGCTGGCGGGCACGATCACCACGGCTGCCAGGTCCCCAGCCTGCACCTTTCTTTCTGCACGCTCCGGATCGGCCTCCTGGCCTTCTAGCAGGACGGGACGAAGCGTGCCTGACTGGTCGAGCAGGCGCAACAGGCTGGCACTGGAGGAGCTGCGGTCCTGGTCAATGAACCCCACCGGCAGCCGAGGGTCCTGCGCTCCGCCTCCGAAACCGCCGAAGGCAAAGCCAAACAGCAGGGTAAAGAGGATGGGCATGATGACCAGAAAGAGGGCCGTCTTCCAGTCACGGACGAGCTGCCTCAGGTCTTTGATGGTCAGGTCCAGGATGCGCATGGCAGTCCTCCTACGCGAACCGCTTCCGGAACCTGAGCAAGCCCGCTGCGAAAAAGACACCGGCCAGGCTGACCATGACCAACACGGTGACCAGCACGTCGCCTATCCCGCCGCCGGCCTGGAGGAGTTGCCAGCCGCGCACCGCCCAGCCCTGGGGTACCAGAAGGGAGAGGGTATCGAATATCTGCCGGGCCGGGCCGGCCACCTGAGCCGTGAAAATGTTGATCATCCCGAGGTTCCCCATCACGGTCAGCACTCCTCCGTAGACCAGCCCACCCTGCCGTCTATCTTTGAGGAGCGAAGTGAGGAACAGACCAAAACCGGCCGCCAGGAGGATCATGCCGGCTGCCACTCCCATTGCCGGTGCAGGCGATCCCCAATGGACGTGGAAGAGCAATGCAGAGGCGGTGACCAACATGACGACCTGGAGGATCAAGGTGACCAAGGTGGCCACCATCCGGCCCGCCAGGATGGCGGAGATAGGGGTGGGCGTGGTGAACAACCGGGCCAGGGTCCCGGCTTCCTCTTCGGCGAGGAGATTCTCGGCGGAGGCTGCCCCGGTAAAGAATACGAAAAAGACCATCATCCCGGCCATGATCAGGCTGACGATGCGGGAACGGACGTCCTCACTCCCGGGCTCAACGGCAGGACGATGGATCTCAAGCAGGGCACTGGTCTCCTGCTGTTGATGTGCCCCCAGGGCTGCGGCCCAGCGGCCATATTCCACCGCTATCGCCTGCGATGTCGCTGCATCTATGGGGTGTCCGTATCGGGCCAACTGCGCGGTGACCACGTTGGCCGCGATGTTGCTTCCGATCAACCCATCTACGAACTGGCCGATGATCCCGCTGACGATGCCCGGCCCCAGAGTCAAGGTTGGATCCTGGTAGAGCTCCACGACGGCGCGCTCACCGGGTCGGACCAGAGCGGCGGTCAGGTCAGCCGGCAAGATGACGGCCAGCCCTGCCTGTTGTTGGTCCACCACACGGCGGGCGGTGACAGCGTCGGCCACCTCGCTCACCGCCAGGATTTCCTTAAAGTCCTCGGCCTTGAGGAAATTGAGCAGAAGCTGTCCGGCCGAAAAGCCATTCACCGGAGAGTCAAGATTTGCCACGACGACCTGGGTCACGGGCAGGTCAAAACCGCCATCACCCAACCCGCCGAAGGCAAAGAAAAAGATGCCGCTGGTCAGCAGCGGAACAGCCAGCCCAAAGACCCACACCGAGAAGCTGCGGGAAGAACGGAGCAGGTCCTTACGGGCAATATCCAGCGTCTTCATGGTGGCTGCCTTACTCATCCCGCAAGGCACGACCGGTGAGGTGGAGGAACACTGCCTCCAGGTTGGGCTCCTGGATGGTGACCGAGGTTATTCGCACCCCGGCCTGAGTCGCCGATTCGAACAGGCGGGGCAACACCAGGTTACTATCATCCACCAGCAAGGTGACGGTTCTCTCGCCATCAGTAGCCTGGGGGTGACTCGGGGCTCCAACGATCACCTTCTGCACTCCGGGAATCTGTTGCCACCGGTCGGTCACCCAGTCGGGCAGGGCGTTGAGCGTCAGGTCCACCCGGTCCAGTTCGCCCACGATCTGGACCAGATCCTGGTGGGTGCCCTGGGCGATGATCCGGCCCTGGTCCATGATGGCGATCTGGTCGGAAAGTTCCTGGGCCTCTTCCATGTAATGGGTTGTGTAGAGGACGGTCATCCCCTGGCGATTCAGTTCTTTGACACTGTCAAGGATGTTACGACGAGTCTGGGGATCAATCCCGACCGTCGGTTCGTCCATGATGATCACCTGGGGGCGGTGGAGCAGGGCGATGCCAATGTTCAACCGACGCTTCATGCCGCCTGAGAACTTGGCCACACGGCCCTTCTGCCGGTCAGCCAGACCGATAATCTCCAGCACCTCATCCACCCGCTGCCGGAGTGCTGCTCCGCGCAAGCCAACCATCTTGCCCCAAAAATCGAGGTTCTCGCGGGCCGACAGGTCCTCATACAGCGCAATTTCCTGGGGGACGACACCGATGGCCGCTTTGACGGCCATCGGTTCGCGCTGCACTGAGTGGCCCATCACCAGGGCATCCCCGCTGGTGGGTTGTAGCAGGCAGGAAAGGATCGAGATGGTGGTACTCTTGCCGGCGCCGTTGGGTCCCAGCAGGCTAAAGATCTGGCCAGCCGGGACCGTGAAACTGATCCCCTTTACGGCATGAAGATCGCCGAATCGTTTGTGCAGGTCGCGGACCTGGATGGCGGGTTGTCCGTTCATGGTTGCTCCTTAGTGTCCCTCGATTATTATACTCACAAGGTCTGGAAAAGCAAGCGGGCAGTTGGGGCTGTTTCAGAGTTCGGCACCCGGTGGGAGTGGAGGCTTTAGCCGGAAGGGAATTGCGCAGAATCCAGCGAAAGCTTCCGCTCCTGGGCCGTTCCGCAACCCCGCAGCCGGCTTGGCGACAGCCGCACACCCGGTGGTCCTCTCACACGGCTGAATGGGAAGGCTTCCCATGCCGGCATCAAATGCATCCGTTTTGACAGATACAGGCTTTTCGTCTATAGTCTCTTTCGTTCATGGATGATGGTCTAGCAAGTCATGATCAGGAGGACTCGTGGCAGAGACAACTCGAAAGGCGGTCAGACCCAGGCCGTTCCGCAGTGAGATCGTCCGCGGCGAACCCACCCAGGTGGGCGAGCGAGCCTTGATCCCGGTGGCTCGTATCCGCTCATTCGGTCGCGCCAAGGGGATGGTGGGCGCTCACCGATTCGGGGGCTGGGGAGTGGGAGCCGCCCAGATCACACCGTTGGCCGTGATCGACACGAGCGAACGGGCTGAACGGACCATCCCGATTGTGGATGGGACCGCACAGGCCTTGCGGTGGATGATTGCCTGGGCTGCGGCCATCACCCTATTACTGGCGGTGATCCGGCGACAGGTCCGGCACCGGCGATCCCAAAGGGGAGGGCTCGCATGAGACATCGGCGAAGGAGAGGCTCATGATTCTGAATCAACTGTTCGACAAGATTGACCAGGTACGGGAAACGGCCAACTGGCAGGCCGCCTTTGGTCCACCGCAGGTTGTGGAGGGGAAGACGATCATCCCGGTAGCCCAGGTCAGCTATCTCTTTGGACTGGGGTTTGGCAGCGTGCTCGGCCCTGAAGCGGAAACCGAATCGGTTGGCGGCAGTCAGGGCGGCGGCGAGGGCGGAGGCGCCTCGACGAAACCGCTGGGAGCGATCGTCGTTACTCCGGATCGGGTCTATTTTGAACCGGTCCTGGATATGGGCAAGATCGCCTCGTTCGGGCTCGGTCTGGCGGCCCTGCTGCTGTTTCAACTGTCCCGGACCATCCGCCTTGTCCTGGGACGGAAGGCAAGTCGGGCTGTTCGCTGACCAGAGTGTCAAGGGCCGCTATGGAGGGCTCCTGGTATCTGGGAGTGGCGCTGGCCCTGCTGGGGATCAGCATTGTCCTTGGAACCGGCCAGCTCGCCGTGCTTTATCCGCCAACTGGGGTCGAAACATCGAGACCATGGGGGACGGAAGGGTTGGAATTCTCATCCACGGTGCTGAACTCGGTCGGTCCATCCTGGCCGTTGACCCATTCGAACCAGGCCTTTCTGCCGCTGGTGGAGCGGGGGTTCAGGCTGACCCCGCCGGCGCATCTGGGGTATGGAGCCAACATTGCTGCTTCCGACCACGTCATCAGCCTGACGGCGATGGGGTTCGACTGGGCCAAGGGGTATGTCAAGTGGCAGGATGCAGGCTCCGGTCCCCAGTATGATTGGACGGCGGTGGATAACCAACTGCGTGAGTTTGTGCCCCGCGTCTCTCATGTCCTGTTGCGTTTGGATGGGCCTCCTCCGCCGGGTGTGGGCAACCCTCCGGTATCGGCCGGGGATCTGGCCGCTTTCCAGGCTTTCGCCCAGGCGTTGGCGGTCCATGTGGCCACCACCTGGCGCAGCCGGGGCCTGAGCACCATTGCCTACGAGATCTGGAACGAACCGAACCTCGGCGATGAATGGGGTGGAACGCCGAACGCCGCCCAATATACCGCTCTCCTGCGCGCCGGCTATCAGGGCGTCAAGGCCGGCGACTCTCAGGCGATCGTGGTCAGCGCTGGCCTGGCTACGACCGGTGGTTCTCGCGCCGATCTTGCCCTGGCGCGGCGCCTCTACGGCGTGGATGCGGTTGTCCCTGATCTGACGTTTCTGCGGAATATGTACAAGAACGGGGCCAAGGGTTATTTCGACGCGTTGGGCAGCCATCCCTATGGCGGCCCGAATCCGCCCGACACTCCGCCGGGTTCCGCCACGGGGCCCATCTATTTCCGCCGCGCTGAAGAACAGCGCCAGGTGATGCTTGACTATGGGGACAGTTCACCGGTGTGGGCCACCGAATTTGGCTGGGTGTTGGAGACCGAATGCGACCTGGGAGAGCATGAGTGGATGGAGGTGAGCGAGGCCCAACAGGCTGAGTACCTGGCGGCCGCCTATGCCTATGCCGATGAGCAGTGGCCGTGGATGGGGCCGATGTTCCTGTTCAACCTCGATTTCGCCACGGTTTACTGGTATCGCGAGTGCGATCCGATGCGATGGTATTCGATTACCTATCGCCAGAACCCATACGATCCGGGGAATTCTCCGGTGCTGCCCCGGCTGGCTTTTGAGACGCTGAAGGCCATGCCCAAGCGTTCGGCATGGACATCTTATGATTGAGGAAGATCGTCGCTGATGTTGACGCAACTGATCCATCGAGGCGTGGTTGTCCCTGAACCTCCTTCGCCCCGTGGCCTGAAGCTCATCATCCGGGGGGAGTGGGTGGAACTCACTCCCAAACAGGAGGAGATGGCGCTGGCCTGGGCCAAGAAACAGGGCACTCCGTATGTCGAGGACCCAGTATTTGTCCGGAACTTCATGCAGGACTTTAGTCAGGCGCTGGGCATTCATCCGCCCCTCCGGGTTGAGGAGGTAGATTGGAGCCCGGCCATCCAGATTGTGGAGGAGGAGCGACGGGCCAGGGAGCAGATGAGTCGGGAGGAACGCAAGGCGCTGGCCGCCGAGCGCAAGGCCAAGCGGGAGGCCCTTCGTGAGCAGTATGGGTATGCCATCGTGAATGGCGAGCGGGTAGAGCTGGGCAATTATCTGGTGGAGCCAAGCGGCATCTTTATGGGACGCGGCGAACATCCCCTCCGCGGTCGGTGGAAGGAAGGGGTGCGCCAGGAAGAGATTACGTTGAACCTCAGCCCCGACGCTCCCCGGCCGCCTGGCGAGTGGGGCGAGATCGTCTGGCAACCGGAATCGCTGTGGGTGGCCCGCTGGCAGGACAAGCTCTCGGGCAAGCTCAAATATGTCTGGCTGAGCGACACCGCGCCGATCAAGCAACAGCGGGAGGCGCAAAAGTTTGACCGGGCGCATGCGTTGCACGCCCATCTGGATAAAGTCCGGGCGCAGATCCAGCGGGATCTGTCCGATCCGGACCCCAAGCGGCGCAAGCTGGCCACCGTGTGCGCCCTGATCGATCTGCTCTGTCTGCGAGTCGGTGACGAAAAGGACCCCGATGAGGCCGATACGGTCGGGGCGACTACGCTGCGACCGGAACATGTAAAGCTTCGGTCCGATGGGACGGCCGAGTTCCGGTTCCTGGGCAAAGATTCGGTCCTGTGGCACAAGACGGTGGCTCTGCCGGAAGAGGTACGCCGAAATCTGGAAGAGTTGATCCAGACCGCCCGTCCGCCCAACGTCAATGGCAAGAACAACCGGAACCGCAACGACGAAAAGCCGCAACTGTTTCCGGATATCAGCAGCCGCGACGTGAACGCCTATCTGTCGGGCATCCTGCCCGGCCTGACGGCCAAGGTGTTCCGCACCCATCATGCGACAATGACGGTGCGCGAGAGCCTGGAACGATCCGAGGTCAAACCGGACGATCCAGAGCATGTCAAATGGGAAGCGGCCAGCCGGGCCAACTACCAGGCGGCGGTGTTGTGCAACCACACCAAAAAGGCTCCAGCGACCTGGGACCGCAGTCGCCAGCGGTTTCAGGAGCGACGCCAGAAGGCCGAAGCGCGGGTCCAGGACTGCCGGGCGCGGGTCAAGCAGGAGCGCGAGACCCTGCTGGCGCTGCGACAGGAGGCGCGGGCCGCTCAGAACCCGCGGACCCAGGCCCGGCTGCGGAAGCAGATCGAGGCGGCCGAGCGCCGATTGAACCAGGCCAAAGAAGCGCTGGAGCGGGCGCGGTTGGCCCTGGATCGGATCAAAGCGCAGAGTTCGGTGGCGGCGATGAAGCGAACCTGGAATCTGGGCACCAGCCTGAAATCATACATTGACCCCCGGGTCTACTATGAGTGGGGGCAGCAGGTCGGCTATGATGTGCTGGAGCGCTACTATCCGGCCGCACTGCGGAACAAGTTTGCCTGGGTGCGAAACGACACCGAGGACCAGGAAGGGGAATGAATCGGCCCTATTCTCTCGGCCACTCGCCTCATGGCGAGACAGCGATGGCGCTGTTGCAGGCGGCGCTGGCCGCGGTTGAGCCAGGCCGGGCGGTCCACCGGTACGTCCGCCGCGAGGGAGATCGGCTGACGGTCGCCAACCAGGACTATGACCTGGCGGCTATCGAACGGGTGTGGGTGGTGGGAAGCGGGAAGGCGGCGACCGCGATGGCCGCCGCGCTGTACACTATCCTGGGCGAGCGGTTGACGGGCGGCCTGGTCGTAACCAAGTATGGCCATGCCGATCCTCGCCTCGCCACCGGTCCGGTGGAAGTGGTCGAAGGTGGACATCCCCTGCCGGACGAGGCGGGGTTGGCCGGGACCCAACGCCTGGTCCAACTCCTGGCTCAGGCGCAAGAGCACGATCTGGTGTTTGTGGTCCTTTCAGGAGGCGGATCGGCGTTGTTGACCTTGCCGGCCGAGGGCCTGAGCCTGGCCGACCTGCAACGGACGACCGACCTCTTGCTGCGCAGCGGGGCGACCATTGGCGAACTGAACGCAGTGCGCAAGCATCTCTCACAGGTCAAGGGAGGTGAACTGGCCCGCCGCGCCGGTCAGGCTGAGGTGGTGGGCCTGATCCTCTCCGATGTCGTCGGCGACCCGCTGGATACCATCGCTTCGGGCCCTACCGCTCCGGACCCGACCACCTTTGCCGACGCCTGGAGCGTGCTGGAGAGGTATGGGTTGACCGGGCAGGTGCCCGGGGCCGTGCGCGCCCGGCTCCAGGCCGGGTTAAGGGGTGAGGTGCCCGAGACGCCCAAGCCCGGTGCGGCGCTCTTTGACCGGGTGCAGAATGTGATCGTCGGCAGCAACCGCCAGGCAGCCGAGGCTGCGGTCGAGACGGCGCGAGGCTGGGGGTATCATGCCCTGCTGCTTTCGACCTTTGTCGAGGGAGAAGCGCGCCAGGTGGCGCGGGTGGCGGCAGCGCTGGCCAAAGAGCTGGTGCACTATCATCGGCCGGTACCACGTCCCGCCTGTCTGGTGTGGGGTGGTGAGACGACGGTCACGGTGAGCGGACACGGCCTGGGTGGACGGAATCAGGAGCTGGCGCTGGCCGCGGCTCTGGCGATGGACGGCCTGCCCGACGTGCTGCTCATCGCCGTGGGCACGGATGGCACGGATGGCCCTACGGACGCTGCGGGGGCAGTCGCCACGGGCGAGACGGTGGCGCGGGCGCGAGCCATGGGGCTGGATGCCGCCGCCTACCTGGCCGACAACAACGCCTACCCCTTTTTTGACCAGTTGGGGGACCTGCTCCGGACTGGACCGACCGGGACCAACGTCAACGATCTGCTGTTCCTTCTGGCCGGGTAGGAAGGCGCCGAATGCCACGCTGCTAAGAGAAAGGAAGGGAAAGGACGATGCGCACGATCACGATCCGCATTGGCGAGGTAACCGCTCAGGCGGTGCTGTACGAGAACCCGACGGCCGAGGCCATCTGGGCCGCTTTGCCGTTCAGCGCGCGGGGAAACCGATGGGGCGACGAGATCTATTTCGAGGTCCCAGTCCGGTTGCCCCAGGCAGCGGATGCCCGCGACCTCCTGGAAGCGGGGGAATTGGGCTATTGGCCGGTGGGCCACGCCTTTTGTATCTTCTGGGGACCTACCCCCGCCAGTCGCGGCGATGAGATCCGCGCCTACAGCCCGGTCAACGTCTTTGGCCGGCTGGAAGGCGATCCATGCGTTTTTGAGACGACGCCCGATGGGGCCGTGGTCATCGTCGAGCGCCAGGAGGGAGCGAAATGAGCCGGAAACCGAACGTTTGGGTCACGCGCCTCATCCCCGAAGGCGGCCTGGAGCTGATCCGTGAGGCGTGCGAGGTGGAGGTCTGGACGGAGGAACTGCCGCCGCCTCGGGAAGTGCTCCTGGAGAAGGTGCGGGGCCGGGATGGTTTGCTCTGTCTGCTCACCGATCGGATCGACGCAGCGGTGATGGACGCGGCCGGTCCAAGCCTGAAGGTGATCAGCAACCTGGCGGTGGGCTATGACAACGTGGATGTGGCGGCGGCGACGGCGCGGGGCATCCCGGTGGGCAATACGCCGGGGGTGCTGACCGAGACGACGGCCGACATGGCCTTTGCCTTGCTCATGGCTGCGGCGCGGCGCATTGTGGAAGGGGTTGACTATGTGCGGGCCGGCCGGTGGCGGACCTGGGGACCGATGCTGCTGCTGGGCTACGACGTGCATGGGGCTACGCTGGGGATCGTGGGCATGGGCCGCATCGGTCAGGCGGTCGCGCGGCGGGCCGCCGGCTTTGAGATGCGCATTCTCTATTTTGATCCCTACTGCGACCCTGGCAAGATTCCACCGGGGATCGAGGCGACGTGCTGCACCCTGGAAGAACTCCTGGCCGAGGCCGATTTCGTCAGTCTGCATGTTCCTCTCACCCCAGAAACCTATCGCCTGATCAACGCCGAGAGACTGGCCCAAATGAAGCCTACGGCGGTGTTGGTCAACACCTCGCGCGGACCGGTGGTGGATACCGAGGCGCTCTATCAGGCGCTGGCCTCGGGTCAGATCGCGTACGCCGCGCTGGATGTGACCGATCCGGAACCGTTGCCGGCGGACCACAAGCTGCTGACGCTGCCCAACTGCCTGGTGGTGCCGCACATTGCCAGTGCGAGCTGGGCGACGCGGACGCGGATGGCGCAGATGGCGGCGGAGAATCTGATGGCCGGGCTGCGGGGAGAGCGGCTGCCCCATTGCGTGAACCCTGAGGTGTACGGTTCCCAGCCGGGGCAATCGGAACCTGAGCGGTAGCGGCGGAAGCCTCGACTATCTGGCCTGCGGCCGTGCGTCCCCCGGCAGAGACTTGACCCCCACCTAACCTCCCCCGTCAAGGGGGAGGGACTCGGATCCCCCCTCCCCTGGTGGGAGGGGTGGGGGGAGGGGGCCGGTGGAAACGCGTCCGCAGCGGTCTATTTTCGGAGAAGTAGCCAGGCCCGGCTGGGCGCCACGAGGGATGAGACTCGGGGCCTGTCAACGAATGGGAAACGAATCAACGAATGGACGCAGCTCCGGGTGGGGGAGTGGAGGCTCTAGGCGGCTGACCGGCTAAAGGGGGCGACCGGGCCGGTCGCCCCTACGCTCCCCGCGCGGGGGGAGCGCTCGATTTTCGGGGGAACTGTCATCCCGGCTGACCGGGGAGCTGCCACCGCAGGCGTTCCATGAGGGTCCGGTAGAAGTAGGTTCGGTCCTGGAAGCGCACAAACCGGCCCAGGTGGGGACTGGCCTGGACCGTGACCCAGTCGCCGTCCAGAAGCTCATATTCAAACTGACCGTCCACGGTAAGAATGGCCTGATGGTCGGTCCGGACCAGGACCTTGACCGTGGCTCCCTGCGAGAGGACGATCGCCCGGTCCATGCTCAGATGGGCGGCGATGGGCAACAGCAAAATGTTCTTGAGTTGGGGCGGCAGGATGGGACCGCCTACCGCCAGGGCGTAGGCGGTAGAGCCGGTTGCCGTGGAGACGATCAACCCATCGGCGGCATAGGTGGTCAGGTAACTGCCGTCAATGTAGGTCTCCAGGCGGACGATGCGAGCCAGGCTGCCGCGGCTGATGACGACATCGTTCAGCGCTTCGTATTGGCCCCGGCAGACTTCACCGCGGTGGTACTCGGCATAGAGCATCATCCGCTCTTCGATCCAGTAATCTCCGGCCAGCAGGCGAGGCAGAATGGAGGGCCACTGCCCGGGTTCCAGCTCGGTCAGAAAGCCAAGCCGTCCCATTTTGACCCCCAACACCGGCACGCCATGGTGGCTGGCCATGCGGGCGGCGCGGAGGAGCGATCCATCGCCTCCCAGCGTCACCAGCAGGTCCAGCGTGGCGATCTCCTGGGCGACGGCGGCTTCGTCCCATGTCGAGCCGATCCAGGTGGCCAGGCCGTGTTTCTCCAGGTCGCGGGCCATGGCCTCGGCCACGGCGGGGGTGGCGGGGAGCTTGGGGTGGTGCAGCAGGCCGATTCGTTTCATCGTCATCATCTCGCTCGTCAGTGAATCCGAGACCATTATAGCCGATTTGAGGCAAACTGTCCATTGGTTGACAGGCGTTCTCGGCGGTGGTAGAATACGCTGCAGTGCAATGGAACCGATTGATGCGGACATGCTCAGGACAAGCCCGAAGATCGGTCTGTCCTCCGGCGCGCTCGCCTGTCGCTCGAAGCGGCGGGCTCAGCCAGCGAAGCCCCTTTCGGGGCTGGGAAACCGGCTTTCACGGGACTTGACATGCGTGGTGGGGGCGGCGCGAGGGATGGAAATATCGAGGAGTTGGCACGGCCAGACCTCTCCTCATCCCCCCGGCCCCCTTCCCCTCTCCGCCGGCGGAGAGGGGAAGGGGGTGCAGGGGGCAGGGGTGAGGTGAGGACCCTTATTTTCGAAGGATGAGGGGATCGTCCATGAGAGCCTGGCACAACGCGATCACCGATGTACCCGGAATCCGGGTGGGCCATGCGACCCACCGCGAGGCGATGACCGGTTGTACGGTGGTGCTCTGCCCGCCGGAAGGAGCAGTCGGCGGGGTTGACCAGCGCGGCGGGGCGCCCGGTACCCGCGAGACCGATCTGCTCCGTCCGATGCACCTGGTCGAGCGGGTCCACGCCGTATTGTTGGCGGGGGGGAGCGCCTTCGGCCTGGACGCTGCCGGAGGGGTGGTGCGCTGGCTGGAGGAGCGGGGCATCGGCTTTGAGACCCGAGTCGCCCGGGTACCGATCGTACCGGCCGCTATCCTGTTCGACCTGGAGGTGGGCCGCGCCGACATCCGGCCAGACGCGGCCATGGGCTATGCCGCCTGCGAGGCGGCGCGCGACGGAGCGGTGAAGGAGGGCAGCGTCGGCGCCGGCACGGGCTGCGCGGTGGGATGGATCCTGGGGGCAAGCCGCACCTCGAAATCGGGCCTGGGCACGGCCAGCGTGGACCTGGGAGGAGGGCTTGTCGTGGGCGCTGTGGTGGCGGTGAATGCCTTTGGCGACGTGGTGGACCCGCACACGGGCGAGATCCTGGCCGGGGCGCGGGCGCTGACTGGCGACGGCTTTGCCGACACGTTGAAGGTCATGAGGGGGATGGTGGGCAAGGCTGCCTTGCACCTGGCCCACCGCGGGCAGACGGTCATCGGCGTGGTGGCCAGCAACGCCCGCCTGACCAAGGAAGAGACCAACAAAGTGGCCCAGATGGCCCACGATGGACTGGCCCGCGCGGTCCGCCCGGCGCATACCCTGTTCGACGGCGATACCCTCTTTGCCCTGGCCACCGGCCAGAAACGGGCCGATGTCAACCTGGTGGGCGCCTATGCCGCCGAGGTAGTCGCGGATGCCATTGTCCGGGCAGTAAAGGCGGCGCGGGAAGAATGAGCAAGAGCGCAGGGTCCCGGGCGAACCTCTCCCGGTCGCTGCCAACCTCCTCTCCGCCTCAAGCCTGGACGGTGAGTGGACTGACCCGATATCTCCAGGGGCGGCTGGATTCTGATCCTTCGTTGCAGGACCTGTGGTTGAGCGGGGAGGCGTCGAACGTCAGCCGCTCGGCGGCGGGACACCTCTATTTCACCCTGAAGGACGCGGAAGCGGCACTCCATTGTGTCATGTGGCAGGAGGCGGCGGCGCGGCTGACCTGGCGGCTGGAGCAGGGAGCCGCGGTGCTGGTCCATGGCCGCCTGTCGATCTATCCGGCGCAGGGACGCTACCAGCTCTATGTGGATCAGGTACGCCCGGCCGGCCAGGGCGACCTGTATGCCCGCTTTATCGAGTTGCGCGATCGGCTTCGCGCTGAAGGGCTGTTCGAGGCCGAGCGCAAGCGGCCCGTGCCGTCCTTTCCGCGCACGCTGGGAGTGGTGACCTCGCCTCAGGCGGCTGCTCTACGCGATGTGCTCCAAATCCTGCGCCGCCGGTATCCCCTGGTGCGGGTCATCCTGGCCCCTACCCTGGTCCAGGGCGAGCAGGCGCCAGCCCAGATTGTGGCCGCGTTGCAGGCGGTGGATTCGCTGGACGATGTCGATGTGATCTTGCTGGTGCGCGGAGGAGGCTCACTCGAGGAACTGTGGGCCTTTAATGATGAGCGGGTGGCGAGAGCCATCGCTGCCTGCCGGCATCCGGTGGTCTGCGGGGTGGGCCACGAGACCGATTTTACGATTGCCGACATGGTGGCCGACCTCCGGGCGCCGACCCCCTCGGCGGCGGCGGAACAGGCGGTCCCGGATCAGGCTGCCCTGCGGACCCAGATTGCGACCCGGCGCCGTCAGTTAGATCAACTCCTGGCCCATCGCTTGAAGCAGGCCCGCCAATCGCTCTCCCAACAGCAAGGGGCGCTGCGCCGTCTCTCCCCCCTCAACCGGATCCAGATCTATCGCCAGCAGGTGGACGATTTCAGCCGACGGGCGAGCCGCGCCCTCGGCCACCGGATGAGCCTGGCTCGCTCGACGCTGGTCGGGTACCAGGAACGCCTGGCGGCGCTGAATCCGTTGGCCATTCTGGAGCGGGGGTATGCCATTGTCCGCCGCACCGATACCCGACAGATCGTGTCCCATGTGGACCAGGTCGGCGAGGGGGACCGGATCGGCATCCGGGTGGCAGACGGGGAGTTTGGGGCGGTGGTCCGGATGGACAGCGAGAGATAATGGCCGCTCTTGACCGGGGCGGGAACCCGGATGGTCCATCGCCAGAAAGGGGAAAGAAATGAACGAGCCAGACACGATGACCTTTGAAGAGGCGCTCCGCGAGCTGGAAGCCACCGTCCAGCGCCTGGAGGAGGGGGGCCTGACCCTGGAAGAAGCCATATCGTTGTATGAGCGGGGAGTGAGTCTGGCCCAACGCTGTCAGGAGATACTGAACAACGCCGAACTCCAGGTGCAGCAACTGACGTTGGGCAGCAATCAGCAACAGATGGGGATGTTCCTGGCCGAAGCGCCGGAGGGATTCGATCTGGCGTGAGCGGTCAGGTCATCTGCCGCAGGCGAGGATAGCGCCAGGCGACGATGAGGCCATAGACCAGACAGACCGCCGCGCCGATGCCGACTGCCAGCGGCGCGCCGAGAGCATCCCCCATCAATCCGGCCTGCATGCCTCCCAGACGCATCATGCCCTGAAAGGACATGGAGTAGAAACTCATCACCCGGCCGCGTAACCGGTCGGGGACGAGGATTTGGATGAGGGTGTTGGCCAGGGCGTTTTGCGTGACAAAGCTAAACCCGATCCCCACCAGCAGACCCAAGGAGAGGAAAAAGGAACGCGAGAGCGACAGGCCGATGACCAGGGCGGGAAACCCCAGGTTCCCGAAGGTCAGGAGTCGGCCGCGCCGCGCGGTAGCAGGGAGCGAAGCGACGACCAGCGCCCCGGTCACGGCTCCCAGCCCGGTGGCGGCCATCAACAGACCATAGGTCAGGGCCTCGGGCGACTGGCAGGAAGTGCCCAGGGCGCTGGCCTGACGGCAGGCGTAATCGAGCAGAGGCTGAGCGCTCTCGTTCAACACCTCTTTGGCAAACACCGGCATCAGGGTGGAGTAGGGCATGGAGAGGAACGCCGAGACGGCCACCAGGCTGATGAGGACCATAATGATCTGCTGGCTCCACACATAGCCCACTGCTTCCCGCAGATGAGAGGCGATCGCTGCCCGGCTGGAGGGGAGAGGCTGCTGCGCCAGGCGCATCATCAGCAGGCTGCTAATCACGGCCAGGAATGACAACCCGTTGATGAAAAAGGCGCCGGCTTCGCCGGTGGTGGCTACGGCGGCACCGGCCAGGGCCGGACCGACAGCCCGCGCGCCGTTGAACAGGGCGGAATTGAGACCAATGGCGTTGGTCAGGTCCTCTTTGCCCTCGACCATCTCGATCAGGAACGCCTGGCGGGCGGGAATGTCCAGCGCGTTGGCCGAGGCGTGCAACAGGGCCAGCAACAGGACGTGCCAGACCTGCACGACCCCGGTCCAGGTCAGGACGGCCAGGAGAAATGCCTGGAGCATCATGACCGATTGGGTGATGACGACGATGGTTCGTCGGGGGAAGCGATCGGCCAGGGAACCGCCCCACAGCGAAAGGGGGATGAGCGGCAGCGCCGAGATCAGATTGATCACCCCCAGCATGGTTGCCGAGCCGGTCAGACGGTAGACCAGCCATTGGAGGGCAATATGCTGCATCCAGGTCCCGACCAGGGAGATCATCTGGCCAAAGAAGAACAGGCGGAAATTGCGATGGCGCAGGGCGCGGAAGGTAGAAGGGATTCGCCGGGCAGGGACAGATGCCTCGCCGGCCGACAGGTTGCTGGACGAGGGATGGATCGATCGAGACACGAGATCCTCATTCTTGAATGATCGGTCCCCGCTGCGGGGGCGTGCGCTCGATTATACCTGCTTTGGTCGGACCTGTCCAGTTTTCTACCGTTAACGGAGAGGCACCCGACAGCGCGGGTTCTAGGCGATTCCACTCCGGCTAAAGCCTCGACTCCCATCGGGTGGCGGACTTGGCCCAGGAGTGGAAGCTTTAGCCGGGTTCTGTACGGTTCCGTTCCGGCTAAAGCCTCGACTCCCACCGGGTGCTGGACCCTGCCGCCGAGGAGTGGAGGCTTTAGCCGGGTTCTGTACGATTCCGGTCCGGCTAAAGCCTCCACCCCCACCGGGCGCCGGACCTGCCCTACAGCCCCAACCTGATGGCTTGCGCGCTGACCGAATTCGAGTTACAATGAGGGCCATCGCGTGGCTGGAGAGTTCATCTTGGATACTCATGCGATCATTATCCCCACCTATAATGAGCGGGAAAATATCGGCCTGTTGATCCGGGAGCTTCTGGCGCTGGAGCTGGGCTCGCGGGTCATTATTGTGGACGACAACTCCCCAGACGGTACCGGCCAACTGGCGGACGAGTTGGCGAAGGATCATCCGGGCATCCGGGTCATCCACCGTCCGGGCAAACTCGGTCTGGGGACGGCTCACATCGCCGGGATGAAAGCAGCGCTGGCCGATGGGGCGGCCCACATTGTGACCATGGATGCCGATCTATCGCATTCTCCGCGCTATCTGCCTGATCTGCTGGCGGCTCTGGACCGCTTCGATGTGGTGATCGGCTCCCGCTACGTGCCGGGAGGCGGGACGCTGTATTGCACGGTACCTCGCCGCGTCCTCAGCCGCGGGGCCAATCTCTTTGCCCGCGCCGTGCTGAGCCTGCCCGCCGGCGATGCCACGGCCGGTTTCCGGGGCTACCGCCGGGCGGTGCTGGAGAGCATCGCTCTGGATGAGATCCGGTCCGATGGGTACTCGTTTCTGATCGAGATGCTGTACCATTGTCAACAGCAGGGATGGCGCATTGGCGAGGTCCCCATTGTCTTTGAGAACCGACAGCGGGGCGCGTCCAAAATCTCCAAAGCCGAGATCCTGAAAGCCCTGCAGACGGTCGGACGGCTGGGTTGGGACCGCCTGGGGAACCACCAGCCCCCCCGCCATCGCACCGAGCCATGATGAGCCACGCGGTCGGACGGGCCAGGGCCGGTCTTTCGATGCAGCGGTTGGTCGAACTGGTCTTGTGGGCCGCGATCTTGGCCTTGGCCGTCCGTCCGCCGGCGGATACCGATACCTGGTGGCACCTGAAGAGCGGCCAACTGATGTGGGATACGGGCCGCATCCTGCGCACCGATCCCTTTTCCCACACCGTTGGCGGCCGGCCGTGGATTGACCACGGCTGGCTGGTGCAGGTCCTTCTCTGGCCCGTGTACCGGGTATTGGGCCTGGGCGGGCTGGCTCTGCTGTTGGCGGGGCTGGTGACGGCTTCCTTCTGGCTGGTCCATCGTCAGTGCGCGGGCCGACCTTTTGTGGCTGCCTTTGCCGTCCTGTTGGCAGCGGTCGTCTCGTCGGTCATCTGGAGCGTCCGGCCGCAGATGGTGTCCTTTCTGCTGGCAGCCGGCGTCGCGTTCCTCCTCGATCGCTACAAGCGCAGCGGCAACCCTCGCTGGCTGTGGGCGCTTCCGGCTCTGGTGCTGGTGTGGGTCAATTGCCATGGCGGCTTTGTCGTGGCGTTTATCCTGATGGGTTGCTATCTGGTGGGTGAGACGCTCAACCGGCTGACTGCACCTGTGGTCCCGATAGGCGCCAAACCCGGGTGTCAGACCGAGCGTGCGCCAGCGGCGAGGCTCGGGCCGCTCCTTCTGGTCGCCCTGGCCTGTCTGCCGGTCGTGCTCCTCAACCCCCACACGGTCAAGATGGTGCCCTATGCCTTTCAAACGGTGCGCATCGGCCCGCTCCAGGAGTTTATCCAGGAATGGGCTGCCCCGGACTTTCACCGTTTGCAGTTTCACCCCTTCCTGTGGCTGCTGTTATGGACCATGGCAGCGATGGCCCTCTCGCGCCAGCGCGCTGATTGGACCGAGTTGAGTCTGGTGGTGGTGTTTGGCTACATGGGGTTTCTGGCGGTGCGGAACACGGCCCTTTTCGCCCTGGTGGCCCCGCCGGTCCTCACCCGCCACGCCGTGGCCGCTCTGGACGACCTGGCGACGACCACGCCGCGGCTGTCGTGGCTGACGGTGCTGGGCCGCCCTCGGTCAGAGCGTCCCTCGCGGCGGCAAGTTGTGGCGAACGGGGTCCTGCTGGGGCTGGTGATCGCGGCGGCGGGGATCAAGGTCGGTCTGGAGCTGGTCCGTCTGCGCGACCCGGCGGTGTGGGGCCGGGGGCTGCCGTTGGGCGCGGTGGAGTACCTGCGCAGCCACGATCTGCCGGGAGCGATGTTCAATAGTTACAATTGGGGCGGTTATTTGATCTGGAGCCTGTATCCCGATATGCCGGTCTTTATTGATGGGCGGACCGACCTGTACGCGCTGAATGGTTCGGTGTTGGACGATTATACGCGGGTGCACTGGCTGCGGCCGGGCTGGCAGCAGGTGCTGGACCGGTACCGGGTCGGCTTTGTGCTGACCGAGCGCACCGGTTTGCTGGACATGGCGCTGGCCGAGGCCGAGGGCTGGGAAGCGGTGTACCGGGACGACCTGGCGGTGATTTATGGTCGGACCCATGAAGCAAGATAACCTGACCCAACGTGCTCCCATTCCATGGGGGCTGACGGTCAGCGGGGTTCTGCTGTGGCTGGTGGCGGTCCTTCCTGCGTATTATGTGGTGCATAAGCCTTTTGCCGGCGAGTCTGCCCTGGTTTCGCCGACTATTTCCTTTAACTTTTCTGCCATGGCTCTCGCGATCGGGAGCAGGCTGGCTGCTCTTGGTTTGCTGACGGCGACCGTCGTCATGGCGGCCGCCTGGGGCGGCCGTCTCGGCAGGTGGTTAGGCATTCCGTTCGAGTCCGATCTGGAACGATGGGCTCTGGGGGCCACGCTGGGCCTGGGCCTGCTGGGCAGTGTCGTGTTTGGACTGGGGGCCGTGGGTGGACTCTATCCCGCTGTCGCCTATCTTCTTCTCGGGGTCCTCGGAGTTGCCGGTGGACCAGAGGTCCGTACTCTGGTGCGAGGGTTGCGCCCTCGGCTGCATCCGATGCCAGGGAACCGAATTCGCTGGCTCTGGCTTTACGCCGGCCTGGTGGGCCTGCTATCCCTGGGCGCTGCCCTCTTGCCCCCGACCGCCTGGGATGCATTGGTTTACCATCTGCAAGGTCCTCGCCTCCATGTGGAGGCCCATCGCCTGATCGCTGTCCCGGAGAACTTTTATCTGAATTCGCCCGCCCAGGTGGAGATGCTCTTTACCTGGGGATTGCTGCTCCAGGGGGATCTGTTGGCCCAACTGCTCCATTGGGTCTTTTGGCCGTTGACGGCGATATTGCTGTACGCCCTGGTTCGACGGAACGGGAACCCTGAGGTTGGGGGGTGGGCTGTCGCTCTGTGGGCCTCGGTGCCCTTTGCCGGCGAACTGGCCGGGGTCGCCTATGTGGATGTCGGCCTGACCGCCTTTGTCCTGGGCAGCGCCTATGCCTTCCTGAAATGGACCGAATCGCAAAATGCGCGTTGGCTGACGCTGGCAGCCCTGTTCCTGGGGCTGGCTATGGCCACCAAGTACACGGCGGTAACATGGCTGGGCCTTTTGGCTCTGCTGGTTGTGTACCATGGCGCACGGGACCAGAAGCGGCCTGTGGGTTGGGTCGTGAGCCAGGCGACCAAGATGGGAATGATCGCTGCCCTCCCCGTCCTCCCATGGCTGGTCAAGAACTGGATCGTGACCGGCAATCCGGTCTATCCGTTCCTGTGGGGCGGGGTGGGATGGAACGAGACACGGGCGGCATGGCTCCTCTGGCCCGGCCACGGCTACAGCCGCAACTTGCTGGACTATCTGGCGCTGCCCTGGACCATGACCGTCACCGGGGTCAGCCGCACCGCTGCCTTTGACGCGACGACCGGCCCACTGCTGCTGTGCCTCGCGCCGTGGGTGGTTCTATTCCGGGGATTGCCCAAGGCGGTCCGCTATGCGCTGATCCTGATCGGCGGACAATGGGTCCTGTTTGCTCTCCTGATCGGGCGGTATGTGTATCTGGCCGAGACGCGCCTGTTGTTGCCCGCTTTTCCATTGCTCTGTCTGGTGGCTGCCTTTGTCCTGGATCACCTGTCTCTCTGGGATCGAGCGGGGTTGCGCCTGTCCCGGGTCGTCAGGGGGATCGTGGTCATGGTGCTGGTGCTGACGCTGGCGACTGAAGCATGGGCGTTCCTGGGATCTCGACCGTTGCCGGCGTTGCTGGGTTTGGAGCCGCGCCAGAACTACCTGGCGCGGCGACTGGGCGCTTTTTGGGACGCGATGAGCTATGTAAATGAACAATTGCCTGACCATGTCCGACTCTTCTTTCTGTGGGAACCCCGAGGCTACTACTGTGACCGTCCGGCGCAGGCCGATGTCACACTCGACAACCTGGCTCAGCTCCGCGTGCGCTATGGGGACGCCGATAGGGCGGTGGCGGCGTTGCAGGCGGGAGGTTTTACGCATCTTCTTTTCCATAAAACGGGCTTGGAGTTCCTGCAACAGCCGTCTATCCCTCCTCCGACGCTCGGTCGCTTGTTCAGACCCGTGCTCCCGACCGAATCGTATTACCCGATCACCGCAACCGATCTCGATTTTCTGGCTACGATTCTCGAAAAATGCCAGAAAATCAAAGACATCGCTGCAACCTATGAGGTTTACCAAATCCCTTGACGGTACAATCGAACTATTGGCAACATGGGCCATTTCTGCTATACTTGCACTGGAGCAAGTTCGTCTTCGGGAAGCCGGTTTCGTGGAAAAGATGGCCAGAGATGCAGAAGACAAGACCCCAGTTGTTGTCCCGTGCTAGGTCTGAAGATGGCTCTATCCTGACCTGGTCCGTCCTCTTGATCTTCTTCCTTGCCCTGGCTCTCCGCTGGCTGTACGTCCAGGTGGTGGTCTTTCCTCCCCTGGATGATCCCGCGTTCTACCTGACCACGGCCCAAAACCTGGTGGCCGGACGCGGCCTGGAAATAGATGCTCTATGGAGCTATCAGGTCCCGTTTGAGGGGGTCACCCATCCCAGCCACGAGCACTGGATGCCGCTGACCACCGGGTTGATGGCGGTCGCTCTCGCGATCCAGCGGTTGCTGGGGGGAGCATCCCAGAGCCCCTTGCGCGCCGGTCAGATGCCGGGGTGGATCATGGGCGCCCTGCTGGTGCCGCTGACCTATTGGGTGGGCCGGTGGGCTCTTCCGGCAAGAGCGGGCAGCCGCCAGGTTGCGCTGGGCGCGGCCCTCCTGGTCGCGGCGAACGCGACCTTGAGTTACCAGGCGGCCAGCGCGGATAGCAGCGCGCCCTTTGCCCTGCTGGGGGCTGGGGTGCTGGCCGCCGCCGGGCGGAAATCCGGGACAGGAGGGGGGTTTTTGAGCATCGGCCTGCTGATCGGCCTTGCCTACCTGACCCGCGCCGACGGCCTGCTATTCCTTCTGGCCGTACCGCTGGCTTGGTGGCTTGGACCCCGGCCGGCCTGGAACGGTCGGCCTGGGGAAAGCTCGCCGGAGGTCGGCCAAGGCAGACGCAGACCCGGTCTGGTCGGCATGGTGGATATGGGAGCAGGCTTTTTCCTGGTCGTCATCCCGTGGTTGGTGCGGAATTACCTGGCTTTTGGCACGCCGCTCCCCAGCTCGGTGCTCCACCAGGCATGGTTAACCGACTATCTGGACACCTTTAACTATCTCACCCACCCGACCTGGCGGAGCTGGATGGCTCAGGGCTGGGTCGAGAGCCTGGCCCAGCGGGGCCAGGCTCTTCTCCACAACGGGAAGGTGTTTCTGGTCAGCACGTTCCCGTGGGGGGTGCTGGCTCTACCGGGCTTGTGGTGGCTCCGCCGGGAGCCGGCCTTCTTCCCTTCTCTGGTCTACAGCCTGCTCCTGTACCTGGTGATGGCGCTTGCCTTTCCTGTATCCTCGATGTCCGGGACGTTCTACCATTCCTTGGGAGCGGTGACTCCCTTTTGGGCCTTGAGTGCGGTTTATGCGGTACAGGTGGCTGCTGAGCGGTTCGGGAAGAGCCGCGATCCGCGCTTGATCGGCCCGACCCGGACGGCACTGGTGGTGGGGTTGGCGGTGCTGAGCGGGGCGCAGGCGGCCCTGGCCTTGCCCACGGTCGCAGCTCGCCATCGGGCGGAAAAGGAGCAGTATGAAGCGATAGCCCGGTGGCTGGCCGATCATGCCGCTCCGGGCGACGTGGTGATGACCACACAGCCCTACACCCTGCATTACGCCAGCGGCCATCCGTGTATCGTTCTGCCGGGCAATGAATCGCCTGAGGCCGCATGGCAGGCCGCGCAACGGTATGGCGCCCGGTACCTGGTCATCACCCAGACCTTCGGACAGTATCCTCGCATCCTGCACGATCGGCCGGATCCGCGTTTTCTGCCGCTTGTTGCCACCGACGACGCCGAGATCTATGCCATCCAGGGAGAGACCCCGTGAAGTGGCCGCCTCCCCTTCGCCCTGATCTCAAACACCTGGCATGGCCACTGGCTGTGCTGATCCTGTCCCTTGTGGTTCGTCTGCTCACGGCCTGGCCGCTGGGCCAGCCCGGCTATACCGATGCCTATTACTATGCCGTCGGGGCGCGACAACTATATGGCGGTCAGGGGTTCAGCGAGCCGTTTGTCTGGAACTACCTCAGCCCGCCCGAGCGCGTCCCCCACCCCGGCTACGAGTACTGGATGCCGCTGGCCGCCATGCTGGGCTGGCTGGGGCTGGCCCTGGGCGGCGATTCCTTCCGCGCCCTCCAGGCGCCGTTCCTCGTGCTGGCTGCTGTGCTGCCGGTCATCGCCTATGGGGTGGCCTGGGACCTGACCGGCAAGCGAAAGCATGCGCTGCTGGCGGGAGGGCTGGCGGTTTTCCCCGGCTTCTATGCCCACGTCCTGGTCCTGCCCGACACCTTTGCCCCGTTTGCGGTGGTCGGCAGCGCCTGCCTGTGGGCCACGGGTCGAGGTCTGCGCAGCGGTCGGGCGCGGTGGTTCGGGGCAGCCGGGCTGGCCGCCGGGCTGGCCCATCTAGCACGGGCCGATGGGATGCTGTTGGCCGGGGTGGTCCTGCTGGCGGCAGTGGCTCAGCGTCCCCGGTCTGGCAGCCGGTGGGGCGGAGGCTGGTGGACTCGAGCGGTCAGCCTGGCGATGACCGTGGCCGGCTATCTGGCGGTGATGGGCCCGTGGTTCCTCCGCAACTGGCGGACCTTTGGCACGCCGCTGCCTGGGTCCGGGATGTCCACGCTCTTCCTGACGTCGTATGACGACATGTTCGCCTATGGCCGGCGCCTGACATGGTCCACCTACCTGAGCTGGGGCTGGGAGCCGGTCCTGCGGTCCAAGGCGGAGGCGCTGTGGATCAACCTGCAGCGCCTGTGGGTGGAGAACCTGCTCGTCTTTCTGCTGCCGTTCGCTGCCCTGGGGCTGTGGCGGCTGCGCCGGGACCGCCGGCTGTGGCCCTTCCTTCTCTATCTGCCGCTCTTGTTTGGGGCGATGACCATCGCCTTCACGTTTCCAGGGATGCGAGGCGGACTCTACCATTCGGGCGGGGCGCTGCTGCCCTTCTTTTTTGCGGCAGCGGGACCGGGATTGGAGGCGGCGCTCCAGGCGGCGGCGCGGCGGTTCCGGGGATGGCAGACAAAGACGGCATGGACGGTGTTTGCCGTCGGGTTCGTGGGGTTGGCGGCGCTGGTGACGCTCCTGGCGCTGGCGCGGGCGGGAGTGCTGACCGGGGAGTGGAACGAGCGGGACCGCGGCTATGCGGAGATTGGGGATTGGCTGGCGGGGCAGGGGGCAACCGGCGCGGTGGTGATGGTCGGCGACGCGCCGGGTTTTAGCTGGCACACCGGTCATCCGGCGGTTGCCGTGCCGAACGAGCCGCTGGAGGTCATCCTGGCGGTGGCAGACCGATACAGCGCGCGCTATCTGGTCCTGGATGCCAAACGTCCCCGCACGACCGATGCCCTGTACGAAGGGCGGGCCGGGCATTCGCGGCTGGTGCTGCGGTGCACGGTGAGTCGCCAAGATCAGCGTTGGCAAGTGTATGAGGTCCGGGAGCCCTGACAGGGGCACTGCACGGAGGGCCCAGTGAAACAGGCTGAGAAGGGTTGGACGCATCAGTGGCTGGTGATGGGGATGGTGGCCCTGTTGAGCACGGGTCTCTACCCGCTCTACTCCTATCTCGGCGGCCATCTCGGCTTTCCGCTGGACGACGCCTGGATCCACCAGACCTACGCCCGCAATCTGGCCCAGACCGGACAGCTTGCCTATCGGCCCGGTCAGCCTAGCGCCGGGTCCACCTCGCCAGCGTGGAGTTTCCTTCTTTCCCTGGCCTACCTGGTCGGTCTGGACTACCGCTTATGGGCCTACCTATTGGGCGGGCTGGCGTTGGCCGCCAGCGCCTGGCTCACCCGCCGCCTCTTTCTGCGTCTGGCTCCCCGGCGCCCCCAGGCCGCCCTGTGGACCGGGCTCCTGGTTGCCACGGAGTGGCACCTGGTCTGGGCTGCGGCGTCGGGCATGGAAACGATGCTCTTTACCGCGCTGTCGCTGGCGCTCCTGGATTATTTCTGGGGCTACGCGGCCGGGCCGTCCGCCGCTACCGGACCGGTCAGTCTCCAGACGGAGCGGACGATGGTCAGCGCCGTCGGCATCGGCTTGCTGGGCGGGCTGCTGGTGGTCACCCGACCGGAAGGACTGGGATTGGCGGCGTTGGTGGCCGTCGCATTTCTGGTGGTTCCAGGTCCTACCGGCCGCAAGATGACCAGGACGCGCTTCCTGGCGGCCGGGGCGTTGCTGGCGGCCTTTGGGCTGATTGCGGGGCCCTATGTGGCCTTTAACCTGAGGACGGCGGGAGCGGTCTTTCCCACGACCTTCTATGCGAAACAGACCGAATATCAGATCTCCCTTGCGCTGCCGGTCCGTTTCTGGCAGGTACTGAGCCCCACCTTGGTCGGCGCTCAGGTGCTGCTCCTGCCCGGCCTGGGCTATGGGCTCTATCGGCTGCTGCGCCACATCCTTTCTCATCGGAACGCTGCTCATGGTGAGCCCAAGCGCTTGGAAATCGTGCCGGCGCTCTTGCCGCTGGGATGGTGGGCGGCGCTGCTCGTCGTCTACACCCTGCGTTTGCCGGTCGCGTACCAGCATGGCCGCTATGTCATGCCCACCATCCCGCTGCTCCTCCTCTACGGTTCCTGGGGCACGGCCGAGTTGCTGCGCCCACGCTCTTCTCAGCCGTGGCAGCGCGTGCTCAGTCGAAGCGTGCTTGCGGCCCTGATCCTGCTGGTGGGGTGGTTCTGGGGACGGGGGGCGATCGCCTACCGCGATGAAGTGGGCTTTATTGAGGGGGAGATGGTGGCCGTTGCCGAATGGCTGAATGAGCATACAGACCCCGGAGACTGGATCGCGGTGCATGACATTGGCGCCATCGGATATTTTGCCGATCGCCCGCTTCTGGACCTGGCCGGATTGATCAGTCCGGAGGTGATCCCGTTCATGACCGATGCAGAGAGGCTGATGAACTGGATCGCCGAGCGGGGGGCCAGGTATCTCGTCTTTTTCCCTGACTTTTCGACCACCTATCGCCGGCTTTCGACGGATCCCAGGCTCCAGGTGGTCTATTGCACCGACCATGCCTGGACGCGGCAGCAGGGACATGAGAATATGTGCGTGTACCGCCTTACGAGTATCGTTCCGTGACCGCCTGACGGTTCACTCCAGGGTTGTCGCATGAAAATAGCCGGCGGCTGAAGCCGCGCCTGTCAGGCCGGCGGCCGAACGTCCCCCGGCGGGGACGCGTTCCGTCGGCGCAGGCCGACGGCCAGCCGAAGGTTCTTGAGGGGCGATTTCAATCGCGGTCTATTATCGAGGAGCCTTTCGGCGGGTTGTCCGGCTGAAGCCTCGACTCCCGGATGCGGGGAGCGGTCTGTTTCGAAGGGAGGTGGAGTGGAGCCTTCAGGCGGTGGACCGGCTAAAGCCTCGACTCCTGGATGCGAGGAGCGGCATTCCCGGCAACAGCGCATGAGGCCAGGGAGTTCTGGCCAATGGCGGCGATTCAAGCGGCAGGTGATCAGCGGGAATGCCTCGCCGCTACGACGTGGATGGAGAATGCACAGCTCTATGAAGAGGATAGCACTCGAGTTGTAATCAAATGAATTCTGTGCTATACTAATAGCTGTCAGCGGTGCATCGGACGAGTCTCGGCAGGTTCTCGCTGAAAGCCGAGAAGGCAGGGCGGGGGTAAAGCCTATGCACAGAATCACGGTCATGTTGGTGGACGATCATCCTGTTTTCCGCCAGGGCTTGCGTCGAGTACTGGAGAGCGAAGATGACCTGGAAGTGATCGCCGAGGTGGACGATGGCCTGGAAGCCCTGCGTCTGGCCAAGGAGATGGTCCCCGATGTGATGCTGCTGGATATTAACCTACCGGGCATGAACGGCCTCCAGGTGGCCCGCGCCCTGAAAGACACCCTGCTGGAGATCAACATCATCATGTTGACCGCCTATCATGATGATCAACAGGTGTTCCATTCGATCCAGGCCGGCGCCTCGGCCTACTTTCCCAAGGATGTCAGCCCACGACGGTTGATCGAGGCGATCCGATTGGTACACCAGGGGTGTTATGTGGTCGAAGATCGGGTGCTGGAAAAGCCTCAGGTGGGCCAGTGGCTTCTCGAGCAATTTGAGCGGATCTCGCCGAACGCAGACGGGGATCTGGGCGGGCTGTTGTTGCCGTTGTCTCCGCGCGAGATGGAGATCCTGCTCTTTATCGCCCAGGGCAAGAGCAACAAGGAAATTGCGTACGAGCTGGGCATCAGTCGCCAGACGGTCAAGAACCACATGACCAGCATCCTGCGCAAGCTGGCGGTGAACGATCGCACCCAGGCGGCCATCTATGCGCTGCGCCGGGGTTGGATCCGTCTCCAGGATATTGGCTGAGGGAATGACAGATCGTCCTGTCGAGAGGGATTCATCTCTTGCCTCGGATCCTGAACCAGAAGGTTCTGAAATCATGAATGTCTCGAATGAGGTGAGGTGGATGGCGGAAGAACAGGCTCAGACCGGCATGGAACTGCTCACCGCTCTGATTCAGGAGAGCCAGAGCGACTATGAGCAGCTTCAGAAGGAACTCAAAGAGATCGATGTCCTCATCCGACAAAGCGCCACCGAGGTGGAGAAGCTGACCCAGCGCAACTCGCAGATGGGCAACCGGGTGCGCCAGATGGAGATGAACCTCGACACCTACCCCCGCAACGATATCCGCGAGATCTATCTCGCCGCCCACGAGATCCAGATGCGCCTGTTCATGATGCGCGGGCAACTGGAGCAACTGCAGAATCGCCAGCAAAGCCTGGAGCAGCAGAGCCAATACCTGGCGCGGCTGATTGACATCCTGAGCCAGATCGCGCCCTCTGACCTTGTTCGAGACGTGAACCGCGCCCATCCGGCGGTGCATAGCGACGTGGTGCGCGTCATCGAAGCCCAGGAGAATGAACGCCAGCGGCTGGCGCGGCAGATCCATGACGGGCCGGCGCAATCGCTCACCAATCTGATCCTGCAGGCCGAGATCTGCGAGCGGCTCTTTGACACCGATCCGGTCCAGGCCCGCGTTGAACTGGGCAATCTCAAGAACTCGGTGAATGCCACCTTCCAGAAGATCCGCGAGTTTATCCTGATGTTGCGCCCGATGATGCTCGATGACCTGGGCCTCATGCCGACGCTGAAGCAGTACGTCCAGGATTTTGAGGAAAAGACGCGACTTTCCACCAGTTTGACGATCATGGGGCGTGAGAGCCGGCTTCCTTCCTACACCGAGGTGACCATCTTTCGCATGATCCAGGAATTGCTGAACAATGTGCGCATTCATGCCCATGCCAGCCATGCCCAGGTGACCCTCGATTTTCAGGATACAATGGTCGTGGTCAGCGTCGAAGATGACGGTAGCGGCTTTGATGTGGAAGAGGTGCAGAAGGCGATCCAACAGCGGAAGGGGTTGGGGCTGCACACCATCCAGGAACGGGCCGAAATGCTGGGCGGCCGCGTCCAGTTGGACAGCCGCATTGGGCGTGGGACCCGGGTTCGGATTGAAATTCCAATAGAATAGTACTTCTGTACTATTGAAAATTAGAACTAGATCAGTTATAATAGAAGCATCCTGGAGATATCTGTACGTTGATACCCCGAGAATTATTAAAGAAAGGAGGTGTACCGAAATGCTGTTTCTACCGCGCGAGGAAGGACAGGGGCTCGTTGAATATGCGTTGATTCTTGTTCTGGTGGCGATTGTGGTCATTGCCATTCTGCTCCTGGTCGGTCCGGCCGTGGGCAACGTCTTTAGCACCATCGTCAACGCCATCTAACGACCGAGCGACAGCGACCCTGTCAACGAACGGAAGAGCCTCACCCCTCAGGTGGGGCTCTTCCCCTTTTTGCGCTAGTACCAAGAGGCTATTGTCAACCGGGTAAATTCACCGTATACTAGAAACCGATGGCAGACAGAAGGTGGACGGCGAAGCGATTTGGAATGTCGGAGCAGGAATTGCGCCCTTGCCTGGCGCAGAGGTTGAGCGGGATGGCCCGTAGCCTCCCAGGATGTCCAGCCGTGGCTCGTGGTGGGCAGGGCCGTTGGAAGGTCGGGCCTGGGGCGAGGCATTCCGGGGAACGGCGTATAAGGGCAGGTGGTTCTGGCCCATCCGCGGCGATTCAAACGGTAGGCGGCCACTGGGAATGCCTCGCCCCTACAATGTCAGAGAATGCAACAGCCCTACCTGGTGGGAAGAGGCCCTGGCGTGAGCATCCGCTTTGGGAGGAGGGGCAGAGCCTGCTGGAAATGTCGGTGGGTCTGGTGTTCCTGCTGGGGATCGTGCTGGTCCTGTTTGAGGGAGCATTGCTGTTTCACTCCTACATTGCCTTGCTGAATGCAGCGCGAGAAGGGGCAGTGTATGCCTCTCTCCATCCGACCATGAGTCCGGGGACATCCGAGTATGCGCAATATGAATCGGTCACGCGCACCGAAGCAACAGCCGCCGGGTTGCTGACCGATCCGGCGTACTTTCAGATCGACCCGCCCCAGACGCCGGAGGGCACCGACCCGTTGGATCCGATTATCGTGACGGTCCATTATCAGTTGATCAATCCGATGCAAGGCCTTATCCTTCCTTTCTTTGGACGGATGGGCTTGTTCGATAGTGTATGGATGACGGCGGCTACGGAGATGCCGATCCGGTGAACGGCCGGGGAGTAGAGAGTAGATGCGAATTCTTGTCTTGAGGCAGCGCGACAGCCGGATGGTTGGCCAGGAAGGCCAGGCGATGACCGAATTTGCGCTTTCGATGACGTTGTTGGTCGCCCTGCTGGTGGGGATTATCGCCCTGGCCTGGGTCGGCTTTTGTTATGTGAGCATCACCAGCGCGGCGCGCATGGGAACGCGGCACATGATCACCTATCCGACCAGCCCCCAGGATCCGCACCGCTTTGCCAATGTGGATGCGGAGATCACCTATGTGGTCACCAGTTCGATGCCGATGCTGGACTGGCGCCAGGCGACGATCATCATCCTGCCCCAACCGCCGGCCAGTCGGCTCTCAGGCACCCAGGTCTCGGTCCAGATCGTGTATCCGATGAATACGCCGACGATCCGAATCCCGTATGGGTTGAGGGAGGGATCTTTCGTGCTGTTACCGCCGATTACGCTGAATGCCACATCGCGGATGCGGCTGGATTGAGGAGGGCCGGCCCCAATGGGCAGGCCTGACTCGGACTCGTATGGACAGAAGAGGAGGTGAACGATGTCTCATCGAGAAAAAGAAAGTGGTCAGTCAATTGTAATCATTGCGTTTGCCATCATGATGCTTTTGGCGCTGGTGGCGATCGTCGTGGATGTGGGCAATGCCTATGCCCACCGCCGGATGGTGCAAAATGCGGTGGACGCGGCTGCCCTGGCCGGGGCGCGGAAACTGGCCGACCGGATGGTGGCGAGTAACCCGGACAGCGTGAAACATATCCACGTGTCCTATCAGATCAGGCGCTATGCGCAAGAGAACGGCCTGCCGGTGAGCGAACCCGGCATCCTCCAGGCGTGGTTCATTGACAAGAACGGGAATCGGCTCGAACAGGTGCGGCCCAGCCCGGATTTCATCAATCCCCAGGCCAGAGGGGTTGAGGTCATTGGCAAGCTGCCCTTTACGACCTATTTTGCCCACCTGCTTGGTTTCTCGACGATGGAGGCGGCTACCTCCGCCCGCGCCTGGGTGCTGCGCGGTCCCTGCAATGGGGATAGTCTGTTCCCGGTAGGGATCGCTCAGAGTATCTTTGGAGGCGGTGGCGTTCCTCAACCTGGGACAACCTACACCATGTGGGACAAGACCAAGGAGGCGCCCGGTCAATTCGGCTGGCTGTACTGGAAGGACGGGAACGGTGTGGTGCGGGGAACCGAGCCGCCGCAGCAGAACTCGAACACGACCAATCTGGCGGCAAACATCCTGGACACCTCACGCAGCGGTGCGTGGCGGGTGAATGATTGGGTGCACGGCAGCAGCGGCGTCAGCTTCCAGCCGGTCCTGGATGAGCTGGAACAGAGGATGGGTTCTTCCCACACCGTCATCGTCCCGATCTACGATCAGGTTTCGGGAACGGGGGACAACGCCGTGTACCGAATCGTGGGCTTTGGCGCCTTTCAGATGACCTGCGCCTATAGCTCAAAGAGCCATTATGTGGAAAATCCGAGTGGGTCGTGCGCTCCTTGTCGGGAGGAAGACAAACCGTGCATCCGAGGGACGTTCGTGCGGATGATCGAACCGAGCGGCGACGATGGGTGCCTGGACACCGGCGTCGTCATCCCTTCGTTCCGGATGCCCAAATAGCCCTTTCTCGATGATCCTGAGCGAGGGCGGGCGTTCCCCCCCTCGCTCAGGACCTGGGCCAACCGGCCGCGGGCATGAATCCGCATCCTCATGCTCCCGCGGTCAAATCACAAACCAGGCAATGGCCAGGAAAAGTGTTCCGCCGTACCCCCTGGCGCGATCAGGAAGGAAGCTGAAACCCATGCAAGCGACTGTCAACTGCCCGAGGAGAAGAAACCCGATGTTCCGGTCTCTGCTGCTCGCCGTGCCCCTGGGACTTCTGGGAGTGCTTGTCTTTGTCCTCTCCTCCAACGCGTACGTCACCCAGAAGGGCGAGACCACGCTGGTGGATTTCGATAGCGGCACCTTTATCTACACCGGGTTGCTGGATATCCCCGAGCAGGGGATCGATAGTGTGCAGTTGCTGCCCATCGGATTGACCGGGGACTGGGAGGTGGCCAATCGGTCGTTGCCGCTTCGGCTGACGGACCATGCCGTGGTTGCGCACGGGGACGCCATCTATGTGGTCGGTGGCACTGACGAGGAGTATGCCGTCCATGATGAGGTATTCATGACCCAAATGTCCCTGGACGGACAGCTCTCCCCCTGGCAATCCCAGAACCCACTGCCGGACCCTCGCTCTGCCGCCGCGATCGCGACCTACCGATTGGACGCGGACAATTCATTCCTGTATGTGCTCGGAGGAATCGGATCTGACTTTGGTGCCACCGACACGGTATACTATGCGCCCATCAATGATGAGACGGGAGAGCTCGGGGCCTGGCAACTGGACAGTCAAAGCCTCCCCAATCCGGTCTACTATGCGGCTGCGGTCGAGCATGATGGCGCCCTGTATGTCATCGGCGGGGCGGGTGATACCGTCTTTGATCAGGTGTACTATGCGACGGTCCAGGAGGATGGTTCATTGGGTTCGTTCATCGCCACCTCCTCGCTTCCCGAACCGCTGTACGACGGTCTGGCCATCGTCTATGAGGGGGAGCCGGTCGATACGCTGTACTATATCGGCGGTCGGAACGCCATTACCTCTACTTTCAAGGTCTATTTTGCCGACTTTGTGCCCGGTGGAGGCTTGAGCGCCTGGCAACTTTCTCAAGGCAATCTGCCGGGTCACCTCTTTGGCCACGACGGCACCTTGCTGAGCGGGGAGATCATCCTCACTGGGGGGATTGTGGATTCCATCAATCCATACGTCGGCATTTCCAACACCGTGGAAGCGGCTCTGGTGGATCCTGGCAACCCGGCATTTCGCCTGTACGACTGGTGCCTGGGGGTGCCGCCTCCGACCTGTACCATCGGCGCCTGGCAAACCGGGAGTCTACTCCCGGACGTGCGCGCCCGTCATGGCATGGCCTCCGGCCACGGGCATCTCTACGTCCTGGGTGGAGTGGATTCCACCCAATACCCACGAGATACCATCTATGTGGGTTCTGTCACCGGCTTTGGCGCGCGCTACTCGCCGGAGGGGTATTACATTTCTGACCCGATTGACCTGGGGCCGGGGGTGGCCCTTCGGCGGCTGAGTTGGGGGACGACCATTCACGATCCTGCTCACATGGGGCTGGAGATGCAGTTCCGCCACACCAGCGACGGTCAAATCTGGTCCGAGTGGTCCACACCCATTCCTTCCATCAGCGGCACGAACCAGATTGACCTGGATCCGCCACTGACCGGGGTCCACTATCTCCAGTATCGGGCCCACCTGACCACGACTGTCTCCCATGCGTCTCCGCTCCTGGATTGGGTGGAGATCTACTATGAGGTTCCGGATCCAGAGGTTGCGGTGTATAAGGACACCGGTGGGGTGATGACCGTGACTCTGGGCGACCACCTGGAATATACCATCTACTACACCAACTATGGCGGGTGGACGGCCGAGAATGTGGTCCTCACCGAGACCCTGCCGGCGCACACGAGCTACGTAGGAGGGTCAGGTTGGCATCAGGTGGCCGGTACCAATATGTATACCTATGACGTCGGCAACCTGGCGCCCGGAGCGAGCGGCAGCGTTCCCTTCCCGATCAAGGTGAATGACGACGTGCCTCTCGAGACCCGGTATCTCACCAATACCATCGAAATCGCCTACCCTCCCATGCTCGACGCGCTGGCGGAGTGGGTGACCGATCCGGAACCGGGCAATAATACCTTTGCGCTGGCGACCCGCTTTAGCCCGTATGCGATCACCGTTGCCAAAGACTCGGAGCCACCGCCGGGCGAACCGGTCGCTCCCGGCGAGATCATCACCTATATCCTGACCTACTCCAACCCGGTGGGAGCGGTCAGCGTTCCGCAGGCCTACCTCCTCGATGCGCTCCCGGAGCATGTCAGCTATATTCCGGGCTCCATCTTTGGGCCCGGGGCGGACGCCAGCAACCCACGAGAGCTCCGCTGGGACCTCGGCGTCGTCGGACCTGGGGAGACGTATCAGGTGGGCTATGCGGTCCAGGTGGATTCCTCGACTCCGTTGGGAACTGTCCTGTCGAATACGGCCACCCTGTACAGCGATATCGGTCCTCCCAGGACGAGCAATTGCGTCGAGACTCTGGTCGTGGACAAGACGTACCGGGTAGAGGTCAACAAGGAGGCGGTGCCCTCTCCGGGGAGCACCGTGGCTCCTGGCTCGCTGATCCACTACACTCTGTATTACACCAACGCCGGCTTTATCGCGGCCAGCCAGGCGGTGTTGACCGAGGTCTTTGATCTGAACCAGAGCTACTCGCTGGTGTCGGCCGATCCGCCGCCGGACGTGATGCCCAATGTCTGGCACCTGGGCGCGCTGGGACCTGGCCAGAAGGGGGCGATTGACCTGGTGGTCCAGCTCGACGACGTGTTGCCCAGTCACTGGATCGTCAGCAACCAGGCCGTGATCGATAGCCCGGAAGGGGTGCCATCGTATACTCCGGTCATCACGCACCTGGTCATGAATCCACCGGAGGTCCCCCTGGTTGATCTGGTGGTGGGGAAGGTGCGCATGGAGCCTGCTGAACCCAAGCCGGGCGAACCGGTGGCGTTCTACGTAACGATCTCCAACACAGGCAACCTGAACGCCAGCGGCTATTTCTGGGTGGAGTTGTACGTCAAGTCTGCGCCCTCGGAACCTCCCCGTGGGCCCTCTGACCATGATCAGGGGTACTGCCTGAACGGGTGCTCGATCGTGCGCCCGTACCATCTGGTGCTGGTCAACAGTCTGGGGAAGGGGGCGAAGAAGGAGATCAAGTTCGCAAACGAGAAGTTGTTCTTCCCCACGGAGGGCGCCTATGATGTGTATGTGCAGGTGGACGTGGCCTTTGACGATCCACGTTACAGCCCATATTGGGGCTTTTATCCGGAACACCATGAAGGCAACAACATCGTCCACGAAACGGTGTTCATTGGCGGGGTACCGCGATACTATTTGCCCGCGGTGTACAAGCGGTGGCCATAGTGACCGGCTCAATTCGGGTTGAGGAGAAAATTGCCATTCACGCAATTTTCTGGTAGAATAGAATCTAGTGCTCACCAATGCGGCTTCAGGCAAATGAGATTCCTCGATGATCGGTTCCTGGCCGGAAGGGCGAGCGACTGGATGCTTTCGCAGGCGGTCCGAGGGTAGCGCGGTTCCGCCCGAGTGGCGGTCACTGCTGGCCATGGAGGAGATCATACACGGAGACAGGCCGATCCGATGGTTGATGGGGGGACGACCAGACCTGTCTAGCGCAGAGCAAAACATGGAGGAGAACCGATGCGTCGTGGTAGAATCCTGATCTTGTTGGGCCTGATCCTGGCGATTGGCACCGCTGCGATCGTGTTCATCATGCTCCAGGGGGCAGCCGGCAGCAAGGGAACGGTAGAGGTAGAGCGGGAAGAGGTGGTGGTCGCCATTCAACCCATCCCCGAGGACGAGCCGGTGGAAGGGCGGATCGAGATTCGGGCCATGCCCAAAGAATCGATACCGGTGAACGCCCTCCGTTCTCTGGACGAAGCAACGGGAATGCTGGCCGCCGGGCCGATTCCGCAGGGCACCATACTCCAACCCGATCTCTTGATCAGCCCGGCGGAGCTGATGCAGCAGGGCAAGTTGGGGAAATTGATCGAACCTGGGTTTGTCGCCGTGGCCTTTCCGATCGATGAGCTTTCCAGCGTATCGTACGGAATCCAGCCTGGCGATCATGTGGATGTACTGATGAGCTTCTGGTTCATCGACCTTGACGCGGAAACTCAGAGCAAGGCGCCGATCTGTCCGCCCAGATGTGAGGCCGGGGCGGAGCAGACCCAGGCCGTTGTGGAGCAGCGTCCGCGGCTGGCTGCGCAACTGACGCTCCAGGATGCTGCTGTGCTTGGGGTTGGACGATGGAGCACCCAACCCGCAGTTACGGAAGCGGCTGCCACGCCGGAACCGCGAGAAGGTGAGGAAGCGGCTGTCGAACTACCTGAGTATATTACGCTCATGCTCACCCCTCAGGATGCCCTGGTCTTAAAGTTCGCCCGGGAATCGGGGGCCAGGATCGACCTGGCCGTCCGCGCCAAGGATGATCACCAGCAGTTCGTCACCCAGCAAGTCACCCTGGACTATATCCTGGCCCGCTTTGGCGTCTCCCTGCCGGCCCGGCAGCCCTACACCATCGAAGGGCTCGGGCAGGCGCCGCCGACCAGCCCGGAGGAGTGATACCTGGTTTGCATGGTTGGGCGATGGAATCAGCCGGGGACGGACCGATGGTTGATGATATCGGGGAAAGTGACTTGAGCAAGCGTGAGCGGGAAAATGGCGTCTACACCGACTGAAAAGATCCGTCTGCTCATCGTTGACGATATCCCAGAGACGCGGGAGAATCTGCGTAAGTTGCTCTATTTTGAGCCGGACATCGAGATCGTGGGCATGGCTTCGGATGGACGGTCGGCCATTGAGGAAGCCAAGAGGCTGCAACCTCACATCGTGCTGATGGACATCAACATGCCGGACATGGATGGGATTACGGCCAGTCAGAAGATCAGCCAGGTAGCACCCATGTGCCAGGTGATCATGATGTCGGTTCAGAGTGAGGCCGATTACCTGCGCCGTTCGATGCTGGCCGGTGCGACGGATTTCCTGACCAAGCCGTTCACCAGCGAAGAACTGACGAGCAGCATTCGCCGGGTCTATGAGATGGGGGCCAGTCGCCGCCTGGCCATGCCGGTCGTTCAGGAAGTCGAAGAAGGCGCTCCTGGATTGACTCCATCCGCCCGACGCCCCCGAAAGGGAGGGAAGCTCTTGCTGGTGTACAGCCCGAAGGGAGGGACAGGCTGCAGCACGGTGGCGACCAATCTGGCCATCGCCCTGCACCAGGTGACAGCCCAGAAGGTTGCCCTGGTGGACGCCAGTTTCCAATTTGGCGACGTTGATGCGCTCCTGAACCTGCAGAGCAACCGTTCTATCGCGGATGCGGTCAGTCAGATCAAGACCCTGGATACGATGCTCCTCAGCGCTGTGCTCTCTGCCCACTCTTCGGGCATTCGGGTGCTGGCTGCGCCTCCCGGACCGGAGATGGCGGAGGCGATCAAAGCCGAGGATGTGAAAACGATTCTGACGCTGATGATCCAGGAATTTGACTTGATTGTGGTGGATTCGTGGAGCAATCTTGATGACATGGTCCTGACGCTGATGGACCTGGCCGACCGCATCCTGGTGGTGATGACGCCCGAAATCCCTTCGATCAAGGACACCAAGTTGTTCCTTGAGATCGCCGATGCGTTGCAATTCCCGCAGGAGTGCATTGACCTGATTCTCAACAAGGTCGTCCTGCGGGATGGCATTCGCGCGGATCAAATTGAGAGCAATTTGAAGCACAAGATCCTGATCCAGTTGGACTTTGAACCCAAGGGCGTGCGACAGGCCATTAACCAGGGCCTGCCCTTGATCCTGGCCGAGCCCAAGCACCCTCTTTCGCAAAAGTTCCTGGCTCTGGCCCGGGAAGAGGTAGCGGTTCTGGAACCTCAGCCGCGAGGTGAAGCAGAGAAAGAGATCCATGAGGCAAAATCGGAACGTAAACCGAGGCCCAGATTGTTTGGTCGGATGAAGTGATGTTCAGAAAAGAGGTGGAATATGTCGTTATTAAGACGGATTGAGAGGAACCAGCAGGTGGCGGTGGATCAACTGACACCCGTGGCAGAGCATTCCACCCGGTTGGAGGAATTGCGCATTCGTCGTGCACCGGCTGCGCCGGCGCGGGATGCCTTTCAGGACTTGAAGAGTCGGATCCATAACAAGCTGCTGGCTGAACTCGACCCCAAAATGGATGTCTCCAAGACGGATGAAGTGCGCCAGACGATCGAAGAGATGTATGATGCGATGCTGGCGCAGGAGAATCTGATCCTGGGTCGAGCGGACCGCCAGCGTCTGTTAGAGCAGATTGTGGCCGAGATCCTGGGCTATGGTCCCATCGAGCCGTTGCTGGCCGATGATACGATCACTGAGATCATGGTGAACGGACCCAACGCCGTCTATATTGAACGAGCCGGACGGATCGAGCCCACCGACATCCGATTCGAAAACGATGAGCATGTGTTGCGGATCATTGACCGGATTGTCTCACCGTTGGGACGCCGGATTGATGAAAGCCAGCCGTATGTGGATGCGCGTCTGCCGGATGGTTCGCGGGTCAATGCGGTCATTCCACCTCTATCGCTGATCGGCCCGGTGTTGACCATCCGCAAATTTGCTCGGATCCCGATCACGGCCCAGACGCTGATTGAGCTGGGGACGATTACCCCGGAGGCCCTCGAGTTCTGCAAGGCTTGCGTCCAGGCCAAGCTCAATATGGTGATCTCCGGAGGCACTGGCTCCGGAAAGACGACCACGCTGAACGTCTTTTCTGCCTTTATTCCTAATGACGAACGGATCATCACCATCGAAAATGCGGCGGAGCTTCAGCTCCAGCAAGATCACGTCATCCCGCTGGAAACGCGGCCGCCCAACGTCGAAGGCAAGGGTGAGATCACCATGCGGCAGCTCGTGATTAACAGTCTGCGGATGCGCCCGGATCGGATCATTGTCGGGGAATGCCGGGGGGCGGAGGCCCTGGACATGTTGCAGGCCATGAATACGGGCCACGACGGGAGCATGACCACAGCTCACTCGAACAGTCCACGCGATACGCTGGCCCGTCTGGAAACGATGGTGTTGATGGCCGGCATGGACCTGCCGTTGCGAGCGATCCGCGAACAGATCGCTTCCGCGCTGCACCTGGTTGTGCATCAGGAGCGGATGCGCGATGGAAGCCGCAAGATCACCAAGATCACCGAGGTCCAGGGGATGGAAGGCGACGTGATCGTCATGCAGGACATTTTCACCTTTGAGCAGCAAGGGATCGAGGGGGGGAAGGTGATCGGCCGGCTCAAGCCCACCGGAATTCGCCCCAAATTTATGGAGATCATCGAGGCGGCCAATATCCACCTGCCGCCTACGATCTTTGGCATGGGAAGACGGTACTAACAGGGTAATCCGAGGATGGGGTCCTTACAACCTTTGATGAATCCGGTCGTATTGGCCCTACTGGCGGCAGTCGCTGTGTTCCTGCTCTTCGCCGGCCTCCACTGGATTGGAATGGCCCGCGAGCAGGCGGTTGAGGAGCGGCTGGATCGGTACGGCGGTCGCGCGGAGGAGGAGAAGAAAAAGCCCAAGCGGGAAAAGCGGCGGGCTGCTGTCGAGGGCATCGAGGAGATTGTATCGCGCCGGAGCTTTGCCGCCGGTGTGCGGGAGGACCTGGCCCAGGCCGATCTGAAACTGCGCGTGGCCGAATATCTGGGACTGATCGCGCTGAGCACGTTCGTTTTCTTTTTGGTGGCTCGCTGGATCTTTGACTCGGTCCTGCTGGGCCTGGTGTTCGGCGTCGTCGGCTTTTTCGCGCCGCGCTTTTATGTGGACCTGCGCAAGAGACGTCGTCTAAACGCCTTCAATGACCAGTTGGGAGACTGTATCACCCTGTTGGCCAATTCCCTCCGTTCGGGCTTTAGCATCGTCCAGTCCATGGATACGGTGGCTCAGCAGTTGCCCAATCCGATCGCGGCCGAGTTCCGCCGCGTCACCCAGGAAATCGGACTCGGACTCCACTACGAAGAGGCCCTCAACAACATGCTGCGGCGCGTTCCCAGTGAAGACCTGGACCTGATGATCACCGCCATCAACATTCAGGGCAAGGTGGGCGGCAACCTGGCCGAGATCCTGGACACCATCGGACATACCATCCGCGAGCGGGTGCGGATCAAGGGGGAGATCCGGGTCCTTACCGCCCAACAGATGATTTCGGGGTACATTCTCACCGGCTTGCCGGTTGCTCTGGGGTTGGTGTTATATCTGATCAACAAGACCTACATCAGCCGCATGTTCAGTGAGCCGTGTGGATGGATCATGCTCGGTGTGGCGTTCAGCATGCTGGTCTTTGGCTTTCTGGCCATCCGCAAGATCGTCAGCATCGAGGTGTAGCATGAGGTCCACCAATGGGCGGCTGGAAGGGATTGAGCCTGTGACGAGATTGGGAGAGAACTGATGCCCCCAGTCATAATGTTCGGCATTGCCTTTATGGTGTTCCTGTCTCTCATGCTCATCATCGTGGGCATTGCTTCTCCACGGCCCGCCGATCAGGTGGAAAGCCGGTTGATGGAGTACGGGAGCCGGCCGATGACGCTGGAAGAGATCGAGCTGGCTCAACCGTTCAGCCAACGGGTCCTTATCCCGATGGTCCGGGCCAGCGCAGAATTTGTGTCTCGTTTCACTCCGCAACACAGCCTGGAAGCGACGCGCCACAAGCTGGATCTGGCCGGCAACCCCAACAATTGGAGCGCCACCGATTTCTTGGGCATTCGCGGCCTGGCTGCGTTTGTGTTAGGGGCCCTTACCTTTGTGTTGACGATGCTGGCCAACACGGCATTTACCCAGCGCCTGCTGTTCACGGGGGTCATGGGGCTGCTGGGCTTTTTTCTACCCGTGATCTGGTTGGGGCGACGGATCCGAAGCCGTCAAGCGGAGATTGTCAAGACTCTGCCGGATGCGCTGGACCTGCTCACCATCAGTGTGGAGGCGGGTCTGCCGTTCGATGGGGCGATGCAACGGGTTGCCGAGAAATGGGATAATGAGATCAGCAAAGCGTTTCGGCGCCTGCTCGCCGAGATGCGCATGGGCAAGTCCCGCCGTGAGGCCCTCCGGGATATGGCCGACCGGATGGACGTGCCGGATGTGACCAGCTTTGTGGCCGCGTTGATTCAGGCCGATCAACTGGGTATCAGTATTGCCAAGATCCTGCGCATCCAGTCCGAGCAGATGCGGATCAAGCGCCGTCAGCGGGCTGAGGAAAAGGCGCAGCAGGCGCCGATCAAGATGCTCATCCCGATGACGTTTCTGATCTTTCCGACCATTCTGATCGTCATCCTGGGACCAGCGATCCTGATTCTCAAGAATTCGCCTATCTTCCGGGTGATGTGATCTGCCAGACCAACGACGCTTTGCCTCTGTGCCTGTCTGGCCTATCAGGTTGAGAACTGCACAGTGACGATCTGCGCAACCAAGAAGTCACTGGTTCAGACCAGACACAGGCAGCTTGCCGTGTGGAAGGATGCCATCCTTGATCTGCTGTTTCCTCCCCATTGTGTCGTCTGCCGCCGTCTGGGGAGCTGGCTATGCCAGGCGTGCCAGGACAAGATTGAGCTGATTGTGCCGCCGTTATGTCTGCGGTGTGGGCTGCCTCTGAAGGGGGCCGCCGGCCCACTCCGTTCGTGGGTGGTTTGTATGCACTGCCAGGGGAGAACGACAGAACTCGACGGATTGCTGGCCTATGCATTCCACACCGATCCGTTACGGCAGATCATTCACGAATTCAAGTACCGCGATCTCCAGAGTCTGGCCAGACCGCTGGGCCAGATGATGGCCCAGGGATGGAGGGTGTTGGCTCCGTCTGAGTGGGAAGTGGATGTCATCGTCCCTGTGCCTCTGCACCCGACACGGCAACGGCAACGCGGCTACAATCAGGCGGCGCTCCTGGCACGCGAACTCGGCGTCCACATCCAGCGCCCGGTTGTGGAAGATGTCCTGGTGAGGTCCAGACCAACGGTACCCCAGGTTGAGCTGAGCTTCCAGGAGCGAATGGCCAACATTCAGGGCGCTTTTCAGTGTAACGATTCAGCGCTGGCTGGTCAACGGGTGTTGCTGGTGGACGACGTATGTACGACCGGCGCCACGTTGGAGGCGGCCGGAGCTGCATTACGGCGAGGGAAGGTTGCCGCGATATGGGGCTATACCCTGGCCCGCGCCAAACCTGAGTGAAACAGGAAGCTATATTGTCAGTAAGGAGAGTGGAAATGGAACTGATCATCAAGGGCAAGAACGTAGAAGTCACGGATCGGCTTCGCGATTATGTCCGGAAAAAGGTCGGCAAGCTCGACCGCTATCTGCCGTCCATTACCGAAGCGTGGGTGGAGCTGTCGGTGGAAGGCACCAGAGCGGCCCAAGATCGGCAGGTGTGTCAGCTTACCGTACGGTCCAACGGCACAATCTTGCGGGCGGAAGAGCGCTCGGAGGACATTTTCAACTGCATTGACAACGTTCTGGACAAGATGTATCGCCAAATCGCCCGTTACAAGGGCAAACGGAAGAACCGCTGGCGAGGAGCAGGGACCACGATTGAGCCTCTTCCCCCGGAATATGAGGAACTCGAAGAGGAACTTGAAGAGGAGACCAGCAGCATCGTCCGGGTCAAGCGGTTCCCCATGACGCCCATGAGCCCGAGTGAAGCGATTGAGCAGATGGAGCTGTTGGGTCACGACTTTTTTGTCTTTTTCAATGCCGATGAAGGGCAGATCAACGTTCTGTATCGGCGCAAAGATGGCAACTATGGGTTGATCCAACCCGAACTTGCCTAGCCGGGTTGACTGGGAAAGGGGCCAGGGCCGGATAGCTCTGACCCCTTTTGTTGTCTCTGGCGGTTGGTGCGGGACTAGACCGGATCGCGCGGCGGCAGGGGCTGACCCTGTCGCGCCAGCCAGGCCTCGCGGGCTTCGGCGGCCACAAATACCGAGCCGGTGCAGCAGATGAGATCGGTGCTGTCGGCCTGCGCCAGAGCCAGGTTCAGGGCTTCCGCCACCGTCTCGCTTGGATGCAGATGGAATCCCAGTTCGCCGGCCCGCGCCTGGAGCTGTGCAGGTTGGGCGGCACGCGGATGCCGGGAGCGGGTGGCGATGGCCAGATCGGCTTCGGCCAGCAGGGCGGTGAGCAATTCGGGCGTCACATGGTCGAGGGAAGCGCCAAGGATCACAATCAGGCGCCGGAACGGAAAGTAGGTTTTCAGTGCGGCCATCAGTTTCTGGGCCGAGTCGCCGTTGTGGGCGCTGTCGGCGATGACGAAAGGGGCGCGCCCCAGGATCTCGAGGCGTCCGGGCCAGTGGACGGAACGCAGGCCGGCACGGATCGCTTCCTCTCCCACTTGCGTTCCGGCTCCGGTGAGAGCGGTCACCAGCGCGATGGCCGTGGTTGCGTTCACGACCTGATATTCCCCTAACAGGGGGATCCACAGACCGGGAAGGAGATGATCGCCATGGATCACACTGAATGCCTGGCCGGCGAGGGTCGCCTGCTCCAGACGCCATGTCCAATCCCGTCCGACCAGGGTGAGAGGTGCTCCCTGCTGCTGGCATGTAGCCTGAATGACCGACAGCGCCTCATCGGACTGGGGGGCGCTGATCACCGGAACGCCGGGCTTGATGATGCCTGCTTTCTCGGCAGCGATTTTGGCGTGGGTGTCGCCCAGGATGGCGGTGTGGTCGAGGCTGATGGAGGTAATGCTCACCACGGCAGGCTTCAGGACATTGGTCGCATCTAACCGTCCGCCCAGCCCCACTTCGACCACGGCCCACTCGACTCGCTGCGCGGCAAACCAGGCGAAGGCCAGGGCAGTCATGACCTCAAAGGTGGTGATCTCTGGCACCTGGGAAACCAGAGGCTGTATCCTCTCCACCCAGTCTACCACGTCGGACTCGGCGATGAGGCGGCCATCTACCTGGATCCGTTCGCGGAAGGTGTGGAGATGGGGGGAGGTGTACAGTCCGGTCCGGTAACCGGCAGAGCGCAGGATCGCTTCGGTCATGGCTGCGGTCGAGCCCTTGCCCTTCGTCCCGGCAATGTGCACGCTCTGAAAAGAGCGGTGGGGGTCGCCGAGCAACGCCAGGAGATGGTGCACTCTGGCCAGGTTGTAGAACTGAGGAGCATAGGCCGCCAGTCCCCTCTTCTCATAATCGGTAAAGTGGTACAGATAGTCGAGTGCCTGCTGATAGGTCATCGTTGACATCATCAAATCCGTTGCCTTTGATAGGAATCATATTCTATCCCAATTGGCTCTGCTTGTAAAGTTGCCGAAATCGGGCAGGGATGGTAAGATGCGAGGGGAGGCGATGGACGCAGGCCGATGGCTCATAGTTCCTGGCGGCGGCAATTCCTGACCGTTCTGGTCTACAGCATCCTGGCGCTGGCTCTCACCTGGCCGCTTGTCAGCCGGTTCACCGATCATGTGCCGGGTAACGGGGTGGACGATCCGCCGCTGACCTGGAACCTGTGGTGGGTTCGTCATGCCCTGCTGGAGTTGGGCGTTGATCCGTTTGACTGCGCCTACCTGTTCTATCCGATCGGCATCAACCTGGCGTTTTACACCCTCACCATTCTGAACAGCTTGCTCTCCATTCCCTGGCAGGCGGTTTGGGGCCTGGTGCCGGCCAGCAATCTGTTACTTCTGTCTTCCTTTGTGCTGAGTGGGTATGGAGCCTTTCTTCTGGGATGGTATTGTTTAGGAAGAGGCAGGGCACAGGCCCCGGACGAACCCCTCACGCCTTTGAAAATAGACCGCGCCCCTCGCGCAGGAGTCGAGGCTTCAGCCGGTCCACCGCCTGAAGGCTCCACTCCCCCAGCCGGAGTCGAGGCCTCCGCCGCCAACCTCGATATTTTCATCCGTCGTGGCGCCCCACCGGGCATGGCTACTCCCTCCAGAATGTTTCTGGCGGCGTTTGTGGCCGGTCTTCTCTATGCCTTTGCCTCATGCAAAATGGCCTATGCGGCGCTGGGGCAATGGAATATCGCCAGTTCTCAATGGATCCCGTTTTATGTGCTCTATTTGTTCAGAATGGGGGAATGCCCAGGCCGATGGCGCTATCTCCTTCTGGCGGCGCTCTTTTTATGGTTTCAGGCCTATGCGGAGCTGACCTATGCTTCGTTCCTGGTGCTCTTTACCGCAGGATGGGGGCTGTGGCGACTGCTCATTTGCCTTCGAGAGCGGAACGTACGACAGGCCAAGCGTCTAATCGGCAAGCTGGCTGTTCTTGCACTGTTGACTGTCGGAGGGCTGATCCCGGTCCTGGTCCGGATGATCCCGGACATGGTGCAGGAAGGGCGGTTTCTGGTCGAAGGCGAAGGCTTTGCCGACGTCTTCTCTGCGGACCTGTTGGGGTTCTGGGTGCCGACCATGTATCACCCGGTGCTGGGGTCATGGGTGGAGCGGTTCCGTTTTGATTACAGTGTGGGGCAACATATCTATGTGGGGTATGCGGTGCTGGCGCTGGTTCTGGTGGCCGGCGTCCGCTGTTGGCGCAGGCCCGGAGTGCGCTTTTGGTTTGCGTCGGCGTGTGTGTTCTGGGTGTTGACGTTCGGTCCTTCGCTCCGGATCAATGGTCAGAGCACCGGGCTGCCGATGCCGTTTGTCTGGATTGCGCGGCTGCCCTTCTTTGAGGGGAATCGGTATCCAAGCCGTTACAGCGTGCTCTTGATGCTCAGCCTGGCTATGTTGGTGGCTTTTGGGTTGAGTGAGCTTCTTCGCCGTCGGGGTGGGCGCTTTCGCGCCGTCCCTTGGACCGTCTCCTGGTTGTTGATCCTGCTGCTTCTGGGCGAGCACCTCTCGATTCCACTTCCGTTGTCCGATATGCGGGTGCCGGCCGTGTATGACAAGATCGCCGGGGAGTACCCTGGCGACTGGGCGCTGTTGGACCTGCCGGTGGCCTGGCGGAATGGTTTTCGCGTGACCGGGACGCAGCATCCGGTGATCATGTTTGAACAGTACTATCAATCCGCCCACGGCAAACGGCTCCTGGGAGGCAATACGTCGCGCAATCCCCCTTTCAAATTCCAGTATTTTACGGAAGCGCCGGTGATCAACACCCTGATCGCCCTGGAAACCGGGCATGAGGTGGACCCTGAGGTCGTGAAGCGTGACCGATCTCTGGCTCCGGAGGTGCTGCGATTTTTCAATATCGAGGCGGTGGTAGTTCATACGGATCAGACCGGACCGGATGTCATCCCGTACATTCAGGCGACCCTGCCCGTTCGGGCCATCTACGAGCAAGCGGGGATCGTCGCGTACCGGGCCGAGCTGCCGCCATGGCCCTCGACCTGGGATATCCGGCCGGGCGATGCGTTGTCACGATTGAGCCTCGGCGAAGGTTGGGGGGCGCCGACCGACGATCTGGTCTGGGCCCAACGGCGCACGGTTCGACTGCTCGTGCCGCTGCGGGGTGGGCGCCAACGGATGACCTTCCGCATGTATAGCCCGGAAGGTGGATCCTATCTCCGGGTGGAGGCGAATGGACAATTGGTGGTCCGCCTTCCCTTGAAGTCAGGGTGGGCTGACTATGAGTTGGAGATCCCGGGCGATCGAGTCGATGCCGGATTGAATGAGTTTCGGCTCCGCTTTGAGAAACTCTATCCCACGGAGGAGATCCGGCTCTCACCACGCTCGGTTGGCGCAACCGGGGTCGAGTCGCCGGTCAACCTGGTGGTGCAAAGCGCCGGGCAAGAGGTGGGGGATTTGGCTTATCTGTACGTCAACGGCAGACAGGTTTCGCCCAACCAGCGGGGGTACAACCTGGTGGTGGTGAATGCGGAGAATGGTACGGTGGAACAGGTAGTCAGCTTTGACACCCATCTCAACGAAAGGGCCAGCGCAGAGCTGGCTGCTGTTCTGAACCAGGTGTCGCCTGGCCGGATCGTGGCGGTCGCGGTCGCTGATGAGGCGTCACGGCTGCTGGGTGAGGAGGCAGTGAACGCCCTGCGCCGTATCGGAGCGACGGAGGACCTGCGAGGCCGATTCCGGTGGGGGCAGGCGATCATCGGGGTACAGGGCGCAGCGCCCGGTACGGCTCTGGAAGCGGCGGATTGGATGCGCCCAGTCACACTGGTGGTGGGCGAGGGGGCCACCGAACCGCAGCTCGCGGCCGCTTTTGCCTGGATCCGGTTCACGGCGGTTCCAGAGTAGACATCCCTTCGATCTGTCAGATTTGACACGGTCGGACCAAGCGTCTATAATCGGCGTGGAAATGTGGAGCCTCCGACAGGTGGTGGACGACTCGGGGGCTTGAGGAGAAGATGGTGTATGATCGATGTGAATGAACTGCGCAAGGGAGTTACCTTCACCCTCGACGGGGAGCTGTATCGGGTGCTCCAATACCAGCACTATAAACCCGGCCGGGGAAATGCGGTGATCCGAACCAAGCTGCGCAATTTGCGCACCGGAGCGACTCTGGAAAAGAACTTTATCTCCGGGGACCGGGTGCAGGATATCCGTCTGGATCACCAGACCGTCCAGTATCTGTACAACGACGGGGACCTGTACTATTTTATGGATACCAAGACGTTCGAGCAGTTTCCACTGCCCGAGGCGTTGCTGGAGGACGTAAAGCCGTACCTGGTGGAGAATATGGAACTCGAGCTATCGAGTTACCAAGGCGAGCCACTGGGGGTGGAGTTGCCCATCACCGTGGATCTGCGGGTTGTTGAGGCGCCGCCGGGCTTTGCTGGCGATACCGCTTCCAGTCCTTCCAAAGAAGTGGTCCTGGAGACCGGGCTGAAGGTCCAGGTTCCGCTCTTTATTGAGGTGGGCGACGTCGTGCGGATTGACACCCGCGACGGTCGCTATGTAACCCGAGTGTAGGCACCTCCTCTACACCACCTGCCGAATCTGAATTCGTTCGATCTTGGGCCCCTTCATCTGGGAGACACCAAGTTCCAGGTCTCCCAGACGAAGGGTGTCCCCCACCTCCGGGATTCGCTGGAGATGGAAGAGGATCAGGCCAGCGACCGTCTCGTATTCCTCGCCTTCCGGTAGGTTGAGGTGGAGTTGATCGTTGACTTCATCTACCCGAAGTTGAGCATCGATTTCCACCGTGTGCTCGTTGATCCGGACGACGGGTTCTTCTCCGACGAATAGTTCATCGCTTAGCCGTCCGACAATCTCCTCCACTAGCTCCTCCAGGGTCACGATCCCTGCTGTGCCGCCATATTCGTCAATGACAATCGCCATCTGGTTGTGGCTGGCTCGCATGTCGGCCAACAGGTCGCTCACCGCTACCGTCTCGGGGACAAAGTGGGCTGGCCTGGCCAAGGACCGGATGGGGGTGTCCATGTGGACGGGGTCTTGAGCCAGAGCGCGCAGCACATCTTTGATGGCTACGATGCCCACGATGTTGTCCAGGTTCTCCTCATATACCGGAAACCGGGCATGGCTGGATTCGGCGAACAGACTGAGAAGGTCGCGGATGGTAGCGTTGGCCTCTACCCCGATGACATCGGGGCGGGGGATCATGACTTCGTAAACCTGTCGTTCGCCAAATTCAAACACCTTTTGGAGCATCTCCTCCTGCTGAGCCTCGAGAGCCCCGAACTGTTGGGCTTCGCGCATCAGGATTTTCAGTTCCTCGACGGAATGGACCTGCTGATGCCCCCTCACCGTCTGCAGTCCTAATAACTTCAGCAGTCCGTTGCCGGTGCCATTGAGCAGCCAGATGGCGGGGCGGAACAACGTTTCAGCCAGGAGGATAGGCCGGGAGACAGCCAGGCTGGCCTGCTCCGGGTACTGCAGGGCCACCGACTTGGGAGCCAGTTCTCCCAATACGACGTGCAGGAAAGTGATCAGGGCAAAGGCTGCACCAGCCGCGACCGAGTGTACGAGCGCCTCGTCCCATGGAGCCGGGATGGCCTTGAGCAAGGGCGCGAGCAGGCCGGCAAACGTCGGCTCCCCCACCCATCCCAGGCCGAGGCTGGCCAGGGTGATGCCCAGTTGGGTGGCGGCGATGAATCGGTCTGGGTCGCTGATGGCTTTTCGGACGGTTCGCGCCCCGGGGTGACCTTGGGCGATCAGTTCGTCGATCCGACTGCGGCGCACGCTGACCAGCGCGAATTCGGCCACGACAAAAAAGCCGTTCAGCGCCACCAGGGCGAAAGCGATCGCAAGTCGCAGAAGCGCCAAACTTATGGGCATTGGCCTCGTTCCTCACTTTCAATTGGCAACGGTTCGCTGAGCCATGATCCGCTGCAACGCCTGGACATAGATGGCGTACGCCCGTTGTCCATACAGCACAAATCGCACCAGTTGGATGCCGTCCTGTTGATGCTCAAGGAAGTTGATCACCGTCTGCAGAGCGATGGGTGCGGCTTCTTCCATCGGATAGCCGTACGCTCCGGTGCTGATCGAGGGGAAGGCGATACTTTTCACGCCGTGCTCGGTCGCCACCTCAAGGCTGCGACGATAGGCGCTGGCCAACAACTGCGCGGCTTTGGTTGGGCCTTCCCGTCTGTAGACCGGCCCGACGGCATGGATGACATACCTGGCGCGGAGCCGGCCTCCGGTGGTGATCTTGGCATCGCCAGTAGCGCACCCTCCCAGCTTGCGACATTCCTCCAGGATGGCCGGGCCTCCCGCGCGGTGGATGGCGCCGTCCACTCCTCCGCCACCCAACAGCGAGGGGTTGGCTGCATTGACGATGGCTTCCGTATCCTGTTGGGTGATGTCGCCTTCTACCAATTCTAAGGTGGCCTGTCCGATCTGAATCTGCATCGCTGATCTCCTTCTCCCCGTGTTCTAGCCTACACAACTATGCTCCAAGAAGGTTATGTGGAAGTAAACCTGGGCGTGGTTTGAATTTGCCTCCTCTCGGAATCCAAGGTATAGTGGGGGTATGGCAGCGCTGCAGAATATCATCCACCCGGACCATCTGGCGGCCATGGGCATGCGTCTTCTGGATTGGTATGTGAGCCATGCCCGTGATCTCCCCTGGCGATCCACTCGGGACCCCTATGCCATTTGGGTGGCCGAGGTCATGTTGCAGCAAACTCGATCCGGTCTGGTTGTAGATCGCTTCCGGCAGTTTCTGCACCGTTTCCCCACTTTGCAGTCTCTGGCAGCGGCCTCCCTGGACGATGTGCTGAAAGCGTGGGAGGGATTGGGCTACTACTCCCGCGCCCGAAACCTCCACGCTGCAGCGCGCCAGGTGGTCCAGGAGCTGGATGGACGGATACCGGAGACGCCTGAAGCGCTGATCCGTCTGCCGGGAGTGGGGCCCTACATCGCCGCAGCGATTGCCAGCATTGCGTTTGGACATGATGTCATCGCTCTGGACGGGAATCTCATCCGGGTTCTGTGTCGGCTCCTGGCCATTGACGAGGATCCCAGCCGGCCCAGGATCCAACGGTTTCTTCGCGAATGCGCCCTGGCCATGGTACCGCCTGGCCGGGCAGGGGATCTGAATCAGGCGATGATGGACCTGGGGGCCACTCTTTGCCTTCCGGCGCGTCCCCGCTGCCTGGTATGTCCGCTGTTCGATGGGTGTCTGGCCCAGCGACAAGGGATCCAGAACGAATTGCCGATTATCGCCACGCGGACTCGACAGGCGCATCGGGATGTAACGGCCGGGGTGATCTGGGATGGAAATGGCCGGTTCCTGATCACGCAGCGGCCGGCTGACGCCATGCTGGGTGGTCTGTGGGAGTTCCCGGGTGGCAAACGCTGTCCTGGGGAAGCGTTGCCGGCCTGTTTGCTCCGGGAGATCCGCGAGGAGTTGGGCATCGAGATCGAAGTCGGCGAGTTGCTGTGCACGATTGAGCATAGCTTTACCCATTTTCACATGACGCTCTATGCGTTCCAATGCCGATGGTTGAGCGGCGAACCCCAGTGTCTGGGATGTGCTGCCTTGCGATGGGTCCGGCTTGATGAACTGGATGCGTTTGCCTTCCCTGTGGCTGACCAAAAGATCATCAGTCACCTGCGAGCTCTGACGGGTGCGAGTGAATAAGCTCAAGTCCCCCGGCAAGGTGCGGGTTCCCTCCCGATTGAGCCTGCGACTATTATACCAGTTTATGGCCGTGAATTCAAAAAGAATTCGGGCATTTTGGGCTGCTGGAGAGTGGCGGCAGCGGGTTCGCAACCTGGTGCGGATGCCGAAAAGCGAGGCGTCGGTTCCTTTGGACGTCCTGCGTCTGGCCTTGCCGGCGACGGCCGAGCAGATGCTGAGCATGATGGTCGGCATCGTGGACACGTTTCTGGTCGGCCATCTCGGCGCGGCCTCGTTGGCGGCAGTCGGTTTGGCCAGTCAGTGGATCTTTCTTGCCTATACCTTATTGGGCGCGACGGCCACTGGCTCCACCGCTCTGATCGCCCGTTTCACCGGCGCCAAAGAGCGAGACCAGGCGAACCGGGTGGTGCGCCAGTCGGTGTGGTTGGGGGCTCTCATTGGGCTGGGATGCAGCTTGTTGGGTGTGGTGTTGGCCCGGCCGGCCGTGCTCCTTCTCGGAGCGGAAGCCGAAGTGGTGAGCCTGAGCACGTCGTATTTGAGGATCGTGGCCGGATTTTTGTTCTTCTCTTCGCTCATGTTCATTGGCAATGCCTGTCTGCGGGGGGCAGGTGACACCCGGACGCCACTCTATGTCATGCTGGTGGTGAACCTGGTGAACATCTCGGTGGCGTGGACCACGATCAATGGTTTGTTGGGCCTGCCCAAATTGGGGGTTGTCGGCTCAGCCTTGGGTGCGGCTTCGGGACAACTGGTGGGAGGGCTCCTGGTTCTGCTCAGTCTGTGGAAAGGGCGATCCGGCATCGGGTTGAACCTGACTGGTTTCCGACCTGACTGGGGTTTGATCCGCCGCGTGTTGCGCATTGGGTTGCCAACCGGGGTGGAACAGGTCTTTTTTCGCACGGGGAATATGGCCTATGTCCGTATCCTGGCTACCCTGGGGATTGCGGCCTATGCAGCCAATCAGGTCGCCATCAACAGTTGGTCGTTGTCGTTCATGCCGGGCTTTGGCTTTGCCATCGCCGCCACGACACTGGTGGGCCAAAGCCTGGGGGCTCGGGAGCCGGATGAGGCGCAACGACGCGGATTCACCACGTACTGGATGGGCGCAGGGTTGATGGCACTGGTGGGTCTGAGCTTTGTCTTCTTTCCGACCCAGATCATGGGGTTCTTTACGAACGACCACGAAGTGATCGACCTGGGAGCGCTCCCGCTGCGGATTATGGGCGTGTTTCAACCGATTCTCGCGGCGAGTATGATCTTCACTGGAGGGTTGCGCGGTGCCGGGGACACCCGCTATCCGATGGTGGTGACGGCCGGCGGTATCTGGTTGGTGCGCCTGCCGCTGGCGTATCTATTCGCCATCGGGTTAGGTTGGGGGTTGACCGGGGCCTGGAGCGCCATGGCCATCGATCTCACGATTCGCGCCGTCCTCAATTTTCTGCGCTTCCGCAGCGGAAAGTGGAAGGCGATCGCGGTTTGACCGTTTTCAGGTGGTTTTCACGCCAAGGGAATTCTTACATGCCGATGCCATCAATGACGGTTCCACAAAAGGCGCAATGACCGTTTTGCGTGTGGCGTTGGGTCACCTGGAATCCCCATCGGCCAATCACTGTCTGATGACAATTGGGACATCGGGTATCCTCCAGGCGGGCGCTGGGCAGGTTCCCGACGTAGACATACCGAAGGCCGGCTTCGCACCCCAGTTCGTAAGCGCGGCGCAGGGTCTCTGGCGGCGTTGGTCCTCGATCAAGCATCTGATAATCGGGATGGAAGCGGCTGACATGCCATGGTGTTTCGACGCCTAACTCGGTGGCGATAAAGGTAGCAATGTCCCGCAGTTCCTTCTCCGAATCGTTCATGCCAGGCACCACGAGAGTGGTCACCTCGACCCACACCCCCAGTTCTTTCATCGCCTTGAGAGAATCCAGGACCGGTTGCAGGCGGGCCTTGCACACCTGGCGGTACGTCTCGTCGCGGAATGCTTTGAGGTCCACGTTCGCTGCGTCCAGCCATGGCTCATGGCCATCGCTCAGGCCTTGGAACAGCTCCAGCATTTCGCGGGTCATATAGCCGTTCGTCACATACACATTGCCAATCCCGACCTGGTGGGCCAGTCGAGAGATGTCGTAGCTATATTCGAAAAAGATGGTAGGTTCGGTGTAGGTGTAAGAGATGGACCGGCAGTGATAGCGCTGAGCGGTACGGACGACCTCCTCCGGCGCAACGGACCGGCCCAGAATCTGGCCCCGGTCGCGCGGCATTTGGGAGATGTCGGCGTTCTGACAAAAGGCACAGCGAAAGTTGCAGCCTGCGGTAGCGATGGAAAAGGCCGAGCTGCCCGGATAAAAGTGGAACAGAGGTTTCTTCTCGATGGGGTCCACTGCCTGGGAGAGAGGCAGGCCGTAGACCAGGGAGTAGAGAACGCCGTCGCGATTCTCGCGAACCAGGCATACCCCCTTGTGTCCAGGCGCAATGAGACAGCGATGAGCGCACAGGTTGCAGCGCACCCGTTGGTTGTCCAGCTTTTCATACAACAGGGCTTCCTTCATCTTGTGGTCCCTTCTAGTGGCCATCCAGCTTTAGGGAGGCAAGGATCGCCTCCAGCGAACGGCGGAATGGTGCCTCGGCAGGTAGTTGGACGATCGGCTTGCCCTCAGCGTCAAATTCGCCCACCGTGGGGTCGAAGGGGAGCACGCCGAGCAGTTGAAGTCGGTGTTCCTCTATCGTACGCAGCACGGTGTCGGGCAGGGTTTGGCCATTGACGCGATTGACGATGAGGTAGACAGCTCCCACCGCGGTCCTGAGTTCGTTCACCAACTCGGCCACGCGGCTGGCGGCGAGGATGCCCCGCAAGGTCGGATCCGAAACGACCAACAAAATATCCACATCGCGGGTGGTGCGCCGGCTGAGATGCTCCAATCCGGCTTCGTTGTCAATGACTACCCAGTCGTACGCATTGGAGAGTCGATCGATCGATGAACGAAGGATGTTGTTGGCCGCGCAATAGCAGCCGGGGCCTTCCGGCCGGCCCATGGCCAGCAGATCAAAGCCAGGTTGCTCGACGAGGGCTTCATTGATGCGCAAATCGAGATAATCCCACTTGCTCATGCCCCCCAAGGGGCGGCCCGAGCTGGCGATGGTGGCGGTTTCCTCGCGCACATCGCCTATCGTTTCTGTGAGAGGTACACCGAGCGCCAGGTTCAGGTTGGTGCTGGGATCGGCATCGATGGCGAGCACGGTCCCCTTTTTGTTTCTCACCAGATAGTCAATGGTGAGGGCTGCGATGCTTGTTTTTCCTGTCCCTCCCTTGCCGGCCACCGCGATTGTTTTGGTCACGACTCACTCCCGGTTTTGAACTAATCCTACCAAAAGAAATGGTAACATAGAGGATGGTCCCTGTCAAATAGGTTTGTTGCCGGGGCAGACAACTCTTCAGAAGGCTTGACTGTCAAGAAATTTGGTTGGCCTCTTTTTGCGTGGTATAATGTAAGCTGGTGTGAGTGGATTCGGCTGGATCAAGGGATGTGAAAGAGATAGGGCGATCATCGTCTGGAAGAAAACGGGATTCAGGACAGGTTTCAATGCTGAAGGGTTTGCTTAGCAAGGTAGTGGGTGATCCGAACGAGCGGGAGATCCAGAAGCTTCGGCCTCTGGTGGAGGCGATCAATGCGCTGGAGCCAGAGATGGAGCGGCGCACAGATGCGCAGCTCCGGAGCCTGACCGATCAGTTCCGCCGGCGGTTGGCTTCGGGAGAGACGTTGGATCAGCTCCTGGTGGAAGCCTTTGCCGCGGTGCGCGAGGCCGCCAAACGGACGGTGGATATGCGGCCGTTTGATGTTCAGTTGATCGGCGGCATCGTGCTCCACCAGGGCAAAGTGGCCGAGATGAAGACGGGAGAAGGCAAGACCCTGGTCGCCACCATGCCGGTGTATCTGAATGCGTTGCTGGGGCGCGGTGTGCATCTGGTGACGGTGAATGACTACCTGGCTCGCCGCGACGCCCTGTGGATGGGGCCCATCTACCATTTGCTGGGACTGACGGTGGGCTTGCTTCAGTCGGGCGAGGATCAACCCGCCTATCTGTACGATCCGGAATATCAGCGCGATCCCTATCCGGGGTTGCGTCCGGTGCCTCGTCGGGTGGCCTATGCGGCCGACGTCACGTATGGAACGAACAACGAGTTCGGTTTCGACTACCTGCGCGACAATCTGGCCCTCTCGCTGGAGCAGCGGGTCCAGCGTTCGCTCTATTACGCCATTGTGGATGAGGTAGACAATATCTTTATTGACGAGGCCCGCACGCCGCTGATCATTTCGGGCCCTTCCAGTGAACCGGTCGAAGAGTATAGCCGATTTGCAGCCATTGCCCGCAAGTTGGAAGCTGGCGTCCACTATGAACTGGATGAGAAAGAGCGGACCGTCTTTCTGACTGACGAAGGCCTGGCGGTGGTAGAGCAAGAGACCGGGATCGAGAACATCTACGATGAGGCCAACTACCGCTATGTTCACTTTATGGAACAGGCGCTCAAGGCCCAGGTCCTCTTCCAGGAAGGCCGGGACTATATCCGGCAACGCAAGCAGATCATCCTGATCGATCCCCACACCGGACGCCTCATGCCCGATCGACGCCTCAGCGAAGGACTCCACCAGGCGATTGAGGCCAAGGAGGGGGTGCCGATTCGGCCTCGTGATGTGACGTCGGCGACCATTACCATCCAGAACTATTTCCGGATGTACGAGAAACTGGCCGGGATGAGCGGCACGGCCGTCACCGAGGCCGAAGAGTTCTTCAAGATCTATAAACTGGAAGTGGTGGCTATCCCGACCAACAAGCCGATGATCCGGGTGGATCATCCCGATGTGGTCTATCGAAGTGAAGAGGCCAAGCTGCGGGCGGTGGCCCGCGAAATTCTGAGCTGTCACAGCCGAAGCCAGCCGGTGTTGGTCGGAACGACGTCGGTGGAGATGTCAGAACGCTTGAGCACGCGCCTGAGCGCTGAGCGGCTGCAAATGGCCGCCCTGGCGCCTCGGGTGGCCTATGCCTTGCAGGAGGCAGACCTGGAACGACGGGAACGGGATGAACTCCGCCAGATCATGAACAGCAGCCTGGAGACGATGAACCCGATGACCTGGCGTCGGCTCGTACGGGCCGTGGGGTTGGACCCCAACGCCCTGGCTCCCGAAAACCTGGAATGGATTGTTGACTATTTGAGACTGCCCGATGAAGCGGAGGTGCACCGTGCACTAGAACGGGCACTCCGCGAGGGCATTCCCCATCAGGTGTTGAACGCCAAAGAGCATACCCGAGAGGCGGCGATCATCGCCCGGGCCGGAGAGCCGGGCGCAGTGACGATCGCGACCAATATGGCCGGGCGTGGGGTGGATATCAAGCTGGGCGGTGAGTTGCCGGATGAGGTGATCCGCAAAGCCCATCAGGTCTTGCGCCGGCGCGGGATCGATCCGTTTAGAGCCACCTCGGCCCAGATGGACAGTGCAATTGCGGAGGTAAGTCCGCAGTACGCCAGGCAGCGAGAAAAGGTATTGGCTGCCGGGGGGTTGCATATACTGGGTACTGAGCGTCACGAAGCGCGGCGCATTGACAACCAGCTTCGCGGTCGTTCGGGCCGACAGGGGGAACCGGGCTCGTCGCGGTTCTACCTTTCTCTCGAAGACGATCTGATGCGACGTTTCGGTCGTCGGGAGATGCTATCCCGGTTGATGGAGCAGATCGGCGACGACCTGCCCATCGAGCACTCGCTGGTGAGCAAGTTCATTGAGCGAGCGCAGACGGCGGTAGAGGGTTATAACTTTGATATCCGCAAACATCTGCTGGAGTACGATGATGTTCTGAATCGGCAGCGGGAGAGCATCTATAGCGAGCGGCTCCGCATTTTGACGAGTCATGACCTGAAGGCCGAAGTCTGGCGGATGATCGAGGGCCAGGTGGACGAGCTCTTCAAGAGATACCGTCCGGAGCCGGAGCAGCAGCGACTTTTATTTGCCAGCCTGGATGATCTGCTTCCGTTGATCCCACTGGCGCCCAATGCCCCATTCCCAGGTCCCCTTGCCTTTGGGGGGCAACTTACCGCCTTTCCTTCGTTCACCGTGAGTTTCCTGGCCGATCAGTTGGCGACGAGTTCCTCGCTGGATAGGGTGCAGGAGATGCTGATCGACCTTCCGCGCCAGGCGGCCGCCAGCTACGGGGAACAGGTGCGCCAGACGGTCAGCGAGCTGGTGCGGGCGACTCAGGAGCATTATGAGGAACGCCTGGACCGCTTTCGGGCCCTTCTCGATGAAAAGATCGAGGACTTTGTCCAACTGGTGGAAGAGCGAGGCCAGGCCCTGGATCTGCGCCGGTTGGCTCAACACCTGGAACGCACCTATCCGCTCAAGCTCAGCGCACCCCAAGAGACCTCGGGCGGCAATCTCGATCGGTGGCGTGACCAGTGGATGGCTGAGGTTGAGGCGGAGTTTCACCGACAGACTTGCCTGGGATTGATAGAGCGTGTTCAAGCCCGCTTACCTGCCGGTGTTTCCCTCGAGCGGGTGCAGGTAGCTCGCCTGACCCAGCCCAGGCTGGCCGAAGAGATAGCGCGTGTGGTGGAACTGACGCGAAAGCAGGTTCAGGATGAGGGTGTGCGCCGCCAACTCGAGCGATTGCTGCAACTGACCGAGCCGAGTCCAGAGCAGGTGTCGGAGTTCATCGCTCTGGTCAAACAGACGAACGCTGTTGATTTTGCCCGGTTGGATCGTCTGGTTGGACACGTACTGGGGATGTACCTGGATGAACTGCTGGTTCGATATGGGAATGCAATCAAGGACGATCAAAAGAGTGTGTCCCGGGGTCTGGAGCGGCTCCGAGAGTCGGTTCTGGAAACCAAGAAGGGGGGGCGCACCGATCTACTGACCCTCATCCGACAGCTGAATGGGCTGGTTCATCTGGAGATTTCAGTTCTGGAGGAGCTGTTGGGTCTGGCGGTGAGCCACGAATATGACAAGTGGGCGCAACGCCTATTGGAAGAAATCCAGGTCGGCATGCGCCACCATCCGTTGCAGGAGATGACGTGGCAGGCCATCGCGGAACATTTGTTGGCTATCCACTATGTTCAGAGGCAGGTGTACGATCAGGCTCATCAGCGTCGCCTAACCTGGGTGCCGCGATTACCCTTCAGCGTCATGGCGCAGGTGTACATCGGGCCAATGGAGGCGGAGGAGCTGCGCGACCGGGTCCTGGACTCGTTGCGCCGGGCGGTTGATCTACGGGAACAGATTTGGGGTCAGGAAGAGTTCCAGCGCTGGAACCACCTGTCACTGGACGAACTGGACGGGACCACTTACGGAGACCTGGCCCGCTTTGTCGGGGAACGGCGATTGGCCGAACAAGGCATTGAGCCTGAGGATTTGATCGAGGATCTGCCCCCGGATCTATATGAGCGGTTAAGTTTTGTGTTGGCCGTGCACAAACTCGAGAACCAGAACGTAGGCGTGGGCGACCTGCCCCATGCCGAGGAATGGGTAGAACGCCTGGGGCGCGAACTCCAGGAACGGATGCTGGACGTGCCGATCGGCAAGATGGATGCTGAGTTGCGTGAACTGGTCATCCATCATTTGCAACACAGTGGATTTCTGGAGGATCCAGCCAGCCGTGCTATCTTTTGGGAGAAGCCGATCGGCGAATGGGATCGGCGAGTCCGTGATGAGGTGGCCAGGCTGCTGGGTTGGCGCTTGATCGAAGAGCATAAGGATCGGCCGATCATCGAATTGGAACCGGGGGCAAGGGACGAGGTGGTCAGCACTTTGCAGAGGCGGCGTGCATTTGTGGACGAGGAGCGCATTCAGCACTTCCTGGTCCATCAGCGCGTCAGTGATTTGCCCGAGGATGTCCGTCATTCGGCCATTCGGCGCGCCACCCGCGCCCGCCTCGAACGGCGGGAGCGGCGCAAGATCGCTAACCTGGACGTGAGCACCCGCCATGTGGTCCTTGGAACACTGCAGCGCTTGGGCCTGTTCACCGAGGAGAACCGGCGGGACGAGTTGCGAGTTCGCCCGCTCAGCCAACTGGACCCGGCGGCGAGAAAGGGATTTGGCGCCTTTCTGGCTCGGCGATACCTGGATCAGAGAACGCTGGCTGACCTGGATGAAGAGATTCGTCAACCGGTCCTGGAGCGACTCAAGTCGGCACCTGCCTTGACGGACCGGTCGCGGATCGAGGGGCTGGCCTCTCAACGGCTGAGTGAATTGCCGGCTCCGATTGCCTCTCAGATTCGAGAATCTCTGGTCCGTCAACTCCGGACAGACCTTGCGGACAAGACCATGGAAGAACTGTCGGCCGAGGTGCGGCATCAGATCCACCAGATTCTGGATGAGGGGCACTACTTTATCGATCCAGAAAAAGTTCGCTGGTATGAGCGCAAGACGCTGGCCCAGCTCCCTGTAGAGTGGCTGCGCCGGTTGGAACAGCATCTTGGTGAACTGACGTTGGCAGAATTGGCCGCGGTTCCTTTTCATGATCTGGAAGCCTCGCTTCAGGAATCGTTGCTGGCATTGCTTGACTCTGAGAAACTGTGGCCTGACCGGGCTGCCCGATTGCGCCTGATCCAATCGGGTACGGTCGGTGAGTTGCCCGAGGAGATTCGGCAGCGCATCGCTCTGTACCTGGGGCGGCAATGGTTGACGCGCCTTCGGGATCACCGTTTGTCTGACCTTTCCGAGAAGGAGCGCCATATCGTGTGGACTTTTCTCCGCGAGGAGGGGGCCTTTGCGGACGAGTTCAAAGAAGAGTTGTTTGCCTATCAGCGTCTAGGGGAATTCGATCAGCAGACCCAACAGGTGGTCGAGACGGCGCTGGTGGAGCGGTTCGTTTCCGCTTTAGATTCGCAGACGATTGGCAGCTTACCCTCGGACCTTCAATCTGAGATCCGAACGCAGTTAACGCAGGCTGGCTATTTCCTGGATGAGGAACGGTGGGAACAGATCCAATCGTGGCCGCTATCGCGCTTACCGGAAGACCTGCAGCGAGCCGTTGAAGAGGTGCTGGGGGAGTACCTGTTGCGGGACCTGGACGGGATACCGGTGGGACAGCTTTCGGTGGATGTCCAGGAAGCGCTGTGGCGGTATCTGGATGAGACCGGCTATTTTGTGGATGAGAAAAAGCGGGCTCAGGTTCTGGACCGTCGCTTGACCGACTTGGGGGCGGAGTTGTTTGAGGCCGTGGTCGCCGATCTCTGCTCATCTCTGGAGCTGGAGATCGGCGATCGGGCGGTCTCGGAGCTTGATGAAGAGATGCGGCGGGACCTTCGCGAAGCGCTGGAGGGCCTGGGCTACTTTGACCGCGAAGATCTGCGGAGCCAAATCCTGGACAGTCCCCTGGGCCAACTGCAACGAGGAGACCTGGAAGAGCTGGCCCGTGAGTTGGGTCGGGTCCGGTTGAATGCCTGGGCTGAACGGCGCCTTGGCGACCTGGCAGCGGCGGACCAACAGGCAGTGCTTTCCCTCCTGCAAGCGAATGGTTGGTTGCTCGATCGGAACCGCTTGGAGAAGGTCCAGAGCCAGTGTGTGCGTGACCTGGAGCCAGCGATCCGTGACGAGCTGTTGGAGGCGATCCTCCCTGAGCAGGTGGCCCAGCTCCGTGAGCGACGAGTCACGAATCTTGACAAGGAGCAAAGGCGTCTCGTTCACTCGATGTTGCGCGAGCAAGGGGTACGGTGCAGCGAGGCGGAGATGCGTTCGCTGCACCACCGAAAGCTTGCCGAGCTTGAGCCGGAAGTTTGGGCCATGCTGTTGCAGGATGTGGGGGAGGAGGTACTGGTTTCCTGGGGTCATGTCCGGTTCCGCGATCTGGAACCGGAGGGGCAACAGCTCCTGATCGCCTATTTGGGACGCAGGATTATGGCCCGGCTGGAGCGACGGGTGTTGCTCCATACCATCAGTCGGCTATGGATCGAATATTTGACCGATATTGAAGACCTTCGGCGGGGAATTGGCCTGGAAGCGTACGGGCAACGGGATCCGCTGATCGAATATAAGCGAAGGGCTTTTGAGCTCTTTGAGGAGTTGAGGCGGGATATCCAGAGGGACACGGCTCGCTCGCTCTTTCGGCAGGTGCCTGAGCCGTTGCTTGTCCGTTGAGTTGATGCTGGAACCATGGCGATTCGTAGCCTCGTATACCCATCTCTGGTTGCTTTGTTTGATTTTTTTGCTTAATAATGTTAGAATAGGATGTGGAAGTAGACTGGCTTTCTAGAGCACTGGTGAGTTTTTCCGATGCGCCGAATGCCCACAAGAAAAGCGGCGGAATCCCAATAACGGGTCAGTCCGAAAGGAGGTGCAACGTTGGTCTTCAGTGGAGAGGATTTCGCAACCAAGCTCATGAACGACATGGACCCACAACTCCTGGACCTGGTCAAGACCAAGGTGAATTCATTCATTAAATGGGACCTCGTCCGTTTCCTGCGAGAGAATCCGAACACAGCCGACACAGCCGAGAACATTGCCAAGTATATTGGGCGCAGCGCTGCCACCGTCGAGCCAGAATTGCAGGGATTGGTGGAAAGCCAGATTTTGGAGCGCAAGTCGGTCGAAGGTATGCCGGTGTATTCGCTGACACCGGAGGCGGGGACGCGCGAGCTATTGGACCGTTTTATCGAAGCATGTGAAGATCGACAGTTTCGGGTAAAGGTCATTTACCACATTGTGCGTGGAATGCGGTAGCCCGAGGCGCAATCCAGGGACGCAGGCTCTCCGATGGGGATAACTCAGCCGAGGAGCGCTACTGTTCTTGATGAGCACGGTCAATACGCGGAGGTGTGGACTCATGAATGATGAGCGGGTGAAAACCGGTATTAAAGGCCTAGATGAGATGTTGCAGGGTGGGTTCCTTCCCCAGACCGCGAACCTGGTAGAAGGGCCTCCGGGGACAGGCAAAAGCACATTCGGGATGCAGTTTATCTATAACGGCATCCGTTACTACAATGAGCCAGGGCTCATTGTCACGTTTGAGGAGTTCCCCCAGCAATATTACCGCGATGCTGAAAGCTTTGGCTGGGATTTTCGTCAATTGGAGCGGGAAGGTAAGCTCCGGGTGATTATGACCAGTCCGGAGGTGAGCCGATCGGATCTGGAGAGTGTTGGGGGCACGTTGGAGACGTTGGCGCGGGAGATGGGAGCTCGTCGAGTGTTGATTGATAGCATCTCCCATTTTGACCAGTTGACGAGTGATCCGATCGAGCTAAGGTCCACGGTGTTTAGCTTTATCAATGCCCTCAAACGGGAGGGGCTGACCAGTATTTTGACGCGGGAAAGCCCGGTCCTGCTGGGCAGCGAAGAGGAGGACAGCAGCATCGCGTTCATCGTGGATTCGTACATTCTGCTGCGGTATGTCGAGATCGAAAGTGCGATTCGTAAGGCGCTCCTGGTGCTGAAACTCCGCGGGAGCGATCATGCCAAAGATATCCGCCAGTTCGAGATCACCGATCAGGGCATCGAAATCCAGTCTCGGTTTGAGGGGCAGGAAGGCATTTTGAGTGGCAGCCCGCGCAAGATGGCCGATCTGTTTGTGGAGGCATTTCGCCGATAGCGCCTGGATCAGCCGGGTTCTGCGCACCGGATGGAGCGCCTGCTTTACCACCGTCTGTATGTGACGGGGAATTTGCTTTTGGCTTTTCGCGCGGACGTCGAGGATCACAAGGTCAAGAAAACCGATCGATGCAACTCCTGGGTTCTGTATTGATCCTGTTTGGCTGGATAGTTGCAGCTCTGCTGGTCCTTTTTCTGCTTCTCATCGGACGTTTCTATGAGATCAAATTTGGACAAAGGGCCTATTATCAGCTTTTTTGGGTTCCCCTGCTATTTTTCGTGGCAGCGGCGATGTGGGACGTGGTGGCAACGCGGGGTCCCACGGGGGACCTGTTCCTTGATTTTGTGGGGAAACCCGGTCCCGATCTCCTTTGGTTTTTCGGGGGGGTCGCGCTCACCGGGCTTTGTTATTCGCTGTATCGAACCATGATGGGAGGAAAGAGATAGTGGATATCCTGTGCGCCATCCTGGGTTCGGCGAGCCTGGTGTCGGTCATCTATGCCCTGGCGATCCTCGCTCAGTTTGGCCGCAAACTGGGCGCCGTGACCAAGATGGCGCCGTATTATCGGGGTTACTACTTTTCTATTGTCGGGGTCGGGGTGGCGCTGGTGGCTCGGCTGATCCGGACCAGCGTCTTCTGGGCACCGCCTGACGCCGTTCCCTCGTTGCTGAACGCCCCCCTGTTTTATCTGTTCGTGTACCATTTGCCCCTGGTGCTGGGTCTCAGCCTGGGGTTGGGGATCACCTGGCGCTACTGGAGTTGGCTTCTGAAAGAACGATAGTGAATGGTCGATCGATTTCAGCAACTCCTTAACAGTCTCACAGAAGAGGTCTTTGTCGTTGACCAGGAACTCAGGATCACGTATGCGAATCCTGCCTGGCTGCGCCGCGTTGGGCTGGCTCCCCCCCAAGTTCTTCACCGTCATTGTTATGAGGTCCTGAACAGCGACGGGTTCTGTGCTTCCGACAGTTGCGCCGCCCGACAAGTGTTCAGGACGGGGCTTGCCGTTCGGGCGATGTGCCAGGGGATGATGGAACCGGATGGACCCGGGTGGGACGAGTGGTCGGCCTCTCCGGTGCTGGATGCCGCGGGCTCGGTGGCTGAAGTTGTCCTGGTCTGTTGCCCTCAAGTCCCTCGACCAGGGGGCGACCGTCTTGGCGAACAAGGGAGTATTATCGAGCTCCTCCAGATGGCGGTGGATGGGATTCGTTCGGGCCAGGGGGTGCGGGCTGTCCTGGATTCGATCCTTGAGCAGTTGAGGAGCGTCGTCGAGTATGATAGCGCGTCTATTGCTCTGGTGGAGAAACAGGGCTGGCGCATCATCGCCGAGCGTGGTCTGCCTCCGGAATTGCAGGCGCTAGACCTGGTCTTTCCGGATGATGATCCAAAAATCGTATGGATCTATCAGACCCGGCAACCGCTGGTGATCCCTGACGTCCAGTCCGATCCCCGTTGGCGCCCTATCCAGGGTTCTGAGTACATTCGTTCCTGGCTCGGCGTTCCTCTGCTTGTTATGGGGGAACTGATCGGCGTTCTCAACCTGGACAAGGCGATCCCCGGTTATTTCCAGGCGACGGATATATCGCGCGTCCTGGCGTTTGCGGCTCAGGCGGCGGTGGTCATCCAGCATGCACGGATGCTGGAGAAAGCGAGCCAACGTGCTGAACAGCTCCGGCTGATCGGCGACATCAGCCAGGGGGTTCTCTCTATCCTGGACGCCGATGCACTCCTCGAGTACGCCGTCCAGGCGATCCAGAACCGATTCGGATACTATTATGTGGGCATCTTTTTGACCGATCCGGACGGTGAGTATGTCGTCGAGCAGGCAAGTCGATATCCCAATGGGATAGATGCCAGTGTGAGGGAGCGATTGCGTTTTCGCATTGGAGAGGAGGGGATCATTGGCCATGTCGCCGGCATGGGCCAGGCCTATCTGGCCAACGATACCAGCCGGGATCCATATTTTATCGTTGATATGCTTCTTCCGGAGACCCGATCGGAGTTGGTAGCTCCGATCAAGCTCGGTGATCGGGTCATTGGAATTCTGGATGTCAATAGTGACCGCGTTCACGCCTTTGATGATCATGATCTCTTTGTCATCCAGAATCTGGCCGATCAACTGGCGATTGGGCTACAGAATGCCCGGTTGTTCGAGGAAACCGAGGCGAGGGTGCAGGAATTGACGGCGTTGGCGACGGTCGGTCAGGCCATCACTACCCTTGAACTCGATGATGTGTTGGACAGCATTGCGAAAAACGCTCTCCAGGCGGTGCAGGCCGAGATGAGCTCGGTTTACCTCCTAAATGACCAGGGCCTGCTCATTCCGCGATCGGTCCAGGGGATGCGACGGGAGGCGTTCTTGCTGTCCATCTTCCGGCTGGGGGAAGGGACCATCGGGCGGGCGGCTCAAACGGGAGAACCTCTGCTGGTTCATGATACCAGGGTAGATCCCGTTTTTGTGGTCAAGTCGGATCTGTCCAAGTTGATCCGAAACAGCCTGACCATTCCTCTTCGGGTCAGGGATCGGGTCATTGGTACGTTGGAGGTGTGCAACAAACGACAAGGAGGCACTTTTACCAACGCCGATGTGCGTTTGCTCAGCGCTTTTGCCGCTCAAGCAGCAGTGGCGATCGAGAATGCGCGGCTCTTTCAGGCGGAACGGGAGCAACGGGAGTTGGCCGAGGCGCTGCGAGAGGCGGCTGCTGTCCTGGGCAGCAGTCTGAAGCTGGATCAAGTGCTGGATCATATTCTCGATCAGGTGAGCCGCGTCGTCCCCAGCGGAGTGGTCAATGTGATGCTGATCGAGGGAGAGGAAGCCCGAATCGTTCGGTGGCGCGGATATGAGCAGTTCGGCGTCGGGGATCGGATTACGTCGTTGCGATTCCGGGTGGAGCAAACCCCGACATTGCGTCAGATTCGGAACACGGGCAAGTCCCTTGTCGTGTCCGATACAGAATCCTATCCGGATTGGGTGCGCGCTCCTGAAGTCGCTTGGTTGCGATCGTATGCCGGGGCCCCGATCCGGGTGCGCGAAGAGGTGATCGGGTTTCTGAACGTGGATAGCCCGATACCTGGATACTTTGTCGAGGGCCATGCGGAGCGTTTGCAGGCTTTTGCGGATCAGGCGAGCCTGGCGATTGCCAATGCGCGCCTGTATCAGGAAGTGGAAAGGCACCTGGAAGAAGCGCTGGTCCTCAACCGGTTGGCGAGTGCGGCAGTTTCCAGCCTCAAACTCGACGAGATCTTGCAACGGGGCCTGTCTGCCCTGGTCGGGGTGCGGAACTTTGAACGAGTGCATGTGCTTCTTCTGGATCCGGCCCGGGAGGAATTGTGGCTCCACCCGGCGTTGCGCCATCTCTTTCCACCAGTGGAGCTCGATCGCCTACCTTTGGGGAAGGGAATCACCGGGTGGGTGGCACAAACGGGTCAGCCATTGTTGGTGGGAGATGTCCGTCAGTCTCCCCTCTATGTGGCCGGCTATCGCGATACACTGAGTGAGTTGGCGGTGCCTCTCAAAGTAGGAGAACGGATTCTCGGCGTGTTGGATGTGCAGAGCACCCGGCTGAATGCGTTTACCGAGGCTGACCTGGGTTTTCTGACTATGCTGGCGGCGATGCTCAGTCCGGTGATTGAGAATGCGCATCTCTATGAGGAAATGCAGCAACGGCTCCGGGAACTGACCGCTCTCGGCCAGGTCAGCCAGGCATTGAGCAAAGCAGCAGATCTCAAGACTATTTTGAACATTGTGCTTGACGAGGTTCTTTCGCTGCTGGAAAGCCAGGAGGGATCGGTCATTCTCATTGACCCGCCGGACAGTAACCGATTGCGGATTGTGGCTGAACGTGGGCTCGGACCCGAGGTGGTCAAGGCCTTCAATAGTCGGCCGGTCTACACCCATGAAGGCACCTTCAAGCGAGCCCTTGGGACCGGACAGATTATCGAAATCGCGGACACGGCCAGAGACCCTGATTTTCTGCGTGACGTAGGTTCTCGGGCAAGGGCCGTCACCAATATCCCCCTGGCGACCGAGCGGGGATCGATCGGGTTGATTGCGGTTGGGGGGTTGCCTAAGGACGAGATGACGCGACGCTTGCTGCGTGCTCTGGCTGATATGGCGGCGGCAGCGATTGACAAGGAACGCCTGCGTCTGGAGACGGCCAATCGTCTTTCCGAGGTGACCACGCTGTATACCCTGGCTGCCCAGATTACGAGCAGCTTGTCGCTGGACAAAGTGATGGATTCGATCGTCACTATCCTTAAACTCACCCTCAACTGCCGGGCGTGTAGTATTTTCTTGCTGGATCCGTCCGGCGAATACCTGCAACTGGAGGCCGGTGCCGGCCAGTCGGCGGCGTGGAAAGGAGTGGCCCGGTTGCGGGTGGGCGAGGGGGTGAGTGGCCGGGTGATCGCGGAGCGACGTTCGATCTATGTGCCGGACACGCACCGGGAGCCAGATTTCCTTTTCTTCGATCCCAGCATCCGATCGCTGCTGGTGGTGCCCCTGATGGTTCGCAACAAGGTGATCGGAACTCTGAGCATTGACGATACCAAACCGGATGCGTTTGATGATGAGATTCGTTTGCTGACCATTGCGGCCGCTCAGGCGGCGGTGGCGATTGAGAATGCCCGGCTTTACGAAAGTCTGCAGAAAAGCTATGCCGATCTGGAGCAAGCCTTTATGGAATTGCGCGAACTGGATCGGATGAAATCCGAGTTTGTGCAGAATATTTCCCATGAACTGCGCACTCCATTGACATTTATTAAAGGGTATATCGAGTTGCTGCGGGATGGAGACATGGGCGAATTGACCGAAGAGCAACAGATGGCGGTGCGGATTGTGGCGGAGAAGGCAGATAGTTTGTCGCGGTTGGTGGATGACATTATTTCGCTTCAGCGGGTCGGGCAGACTCAGCTTAAGCTGGAGGTCTTTTCTCTGGCTGAGTTGGGCCATGACGCAGTCCAGGCGGCTCAGGCGAGCGCCGCCGAGGCGGGCATTACGTTGCGTGATGAGATCCCGGCCGATCTCCCTCCGGTGCGAGGGGACCGGCATCGCCTGTTCCAGGTTTTCGATAATCTGCTGGGCAATGCGCTCAAGTTCAGCAACCCTGGCGACCAGGTGACTGTTCGAATGCAGGAAGAGGAGACAGCGATCCGCACCGAGGTGGAAGACACGGGGATTGGAATTCCGGCCGATCAGCTCTCCCGTATCTTTGAACGTTTCTATCAGGTAGACGGTACCACCAAACGACGTCACGGAGGGACTGGGCTGGGACTAGCCATTGTCAAGCAGATAGTGGAGGCCCACGGAGGGCGAGTGGGCGTGGTCAGCGAACTGAATAAGGGAAGCCTGTTCTACTTTACCATCCCAAAGGCGGACATCGCCCACGGGCAGGGAGGCGACGAGTAACATGCCAATCCGAACATTTGCCGAGTTGCTGGAAGAAGCGCGGGGAAAAGGGCGCAAGTGGGTGGCCGTGGCTGCCGGCCATCAGAGCGAGGTGATGCTGGCCGGCCTCGATGCCGAAGTCGCCGGCCTGGCCGAGGTCATTCTGGTAGGCGATAGTGACAAGATCCGCCGGATCGCGGCTGACGAGGGATTTGATATTTCTCGGATGGAAGTTCTTCATGTTCCCGAACCTCGGGAAGCAGCCTGGCAGGTGATGAAGCTCGTCAGCGAAGGCAAGGCGGATATTGCCATGAAGGGCAAGGTGGAGACGAGCGACTTTTTGCGCGCTGCGCTGAGTAAGGAGCTCGGGCTTCGCGTGGGACGGCTTTTTACCCATGTGGCTGCCTTTGAGATTCCGGGGTTCGATCGTTTGATCTTTATCAGCGATGCCGGGGTGGTGGTCGCACCTACCCTGGAGCAAAAGGTCCAGATTGTCCAGAATGCGATTGACGTGGCTCATGCGATGGGGATCAGCCTGCCGCGGGTGGCCATCCTGGCAGCGACCGAAGTGGTGAACCCGAAGATCCCTTCGACTCTTGATGCCGCCAACCTGTCCAAGATGGCGGACCGGGGACAGATTCAGGGGGGCCTGGTGGATGGTCCATTGGCTCTGGACAATGCGATATCTCCGGAATCGGCCAGGATCAAAGGAATCAAGAGCGAAGTGGCTGGCTATGCAGATATCCTGATTGCGCCGGATATCGAAGCGGGCAATGTCCTGGCCAAGGCGATCACCTATTTCGCCCAGGGGAAGATGGCCGGTGTGGTGGTGGGGGCCCGCTGTCCGCTGATCCTTCCCTCTCGCTCGGATACCCGTGAAGCCAAGTTGGTTTCGCTGGCCTTGGGCGTGATGCTGGCATGAAGCAAGAGGGAACCCTGAGCTCCGGCATCACCATCTTTGCCGGTCGCTTTGGGAGTGGCAAGTCTGAGGTGGCGATTAATTTCGCCATTTCCCTGGCGTCACGCGCGGAGTCCGGACCGTCAGCGTCTGGGGTGTTCTTGATCGATCTCGATGTGGTGACCCCGTATTTTCGTCTGCGGGAGATGGCCGAGGAGATGAGCGGGAAAGGAGTGCAGGTCATCGCCCCGGCGGAAGTGGGCCGTTATTTGGACACGCCGGCCATCACGCCGCAGATTCTGGGAGCGATCCAGCAACCCGCGCGGCCGGTAGTGATCGACGTAGGGGGTGACAAGCAAGGAGCCCGGGTTCTGGGCCTGTACGGCCCCGCAATTCGGCAACGAGGGTACGTCTTGCATTTCGTGGTCAACCCCTATCGTCCGTTTACTGACACTCTGGAAGGATTGGTTCGCTCGATTGCGGAGATCGAGGCCGGCGCTCGCTTGCGAGTTTCCAGTTTGGTGAGCAATCCCAATCTCCGCGAGGAAACGACATTGGAGCACATTCGTGTCGGTCATGCCCGGATCGAGGGTTTTGCGAAAGAGCTGGGATTGCCGATTGCGTTTATTGGTGTGGAGCGTCGCTGGGTTGAATCGCTGCGCGGCAATGAATTCCAGCAGCCAGTGTTGGCCCTGGATCGGCATTTTGTGATGGCCTGGGAGTGAACCGCCTGACGGGCTGGGTTGTCTGGAAGCATGGAGCGAAAGCGGTAAGCTGGCAGGAGAGCTGAAAGAGGAACGAGAATGGTCATTCGGAATTTTGCCCAATTACTGGAAGCGGCTCTTGAACGGGCACCCAAACGGGTGGTCATCGTTGGAGCCGGTCAACGTCAGACCCTGCATGCGGCTCGTCTGGCGCGAGGGATGGGGCTGGCACATTGTATCTTGATCGATGATCCTCTACGTTTGCAAAGCGTTGCGACTCAAGAGGGAATCGATCTGGCGGGAATGGAGATCATCGAACAGGGAGATATGGTCGAGGCGGCCTACCAGGCGGTCGCCATGATCCATGCCGAAGAGGCGGACCTGGTCATGAATGGGCGGGCCTTGCCGGTAGAACTGATGAAGGCCGCCCTGGATAAGGAGAAGGGATTGCGCATTGGCAAAGTGCTCAGTGATGTAAGCATCTTTGAGATCCCGGATATCGATCGCCTGATTCTGGTCAGCGATGTGGGAATGGTCGTGTCTCCGACTCTGGCCCAGAAGGTGGCGATTGTCCAGAACGCGATCGATACGGCCATCGCCCTGGGTATTGAGCGGCCCAAAGTGGCAATCCTGGCCGCCACCGAGATGGTGAATCCCGAGATGCCGGCCAACATGGATGCGGCCAACCTGTCCAAGATGGCGGAGCGAGGCCAGATCCGGGGCGGGTTGGTGGATGGGCCATTGGCGTTGGACAACGCCATCTCACGCAAAGCGGCTGAGATGAAGGGGATCGAGAGCAAGGTGGCGGGAGATGCCGACATTCTGATCACCCCTGACGTTGAATCGGGCAATATCCTGGCGAAAGCCATTGTGTATTTTGCCAGAGGGCACATGGCGGCGGTGGTGGTGGGGGCGAAATGTCCGATTATTATGCCCTCTCGTTCCGATCCGCCCGAACAGAAATTGATGTCCCTGGCGTTGGGCGTGTACCTCAGCGGGTCAGGCGGGGCGCACGGATCGGAGTCGTGAGGTCTGCCCGTATCCGGTCCAGGGCCGAGCAGGATGACCACGCAGCGAACCGGGGATTCCTGCCCACGGTTCCTGGCTGGGATTCGAGGATTCAGAGGAGTGGCCATGCCCGCTGGGGCGCCACGAGGGATGAAAATACCCAGGAGCCGGTCCGGGTGGGGGAGTGGAGCCTTCAGGCGGTGGACCGGCTAAAGCCTCGACTCCCGCGGGCGGGGAGCGGTCTATTTTCAGAGGAGTAGCAGGGAATGAGCTACATTGTGATCGATGAAGATCGGTGCAAGGGATGTGAATTGTGCACCACGGTGTGTCCCCAGGGCGATTTGGTGCAGATGGCCGGGCATTTCAACGTGAAGGGGTACCGGCCGTCTGTATTTGTGGACCCGGAAGGCAGGTGTACCGGTTGCACGTTGTGCGCCATGATGTGTCCGGATACGGTCATTACCGTCTACCGCACGGCGAGGAAGAAGAAGACCGTTGAATAAGGGAAGTGGATGGTTGGCACACGGCTGAGTGGCTGGAAGGGGTACAGGACGATGAAGATTCTGATGAAAGGCAACGAGGCCATTGCCGAAGCAGCGATCCGCGCTGGTTGTGAGGCCTATTTTGGCTATCCGATTACGCCTCAGACGGAGGTGTTGGAATACATGGCGCGGCGGATGACGGAGCTGGGAAGGGCGTTTGTCCAGGCAGAGAGTGAGGTGGGAGCGATCAATATGGTCTATGGAGCTGCCTGTACAGGGGCCCGAGCCATGACCACGACCTCCAGTCCGGGATACAGCCTGATGCAGGAAGGGATCTCGTACATGGCCATGTCGTTTGTCCCGTGTGTGATTGTGAATATCATGCGCGGTGGACCGGGGCTGGGCAATATCCAACCTTCCCAGGGCGATTACTTCCAGATGACCAAGGGCGGGGGCCACGGGGATTATCATCTTCTCAGTCTGGCGCCTTCCACGGTGCAGGAGACCGTCGATCTGATCATTGAGGCCTTTGACCTGGCGGACAAGTATCGTCAACCGGTCACGGTGATCGCCGACGGTTTGATCGGCCAGATCATGGAGCCGGTCGAGTTTCCCGATTTGAAGGAACCTCAGCGTCCAGAGCGACCATGGGCCCTGACAGGAGCGAAGGGCCGCAAGAAGAATGTGATTACCTCTCTCTTTTTGGATGCCCACGAGTTGGAGCGCGAGAACCTGAAGCTGCAGGCGATCATTGCTCAAATCAAAGCGAATGAGGTTCGGTACGCCGAATACTGGCTGGATGGGGCCGAAATTGTAGTGATCGCCTACGGTACAGCAGGTCGGATCGCGCAGACGGCGGTCAAGCGGGCGCGGGAACAAGGGATTGCGGTGGGGTTGTTTCGTCCGATTTCGGTATTTCCCTTTCCATACGACCGGCTCAGAGAAATTGCGGAAACAGCCCAACAGTTGTTGGTGGTGGAGATGAGTGCGGGGCAGATGCTTGAGGATGTGCGTTTGGCGACCTGCAACCGGGTCCCGATTTCGTTTTATGGCAGGATGGGAGGAGTGGTTCCGTTGCCTGAGGAGATCTTGGACAAGATCAAAGGGCTGGCAGGGACCGGCTCGTGAAGGAGTTCCCATGCCCGGATGGGCGCCACGAGGAATGAAAATATCCAGGAGCCGGTCCGGGTGGGGGAGTGAAGCCTTCAGGCGGTTGACCGGCTAAAGCCTCGACTCCCGCGTGCAGGGAACAGTCTATTTTCGAACGAGTGTCTGACTGACTGGTGCATCGTGAAATGGTGTGGCAAAGGAGTCCAGCATGAGCGAAGATGGTGAATTGGTGTTCCGGCGGCCTGCCGCATTGTCCGATGTGGTCACCCATTATTGTCCTGGATGTATGCATGGGATCGTGCATCGGTTGATCGCGGAGGTGATCGATGAACTGGGCATCCGGGAGAGAACCGTTGGTATTGCTCCGGTGGGGTGCTCGGTGTTGGCGTACCACTACTTTGAGTGCGATTTTGCCGAAGCAGCCCATGGCCGGGCTCCGGCCATGGCCACAGGTATCAAGCGAACGCATCCGGAATTGGTGGTATTTACCTATCAGGGTGATGGCGACCTGGCTTCGATCGGCACGAACGAGCTGATTCACGCCGCCGCGCGGGGGGAGAACATTACCGTTGTGTTTATCAACAATGCGGTGTATGGAATGACCGGTGGCCAGATGGCGCCGACGACCTTGCCTGGCATGGTCACGACTTCGTCACCCTACGGACGGGATGTCAAGAGGCAGGGCTATCCGGTTCGGGTGTGTGAGTTGGTTTCGCAACTGGATGGGACGGCCTATATTGTACGGCGCAGCGCGTACAAACCGGCTGAAATCCGCAAGCTACGTCAGGCGCTCAAGATTGCGTTTCAGGTTCAGATGGCGGAGTTGGGATTTTCGTTGGTAGAAGTGGTGTCCAATTGTCCAACGAACTGGGGCATGACCCCCAAGGAATCGCTGAGATTTGTGGAAGAGCGGATGATCGCCTACTATCCCCTCGGCGATTACCGGGTCCGCGATGAAGTCAAGACGCTAAAGTAGACAGGCCCTTTCTGTTCTTCCTCTGCTGACTAGGAGCAGACGATGCACGAAGAAGTGATTATCTCTGGGTTTGGTGGGCAAGGCGCCCTCTTTGCCGGCCAACTGCTGGCCTATACCGGCATGGATGAGGGATGGCATGTCACCTGGATCCCTTCCTATGGTCCGGAAATGCGCGGAGGGACTGCCCACTGCGTGGTGATTATCTCCGACGATGATATTGGTTCTCCGGTCATTCGGAATCCGACCATCTGTATTGTGATGAACCCTCCTTCCATGGAAAAGTACGAGCCTCTGGTCAAGCCGGGAGGGTTATTGGTGGTCAATTCGACCCTGGTACGGACCCGATCGGAGCGAGGTGATATCGAAGTGGTCTACGTTCCGGCCAACGACCTGGCTGCCGAACTGGGGAACGTGCGGATGGCCAATGTGGTCCTGTTGGGCGCGATGCTGGGCAGACGCGAGATCTTGCCGATTGAAGGTATCAAGCGTACGCTGGAGCGGCATCTTCCTGCTGAACGCAGACGTTTCATCGAACCCAACAAGCGGGCGTTGGACCGGGGTGTCGAGTATGTGAGGAAGCAGATTGGGGTCGGGGAACCGGCCAGGCTGGAAGAGCAGGTCGGATAGGATCGGCCGGGCGAAATCAGGCGTGGAGAGAGCGGGCAGTGCGTCTGGGCAAGGTGAACCTCCAAGTAGTGTCAGATGGAACTTTTTGGGAAGATGGAGGCGGCTTGTTTGGGCTGGTGCCGAAGGTTCTGTGGGAGGAATTTGCCACCCCTGATGAAAAGAACCGGGTTTGTCTTGAAACCCGCTGTCTGCTGATCGAAGGCCGTCAACAGCGGATTCTGGTGGACACTGGCCTGGGGGACAAGCTGACCGCTGAGGAACGGGCTTTTCTGAACGTGAAGGGCGAGCGGCGTCTGCTGCAGAATCTGGCGAACCTAGGAATTGGGCCGATGGACATTGACCTGGTGATCAATACCCACCTCCATGCCGATCACTGCGGTGGTAACACGATCGGAGAGGGGACGGACGGACTGTTGCCCACCTTTGAGAGAGCGACCTACTGCGTCCAACGACTGGAACTGGCCGACGCGCTGTTTCCGAATGAACGAACTCAGGCGACCTATCGCCTGGAGAACCTGGAGCCGGTCCAGCAGAGGGGGCAGTTGCGGGTTCTATGGGGTGACACACGAATTACGGAGGAGGTGCGGGTCGTGGTGACACCCGGTCACACGCGAGCTCATCAGTGTGTACTGATTGAGAGTGAAGGGGAAAAAGCGGTGTTCCTTGGGGATGTCGCTTCGTGGCCAGTTCATCTCGAGCGACTGGCCTGGGTGTCGGCCTATGATGTCGAGCCGTTGGTCAGTATCGAGACCAAGAGAAGCCTGGCTCGTTGGGCTGTCGAGGAGCATGTGCTCCTTCTCTTTGAACACCACCCGCAGATCATGGCCGGCTATTTGCATCCGACCGAGCGAGCGGATCGTTTCTGGCTGGAGCCAGTGGAAATCGAGTGACGCATTTCAACCGGGCGGGTTTGATGGGTAGCAGGACGCTGCGGCTCAGAACCGATTGAGAATGTGGATTATGCGGTCTCTTCCCATTCCTGGATGGCGTCGCGGATCAACTGGCGGGCGGTCAGGTTGGGAAGCTGATCCAGCGCTTCGTATTCCTTCCCCTCAAAGGTAAAGTATACGGTTCCTTCGGGGCTCGATCGGACATGCAGTTCGCGCCCTGCCAGAGCCGGGATCAACTGGACACGCCGCTGTACGATCTCCTCAATTTCGTCCACAAAAGCGCGAGGTTTTTCCGCTTCCAGCGCTTTCGGGGCCATCCGCTTCCGGATGGCGCCGATCAGGCTCGGTTTCTCCAGCGGAGGGAGGGGTTGACCCACTTCGGTCGTTTCAGCCAGCAGTTGGTCTTCAGTCTCACCAGGGATTGGTGCCGTCTGGGGCGGAGTCTCCGCAGGGGATGGGGCAAAGATCCGTTTGAGCTCGCTCTGGCTGCCTTCCCGCAAATCTTCGCGCCAGCGGTGCGTCTTTTCGATGGGCGCCGGTTCGGTGACCTCTTGGCCCAAGACACCGGTGAACTGGATCAGTTCCATGGCCGCTGCCACGAGTTGGCGTCTCGCTTGAGAGTCTTTGATCTCGGACATGTTGCGATACTTGGTTCCCCTGATTTCGACCTGCAGCGGTCCCCCTGGGTGATCACGGACCAAGGACAGGATCCGGCCGGTCACCTCAAGCGTGGGACGGGGCGCGAGCCTGGCTTCTTCATATTGCCGGGCGAGTTTGGCTCGTTCTCGTCGGTTCGCCACCACCACATAGATGACCAGGGCGGCCAAGGTCACTATAATTAGTCCCAGCAGACCATAGAAGAGCAGTTCCAGCTTCTGAAGGTCCAGGTTCTCCATATTTCCCTCCCGTCAGTCACTGCCCCTTCCTACGGATGTGGCCACGGCGGCTGGCAATGCGGGCAAAAGTATGCGGATCTCCCCCCGATCACTATCCGCTCAATCGGGGTCTGGCAGCATGGACATGGCATACCCTTTCGTCCGTAGACGGCGACTTGTTCCTGGAACGCACCTTCCTGGCCATACACGTCGCGGTAGGCTTTGTCCTTCAGCGTAGTGCCCTGGTTCTTGATCGCCGAGTTCAGTACGGAACGGATTGACTCGTAGAGTCGGGCTTGTTCCTCAGGGAGCAAAGAATCGGCCGGGCGCAATGGATGAAGCCGGGCCATAAAGAGGGCCTCGTCGGCATAGATATTGCCCAACCCCGCCAGGAAGGCCTGGTTGAGTAACAGCGATTTCAACCGTCCCGTTCGTCTGGCAAGCAAGCGACAGAAATCTTCACAGGTAAAATCGTCAGCCAGTGGTTCCGGCCCAAGCGTCCCGGTCACCTGTTGGGGGTTGTCGGTCAGAACCACCCGTCCGAACTTGCGCGGGTCCTGGAACCGCAGTTGCCGATGATTGTCCAGCTCCAGCCGGAAGCGGGTATGTCGATCCGGAAGTGCGCCTCCTGGATGGATTTGCAGCCGTCCACTCATCTTGAGATGGATCAGCAAATCATCTCGATCCAGTTGGAGGATCAGGTATTTACCACGCCGGCCAACGGAACGGATGGATTGACCCACGATCCGCGTCTCAAACTCATCCACGCGCGGGAACGCCACGGTCCGTGGCCAATCTACGGCTGCGGCCACGATCCTCCGATCGGCCAGCAGGGGCTGCAACCCACGGGCCAGGGTTTCGACCTCTGGAAGTTCAGGCATTTATGGCACCGTTCGGTAGAAACACCTCAGCGTCGGGCGTCGCCTCGTGCGAAAATGCAGTGCCCTATTTCCGCCCATACGCGGCCAGGAAGCGTTCGATCGACCGGTCGTAGGTGCGCTCGACTTGGGGCGGAAACAGGCAGCCAGGGAGTTCATGGTATTGCCGGTGATAAGCAATACATTCACAGCAGATCCCCTTGCGAGAACAAGGTTCATAGGTGCAGGTGCATTGTTGGATGTTTCGCTTTTGATTGCACTCCATGGTCTACCCTCGTTGACTCAAGATTGCAGGAAAGACATGGCAACTGCGTTGGGTAAAGGCCTGGCAGGCGGCTGGTACGTTGGCCGGCACTACCACACCAAACTGGGCCAATGCTCGACTGAGGTGGCACAGAGGAAAGCCCATCACCGTGAGCCAACAGCCGTTCACCTTGTCCACCGGGTCAAAGATCGGGTGCTGGATGGCGTAGGCGCCGGCCTTGTCCAATGGATCATCGGTGGCGACATACTGGAGCATCTCTGCCTCGGAGTAGTTTCGCATCCACACCTGGCTTTCACTCAGTTCACAGACCAGATGCTGACTGGCAGGATGCCATACGGCCACACCGCTGTACACAATGTGGGATCGGCCTCGCAGGCGGCGGAGCATATGAATGGCCTCTTCCCGATCGCGCGGCTTTTCCAGGATATCACCATCCAGGAGGACGGTGGTGTCGGCTGCGACCACCAGTTCATCCGGGCGGACCTGGGGGATGGCAAGAGCTTTCGCCTGGCTGATGCGCAATACATACTCGGTGGGTGGTTCTTCTGGCCATCTCTGCTCCACCACGTGGTCAGATTTGATCAGGAAAGGAATCCCCAGCAGCGGCATGAGTTGCCGTCGTCGTGGGGAAGTGGAAGCCAGGATAAGACGTCGGATGTTGAGGCGAGCCATGGGGATGATCACCTTGTCACCAAAGGTCCTTTGACCCGGCAGCGGCCAGGTTGGAACGGGACTTGACAGACCGCTCGATTCATGGTGGTCCTTTCTTTCGTGGTCCTGCGCCATTCTACCACGGTCGTTAGTTTCCGTCAAGGTTTTGGGAGTTGGGTCATACGGCTTACGGCTGTTGCCACGTAGGTTGACAGGTCGTTGCAGCTTTGCGGAATGGCCCAGGAATGGAAGCTTTAGCTGGATACGGAGAATGTATCGGCACTCATGGGGTCACAAGGACCTGGCAGGTCATGAGAACCACAGACCTCCGGAGCTCCCCCATACTCCGGAGGTCTGTGAGATGGGTAAGGTCAAACCGGTGGTGCCTAGATCTGCGATTCCAGAGTGCGCATGTAGGTCGTCCACTCGGCGTCGGAGATCAAACCCCGCTGGCGGTAGTAATTACGGGCCTCCTTCAGGATGTCCTCAATCGCCTGTTCCTGGTCCGGGGTGAGAGGTTGGGGCTGGTGGGTGGCCAGGATCTGTTCCATCCGCTTGCGGGCCAGGGCCATGGCATCCTGCTTTCCGGAGCGGATCCACGCGGCGTAGGGTTCCAGGTCGGCGACCTTGGGCAGGAACAACTCCCGCCGCATCCACTCCCTGGTGTGAGCCGCGCTCAGGTAGTGTCCTGGAATCGGGCCTATCTGATTGATCAAGTCGATGGCCAGCGTTTCATCGGTCACGGTGATCCCCTGCAAGAACCGTCCGATCCAGCCGGCGACGTCATCATCCAGGATCGACAACACCGGGTGGTAAAGAAGTTCGGCGCAGGAACCACCCTGGAAGATCAGCAGGTTACCCCCGGAGAGCGCCGAGAGCAGTGCCCCCATCGCCTTTTCATAGCCTGCCTGGAAATCGATCTTTTTCGAGGTGCTGGTAAAGCCAGATCCAGGGCAGGAGGGAATGCCATACTTGCGCAGCATCTGGTTCATCGCCGCGCCGGTGAGGGCATATTCGGGCGATCCAAAACGGGGGCTACCTCGCTGCATATCCATCGGTTTGAGGCCGTGCTGGATCGACATGGGGGCTCCTGGCCTGATGAGTTGGGTGAGCACTGCCCAGGCCATGACGATGGCGACTCCCAGCACCATGGATCCGGCCAGGGTAACCGGTCCTTCGGCGCCCATGGTGATGCTGGAACATGGCTGGATGGGGATTCCTGCTTCTACATAGCGAAAGGCGGCCTCTACCGAACCGCCGTACAGAGTCAGGGGGGAGGCCGTGTCCAATTCGGGATTCAGGTTGATGCCCAGCGCCTGCGCGATCTGGATGGCAAAGATCTCGCAATCCTTCTGATAGCCAAACTGTTCGGCTTTGGTCGAGTGGCGCAAGCCGCTCACCAGGTTTTCCAGCATGACCATCACCGGCGGGATGCCCTGGCGGTCCATGTAGAAAAAGACGCCATCGGCCAGGTGAACGTTCTCGAGCGCATCGGCGACAATCATTGCCTCTCGGTGCTCCTGGATGGTGGCTGGCCGGGCCTCCCACGTGTCCAGGTCTACATAACGCATCCCCATGCCCTGCATGAAATAGACCGTGTTGCCACCGACCATGAGGTCCTTGTCAGGGTCACGGGCCCTGAGAATGTAGCCGCTGGGCACCTGGCGAAGACACTCTTCGACGAGCCCTGAGGGGATCCGCACCCGCCGCGCTTCCCAATCCACACGGCAGCCATGTTCGGCATACAGGCGCAAGGCGCGGTCATGTTCCACCCGCATCCCCGTCTTTTCCAAGACGTACAGCGCTCCGCGGTGAATGGCCTCGGTCTCTTCCTCGGTGAGCAAATCGAGAGGTTTGTACTGACGGGTGAATCCTTTCAGCATTTCTCGTCCCTATTACTTTCCAAGCAGTTGACGGATCAACTTGACTCCGCCTGGGGCGGTGGGGTCATAGCCATCAGCGCCGATACTTGCGGCGAACTGCTCGTTGATCGCTCCTCCCCCTACGACCACTTTGACCTGGTCACGGATGCCGGCCTCCTTCAGGGCTTCGATTACGTTTCTCTGTTCCAGAGCGGTGATGGTCAGCAAGGCCGACATGGCCAGGACGTCGGGTTGGTGCTGTCGGACTGCCTCGACGAACCGATCGGTCGGGACGTCAATCCCCAGGTCTATGACCTCAAAGCCATCAGCGACGAGCAGAGTGCACAGCATGGACTTGCCGATATTATGGATATCGCCGGCCACGGTACCGGCCACGACTTTGCCCACGCTGCCTCGGGCTACCCCTGTCCTGTGGAGCTCTTGTTCCAGAATCGGCATTGCGGCCTGCATCGCCTCGGCCGCGCTGACCAGTTCGGGCAGAAAGCACTCGCCGGTAGCAAACGCGTCGCCTACTTCCCGGATGGCTTCAGTCAGGGTCTCCAGGGCCTGTAGCGGGGCAATCCCCTGTTCGATGGCGGTACGAGCCCATCGAGCCGCGGCCTGGGCGTCATAGTCCTTTAGGGCCCTGGCCAGATTCTCAAGGATCAGATTCTGCATTCGATTGACCTCCAAGGGCATTATGAAGAGGATGTCGCAGCCACCCGAGATGAGAAGGGCGGTCGGTCACCTGGTAGAGCTCATTCGTTCCACTGTCTCTGTCAAGGAAGGACTCAGCCTGCCCTTCGCCTGGCGGCGGATACGCTGCGCCAGGTCGCGGTCCACCCACGTCAGATCTCTGGTTCGGTCGACTGTTGACCGGACGACATACACGCTGGAAATCAGGCACACCAGGTTCGAGGAGCCACAGGAAGGGCAGTTCGGCGATACAGCGTCCGAATAGCGCCGATAAACCTGGACCGGTTGCCCACACTCTGTGCACCGGTATTCGTAGACAGGCATCCGATTGCTCCTGGCGTCTCTGGCGGCTGGATCAGAACCCTGGGATCTGCTTGGGGAAATAGTCTTCCAGCGTGCCTTCACGGTACACGTCGGCAGTCGCACAGTGCAGGCCCCCGCCAAAAGGCGCGACATCCCAAAAAGGCACCGGGATCACCTCAAAGCCCAGTTTATCCAGTTGTTCCATCTGGGCGGTCTCGCTGGCTTCCACACAAACGGTCTTGGGATCGAGGACCAGGACGTTCATCGAAAGCCACACACTGCAGTAGCAGAGCGGCGGCTTCTTGTCCCGAGCCGGAGGGGCGCATTCAACGATCTCCCAGTCGTTCTTCTTGAACAGCTCTTTGAGCTCGGGCTCGAGAGAGACTCTCTTTCGGTTGCTGAGCGCCAGTCCGGGTCGGAGTGGGACGAACGTGGCGTCAATGTGCATGGGTGCGCCCTCGCGGAAGGTCACTTCGTGGATGCGGTGGTTGGGGAAGTGGCGGCGCAGCCAGGAGATGCCGGCAGCGTTGGTCACCGTGGAACGCTGGACGAACAGGTCTTTGCCAAAGCGGCCGACATCGGCGGCATCGAAGAGAGGCTCTTTTTCGGTCAGGTTCCATACCTTGCGATAGGTATGTTTTTCGATCTGTTCTTCCTCGCTCAGGCGCTCAAAATCGAGCCAGAACGTCTTGGAATAGTATGACTCATCGGTAAGCCGGGGTTTGGGCGCGGCTGACCAGATGAATTCCGGATCCTCTTTGAAATACTGCTCCAGCAAGGGCCGATAACAGAGGTACTCGAACCAGCGACTGCGCTGCGACATGGTGGCTTCCAGGATCTCTGGACCGACGGTGAGCAACAGGTCGCGAGGAGGCATACAGCCAAACATCGAATCCTGGACCCAGTCCGGGGTTTGCACCCGCTGGCTAAAGTCGAGTGGTGTGGGTCGGTCAACGCGGATGCCCCGCTTTTCCAGCAGCGCGGCAAATTGATCGAGTTGCTCGTTGGCCTTTTCCTCCATCTCTTTGGGCAGAGGCCCATAGGTTGGATAGGGGAATCCATATTGTGGCCAATTGCGCTGCATGGCCGGTTCTGGGGCCTGGACCATCGTTCCGGTCGCAACGCCCACAATCACGTGTTTCAGTGGGTCCCACTCATTCCACGAACATACTTTGGTTCTTGGTCGTTGTTCTACAGTCTCTTCTGCCACAGTTGCCTCTCTTCATTGATACGGATTGTACTTTTCCGCCGCCTTGAGCATGGCGTGGATGTTCTCTGGTTTGGAATCCCAGGGTACTTCACATTCACCCCCCAGAATGAACCCTCCGCCGGGCGCGCAGTCTTCGATCAACTGCTTGCAGTAGGCGTCTACCTCCTCTGGGGTTCCGTAGACCAACATGGCCGATGGCACATTGCCATGGATGCATACGGTTCCGCCCAGGACCTCCTTGGCCTTTTTCATATCTGTCTTTTCAAAGTCCATGACAATCTTGCCCTTCGGCAGGCCGTCGGCGACCTTTTTGATCGTCTCCAGGTACGGCGTGTGATCGTTGTCCCAGTGATTCCACACCTTGAACCCGCGCTGCACGACAATGTCAATCATTTTCTTGGCATAGGGCCAATAGAATTCCTCATAGATATCCTTGGGCATCCCTGGGGGGCCGCCGTTGATAAAGAATATCCAGTCGGCTCCAGGGACCTCGCCGGCCCCCATGATCATGGCCTCATCCATGGCATGGAACGCCTCGTATTCGACCAACCACTCGAGCACCTGTTTGACCTTGTCTGGTTGTTCGTAGAGGTCCATCGTCAGGTTAAAGATGCCGCGATAGTATTGCAGAAGGTCCAAGGGGTGGCACATCCGCCCCCCCTTCAGGAGTGGCTTGTGATACTGCTCGGTGTAGGCGCGCCATGCCCTGGCCCATCGTTCTTTATACTCGTATTGATAATAGAGGAAATCGTCAATGCTCCGTTTCCAGATGTCGTTCTCCAGTTTTCGATTGAAGAGGATAGGCGCAAAGCCACGTTCCAGCAGATCGTCGTAATCTTCGATGATCGGTTTCTCAAACAGGTTGGGGATGTTGCCTTTGGGAGGAAATTCGTCATAGATGCGCCAGTCCAGGGTAGCCTGATCCCATCCCGCGCGGCCCAGAAAGGACATATGGTTCAGGCAAATGACATAAGAATCCACCAGATCGCCGAGCAGATCGGCGTGGTCGATATGCGCCTGGACCACCTTTTCGGGTTCGGTAAAGATCTCCTTGATCGTCAACCCGGCGACATAGGGGATTAGATAGTTGATGATCGTGACCACCGGAACACGGTCGGTCACTTCCATGCGGAAGGCCGCTTCCATCCGCTCATACGATGTCATGGATTCAGGCATGTTCTTGGTTCCTTTCCTGGGAGCCAGAGATATGATCGCTCACTTGCCCTAGCACGGGCGATACCTTGGGCATTTATATCTTCTCTCAAGATTGTTGCCTTGCCAAGTACCAGTTGGTATCAGTTCGTGCACCAATGAGATGCACAAACTGGCACTCGGTAGTCAGGCAAGATGACCCGAATGGGACTTGACAACCGATCCGGTATACTCCATACTGGAGAGAAGGGCGCCGGCTGGGCGAGGGCTAAATTGGCGATTTGACGGAGCTGGGGCTTGTTGGTATAATCTTCGCTCAACGTGGGGAGAGGGAACAGGATATGAGCCGGGGAGAGTATCTATTGCGCCGCCTGGGGTTCGGGTTATTTGTGCTTCTCGGCGTGCTCCTGGTTACGTTTGTGGTCTCTCGGGTCGTGCCCGGCGATCCGGCTCGCCTCTACCTGGGCCCGCGAGCCAGTCCCGAGGCGTTGGCGCAAGTACGCGAACGGCTTGGGCTCGACGATCCACTGCCCAAGCAATTTGTCAAGTATGTAGCCAGTACGTTGCAAGGGGACCTGGGCTACTCGTTTCGCACGAAACGCCCCATCATCGAGGACCTCAAGGTCCGGCTTCCGGCCACGATGGAACTCGTCATCCTGTCCACCGGACTTGCTCTGCTCGTGGGCGTTCCGGTCGGTGTGCTGGGGGCGTCCCGTCGGGGTAAGGGTTTTGATCAGGTGAGCCGCATCTTGACCATTGCCGGGGTTTCGATCCCTGCTTTCTGGTGGGCGCTGTTGCTCCAGTTGGTGTTTTTCCTATGGCTGGGGTTGCTCCCGTTGGGTGGGCGGGTGAGTCAGGACATTCAGCTCCACCATCCCATCCAAATGATTACCGGTTTCTATTTGATCGATGCGGCGGTGACCGGGAACTGGATAGCCTGGCGCGATGCGGCGTTGCATATTCTCCTGCCAGCCTGCGTCCTGGCTACCTACCCGCTGAGCCTGGCGGTGCGGATGACGCGGGCCTCGATGGTGGAGGTCCTGTCGGAGGTCTATGTGACTGCGGCACGCGCCCAGGGACTGAGTGAGCGGGAGATTCTATTTCGTCTGGCTCTGAAGAATGCCATCGTCCCCACCCTGACGATTATGGGGCTGGTATTTGCCTATTCGATCACCGGAGCTGTCCTGGTCGAGATTGTGTTTACCTGGCCGGGTATGGGCAGCTACATGACCGATGCGATCCTGAACAAGGATATCTATGTGCTCTTTGCCGTGACCCTGGTGGTCACGGTCATTTACATTTTTGTCAACCTGTTGGTGGACCTGGTCCAGGCGGCGCTAGACCCGCGCATCCGGATCGGTCGCGGAGGAGAGGCATAACCATGGTTTCCACTCGTCTGGGCCGACGGAGATTCGCAGGGGTATTGGGCTGGCGCCCGGAACCGGGTTCGAGCCTGTGGTATTTGCAGCGCGATCGGATCGCCATGATTAGCCTTGGGGTCCTGATCTTGATGGTTCTCCTGGCGATTTTTGCTCCGTGGCTGACCCCCTATCCGGACCAAGGACGGGGTACCCCCAACGTGGCGGAAAAGCTCAAACCTCCCAGTCTGGCTCACCCGTTTGGCACCGACCCATTGGGCCGCGATGTGTGGGCGCGCGTCCTGTTCGGAGCGCGCACTGCCCTGATTGCCGGGATCACCATCCAGGTGGTGTCTACCATCGGCGGCACGGTGTTGGGCGCGATTGCCGGTTACTTTGGAGGATGGCTTGACGAGGCGATCATGCGCGTCACCGATATCTTTCTCGCCTTTCCTCCGTTGTTGCTGGCGATGACGGTCGCTTCGGTCCTCGAGCCCAGTTTGGGGAATTCTATCCTGGCCATTACGCTGGTATGGTGGCCATGGTATGCGCGTCTGGCGCGCGGACAGGTGATCTCGGTGCGGGAGCGAGACTATGTGAAGGCGGCGCGGGGGATTGGGGTGAATGACGCGACCATCATCGTTCGGCATATCTTGCCGAACATCATGTCTCCGGTTCTGGTTCAGGCCACGCTCGATCTGGGGGCGGCGATCTTGACCGTAAGTGCGCTGAGCTTCGTCGGGCTCGGGGTGCCGCCTCCGACGGCCGATTGGGGAGCGATGGTCAATGAGGGCCGTATCTACATCCAGAACGGAAGGTGGTGGGTGGCTACGTTTCCGGGGCTGGCTTTGTTCGTGACCATCATGGCCTTTAACCTGCTGGGGGATGGGATCCAGTTGGCCACCAGTCCGAAAGCGCGCGGGGTGAGTTAGAGCGATGGATGCGGGGACTTGCACCTCTGCGGTTCCGCTGCTGGAGGTGGACGATTTGCGCGTGGTGTTCCCCACCCCTCGCGGTATGGTCAAAGCGGTGTGGGGGGTCAGCTTTCAGATTCAGAAGGGCCACATGTATGGGATCGTGGGCGAGTCCGGCTGTGGCAAAACAGCCACGGGGCGGGCGATCCTGAGGTTGATCCCTCCACCCGGAAAGATTGTGGGAGGTCGGATTCTCTTTCGCGGCGAGAACTTGATGGAGAAAAGTGAGGAGGAGATGCGCCGGGTGCGAGGCCGCTCGATTAGCATGATCTTCCAGGACCCGGCGGCGGCCCTCAATCCTCTTTTTACCATTGGCCAGCAGATCACGGCCATCATGAAACGGCACAAGGTGGCTCACGGGGAAGCGTTGCGACAGCGAGCTGAGCAGCTTTTCGAGGAGCTGGGGTTACCTCACAGCCGAGATTTGTTGGAGTGTTATCCGCACCAGCTTTCGGGTGGGATGCAACAGCGGGTGATGATTGCCATGGCTCTGTGCGTGGAAAGCGACCTGTTGATCGCCGATGAGCCTACTTCCTGTCTGGATGTGACCATCCAATCCCAAATCCTGGATTTGCTGGTCCGACTCCAGAAGCAGCGAGGATTGGCCATCATGCTGATCACCCACGACCTGGGTGTGGTGGCCGAGACCTGTGAGCGGGTGGCCGTGTTTTATCTGGGCCGGATCGTGGAGCAGGGCGCAGTCTCTGAGGTATTTCGTCATCCCAGACATCCCTATACCCAGGGGTTGCTGGCTGCTCTGCCCGATCCACAGCGATGGGGGAGTCCACTGAAGATGATCCCCGGCTCTGTGCCCACTCCGTTGGAGGCAATCCCAGGATGTGCGTTTGCCCCCCGGTGCGAATTCGCGACGGACACATGCGGGAACGTTGAACCGCAACTCGTGTCGGTGGGCGATGACCATCTCGCCGCCTGTTTTCTCTATGCAGCCGATCCGGGAAAGGGACGGGGCAGGGCATGAACCACGAAGTGTTGGTTGATATCCGGGACCTGACCGTCGACTATGTGTGGGGCGGCGGCTTTTTCGGGAGAAGCCGCCGGCGGGTCCGGGTGCTGGATCGGCTCAACCTTCAGGTATTCCGGGGCGAGACTTTGGGGATTGTCGGCGAGTCGGGCTGCGGCAAGAGCACCCTGGCCAGTAGTCTGCTGCGCTTTGTTCGCCCCACCGGCGGGCAGGTGCTATTTGAGGGTCAGGACATCCTGACCATGGATCGGGTGCGTTTGCGTCAGCAGCGGCGCCAGATGCAGATCGTATTTCAGAATCCGTTTTCGTCCCTGAACCCTCGTATGACCATCCTGGACATAGTCGGCGAACCACTGGTTACCCATACGGGTCTGCGCCGACAAGCGTTGCGAGAGCGGGTTACTGCGTTGCTGGAAGAGGTGGGCCTGGGGGCTCATCTTCTGGATCGGCATCCCCACGAGTTGAGTGGAGGGCAGGCCCAGCGAGTGGCTTTGGCCCGCGCCCTGGCGCTGAATCCCAAACTGCTGGTGCTGGATGAACCGACCTCTGCGCTGGACGTTTCGGTGCAGGCTCAGATCGTGAATTTGCTGGCCGAATTGCAGAAACGACATGGCCTGACCTATTTGTTCATTTCCCATAGCCTGGGTGTGGTGCAGCATATCAGTACCCGAATTGCGGTGCTGTACATGGGTGAAATTGTCGAATTGGGGTCTCGGGAGGGGATCTCGACGGTGCCGAAGCATCCGTATACCCTGGCCCTGTTCTCGTCCACCCCGACGGTCGACCCCGATCGGCGTCGGCAACGCGTGATCCTGGAGGGCCAGGTCCCCAGCCTGGCCAACCCTCCACCCGGGTGTCGCTTTCATACCCGCTGCCCCTACGTGATGGATCGTTGCCGCTCGGAGAAACCGACCGTGCACTGGATCGAAAATGGGCACTGGGTGATGTGTCATTTGCTTGACTCCGATGAGAGGGAAGGGGGGGTGCCAATGACCACAGGGTAAGTCGTTGATTAGAGTCCACAGGCCATTGCGGCAAGTGTTACAAGTTTGAGTAAAGGAGAGAAGGAGATGAAAAAGGAACGTTTGATATGGCAAGTGTTGATGGGGTGCTTGGTGGTGGTGGCTTTGTTAGTTTCGGCGTGCCAGCCCACGGCTGCTCCCACCGAGGCACCCAAACCTACGGAAGCGGCCGCTGCCACGGAAGCGCCCAAACCCACCGAAGTGGCTGCTCCTACCGAAGCGCCCAAACCCACCGAGGCACCGACCCAGCCTCCTCCGCCGGCAGAGAACATTATCACCTATGCCTATCCGCGCATGATTAATGAGCTCGATCCCAGCCTGGTGCTTTCGTCGGAGAACAACATCCTGTGGAACGTCTATGGTACCCTGACCTTCTGGGATAAGGACAAGGGGGTTCTTCCGTATCTGGCCGAGTCGTGGGAGTCGAACGAGGACAAGACACAGTGGACGTTTCATCTGCGGAAGGGCCTGAAGTGCCATGACGGGACCGACTTTACGGCGGACGATGTCAAGTTCTCCTATGAGCGGACCATTGCCAAAGGGGCCTTGGCTTATGTCTTTGCCTCTCTGGATTCGGTCGAGGTGGTGGACCCGTTGACGGTGCGGCTCAATCTGAAGTACCCGTTCCGCTGGGATGCCAATGCGGCTAATTCGTGGGGCGCGTATCTGATGTGCGACAGCGCAGCCGACAAGGAGAGCGATTGGTATGCGGCGGGGAATGACTCCGGGGCCGGTCCGTACAAGATCGAAAGCTGGGAGCCAGGGCAGCGCATGGTCCTCACCGAGTTCGAGGGATGGACCGGAGGATGGCCCGAGAACCATTTCAACAAGGTGGTCATTGAAATCGTAGAGGACGCAGCCGTCCGGGTCCAGAAGCTACGGGGTGGCGAGGCGGACGTGGCCTGGGGGATCCCCTACGATGACTTTGAGTCACTGAACGCGACGGGCAAGGTAACGGCCATGGCGGTGCCGGCCTATCTGCAATTGCAGTGGCATTTCAACACCCGAAGGGCTCCGCTGAACGACCTGCGGGTGCGCCAGGCGTTGGCCTACGCGTTCCCCTACGAGGAGGTCCAAAAGGGTACGTACGGAGGCTTTGCCACGGTGTCTAAAGGGGCGGTACCCCGGATCATGTGGCAACCACCGGTTGAGACCAAGATCTACACCTACGACCTGGAAAAAGCCCGGCAATTGCTCCAAGAGGCGGGAGTGCCGCAGGGGACCAAAATCAAGCTGGCGGTGGAAACCGCGCTGAGGGATGCGATCCAGATGGCTCAACTGTGGCAGGCGGAACTGGCCAAAATCGGGATCGATCTCCAGATCGAACAGGTTTCGGCCTCGGTCCGTTGGGATGAGGTGTACAATCCGGAGACGGAATTTGATATCATGATCATGACCATGGTGATCGGCTTTGATTCTCCCAACGAGTACCTGGGTTCGCTATGGCACAGCAAGTGGACCTGGTTCCCCTTCTCTGGATTCGCCAGCCCGGAGTTCGATGCGCTGGTCGAAAAGGCGCTCTCTGAAGAGGCGGTGGACAAGGCTGCGTCGGATGCTGATTATCAGAAGGCCGAACAGATCTTGTTCGACAATGCAGTTGGCGTCTTTGCCCTCGATCTTCCTCAGGACTTTGCCGTGGCCAACGACATTGAGGGGTTCAAGGTGAATCCTCTGTACGGCTACGACGTGTTCTTCTGGCAACTGGGGCGCAAATCGCCATAACCAACGGCCCGGTCCAGGTCTCGATGGAACGGAGAGGCTCCGTTCCATCGAGAAGATGAACAGGCAGGCGACACGTCGTCGCCTGCCTGTTTGTTTCGGACGGCGAGGGCCGGTTTCTTTTACTTGACAGACTTCTGTTTTTGTCCTACACTTGAGTCGGTAGGATCCTCGCGAACGATCGGCTCAAGCGAACGAGGTGGTCGAGGGTCTGGGAGTTGTTTCGTGCCGGTAATCCGGAATTCTCAGTCTCTCCGGCGTGTTGCCTGTCGTAAGGGTCGGGTTAGGAGGAGTGCTTTTACCTGCGCTCCGACCCTTATTCCCTGGTCCACACTACGATTTTCTCCACACCGAGCCGCACATCCTGGCGTTGTACCAGACGCGGGATGGGACCCTGTGGGTGGGGACGGAGAGGGCGACCACGAGGGGGAGGGCGACCACGAGGGGGAGGGCGACCACGAGGGTCGCCCCTACGGGGGCGCCACGGGGGATGAAAATCGGGGGCTGTCAACGAATGGGAAACGAATGGGGTAGGCGAGGGCAATGCCCTCGCCTACCCAAAGAGCCCGCGTGGGGGGATGGGGCGGGGTAATCGCCATCTATGTCGAAGGAGGTACTGAAATGAAAGGCAAGTGGACTCTTGTGGGGAGCATTGTGGCGGTGCTGATGATGGCGCTGGCGGCGGGCCTGACCCAGGCACAGGGTTCGGAACCGCCGGGAAAGCGCGTAGGGCCGCAGGGGGGTGAGGCAATCGCGGCAGTGGGGGCGTATGTCCCTATCCAGGGGCGGCTGACGGATGCCAGCGGCAACCCGCTCAATGGAACCTTCAACAACGTCACGCTGCGCATATACGAAAGCCTATCCGGGGGTACACCACTGTGCGAGGTCACCCCGTCCTCCCTGAACGTGAGCAACGGCCTGTTCTCCACGTATATCCCCTGCTCGTCGGGGGTGATTGACGGCCGGCAGCTCTATCTGGCGGTCAAGGTGGGGGATGACGGCGAGATGACTCCCCGACAACCTATCTACCCGGTGCCCTATGCCTTTAGCCTGAAGCCTGGGGCGATGATCAATGATACCAGCTCCGGCCGGGTTCTGTTGGTGCAAAACGCCGGCAGTGGCACAGGGGTATACGGCTACAGTAACACGGGTGAAGGAGTGTACGGTTGGGGCGATGCAGGGCGTGGGGTGTATGGGTATAGCTACAGCGGGGTTGGAGTCTACGCGGAGAGCGCCACCAGTGTGGCGATCCAGGCCGCCGGCACCGGCATCATCCAGAGCACGGCGGCCACCGACTGGGTCGTCAGCCCACTCAAGATCGTACCGGGCGATGCCAGCGGCGACGGCGACTTGAGGATCGTCCATTCCACTCAGTTCGGATGGGTGGCGCTCTATACTGACGGGGCGGACAATTGCACCGCGCTCCTGCCGGTAGATGTAGTGGCCTACCTGTTCGGTGCGCGCGTCAAAGTATCATCATTCCACTTCTGCTACTCCATGGCCGACGCCAATCTCGACGACTATATTGACCAGGTGGATGTAGAATACGTCAAAGTCGATGGCGGACGCCAAAACCTTTGTAGCTTTACCAACGACGTATCCAGCACGGCCTGGACTTGCCAGACGTGCACTCCCGCCTCGCCCGCTGGTATCTTTGGGCCGGTCTTTGTGCGCTTCAAACTGCATTTTACCGGGGACGGATCGGACCATCGGATTCGCCTGGGCCATATGTACCTGCACCTGACCGAATGAGCGCCGGAGGTGGGCGATGAAACGAACGGCGATCCTCGCAGCTCTGGTCATTGTGCTCGCCCTGGTCGGCCAGGCTCTGGCGATGTCGTCTACGAATTATCGGCTGGACTGGTTCACGCCGCTGACCGGCGGAGGCGGCGGGCCGGCCAGTTCGGTCCACTACGCGGTCAATTTCACCATCGGTCAGTCGGCCATCGATGGGGCGTCCAGCACCCACTACACAGGCTGCGTGGGCTACTGGTGCGGCATCAGGCTGTACCCGGTCTACCTGCCGCTGGTGGTGAGGAACTACTGAGCGAGAGGGCAGGGGGAGCGGAGGAGCAGAGGAACAGTTGCCAGGCCCCCTCTACAGCGCCATTCGGGTTGTGCAGGGAACCTGCGGGAGGTTCGACCCGAGAATGGTCAGGTCGCTATAGACCTTCAGATAATGTGTTTGGGCAGAGGCGACCCTTGCGGTCGCCCAGGGCAGGCGCAGGGCCTGCCCCTACCACAAACCTTTTTCTGAACATCTATAGGAGGAGGTGCGAAATGAAAGGCAAATGGACCTTGGTGAGGGGCCTTGGGGCGGTGGTTGTACTGGCGCTGGCGGCGGGCCTGGTTTGGGCCCAGGAGCCCCAGCCGCCAGGAGAGGGCGTGCAGCCCCAGGGAGAGGTGGGCATCCAGGCCTTGATGGGTACCGCCTTCACCTACCAGGGCTACCTGAAGAAGGACGGCACCCCGTATAATGGCAACTGCGACTTTGTGTTCAGTCTGTGGGATGCCGAGACGGGCGGCAATCAGGTTGGCTCAAACCAGGACAAGCCCAACGTGTCAGTGAGCAATGGCCTGTTCACCGTGCAACTGGACTTTGGCGCTGGCGCCTTCCAAGGCGATGCTCGTTGGCTGCGGGTCCGCGTGCGCTGCCCGGCGGGAGGAGGTGATTACACCATCTTGGAACCACGCCAGCCACTGACCCCCGCGCCTTACGCGCTGGCCCTGCCGGGGCTGTGGACACAGCAGAACGACACCAGCCCCAACCTCATCGGCGGCTACAGCGGCAATAGCGTCACCGGCGGCGTGGTGGGCGCGACCGTTGGCGGCGGAGGTATCAGTACCAGCAATAACTCCATCAGCGGCAACTTTGGCACAGTGGATGGGGGATTGGGTAATGTAGCCAGCGGTTATGCCGCTACCGTCGGTGGAGGCGCGTACAACACCGCCAGCGGCGACCGTTCTACTGTTCCGGGTGGCCGTGGCGCAGCGGCGACCCATTACGGCGAGATGGCCTATGCCAGCGGGGGGTTTTCCTATCGCGGCGACGCCCAGACTTCGCTCTACGTCATGCGCATCGAGCGAACCTGCACCGGCGGTAACTGGTTCGATCTGTATCTCAACGGGAATGACACCCCCTCGCAGTTCCTCACCATCGCCCCGGGCCGCACCCTCGTCTTTGATGCCCTGGTGGTGGGCCGCACAGCGGATGGCGAGTCCGCCGGGTACTATGTCCGGGGCGTCGTGGAAAATGTTGGCGGAACGGTGGCCTTTGTTGGCACGCCGTCGGTGACGACCCTCGGTGAAAATGACACCGCCTGGGACGTTCAGGCCGTGGCCAGCGATGCCTACGACGCTCTCTTTATCCAGGTTAAAGGCAACGGTGAGACCATCCGCTGGGTCGCCACTGTGCGCACGGCGGAGGTCGCCTGGTAGGAGGGCGGCGATGAACAGTTTGCGTTTCACATTCCACGTTTCACTCCTCGTCGCCCTGCTGGCCCTTCTGGCCCCTGTCGCTTTCGCCCAATCCGGCGGGGGGTATGACCTGAGCTGGAACACGATCGACGGTGGGGGCTATACCTGGAGCGAGGGCGGCGGCTACGCGTTGGGCGGCACGGTGGGGCAGGCCGATGCAGGTCTGCTCCAGGGCGGCGGGTATACGCTCAGCGGCGGGTTCTGGGTCGGCGGCATCGTGCGCTACGGCGTCTACCTGCCGCTGGTGCTGAGGAACTTCTAGCCCTCACCCACCCCCAGCCCCTCCCTCTCCCAAAATTGGGAGAGGGAGGGGGGCCAGTGGGAGGGTGAGGGGGGAGGCCCCAATGCAACCCAGACCCCTTTCTGCCATTGTGGTTATGGTTTGCGTCCTGGCTCTGACCTGCAATCTGACGACCGTCCCCACTCCATCCGCGCCCGCCACCGGTGAGACACCCGCGCCGGCTGCGACCGCGGCTCTACGGCCGACGGCGGGCACCGCCGTCGGCCGTACCTTCTACGTCGCGCCGAACGGCGATAACGCCAACCTTGGCACACAGGAGCAGCCCTGGGCCACCCCGGGCTACGGCTCGCGGCAACTGGCTCCCGGCGACACGCTGGTCATCCTGGACGGCCGCTACGTCCTGAGCGAGTACAACGCCGACATCATCACCCCGCCCTCCGGCACTCCCTCGGCCTGGATCACCATTAAAGGGGAAGAGGGTCATCGCCCCGTCCTGGCCGGCCGGGATAACCTCCTCACCGCGATCGACCTCTCCGGCGTCCAGTATGTGCGCGTGGAGAACCTGGAGATCACCCACGACGATACTGCCACCGGTGAGGCGGCCTGGTTTCGCGATGGAGTGGAAATCCTCGGTGCACCATCGGCCCATATCGTCCTCAGAGACCTCACCATCCACCACATCGACGAGTTCGGGATCAACATCCAGGACGTGGAGGACCTGCAGATCGTCAACTGCCGCGTGGAATACTGCGGATTCGGCGCGATGGGCGGGCCGGCGGGGGAGGACGGCGGCTGGCGGAACGCGGTCACTCGGGGGTGTTCCCTCTCCTGGAGCGGCCATTACTACCAGGGCGGCGACGGCTCCCATCGTCCTTACGACCGCCCCGACGGCTTTGGCATTGAGCCCTCCCAGGGGCCGATCCTGATTGAGGACACCGTCGCCGAACACAACTACGGCGACGGGCTGGACTCGAAAGCGGCCCACACGACCATTCGCCGTGCCGTCGTCGCCAATAACTCCTGCGACGGGGTCAAGTTGTGGGGCGCAAACAGCCGAATCGAGAATGCCCTCATCTATGGCCGGGGCGACGGCGATCCGGAGCCTTCGCCTTGGGCGGCTATCGTCATTGAGCCGGAAGAGCACGCCAACGCCCGGTTTGAGATCGTCAACGTCACCGTGGATGATTTTCTGGGGCAGAACTACCTGATGTACGTCCAGTACGACCATCCGGATGTGCCGGCGCACCTCACGATACGCAACACGATTTTCAGCGGGCGGGGGCCAGAGTGTCCCATCTACATCGGCACGGCCAGCACGCTGGTGGCCGACCATAACCTCTTTTACCTGCTGCAGAACGAGGTCATCCTGAACCACGGCGAGGCGACCTACACCTGCGCGGACATCGCCGCTCTGGGCGAGGGGAACCTGTGCGGCGATCCGCGCTTTGTCCGTCCGGCGTGGGGCGAACCGGGCGACTATCACCTGCAGGCGGGCAGTCCGGCAGTGGATGCCGGCTCCGTGGATGGGGCGCCGACGGTAGACCTGGAGGACCGCTCCCGCGACGAGCCACCCGATGTCGGCGCGTACGAGTATCGCCAGTCCTCCCTGTGGCTGTTCCTGCCGCTGGCAGTGGGCTAGAGCAGATCGATATGAATTTGGGCAGTGCTGGAGCCGAACTTCAGGTGGGCCACACCTGGGCGTTCACCGGCTGAAGCCTCGACTCCTGATAGTGTTTGTGCTGCGGTTTCTGGTGGGTCACGATCGTGGAGTACCGGTTCTACCTGCCGCTGGTGGAGCGCAATTTTTGACAGGTTCTGGCTTCTGTTCTACACTTCAGGCAGAGCTTGGTAAAGCGCCAACGAATCGTCCGGGAAGCATTCCTGGGCGTGGAAATCGGGCCAGAACTCGGAGAAAGCGATGTTGACCAGACAAATCCAGTTACCGTATGGCCGGCAGGTCAGGACTGCGACCATCCCTGAGGAGTGGCTGGGCGTGGTGGTCCACCCTGAGCCAGTGGCACCGGCTGGCGAGGCGGCGACCTTGGTGGCAGACGCTCTGTCCCGGCCCATCGGTGTTCCTCCCTTGAGGGAGTGGGTACAGCCGGGACAGAGCGTGGCGATTATCGTGGATGATTACACGCGCAAGACGCCGGTCTCTCAGATCCTCCCGCCGGTGCTGGATGAGTTAGATCGGGCTGGCGTGGACCGGGAGCGGATCCGTATTGTGGTCGCCCTCGGTACCCACCGACCCATGACGCACGACGAACTGGTGACCAAGCTCGGTCCTGAGGTTGTGGAACGGTTTGGTGTGATCAATGGGTTGGGTGAGGGGGGCGCCGATGCGGTCCATGTGGGCACTTCGTCCCGGGGCATCCCTGCCTGGGTCCACCGTACGGTCGTCGAGGCCGATCTGCGCATCGGACTGGGAATGATCACCCCCCATATGGATGCCGGCTTTAGCGGTGGGGCCAAGATCATCCTACCCGGCGTCTGCGGGGAGGAAACGGTCAATGCCTTTCATGCGGCCTCGGCCTTTTTGCCGGTGAATCAGTTGGGCAATGTTGATTCGCCTCTACGCCAGAACCTTGAGGAATTTGTGGCCGAGCGAGTGCCGCTGCATTTCATCGTGAACGTAGTCATCACGTTGGAGGGACAGGTCTTTCAATGTGTGGCCGGACATCCGGTGCAGGCGCATCGCGTTGGCGTCCGGTACGCCAAGGCCGTTTTTGGCGTACCGATCGACCGTCGGTATCCGGTGGTCATCGCCAATAGTTATCCCTACGATATCGATCTATGGCAAAGCTTCAAAGGGGCTTTCTGCGGCGATCTGATGGTGGCAGACGGAGGCACGCTGATTTGGGTGACGGCTGCCCCGGAGGGAAATAGCACCTACCCGCTGGTCCCGACCTATGCCGGGCGGGATGGCCAAGAGTTGATCCGGGAGATCCAGGAAGGTCGGGTGGCCGATCCGAAGCAAGCGGTCGCGGGGGTGCAGTTTGCGATGCTGAAAGGACGATTCGATTTGGCGCTGGTGTCCACCGGCCTGACGGGTGCCGACGCACGGGCGATGGGAATTGCCTATTACCCGTCGGTGGAGGAAGCCTTGACCATGGCGGTGGAAAGGTTGCCGGTTTCTGAGCGAAAGCGATCGGTGGCAGTGATTCCGCAGGCGGGTATCGTGTTGCCGGTTCTCAAGTCAGCGGGAGGGCCTTAGGTCCTCCCGCTGACTTTTGATCAGAGACGGTTATCGGTACGGGTTGTACTTTTCCGCCGCCTGGATCATGGCGCGGATGTTCTCCGGCTTCGAGTCCCAGGGCACCTCGCACTCTGCCTCAAGGATAAAGCCGCCCCCCTCGGCACAGTCCTCGATCAACTGCTTACAGTAGGCATCTACCTGCTCGGGCGTTCCATAGACCAACAGCGCGGATGGCACATTGCCGGCAATGCATACCGTCCCGCCCAAGACCTCTTTGGCCTTCTTCATGTCGGTCTTTTCAAAATCCATCACGATCTTGCCCTTGGGAATGCCATCCGTCACCGTCTTGATCGTCTCGAGGAACGGGGTGTGGTCGTTATCCCAATGGTTCCACACCTTGAAGCCACGGTTCACAAACGTATCGATCATCTTTTTCGCATAGGGCCAGTAGAATTCGTTGTAAATGTCGGGGGACATACCGGGTGGACCTCCGTTGATGAAAAAGATCACATCCGCTCCCGGAACTTCCCCAGCGCCCATGGTCATGGCGATATCCATGGCGTGGTAGGCTTCATATTCCCACACCCAGTCACAGAATTGCTTTACCTTGTCGGGTCGTTCGTAGATGTCCATGGTGAGGTTAAAGATGCCGCGATAGTACTGGAGGAGATCAAGAGGGTGGCAGGCCCGTCCTCCTTTCAACAGGGGAATGCCCGTCTGTTCGACAAACTCACGCCATGCGCGGGCCCAACGCTCCCGATACTCGTACTGATAGTAGAGAAAATCATCCACGCTCCGGGTCCACACCCGGTTCTCCAGTTTCTTGTTGAACAAGAGAGGGGCAAAGCCACGCTCTATGACGTCATCATAATCTTCGATGATCGGCTTTTCGTACAGGTTCGGAACGTTCCCATCGGGAGGAAACTTGTCATAAATTCTCCAATCGAGGGTCACCTGATCCCAGCCAGCCCGGCCCAGCATGGAAAGGTGGTCCAGAACCAGGATATTGGGTTCACAGTTATCACCGATCAGGTCGCGGAACTGAAGAAAGGCCTGGACGTGCCGTTCCGGTTCGGTGAACATTTCCCGGATCGTCAGTCCGGCCAGATAGGGGATCATGTAACAGATGATGGGGGTCACCGGAACACGGTCCGGAACCTCCATGCGGTAGGCAGCCTCGATGCGCTCGAACGGCGTCATCTTTTCGGCCATACGGTGTGCCTCCCTTCATTCCTTCTATGCAGTCAACCACTGCTCAATCTGTCGGACTCCCTCGTTGGCATCCACCGTGGCCAGGTCAGCGCCCAACACGGAATTGTCAATCTCGCCGACGATCCCGCCACCGACGGCGATCTTGACGGAATCGCGCAATCCTGCTGCTTCGAGCGCTTCGATGTTCTTTTTCATCTCTGACACCGAAGCGGTGAGCAAAGCCGACATGCCGACTACCTGGGGGCGGTGCTTCTGAACGGCTTCGACAAACCGTTCGGTTTTCACATCCACACCGAGATCAATGACTTCGATACCGCGGCACTCCATCAGGATCTTGACAATGTTTTTGCCCAGGTCATGGATATCGCCGGCCACGGTTCCGATCACGACCTTGCCGCTCGTTTTGACCCCGCCGTGAGCCTCGACGATCTTGGGAGTCAACACCTGGGCAACGCTCTGAAAGATCTGGGCCGCGCGCATCAGCTCCATCAAAAAGAACTCGCCGCAGTCATACTTCTCACCGACCACCTCCAGACCCTGGCGGGCTTCATTCACCAGTGCCAGCGGATCGGTTCCAGCCTGTAACGCCTCCTGGGTCGCCGCCAAGGCTGCGTTTTTGTCTAAAGCGACGAGGGCATCGGCTAGTTTTCCCACGGTTCTTCTCCTTTCTTCCACATGACTTTGGTCAGGACAAAGCTCCAAGGTGCATACCGCATCATCTTTTCGGCATATTTGCCAAACAGCCATCGAGCCGTGACTCGATCCATTTCCTCTTTCGAGGGGGGCTTGAGTCCTGCCTTGATTTCTTCCAGCATCTTTTTCTCACGTTCGGTCAGCATGTGCATCTCCTTTACGATCAGACTCGGATCTCCATCATAGACGGCGATTGAAATCGTCCTTCAGGAGCCTTCGGCTGGGCGCAGGTCGTTGACCGCGTCCGATTTTCGACCCAACGACTGGTGTAATGAGATAGCGCAGAGCGCCTATCCTTCCCCGGCGCCCATTTACCGTCTATTATACGCGGCTGAGAGCAAGGGTGCAAGGACCACAAGTATCAGTTGGCGATCCAGGTGGATGCAATATTGGAGGGTCGGTCACCAAGGTTTTGAGACGCATCGGCACGAACTGGTGATGAAAGATGATCCCGTTGGGACTTGATCTTTTGCTGGGGCTTGGGTAACATAGGGAGCAATCGATCCAGGGAGGAAACACTATGGATACCTACGTGGCCAGCTCAAGCCGGGAGCATTGGATCCGTACCGATGGTCCGGTCACGCTGATTGGGGAAAAGATCAACCCAACCGGGCGCAAGAGATTGGCCCAGGCGCTGCGGGACCGCGATCTGGGGTATGTCCGTCAGTTGGCGCGTCAGCAGGCAGCAGCCGGGGCGGATCTGTTGGACGTGAACGTGGGGGTCCCGGACGTGGATGATGTGGCGCTGCTTCCCGAAGTGGTGCGGGAGGTTGCCGCAGAAGTGGACTTGCCGCTCTGCATTGATTCGGCCAATCCGGCGGCTCTGGCGGCGGCGCTGCCGGTAGCTCCTGGCAAGCCCCTGGTCAACTCGGTGAACGGCAAGAAGGCTTCTCTGGAGAGTATCCTGCCGCTGGTCAAGGACCGTGGGGCGGCTGTGATCGGCCTGACCATGGATGAGGATGGCATCCCCGGCACGCCGGAGGCCCGTGTAGCCATTGCCGAACGGATTGCGGAGCGCGCCGTTCAGATCGGAATACCGCTGGAGGATGTGGTGATCGATCCGTTGGTTTTGACGGTGGGGGCGGACGATCAGGCGGGTCGTGTTACCTTGCGTACGATCGAGCTGGTCCGCGAGCGACTGGGGGTGAACGTGAACCTGGGAGCGACGAACATCTCCTTTGGGCTTCCGGAGCGCCACGTCATCAATCAAGCATTTCTGGCGTTGTCGATCCGGGCTGGTGCTTCCTGCGTCATTACCGATGTGGCAAGCCTGGGCCTGAGTATCCGGGCCGTAGAGTTGTTGCTGGGACGGGATGAGTATGCGGGCCGTTACCTTTCCCTGTACCGTCTCCAACAGAAGATAAGGGCTTGATCCGTGCCGGTGCTGCGTGACATTCCCCTCCAATTGGGAGTGGACCAAGTCCTGCGCGCCGAAGGGGCGGATCCAGCCTCACTGCGTGCGCGCGGGCCCTCTTTTGTGGCGTTGGCTGAGCAGGCCTTGAGCGAGGGGCTGCCGCTGGTGCGGACGGCGGTGTTCTACCAACTCTTGCCGGTGGAGCGTTGCCTCCATGACCGGGTGATCCTGAGCGGGAATGGAGTGCTGAGCGGTCCCCTCGTGGCTCAGCATCTGGCCAGGGCTTTCCAGGTAGCAGTCGTAGTCTGCACGATTGGCCCTGATCTAGAAAGACAAGCGGCCAGGGTAATGGCTTCTGACCTGCCTTACGGCCTGGCCCTCGACGCGGTCGGCTCCGCAGCGGTCGAGGCGTTGGCTGCGGCTACCTGTCATCTCCTCGAGGCGCAGGCGGCACGGGATGGATTTCAGGCAACGCCCCCCCTGAGTCCGGGTATGATCGGTTGGCCGGTGGATGAGGGACAGCGGCAGATTGCCCGTCTTGTGGACGCCGGAGAGATCGGAGTCACATTCCTGCCGACGGGAATGATGCTGCCCCTCAAGTCCCTTTCCTTTGTCATGGGCTTCGGCACCGAGGTGTTAAAGGGCGGCAGGCCATGTGATTACTGTTCGGTCCGTGAACGATGCCGGTACCGGGACTGACGGAAGTTGGGGAAAGGCCTGTCTGGCCAACCGTGGCTCACGGAAAAGAGCTGGAGGTTTTGACACCGGCCATGCGCCATGCTATAATCCACTCGGTCTTTGGTGATCGTTGGGCGAACGGTCCCGCAGATCCGGGTGGGTTGCAGGAGGTGTGGTTCTATTCCCTTCTCTGCTTGAGAGTCCCTGTGCGCAGAAGGGGACCGGGGGTGAGGATGTTGGTGCGCGTGCCGCAAGAGCAGAATGATGCCCGGCTCCGGGCTGGGGAATCCTCACTGCGCCAAGGGCGAATCGCACCGAGGCGTCGGCTACGGCTCTCGATGCGCGCCAGGTTCGCTTTGGCGGTGCTGTTGGCGCTGGTTCCTACCATCACCGTTGCCCATCTCATTGCCTGGAACACCCCCTATCTCGGTGTGGTTTGCCTGAGCAGCGCATTATCGCTCGTGCTGGGGCTTGCGCTGATCTGGTGGGCATATTCTCCTCTGTACGATCTGGCGGAGAGGGCCAGGAGTCTGGCCGGCCTGACCAGGGGAGGGCGGGGTCTGCTGGGGTTGATCCGCGATGATCCGCCGGGGGATAAGGCCATTTCTTTTGCTCTCGATCGGATCGAGCAAAGCCTGAACGTGTTGCGGGCCCTGAACGATATCAACCGACTGTTGGTGTGCGAAGAAGACCTTGGACGTATTTTAAAGGCGATCGTGGATCGGGCGGTCTCGCTCTTGAAAGCAGATGCCGGGATCATCGGTTTGTGGGACCCAGAACGAGAGGTGTTTCAAGATGTCGCGGCGACCAACCTGCCGATCATGTTCCCCGGTCGGTGCTTCAAAGTTAGTGAAAGCCTGACCAGCCAGGTCGCCAAGAGCGGCAGGATGATCCTGGTCGAGGATTACATGAGCTATCCCTTTCGCATCCCGGAACTGGAGCCCCTCAGGTTGCGCGCGGCGCTTGGAGTACCTCTTCTGGTCGGAGACCAATCGCGGGGAGCACTGATGGTCAGTACATTGGACCCGCAGCGACGCTTCACTCCTCGGGATGGCGAACTGCTGGCTACCTTTGCCAGTCAAGCGGGGGCGGCCTTTGAGAAAGCGCGGCTGTACCAACTGGCGTTGGACCAGCTTCGGGAACTGAAGGAAGCCCGCGAGGAACTCGAACGGGCCCTATCGAGCCTGGTTCGAGTGCAAGAGGAAGAGCGTTCCCGTATCGCCGCCGATGTGCACGACGGAGTGGTGCAGATGATGGTGGGCAGTCTGTACGAAATCCAGGCGGCGATGGCCCTTTCCCACTATGAACCGGAGAAGATCAAAGCCAAACTGGACAAGTGCGCGGGCATGATCCGAGATTCGATCGCTGAGCTACGAGGGGTGATTTTCAACCTGCGGCCGGCCATTTTGGATGCGGCTGGCCTGGCGCCGGCGGTCGAGCGATTGATCGAGGACTTACAGGTTCCGTCGGTCCATCTGGCCTGTTCGGTGATTGGTACTCCCATTCGGCTGCCTGCGTCGGTGGAGATTGGGGCGTATCGAATTGTGCAGGAGGCGCTCCATAACGCCTTGCTGCATTCGGAAGCCGATACGGTCAGCGTGAGTCTCCGCTTTGCCGATGACACCTTGTCCCTTACGGTCCATGATAACGGTAAGGGGTTTCTGGTCGAGGAGGCGCTCTCAAATTGCGGTCGAACATCGGGACTGGTTGGCATGAAGGAACGGGCCCGCAGCCTCAAAGGCAAGCTGCTGGTTCATTCTGTGGTGGGGCAGGGGACCACGGTGACGGCGCTCATCCCCTGTCGGGCCGGCAGAGGTGCGAGCGAGCCTACCTGGTTTGAGCCATACTCCGGTTTGGAACTGGAGGATCTGGTGGTGGCTGAGAAGGAGCCCTGGTTACCATGACCCGACAACCTGTCATTCGCGTGATGATCGTGGATGATCACCCGGTGGTGCGCGAGGGGTTGAGCAGTATGCTCCAGGCGGCCAGTGGCATTGATGTGGTCGGCCAGGCGGCGAATGCTCCGGAGGCCATGCGCAAGGCCAGAGAATTGAGACCGGATGTGGTGCTGCTGGACATCCGCTTACCGGGGGTGGATGGATGGCAACTGTGCCGAACGTTGGACGCTATCCTGCCAGATACGTATGTGATCATGCTCACCAGCTTCGAGGATGAAGACTATTTGTTAAAGGCGTTACGAGCCGGCGCGCGCGGATACTTGCTCAAGACGGCTACCCAGGAGGAGATCGTGGATGCGATTCGCGCCGTGGCGGGGGGCAAGAGGCTGCTGAGTGCGCCGTTGATTGACAAACTGGTGGCCAGATTCTCCGACATGGCCCGCGAGTTGGAAAGATTGGAGTCAGGTCTGGAAGAGGAGGAGATCGATATCTTGCGCTTGCTGGCCGAAGGCGCCAGTAACAAAGAGATCGCCTTGAGAACCCACTGGAGTGAGGTGTCGGTCAAGCGAAAACTGCAGACGATCTTTGATAAGCTGGGGGTAGAGGACCGGACCAGTGCGGTGGTGGAGGCGATGCGTCGAGGCTTGATTTGACTTGGTGGGTCTGAAATATGGTGCGACAAGAAGCGAGCGAGACGCAAGCAGGTCCGACCCTGGAGCCCACAAGGCCGCAGTCGGTGGCGATGGTGGGCGTGCCATTTGACGGTCAGGCGTCCTATGGCCGTGGACCTGCTTTAGCTCCCCGGCGGATCCGCCAGGCGCTCTACGGGGGTCGAAATCGGATGTACACCGAGGCCGGAGTGAACCTGGACGGAGACCCCCGCTGGCGTGATGTCGGCGATCTGGCAGTGCCGGATTCGTTGGAAGCCTTTGACGAGATCACTCAGGCGGTGGAATGCCTGCTGGCGCAGGGATGCCGGGTGTTGAGTCTGGGAGGAGATCATTCGATCACTTATCCCCTCGTCCGGGCCTTTTCTCATCGTTATGGACCGCTTCAAATCTTGCAATTAGATGCCCATCCGGATCTCCGCGATCAGCTCGATGGGAACCGGTATTCGCACGCCTGTCAGTTTGCGCGGATCATGGAGGAAGGTCTTGCCTCCCGTTTGGTGCAGGTGGGGATCCGCTTCACCACGCCGGACCTGATCCAGCAGTGGCAACGTTTTGGAGTCGAGGTTGTGTCTGTCTCCGAGTGGTCTTGCCCGCTGGGCTTTACATGGGAGGGGCCGGTCTACATGTCGGTGGACATTGATGTCCTGGATCCCGCTTTCGCCCCAGGGGTCAGCGTGCCGGAGCCAGGTGGGTTGACGACCCGCCAGGCGCTGGACTGGATCCAGCAACTCAGGGGAGATCTGGTAGGCGCCGATCTGGTGGAATACAACCCTGGCTGCGATCCTGCCGGCCACACCGCCGTCGTGGCAGCCAAGCTGTGCAAGGAGCTGGTGGCCCGTCTGATGGCCTGAATCCGGCCCGGATAGATGGACGGGCACATCCCCCCTTAGATGACCCGGTAGAGGGGTTCGAGACCGGACGCCACCCGATCGACGTTTTCGGCGGCGATCTCGGCTCGCCTGTGGAGCACCTCGCGGGTAGACGCGGCAATGTGAGGGGTGGTGATGACGTTCGGGAGGCGGAAGAGAGGCGAGTTCAGATCGGGGGGTTCGGTGCTAAAGACATCCAGACCCGCTCCGCCAAGACGACCCTCCATGAGAGCTTGCTCCAGCGCTGCCTCATCCACCAACGCTCCGCGGGCGACGTTGATCAAAAAGGCGGTGGGTTTCATCAGACTCAGTCGGCGTGCATCCAGGATGTGACGTGTCTCTGGGGTGAGGGGCACGTGTAAGGAGAGAATGTCCGATTCGGCCACGATCCGGTCCAGCGACTCCAGCCCGACGACCTCTTCCAACTGGTACTCCTGTTGGGGAACCCGACGCACATCGCGCACCACGGTTGAGACGCGCAGCCCGAAGGGTTGGGCTCGACGGGCCAGTTCCCTGGCACTGGCTCCAAAGCCTATCAAACCGAGCCGTAACCCTGCCAGTTCCTGTCCTACCGGCTCAAAGTGGATGCCCTTTTTCAAGTTCTGCTCGGCGATGGGGTATCGGCGCGCCAGCATGAGGATGAACATCATGGCCAGTTCGGCCAACGCCGCGGCGCTGGAAAAGCCCGGGCAGTTGGCGACGGGGATGCCACGGGCGCGCCAGCATTCCAGATCGAGGTGATCCAGGCCGGTCATCAAAAACTGCCACAGACGCAGCGACCGGGCCGCTGCCACCATCTCTGGCGTGGTGTAGGGGCCGCTCCAGTCCACAATGACCTCCGCATCCTCAACCTGAGGCGTCATCGGGCGGCTGGGGTCGTAAATCCGTATGTCGTGTTTCTTGCCAATGGCAGCGACTACCGCCTCCCCCCAGGGGATCAACGGATCGGGCCCGGGGACAGGCAGATACAACACGGTCAAACGTCGGGTCACGGCGAACCTCCCAGGCAGACGGATCATCTGGCTCGATTGTAAGGCAGACCGCCCTGGCCGTCAAATCGCGATTGAGATTGCGATGCTCCGTCAAAAAACCAGGTCTCGTTTGACAATCCTTTTTGCTTGTGGTAGACTGGGCCGCGTGATGTCCGTCACAAAGTGGGACCCAACTGATGAATCCGGTGGCATAGAAGCCCAAAATAAAGACTCAAGGAGGTTAGACCATGCTCGTTGACATCAAGCGTCCTGTACCGAGTGACATCGAGATCGCCCAAGAGGCCAAGATGCGCCCCATCCTGGAAGTGGCCCTCGAGGCGGGCCTCAGGGAGGATGAACTGGATTTGTACGGCAAGTACAAAGCCAAAGTTCATCTGAGTGTCCTCGAGCGATTGGCCGATCGGCCCAACGGCAAGTATATTGACGTAACAGCCATTACTCCCACCCCCCTTGGCGAGGGCAAGACAGTGACCACCATCGGCCTCAGTCAGTCCCTGGCGTATCTGGGAGAGAAGGTGATTACCTGCATCCGTCAGCCCTCTCAGGGCCCGACCTTTGGCATCAAGGGCGGTGCCGCTGGCGGTGGTTATGCCCAGGTTGTGTCGATGGAAGATTTCAACCTCCATCTGACCGGCGATATCCATGCCGTTGGCGCAGCGCACAACCTGTTGGCAGCAGCGATTGACAACCGCCTGCAGAAGGAATCGCGGTGGAGCACGAATTTCTTGGCCAAAGCGCTGTGTCCGAATGATGAGTACACTCCCTCCATGCGCAGGCGCCTGGCCAAGCTGGGCATCCAGTCCGAAAAACCCTCTGATCTAAGCCCAGAGGACAAGGAGCGGATGTTCCGCCTGGATATCGATCCCTATTCGATTCAATGGCGGCGGGTCGTGGACGTGAGCGACGCCTCGCTTCGTAACATTATCATTGGTCTGGGGACGGTCAACGATGGGCCGCCGCGGCAGTCCGGGTATGATATTACGGTGGCGTCGGAGATCATGGCCGCTCTGGCCCTGTGCAGTGGTCTCGAGGACCTGCGGGAGCGGATGGGGCGGATTGTCATCGGCACCAACAAAAAGGGCGAACCCATTACCGCCGAGGATCTGAATGTGGCCGGGGCGATGACGGTGCTGCTCAAGGACGCGGTCATGCCCAACTTGATGCAGACTCTGATGGGGAGCCCAACCTTTGTTCACTGTGGTCCCTTTGCCAATATCGCCCAAGGCAACAACTCGATTCTGGCGGACCGCATTGCTCTGAAGCTGGTCGGGCCGAATGGCTATGTCGTTACGGAATCGGGCTTTGGCGCCGACTGTGGCATGGAAAAGTTCTTTAACATCAAGTGCCGGGTGAGCGGTTTGATTCCCAACTGCGTGGTGCTGGTTTGCACCGTCCGCGCTCTCAAGATGCATGGTGGCGGACCCAAAGTGGTCGCCGGCAAGCCGCTGGACAAGGCGTATACCCAGGAAAACCTGGAGTTGCTGGAAAAGGGCCTACCGAACCTGTTACAGCATATTGAGAATGTGCTCAAGTTTGGCGTGCCGGTGGTGGTGGCGATCAACCGCTTCAAAGATGATACGGAAGCCGAGGTCGAACTGATCCGCCAGGCGGCAACGCAGACGGGGGCAGAGGGCGCCTTTGTCCATACGGCATGGGCTGACGGCGGCGCCGGGGCGGTGGATCTGGCCAGGGCCGTTATGAAGGCTTGTGAGAAGCCATCCCAGTTCCGTTTCTTGTATCCCGATGACTTTTCGATCAAGGAAAAGATCGAAACGATCGCGCGCGAGATCTACCGCGCCGACGGTGTGACCTATACGCCCGAGGCAGAGGAGAAGATCAAGCTCTTTACTGACATGGGCCTGAGTCGGCTGCCGATCTGCATGGCCAAGACCCACCTGTCGTTCACTCACGATCCGGCGCTCAAGGGGGCGCCTCGCGGCTGGATACTGCCCGTGACCGATATCCGGGCCAGCGTTGGCGCCGGGTTCCTCTATCCACTGTGCGGTACGATGCGGACGATGCCTGGCTTGCCCACCCGCCCAGCGTTCACCGACGTGGATCTGGATCTCAAGACCGGTCGCGTGGTGGGCCTATTCTAATTCTGAACGTTCCCCCAGGGAGGCGGCGAACCCTCCCTGGGGGAAGATTTGACAACTTACATGTACAGATTTGCAACCCACGGCATTTTGTGGTACCTTAAATTTGGACAAATTTTGTCTGGTTTGTTCGAGAGATTACCAAGGGAGGTAATAGATGGAAAAGGTGACCTTTCATTTGCCCACCTTATGGGCCGATCATCACGTGCTGGCGGTGCGCGAGCTGCTCCAGCAGATAAACGGAGTCCAGGATATCAAGGCCAGCGCTATGGATCAGAGGGTCGAGATCCAGTACGATCCGAGTGTGGTAACGGCAGAGGTCCTGGCTTCCCAACTGGCTCAGGCTGGCTACGATCCGACCCGCGTGCCTGAACTCCCCACTTACCCCAAACGTATTGATGATGCTTCCGACTGGTTCCGGTTTCAGGAACGGATCACGGTGACCGACATGCGGGATCTGGAGATGTCGGGAGATTTCCGCAAGTACTAATGGCCGTCCCGGTGAGGGATAAACCTAGAGGAGGATAACTACATGGCTGGAACCAAGAGCATTGATCCTGCGGCGCTGGAGATGCTGGAAGTTGCTCAAGCTGCGGGACTGGATACGGCTTTTGATCGAGCCGAACGGGTGAAACCATGTCCGATTGGTTCAGAAGGAGCCTGCTGTAAGATATGTTTCATGGGTCCGTGCCGTCTGGTGGGCAAGGTGACAGAGGGGGTGTGCGGCGCGACGTTGGCCACGGTGGCTGCGCGCAATTTTGCGCGGATGGTGGCTGGCGGCGCTTCGGCCCACTCGGACCACGGGCGTGACCTGGCTTTCACCTTGATCGCTGTGGCCAAAGGGGAAGGCCAGGGCTATCAGATCCGCGACGTGGCCAAGTTATACGCGGTCGCTGAGTACATGGGCATTCCAACCACAGGCCGCACCAAAGAAGAGATCGCTCTGGATGTGGGCACGAAGGCTTTGGAGCAGTTTGGCCAACAGCGAGGAGAGATCATTTACACCAAGCGAGCGACAGCGAAACGCCAGCAACGGTGGCGCGAGTTGGGGCTCATGCCGCGGGGTGTGGACCGAGAAGTGGTCGAAACATTGCACCGCACCCATGAAGGTGTGGACCTGGACCCGGAGAACATCCTGGATCAGGCGATGCGGACGGCATTGGCCGATGGGTGGGGCGGCTCGATGTTGGCTACGGACCTGTCCGACATCCTTTTCGGCACTCCTACTCCCTTGCAGACGAAGGCGAACCTGGGTGTGCTCAAGGACGATGAAGTGAATATCATCATTCATGGCCACGAACCGACTCTTTCGGAGATGATCGTGGTGGCAACCCAGGACCCGGAGTTGATCGAATACGCCAAAAGCAAGGGGGCGAAGGGGATCAACCTGGCCGGTATTTGCTGTACCTCCAACGAGATCTTGATGCGCCATGGGATTCCCCCTGCTGGTAACTTTTTGCACCAGGAACTGGCGGTCATGACGGGCGCGGTGGAGGCGATGGTGGTGGACGTGCAGTGTATCATGCAGGCGCTGGCCAGCCTGGCGCAGAATTTCCATACCGAACTGATTACGACCTCGCCCAAGGCCAAGATCCCCGGCGCGATTCACATGGAGTTCGACGAGCATCGGGCGCTCGATTCGGCCAAGGCGATTGTCCGGCGGGCGATTGACAATTATCCCAACCGGGGCAAGACCCATATTCCCGGGTTCACCAACGATGTGGTAGCTGGCTTTAGCCATGAATATCTGCGGTACATGCAAGGCGGCTACTACCGAGGTTCTTTCCGCCCCCTGAATGATGCGATTATTGCCGGACGCATTCGAGGTCTGGCTGGAGTGGTGGGCTGTAACAACGCCCGGGTGCCCCAGGACGAAGGGATCATCAACACCATTCGTGAACTGATCCGCAATGACGTGTTGGTTGTAGTGACCGGTTGTGCAGCCCACGCCTCAGGCAAACATGGCTATCTCAGTCCGGAGATGATGATGAATGCTGGGCCAGGTTTGCGCGAGGTGTGCGAGGCCATCGGGATTCCGCCGGTGCTTCATCTGGGCTCGTGCGTGGACAATTCGCGCATCCTGACCGTTCTCACCCAGGTGGCGACGGAAGGGGGTGTGGGCCAGGACATTGACGAGATACCGGCCGTGGGTATTTGCCCTGAGTACATGTGCGAGAAGGCGATTGCCATTGGCACCTATGCGGTTGCCTCGGGTATCTATACCCTGTTTGGCGTCGAGTCGCCCGTGGCTGCCAGCGAAGAGGTAACTCGTCTGATCTCCGAGGGTTGGGAGAAGAAGGTTGGCGGCAAGCTCGAGTTCTATCCTGACTGGAACGATATTGTTCGCAAGAGTCTCGAGCACATCGACAAGAAACGGGCTGCCCTGGGCCTGGTCGAGTATGACCCCACCCGGTATGGGCAGAGCGGGGATTTACCGCTGGCCGCCTTCTTTGCCCTGCCACCTGAAGAGCGGAACCTGTACAGCCGCAAGGCATACGTCCAGGGATAGGCCTTCAGGTATGCCATTACTCAACCAGCAAGGAAGGAGAGTCTACTGATGTCTCGATATATTGCGACTCGCGCGTTACGCGGAGCGAACCTGATCGTCAACGAATTCGACGCTCTGTTGCAAAAGGCGCTCCAGGAACTTGGACCGGACAAAGAGATCAAGTTCACCAACACCGCTTACTATCTGCCTACCATCCTGGGCTATACCGGGATCGAAGTCAGCAATATCGGCGGACTGAAGCCGGTGTTGGAGCACTGTCGAACGCTGCTGCATGGTCTGCCCTCTAACAAGACCTGGTTGCCGTATCTGGGTGAGACTCTGGATGCCGGCGTGGCTACCCTTCTGGCGGAAGAGGGGATCATGGGCATCCGCTTTGCCTACGGCCTGGAACCGCAAAAGATGCCCGGGTTGGAGCTGACCGGCTCCAGCGCTCCCGGACCCGGCTACCTGAATGGCCCGATTGATGACATCCAGCTCCGCAGTTGGGGTATCCAACTGGTGGATGGGCGGATGCCTGGCTTTGCGGCCCTCATCGGTTGCGCCAAGACGAACCAGGCGGCGGTGGAGATTGTCCGTCAACTTCAGCAACGGAATATCCTGATCTTCCTGAGCGGCAACGTCAATGGCCGGAGTGTCATCCACCAGCTCATGGAAGAGGGCGTCGAGATGGGGTATGATACCTACATCGTGCCTTTTGGTCTGGACACCATCTCTACCGTCTATCCGATGGGCTTTGCGACTCGATCGGCGCTCACCTTCGGTGGGATGAAGGGTGGGCAGGCCCGCGAGATCCTGCTCTACAACAAGTACCGCGTCTTTGCCTTTGCGTTGGCCCTGGGCGAGGTAGACGACTTGAAGTATGCGACGGCAGCCGGGGCCATCACCTACGGCTTCCCCGTCCTGGCCGACACGGTGATTCCTGAAATCCGGCCCACGGGCATCACGCAGTATGAACATGTGATTTCTATGCCGTGGGACGACATTGAGGGTGAGACCGATGCGGAGAAGGCGGCTCGCTTTGTCCAACGGGCGATCGAGGTGCGCGGCGTCAAGATCAAGATCACCGAAGTTCCGATTCCGGTACCCTATGGCTCGGCCTTTGAGGGCGAACGGGTGCGCAAGGAAGACATGCGCATTGAATTCGGCGGCAAGTATTCCCGCGCGTTCGAATATCTGCGCATGGTCGATCTGGATGAAGTCGAGGACCACAAGATCGAGCTGATCGGCCCTGACTTTAGCGATGTGCCGGTGGGCGGGGCGATGGATCTGGGCATTGTGGTCGAAGTGGCCGGTCGGAAGATGCAGGAGGACTTTGAGCCGGTTCTGGAGCGCCAGATCCACTACTTTATCAATGGCGCCAGCGGTATCCAGCACATTGGTCAGCGCGACATTGCCTGGATTCGCATCAACAAAGCGGCGGTGGACAAGGGGTTCAATCTCAAGCATTTTGGCGAGATCCTGTATGCCCGTCTCCACAGCGACTTTGGGGCCATTGTGGATAAAGTGCAGGTCAAGATCATCACCGATCCGGATGTGCATGCCGAGTGGCTGGCCAAAGCGCGTGTTGCCTATGACTATCGCAACAAGCGGCTGTCGGAGATGACCGACGAATCGGTGGAGGAGTTTTACTCCTGCACGTTGTGCCAGAGTTTTGCCCCCGATCATGTGTGCGTGATCAGCCCGGAACGGTTGGGGCTGTGTGGCGCCTACAACTGGCTGGACTGCAAGGCGTCACACCAGATCAATCCCACCGGTCCGAATCAGCCGATCGCCAAGGGCAGGGCGATTGATGAGTGGCGGGGGGTCTTTGAGAATGTCAATGCCTTTGTGCAACAGGCGTCTCATGGCTCGGTGCAGAGCGTTACCATGTATTCGATTATGGAGACGCCCATGACTTCGTGCGGCTGCTTTGAGTGCATCATGATGATCTTGCCGTTGTGCAACGGCTTTATGATCGTCAGCCGCGAGGACCCGAGCATGACCCCGGCGGGCATGACCTTCTCCACCCTGGCCGGCATGGCTGGCGGTGGGTTGCAGACCCCTGGGGTAATGGGGCATGGCAAGTACTTTATCGTCAGCCGCAAGTTCATCCGCGCCGATGGCGGCCTGAAACGCATCGTGTGGATGTCCAGCTTTCTCAAGGAGACCATGGCGGAAGAGTTGAAAGAAGCAGCCATCCGAGCGGGCGACCCCGACCTGATCGACAAGATCGCGGACGAGCGCGTGGCGACGACGGAAGAAGAAGTGCTGGCCTATCTGGAGCAGGTGGGCCATCCGGCCCTGGCGATGGAGCCGCTCATGTAAGAGTTGAGCCAGGCGTGGTCTGGATAAGAGACTGACCGGCTCAGCGATTCCCTTGATTACTGTTGATCAGATGACAGACCTGACAGGCGGGCTGGGGCCTGTCAGGTCTGTCACGAATTGGCTGACTCCCGAGGAGGCTTCTGGTTCAGGCGGGCTTTCGGTGCACGGCTTCTAACGAACTTGCATCGGCAACCTATCCCTGATACAATGTCAGGCAACCAGCAGCCAGGATGGAAGCCGAAGTGACCAGGGGGGTCTATGTGTGTCCCGAAGGTGGGAACCGAGCAGCGACAAGAGAATGGGCCGGCCAGCTTGCCGAGGCGAGCAGGTCGGGCTGGTTGGACTCATGGGATTTGAATCTGTTCAGCAGCAAGGAGACACTCCTTGCTGCTACTTATGTGCGAGGATTCTTCAGGTTTCTTACGATCAACTTTTTGACAAGGAGGATTTATGCCAGGCACAGTCGAAATCCCGAAAGAAAAGTGGACCGGCGCCATCCGTCAAGTGACTCTGGGAGCCACTGCGGATCAGGGGGGCAGCCGGGCCAGGACCGTGACCGTTGGTGGAGAAACGACTTTGCCCTTTCTGTTCTTTGAAGGGGCGATACCCAATCCGCCCGTGATCGCCCTTGAGGTGCAGGATTCCTATCCCGCTGATTGGTCGCCGGTGTTGCTTCAGGCCTGGGGGGACGCTCTGCGTGATCCGGCCACCTGGGCCAGGAAAGCGGAGGAGTTGGGCGCCGATCTGATCATGCTTCGCCTGCGGGGGGTGAATTCGAACGGCCAGCTCACTACGACGGCCCAGGCGACGGCTACCGTCCGGGCAGTGCTGCAGGCGACCGGCTTGCCGGTGATTGTCCGCGGGCCGGGCCAGGCCGAACGGGACAACGAGCTGTTGGTAGCGGTTGCGGAAGCGGCCGCCGGTGAGCGATTGGCCCTCGGTTTGTGCGAAGACAAGAATTATCGCACGATCGTCGCCGCTGCGCTGGCCCATGGTCATCTGGTGATCGCCAGCAGCCCGATTGACGTGAACCTGGCCAAACAGCTCAATATCCTGATCAGCGATATGCGCATGCCGCTGGACCGGGTACTGATGGACCCGACCACCGGCGCGTTGGGCTATGGCCTGGAGTATACCTACTCGGTCATGGAGCGCCTGCGCATCGCGGCTCTGACTGGCGACAGCATGACTCAGCAACCAATGATCTGTTTCGTAGGTGAAGAAAGCTGGCGCCAGAAGGAATCGCGCGCGGCGAGCGGGGTTCCGGCCCAGTGGGGTGATTTGGAGAAGCGCAGCGTCACATGGGAGATCGTCACGGCGACGACTTTGTTAGAGTCGGGAGCGGATATTGTCGTCCTACGTCATCCCAAGACCGTTGGCGTCATCCGCAACACCATCCGCAAGCTGATGGCCCAATAACAGGAGGAGTTGAGAAATGGCACTCTCTGGTCTTGAAATCTACAAACTATTGCCCAAGACAAACTGCAAGGAATGTGGGTTCCCGACCTGTCTGGCTTTTGCCATGAAACTGGCGGCCAAACAGGTCGAGCTGGATGCCTGTCCTTACGTCTCCGCCGAAGCCAAGGAAGCGCTATCAGCGGCGGCGGCTCCTCCCATCCGCTTGATCAAGCTGGGCAGCGGGCGCCGCGAATTTCAGATCGGCAATGAGACGGTCCTGTTCCGGCATGAGAAGACCTTCTTCAACAAGCCGGGTTTGGCGCTGCGGATCAAAGATACCGAACCGGCAGAAGAGATCACGGCCAAGGTCGAGACCGTCCATACCTACGGTGTGGAGCGAGTCGGTATCGAGATGACCTTTAACGCCATCGCCATCGAGAATGCCTCGGGCGATGCCGACACCTTTGCCCGCACGGTCGCTGCGGCCCGCGCCAAGACCGACCTGCCGTTTGTGTTGATGTCGAATCGAGCCGAAGCGCTAAAGGCTGCCCTGGCCCAGGAAGGCGGCCACAAGCCGCTCCTCTATGCGGCCACGGTGGAGAACTGGGAAGCCATGGCCGAGGTGGCCAAAGCGGGTGGCGTATCGCTGGCGGTGCGCAGTCGGGATGGCCTGGATGAGCTGGCCGACCTGACCACGAAGCTGAGCAATGCGGGCATAGCCGACCTGGTGCTGGACCCTGGCAGCCGAGACCTGGCCGGTTCCCTGGCTCAGTTGACCCAGATCCGCCGCCTGGCTTTGAAAAAGAACTACCGTCCTCTGGGCTATCCGATCATTACCTTCCCTGGCGAGGTCGCTTCTTCAGAAGAGGAGGAAGTGGTAGCTGCCGCGCAGTACGTTGCCAAGTATGCCGGCATTATCGTCCTGGACCACTTTGATCCAGCCGTGGCCTATCCGCTGTTGACGTTGCGGCTTAATATCTACACTGACCCGCAGAAGCCGATCTCGGTCGATCCAGGCATCTACGAATTCAATCATCCTGGGGCAGATTCCCCGCTGTTGACCACGACTAATTTCTCGCTGACCTACTTTAGTGTGGCGGGCGAGTTGGACGGGAGCGGCATTCCATCCTGGTTGCTGGTGTGTGATGCAGAAGGGATGAGCGTGTTGACCGCCTGGGCGGCAGGCAAGTTCGATGCCGAGACCATTGCCAAGGCAGTCAAGACCACCGGGGTGGCGGAGAAGCTGAACCACAGAAAGCTCACCATCCCCGGCCATGTGGCGGTTCTGTCGGGCGAGTTGGAGGACGAGCTGCCTGGCTGGGAGATCCAGGTGGGGCCTCGCGAAGCCGTGGATATCCCTGCCTATCTGAAGGTGTGGAAGCAATGATCCTGCGACCAGAGGCAGGTTGAACCCTGCCTCTGGTGTGCGGTCTCTGGGTCTACGAGATGGGGACATCGGACGAGCGGCGCAATCGAAAAGCCATCGTCGTGTTTAAACCGGGCGGTCAGGTGATAGAGGTCGAGATCGGCACCCTGCTGTCTGAGGCAGCGGTGCTGGCTGGCGTGCCTCTGAACCTGCCGTGTGGGGGGCAGGGACGCTGCGGCCGATGTCGGGTCAAGATCGAACATGGCTCGGTGAGTCACCGGGGCGGCGTGCGCCTCTCGACGGTGGACCGAGAGCAAGGCTGGGCATTGGGGTGTCAGACGGTGATCAAGGGCGACGTGGTGGTCCTGATCCCCGAGCAGGAAAAGATCGAGGTCGAGTTCAAACCCAGAGTAGTGGGCGCCGAACGGATTGCGATCGCCGCCGAGTTCAGCGGCGAGCTGGATCCAAGTATCCGCCATGTGTATCTGCGTATCCCCCCACCTAGCCTGGCCGATCAGACCTCTGACTGGGACCGGCTGCGGCGCGAGCTTGTGCTCCAACATGGCATCCAAAACGTAAGCGCCAGCCTCTCGACATTGCGTACTCTGAGCCGTGATCTGCGCGAGGCGGAATGGAATGTGACCGCCGTGCTGGACATGGGCGACCCGATCCTCGATCCGTGTGCCCATCCCCGGCTCATTGACCTGCTGCCAGGAGATCAGACGGATCGATGTTACGGGGTGGCCATTGACATTGGCACGACGTCCAACGTGGTTTACCTGGTGGACCTGCGCTCTGGCCGGGTGATTGACCGGGCATCGGCCTATAACGCTCAGATCCAGGTTGGCGAGGATGTCATCTCGCGCATCATCTTTGCTCAGAAGCAAGATGGCCTGCAACGTCTCCAGCGTCTGGTGATCAAAACACTGAACGGACTGCTGGAGGAACTCACCACTCGTAACCAGATCCCGCCACGCCAGATCAGCAAGGCGGTCGTGGCCGGCAATACGACCATGATCCAGCTCTTTCTGGAACTGGATCCCAGATATATCCGCGAGATGCCGTTTATTCCTACTCTCAGCCAACCTCTACCGGTGACCGCCGAGGAGGTTGGTCTGGCCATCAATCCGCAGGCCACGGTTGATTGCCTGCCGGTGGTCGGCGCCTATGTGGGGGCCGACATCACGGCCGGGGTCCTGGCTTCCGGCATGTACGACACCGATGCCTTGACCCTGTTCATTGACGTAGGAACCAACGGGGAGATCGTGCTGGGCAACCGGGACTGGCTGATCACCTGCGCCTGCTCGGCCGGGCCGGCCTTTGAGGGCAGCGGCGTCCGCCACGGGATGCGCGCCACTGCGGGCGCTATCGAGGAAGTCTGGATTGATGCTCGCACGTATGAACCGACCTGCCAGACCATTGGCAACCTGCCGGCGCGAGGCATCTGCGGTTCGGGGATGATCGGCCTGCTGGCTGAGATGTTTATCACCGGCATCATCGACAAGGCGGGCAAGATCCGCCGGGACCTGCCAACGCCTCGCGTTCGCGTGGGGGACCACGGCGGCGAGTATGTGGTGGTGTGGGCCAATCAATCGGCGGTGGGAACCGACATTGTGATCAATGAGGTGGATATCGAGAATCTGCTGCGCACCAAGGGGGCCATCTATGCCGGTTTCTCGGTGTTGGTCCGCAGTGTCGGAGTGGAGCTGGCCGATGTGGAGCAGGTATTCATTGCCGGGGCGTTCGGCCAGTATATCAACATCGAGAAAGCCATTCAGATCGGGCTGTTGCCGGACATGCCGTGGGATCGGTTCCACTACCTGGGCAATACTTCCGCGCTCGGCGCTTTCTACGCTCTGGTATCGCGCCCCATGCGTCGTCAGGTGGTCGAAATTGCCCGCAAGATGACCTATCTGGAGCTATCGGCTGATAACAGTTTCTATGACCAGTTTATGTCGGCGCTGTTCTTGCCCCATACGGACCTCACTGCCTTTCCATCGGTAATCCGGTTGCTGGAGCGGACAGGGAGTTAGGTGACGTTGGGACAGGGAACTGGAACAAACGTGTAAATATGCACAAGGAGGCACAAGTATGTATATAATCGGTGAGAATATCCAGATTCTGTCGCCCAGGATCAAAGCGGCGATTGCGGAGCACGATGCGACGTACATTCGCCAGTTGGCCCGCGCTCAGGTGGAACACGGCGCCAGCATGCTGGATGTGAACATCGGGCCACGGAAGAAAGACGGAACCGAGGTCATGCCGTGGCTCATCGAGGAGATCTATGATGAAGTGGGACCGGTACCGCTCTCTCTGGATACGACCAATGCGGCGGCCATTGAAGCGGGACTGAAAAAGTGCCGGGAACTGGGGATTGAGGCGATGATCAATTCTACCTCTGCGGATCCCGATCGCCTGAATGTGACCATGCCCATGGCGGCGGAATATGGCTGCAAGATCATTGCCCTGGCGATGGACAAGAACATCCCGGCCACCGCCGATGGGCGCGTTGCCCTGGCGATGGAGGTCATCATTCCCAAGGCCGAGGAGCTGGGAATCCCGATGGACAGGATCTACCTGGACCCATTGGTGCTGACCGTCAACGGCTGCCAGGAGCACGGGCCCGAGACGTTGAACGCCATTCGCTCCTTCAAGATGCTGTGGGACCCTCCGCCGATGACCACGGTGGGGCTGTCGAACATCTCCAACAGCGTGCCCCATGAAATGCGAAGCCTGATCAACCGCACCTATCTGGTCATGCTCATGGCGGCGGGTCTCGACTCGGCGATTGCCGATCCCTTGGACGAGGCGCAGAACGAGGTCATTCGCATCATTGAACAGCGCGATGACCGGACGGGTGTGGGTCGCGCCTATCTGGCGCTGTACGATGCGGTGGCAAACATGGAGGAGTTTACCCCGGATCATGTGGATATGAGCGACCCAGACCAGGTGGCTATCTACAAAACGGTGCGCATCCTGGAAAACAAGGTAATCTATGCTCACGGCTACCTGACCTCGTAGCTGGCTGTCCGATCCCTGCCATGGCGATGACCCCAAGGTCTGAACTGGCCTTGGGGTCTTTTGTTGAGAACCTGTTCGCTGGCACGTTCTATCTGTTTCTCTGAAGCTCCGATCCTCCAGGAACGGTCTTTGACAAATGATGCTGCGTGTGTTATCATTGGTTTGAGGAGACGACGAATCAACTGCAAGCAGGGGTGCACCTGCACACTCCCAACGGCGGTCCATATTCCGAGGTTCCTCGCAATTTCCCAGTTTGGTAAGGAGAGAAACAAATGAAACATCTCAAGTGGCCTTTGATCGCGATCTTGTTGCTCAGTCTGGTGCTGGGTTCGTTGGCGGCGTGTGGTGGGCCGAAAGAAACCACAGCCCCCGAGGCGGGGCCGACTCCGGTTTCCCAGGAGCCGGTTCAGCCGACGCAACCCCCAACTCCCGAGCCTACCGCTACTCCGACGGAGACGCCTCAAGCCGAGGTAGAGGAGGAGGCTCCGCTGGATCCGGGAAGCCTGACGCCCGCAGAGCAGTTCAGCAGTTACCGCTCCCAGTTGGTGACCCATGTCGAGGGGACGGAAGCGGGGCAGCCAGTCAAACAGAGTATCCAACTCACGGTCGAGTACACCCGGGAGCCGATGATCGAGCACGTTGTCTTGAACGGAGAAGGTCTGACAGAAGAGGAAGGGACCGGCTCCATGGAGGTGTATCAGACAGCGGATCGGACATATATGAAATGGGAAGACCAATGGATGAGCGTCACGTCTGATGAGGAACAGCCATCATTGCTGGAAGGGATGTTCACCCCGGAGGAGTTGCTCAAGGACACGTGTGGCTGGAAGAAGCAACGAGATACTGAGTTGAATGGCGTCAAGGTTCATCACTGGACCATGGACCGGAGTGCGATGGAAAAGTGCATGACGGCGGAGGCCATGTCCGATCTCGGCGGTGTGACCGACGCGCAGGGAGAACTCTATGTGGCGGTGGATGGCAACTATGTGGCCAAATTCAGCCTCTTTTTCGCCGGCAAGGACCTGAAGATCAGCTTCGAGGGCGGCGACGAGTCCCTGGATGAAGGCCGCTGGGATTTTTCTTATGAGATGACCGATGTGAATCAGCCCTTCACCCTCGAAATCCCCCCAGAGGCGCTGGCCAGCGGGGCCGTGCCGGAGGATATTCCTGTTCCTGACGATGCGGAAGAACTCGAAAATGTGATGGGCATGATCAGTTTCAAATCGGCCAAGTCGCCCCAGGAGGTGGCTGATTTCTACAAGGCGGAGATGCCAAAGAAGGGCTGGACCGAGTCAAACGTCACCGAGCTAGAGACGATGTACATGCTTGAGTACAGCCAGGATGGCCGCACGGCCAGCGTGATGATCTCGACGGACGAGGAAAGCGGCAAGACGTCGGTGGTGATTACCATCCAAGAAGAGGAATAGGCTCTGTTTCCAGTGTTCAGGTCTGGAATCTGGCAGGTCCTGGGCGGCCTGCCAGATTTCTTTGGGCCGAACGTGGGAATGGAAAGGGTCGAATCAGGGAGGACGGTCGCCTGGCGATGGCACGTTTGGGTCCGATTAACTCACGGAGTAATTTCGGTTGAGCGCAATAGGCGTCCGTCAGCGAGGCCTATGTAGAACTGATTGTCGAGAAACTCCAGCGATTGGGGTGCATGGCCTAGAGAGCACGGCTGTTCCGTGCCTGGCTCCGCTGGCATCGGCTCAACCTTCAGGTCGAGGCGGATCAACTGTACAAAGTCCTCCTCACTCCGTGAGGCCAGCGAGGCGGCACGAAAGATACTCCCCTCTCCCGTGGGGAACCCGCTAAGGACCATGAGCCCTTTGTCGGTAGATAGCACATCCCGCACCGGTTCACCAAAATCCACGGTCCAACGACTGTTGCCATCAAAGAAATAGAGATGGGTGTCGTTAAGACAACGATAGGGAGCCATGGCAATCGCGCCTTTGAACCAGGCATTCTTGTGAACGTGAGCGCCAGGCTCAAGAAGGCTCGACGGCACACAATCTGCTTCTTCCCATTTGTCCCCATCGAAAGCCAGGCAACCGGTCCCTACCGTGGTCGCATATGCTCGATTGGCCAGGACGAACAGACTGGTGGCGTCCCCGTAACCAGCGTTCTGAAAATCTGGCCCGTCCTGCCAGCTCTGACCGTTGTCAGAGGAGACCCACACGGCCCCAAAGGCGAAGTTGTCCTTGCTGACTCGGCCCACGGCGACCAAAGACCTGCCAAGTTGGGCGACATCCCAGACGTGGATGGCAGAAGGGATAGAACGTCGTTTCAGCCATGAGTGTCCCCAGGACTTGAGGTACAGGTTCCCGAGCCCCCAGTCTTCGGTGGCGTCAGTGCCGGGAGCGTACAAGGTGTCGTTGAACACTCGAAAGATCTCCAAGGCTTCCTCATCGGCCACAAAACCATCATCGCGCACGAATTGACCTGTTTCCAGGTTCAGGTAGATCAGGTGCACCGGACCGGTGTTTTCCATCCAATCGCCGTGGGCCAGGTAGATCCGGTTGTGCCAGCGTTGGAGGTCCCACAGACCCCAATGCCTGGGGTTCGGATGATAGTCGGCCGGGGTGCCTATCAGTTCGAATTCAACAGACACTGGTCGAGAGCGAATGCCTGGAGATGGGCCAGGTGATGCAGAGGGAATGACCGGGACAGCCGGTGTTGGAAGGGCAGAGGTCGGTGTCTCAGCAGGCAGTGGAGGGAGCAACGAGGTGCATGCCGCGAGAGAGAACAGCAAAAGCAGAATCGTGTACAACTCCCACTGAATCATCGCTACTCTCCGCGTACTTGTCCTTTGTTCCATTCTGACATTATACTGCTACTCTATGGCATGGTCAATTTGAGCGGTTTCAAATCTCGTGGTATAATTTCGGGGCGGATCGATGGGTGAGCCGCCGCTGGGTGGCATTTGCTGCCCAGAGGAACTTCCCGACTCCCAGTCCTGTCTGAGCTTTGGCTCAGGGCAGGACAAGGCTGCCCCACGAAACAGGAAGTGGGGGCAGGCTGGCGAGAGCCGGTCCTGACTACAACCGCAACAGAAAGGATTCCCGCCTGTGCCATGGGCACGGGTAAGGGGCGAACCGGTGGGGTAAGAGCCCACCAGCGGTTCTGGCAACAGAGCCGGCTGGGCGAGCGTGCGGCCGGGAGCAAGGCGAGTGGGCCGGGCAGTATGTTCGGTCTCGTCGCAGCGGTGACGACAAGGTCGAGTCACACTCGGCAAGTCAGGAACCGCCATCCCTGGATGAGGGGTGAGACAGATGGCGGCAGGGCTGCCTTCAGGCAGGCCCACAGAATCGGGGGTATGATCCCATCGGATCCGACCGATGGATGCCGACGTGGCGGAACTGGCAGACGCGACAGACTTAGGATCTGTTGCCCGTTGGGGCGTGGAGGTTCAAGTCCTCTCGTCGGCACACCTGACCGGGGACATGACCGGGCCAGAGTGCGGGGACCGGTCCGAGGCCATCTGGGCCCGTAGCTTAGCGGGAAAGCGCCTGCTTTGCACGCAGGAGACCGCCGGTTCGAATCCGGCCGGGTCCACCAGGAGATGCGGTGAGGAGGGTAGAATCGGGGGGCAGCGAGAAGGAGACTCGCTGCCCTTCTTTATCAGCAAGGAGGAAGGGTGTATGGACGAAGCCTTGCCTCGCACGGCATTGTTCGCCGGATTGGTGCAGGATGAAGAAGGCAAGCCGGTCGAGGTGGTGATGGTGGGCGATACGCCCAATTATGTGGTCGAAGATGCAGGCTTTCGGCGTCACGTGGAATCGGAAACGGTGGATCGTCAGGTGATCGAGATGCTTCGTGAGCAGTTCCTGGCCCACCGGGAGATCGCCACCGAGGCCTTGCTCCAGATGTTGGGCAAAGAGGATCTCTTTACCAAGGCGATGATTGACGCTTCGATCAAGAATATGGACCAGGTGCTCCGACGCGGCTTGCCTGAGGAGGCGCGGGTCTGGTTGGGGCTGCTCGGTTTCCGGGTGATCATTAACACCCATGGCGAGGTGGTGCGCCTGGAGATGCCTGGACAAGACGACGAGTTTGGGGATTCGTGAGGGGAAGGGGGAGCGATGATTCGGGACGTCCCATCTCGCGGGAATGAAGAAATCGAACTATATAGGCGAACCTATTTTTCACTGCTGCGTTCGACCGGTGATATCCGCGTTCGTTCGCTGGAAGAAACCCATTGTGCGATGAATTCCAGCCTGCATGTGGGAGCGGACGATCCAACGCCCGACATTTCAGCCTTTGTCTACAGTGTGATGCGCCTGCCCCAGTGCTTACCCCGGGTCCGGCTGGTACTGATGGGTCAGTCGGCGGAGGTGTTTGCCCGGCGTGGTTACCCGGAGGTGGAGCGGTGGGAACCGGTCACCGCCCATTCTCGCCGGCGCAAGATGTTCTTCGATGGTCAGAGCAGGCTGGCGGCTTTTATCGCCAGTGTATCCGATATTGACGACCTGATCCCAATGCTCACCGCCTATCAGATCGAGTGGAACAAGCTCCATCATCGCTTGGCGGATAACCCGATCCTGGCCCGCATCGAGGATCACCTGTCGGGTCGTCGGCTCCTGTGGCCCGACGAGGTAGGGACGGTGGCCGATATCCTGGGCGTCTCGGCTGACGATTTCACCAAGCTACAGGCTGCCTGGGGATCGATGCTGTGGACGAATCTTTTGCAGGTTGGGCGAGAGAGAAAGGACCTGGCCATTCGCCTTCTGGCCGGCTCGCTCATTGATTATCACCGCGCTACCGACGGCTGGTGGTCCACCATTGCCCAGGAGATGATCCGCTTTCTGGGGAGCGATCCCTTTTACCGACCCGTGTACTTTGTCTCTTCCAACACCCATAGCCTGTTCAATCTCCTGGGAGGTTACGCCCTGACCATCGAGGCGGAACTGGCCGCCTTTCTGGAAGAGGAGAATCCGGAAAATCTGTGGTATCATTATTCTCGCCTGAAAGGGGACAAGGACTCGGATCAGTTCAGGAATCTGCTCTATTACGCTCTGGGCAAGTACCTGCGCTTTGGTGAAGCGGAGGTCCGGGCCGAGAAGCTGGCCGCCATGCATCGGTTTCATCGGGAGCGAGGTCTGTTGCATGTGGAGAATCCGTTGTACCTGGACGTAGCGGCGCAGGTGGTCGAACTCAAATCGCTTCGCCCGGAGGTCTTTGACCGACGGGTTTGTGGCGAGGACCTGAAGCTGCTTCGAGACAGCGATGCGATCATTTTCAACATTGACTATCCGCTGGGGATGGCCGCCTATCACGTGTTCAGTCGGGTGGCGACCCACCTGGGTCCGCTGCGGGGCGTCTATTTTATGGGCAAGGCGGCAACCTTGAACGGCCAGGTGGGCGATGTGATGATCCCCAATGTGGTCTATGATGAGCATTCGCAGAATACGTTCCTGTTCAAGAACTGCTTTGTCGCGGGGGATGTCACCCCCTATCTCCTGGAGGGTAGTGTCTTTGATAACCAAAAGGCAGTGACGGTCCGAGGCACCTTTCTTCAGAACAAGGATTTTATGGGGGTGTTCTACAAGGAGGGCTATACCGATATCGAGATGGAAGCGGGCCCCTATCTCAGCGGAGTGTATGAGACCATCTACCCGACGCGGTATCCTGTGAACGAGATCGTCAACCTGTTTATCAATGCGCCGTATGATATTGGAGTCATCCACTATGCCTCGGACACTCCCTACAGCCGACGGCAGACCTTGCTGTCGAAGAGCCTTTCTTATTTTGGGATGGACGCGACCTATGCGGCCGCGATCGCCATCGTGCGGCGCATCTTCAGCCAGGAGATTGCCCGTCTCCGAGAGCGGAGGTGAGTCGGGCTTATGACTGCGCAGAGGCGGCAGGTTTGTGAGACCACTGGAGTAGAGGTATAATGGGGCCTGGGCGATCAGCGGGCGGTTCGGCGTAAGCGGTGGGAACGCGGCGAGCCGGAGCTGAACCAGTGAGGATCAACATGGCGGAACGGATTGTTTCTCCCAAGAACCGGAGCGAAGAGGTGGGGCTGGATGTCAGCCTGCGGCCCCGGAGCCTGGACGAGTATATCGGGCAGGAACGGGTCAAGGAGAACCTGCGCATCCTGATCGAGGCCGCCAAGGCGCGTCAGGAGGCGCTGGACCATATTTTGATCTATGGCCCGCCCGGGCTGGGCAAAACCACGCTGGCCCATGTGGTGGCCTATGAGATGGGGGTGAATATCAAGGTCACTGCGGGTCCGGCCATCGAGCGGGCGGGCGACCTGGCGGCCATTCTGACCAATCTCCACAAAGGGGATGTGCTGTTTATTGATGAAGTCCATCGCTTGAGCCATGTGGTGGAGGAGGTGCTCTACCCGGCGATGGAGGATTTTGCCCTGGATATTGTCATCGGCAAGGGGCCCGGCGCGCGGAGCATCCGCCTGAAATTGCCGCCATTTACCATTATCGGCGCGACGACTCGACTGGCGTTGATGACGGCCCCATTGCGGGCGCGGTTTGGGGCGGTTTACCACCTGGGGTTCTATGATGAGGCGGCGATGCGGGCCATTGTGCGACGGTCGGCGGGGATCCTGGGGGTGGCGATCGACGAAGCTGGGGTGGCCGAGATCGCTCGTCGGGCGCGGGGCACGCCCCGGGTGGCCAACCGGTTGCTGAAGCGGGTGCGGGACTATGCCCAGGTGCGGGCGGAGGGCAAGATCACCCAAGAGATCGCCCAGGAGGCTCTCTCTCTGCTGGAGGTGGATGTATTGGGGCTGGACGACATGGACCGACGGGTATTGAGGACCATCATCGAAAAGTTTGGCGGTGGACCGGTCGGTCTGGAGACGATCAGCGCGGCTCTCTCGGAAGAGTCGGACACGATCATGGATGTGGTGGAACCCTACCTCCTGCAGTTGGGGTTCCTGGACCGAACGCCGCGCGGGCGGGTGGCCACCCGCCGGGCGTACGAACACCTGGGGATCGTGTACAAGGAACCGATGCAACCCAGCCTGTTTTAGCCATCATGCGGACCTGCCAGGCGCCAGACCTGGCAGGTCCGCATTTTGACGGTCTCAGGCCTCCTCGCTTTGCAGTTTGCTCACCCACTGAGCAAAGGCTTTGAAGAACTCGATCGGCACGGGGAAGATGATGGTCGAGTTCTTTTCCACGGCAATTTCGGTCAGGGTTTGCAGGTAGCGGAGCTGAAGGGCAGCCGGTTCCTGGGCGATCATGGTGGCTGCTTCGCGGAGTTGCTGGGCAGCGGCGTATTCGCCTTCCGCATGGATGATCTTGGCCCGCTTCTCCCGCTCGGCTTCGGCCTGGCGAGCCATCGCCCGTTTCATCGAATCGGGCAGTTCGACGTCCTTGACCTCGACCATGCTCACCTTGACGCCCCACGGAGCAGTCGCTCCGTCGATGATCTGCTGCAACCTCTGATTGATCTCGTCCCGATGGATCAGCAATTCATCGAGATCAGACTGGCCGAGGACGGAGCGAAGGGTGGTCTGGGAAATCTGCCAGGTGGCCCGCCGATAGTCCTCCACCTGGACGATGGCATCGTTCGGATCGACCACGCGGAAATAGGCCACGGCATTGACCTTGACCGTCACGTTGTCGCGGGTGATGCACTCCTGAGAGGGAATATCGAGGGTGACGACGCGCAGGTCTACTTTGACGACGCGGTCAATGATGGGGATGATAAAGAATAGCCCCGGCCCTTTGGCTCCCCGCAGGCGACCCAGGCGAAAGACCACTCCCCGTTCATATTCCTGGACGACTCGGATGGCTGAGATCAGGATGAGGATGAGAAAAACTAGAGCGACGCCCAGGCCTGAAAATAGAAATCGGATCAGCTCTCCCACGGTACACGCTCCTTTCTAGCGATTGGGATCTCCACCTGGCATTATACTGCATCTTGGTTCAATTGGCAACGCGGCGCGCTCAGCGATTCTCAATATAGACGGCGATTCCCTCACCCCATCCCCCTGGGCGCACACTGCTGCGCCCCTACAGCCCTCCCCGCGCGCAGAGAGGGGAAGGGAAGTCCGCGTTTGAAATCGTCCAAGGGGGCGAAGCAGCGCTTCGCCCCTACAGGGCCTGGTTCTGGGTGGAGGCGGCGACGCTCGCCTGGACGGCCAGGTGGATTTCCTTTCATTTGACAGAGTTCGCGCTTTGTTCTATAATGAAGGTACTTCGTCTCGAACGAGTTGTGAAATAGGTCCAGTGGACGTATGATACAGGGGGTTCTCCGTAAAAGCAACTTATTGGACGGTCTAGGTCGAATCCATCCAAGATGCTGAATTAGCGGTAAAGGCGGATTCCGTATACTGAATAGTTAGCCCGCTTAAGAACACAAGGAGACCGTATGTTAAAGAACATCATTGGAAAGTGGGGGTTCCTCATCGCAGGAATCCTATTTCTCATCGCCGCGATTATACCGTTCGTGGGAGGAGAGACCGTTAAGGTCTCATTCTTCGTCATAGGCATCGCGCTCCTAGTGGTCGGTGCCGCCATTGCGCGTAAGAGACGCGCGGATACTCCGCCCAAGAGATAACAGAGTAAGCTGGCGGGCTAACAACGGGTTGCAGCCGACGTTGCTCCGCTGTGCTCCGCAACGCGGCTGAACCCAGCCGTTAGGTCGGACGCTTCGCTCCACTTGCAGCCGACGCTTGCGTCGGCGCTGACGCGGCTCCGCTACGGGCGGCTCATCCGCCGCCCCATTGGGCGGGCAAAAACACGGATAGGTGCAACAAAGCCAGGCAGGGTGCTTCTGCCTTCTGCCGCTCTCTATCGTACGTGTGTTTCACCTGGTTCAGATACCGAAGTCAAATCTAGCAATTAAGGAGGTCCTAGATGGATGCCTGGGTTTGGATTATCGTTGCCATTGTGCTCATCATTGTGGTTCCGATCGCTGTGGTCGCTGTCCTGAGGAATGAACGGCGACGAAAACAGATCAGAGCAGTGCTTGAGCAGATGGGATATGTAGTGACCGATGTCCACGTGGACGTGGACCTGGAGCCGTTCGCTATTTCCCGACTTGGCGATCGGGGAGTCATTGACTGGCGGGGTTTACGCTTCCAGGTGGACGATGCCCTCGTCACTGTTTTTGACTATATGGCCTACAGTTGGGCAGGCAGAGGGAAGAATCGGAGGATGTCAAAGGCAGACATGCAGACTGTGCTCCTTTTTGAATCGGAGCGGCTGGACTTGCCAGCGTTTTCGCTCCGCCCTGAAACGCTTGGCGCAAAGATACGCAATGCTCTTGGCCAGCAAGATATTGACTTTGATCAGCATCCTGACTTTTCTTCAGCTTATGTATTGCAGGGGCCTGACGAGTCGCAGGTACGCGCCTGGTTCACTGACGAAAAACTGGACTTTTTTGCCCGTACGCGAGGGCTATGCGTTGAAGGACTTGGTCAGAAACTGCTTTGTTATCGGCAGAAAAAGGTTGTCTCGGCCAAGAAATTCAACGAGTTTCTACAAGAAGGGCTGGCGGTTCTGCATCTTCTGACCAAGTAATTCATGGATAGGGGTTCGCTGGCTTGTGAAGGGCGATCGCATAACATCGGCGTTTGTAGAGATAATGCCCGCCCAACCAGCGCTGGCTAAGAAACAGCATCGGCGGAGAAAGGAGTCAGGGAGAAACCCAACCGGGCGGCTTTCCGTCGCAGATGGCGAATTTCCCGCTCGCGGAACTGCTGTTCGTACTCCTGGGCACTCATTTGCTGACACTCCACTTTGAACTTTAACATGTGGTACACCCACCTGCGCCATCTTGTGCGCCGTCGCCCCCTGGGCCTGAGCGGGACCGACCCGCGCTTTCAGGCGGCGATAGAAGGCACCAAAGGTGCAGTGGCTGCGGGCGACCGAGGCGGCGGCCTGGAGAAAGGCCTGGCGGGCACGGTTATGGCTAATGACATTCACTCTGGTTGATGCGGCGGGGAACGAGGTAGGGAAGGTGCAAGGGGATGAGAAGCGGGTCCGCTACGCTGTGTATGGAGCCGAGGCAGGCCAGTATAAGGTGGATACACCAGAGGACCTAATCGTGACCGGCAAGGCGATCCAAGATTATGAGCACTACTTGTGTGGGGTGGGAAAGTAACTGGTGCAGCGGGCGCTGGAGGCGACGCAGAACTACCAACAGGCCGAACGAATTGCGCGGGAAATCCTAGGGTCTTTAGGTCTCCCTCCTCTCGCTGTTGATAAGGCAATGGGAAGTTGAACTTTTTGGCCGCCTAACCCACGCATTCAGCCGACACGCTCCGCCCGCTTTGCTCGCTCCGCGTGCGGCCTATGCGCCAGCCGTTGGGCGCTTGTCAGCAAATTGCGGGTGTCTCTTTCCGTGGCACTTGGGCTTCTTGGATGAGATTCACTAGAGAATTGCCATTACGCTACAAGCAGAGCAATTAATACTTTGCTTAACGCCATGTACAACTTTTATCCGGTCAGCCCGATCTGCCATACGTGGTGTCATCGTCAAGAGTCAGCTTGTCAGCGCGGGGACGCGCGGCGATGAACTCGCCGCGCATCCCCACCCCGGTCCTCCCCCGCGCGCAGGGAAGGGAGAGGCGACCCGTGGACGAGTCCTGAAGCTGGCTTCAGCCAGCGCCGCTGTGTCACCCGCCGAGCTCATTGGCGGGGGGATACGCCGACGAGAGGCGCAAGTTCCTGAGTAGCGCCTCACAAGTGGTTACGAAAAAAGTTGCACATGGCGTTGCTTGTTAATGTTGATGTGAAAGGTGATGAATATGGAAATCAGTTGCTGTCCCAAGTGCAATGAACCTATGGATGAAGGTCGTCTGCTCCCTATGAATGGTAGCCCGGCACTCAGTTATGTGTCGCAGAAACAAAAGGGGATGTTCATTATGTCAACGAGCATTGATCGGGTTCATGCTTGTCCGAATTGCGGTTATGTTGAACTTTATCTGGATCCGAAAGAATTGAAGCGACGATTAACCTAAACAGTCTTAACAAAAGTGGGAGCGGGTTAGCGGCAGGTGGGAGGCCGGTGAAGGGGGCGCGTTCGTTGTGGGTGGAGGCGCGTGCTGAAGAGGAACGCGCCTAACAGGCGCGTGGAGCCGACAGCGCTTCGCTTTGCTCCGAGCTGCGGCTCACGCGCCAGCTCCTGGAGGTGGCCCAGGCCAACGGCCTACTGGAAAGCAGCCAGGTCACCGGTCACATTGTTTTGCTGGCGCCAGAGTTGGCGTAGAATGTCAGTGTTGCATAAGCAGGTACATGAAACCCTATACGCAAGGAGTGATCTTTGAAAATCTACGTTACATGTGATCTGGAAGGCGTTGCTGGCGTCATTGACCACCACCAACAGTGTTGTTGGGATGCTGCGAAGGGATGGTATGCGCCTTACCTTGAGCAAGCACGGCGGCTCGCTACGCTTGAGCTGAATGCCCTGGTGGAAGGCGCGCTGGAAGGAGGCGCGACCGAGGTCGTGGCCTGGGACGGCCATGGCAACTTTCCGGGTGGGCTGGATGTTGAGTTGCTTCATCCTGCGTGCAAGCTGGTAATGGGCGCTGGCGATGGTGGCCCGGCCGGTTTGGATTCCAGTTTTGCCGGCCTGTTTCAACTTGGTCTGCACGCTATGGCCGGTACACCGCGGGCCGTGTTGGCCCATTCTTTTCACTGGGGTCTGGTTGGCTACTGGGTGAACGAGATGCCAGTGGGCGAAATCTGGATGAACTGCTACACCGCCGGCTTGTACGGCGTTCCGTTCGTGTTTCTCAGCGGAGATCGCGCCGCAGCCGAGGAAGCTCAAAGGCTTGTGCCACATGTGGAAGTAGCCGTGGTCAAAGAGGGCATGGCCCAAGAAGCTGGTGGACTGAGCGTGTTGCCGGCGGTCTCGTTAGCGCCACGAAAAGCCCAGGAAGTCATCCGCGCAGCAGCGAGTCGCGCTATGGCTAAGATCGGCTCCATTCCGCCCTATCGTCTTGATCCGCCCTTCCGTCTGCGTGCCCAGTACAAGGATGAGCAATGGGCAGAAGCGCAGGTCAGGCAACCTAATGTGAAGCGCCTGGATGCCTTCACCGTCGAGATGGAATGTGCGGATCAACCGTGGCTGCTTCTTTGAGTCAAACGCCAGCCTGCGGTGGACAAATGCCCTGCCGCCCAACTCCCCGCTTGCAGCCGACGCCACCTTCGGCGGCGCGGCTGAGCTTGGTGCCGTTGGTCCGAACATGAAGTATTGCCGAAATCGGGCAGAAAGGAGTGGATCCGATGACCACTGACCTTAAACTGATTTGGCTACGCCGCGTCCTCTTGGTAAAAGTCCTCCTCACCCTTTTTGCGTGGGGGTTGCCTGCCCTCCTCGGGCCTTCATCTCTCCTTGCCATTCTGAGAGTTCCGATCCCTGAAGACCCCACCTATCTCAGGCTCTTTGGTGCGGCTTGCACGGCCTTTGGCGTTGCCTATTGGTTTGCATACCGAGACCCCGTGCGCAACGTGGCGATTGTGAAGGCTGGGCTTGCGGACAATGGCTTGATCACGCTGGTGATTCTCTTCCTTGGGCTGGCTGGCAAGATATCCAGTGCCTTCATCTGGCTCTCCGGCCTTCTGACAGGGCTGTTCTTTCTGTTGTTCTTGCTGCTCATGCCTAGAGAAGAAAAACGTCTGGCGGGCTAGCGTCCGAGTTCAAGCGCTCCGCCTAATTCGTGATCTGGATGTGGCACAGGCGAGCTGTTAGTCCGACACGACCTGCCAGAAGTCGAGAGCGGACCGGGCCTCTTCGATCCGCTCGTCCGGGATGCGAATGTAGAGGCCGGTGCCCTCGGCCAGCACGGTGCCGTCGGGCAGCCGGATCTCGCCGCGGGCCTCATAGGCCCGAGAGCGACTGCGGGTGAGCTCGCCGATGATGGTCAGTTCCTGGTCGAGAGGCACCGGTTTGCGAAACTGGACCTCCAGGCGACCGGTCATGGCCCATACGTTGTGCAAGGTGAGTACCCGACCCATCGTCTCATCCAGGAATGTCCCAAGTCAAATCTACCAGATTCGGTGCCGTCGAGCACACCGTAGAGCTTGATCTGGCGGTCAGAGTATACCTCTATTTTCTCACACAGGGCGCGTATGATCTTCTGCCGCGCTTTCAGTATGGTATTTCGGTCGTCTTGCGACATGGCTTTCAATTCTTCGAGTGTCTGGTCGATATCTGGCAACTCGGCCTGGAGCGAGGTCAGGAACTGCGTCGCATAGTCCAACCCAGATTGCACCTTGGCTGCATTATCTCTCAATTCCGTTAGCCTGTCAAGCTCCTCGCGCCAATGCTGCCGAGCCTTCTCAGTTTCCTCCATCCGTGCGTCAAACTCCGCTTCAGATATCTTGGCTCTCGCCGCCTGCCGCTGATAGAAGGCCCGTTCCTGGTCAATTTCAGAAAGTCTGAGGCGGGCATGGGCGATCTCACCACTCACGCTCTCGCCTTCTGCTCTCAGGGTTTCGACATGTCTCGCGACCTGTGCCCGGATCAGGTCAGGCTGTTTGATCCCGTAGTCCACGATATAGCGCCAGACGGCCCAATCCAACGTCTCTCCATCCCAGGAGAAGGGGAGGGGATGCGGTTCCTCAGGGTACATGATAGCGTTGACGCAGTGATATCGATGCTTCGGGATCTTGCGTAGGGTTCGATGGTAGGTTCCATCTGCCACACGGTGGTAGGAATAGTCGCGCGCATTAGTGGACATCAGCCGTCCACACTCCCCGCAGTGCAGGAGACCCTGCAATAGATACACACCTCTGGCATTCCGAGTTGAGAGCCTTTGGTTGCGCTCCAGTTTGGCCTGCACACGCTGCCACTGCTCAAGGGTAATGATTTGTGGGATTTCGATGGTGTACTCGTCGCCGTCCGCGAATCGCCACGTAAGGGTGCCTGTGTATTCCTTGGAATTCAGGATATTGTAGATGGTGGCCGGGTTCCAGCTGTGCAGCCGCTCCACCTGCCTCTTTTGGCCTGCCTGTCGGGCCAACAACCTGTTTCGTAGACGAATGACCGATACACCGCTGTCGTACCAATCAAAAATATCCTTGACGATTTGAACCTCTTCCTCATTGGCAAGCACGATTCCGCGCCCGCGCTTCCCCGGCTCGCGCACGCATTCGTATCCCAGACGGATGTAATGACCTGGCCATCGGCCCTGTTGCAGAGTCGCGATCTTGCCCATTTTGGAGCGCTCCACGCGGCGCTTGTTCTCCTCGCGCCAGATGGTCGCCTTGATGCTCAAAGTGAATCGGTCGATCTCGCCACCTGTGGCATCAATTAGCTTGATTTTGCTTTTGCCGTTTCGCCGAGAATCGCCGATGTCGAGAGCATCCTCCAAGGCCACAGCCACACGAGGGTGCCTCACCAGGCGGTCGTCACGCCAGCAGAGCGCGGCATCAATCTCCCCAGTTTTCAATCGTTCTAGCATAGCCAGCAGGCCAGGTCGATCTGCCCGTTCACCCGAAGGATTGACAATCTTGCCTTTGTTCGGTGCTTGAGTTGCCCGATAGTTCTCGCAGTCGACAAATGTTTCCACGATGTTCCAGTCCATACGCTCGCAAAGCGCTCGCATGTCGGCAAGCTGCTGTTCGATGCTGACGCTCTCGCCCTTTGCTTGTTCTTCGCTGCTCACTCTTGCGCTCAGAACCACATTCATATCGGTTTCTCCTTTCTGTGTGAGGTTGAAATCTATGTTTATGACTCAGCATGGGCCGGATGCCGCTGCTCTGGTAAGCCAGGCACCCGGCCCTCTGGCGCGCCGACTGGTATCTGGCAAATCGTTGGCTGCCGCTGGTCCGCTTCTCCATTCGCTGCTGGCCACCTGCGGCATTCCGCTGAGCTGTGGGCCGAGCCACTCAGCCCGGACCACGGCTAACCCTGCCCTCTTCTCCAGAAAGGCCAAGAGCGTTTCGCCTGCGTTGGTCTCAAACAGCAGCCAACGTAGCAACATCCTTGTTCACCTCTTGGTCCGTTTCGTATTGCTGCAGAAGTCGCATCCACGTTATAAACCAAGACCGTCGAGATTGGCTGCCACATCTGCGGGTTCATCTCCGGGCTCGTGAAGATTGATGCCCGTGCCTTCGGCCTGCGCCAAAAAGAAGCCGTTCTCCAATTTGCGTTCGAGTGCCTTGACTGCCTGATAGACGTCCCCCAATGTGATGCCCCCACTACCCATTTGAGCTTCAATAGCATCCCGAATTGCCTGCGACCTCTCTCCTCTCGGTAATCCTTCCAAGTACCGCAGGATGCGCCTGTCGTTCTGGCTGTCCAGCGCAAAAGACATCACGACCCTTGCCATTGTCTCACCCTGTGTATTACACGGTCGTAGCTACCAGGTATTACCCAACCCGGCGGACACTGGTCTGAGCACCTAACCGGACGGCAAAGCGCCAGTAGCCCAAGGCGTTGGCGAAGACGGGGTTTTCCACCGCCCGCACATGGGGGAAGGCCCGGGTTAGGTAAGGTTTCAGCAAAAGAGCACCGCCGCCGGCCAGGAGGATCGCTTCCAGCCCAGCCGCGCCATTCCACAGTTGCGTAGCCAGGGCAATGACCTGGTCGGCCATGGGTTCCAGCGTCGCGTCGATCACGTCGCCCAGGTCAACGTCAGTTCCAAAGTACCTCATACGGCGTTTGACGATGGCATCGATCACCTGGTGATCGCGCAGTTCAAGACTAGGACAATAGTCTGTCAGGTGCTCTCGCACTGCCCGCGCTACATCCCAAGCTCCCAGATTGATACTTGCTGTCTCCCGACCGATCTCGGCCAGGCGATTGACACTCAACAGATTTGTGGTTTTGCCGCCGATGTCGATGACGCCCACTGCCCCAGTGGCGAGATCCTGGTTTACGATCCTACCTTGGTCGTTCAGCGCCTCGGCGAGCAACGCCCCAAACGGCTGGGGGATCACTCGGCACTCGGTCACCAGGAAGGTCTGCGCCCGGCGACCTTCTCTGACCACCCTGTGTTGTCCCAGGAAGCGATCGCGCAGGGCATCCTTGTCGGCTGAGTAAAAGGCCACCGGCAAGCCAGTCACCACCACCAGCTCACACCAGGCGGCTGCAGTGACCTCAGTGAAACCGGCCAACATGAGCCGGCGATAGGCGTTGCTGACGATCCAGTCCCGATCCTCCCGTCGGTCTACGAATCGGCTCTGGCTGATGGCTCCTTCCCCGACGAGCCAGCTCTTTTCGCCGGGCAGGTTGATGATGATGTGCCGATCTGTGCTGTTAACAGCGAATCGAGCTCGATCCGGGGTGCCCACCACGGAAGGGAAGGTCACTAAGCGGTCAGGGCCTGCTACGGCTTTTACGGAGCTGTAACCGATGTCGATTCCTACATTCATGCCTTTGCTCCTATCTTCTGGAATTCGGACAAAAAAGCAGCCAACCGTTGCCCACTGGCGAAACGGTTGGCCGCTCAATTGACGACATAACTAGGCTATGCTAGAATAGCAACAGCCTGACTCGCTGTCTGGCTCTGCGGTCACCAGCGGGTTGGGTTAGGGTTGTGTTGGTGTGCCAGCACCAACACAACCCGTTCGTATTTCAGGACGTCAGTCCTCCTTTTCAGGTTCTCTGGGTGGGTCTTCCTCTACCCAACGCTCCAGATATTCCTTGATGATGGCAGTGATGGTGGTCCCCAGCAACGCAGCCTTGGCTTTGACACGCCTGTGCAGCTCTTCCGGCAAGCGGATGGTCGTCTTTCGCTCCTCCATGACTGCCCTCTTTATGTCTGGCTAGTTTCCTGTCTTGCTATCTTGCCCTATCATACACGGTTTTTCGTACGTTGTCAAATCGGAGCGGGACTGTGTTGGTGATAGATCATACAGTTGTCAAGGTGCAAGTGGCTGATTGGGTCACGACATCGGCCGCGGGTTCCTCTGCGTACGGCGGGTCTGTGCTCTGTTCGATCACACCTATCCAGTTTTCTCCTTTTTTGGAAACTCACGTTCGTAGTTCAGTAGAGTACGACCGGTGATATTGTAGTTCGACTGCGCCCACTGGTCTTTGTTCTCAATGAGGCCCCTGTCTCGAACCGCGCGATAGTGTTCCACGATCTTGCGCCGCTTGCCAGGCGAGTAAGCATAGCGGTCGCTTTCTGCCGGCAAATTATCCTGGCGGGGTTCTGTCGCAGATTTTTCCCTGTCTGATTCACCCAGCAACTCGCTGGCAGTCCTCTCGCTCTGTGTTTCTATGCCATTGCGAAACTCTGCATCCTGGCGAACACAGCCTGGCTGCTGAGTATCGCCTGCGGAGCACAATATCCGCACTAGCTCCTGCGGGGAGCAGTAACTCGCAGCTCTGTGAACCGCTTGCGAGAACGTGCCCAGGGCCAGTCGCCTCTCGACCGGTCCGCCAGTGACCATGACCGGAGCGGTGCCTTGAATCAGAGATAGCAACGTTTCTTGGGACCAGAAACGGCGTGCCACTTTGGCGGCAGAGACAAACCGGCTGACAGCTTTGACCGCCTGTGGCGATGGCGGCTGCCAGTCCAGCCTGGTCAACCGCCGAACCGCACCCAGACGCCCGATTCCCAGTCCGGGGATGGACAGAAGCGTCCAATCCGATGCCTTGTCTACTTCCTCCAGATTGCTGTAACCGGCCCGCGCCAACTTGCGCAGAGCAACTGCAGCCGAATGCCCATCGCTCGTAGCCATGGCTTGGGCTAGTTCGTAAAGCACATTATCTTTTTCACCAATTGCCACCTGTTCCTCCGCTTGCGCCTGAAGTGTACTATCCCTGACCGTCTTTCGTTTCCATCGGCCAAACAAGTATACGCTACCGGATCAGGCATGTCAACGGCAAAAACTGCAGACCATATTCCTGAATTTATGCAGCCAAATGTGCATTTTTCCCGGAGTAAAGACTGCGGAAAATACGGGGGTCTTGCCCTTGACCGTCCTGCTGATGTGTGCTATGATGTGTGGCGTTGTGCACCTGCCGAGTCTGCACCGTGGGAGCTTGAGTGATCAAAGTAATCGTTGCCGATGACCACCCCCTGACACGGGAAGGAGTAAAGAAGGCCCTGGAAGAGAAGAGGGATATCAAGGTGGTAGGCGAGGCCGGAACCGGCCCTGAACTTGAGGCTGCGCTGGCCCGTGTGCCGGACGTTCTGCTCCTGGACATTCGCATGCCCGAGTTTGATGCCATCGGACAGGTGCCTGAGCTCCGGACTCGATTTCCTGGCATGAAGATCGTCATCATGACAGCGTACGAGAGTGAGTTCTATGCGCAGGCGTTGATCGGACACGTAGATGGCTACCTCCTCAAGGTGGAGCGCATGGACGCCTTTGCCACTGCCGTGCAGGAAGTTAGCAAGGGAAGAAAGTACTTCACCGACCGTGCACTGAACCTGGCGTTCAATAGCCCGGAAGTTCCCAAGCTTTCCGAACGAGAGACAGAGGTGTTAAGGCTGGCAGCCCGTGGGCTCAAAACAACTGATATCGCCCAGGAGCTGTTCATCTCGACTCGAACGGTGGACACCCACATCCAGGATGCCTGTCACAAGCTCGGCGTGCGCGGTCGCACGGCAGCCGTGGTAAAGGCCATTGAACTGGGATTGATCTCCGCCGGGGTAAGGGAAGACCCGACGTGAGCGCCAGGTCCGCAGGCCAAGCGGCAAGACAGGGCAAAGCCAAGTATGCGTGGCGCGTCGCCGGTTATTTCGCCCTGCTGACTGTCCTCAACACTGTTACCTTTGAGATCGAGGGCGCCACCTCTTCTTTTCTCCCATCTTGGTCAAGTGTTCTGTTGGAAGGCCTATTCTACTTGACTGCCACGCTGGCTTTGACCTGGGCCTTCTGTCGCTTCCTAGACCGGGGTTCCGTCAGTCAGATCGGTCTGCGCAGGCGTCGATGGTTCGCCTATCTAGGCGCAGGGCTGGGCCTGGGGGCCTTGCTGATCATCCTGGTCTTTGCGGCGCTCTGGACAGCCGGCTGGCTCACAGTCGATCGCGGCGATAACTGGCAGTCACCCGTGTTCGTCGCCTCGGTGCTGACCTGGATCGCCATCAGTTTTGTGGAGGAACTCAGCTTCCGGGGTTACATTATGCAGGGTCTCGCCCGGGCCTGGGGCATGCCTGTCGCCGTGGTCGTGTCGTCCGTGCTCTTTGGTGCCGTGCATGCACTCAATCCCAACGCCAGCGTCTCGGGTGTCCTTAACATCATCGTCGTCGGGCTACTGCTGGCCTGCGCGTACCTTGTCAGCAGGTCCTTGTGGCTACCCGTGGGGCTGCACATCGGTTGGAACCTGGTCGAGGTCCACGGGTTGGGCTTTCCAGGATCGGGGCACACCGAGCCCTCCATTCTGCAGACTACCACCCGCGGGCCGGAACTGGTGACGGGGGGCGCTTTTGGCCCCGAAGGTGGCCTCGTGGCCCTCGCAACCACGCTTCTGGGAATTACTATGCTGCTCATCGGCTACCGGGTGGCCGTTGGAACAAAGAAATCGTAAAACGAAACGGAGGCAAAGAAAAAGATGACAGACAACGGATTGTTAGAGTTCGCACGCCGGCTCGTCGTAGATCGCGATTTCAGGGAGCGGTTCTTGATCGCTCCACAGGACGTCTTGGCCGATTTTGGGATTCCGGTCGAGACATGCAGGGCATTGGCGGCAGTCATGCCTATCTTGCTCGCAGGCAACATTGTTCTCATGGATCCTTCGTTGGGCGACCCAGCAAGCAATGGTTCTGTGGTAGGCTGGGGGCGGGGTTAAAGACGGATGGGATGCCGAGAAGTCAAGTAGAGGCTGGCGAGGTGCCCCGTTCACAAAGGTGACCGGCAGCTTCTGTCAGCCCTGCGCAGGGCTTTCATAGGAGTGCGCTGGCCATGCATGAACACGTGGAAAGAGTCCACCTGATTATCGGTGCTGGGCTGACCTTATGCACCGTAGAACGCTTTCGCGAGGCGCTCCAGCCCGTGTTGCATAGCAGGCTGGCTAGAGGGGACAAGGGCGTGCCCTGGTTCATGCTACCCATTCTCACCTGCGAGGCGTTGGGTAAAGACTTGGAGCCCGCCTATCACGTGGCCGCCGGGCTGGAGATCGGCCGGATCGCTGCTGGTTGCCTGGATGAATGGCAGGATCACGACACCGAAGACGCGCTGTGGCGGGCCATCGGGCCGGAGCGAACCGTCAGCCTGGCTGTGGGAATGATCGCTCTCTCGCTGCTGACTCTTGTCCACCTTGCCGACCTGGGAGCGGAGCCGGCGCTGGTCCTCGCCCTGCAGCGAGAATTTCAGGTGACCTTGTTGCACATGAGCGAGGGCCAGTATGTAGACCTGGGCGATGACCTGTCCTTGGAGGACTACGAAACCGTGGCTGGGGCCAAGACTGGCGCCCTGTTCCGCCTTGGCTGCCGTGCGGGGGCGGTGGTCGCCGGCGCCTCGGCGGAGATTGTCGGATGCTACGGCGATTTTGGGTACAACCTGGGCGTTCTTGCCCAGGTCTGGAACGACGTCTTTGGGTTGGCCGGTGTCCAGGGGAAAAACGACGCCGAACACCAGCGGGCGCTGCCCATCCTGGCGACGCAAGCTGTGGCTCAGGGTCTCGAAGGAACCGGGGACCGGCGCCAATCCGGCGATGGGCTGGCAGGGCAGTTATACACTGTGCTGCAGCTTGTTCTCCTCTACCAGCGCGCGTCCGAAGCGTTGGCCAGATGCCCGGCCTCCGGGGGCCTGTCGCGCTTTCTCGACGAGTACGACCCTGGCCGCCTAGCCGAGATGATGGGACAGCCCCGCACACAGCACGAAGACGATCATGAGCCGCAGGCTGTTTGACCAAGACTCCCGGCGGCAGATCGCCATGCAGGCCCTGCTGGTGTTGGGACTTGTCACTTTCGTGGGCGGAGCTGTGGTCTTTTTCTATCAGGCCTCGCTGCCCTACACCGGGTTCGAGTTCAGCGGCGAGTCAGTTGTTGGGGCTGTCGCTCCCGAAGGCCCGGCAGCCGCAGCGGGGCTCCAGGTCGGTGACCGGATCATGACCATTGATGGGCTATCGCCCATGTCGTCCGGTGAGATCTATTTGCGGCCTGGCAAAAGTGCGTTGCAGTTGGCAGTGGCGCGCGATGGGCGAACCTTGTTCCTGGAGCTGGATCTCGCACCGCCATCCCTACGTACCGTCCTGGACAAGGCCGGCTATTTTTTCATGGCTCTGGGTTTCTGGACCATCGCCATGTTGGTCCTCGTCTTCAAACCAAAAGATTCGGTCGCCCAGTTCTTTGTGTTGCTTACCCTGTTGGGCACGGTAGTGGTCGTCATCTGGCGTATGGCCGACCTGGGCGCGCTGTGGGCCAATCTGTTGATGGGCATCCTGGCCTCAGTGATCGGCCCGATGTTCGTCCACTACCATACCCTCTTTCCTGAGCGCATCCAATTCAAGGGCAAGGGCATACTGCTCGGATTCCTTTACGGCCTCGGCGCCGCGCTCGCCCTGCTGTCGCTGGCCTTGGACGCGCTCTACTACACGGGGCTCTACCGGCATATTGGGTCCGATCCCTGGCCCTCGGCAGCAGTGGCTATCAAAACCTACTTCTCGGCCTGCTTGCTCGCCGGCCTGGTATTGTTGGGGCGCACCTACCGGGTCACTTCCTCGGAACGGAGCAAGCGGCAGATCGCCCTGGTCGCCCTGGGCAGTGCCCTGGCTTTGCTGCCCCTTGTCGTTCTGATCCTGGTTCCCCAGATCCTGTTCGCCCTCTACCTGGTCCCCTCCTGGATCCCGCTCCTGATGCTGGCCTTCATCCCGGCCAGCTATCTCTATGCCACCTATCGCCACGATCTGATGAGACTGGACCGTGTAGTCAACCGCAGTGTCGCTCTCTTCTTCCTGGGGCTGGTTCTGCTCAGCCTCTACCTGGGTCTGGAATGGGTTATCCGGTCGCTGCTACCCGACTCCCGTCCCTTGCCGGTGACGCTGGGTAACGTCATCCCGGTCCTCGTCCTGCTCTTTGCCTTCCAGCCCCTGAAACGCCAGATCGAACGCCTGGTCGATCACCTGTTCTACGGCGGCTGGTACAACTATGAGAGCTTTACCCTGGAGATGTCCCGCTCACTCAACGAGGCAGTGGACCTGGAGACAATCGTGACTTTGCTGACCGAGGACGTGGCCCAGTCGATGCGGGTAAAGGAGATCGCGCTGTTCCTGCCCAATGGGAAGGACGTTTTTCGCGTACGAGCGAGCAGGGGGTTTGACCTGTCGATCGCCGCCTGCCCGACAAGGGGGCTGATCGACTTTCTGCGGGGATACGGGAAACCGATCGAGCACGGATTGCTAAGCGAACGACTGCACTCCGAGCCGCGAGTGGGCGATGAGATCGCAGCCTTTACCCATGCCGGGATGCAGATGTGGGTCCCCCTGGTGCAGCAGGGCGAACTGGAAGCGATCCTGGTCTTGGGGAACAAGGTGGCCGACGAGTTCTACACGCGGAACGATCACGCCATCCTGTTCACCCTCGCCCAACAGGCAGCCATTGCCCTGGCCCGCGCCCGGCTGGTCGAGGAACTCCAGGGCCGGCTGGGTGAGGTGCAAGCCCTTTCCCAACAGCTCCTTGCGTTGCAGGAGAGAAATCAACAACGGATGGCGTTCGAGCTGCATGACCAGGCGGTGCAGGACCTGCTCTTTGTCCGACAACTACTGGACTCGGCGTTGGGGGAGGCGGCACCAGCCAAGAGGATCGAGGGCGCCCGCGATGAACTGTTACGTATCGTTGGCTACCTGGATACTTTGATCTTCGAACTGCGGCCGCCGGAGCTAGAGCGAGGTGAGCTGGGGCCGATCCTGAACAAGTACGCCGTCAACTTTCAGAAGCGGCGCGATTTGCCCGTGGTGTTCCAGGCCAACGGCAGCAGCGACGGTGCTACGATCCCGGAAGAGATCAAGCTCGCCGTGTACCGCATCTTCCAGGAGAGCCTGAACAATGCCCGCAAGCACGCCGAGGCAAACCGGGTCGAAGCGACCTTGGACGTGCAGCCTGACTGCGTGCGCCTGGAGGTCCACGACGATGGGGTTGGGTTTGAGGTGCCCGCCCACCTGGGCGGCTGGATCGATGCCAACCGGCTGGGATTGCTCGGCATGCGGGCGCGGGCAAAGGAGCTGGGCGGTGACCTGAAGGTGATCTCGCGGCCGGGCCACGGCACGGGGATCGTCGTCAGCATACCGCTGCGGTCGACGTGAGGTATGGAGAACGCGTGATGAAGGTTGCCATCGTCGGGGCTGGGCCGGCCGGTTGTCACCTGGCCCGCCTCCTGGCCAGCTCCGAGCACGGAATTCTTCTGTTCGACCATCGCGCCCCCTACGAGAAGCCGTGCGGTGGTGGCCTGAGTCCTCTGGTCGGCCAACGCTTTCCGGAAGTGATGGCCCTGCCCTTCCCGCGACACCAGCCATCGAGGGTCGTTCTGCGAGCGTCGGATGGTAGCCAACTCGAGCAAACCCTCGACCCCTCCCACTGGGCGATTGTCTCGCGGGCGGCCCTCGGCCAGGCGATGCTCGAATGCGCCCTGGCGAACGGCCGAGTGCGCCATGTTCGGCAGCGGGTGACCGGTGTAAAGCGAGCCGGAAGAGGATGGTCGGTGTGCACTGCCTCGGGTAGCACGTTCCTCGCCGATTTCGTTGTTGGCGCCGATGGCGTGCGGAGCCTGGTCCGCCAGGAGGTGGTAGGACCAATCCCCCGACAGCACCTGAGCCTGGCTGTCGGTTACCGGGTGCAGGGCGCGCCGGACGCTGTGGTGTTTCAGACCTATGACGACCTGGATGGGTATCTCTGGTCCTTTCCCCGGGCGGATCATGCCAGCGTGGGCATTGCTACTCGGCTGGGCGCCGTACCTCCGCAGGAGCTATGGCAGCGGGTGGATCGGTTCCTAGACCAGGTCTGCCTGGAGGCCGCCAAGCGGGATCGTTACTCGGCCCTGTTACCGATAGCCTGGGACGCAAGCCTGTGGGACAGCCCCTGCGCAGGGCCAGACTGGGCCCTGCTGGGTGATGCGGCCGGCCATGTGCATCCGCTCACCGGCGAAGGGATCGGTTATGCGCTCTGGTCGGCGGAGCTATTGGCCGAGGCCCTCGCACGGGGAACCCCAGAGAGCTATGAGAGCCTGTGGCGAGCAGAGTACGGAGCTGTGTTTTTGGCTGCGAACGCTCTGTTGTCGAGCACAAGTTGGGACGAAGGGGCTTACGAGCTTGTGTTCCACTTGGTGATGGCAATGGCTCTGCAAAGTCCTGGTCAGGCGCACTGACTGGGGTGCGGCCCAATCGAGCTGGGCGTGTCGCATATCTTCCAGAAGAGCCTGAACAATACCTCCCAGCACGCCAAGGCGAAACGAATCGAAGGCACTCCAGGCGTGCGGCCTGACTGTATGCACCTGGATCGATGCCAGCCGTCTGGAAGTGCTCGGCACGCAGGCGTGGGCAAAGGAACTGGGTGGGATCTGAAGTGATCTCGCGGCCGGGCCACGGTACGGGGGTCCTCGTGAGCGCATCTCTGCCGCCATCTTGACACAGTGGGCCTGTTGGGCAGTACGCTGTCCGGCATTTGTCTTGATGCTGCCGCCTCAAGGAATAGAGCTATCTCCTCTCCCCTCTTTCGTAAGTTTACATTTGACTTTGCCTTTTGGTCTAGGCCGTGGTATAATTAATTAACGATATAAGCGCCCATGGCTGATTGGCAGCTTGAGGCGTGGCCGGGGTGGATGGGGCACCCTGTGGTTCCAACGCGCCACGCTGGCCCATCCACCACAAGCGGATGGGCTATCTCGTTTTCTTGAATGCGAATTGCCCCCGCAACCATGCTGTTGGCTGGCAGAGATCTGATTTCATCAATGAGAAGTTCGAACTCAATATATAGCAGCAGCATCTCTGGCAAAGGGGCTCTCATTTCTGAAGCCAAGGCGATCTTGCGCGAACTGGACCATGGGCTTGAACCGATTGCGGTCAAGCGCATGGTGCTTCATGATAACTTATTGGGCAGACAAACCCTCAGAGCCCGTGAAGCAGTATGGGATCTCTTGCATCTGCGCTACGTCGGCGGTCGCTCCCAGGAATTCGTAACCGCGCTGGCCCGGATGGTTACCCATAGCCCGAATGAAGCAGCGGCGAACCTGGTTCTTTTCTACGAGCTCTGCCAGGTTGATCCGCTACTCTATGATCTCACGACTGGCTGTACGTACGAACTGTATCACAGCGCCCGGACAACCATCGATAAAGTGGACGTCGAGCAGTGGCTGGTGGCACAAGAGCCCAGCCACCCGGAGATTGCAGCCTGGTCGCCACAAACCCGGGGAAAGGTGATCAGTAGCTATCTTGCCATCATTCGTGACTTTGGCCTAGTAAGAGGCGTTCAACAGAAAAGCTTTCACAAGCTCTTCATGCCGTCCGAAGCTTTTCTTTATGTCCTTTATCACCACAAAGACCGCGGGCTGCCAGTCAAAGCGATCATCCAATCTCGAGATTGGCGACTGTTCCTGATGACCGAAGACGAGGTGGTGTTCCTTATGGAAGAGGCAGCGCGAGATGGCTTTGTGCGTTTTCGTCACTCTGGGGACATCTATGATTTAGGGTTTGTCTATTCAAACCTTCGCGAGGTGGTCGATGCCATCGTTGGCAGAAAAGTTCGCTGAATTGGAGAGGCTGCTCCTGGAACAACGTCGCACACTAGCCCTTCATGCGGGCGTACCCTTTGTGCTGCTGGTCTATGATCCATTTCAGGAGGAGATCTGCCGGGAAGAACAGGCTCATCTGAAAGACAAGCTCTTGGATGCGGGGCTGATAGTCAGCGAGATTCGGTTAGAGACATTTGTCTTTGACTGGTATGCAAAAAAGGGGCTGCTTGAGAAGATATTTGAGAAAGAATCCCAACAACCCCAGGACGTCCACCGGGATCTGGCCAAGAATTACCGCCCCGCCCTGGCTCAGCATGTCATCCAGGTGGCCCAGGATCTGGAGGACCAGGACGCCGTCCTGATGCTGACTGGCGTCAGCCACCTCTATCCCTTTGTCCGAGTGGCTAACCTGCTGGAGGACTTGGAGAACCAGGTCAAGGTCCCGTTGGTTGTCTTTTATCCCGGTGAGGAACTGGACAGCGAGTTGCGCTTCCTGGGTCTTCAAAACTCGGATGGCCCCCACTCCAAGTACCGGGCGCGGAGAATATAGACGATGACGAAAATCAAAGAGCTTTTTGTCCATCCTATCGATCGCGAGATCACGACCGTCATCAAGATGGATGACCTGCGCGTGACCGAAATTGAACAAGAGCTATCGGAGTATGTTGTCACCGATGCAGTTGAAGAGTTACTGATCCAGTTTCTGGAACGTTATGCTGAAACCCGTACAGCCAAGACGGACAAGATCGGCGTCTGGATATCGGGCTTTTTTGGGTCAGGCAAGTCTCATTTTGCCAAGATCCTGAGTTATCTGTTGGAGAACCGGCAGGTAAACGGCCAGTCAGCGGTGAATCTCTTCAGACTGCGCATTGCCGGGAGCTCGCGCCAGAGGGAGATCGATCAGCTCCTGCACCAGGTTACCAGCTTTATCGACAGCCAAGTCATCGCCTTTCAAATCAAAACGGAAGAGGACCTGTTGGCGCAGGTAGCCACCGAACGAGAAGCAGCGGCCGGTAATCACATCTCAACGATCATGTACCGCCAATGGCTGAAGAAGCGAGGCCTCAGTACGACGTTGTGGATTGCCCGCCTGGAGTTGGAGCTGATTAATCTCGGGTTGTATGACGCCTTTCAGGCCAGTGTTCAGGCCTTGGAGGGCAGGCCTTGGAGTGAGGTGCGTGCGCACGACATGCTGGTTCGAGATGCAGCGGTAAACGCTCTGTGCGCCATCATGCCCAGGCGCTACAACAACGTAGCCCAGGCATCGAAGGCCCTGGACGACATCCAGGCCGGACTGCAAATGGGACCCTCCGTCCTGACGGAGGAACTGGCCGCCTGGGTAAATGGGAGACGGATACCAGGCTCAGAGAAGGTACCCCACCTAGTCTATATCATCGACGAGATGGGGCAGTTTATCGGCGACAGCAACGACAAACTGCTGGAACTGCAATCCATTGCTGAGGCCTTTGCCAGCAAGGGGTTGGGCAAACTGTGGCTGGTGGTCACCGCCCAGGAAGCCTTGGAAGAGATAGTCCGAGAAGCCATTCACCGTGAGAACGAGTTCGACAAAATCCGGGATCGGTTTAACCTGCGCCTGGACCTGACCTCGGAGAACATCGAAAAGGTGTTGGAGGAACGCATCCTGAAGAAAAAAGAGGCCAAACGTGGGGAACTCGAGGGTCTCTACCGCCAAGCCGAAGGCAACATCGGCATCGTGTGCAGCCTGAGCGGTGCCGGCCGTCCACTGCCCATTCCGGACATGGATCGCTTCGTGGCCGACTACCCCTTCCCACCCTACCAATTGGCCATCCTGCAGCAGATCTTTGCCGCCGTCCGTACACCCAGCGGCGAAGCGCAAAAGATCGAAGGCACCGAGCGGAGCCTGATCGGGGTTACCCAGGCCATCCTCAAGTCGCCGGAAACCGGCTTTGCCACCTCTCCGCTGGGCCGGCTCGTGGCCCTGGACGAGGTCTATGACCAGATCGAAACAGAACTGCCAAGTATCGACCGGCGGACCATCGCCGAAGTTGCCATCCCGCCACACCCGACCTTCCTCAAGCGTATCCTAAAGGCTCTCTATCTGATTCAGAAGCTACCTTGGATACCGTGCACCCCTGAGAACCTGGCCCGCCTGCTGGTGACCCACGTGGATGATCCGCGCACCCCGTTTGCCGATTTTCGCGGGCAGATAGAGGAAGGTCTGCAACTCCTGGCCGATGGCCAGTACGTGGTGGAGCGCGATGGCCAATACGAATTCCTCTCCGGAGTCAAGAAGGACATCGAGCTGGAGATCGCCGCCGTCAAGGTCACAGTCAACGACCGGCGGCGGGAGGTGAAAAAGTACCTGCGCACCGTGCTGGACATTGGTCGGCTAAACTACGAGGGAGTGCGTACTTTCGACGTGCAGGTGCGGGGGGATGATGATCTCATCTATGCCAAGGGCGAGATCACATTGCAGGTTTATTCTCCCGTCTACACACGCGCCACGGAGCTCGATCGCGACGAGGTGGAACGACGAAGCCTCAGCGATGACCGGACGGTCTACTGGTATCCGGCACCGTCCGATGAACTATATCGCGAGTTGGCAAGGCTGATTCAAACCGAGGCTGTGGTTACCCGGCGCATGGGAAAGCGGGACAAAAGCTCTGACGAAGAGGGCATCCTGCGCCAGAAACAGCGCGATGTGGACAATGCCAAAGCTAAGGTCCAACTGCTGCTGCGCCAGAGCCTGTTAGCTGGGGCGATCATCTACAACGGCGAGGTGCGCGAGTTGGAAGGTAAAACCACCCACCTGAACACCGTGTTTACCCGGGAGATGGCGCGCGTGATCCCGCACGTATACACCCGCTTCGAGCCGGCTGCGGTCAAGGTGTCAGAGAAGAGCATCGCCGCGTTGCTGACCGCCCAGGATACGCAACTGACGGACATCGAGCCAGAGTTACGCCTCTTTGACGATAGTCACCGACTGAACCGCCACTCGCCAGTGGTGATCGAGGTCCTAGAGGAATTGCGCCTGCGCGCCCGGGCAGGCGATCCACGAGATGGCAAAACACTGAGCGACTTTTTCGAGTCGGTGCCCTATGGTTGGGACCCCATCCTGGTGCGTATCGTGCTGGCTGCGCTGTTCCGCGCCGGCATTGTAAGCCTGAAGCATGAAGGAAAAGTGTACCATGATTACAAAGCCGGGCGGGCACAGAGCCTGCTGACCCGGGCGCTGGACTTTCGCAAGACCGAGTTCCTGTACGACCCCCAGGAGAGTCTGACGCCCGAAGAGCGGAAAGCGGTCCAGAAGGCCATCGATCTCATCTTCAACCGGCGTGAGCCGGATACGGTCAACATCATGGACACCGTTTTGCGGGAGGAACTCGATGCTCTGCAGAAGCGCAATGCCGAACAGCGCATCCTGGCCGAGCAGAGTGCCCTGCCGGTCAACCCCATTCTCGAGGAGGGTGGTTTACGGATCGCTGACATTCTCGAGCTTGCCCAACCAGACCGTCGTCTGAAAGTCTTTTTGGAGTACAAGGACACGTTCCGAGACTTGAGGAGGTACCAGGAAAAACTGCAGGCGTTCATCGAGGCCGGTCACGCTGCCGATTATCGCCGGGCGCAAGCCTTGCAGCAGGCGGTGAAGCGCGCCCAGGATGTGGCTCCGGAGCTGGCTGGGCAGCAGGTACAACTGTGGCTTTCAGAGATGCAGGCCATTCAAGACCAGCGCCAGATCGTAGAAAAGTGGGCAACGTTCTACCAAAACATGCAGCCACTGCTGGCTTGTTACCAGGCCGCTTATCGGGCTCAACACCAGGCGCGTTACCAGGTTTACGACCAAGTCAGGGCCGAACTGGAAGCATTGGGGATTGACACCTCGGCTCTCGCCAACCGGCTTTGTGAAGGGCCGACTGGCTGGACGCCGGACAGTCTGACCTGCACCACCTGTGGGACAGCCCTGGAGACGCTATACTACCAGATCCAGTCAGCGCCAGAAGAAAAGGCCCGCCTGATACAGGCTACAGCACGCCAACCAATGCCGGTTTCAGGTGAGCAGGAGCCCACCCCCGCCATCGAATTGATCCGGCTGCACCAAGTCATCAGAACGCGCAAGATCGCAACCGTCGAAGATTTGGAAGCGGCGCTCCATCAACTGCGCCAGGCAGTGCAAACGGCGCTAAAGGCGGGGAAGCAAGTGATCCTGGGATGAACGTAATAAGATGCCTGGTGTAGAAGTCATCCACTGCGCGTCCCATCCCCACATTGGCGAGACCCTCACCGCCAACTACCTCCGCCACCACTTGCCCGGTGGCTCTGTGGTGCTGGTCAATTACTACCTGCCCGACCCGCCCGCCACACTGGAGATCGACCTGGTGGTGATCAACCACAACGGCGTCTACGTGCTGGAGGTTAAGCACTGGCTCGGCGCCATTGACGCTGACCAGGTGCATTGGCGCCACAGCAGCGGCGAGTGGCGCGACAACCCCATCGTTCGCGTGGAGCACAAGGCGCGGGTGATGCACAGCTTTCTCCGTGACCGGGGCTGGGGAGAAGTCAGTGTTGTGGGCCTGGTCGTGCTTTCCAAAGGCACTGGCGCGTTCCAGAGCACTGATCCCAATGCCCACAAGGTGTTTGGCCTCCATGAGAGGCTGATCCAGGCTCTGACCGGGCGCGAGTACATCTTCCGTCCGACTTGCCCAACGCTGACAGACAACCAGATACACCGCCTGCGCAAGGCGATTCTCGACAGCCACGTCGCCGACGCCGAGCGACGCGTGGCCGGCTACAGGGTCGTGGGCCAGCGACAGCGGGGTCACTATGTGGAACTGGAAGCTGAAGATCCAGAGTTCCCCGGCCGTAAGGTGCGCATCAAGCAGTATGACGTGTCGGCTGTCGGCTCGCAGAAGGAGTTGGAAGAAGCGGTGCGCCGCTTCAAGCGAGACATGGCGGCGCTGGTGCGAGCCGGGCCACATCCCAACCTGGTGCTGCCCCATCGTTTCCAGCGCGACGAAAGCTCCGACGAGCGTTATTACCTGATCCTGGAATGGGCCGGGGACCAAACGCTGGCCGAGCGCTTGGCGACCGGACCGATTGAGCTTGACGAACAGCTTCGCATCCTCGGCCAGGTCGCCGCCGCCCTGTCGCATTGCCACGCCCAGGGTGTCTTGCACCGTAACCTCTCGCCGGTGAGCATCTACCTGGCGCCCACAGGCCAGGCCAAGGTCGGCGATTTCGACTTTGCCAAGGTGCCGACGATCAGCCGGACTCTGGCGCAGACAGGCACGCCGCTGGTCGTCGGTCGCCACGTATCGCCGGAGCAGGCCTTCCACGCCAGCGATGTGGATGCCCGAGCCGATATCTATTCGTTGGGCGCTGTCTGGTACGATATGCTGTTCCGGCCGGCAGGGGATGAACCTCTCGACCGGGCGCGCATTGCGGCCGCTCCCCTGCCTGCGGATGGACAGGAGATCCTGCTCTCTATGCTGGCGGAGTTGCGCAGCGAGCGTCCAGGATCGATGGAGGAAGTGCGGCTCTGGTTGGACCTGTTGGCTGACGATTTATCATAGTGCGATCGTGGAGCAAGCGTTGTGAGCCTGTCGGAAGGCACCCTGCTGGATAACCGCTATCGCGTCATCCGCCCTCTGGGGGAAGGGGGCTTTGGCGCTGCCTACTTGGTGGAGGACCACCGGCTGGGACGACAGTGCGTGGCCAAGGCATCGGTGCTGCACGATACGGCCCACCGCGAGCAGTTTGAGCAGGAAGGGCGCATGCTGGCGGCGCTGAGTCACCCTAACCTGCCGGCCGTCTACGACTATTTCTACGAAGGCGGCCATCCCTACCTGATCATGCAGTACATCGAAGGCACTACACTTGACCGGCTTAAGGAAGGTCGCTCAGTGCCCTTTGAGGTGGACCAGGTCTTGCGCTGGGCCAACGATCTGCTGGACGCCCTTAGCTATCTCCACAACCAGCAACCACCCATCATCCATCGCGACGTCAAGCCCTCCAACGTGTGCATCACTCCCACGGGTAAGGCTGTGCTGCTCGACTTTGGCATCGCCCGTCGCCTGGACGAGAGCCGCACCCACACCGGAGCCCGGGCCCATTCCACCCACTACTCGCCCATCGAACAGTACCCGGCGGAGGCTATGGGCTCCTATTCGCTCCTCAAGGAGTACCTGGAGGGCTTGAAGGCCGCAAATGTCCACACCGGGCCTTATTCAGATGTGTATAGCCTGGGGGCCACCTTGTACTTTGCGTTGACGTTGCTCGAGCCACCAGACGCTTGCCTGCGCTGGTTGGGTGAAGTGCCGCGCCCTGTCCACGAGCTCAATCCTGATGTGCCCCAATTTCTGATTGAGGCTGTGGACCGCGCGCTGGTTGTTGATCCACGGCAGCGCTGCCAAACCGCCGCTGAGTTGCGGCAGTTGCTGCAACCCCTGACGCCAGGGGCCCCGCCTCCTCGGCTGCGACGCCGCCAGCCGCGCGACCTGCCCAGCGGGAATGTGGTGGCCCTGGAGCACGAGATGATCTACATCGGCGGTGGCGAGTTCTTGCTGGGCAGCGACGATCCATCGCTCAAGGAAGCCTGCCGGCCCCGGCACTGGGTGGCTGTCGGACCATTTTGCATCGCCCGGTTCCCTGTCACCAATGCCGACTATCAACGTTTCATTGACGACAACCCGGACTATCCAGTGCCTTTCAGCGCCATGCGCTTTGCTCAACGCCACAACTGGGATCAGCGCAGCCGCACCTGCCCGCGCGGGCGAGAGGACCACCCGGTGGTGCTGGTCACCTGGGCCGATGCGCTGGCCTACTGCCGCTGGCTGAGCCAGGTGAGCGGCTACCGCTGCCGGCTGCCGACCGAGGCCGAATGGGAAAAGGCCGCAGCCTGGGACGCCGCTGCCGGCCGTTCCAGGCGCTACCCGTGGGGCGATAAATTCGACGAGACGCGCTGCAACGTGGATGCCCACGGTGCGCTGCGGCTGGATACCACTCCGGTGGGTCGCTTTGGCGAGAGAGGCCGGAGCCCCTTTGGTCTCAGCGACTGCGCCGGCAACGTGTGGGAGTGGACCGGCAGCCTGTACTGGCCCTATCCCTATAGTGCCAACGATGGCCGCGAGGAGCAGCAGGCCCAAGGGCAACGCACCGTGCGCGGTGGGGCGTACGACCGAGGCCCAGAAACGGCGCTGTGCGCCTGGCGCGAGGGCGTGGATCCGGAGTTGCGCGCGGCGAATATTGGGTTCCGCGTGGCGTGTGATGCCGGGTGAGATTTCACTTCGGAGTATGCACCATGCTTGTCGAAGGTCAAGTCCTCAGAGATCAATACCGGGTTATCCGCCCTCTTGGGGCAGGCGGGCAGGGCATGACCTATCTGGTGGAGGATCTGGAGCTCCGGCGCAAGTGTGTAGCCAAGGCCGCTGTTGTCCCGAGCGCGGCGCATGTGGAGTCATTGAGAGAAGAAGCGCGTACTTTGGCTCGGTTCAACCACCCTAACCTGCCCACCGTGTTTACGCTGTTGTTCGAGTCAGGCTACCCATACCTTATCATGCAATACATTGAAGGCGAGAACCTGGACATGTTGGCCGATCAGCGAGACTCTCCATTCGACGTGAACGAGGTATTGCAATGGACTGGCGATCTGTTGGACGCATTGCGCTACCTGCATAGCCGTAGGCCGGCGTATTTGCACCGTGATGTAAAGCCGTCGAATGTTCGCATCACCCCGGATGGAAGAGCAGTCTTGCTTGACCTCGGGATTGCACGCCGCGCTGACAGCATTGAAACCGAGTCGCATGCGCAGAGGCAGACGCAGCATTATTCCCCAATCGAACAGTACCTCTCTGCGGTGCCTCCCTACCCAACCGTCCGAAACCTCCTGGAGGAACTGAAAGATGCAGGCATTCATACGGGCACGTATTCCGACGTGTATAGCTTGGCTGCAACGCTGTACTTTGCACTCACGCTTGAGCACCCGCCAGATGCTTGTTACCGGGTAATTAACGAGTGCTTGCAACCTGTAGACACTCTCAACCCCAGCGTGCCCCCGGCTCTGGCTCGGGCTCTGACGCATGCCCTTATAGTCGATCCGCGGAAGCGATGTCAGACCGTAGAAGAATTTGAGCAATTGCTGGAACCAGTGTTATCGAAAGTCAGACCACGAAAAAGAGGAGAACGCAAAATGTACACAGCCGAAATCAGTAGAGCCAATCCCACGTGCTTCCTGTTCTTGATCGATCAATCCTACTCTATGGCAGATCCCTTTGGAGACGGGACTCAGGGAAGCAAGGCCACGAAACTGGCGGACATCATGAACAACCTGTTGAATGAACTCATCGGCAGGTGCACAAAGGGTGAGGGAATTCGCAGATATTTCCAAGTTGGTGTCATAGGCTATGGAGCGAGCGTCGGTCCCGCGCTCAGCGGCAAGCTCGCGGGCCAAAAGCTTGTGTGGGTGGACGAGCTGGCGCAGAATGCGCGGTTCGAGACGCGCTCTCGTAAGGAGTATGATGGGGCCGGCGGATTGCTGGAGATACCCTATAACCTGCCAGTTTGGTTAGAGGCCGTGGCCAGCAACGGCACTCCCATGTGCCAGGCGTTCTGGCAAGCACACACGACGCTCGAGGATTGGATTTCGCAGCACCGGACGGCTTTTCCTCCAACGGTCATCAATGTTACTGATGGCGAGTGGACCGATGCGGACCCATACCCTGCGTCAGAGGCGATTCGTGAACTCAGCACTGACGACGGAAATGTGCTTCTTCTGAACTTGCATCTTTCTTCGCGGCCGGCCAAGCCGGTTTACTTCCCCGATAGTGAGGATGGACTTCCAGATGAATATGCCTGTCGGCTGTTCCGAATGTCGAGCTGTCTGACGCCCGACATGCGAGCGGCGGCGCGAGGAATGGGTTACCATGTCTCAGAGGAGGCGCGTGGCTTCATCTACAATGCGGAGACCGTGGATGTGATCCAATTCCTCAACATTGGGACTATGCCGAAGAATCGTTGAGGCGGCATGCTATGAAGATCTCAGCCAGGTGCTTCTGGTTGCAGAAGGCGGGGAACACGCCTGACGAATACGAGGACGCATTCGACCTTTCCTTCAATCGACGTGGGCGAAACCGTATGCAGCCGACCCCAGGCTGCTTGATCTTTGAGCGTGAGGTGAAGCATCCCGTCTTTGCCATCGCCGATGGGGCTGCGGATGGCGCCTACCCCGCCATGTGGGCGCAATCTCTGGTGCGGTCTTGTGTTCGCCAAGGCCCCCGCACTGCCAAGAGCCTGCGGAGGTTGGCGGAGGATCTGGGGCAGAACCACATCGCGAAGCTTGCCACCGAGCGGCTGCCCTGGTGGACTGCACAAAAAGTTCAGCAGGGAGACTTTGCTGCGCTCTTGACCCTGAGCTTGAGTGGAAACCGCGAAGGCGGACTGAGTGGCGGGCGGTGGACAGCACTTGGGGTTGGAGATGCCTGCCTTTTCCAGGTCCGCCAGGACAGGCTCGTGGCCTGCTTTCCGGTTGAATCGACCGACGAGCTCGGCTATAATCCAGTTTTGCTCTGTACTGTTGCTGAAAAGAACCAACGAGTCTGGGAAATGGCAGGCAGACTGCGCCGGGTCGGAGACTGGCACCCGGGGGACAACTTTTTCCTCATGACTGATGCTTTGGCTCACTGGTTTCTCATGCAGGTCGAGAGCGGAGCACAACCGTGGCACACTCTTGCGGAACTTGCCAAGTCGCCCCAAGCGATCCTTCAGTTGCCGCTCATAGCTGAAGACGCGCTCGAAGGGCGGATGCCAAAACGCACTGGCCACTGCGAGTTGCCGATCGAGGGCTTTGTGGGTTGGGTGGCTCAGTTACGCTCGTCGGGTGCCTTGCGCAACGACGATGTAACTCTTCTAATGATCATAGTAGGTGAGGGCTATGCATCTGCCAACATACGCTGACTACCAGCGTGCGGTCCAGAACCCCAAGCTGGCTTTCCAACAGGATCCCGATTTGTCGTCTTGCAAAGTAGATACCCTCCTCGACAGTCCGTGGGCGCGTACTGGCAATTTCGCCTTCACATACCGCCTCCGCAACGGCAAGCAGTGGGCGGTTCGTTGTTTCTCCAAGTACGATCCAGGCCAGGATCGATATGATGCCATCAGCCGCTTCGTGCAAACGCACCCCAAGCCATTCTTTGTTCGCACTGAGTACAAGAAACAGGGCATTCTGGTCAACGGCGCGTGGTATCCCATCACCAAGACTGAATGGGTGGAAGGAGATACTCTTGAGCTCTACATCGACAAGAATGTGGCGAATCAACGGGCTATGGAGGACCTGCTGGGGCGGTTCGGGTCCCTCGTGATGGAGCTTGAGAAACTAGGGATTGCTCATGGCGATCTGCAGCACGGCAACATCCTTGTGCGAAACGGCGCGCTCGTGCTAATCGACTACGATGGAATGTACGTGCCCGAATTGCAGGGGTACAAGAGCAACGAACGCGGGCACCAGGACTATCAGCACCCGGGCCGCACGGGGGACGAGTTCGGTCCACATCTGGATCGTTTCTCGTCCATCGTCATCTACTTGACTCTCAAAGCACTGACGTTGAACAAGGAATTGTGGCGAAGGTACAGTGCAGGTGGCGACCATCTGATCCTCAGACAGGCAGATTTCCGTGAGCCTGACAGTTCGGCCTTGCTGGCCGAGATGGAAGCTCTTCCAGGTATGGACTCCCTTGTGCAGACATTTCGCGCCATCTGCAAGGCTGACTTTGCTCAGGTGCCGCGGTTGGCCGACTATATCGCGGGCAGAGTGCAGTTGGTCACCCCTGCAGTGAGAGCACCCTTCAAGGAATGGACTCAGTATCCGGTCGTTTGGGGTGAGGATAGAGACCGGCTGCTGCAGATGATCGGTCAGAAAGTCACCGTTGTCGGCCAGATCTCGGAGCCGGCGGAGAGACTTACCACTGGGGGCTCTCCCTACGTCTTCATGAGTTTCGGTGACTGGCGGCAGGGGAACCTTCGTCTCGTGATCTGGTCCGACACCCTGAGCCTCTTTCGCGCCAAAGGCATCGAGCCGCTCTCGTTTGACGGCAAGTGGGTGAGCGTCACCGGCCTCCTCACTGAGTACCATGCCCCAGGGTATCGCGATCGGCCGCAGATCATCATCAACGCTCCGGCAGAAATCGAGGTGCTGGCGGGGGGCCAGGAAGAAGCCAGACGTAGATTGCCGAGTGAGTATTGGCCGCGAGTTTCTCCTGTTGTTGAGTTTGGCTCCAGTGGGGGAGACTGGTCAAGCACTCAGGCACGAGAACACTTTTGTCACGGCAAGGAGTGGTGCGAGCGAGGACGCCTGGACAAGGCCATCGAAGAGTTCAAAGCCGCTCTCGCGCTCTCGCCGGGCTGGGCTGAGGCCCGCAACTGGCTGGGCTTTGCGTACGAGCAGCAGGGCCGACTTGAAGGAGCCGTTAAGGAGTACACTGAGGTGCTGCGGCTCGAGCCGAACAATGGGTGGACTTGGCGACAACTGGGCCGGGTACATATCAGGATGGGGCGTCTAGACAAGAGTCTGGAATCGTTCCAGGCCGCGATTCAGATCGATGCGCAGGATGCGGATGCCCATTTCGGTCTGGGCTATGTGTACGACAGGCTTGGCTGTTTGGATCGGTCCATCACGGAGTACCAGACCGCACTTTGTCTGAATCCCAAGTTGGACATGGCACACAACAACCTCGGCTGGGTCTACGAACGGCAGGGCTGGCGTGATGAGGCCATGGTGGAGTACCAGGCCGCAGTGCGGATCAATCCATGTAACGGATTTGCTCACTACAACTTGGGAAGAATGTACCGAGAGCAAGGCAAGATCCAGGAGGCGCTGCGTGAGTTCCAGACTGCGGTGCGGTTGGGCCACGAACCAGCCAAAGAGATGCTGCGAGAGATGGGCAAGGCACAGGGCTCGTGGGCAGTAGATACTTCGGGCGATTGGAACGACTATGACGATGAAGTGCCATTCTGACGACGCACATGTGAGAGATCTTGGCGATCGTGGAGGACCAGGTGGATGACTCAAATTATGGCGATTCGGACGCAGCGTACGGCTATGAGCGACGGTTAGAAGCCGAATGGACTGCGGTCAGTGCGCTTCGCGAGGTAGCAGGGATTGCACTTAAGGGTCGAGTACAGCCCACTTATCTTCAGACCCTGGCCCTTGCTCAACACCTGATGCCGTGGCTGTTCGATCCGGAGCAAAGCCTGCTGTTCCGGCAACAAGAAAGCCCCACCACGCGCCAGTATCGCGAGATGGCCGACGCTCAATCTGAGCTGGATGGGAAAAGGGTCACCGCTCTGGAACTTGTCGAGCGAGACATCAGGCGATATGAGCTACTCGCAGAAGTCGGCCCTGAACGATACGAGATCAGAAGAGTATTGCATTTGCTCTATCGGGCTCGAAAGGAGTTGCAACCGAGACCATACACCGAGCAACAGTTGATTCTCCGGGATGTGTTCAAAGTCGACCGGCGCTTGCCTGTCTCCGATGACGGACGCGACTACCGGGAATTCGAGCTACCCAATGATCGGCGACTACGGCTGCGAATCCTTCATCCGGATCCGCCGGAACACTCGACAGGCGCTGACGTCATTTACGAACACTATTGGGATGAGAAAAGAATGGTTCGTCTGGCGGCAATACAATACAAGGTCTAGGAAGCTGGCTCAAAATGGCTGACCTATCAGGAACTGGAGGCATTGTATCGACAGCACCGCATTCTGGAAGCGGATGAGCACATTGTGATACACGCTCAGGAGTTCGGCCCTGAAGAGCCAGGGTTCGGAGAGTAATGGACTCCCAAACCAAATCCGCCATCAAACAACTGGTCCTCGACCTGCGGCACACCCTCGAAGACGAACTGACCATCGTCCTGCGCCGCTACGGGCTGGAGACCGACCGGCCATGGTCGCTCGACGCGCCGCCCGAGCGCCTGACTGACCCCGCCGACCGCGACATCTGGCAGCGGATCGTGGCCGTCGTCCGGCGCAGCCTGAAGGAGGGCCGCACCCTGCCCCAGGCCAGCCAAGATTACGTCCGCGAGTCGGCCTTTACTTTCCTTAACCGGCTGGTCGGCCTGAAATGCCTGGAGGTGCGGGGCATCATCGAGGAAGTGATCACCACGCGCGACATCTATGGCGGGCGCAGCAAGGCCCACCGTGAGTATCGCGACGAACACCCCCGCGAGGCCCGCGCTGCCGACGATGCCCTGCCGGCCTGCCTGGCGGCCGCCTGCCGACGCGTCAACGACGAGCTGATCGGCTACCTATTTGACCCTGACGACGACCACAGCCTGGTCTGGCCGCGCTATGCCGTGCTCAAGGGCTGTATCGACAAGATCAACGCCCTGGATGATGCTGCCTGGCGCGAGGACGAGATCATCGGCTGGATCTACCAGTTCTACAACGCCGAGGAGAAGGTGGCCATCCGCAAGCGGGGAAAGCCGCAGACACCCCACGACGTGGCGGTCATCAACCAGTTCTTCACCCCGCGCTGGATCGTCAAATTCCTGGTGGACAACACCCTGGGCCGGCTGTGGCTGGAGATGCACCCGGACTCGCCCCGCGTTCGGGAGAAGTGCGACTACCTGGTGCCCGAATTGCTCCCCTCGCCCCAGGAGGGAGAGGGGCAAGGGGTGAGGGGGGAATTCACCCTCGACCCCAACTCGCCCATCAACAATCCCTCCGCCCCGCCCCGCCGCGAGTGGAAGCCGGTCACCCGCATCCGCCTGCTGGACCCCGCCTGCGGCACGATGCACTTTGGCCACTATGCCATGGAGGTATTCGACGCCATCTACCGCGACGCCCGCGACCGGGGTGAGGTCGAGATCGACGACGAGCGCATCCCCAGCGCCATCCTGGAGTACAACCTCTATGGCGTGGACATTGACCGGCGGGCGGTGCAACTGGCCGCGTTGAGCCTGTTCATGAAGGCTCGCACCATGCACCCGAAGTCCCGGGTGAAGCAGGTCAATTTGGTGGTGGCGGATGCCACTCTGCCCGACAGCGGCATCAAGAAAAAGTTCCTGGCCCGCTACGCCCACGACAAGCGCCTGCAGCAGGCCGTGGCCCAGGTGCTGGACGATATGGATCAGGTGGCCCAGGTGGGCAGCCTGCTACGCGTGGAAGAGCGGCTGCGCGAGCTGCTGGCCCGCGCCGGGCATGCGGCGGCTGCCCAGTTCGACGTGCGCCACCAGCAAGAACTGCCGGGCTTTGAGCCGGCGGCGCGGCAGATGGGCCTGGCCGAGATAGCAACCGGGGACCAGGCCGCCGCCTGGACGCCCCACACCACTCTGCAGGAGCTGCGCGATGACCTGCGCGCCTTTGCCCGGGAGGCGCTGCAGGAGCACGACGTCAACGCCCAGCTCTTTGCCACCGAGGCGGACAAGGCGGTGCGGCTACTGGATGTGCTGATGGGCAAGTACGACGTGGTGGTGATGAATCCGCCGTATGGGCTTCCGACCCCTATCGGTAAGCGATATATAGAGAGGGTCTACCCTCGGACATGGAACGACATCTATGGTGCCTTTCTGGAGCGCTCAGAGGATTTGGTTCGACGGAATGGCTACACTGGTGTGCTGTGCTCGAGAACCTTCATGTTCCTGAGCCGGTTCCAGCGGGTAAGAGAGTATATCCTGACCAATGCCCATGTGATCGCACTGCTCGAAACTGGTGTAGAACTTCTTGATGATGCAACCGTACGCCCAGCGGCCGTTGTTCTTGGCTGGCCCAGGAGTATGTGGCCCCGGACCTCGCGAACGTTTTTTGCTCGGTTGGGTAAGCATGACAGTAACTACGGTTCAACGTTCGCCAAATGCGTCGAATCTGGCTGGGCTACGAGCAGCGACTATACCTACTGGCGGCTCAGCGAACGCTTCCTGGGGGTTCCGGAGGCGAAGTGGACCTATTGGATTTCGGACGACTTGCTTCAGCTCTTCAAGGAATTGCCCAGTTTTGAACCTACTGCGGGCATTGCGCGTGCCGGCTGTTCTACTGGAGACGATCCTCGGCTGGTTCGCTATCACTGGGAGGTGAAACCATCGAGCCTTAACTCCCGCTGGAAATTCTTTAATAAAGGTGGGGGTTACTCCCGTTACTACACCGCATACAGCCTCGTCGTCGACTGGTCTCCTCAAGCTGTTGAAATCATGTGCAATCAAGGCAACAGGTTGGCAAGCCGCAAGCACTACTTCAAACTGGCGATCTCCTGGCCTAGAATCAGCGAGAAAGGCACTAGCTTTCGAGTTCAACCCCCAGACATAGTCTTTTCTGACAAAGGTCCTGTGTTCATCCCTGATTCTCAGGAGGATATGCTCTTCTGGTGCCATCTCGCGTTGTTAAACTCTTGCGCTCTAGAGGGACTGCTACTCGCACTTAGTCACGAACGCAGCATTGACATTGGCTCTGTGCGGTCGTTGCCATACGTCCAGCCAGTACCACTCATTGGGCTTTTTGCCAAGGAGGCCTATGATGCAAAAGCTGCCTGGGACACCGGCAACGAAATCTGCACCCGTTTCTCGGTTCCCTGGCTGTTGCAACTGGCCCAACCCCAAAGCGCGGCCTTTGCCCAGGGCCTGGGCCGTATCCTGGAACTGCTCGGCGATCGAGCGCCCCCTCTCCCCGTCTCTCCATCTCCCTCTCTCCCCCTCCTCCTCGACGCCGTCCGCGCCATCGAAAAGGCCGCCGACGCCCGGCTCCAGGCCCTGCAAGCCCAGATTGACGAGGCGGTCTATGACCTGTACGAGATCAGCCCCGCCGACCGGGCACTCATCGAGCGCGAGCTGGGCGAGCGGCCGCCGGAGCTGGTCTGGCCGCAGATGGAGGGCAAGTCAGACCGAGAGAAGCGGCGCGAGCACGTCCGGCGCTTTTTCTCTTACTACGCCCGGCAGGCCGTGCGCGGCGACGAACGGGGCATTGTGCCCCTGGCCGGCTGCGCTGCCCGCGAGCCGGCCCTGGTGGACCGGGTGCGCGCCCAACTGGAGGCCGACTTCAGTCCGGACGTAGCCTACCAGATGGAGCAGGACGCCGCCGACTCCCTGGGCCGCCCGCTGGAGGAGTGGCTGCGGCGCGAGTTCTTCCGCTTTCACGTCAAGCTCTACAAGAACCGGCCTGTCCTCTGGCACCTGACCAGCCCCAGGGGCCATTTCGCCGTGATGCTGGACTATCACCGCCTGGACCGTGACACGCTGCCCAAGGTGCAGACCCTGTACCTGTGGCCGCAGATGGAGGCGGCCCGTAGCCGCCTGTCTGCCGCCCGCGCCGGCGAGCTGTCGGTCAAGGCGGTCGCCAACCTGGAGGAGGAACTGGCCGACCTGGAGGAGTGCGACCGGCGGCTGGAGAGCGTCATCCAGGGCACGGTGAAGGTGGACCTGCCCGAGTGGGCGGCCGGCCCCTATCGGGGCGGCAAGCCGCCGTACGACCCCGACCTGGACGACGGCGTGCGGGTCAACCTGCTGCCGCTGCAGGAGGCGGGGCTGTTGCCGGCGAGGAAGGTGGTGTAGACCATGCTGGTAGAATCGCTCGTCCGCGAATTCAACACCTACTTCGAACACGACCCGCAGCACGACACAGTGTTGTGGTTCGACCCACACCGGGAGTGGGAGGGCCTGCTGCCCTACCTCCAGCCCCACCTGCCCTTGCTGGTCTTTGAGGGCAGCCAGCTTCACCTGCGCTACCGACTGGTGGCCCGCGAACCGGGCCACCGTACCATAGTCTACCTGCCTTTCAAGCGGCTTGGGTCAGCGGTGCAGCCTGGCGGGGCCGAGTACCTGCGGCCCTTTCTCTACACATCCAAGGTCTTTGATGAGACTATCGAGGCCTTTTTGCGCCATCACGGCGTGAGCCTGCCTCAAGCCCCTGGCGAGATGCGGGCCATCCGCCCCCTGCTGCCGGCGCTGGCCGTCGCCTCGGTAGGCAAGGGCAAAGCCTTCTGGACCGGAATCGTCAACCTGGAGACCGCCCTGGCCCGCCTCATCCCCGACTTTGAGGACCTGCTGCTGCGGCTGCTGGCCGCCCCGGCCCGGACTCTGGCCGAACTGGATGCGCGCAAAACTGCCAGGCCCTTCCTCGACCTGTTGCACGAGCAATTCGGCGTGGCCGCGCCGCAGCCCGGCGAGGAAGAGGAGTGGGCCGACCGTTTCACCGCCACGCTCTGCCTGGTGGACCTCTATGTTGCTGCTGGAAAGCCGCCTGGCTTTCCTTTCGAAAGCGCCTTGCCGGCTCCGGTTCACTGGGACCGCTGTTGCAGCTTTCTGAGCAAGTGGCAGCGCGACGAGATGTTCAAAGAGGCCTTTGCCCGGCGGGCGCGGGCTGTCGATGGGCAATACTCCCTGGCCGGATGGGTGAACGAGCTGCCCCAGCCCCCGGCAACTGGTGCCTTGCTTAACGTAGAAAAGGCAATCTGGGAAGGGATGCTCGGCCGGTTGGCGGCCGTGGCCGACAAGCCCGGCGTAGTGGCGTTTTGCCGGGCCAATCGCGAGAGATTCCGGCGGCACGCCCAGGCCTTCTGGGCCAGAGAGGGCAGCCTGGCGGGCTGGACAGCCCTGGAGCGCATGGCCGAAGTGGTGCTCGGCGCCGACGAGGCGCTGACCGAGCTCGCGCGCCACGGCTCGGTCCAGGCGCTGATCAAACGCTACGTTGAGACCTGGTGGCAGGTGGACCGCGCCTACCGCCGTTTCCGCGCCGATCTGGACCGGGGCCTGACCCAGGTAGACGCGGTGCTCAAGTGGGCGCAGCGACTCTACCAGGACTTCTTGGAGGCGATCAACGCCCGCTTTGGCGAGGTTTTCGTCCAGGAAGGCTGCTGGCCGCCGACGGGCGGGACCCTGGGAGCCGGAGGTCTGTGGGCCGGCAGCCCGGTGGGTGGCCAAGGTCGGCGCGCCGTGATCCTGGCCGACGCCTTGCGTTACGAGTTGGCACAAGAACTGGCCGAACGGCTCCAGCCTGGGCCCCAGGCGGCGGTGGAGGGGGCGCTCAGCCCACTGCCCTCGATCACCGCTCTGGGCATGGCCGCGCTGCTGCCCGGCTGGGTCGACTTTCGGGTGGACTTTGCCGGCGGGGGATGGCAAGTCACCGCGCCGGGGTTCGACGGCAACCTGGCGACCAGGGCCGGACGTCTGGCCTGGTTGGAGCATCAACTGAAGGACGTGGCGTTCTTTGACCTCGACACGTGGCTGGCCACGCCGCTTAGCGATGTGCCCCAGGGAGCGCAATGGATCGTCGTCTCCTCGGCCGAGATCGACGCCGTGGGCGAAGGAGCAGGCACCATTGCGTGGCAGGCCTTTGATGGGCTGCTGGATCGCCTGGCGCAAGCCGTGCGCCGGTTACTGGCCCTGGGCTGCGCCGAGGTTCACGTTGTTTCAGATCACGGCTTTCTGTTGCGGGAGGGCATTCGCGAGAGCGACAAGGTGGCGGTCAAGGCCGAAAACGCCATCAAGAAGGCAGAACGCTACCTGGTGGGCCGTGACCTGCCGCCTGGCGAACTGCCAGCGGCGCCAGTGCCGGGCAGTGACGATCTCGTGGCCTGGTTCCCGCGAGGCATCGGCTGCTTTGTCACTCCCGGCTCCTACAACTATATGCACGGCGGCCTTTCGCTACAAGAAGTGGTGACCGCCCACGTCACCGTTCGGCAGGCAGTCACCGAGCGACCGGTAGACGTCGTGCTGGAGCTGGTGGCCGGACCTGAGATCCGCAACGCCTTCTTCAAGGTGCGGCTGGTACCCCAGGGCGTGGACCTGTGGAGCCGGGCTCGCAGGGTTAGTATCGACATCGCCCGCAGCGGGAAGCGCGTGTCCCACGAGTGGGAGGCGACCGTGGACCGGGATGTGGTGGAAAAGACCCTGCGACTGGAGCCGGGCTCTGGGCTGGTGGTGGGCGATGTGGTCGCCGTCCGGGTCTGGGACGCGGTCACGGGCCAGTTGCTGGTCCAACAGCCGGCTACAGTGTACGTTGATCTCGATTTGTGAACGTGAAACACATGACGTGAGGCATCAAGTTTCACACTGAAAGGACAGGTATGGACACACCTTTCATGGACGCATTGGACGAAAAGCTGGCGGCCCATTTTCCTGGCCGGGTGGTGCGCAAAGACCTGGTGCGCCAGATCAAGACCGGTTTCAACGTGCCAGTCTATGTGCTCGAGTACCTGCTGGGCAAATACTGTTCCTCCACTGACCCGGAGGTGATCGCCCAAGGGCTGGAGTATGTGCGCGACACCCTCAGCCGCAATTACGTGCGCGCCGACGAGAGCGAAAAGATCAAGTCATTGACCCGCGAGGCAGGCACTCACCGCATCATCGACAAGGTCAAGGTCCGATTGATAGAGACCGAGGACAAATACTGGGCGGAGCTGACCAACATGGGAGTGCGGTTCGTCAACATCAGCGAAGCGATCGTCCGCCAGTATGACAAACTGCTGGCCGGCGGCATCTGGGCCATTGTTGACCTGCGCTACGATGCCGAGTTTCAGCATCGTGGCCAGACGCGGCCCTTTATCATCGAAGGCCTGAGACCGATCCAGCAGCCCAGCACCGACATCAGTGACCTGATCGCCAGCCGTTCTGCCTTTACGCGCGACGAGTGGCTAGACGTTCTGCTGCGCTCCATCGGGCTGGAGCCGACGCACCCCGACCTGGATCGCCGCAAGAAGCTACTCACGATCATGCGCCTGGTGCCCATGGTCGAGACCAACTTTAACCTCATCGAGCTCGGGCCACGGGGCACGGGCAAGAGCTTTGTCTACCGTGAAATCTCGCCCTTTGCCATCCTCATCTCCGGCGGGCAGACTACGGTTGCCCAACTGTTCATCCATCTGGGAACTGGCCGCCTGGGGTTGGTCGGCCTGTGGGATGTGGTGGCCTTTGACGAAGTAGCCGGCATCCGCTTCAAGGACCCCAACGGCGTCCAGATCCTCAAGGATTACATGGAATCGGGCAGCTTTTCGCGAGGCAAGGAGGAGGTGCCGGCCGACGCCTCGATCGTCTTTAACGGCAACATCGACGCCGACATTGCCACCATTCTAAAAACCTCGCACCTCTTTCAGCCGCTGTCACCCTGTCTGCAGGATATGGCCTTCATCGACCGTCTGCACTTTTACCTGCCGGGCTGGGACCTAGACAAGATGCGGCCCGAATACCTGACCGATCATTACGGCTTTGTGGTGGATTACATCACCGAGGTGTGGCGCGGGCTGCGCAAGACCAGCTACAGCGACGCCCTGGACCGCTACTTCAGCCTGGGTGACCACCTCAACCAGCGCGATGTGCGCGCGGTGCGCAAGACGGTCTCGGGACTGATCAAGCTGCTCCATCCCGACGGCCTGTTTACAAAGGACGAGCTGCAGGAATACCTGGAGTTGGCTTTGGAGGGCCGCCGCCGAGTGAAAGAGCAGCTTAAGAAGATGGGTGGTCTGGAATACTGGGCCGTCAACTTTTCCTACCTGGACAAGGAGACCCGCCAGGAAACCTTTGTGGCAGTGCCGGAACAGGGCGGCGGCGGACTGATTCCAGCCGGCCAGCCCAACCCCGGCGTCGTCTTTACCGTAGGTACCGACCGTGACGTGGGGCGCCACGCCATCTTTCGCATCGAGACACAGGCGATGAAGGGCCGGGGGGGCACGCGGGTAACCGGCGCTCCGTCGCGGGCCATGCGTGACGCCATCCAGACAGCCTACACCTTCCTCAAGGGACAGAGTCGCCAACTGGGCATCTCCAAGGACCCCAGCGAATACGACTTTCACGTCCAGATCGTCAACCTGATGCAATCCAAGGAAGGCAGCGAGACGGGCGTCGCCTTTTTCATCGCCATGCTCAGCGCCATGCTGGAGAAGCCGGTGCTAGAGCAGTTGGTCGTGCTGGGCGAGATGAGCATCCACGGTAGCCTGCTGAAGGTGCCGGCCTTGGCCGAGCGGTTGCAGTTGGCTATGGACAACGGCGCCAAACGGGTGCTCATCCCGTCGGAGAACAAGCGCGACTTTGCCGACGTACCCAGCGATGTGCTGGACAAACTGCAGATCATCTTTTTCTCCGATCCAGTGAACGCGGCGTTCCGGGCGATGGGGATGGAGTAGCGGGAAAAATAGAAGGCAAGCCTGTGGACGAGTACACGTTCGAGCAGTTGTTAAGACAGCAACGAACCGCGATAGCTCAGGGGATCACGACGGTTGTATATGCTGTTGTGCTTGGCATAGCTGCTAATCAGATCTTTGAGTCCTTGCAGAACTGGGTGTTTGGTTGGCCCTTCTGGCTTGCGCTTGCCGTCACGCTTCTGCTCATTGCCCCAGCCCTTCTCAGTGCGATGCGAGCAAGGAAGAACAAGCTCACGGTCAGAGAGATGAGATTCACGGCCTTACTTCTGTTCGACCAGAAGGCGGAGCATCACGAGCCTGTTCAGATGACCAACTACGATCTGTCCGTACGGGCAAACAACGATTGGGTGAACGTATTCAAGGGCAACCAGCAACTGCGTCAACGCTACTTCGATAGCGAAGCTCAGCAGATTGACCTCTGGGGATATCAACAGGACTTTGACTATCAGCTTCAGATCCAGTACCTCGAGTATGTTATTCTGCGTCAATTCTGCGGTCCCGTAGGACCTTCGTCTCCCGCGTTTGGACAGCACGCTCGGATGATGGCAGGGTGGCGCGGGCGAATAGCGTTGTCTCTGCTAAAGGCGCAGAGGCGAATTATGGAGTTCCTGGTTCGATACCCTTATTGGCAAGCACGTTTCCAGCAGGCCAAGAGGGGGTCCAAAGTCCGTCTCTACTTTGGAGACTATCCAATCAGCAAATTGCCCGGATGTACTATAACTTTCCCGAGACCATCGAGGGTCGTGTGGCCAAATGGCTGCGCTGGACGCGCAGTCTCACGTGGCTGTATAGACGTGACGGCCTGAGGGAATTGATCGAGGTGTCCGATGAAGTGCCTGATGCGTTCGTCGAAGAAATCATTCTGCGCCTGCTGCAGATGAGCAAGGTGAATTACGATGACTCAGCGACACCGCTGTGGGTCACCAAGGCTCTGGGGGTCTATGGGCCACGGGCGGGGGCGCTGGCTGAGCGGGTATACGAGCAGCTCTTGCAGCAAGCGAAGAGCCGACCGGAGGACAGGAGAAAAGGTTACGACTGGGCTGTAGTGGGCAAGAGTCTGGCTCAGATGCAGGCCATTTTGCCTCACCAGAGGCAGATGGAGAATGCCCACTGGATCGTGCAGCAGTTTCTTTTTGAATCTATCCCAGGGGATGAAGAAGTAGCCGACCTGTTATGGGGAAGCTCGAGTGCCGACGTTCGACAAGAAATGCTTGATTTCATCTCTGCTTCAGTTCACTCTGACTCTTTCGATAACATACACACGGGCATCAAATACACCGTCGCGTTGAAGCGCCAGCTACCGGTCGAGTTCCGCAGGCAGATCCTGTTTGACTTGGTGGAGAGACGGCTTCGCAGGCCACGCGCGCGCCAATCTATCTTGTGGTTGATCCAGAATACTGACGACCTTGGGGCTGCAGATCAGGGAGCCGTAATCCGCTATGTGCTCAAAGAGTTAGGGTCCGGCTACCCTGAAGTTCAGAAATCAGCCATTGACGTGATATCCTATCAGGCAAGGATCTACGGCGGAAGCGATACACGAACCAGAAACATGATCACCCGGCGTCTCATTGCACTGGCTGCCAGCGACTCAGACAGGGTAGTCACCGCCACTGTAGCAGCAGTGGCCCGCTTTGCACCCTTCGTGCCTCCTCGATACCATAGCGAGATTGCGTCGATTCTCATGTCACAACTACCGCCTCGTCGCCGGACCGGCTATGATCAAGACCTCGGGCTACTCTGCCAGTGGGGGCTAGAAAAGCTATTGAAAAATGTAACGGACGTTCGCTTGAGGCAAGAAATCATCGAAACGCTGAGACAACAGGAGGAGCCCTACTAATGGCGAATTCTCTCGCAACAGGTGCATTGGGCTTTGCCTCCCCAGGTCGTGAACTGCTACCGGCACACTGATGCGACGAACATGACACAGATCACAACGCCCCAGTGGATCGCCAAGATGTACCCGGGCAAGGTAGGCCGGGATCACCTGGGTCTGGGCAGTGTCTCCTCTGACCAGATCCTGCCCACCCTGTCCCCAGGCATTAATGTCCTTACCATTCATCCCCGCTACTACAGCTTCTACACCTTCCTGCTCGACGAGTTCTGGCGGCACGATCGGCCTCGCAGTCGAAGTGCCTGGGTACGGTTCTTCCGCCCGCGCGAGTTTATCTTTTCCGTTGGAGCCTATCTGTGCGATCGACCGGAGCACGGCGATCTGAGTACTGTCGTCGGTGGACAAAAGACAGCTCCCCTGGCTGCGCGCCAGCTCAATGCATACGACACCGCGTGCGACTATATCAAGAGCGACTTGGGCGGCTATGGGCTCTACTATGGGTCGGTCATCGCCGAACTGGGACTGGTCTATCCCGGAGGCCCCGGGTTTCCCTACCCGGTGGATGTGCCGACCGAACGTGGCAAAGAGGTGGCTGCAGCCTTCCGCAAGGCCGTGGAGAATACAACTTACTATCGTATCTACTTTGACAAGGATGACACCCAGGTGCCCATCGGCGTCATACGCGAGTACATTCGCCAGGCATGTCTGTGCCAGTTGCAGACACCACAGGCTCCAGATCGCTCTTTGCTACTGGACATCTTTCTCCATGGCGGCGCGCGAGCAGATGCCCGACGCGGCACGTTTCGCTTGCTCCTCGACATTGCCGACCAGACCCAAGGACACGCCATTGACGAGGACGCGTTCCGGCAATTGCTTTACCTCCAGGCAGCGCAGGGTGGAGCAACCTATGATCCCCAGGATGTGGTGCTCGATACCTATCGGCGCTGGCGGCTCTACCAGGCGCGCGAGTACTATGCCTTTGCGCTGAATGCGCTCTGGTACCATCTGTGCGATTGGGGCCTGGCCCAAGGCGGCGATATTCGGCCGATCCCGATCGCACGCTTCTGGCAGTATCTGGAGACTGCGCTTGATTTTGCGCAACTGGCGCGGCGCATGGCAGTGCCAGAACCCCATCTGGGAGTCGAGTCCAGCTTCCGCGGTCTCTTGGATTGGTTGCGAGGGCTGGTCGGTGCCGGTGCCGCTTCGTTCGATATGGTGTGCCGCTTTAACGCTCCGATCCATGAACACCGACTCTACCAACTCGCGATGGAGGATCATAGCGCTCCCGATATTATGGTCGCTGGGATGATCACCATGTTGGCGTTGTTGCTACTGCGTTTCGGTCGGCAGGAGTTTTGGCTCCAACCGGAATGGGCCATTTCTCGGATGGGAGCTGATGGCAGGCTGAGCCTGGATGGCTTTATCGCGACCATGCATCGCCGCTTGCGAAGTGGAGATATCACCATTAGCGAGATTGCCCGCTGGCTCTACGCCGACTATATCATCTTGCAGCACCAACTCGTCGCTACGAGCAAGCTGCCGGACAATACCTTCCGCTTCCAGCGAGAGGGCGACCGGCTTCGCTTCTTCAACTTGCCGAACTCGCTAGGATTCATGAATTCGCGGTTTGAGGCACTCAGCACAACACTCCACGAGCTGGGGTTGTGCGGTGACTTTCGACGGCCTGACCACCCCTTGACGCTCGACGGCCGGCGATTTTTGGCAGAGGGGGATTTGTGAATGAACTGAAGTTGCCAGAGCAACTTGGGGGCCCCTGGGAGCATGTCCTCATTCTGACCTACGGGCTGGACATTCCCTTCTTTGAAGCTGCCCTGTGGAGTCAGTTCAGCGCCCGATGCCGCAATAAGATCATTCTGGCCGATGGACAACGCTATCTGGAATCATGCGCCACCTATGCCCGCGGCGGGCTCGTTCGTTATCTGAACCAGCGATACATTGCCGAGGGAATCTTTGCAGAACACGCGGCCCATGCCAAGGCGATCCTCCTCACTAACCGTGAACGAGGGCGGCTGTTGGTCGGATCTGGCAACCTGGGCTGGCAAGGCTACGCTTCCGGTGGCGAGTTGTTCACTCAATATGAGTACAGCGATAAAGATCTCCGAGCGGCGAATGCCTTCCTTGCTGTGCGTGAACTGGTAGACGGCTTGATGGAACGCCAGTATATCAGTGTGCCAGCGGCCAGACGGATCCGACACATGTGGGAGCAGACACGGTGGCTCTTCCAGGCTCCACAGGGCGACGAGTGGCCAGTGCGTCACAATCTGAACCATAGCTTCCTGAGCCAGCTTCAACAAACCATTGGCGACGATCCAGTTGAGGAGGTGTGGGTGCTCTCGCCCTTCTATGACCGGGATGCAGTGGCGCTCGAGCGCCTGCTTGCTGCCTTTGAGCCGCGCCAAGCTACGTTGCTATTGCAGACAGGCTACACATCTGTGGACCCTGCGGCCCTGCAACGGGTGCTTGACCGCTTTGGCAAGCGCTGCCAGGTCCGCCCATTCGGCAAGGGAAGTGACACCCCCTATGTTCACGCCAAGATGATCCTGCTCAAGTCCCAGGAGCGGGCCATTTGCCTACAGGGCTCCCCCAACCTCTCCCAGGCCGCCATGTTGCTGACTGTTCCTCAGGGTAACATTGAACTTGCCAACCTGCTGACCGGTCCCCGTAATGCGTTTGATGGGCTCCTGGACGCGCTCGATATCCAGCCTGTTGTCTCCACACTGGATGCCCTCGACCTACAGTTCCAGCCTCGTCAGACTCCTGCAGAGGAAGATCCTGGAGTGTGGCGCCTGACGGGTGGCGAATGGGAGGATAATCGCTTGTACTTGCGTTTCCTAAGCAGCCCACCGGATCTCCGGGGAGCTTCGCTGGTAGTGGCCAACCGCGCTTTCCCGCTCGAGGTACACAAGAAGGAACCTCAAGGGCTTGAGCTGAAGCTGTCCGCCGAGGTAGTCGGTCTGCTGGATCGGCCCGTACCAGTGGCGATACGCTGGAGCGATGGCGAGGAGGATCTGACCACGAATCCGGTCTTTGTCTGCAACTGCGCTGCGTTGGATGCGGCCCTGGAGATCACCGAAGAGGGCAAGACTCTGGATCGGATCGGTGACCTGGCCCTGGGCGACGCGGAGTTCGAGCGATTGTTGGCAGAGTTGGATGCGGCGTTGGTGATTGACCGTCGCAGCGTTTGGACATTGGCGGGAAGGTCTGTACCTACAGCGACCGATGAGAGTGATGAGGCGCTTCGTCTGGATTACGCTGACATAGACTATAACATGCTCCGCAATCATCCCAAACTCCTGCAGTACGTGAGCGGGAAGGCTGGCGGGGTAGGATACGCTCGCTCACGGCTGCAGATCATCCTTAGCTCGATCACCGATCATTTTCGCGGCCTATTAAATATTTCTGCCGCCGAAAAGATAGTGAAAGGCGCGCCTGCCGGGCTGGAGGGCAGCCAGGCCGAAAGTGATGACGAGCGTGAGCAGGAGGAGGAAGAGAAACAGAAGAGACGCCGAAGCCAGGCGCAGCGACTGCGCCGTATTCTCAAGAGCTTTATTCAGCGTTACCTGCGAGGCATCCGCAGCCCAGACTTCCAGGAGCTGGCCGGTTTCGAGGTCATGGCCCAGAACTACGTGATCTTCTCATACCTCCTCTGGCGCCTGCTGGCTAAAGATTGGGTAGAGCCAGAGTTTGTGATTGACTCCCTTCTCCAAACATGGACATTCTTCTGGGGCCGCAGTTCGCAGGAGGGTTACTTCGGGCGGCTGGACCAGGAAGAACAAGCACAAGTGCTTCAATTGGTACAGGGTGACCAACATGCCGATGCAGTACTCGTCGCATCGCTGTATTATGGGGCTCTCATGACACGTCTTCAACGTTGGGAAGAGCTGCGCTTCGCGCTGCGAGATTTCTGGAGGGATTTGGTCTGTCGCTCTCCCTTTGAGCTAAACGCCCAAGTCCTGGAGAACACCTGGCATATGCTGGCGGAGCCGCTTCCCTATGAACCGCCCGTCCCCAGTGCCATCGTTGAGGAACTGGTGCAGTTGGCCCAGTTCGAGACGCAAGATAGCTTCTTGAGAGCGGTGGAAGAGCGCCATGGCTATCCACGTGGCAGTTGCCGGTTTGAGAAGGCCAAGGTATACCGAGAACGCCTTGGCCGAGCCGACTTAGTTGACTGCCTGGTGGCACAAGTGGATGATGCCTTGCTTACTAAAGACGCTGCCGTGTCATTGCTGCAGACATGGATGCGGTTTGCTGATCGCGATTACTACCGAATCTGCACGGCAAAGGGCAATCGCATCCTCTTTTATGAAAGCCCAGCGAAAGAGGGATTATACTACGCCAAAGACCTGGGCGAAGAGGAAACCGTCGTGGGGCTGGTCGAACCGGAAGCCGTGCCCTGGGATGTCGCTCTTGCCCACTTGCGAACATTGGCTAGCCAAGTAGAAGGGAGATTGGAGCTTGCTGTTCATAAATCCAGTGCTGCATCATTGGGTGAGAGTGTATCCCGGACGAGACAGTGAGGGGATGCCTTCGTCTATGGCTTGCTGTAGCCCACTGGTTGCAGATCTTGTGCCTCGCCATCTAGCAGCCGATAGCAGGGAAAGCACCATAGTAGAAGGGGAAATCGCGCATAGCGGATCAGATTATCGAGGATCTGACACTGGTGTTGCTCCATCTGACCTCGTGGGAAGAGCGAGTCCACAAGGACCTGACCATCCACCGGGCCTGGAAAGACTTTCGCTTTGAACCCCTGGATGCACTCGAAGAGGCCGGCTACCTGAACCCGAGCCGTGGGGCCAAGTCAGTAACGCTCACCGAGGCCGGGATCGAACGTGCGCAGGCGTTGGCAGCCAGGTACCTGGGTGAGGCTGCCAAAGGTCTTTGAATCCATTGGCATGAGAGGTGCTGATGAACTATGAACAGTTTCGCACTGCCTGGTACAAAGCGCTGTCCGAGACCGGGATATGGTCCTGTTTGGCTCCGCCAACCGAGACGGTGGACCTAGGATCAATGAGCCGCACATATCAGGTCTACATCCATCTGGGACAATCGCAGGAGGTGGAGCCGTTCCACGTCAGCGCCCGCTTGAGATGGACGTGGAATGCACTGCAGGCCGCCCGCACGATGACCACCGAAGAAGACGCGCTCATGCAGTTCCTTGGGGACGAAAATCGCCATCAGGATACGGAGCGACCCTGGCTCCGGGTGGATGTCCTCCTGACCGCCACGCTGCCCTGGGGTTCGCCCTTGCCTCTGCCAGAGCCCCACCAGTGGCGCGACTGGCTGGCGGATGTGACCACGCGGCTGGACCCCGTGCTGTCAACCAACTGGGAGACCCGAGACGAAAAGATGGCCATCTTTGCTAACCGAAGCGAGCCGGAGGCAGAGGTGCAGCCTGCTGCCGACGGCCAATTGTACCTTACCGGGGTCAAGATGTCGGCCTGGGAGGGGATCGACCTGCCCCGGCAGTGGGACGATCCCCGTCGTGAACGGGACGAGGACCCTTACGAGCAACTGGCCGATTTCGTCGAGCGGGTCTGGGAAGCTATGGACGAGTGGAATCAGAGCCTGGTCCACCTGTTGCCGCCGTCTCCATCGGGCAAGAGATCTGAGCTATGAGGTCGAAGAGCACACCTCCCTAGACCTGATGGACTTCCGCTGCGTGGGAGGTCGAATGAATGGTGTAGACGCTGGGTCATCTTTGCAGCCAAGCTCTTCGCAGGGTACGCTCCAAGTTATCTTGGGTAGCGATTACCTACAGCGTCAAGAGGAAACCAAGCACAGATGGGCAGTGCGTCTGCTGCTGCCAATCATCGTGTTATGGCTGGCCTCACTGATCCTATCGCTCGGCGTCATCGCAGCGGAGATCACCCGCCGCATGGGTCTTGCGGAGGTGAGATTGCCTTGCTGGGCCAGTGGTGTGGCACTGGTTATGATCCTCTCGGATTATGCCCTACTGCCGCTGTTGGAGCGCCTCCTGCAAGAGAGGGATCAATATCATCAAGGGCTTCGGGGTGAAGAGGCAACCGTCAAAGCACTTCAACAACATCTGGACGGCGGCTGGACCCTCTTCCGCAACGTCGTCCTGCCCGGAGATCAGTCAGACATTGACGGCGTCCTCGTTGGGCCCACGGGTGTCCATGTTCTGGAAATCAAGAGCTACAGCGGAAGGTTCAGGAACCAAGGTGACGAGTGGTTATGGCGTCGTTATTGGCCAACTTCATCGGTCCGCGCATCACATCCCGACTATCACATCGTCATAGCCGACCGCCCGGGCGATGGCCGGTGCCCGCTCATCCCGGGCATGGGCCTGGAGAATCTGGCACCGACGCATCACGAATGCATCCCTCGAGCGCAGCGCTGCTTCCAGTTGTTTGTGCTCTCTTCCGCGATTGCACGCGCAAGAAGAGGTCGTCCCATACCAGGAAGCATGCCACAAATGCAGTCATTCGCCAAATTCTGATTTTTTTGTCGGATGATACACTAATGGCCGCCCAGATCTGGGGAGCGGAACACAACCTCTCCTTCCACCATGGTCAGGAGCGGGCGCAGATCCGCGTCCAAAATGACCAAGTCGGCGTCGTAACCCGGAGCGAGTTCTCCTTTGGGTAGGCCTAATGCGCGGGCGGGTGTGCGCGTTACGGTGACCAACGCTTCTTCCAAGGGCAAGCGCACTTCTTCAGTCAGTGTCCGCAAACCTTGGTTCAGTAACACCGTGCTACCAGCCAGAGTGCCGTTGGTTAGACGCGCGCTCCTACTGTCCACAATGACGGTTTCACCCTCCCACTGGTACTCTCCCGGTGGAAGTCCAGCTAGAAGTGTCGCGTCGCTCACCAAAGCTACTCCATCGACTCCCTTTATTTGGAGCAAGATTTGTAATCCTGCTGGGTGGACATGAGTCCCGTCGCCAATGACTTGGGCGGTGATCTGAGGGTGCAGCCAAACCCCCCCGACCACACCTGGCTCACGATGATGGAAGCCCCGCATCGCGTTGTATGTATGGCTGGCATGGGTCAGTCCTCGGCGCACCGCCTCGGTTACCTGCATGAAAGTGGCATTGGAATGGCCGATGGACGGCACAATACCTCTGTCGAGTAGATGGGGGATGGCACGCATGTTGTCTGCCTCCTCGGGAGCCAAGGTCACCATCCTAAGCAAACCCTGCGCAGCCGTCCACATCCGCTCGAACTCTGCCTCGGCAAACGGACGAAAGTGAGCCGCATTCATCATTCCCGGCTGCTGAGGTGAGAGAAACGGTCCTTCTAAATGAATGCCAAGCGGCTTAGCGCCCTGTGGTCTCTGAACAACAGCCTCAGCGACTGCCGCAAGTCTCTCTTCCAATTCTGGAAGAGGAGCAGGAGTCACCGTCGGCAGAAAGGCCGTCACGCCATAATGCGCAAGGCGCGGGGCCATATTGGTGACCCCTGCGTCCAGCATCGCATCCTGGCCCTCCAGCCCGTGGATGTGCAGGTCAATCAGGCCAGGGATCACGTGCTGTCCCATTGCATCGAAGACTTTGGCTTGGGCTGGTATGCTCACTTTGGCTTGGTGGTCCACTGCCTGGATCTGACCACCAGCAATCACTACGACCCCGTTGGCGATCACTTCCTGAGGGGTGCACACCACGCCGTTGACTATCACAGCGAACGTTACTTCCTCCGTGATCCTGCCTGTCAATGATCCCCTCCCTTTCTACTGCCCATCTCCACCTCTAGGACATCGCCTCGTTCGTCTTCGGTACTCGTCCAACACCTGTGCCATTCGTTCTTCGCTTTCGTCCACCGCACCAGGAGCATTCAGAGTTGGGTTGATGAGCGGCCTTCTGCCGGCGGCGACTAAGTGCCGCGCCACTTCGACAATAAGGGTATTCACAATGGCGATCGCTGCCAAGGTGGAAGCTGGTCCCAGTGGCTCTTCCACGCCTGATAGACGGACTGTCGTGTCACCAAAGGGCACACAGTTGTCAATAACGATATCTGCAATCTCATGAAGCCGCCGGCCCGAAGAATGGCGGGACGGTAGAGCAGAAGCCTGGGCTACCGACATCACAGCCACGACCGGTAACCCGCGCCGCCTGGCACCCAGCGCGACATCAATTACGACACTGTTTATCCCCGATTGGGAGAAGATTAGCATCGTATCGCGTGGTTCCAAGACATAGCTTTGAAGGATCGCTTCGCCATACCCCTCGACCCGTTCCAAGAAAGTGAACTGGCGGATGCCATTGGCATCCACTACGTTGGTGAAGCAAGATAGCGCCAACTCCACCATAGGATGGAAGCCGACCACATTACCGCACTTCGGATAAGCTTCGGCCACAGGCAGCGCCGAATGACCTGCGCCGAACATGTGCACCAACCCTTCGTTTACGATGGACCGGGCCATCAGCTCGGCCGCCCGCTGCAAGACCTCGGCCTGGGTGGACTCGATGGCAGCCAGGATACGTCGTGCCGCACGTAGATAGGCAAACCGGGTAATTTGCGTATCAACTAACATAGAGTAACACCTTTCTAATGCAATCAGCTACAATCTTTTCCTGGCCTCTCTCCAGCATCTGGGGATTGACCACCAACCCTGTCGCACCGACTCCGACGGCCACCCTTGGTTCGCCTGCTAGCAGCAGTTGTTTGACCTCCTGGGGGCTGCGCCGTGTGACCTCGGCTGTCCAGTTAACGTACGCACGCGGGATCCAGACAGGTTGGATGCCTGGGTCACTAGGTAAAACCCGCCGTACAGTCACACCCGCGATGCCCGACAATCTCTCAATAATCGTTGCCACCTGCGCCTCCCAGCGTTGCATCTCTTCCTCGAAGTCCTGTGCCAACCAGAGATCCAGCGCGGTCACAAAGCCCATGATCTCTTCCTTCCCCACCTTCATGCCACGTCCGATAGAATGATTGGGTGCACTGTTGAACGCACAGGCCTTAATGAGATCTTGACACCCGATGATCAGCCCGGTAGATTGCGGGCCACGAATATCCTTGCCGCCGCTGTAGATAGTCAGATCAGCGCCCAGTCTGGTATAGTGCCACAGATTCTCCAGTGGGGGGATTTCGGCAGCCGCATCCACAATAACAGGCACGTCGTGTGCGTGAGCAATCTGGATGACAGTCTCCAGTGGCAATAGACCCGGATGTGCAGATTCCACTATGTACGCGACAGCCGCAGTCTGGGGCGAGAAAGCCGCCTCCAGCTCCCAGTGTTCCACCGTGTCCGGCCACCCGATCTCCACAATCTTAGCACCAGCGACTCGAAATGCTTGGTCGAAGCGGAGACGCATAGCACGGAACATAATGATTTCGTTCCTCAACCCCTGAGTGTTGGGTAACTGCGCGCGGTGCGCCGGGTTGGTGCCGGCCATGCAGGCTGCAGCTGCCAAAGTCATGCCGGCAGCCGCCCCGCAACAGATGAAAGCAGCCTCAACGCCCAGACGTTTCGCAACATATTCACCTGCAGCCTCCAGAAGCTCTGGAATCGACACATAGTGTCGTCCAGCCTCAGTCATAGCAGCCAGGACCTCGCTAGGCATAGTGGAGCCGCCGATAACTGTCAGCGTGCCCCACGCGTTGATAACTGGCCGGATGCCAAGATCGGCATAGGTAACCATGTTTTCTGACTCCTACCAGTGAATTTTGAACTTGTGGATAACGTGGCCCCCTTGAGTGAAGATGTGCGACTCGTCGCTCTTATCCACGCAAATGCCGTGGTGTTTACCTCCGCCAATCTCCTCATGCGCCCAACGACCACCTGCCTCTTTGTTCCCGAATTCTAGTAGCAACTCGCCCCGCGGACTGAAGATCCATACCTTCCGGTTTGCCGCTGTGATCTGCACGGTGCGCTCGAATTCCCTTAAGGCCGCCCAGGTGTGAAAACCGGTGGTGTAGACACGGCCTTGGCTGTCCAACGAGATGTGGCGTGGCCGAAAGACAATGCCCTCGCCAAAACTACGTAGGAACTTCCCGTTCTTGTCGTACACGTTAATGCGCTCATTATCGCAGTCCGTCGCATAGATATCACCGTTTTCGGCCACTGCAACTCCATAGGGCGCTTCGACGCCAGTCGAAATACCCCGACCGTAGTCGACCCCGAAGCGGCCGATCGGTACCCGCCCGCCGAACTCTCCGGGACCGGTGCCATAGCGACCAAACGACATCACAAAAACCCCTTCTGAATCAAACTTTTGGATGCGGTTGTTCCCACCCAACATAGTGTGCGTATCGGCCACATAAATGAACCCCTCATCATCGACCGCTACGCCATTCGGACCATATTCTCCACCGAATTGGCCTGGCGCGTTGCCTGAGCTGCCGAACATCATAAGGAAATTGCCGTCCTTGTCGAACTTCTGGATACGGCAGTTCAGTGCGTCAGCAACATATATGTTATCCTCCCTGTCAGTACAACAACCTCGAGGCCACCGGAATTCCCCCTGTGCCGTGCCTTCGCGCGGATAACCCTGCGGTGTTGTGCGACCCACCTTCCAGACAAACTCACCCGTCTTACCATTCACTTTTACAATGCGATGGTTGGCCTCATCGGCAATGATGATGTTGCCCGTGCTATCACAAGCTAGGCCCTCCGGATCGTGGAATCCAAGCGGCCCCCACCCACCCAAAGGTTCATTGCCGATGACCATGACTAATTCCGCTTTTGGAGTGCTCATGATCCTATCTCATCTTCTCTGCGGTCGCCCAAAGTTACGGACCGGGCTCAGGCCTCTTCGTAGGGATCCCGCCCGTCGGCAGCTTAACCTCGCCAAGATCAACTCTCAACTTGAAAATCAAATGATGTCCCTGAACGTAGAGTACATGATCGTTTGACTTGTCGAGAGCAATCCCGTCCCCATGCCAGTGCAAGCCAGCGCCTTCATGGTCAAATCGGTGATGGACCTCTGGCACACCGATGCGGCCGAGTAACTGTCCTGCCTTATTGAAAGCCCAGACCCAAGAGCAATTCGGCTCAATATGCCAGGTATATTCCTTGTCCACATTAATCGCTTCCCAAACCGGAGCATGGGCGTGGATGTCTGTGACGAACAGGTTGTCATTGCTATCCAGCGAGAGTTGCCTAGGACGATACAAAATCCCCTTGCCAATTGTCCCAAAGTTCTCACCTTGGGGTGTCATCGCCAAGATGCGGCCATTGTCGGTGTCGCAGCAGTAGATCGTGTTCTTGCGAAAGTAGGCGAAGTAGCGGCTGATTGGATTGCGCAACAACGCGATCCCGGTTGGTCCCTCCGGTCCTGGCCCGATCCCGGGTCCAAAGTCGAACCCGTACTCGCGGATCGGCACAGATCCCGCAAATTGGAACTCAGTCGTCCCATATGAACCGATCTGATACAGGAAATGGCCGCCGTTATCGAAGGCCTGCACGCGGTGATTACCCCCTCGAATGGTATGGGTATCGGCAACAAAGATCGTTCCTTCCTCGTCGACGTCAATTCCCTCTGGTCCCACACCACCGAACTGTCCCTCGTCGTTGCCTTGGGCACCGAACACCATTAGTAGCTCACCATCGGGATCATACTTCTTCACCCGGCAGTTCATGCTGTCGCACACATAGATGCAGTCGCAGTGATCGGTGCAAACAGCGCGCGGCCTGTAGAACTCAAATGGTCCTGTCCCAGCCTTTGGTCTGCCATCCTTCGTGACGCCACCAGCGATCCACAACACGCTTCCACGTGGATCCAGCTTCTGAATCCGGTGATTGCCCGTGTCGCAAACGATCAGATTGCCCTTTGAATCGGTGGCCAACGCAGCCGGATTCCTAAACTCGCCGCCACCTTCGCCTCCTTGTAAGACCCCATAAATTGCCATCACCTCTGTTTTGGGAGTGCCCAAGGTATGCCTCCTTCCCACGCCGACCTATTGTCGCGCTCCCCTATTACGTCAGACGTTGACTGTGCTATCCCAATCCCGGTCTCCAGATCCCCGGGTTCGAACGATGAGTAGTCCACCTCTTTGAGTCTGAACTTATTCAAATCGCGTACCCTAGGCGCAACACAGGGTAGCTCTTGGTAGCTCTTGACGATTTTGGGCGAGGGCCAAGTCAGTGTTTGACATGGACTCGACTTTGCCAAAAACACCAGGTACCTTTCCCGTTCTCTAGGAACAAGACGGCAACGAACATCAGTTTATGGGAAATGCTCGTTGTGAGCCAGACCAAATCAGTCTGAGCCACCCTGAAGCTTTGGTCCCTTGAAAGAATTCCTGAGATGGGAATGCGGGCATACGACAATGTCATAGTCGCAATACCCTCCTGTGCCTGGTTCGCCAAGCCATTTCTCAAGGGTGCGTCTGAGCCTCAACCAAGGTCACACCCTGAAGGGACTCAATAGTAATCCTCCGTCGATGACGATTTCGGCTCCGGTGATGTAATCACTTTCACTGCCAGCCAAAAAGAGAACTAAGCTCGCCACCTCATCACCGTCCCCCATTCTTCCTAATGGGATTTCCTCTTTCACCAACTGCATATACTGTTGGTCGGTTGTCTTGGCGGCGTTACCGCCAACCGCAATTGCCCCGGGACTGACTAGGTTCACGTTGATATGATAGGGAGCCAACTCCAATGCCAACGTGCGCGTCAGTCCGACCAGACCAGCCTTGGCCGCTGCATAGGCGCTTAGACCTTGCCAGCTACGGGTGCCATGGATTGACCCAATGTTAATGATCTTGCCCCTGCGCCCGGTCTCACGCCAATAGCGGGCCACCGCCTGGCTGCAGACAAAGGCCGCTTTCAAGTCCACTTCAAGGACGCGGTTCCACATCTCTTCGGACATCTCGAACACCGGGGCAGACATCCAGATCCCTGCATTGTTGACCAAACAGTCAATCCGACCCAGTAACTGAACCGTCAACGCTACAACCCGTGCCATGGCCTGTGGCTCGCTCGCATCCGCTTTGAACACGAGCGCCCGCCGCCCCAGATGCTCGATAAGACCTGCCGCTTCTTGGGCTTTGAAATCGTTCCGACTGTAGACGACGATGATGTCAGCACCCTCCTGGGCAAACCGAAGGGCGATGGCCCGACCAATTCCGGAGCTTGCCCCGGTAATAATTGCGACCTGGTTCTGAAGTTTCAGCGTCATGTCTCCTCTTCCCTCATCGGTACATGAATGCGGCCCAGTCTTAAGAAGCGTTTGATCCAGCCGTAGTCAACGGTCCATCGCCTATTTGCTCAACCAATTCAGCGCTTCAGTTCCAGCTCGCTCAAAACTTGCATAGGCTGCCCCGAGAAGACCAGCATCCTCGCCAAGCTGCGTAGGCCGCCCCGAGAAGACCAGCATCCTCGCCAAGCTGCGAAACCTCAATTCTCACAGCCCGGCCTGAAATTGGCTGGGCCTGGTCGCGCACTACCTGCCGCACGGGCTCCAAGAGCAGGTCCGCCTGCTTCCCTATACCACCACCCAGAATGACAAGATCAGGGTTGACTAGGCTGACGATGTTAGCCACACCGATACCAATGATATGGGCTGTCTCAGCGACGATCGCGCAGGCCAGCGGGTCGCCAATACGCGCCGCATCAAACACCTGTTCGGTCGTCAGTTCCTGACTCGGAAGGATCGAGGGCCGCCCGGATTGAAGCGCATTGACGGCACGCCGCACGATGCCAGGCCCGGCTGCCAAAGCCTCCCAATGGCCGTACTGGCGGGCCGGACCCCCAGGGTCGCTCTCTGTAGACAGGGTAAACCAACCGGCCGCGCCAGCCAGGCGGCTAACACCACGATATAGTCTGCCATCAAGGATCATCCCCCCGCCGATGCCGGTTCCGATAATCACGAAAACCACATTCTGGAAGCCGCGACCTGCGCCACGCCACCATTCCCCTAACACTGCCGTGTGACCATCGTATTCGATGAAGACAGGCAACTGGAGCATCGCCTCCAGCGGTTCACGGAGTCGCACATCCTGAAACCCCGGCAGGTTGGGTCCCCAGATGACCCGGTCGCTACCGTGCTCTAGCACCGCTGGTATGCCGATCCCAATGGCAACGATTGCTTGATGAGCTGCATCATCCATCAGATCACGCAGCATGCGGGTGAGCTGGTCGATGACGGATGCTGGACCACCCGTCGCTGTTGGCTCGCGGCGACGGCTGACAACCTCACCCTCACCAGTCACCCGGGCAGCAACCGTCTTCGTTCCACCAATGTCGACTGCCAGCACCGAACCTACCCATCTAGTTTTCATAAATACCGTTCGCCAGAAGATCGGACTGGCAGCCGTCAAGCAACTCTACGCCTTGTGACTGCTGTATCCTTCTCCATTCTGTTACCGCAGAGAATTGGGCTCAATGGCCGGCCGCCAACCTGCAAGATGACGACAGCACGTCCAAGCGTTCGCCACCTGTCCAGGTAGGAAATAAGCAGCTTGAGTGCATATCCCTTGGTTAACACCAAGCCACGTTTACTTAGCCGATTGCATTCTCAGCCGCATGCAGTAGCACCTGCCCCAGCCCCGACTGGGACTACAGAAGACCTGGTAAAGTCCGTCGGCCAGAACCATTCAACGCAACACCTCCGTCCCACCTAATGCATCACGAGGCCACCGGATACATTGAACGCCTCACCAATGGTATAGCTGGCCTCGTCCGAAGCCAGGAAGACGACTGCCTTCGCTACGTCCTCGGGTGTTCCCGTCCGCCTCAAAGGTATGCTTGCCGCACGGTTCTTCTTGAATTCCTCGGGGGTGATTCCTTGACGCCGGGAGAACTCCTCGACAAATGCTGCGTCCATATCCGTGTCAATAATGCCAGGGCATACCGCGTTGACCCGAATCTCGGGGGCCAATTCAAGAGCCAGCGACTTGGTCAGACCCAATACAGCCCACTTGGCAGCAGCATAGCCTCGTGACCAGGTTCCACCGATCTTGCCAGCCCCTGAGGCAATATTAATGATCCGGCCCTTGCCTGCCCTTTTCATCTCCTGAGCCGCCCGATTGGAACATAGGTACGTGCTCTTAACGTTCACACGAAAGTCCTTGTCCCAGTCCTCTGTCGCAGATCCCACCAATGGGCCGAATTCGAATAGACCAACATTGTTAACCAAGATATCCACTCTGCCGTAGATCCTGAGGACTTCATCAAACATCTTGTTAACCTCCAGCTCGTCGGTCATGTCGCCTGGCAATGAGATGGCGTGGCCCCCAGCTGCCGCAATTGCTTGGGCGACTTCCCTGGCCGCTTCGGGACGCAAGTCGTTGACCACGACAATCGAGCCCTCGCGTCCGAAGCGAAGAGCAATTCCTCGGCCGATACCAGCGCCAGCACCAGTGACAATCACAACCTTGTCTTGTAGATCGGGATACATTTTGTTTCGACCTCCTTGGTGAAAGTACTCGCACAGCTTTAGTCATTTGGTAGAACCAGCAGCTAGTCCCTGAACAAGGTAACGTTGCATGGCCAAAAACATAACTAGGATCGGGATGGTGAACAGCACTGAGTATCCGAGCAGAGTAGGCCAGTCGGTCCAAAACTGACCTTGCAGACTGGCAATTTTGATCGACGTAACCTGGTTTTCCGGAGATTGGGTAAAAGTATAGGCAAACAGAAACTCATTCCAGGCGAGAAGAAAGCAATAGACAACTGTAGCGGCCACGCCAGGGACGCTGACGGGCAATACCACGCGCACAAGAGCACCTAGACGGGTGCACCCGTCTATAATAGCAGCCTCATCAAGTTCACGGGGAACTGTGTCCAGGTAGTTGCGTAGCATCCAGATAGCAAAAGGCAGAGTAATCACGGTGTCCATAAGAATGACGGCCAACAATGTATCGTACAGCTTGACACGGGTGACTAGATAGAAATAAGACACAGTCAATAGGACAGGAGGAAACATTTTGTTACCAATAACAAACATCAAGACCGCGTTGCTGCCACGAAAACGATAGCGCGACAGACCATAGGCAGTTAGAAGCCCTAGTAGTAGAGCTAGAAACATGGATGAAGTCGCCACCACCATGCTATTAACAAACGGGATGCGCAGGCTGGGGTTGGTCAAGATTTTCACATAAGCTTGTAGGTCTATCTGGGTGGGTATGAGGGTGGGTGCAAAGGTCTCACCCAAAGGACGGATCGAGAGCGAGATCATCCAGAAGACCGGAAATGCCATGATCAAAGCCACTAGCAGCGTGGCTACATATACAAGAGCACTCCGAAACAACTTGCGATGCTTCATGCCTAAGACAAACAACTCTAATCCTCTCTTCGCAGTAGAAACAAGAGTCCTAGACTAAACATCAGCATGATGAAGAACATTAGCACCGCCACTGCACCCGCATAGCCAAAATCAAATCGTTCAAAGGCCATGCGATAGGCATAGGTCGCCATGAGTTCGGTCCTATTGGCTGGGCCGCCTTTTGTCATCACCCATACCAGGTCAAAAAACACAAATGCTCCGATGAAATCGAACAGGAGCAAGGTTATTAGGATGTTTCGCATATGGGGAATGGTGACGAATCGGAAACGCTGGACGGCATGGGCCCCGTCAATGCTTGCTGCCTCGTATAGCTCATCGGGAATAGATTGTAGCGATGCCAACATCATTAGCATATAGAATGGTAATGAGAACCAGATGTTGGCCACCGTCACTGCCACTAGAGCCCAGGAGGGATTGCCGAGGAGCGTCCACTCAACCTTTAGACCGACGGACCTCAAGATGGTCGGGATAATGCTAAGATGAGGATTGTACAGCAGTCGCCAGATCACTGCCACCACAACGGGAGTAATAGCCCAGGGAGCCATGATCAGAGAACGCATTGTGCTCCTGAACAGGCGATTCATCGGTTGATTTAGCAGAAGCGCCAGGAGCAATCCCAAAGTCACATGCGCCGTAGCGCTCAATATGACAAAGATCAACGATTGCTTGACGGTGAGAAGAAAGTACGGGTCATGCAATGCTCTGACATAGTTACCAAGGCCAATGAACCGATCTGCTTTGTCACCCAGACTGATCTTGAACACGTACAGCATCGGATAGACGGACATAAGGGCCAGGTAGAGTAAACCAGGCAGTATGAAGAGGCATGCGCCACTCAACCGACATGAGCGCTGGTGGCTTACAGCATTACGCGGCTCACCAGCTTTGAATCTCGGCACCCCAACAGCTTCCATTCGCTGCATCTGGCTCATCTCCTGGCCCCTGTCCCTCCAATCACCCCGCGGCACCGGTTCAAGCTCTAGAGCCTGTTATGCATTCTGGAAACCACAGCGGAAATGGACAAGAATTAGCCTGAATCCCGACAAACCGATGGCTTCGGATGCGCCAAATCGGAGTCCTTTCACTGGCTTTCTATTCGAAAAACAGGTCATTTTCCGTGGTTCATAATAGGCTCTGGGTAGCTTTATACCACAATTTCCATCTCAGGCATCCGATGATGGGCGTGGGCGATACGAAATCGCTCCCTTGCATTCTGTCCTCAATGTCAACATCCTATCAGCCCGCCAGTCCATCCGTTTCCGGAACCACTCAAGTCCCCAAATCTTGTACACATCATACCCTGTAGGTGGGTGTGCTGTGTAACACTGCCGAAGCGGCTTTCCTCAGCCAAGTGAATTGCGATGCGACTTTCAAAATCAAGCTGTTGGTCAAGCCGAGAAAGCCCTGCTGGATGACGATGCTTTCCTGCTAATGGCTATAGTAGGGCGCAAGGATCGTGGACCATTCCTGGGCTGCGGCATCCAACGCTTCCTTGGGTGTCTTGAGTTTGAGGAAGACTTCTTGCATGTAGCCGTGCAGGATAATCAGGATGGTATTCGTCTCCGGGTACTGACCCAGGATCCGCGAATTCGGTCGCAGCGCCGAATCGCTGTATGCTTTCATGAGAGGCTCTTGCAGATATGGCTCCTGTAACAAGTCCGCCCTCGTTGGCATGAAGAAGCCACGGGTTGCCCACTCCCTCAACGTCTCTTGACTAGTCATAAACTTGATAAATGTCCAGGCCTCGTCCGGATGCTTGCTCAGCGGAGAGATAGCCAAGGCGGTACCGCCTGCCGAGGCACCATCTTGCTTGCCCAGCGGAAGTGGAACAGTGGCAATTTTCGTGTCGGGGTATGAATTCTTGAAATTGTTGATGTACCATGGACCGTTGTTCCACATTGCTACCTGGCCCCGGCCCAACAAGTCCACCAGGGCTGCCTCATCCAACGTAGCTGTCTCTGGCGGCACTACCTTCTCCTTTAACAAAAGATCAGACCACCAAGTTAACGACTCTACTGCTGCATCGTTATTGATCAGCACCGTACCATCGTCGGCAACCAGCCCACCTTTGTTAGCAAACAGATGTCCCATCCACTCCCAGCTTGTGCCAAACGAATCCTTCGTACCACTATACCCAAATCCATACTGTCCCTTGTCTGGATTCGTTAGCTTCCTGGCGATCTCCAACATGTCACTATATGTCCAGGTATCTCCATCCGGAAGCGGAACTCCTGCGTCCTCGAACATCTTGACGTTCAGGAACATAGCCGACACACCATAGCGCCATGGCAGAGCGTAGGTGTGACCCCATTGATGGCCCATCGCCCATGCAGATGGGAAGTACTGCGCAGAGAACGCTTCCCCTCCCTCCTTGGTCACATAGTCGTCGAGGTTCATGACTGCGCCTTGGGCAGCAAAGGCGATAATATTCTCGGGGATGATCTCAAATACGTCGGGCGGGGATCCGGCTTTGGTTGCTGCAATGATCTTGTCATGATGCTGCGCATAGGGACCAACTGCCAGCTTGATCTTGATATTGGGATGGGCTGCCTCAAACTTGGCGATAAGTTCCCTCTCCCATGGCATCTCTTCGTCGCGGGCTGTCCAGTTTTGGTAGACCAACTCCACCACCTGCCCTTCGGTTGGTGGTTTAGTCGGCTCAGGCTGAGATGGTGCTTGTGTGGCAGGCACCTGCGTGGCCGGACGACAAGCCACGGCAACAAACAGTAGGCTCAGTAAAGTGAACCAGATACAGACACTTTTTCTAGACATTTCTCCTCTCCCTTTCATTGTTCTTGCGGAAAGACTTGCATCCGCTCAACCCCAGGCGATCGGCGTATTAGCTTTTGGCATCACACGTGTATATATTGTATCCCGAATCACCTCCCTTCCTCTGCTAGGGCAGGCCGCCGGCCATACTGATCCACTGCCCATAGAGCATTTCCCAAGATCGCTCTTTGTGATGGATCCGTCAGGGGGCATAATCTAATCTTGCATGCGACATCACAAATATGTCAGCCTCCCGGAATAGCGCCTCATCAATTGCTTGTTATGTTCCTCGCTACCATCGAGGTTAGCACTGCGAAACACCGGAGGTTCTAGTCCTCTCTCTAGGAGTATACGCACCGTCTCGACCACTGCAGCATTAAGCAAGGCAGCTCCTACCACCGTAGAAGTTGCACCGGTTCTTAGGGGAAATCCTTCGAACTCCACAAGCGCATCGCCCGGAATCCCGCAATTGTCGATGACATAGTCAGCCACATCCATTAGTTTACGCCCCCTGGAATGGCGAGACGGAACACTCTGGCTGTGTGCTATACTGGTCAGTGCCACTACTAGAATACCTCGCTCTCGAGCACCCTCAGCCAACTCCACTGCCACAGCATTACAACCAGAGTTCGAATGCACGATCAACATATCATCCCCAGTAATTCCAAATTCTTCAAGAAGTAGTCCTGCATAGCCAGATAACCGCTCCATCTTTGTTTCTAAGGTCAATGGCCGCACAGTCGTCGTCAAGCCAGGGGCAAAAATGGGGACAATGGGCACCAAACCACCCGCCCTGTAACAAAGCTCCTCTGCAACCAGAGCCGCGTGTCCGGCACCGAAGACGTAGATGAGATGATCGGCAGCAATTACGTCCGCCATATGCTGAGCCACCCTGCAAATGACTTCATACTGCGATTCCATGGCTCTTTCCAGGATCGGAATCATCGCTTGGAAGTAGACAAGCTGTGACACGTTTGCCTTACCGCCTACACGCCATCAAGTTGACGGCGGAACTTCAGGTATGAATCATAGACTTTGAGATCGTGGCTGGGATCGCCGATGACGTTGGGCGAAGCAAAGGTGGGCATGTAAATCCCTTGCGCGGATAGAATCCTGGCTGTTTCTGCCACCAACATCATCGAAATGCATACCTTCATGACAGTGGCTGACGCCGCTACCGGTTCAACCCAATTGGGGATGTGAACGATCGCGTCTTCAGGCGGAGCTCCATTGTCTATCACGATGTCAGCGACATCGGCTAGCTTTTTGCCAGACGAGTGTCTGGCTGGATTCTTCCAGTAATTCTGCATGGAGGTGACCGCAACTACAGTTGCCCCGCGTTCCTTCCCAATCATGGCAGCTTCAATACCTGCTGCGTTGAGGCCGCCATGCGAGAAGACGATGAGGGTGTCGCGCGATTCCAGAGGATAGTAACGCAACACGTTCTGAACATAGCCCTCTTGCCGTTCCAGCCACAGCAATTCAGGAGTTCCCCCCGGACCGATCACGTTGTGCCACGCCAATCTCGGATCATAGATGGGCTGCAATCCCACGAACGATCCATAGCGAGGAAAGACATCCATTACCGGCAGGATAGAATGTCCTGACCCAAAGTAATATACCGCCCGCCCCGAGCTTACTGACTTGGCCATGGCTTTAGCTGCTTGCTCAATCGCCGACAAGCTTGTGTTGCCCAGAGCACTTATCATGTCCCTGATCTTATTCATGTACTCGATTGCAGACACTGGATTCACCCTCACTGTTATTGTGTAGCCTAGCGGCCCTGTAGCATGCTAGTATGACTTGTAACCATGGGAAGCTGTAGCCTAACCAACACAGCTACCCTGTAGAACTTCTTGCCCCTACTGCTGGGGGAGAGTCAAAAGTCTCTGCACCACCTCGTGCTATCCAGACACGCGCTGCCGGTCCAAGTGAAGCCAAAAGCCAGCGCCTCGATACACTGTGCGAACTCGCTCCACAATCTGAAAAGCATCAGTGTAGGTCAAAGCATCTACAACGAGCACTGGTGCACCGGGTTCTAGTCCTAAGACTGCAGCTTCCATTTCTGATGCTGCTGAAGCGCTCACTTTCGGCTCTGTCCATGTTGGGTAAACGGAGTACTTCTTGCGCAGGATGTCGAAAAGAGAGCTTGAGCTAAGATCTTCATTTTCCAGACCGGGGCAGAGACTGTGGGGCAAGTATGTGGACTGGAGCGCAAGAGGGACATCATTGGCTAGCCGTACGCGGACCAGATGCAGTACTTGTTCGTTAGATTGCAATTTCAAAAGATCCCGTAACTCTTCGTCTGGGTCCTCGAGTTCCTGCTTAACGACACGAGATGTAGGCGTCAGTCCTAGGCCCATTACATATTCAGTATAACTGCCAAATCCTTTAACTCGCGCCAGCCTGGGCGCAGCCACAAAAGTACCACGACCCTGCTCGCGATAGACCCGCCCCAACTGCTCCAGATGGCTGAGAGCCTGCCGGGCTGTAATCCGGCTTACTTTCAGACGCTCGGCTAGCTCCCTCTCTGAAGGGATTCGCTGTCCGGGTTGGAGTTCTCCGGACTCCATGCGGCGAATGAGGTCATTCACTAGTTGACGATAAAGAGGAATATAACTGGTCCTATCGAGGCCGTCCATAGAATCCCTTCAAGAGCATTGACAGGTTAACATATGGACTCATCATCATATCCAATTATAGCACAGCCGGTCTCGTTTGTCAAGACTGCGATTTGCCATGTCGTTAAAAGTTGAAAAGTGAACCATTTACGGCTGAAAAGTGAACGATTTCCAGTTGAAAAGTGAACTGATTGTGGTAGAGTTCCTCCAGCCAAATCGAGCTCACGGAGGAGAGAATGAATCAACTACACAAGCGATTCGGAGATGATCAGGTCAAGGTGCTGCTCGGCGGATATTGCCAAGGGGTGTTGGAGAGAGACGAGGTGCAAGAGATCCTGGGGATTGGCAAGACCCGTTTCTTTGCCCTGCTCAAAGAGTATCGGCAAGACCCTGAGGCCTTCTCCGTTGCCTACGAGAGATATAGCCCAGGCAGGTTATCGACTGCGGTAGAAGAGGAGATCGAGTGGGAGTTGCGCCGCGAGAAGGAGATTGTCGATGACAAACGCTTGCCCATCTCCGGCTACAACTACTCAGCCCTACGGGACCGTCTCAGGAAGAAAGGCATCGAAGTCTCGGTGACTACGATCATCGACCGCGCCCAACGCCTGAACTGCTACCAACCTCGGAAGAGACGAAAAGCCCACGACCGCGAGGTGTTGACCGCTTCCATCGGCGCCTTGATTCAGCATGACTCTTCGCTCCACCTGTGGTCTCCCTTCGCTCCAGAGAAGTGGAGTCTGATCACCTCGATCGACGACTACAGCCGGATGCTGTTGTTCGCCGAGTTTGTTCCGAACGACACCACCTGGGCGCACATCGAGGCGGTGCGGACCCTCACTCAGTCCTACGGCATCCCATTGCGCTACTATGTAGACTCCTTGCGCGTTTTCCGCTTCGTTCAGGGCAGAGACAGCGTCCGGTGCAGGCACATCCTCCTAGCCGATGAGGTAGACACGCAGTGGAGCAAGATGATGCGCGTCCTGGGGGTGGAGGTGAGCTATGCCTTGTCTCCCCAAGCCAAAGGAAAGGTCGAGAGACCCTACCAATGGCTCCAAGATCGCATTGTCCGGACCTGTGCACTGGAGAAGATATCGACCATGGAAGAGGTTCGGGCTGTCCTGCGGGCCGAGGTAGAGCGCTACAACCACCACCAGGTCCACTCTACCACCCGAGAGATCCCTGGCATCCGCTTCCATAGAGCCCAACAAGAGGGCGACAGCCTCTTCCGCCCTTTCTCCTTGCCCAAGCCCTACACCTCCCCCAAGGATGTCTTTTGCTTGCGGGAAACCAGAACGGTCAACGGATATCGACGCATCTCGCTATTCAACCATACGATTGAAGTTCCCAAGGTGGACCTCTACGAGCCGGTCGAGGTCCACCTCGTCCCTGACATCGCTGGACAACTGATGGAGATTCGCATCTGGCGGAATGACAAAATGGTCCACTCGGTGACCCTCCCCCTGGATGGCTTCAGAGTTCACCTTTGAACTTTAAATCCATCCCTAACAGTTCACTTTTCAACTTTTCCTAACAGGGTCCGTAAAGGGCGGTAGTGCATCTTTTTCCGATTTTGTTGAAAAACGGGATACGAGGTAGCGATTTGTCACTCCGGAGGTCTTTTGCCGGAGAGATTTCAGAAGAAACGCGGCGTGTGGTCGAGCCACTCCTGCCACCAGAGGGTGGATATCGGCTGGTTGGCAACGAGATTGACCAGATCATCAGCGATGATGATTTTGTTGATATGTACGCCAGCGAAGGCCATCCGGCAGTGAATCCGGTGGTGTTGGCCCTGATCTCGGTCTTCCAGTTTCTGGAGAGGCTACCGAACCGAGCGCCTGCGGAGGCAGCGGTGATGCGGCTGGACTGAAAGTATGCCTTGCGTCAGAAGCTCAACTGGACCGGGTTTCACTACTCCGACCTGTGTAATTTTCGGAAGCGATTGTTGGACCACGGGCGGGAGTAGGTAGTCTTTGAGCGTCTGGTGGCCTATCTACGGGAGCGGGGGTACATCCAAGCCCGGAGCAAACAGCGGACCGATGCGGCTCACGGGATCGGCCTGGTGGCGCGGCTGAGTCGCCTGGAGTTGGTTTGGGAGACAATTCGAGTGAAGGTAAGGGCGTTAGAAGGGGCGGACGCGTCTTGGCTGAGCAAGCACCTGCCAGTGAGTTTTGTCGACCGCTACTGCCAGCGGCGATGGGATGACCGATTGAGCAGCAGATGAGGGCGGCGGGGCAAGAAGGGTACTGGCTTCTGAACCAGGTGGAGGGTCACGGCGGTGACGAACTGAAGGCCTTGGCGGAGGTCAACCAGCGCCTGGCGGTTATCCAAGACCGGCTGATCGACTGAGGGATTCGACCTGGCAAGCAGTATTGTTGACCAGGCCTATATGAGTGGTCGCCACATTGCGGACGGTCTGGCCAAGGGCATAGGCCTGCGGGGCGATGTGCGGCAGGGGAACAGCAGCAGGCTGGAGGGCTTTGGTCTGCGAGATTTCGAGATCGACATTGAGCGACACCAGGCCATCTGTCCGGCTGGTAAGAAACAGGTCGGATGGGTCAAAGCCAAACCACGGGGCAAAAACTTGATTGCACATCGCGTTCGCTTTGGCACACGGTGCCAGTCGTGTCCCTCCTTCGGTCCGAACCTATGCACCGACAGACTGAAGGGTCGCTGCCTGGGAATCAGTGCCTATCATCCCCTAATTCAGGCACGGCGCCGCGAGGCCGAGAGTGAGGCGTTCAAGCGGGAGATGCAGATCCGAGCTGGCATAGAGGCCACGGTGTCAGAGTTGGTGCGGAAGCACGGACTTTGTGCTCGTTATCGCGGGCGACGCAAGAACCAATTGCAGACGCTCCTGATCGCAACCGCCACCAACCTGAAGCGGTTGGCTGATCGCTCCTTTGTTTCTATATGGGCCATCAGCATACCGATGTCCTGCCAAGGGACCCAAGCAGCCTGAGTATTGCAACAAAATCCGAAATGGATACACCACCGTAGGTCACACATTGTACTTACCGATCTGTATGCGCCTGCAGTGATCTGAACAATTAGCTGAATGGATCTGAAGGAGAGACTATGGATGCTCGATTGTTCCGGTAGTGCGCGCTCCCTTGGTTGGATCGTGACTGGCATTGGCTCAGCGAACATGACTCGGGGGAGGCAGCGCACAAAGGAGATCAGCAGTAATCAGAGACTAGAGTTTGCGGGATTCTGCAGGGTTCCTCGAAAATTGACAAAAAAGAAGGGAGAGGTGACGAACCTCTCCCTAATCCTTGGAAAGCTTACAATGCAAACATGGCAAGCTGCACCGGTTGCTCGGCTGACGGCAGCACTACCTTGCCGTCATCTTCCTCTGCTTTGAGCAGGCTGCCGAAGTAGAGCACCTTGACCTCTGACCTGCCCCGCCGCTGCCGGGCCTTCGTCCCCGCCGGCATCCGGCCAAAGACCAACCGGGTGGCCATCTTCTCGACCGCCTCTTCCGCCTTGGCTGCGGCTTCCTCGACGGTGGCACCCCCGTGCTGGAACCCGGCCTGGAGCACCGCCCTGGCCACGGCCAGTTGCGCGTTGGCCAGCGCTGCTTCCTCCAGGATGGTCTCGACCGAGTGGTTCTGCGCCTCGCGGTCCTGCACCGCCCGCTGCGCCGCCCACTTGGCCATGATCAGGTCCCACATCTGCCGATCGACGGTCAGGTCTGACAGGATATAGTGGACATGCACTTCTCGCGTCTGTCCGGGCCGATGGCAGCGGTCCTCAGCCTGCAGGGTGACCTCGGGCGACCACTCCAGGTTGAGGATGACCACGTGGTTGGCGCCGTTGACCGTCACCCCCCGATTGAGGGTTCCGGTCCCGGCCAGGAGCACAGTGGCGCTGCCGGCCTCAAAGCGGCGGATGACGTCGTTACGCCGGGCGGTGGCCACCCCGTCCATGCCAACGTAGGCGATACAGTGGTCGCGGAAGGCGGCTTCGAGAGTGCGGTACAGGCCGCGCAGGCTGGTGAAGACGATCGCCCTTTTCGTCGGCGGCCCTGACCCGCTCGACGATCTCCAGCGCCTTTTGCACCTTGACGAAGCTGTGGTCTACCTTCAGCCCGGACGGCGGCAGCAGGTAAGCGCCCTGTAGCCGCATCTGCTCCAGGACAGCCCTGGCCTCCTCTGGTGTGGCTTCCTCGACGTTGATGCGGTGCCCCCACGCGCCGGCAAAGTGCAGCGCGCCATACTCGTTGGGACAGGAAGCGACGTAGCGGCCCCACCACAGGGCGGCGCTAATGGCGCCCATGTCGGGGTTGGCCTTCCTCAGCTCCCGGCTCAGCACCTCCTTCATCGCGGCATTGACCGTGCTGACCAGCAACTCATGCTCGCCGGTGAGCTGGAGCCAGTGGACGTGCCGGTGCTTGTCGGGGAGTTCGGTGAGAAAGTCGGCCTTCAGGCGTCGGATGGAGACCGGTGAGAGGAGCTTCCACAGCCGGTTGAGGTTGGAGACCGAGGGGATCAGCTTGCGTTTGCCTACTTCCAAGGTATCGGCGTACTCGCGCGTGATGAACTCATAGGTCCCGAACTGCTGCAAGAAGCGGGCCGAACCACCGTGGTAGGGGAAGGGCCACAGCGGCGAGCCAAAGCCCAGCAGCCAGCCAGCCGTCCAAAAGAGGTCATGCACATAGCCCTTGATCCAGGTGCCGGTCAGGATCGCCCGGCCTCTGGCGCGGAGGCGGCGGGCGGCGGTGCCCCGCAGGCTGAGCTTGGATTTCGCATCCTGGCCCTCGTCGAGCATGACGCAACTGAAGATGGCGGTGACGCGGTTGACGAGCGGCCAGGTGTGGTTGGTGGTCACGAACAGGTCCTCGCCGGTCGGTTCGCTGGTCCTGGCGGCCAGGCGATGTTCCCTCATCAGCTCGATGCGGCGCTGGCGGAGGGCGATCTGTTCGCGGCGGGGCAGGCCACGCTCAAACTCCGGCAGGGGGTGTTGGGCGGCGCGGCCCATGGTCCAGGCGCGGTGGCCGCACGCCCGGCAGACGCGGCCGCCGCCGTCGTTCTGGCCCCGCCACGGCGCGCCGCAGTTCGGGCACTTGACCACGCTGGCCCGGCGGGCAGCGCCACAGCCGGAGCACCTGGCCCCGCGGTTGCCGGTGGCTGTGCCCTCGTAGTTACCCTGGCGGTCAAAATGGTCGTGGTCCCATGGGTCGAACAGGCCATCGTGGTCCCCCAGACTCAGGTCCTGATAGCTGGTGACGTAGAATTGCGGGGTGTTGTAGGTCTCGGGCTGGAGGTCATGTAGAGCGTCGTAGCATAGCGCCAGCCGCTCGGCGAGGCTGCAGACCTGCTCGGCAGCCTGGCTGATCTCCTGGTCGATGCAGCCGCTGGTCGCCTTGCCCTTGCGACGGATGGCCTGCAGGTTGCGCAGGTGCCGCCGCTTACGGGCCAACTCCGTCTCGAGCTCGAGGCGGGCGTGCTCGCTGGCGAGGATTGCCTCCTCGCTGCGCTTGCGGTGCAAGAGGCGACCGATCCCGGCCTGTCGGTCCGGTGGTTCCCCCTCGGGCGCCGCCAGGCGGATCTGTTCCTGGAGCCGGGCGACCCGCTGCCTCGCCGTGCGGACCCGCTGGCGGGCGGCCCGGTGCCGGCGCTTGCCCTCCAGGATGCGGTCGATGACCTGGTGATCCAGGCGGCTGGCGGGGAAGCCCCAGTTCTCCAGGTCTTCCAGGATGCCGGGTACCACCGAAGCCGGCGTGACGATGAGCACCGTCCGGTAGCCCCGCATCGCGGCCCAGTGGGCCATCGTCGTCGTTTTGCCGCCGCCCTGCTCATACAACAGGGCCACGGTCGACTTGGCGGCCATGCGGGCCACGTCCCGGGCCTGGATGGGGTAGAGGCGCCGGCCGCCGGCCGCTTGGGCGTGGGCATCCATGAACCGTTCCAGTCGGCGCTCCCAGCCCTTCAGATCGGGCAGGTCCTCGACGATCGGCACCGGCGGCAGGCCAAAGGCATCTACCAGGGCCTTCACCTGGTCGGGATTGACCTCTTCGACGACGAAGGGCTTGAGCGCCACGCCATCGTATTCGGCCGTGGACGGCGTGAAGCGGAGCACCAGATACCCCCGGTCGACGAAGGTGTGCTGGGTGTAGCGTTTCTTACCCTCGCCCTTCGCCTCGCCGGCGCCGACCTCCTCCTCACGGCGGAACCAGCGGCTGCGCAGTTCGTAGGTCGCGCCTGCGGGGATGACCAGGCCGTTGGTCAGGGTGACGGTGGCTTGGGCGGTGATCGGCCCATCGGGGTAGTGGGCCAGGTACTCCATCGGCTCCAGGTCGCGGATCGGCAGGCGGTCGCGCCGGTAGCGGCGGGCGCGGATGGCCAGTTGCCTGGCGTCGTGGTCGGTCAACGACACCTGGAAACCAAGGCGTTCCAGGGCGTTCCGGGTCGGCTCGACGCCGGCCATCAGCACGTTGGGCAGGGAGCCGTAGGCCTCGCCCAGCGGGGCGAAGGTGCCCTGGGCGGCGTCGTAGGCCTGGAGGGGCAGGGTGTTGTACAGCCTGAACCAGGCGGCTGACCAGTCGGAGGTGGGCGCGACGCCCCGCGCCGTGACGCGGAGCGGGAGAGAGGCGGTGTCGACGTGGACCAGGTTCTCCAGGTCGGGGACCTGGGGCGCCACCCGGCTGTAGCCGGCGTATAGGTAATGGACCGGCCGATTGCCCGGCCCCGCCGCGAAACGTGGGTTGTAGTGGGCGTTGCGCCGGACCTGGTCAAAGGCGACGTTGACTGCCTCAACCAGCGCCGGGCCGTCGCCATGCCAGGGGCCGATGAGCGCAGGCGGCTGCTTGGTGGCGTATGGGCTGTCGGCGATGGCCACCACAAAGGCAGCATCGACTTCGATGCCGTATTCGGCCCTGAACGGGCGGGGCAGGAGGACGTTGGCCAGCACCTGGAAGTACTTGTTCAGGTAGGCGGCAGCCTTTGGGTGGTTGTCGAAGAACTTGCCTGACAGGACGGCGATCAGCAGCCCGTTCTGGTAGCAGAGCAGGTGGTAGGCCAGCTCCAGGATCATGTGCTGACTCTCGGTGTGCTCGCCGGCGCGCAGCTCGTACTCGCGGTAGGGAGACCCCTCAGGGGTCGGCCACCACAGGCCGTAGGGTGGGTTGATGGCGGCGACATGGTAGCGGCCCGGTGGGATGAGTGAGCCGTAGGCGATGATGTCGCCCTGGCGGATGGAGCGCCTGCCCAGTGCCCGCTCGGCAACCTCGGCCAGGCGGGCGTCGAGCTCGACAGCCAGGACGTTGTGTCCGGCCTGGTGGAACGGGATCAGAAGCCGGCCGGTGCCGGCGGTGGGGTCGATAACATTTAGCCGGGGCCGGTCGTCGGGCAACAGGGTGTGGAAGCCAAAGGCGTGCTCGGCGATGGGCAACATTGTCTCGGCCAGCCAGGCTGGGGTGAAATATTGCTGGTGGGCCTGACCGAATCTTGGTCTGAACATGGCCGCAGCGTGGCCCGTGTGCTGGTAGGCGCACTCGGCGGCGTTAGCGTCATCTTCTTTGAACATGGGAGGATCCTTTCTGCATTGGAATATGGAGGGGGGAGGGACAAAGCCCTCCCCTCGTGGAGGTTGAACTAAACCCGCACCAGCAGGGCGTCGGGGCCGAGCCCGGCCTGGTCGGGCGCGTGGACGGCGGAACGCAGTACAGCGTCAGCGGCCAGGTCGGGCCGATACTGCTCCAGGGCCAGCCGCACCTGGGCCTCGACGGCCTCTGGGGTGGGGCCGACGAAGGCGTACCAGTATGGCGGTCTCTTGAAGGGAGGCCAGTCGCAGCCGGTGGGCGGCTCGCTGTCCTCACCTTGCAAGAGGTGATAACTGAACGGGCGCTGGGCGAAGGCCAGGGTCACCGGCCCGCTCCTGACCACCTGCCAGTGCTCGGCCAGGTCGTCGGCCTTGAGCGGGGTACGCCCGGCCACGGCCAGCAAGAACCATTCGTCGGTGGTGCGGAACTTGTAGCCTGCCAGCAGGCGGTAGACTTTGCCGTTGATGGTGGCCATCGCCGTGCCATCGCCAGCCGTTTTGACTTCGATGGTGAGGTGGCCGTTATCAGACATGGGATGCGCTCCTTATGCAGCAGACTGACTGTGAGTCGCCCGCCGCCGGCGTCTCTTCGGCCTCGGCGGCGTACAGCGGATCGATTGTCCCAGGGGGTTGGCCAGGGGCTTGACGTTGCCGTATGCCTTGGGTCGGGAGAGTTGGATCATGACGAAAAGCCAAGCCCCCTTTCCTTCAGACTGACCCACCTGAAGCCCGATCCGATGATCAAATGGTCCATCACTTCGATGTCGATCAGCTTGCCGGCCGCGACGATCTGGCGGGTGACGGCCACATCTTCGGGACTGGGCGTTGGGTCGCCGGAGGGGTGGTTGTGACAGACGATGACGGCGGCGGCGTTGGCCCGGATTGCGTCGCGGAACACCTCGCCGACCCGGATCAGGCTGGTGTTCAGGCTGCCGACGTAGAGGGTGATAAGGCGCATCACCCGGTTCTTGGTGTCCAGGAGCAGGACCTTCAGGTGCTCCTGCTCCAGGGTCATCATCTCCGGCATGACCAGGTGGGCGGCGTCGGCCGGGGAGCGGACCTGAGGGCGGTCGGCAGCGGTCTCGGTCATCAGCCGTCGCCCCAACTCGAAAGCGGCCTGGATGCGGGCAGCGGTGGCCGTCCCGACGCCGGGCCGCCGCTGGAGCTCGGCAATGGGGGCGCGTGCCAGGCCGGTCAGCCCATCGAAGGCGGCCAGCAGGGCTGAGGCGTCGTGGAGTTGATGGGAATTGCCCAGCAGGATGGCCAGCAGTTCGATGGTGCTGAGGGCAGCCGGACCGTAGCCATGCAGGCGGTTCACCGGCTGTTCCTTCTCGGGCAACTCTTTGAGAGGGAGGATGCGGCCGGAGGCTTTCAGGTAGGCGGTCGTGGGGGTACGATCGCCTGCGGAGGACTCGCCGTCCGGGGGATGGCTCTCCGGGGGGAGCGGCACGCTGTTCCAAAAGGTCAGTTGGGTCATGGTGAATTCCTTTCTTGTTCACGGGGCAAAGCCCGGCAGAGGCGGAGGCCGGCCTGGGCTTCCCCGTCGAGGGGAGAGGCAACGTTCGTGTTCATCGGTTCTTCTCCCATCCAGGGTTACAACAGGGTTGGCTGCAACTGCCGGGCCTGGGCTTTATGGCGCTTCGCCTCCAGCCAGGCTTGCTCGACCTCCCTGGCCTGGGGATGGGCGCAGCGGACCAGGATGAAAGGCCCCAGCCCATGGTTGTGAGCGCAGCCGCTGCAGCTCGGCAGCCATATCGGATCGGGGCCATCTTGGCGGGGACAACGGACCTGCCCATCGGTGGGGAGGAGGGCTTCTTCAATTACGTGGGAACGGGGAGAGTCTTTCTTCTTGTTGGCCATGGTGCTCCTTTCTGCCTGTTGGATTTGGGGCGGAGGTCAGGGCCTCCGTCCCGCGAACCCCAGGCCGGTAGGCCACGGCGGGGCGGGGTTGTGATCAGGAGAGGGGGTGGAACTTGTTGCGCTCTAGTATCAGCCGCAGGGTCCGTCCTCTCAAAGTCATGGTCTCTCGGGTACAATACTTCTTGGCGCTAGAAAGGAAGGTTGTAGCCGATGGCGCCACAGCAGGACAGCCCACTCGTGGACATGTTCCAAGGTATCCTGACCCGAGAAAGGCACGCGGGAAAAGGCACCCCTGGTCAGTTCTTCTGGCACTGATAGGTGCTGCCCTGGCAAGCGGGCTGCAAACGCTCACGCGATTGCGCATTGGGTGGTCTTGCATGGGCCGGAACTGTTGGAACGTCTGCGGCCACCGCGCAGTTCGATGCCCAGCGAGTCGACCATACGGCAGGGGTTGCGCAGCATTGACATCGCCGTCTTGGACCAGCGCCTGGCCGGTCTTGCCCAATCCCTGGAAAGCGGTTCGACTCTGTTCGATTACGTCGATTGGCCCAGCGTCGGCCAAGTGATCCGCCGACCATATGAGCGGATCGAACTAGAGACTGGCGAAGTCAGTAGGGCGACCACCTATGGTATCATCAGCCTACCCCGGACCCAGGCGAGTGCCTCCGACGTTGACCGATCCTTAACGCTGATCGGCGCTGCCGAAATCTGACTTTGACAGGACCCTGCCCTTGGCTAGCGGCTAGCCCCGGGGCGTCTCAGATCACTGTGGACAAGCGCAGTGAGGCATCGGTGGTCTTGCTATCGTGAGACCAAGATCGACGGCGAGGGTGCAGTCCGGGAGGATGTTTCAGTTGCCGTTCATTTTCCCCATACCTGCTTGAATACCCGCAGGTAGTTGCCGCCCAGGATCTTGAGAATCAGTTCGTCCGAATGGCCTCGCTCTAGCAGACGTCGAGTCAGCGCCGGCAACCGGGACATGTCCTCGAGGCCCTTGGGAGCCCGTTCCAGGCCGTACAGGTCCGAGCCCAAGCCGACATGGTCTGGCCCCGCAACCTCTATCGTGTACTCGATGTCAGCTACCACATCGTCCAGGTCTTGCTGTCCGTAGAAGATGATACCCACCACTCCGCCGTTGCGGGCAATGGCCTCCAGTCGTTCGCGTCCTTGCGCCAGATCGGCAGCGGGGTAGATCGGGCTGTCTTCCGGGTGGAGGGGGAAATACTTACGCGGACTGGTGTGGGAAAAGACCACGGGCGCCTGGCTGAGCTGCAGAACTTCCCAGAAGCCCACCTGGTTGATGTGCCCCAGGTCGATGACAATCCCCAGTTCGTTCATACGTTTTACAGCTTGCTGGCCGAGGGCGGTCAGGCCACCGGTCTTGACCTTTTCTTGACGGCCATCGGCGAAAAAGTTGCGCCGGGAGTGGGTCAGGCTGGCCATGCGCAGGCCGAGGCGATAGAAGAGATCCAGGAAGCGTAGATCAAAGCCCAGCGGTTCGAAGCCTTCGAAGGCAAGGATCGCGCCGACTTTGCCTTCACTCTTGATACGGTGGATATCAGCGACTGTCGTCACCAATTCGAATTCGTCATTTTCCTCCACCTCTTTCAAGAGCCACCAGGTCATCTCCAGCCCTCGCTCCAAGGCTCGCTCCAGCCGGCTATCTTCGAGATAGATAGCGCACACCTGCACCGTCACCCCACCCTGCAAGAACTGGGGAATGCTATACTGGCCCATCGGACCAAAATAGTGGGTGTGGAGCGAAAACCCGAACATAGTGCTGACCGAATCCAACTGCATCCCCAGCGGGGGTTCCCATGTGGCCGGGTCCGGAATCCGGACCTGCTGACCAAGCCGGATCTTGCCGTCAGCCACAGGCATCAGAATATCGCTATGGCCGTCAATCACGATCGCCCGACGGTGCAGTTCCAAGGCGCGGGTTTCGAGGTCCATTGTGCTGGTTCTCCTTTCTTCAGATTAAACAGGTTGGCAGGAACGGCATGGAAACAAGGGTCTCAAGCCAGTTGTCTGGGATCAAGGGCATCACGTAGTCCATCGCCCACAAAGTTGAAGGCCAGGACAGTAATGGAGATGAGGATACCCGGAAACCAGACAAGCCACGGAGCATCGAGAAGACGGGTAAGCCCCTTTTGCAGCATACTGCCCCAACTGGCGTCTGGCGGTTGCACCCCAAGACCCACAAAGCTGAGGGCTGACTCGGTCAGGATTGCCTGGGCTACGCGCAAGGTAGCCGCGACGATGATCGTGTTGGCTACGTTCGGCAAAATGTGCCGGCGGGCGATTCGGGTCCGGGTCGCTCCGGTGACCACCGCGGCCGTCACATAGTCGGCGGACTGAAGACTTAGAAAGTCACCGCGCACCAGCCGTGCCACGTCCATCCAGGAGGTGGCACCGATGATAGCCATGACCGTAAAGATGCTGGGGGTCATGATCGTTTGGGAGATCATGATCAGAAAGAACAGCGGCACTGACAGGAGGATATCCACCAGACGCATGAGCAGGTTGTCCACCCAACCTCCAGCCACGGCTGCAGTGGCTCCAACCAACACCCCGACCACAATCGCCATCCCCGAGGCGATAAAACCCACTGAGAGCGAGATTCGTGCTCCAAAGAGGGCTCGGGAGAACGCATCGCGCCCCAGTTCATCGGTGCCGAACAGATGCTGCGAGCTAGGCGGTTGCAAGATGCCTTCTGGCGTGAGATCAATTGCATTCGGGTCATAGGGAGCGATCTGAGGGGCCAGGAGCGCTGCTGCTGACATTAGGACGAGCAGACTCAACGAGATGATGGCCAGGCGGTTCCGGCGAAAGCGAAGCCAGGAGAGCTTGAGCAGACTCTGCTGGGCTGATCTGAGTACAAAGTAACTGCTCTGGCTGCGCGTGGTTTCCATGCGGCTCAACTTTCGCGGATTTGAGGATTTACCAGGATGTAGGTCAGATCGGCCAGGAGGTTGCCAAAGATGATAAAGATGGCCGATAGCAGTGTCACACCCATCATGACCGGATAGTCGCGCTTCAGGAGGGCGTCAAACCCTAACTGTCCCATGCCTGGCCAGGAAAAGATTGTCTCGATAATGTAGGAGCCACCCACAAGGTTGGCGACGGAGAATCCGATCAGGGTCACGATCGGAACCAGTGAATTGCGCCAGGCATGGCGGATGAGAACGACCCGTTCGGCTAACCCCTTGGCCCGGGCGGTGCGAACATAATCCTGCTGCAGCGATTCCAGCATGCTTGCTCGTTGGTAACGTACCCAACTGACCAGGCTGACCAGGGAGAGGGTTGTGACGGGCAGAACATAATGTTTGGCATAGTCAAGGATGGGTGAATCGGTAGTCTCATAGGAACTCATATGTCCGGTGGGCAACCAGCCGAGTCGGACCGAGAAAAGCCAGATGAGCATCAGCGCGATCCAGAACGCGGGCAGGGAATTCCCAAGAAAAGCTAGAACGGTGACAACGTAGTCAAAGAGACTATACTGCTTGGCTGCTGATAACACCCCTATCCCAATGCCGATGGTCATGGACAACAGGAACGAGATACCCATCAACGAGATCGAGGCCGGTAGCTTCTCGGCGATGATCTGCGCTACAGGGCGACGGGTGGCCAGCGAATATCCCAGGTCGCCGCGCAGTGTATTTCGAAGCCAGGCGATGTACTGGACATAGATAGGGCGATCCAGGCCAAGATTGTGTCTAATGCGCTCAATGTCTTCTACGGAACCTTTCGACATTCCACCAGCCACGTACATCCGCACCGGATCGCCCGGTGCAGCTTTCATGATCCCGAAAGACAGGAACGAGACGACAAAGAGAGTAGGGATCGCCAGCAGAAACCGGCGGAGGATGAGTCGGTACATCTTGCTATTCTCGATTGCTTTTAGAGTCCTTGGAACGATCTGCTCATATCACCTGAGTGCTTGCAGGCCTCCCTGCTCTATTCCACCCTGCGGTATAGAGAAAGCAAGCCAGAGCATCTCGGATGGCTGGATGAAACATTAGCTGCCCCACCAAGCCGTGTTTGGTGGGGCAGCGTGGATAGATCGTAATGAATCTTATGGACGGGTGCTGGTTACCTTCCAAGGTTCGCGGAAGATGGCCGTGTTGTCCATGTCGGCGATGGATGGCGGCAAGCTAAGGCCTCCGACATTCTTGGAGACCGCCATCTGCGCCTGCCACAGATAGAGCCAGACGGCAGCCGCGTCGCGGGTGATCAGGTCTTGAGCCTGCCAGAGATACTTTTGCCTCTCTTCGACCGTTCGGGCGATTTCCGCCGCTCGAAAAGCGGCATCCACTTCGGGATTGGCGTAGTTGCTGGGGTTGGAAAGGTACGTTCCCTGCTCGGCCGTCGAAGTGCTCCAGCGTGAGGCGATATCGGGATCTACGCCAAAGCCCTGCCAGTCGAGGTAGATATCAAACTCTTTTTTTACATAAATGGTCTCCTCGGCGGTGGCGGGCTCCATCTGTTGGAGCTTGAGCTCGATGCCCACTGCCTTCAGGAACTGCTGCATGCCGGTGGCCAGGTCGGGTTTGCCATAGTCCGGATCAAAGGTGATGGTCAGCGACAGGCGTTGTCCATCCTTTTCGCGGATGCCATCGCTGCCGACTTTCCAACCAGCTTCTTCCAGAAGGGCTTTGGCTTTTTCTGGGTCGTACTCGTACCGCACCACGTTCGGACTCGCGGCCCAGCCAATGCTAATGGGTGAATCACCGATGTTGGTGGTCGGGCCGATCGCTGCCTTGCACAGGCTCAGTCGGTCGATCGCGTGGGAAATCGCCTGTCTGACTTTGATATCCTGGAGGATAGGATTGGCCATGTTAAAGCGCGCGGCCATGATCCAGTTAGAGTCGTAGCGGTAAACAGTGAGGTTCGGGTCGGCCTCGGCTGCGTTCACATTGCCGGCTTCACGCAATGCAGCGACGTCCAGTTCACCTGATTTGAGCGCAGCCAGGGCGGCCTGCTCGTTTGGATAGGCCAGGCGGACCACTCGTTTCAACCCAGGCCGTCCCTGGAAATAGTCGTCGTGCGCTTCTAACACGACGCGCTGGTCCGGCACATACTCCACCAGCTTGAAAGGACCTGTGCCAACGGGGTGCTGATTGAAATCACAGGTCTCCATGTCTGCGCACTTTTCCAGGATGTGTTTGGGCAAAATGGTGAAAAAGATCTCGTCGGCGCGGGAGAGCTTGGCCAGAAAGGAAGACGACGGCTGCGGCAGAATAGCTCGCACCGTATAGTCGTCTACTTTCTCCCACTTGACCGGTTCGCCACCAATGATAAACTTGCTTCGGTAGGGCGAGTTGACCTTCTCGTCGAGGGTCAACTGGGCAGTATAGATCACATCGTCGGCAGTCATCTCCACACCGTCGTGGAACTTGACCCCCCGGCGCAGCTTGATCGTGTAGACGAGGCCATCGTCCGAAATCTCCCAGGATTCAGCTAGGTCAGGGATCGGCTTCAGATCCTGATCAAAGCGCACCAAGCCGTCATACAGCCACAGGCGAACATCGTACAGCAGCGGGTTGAAGTTCTGGGGGAAGGATGATTTCGAGCCCCGCATCAGCAGAGTTCCGCGGGTGTCTTGGGCGACCGGAACTTCTGTCGGCGGTGCCGTCGTAGGCCGGCAACCTGCGACTAGAAGGCCGACCAGGCTTGACACAACCAGCAATATGATTACCCAATAGCCCCTTTTTGCAGACATGCCTCCTCCTCATGATTTCATATTCTGTTTTGGCCTGCTAACTATCTGCCAAGGACGCTGCTTGGCTGGCTCTCCGTAGAGCGGGTACGAACGAACAGCCGTCTCAGCATTGAGAGAAATATATCACACGGACCGATGCTTGTCAAGACCCTAGTTTGTGGTTTTGTGGGTGACTGTTCCTGTTCAGAATTTGTGAAACTCCTTTCCCCTTTTACCAAAGTGGGAGAAAGAAGCCGTTTTCAGGCCGATTCTTGAGCTGGCATCCCCAAGAACGGCTAGAAATGGAGCCTGAAGTGGGACAAGATGCCCTTTCCCTCCCACGCTCACCAAGTTTTGAACAGTCACAGTGAAGTGAATGCGAAGGCTTGACAAATTTGTAAAATCATAGTATCATACAATGGAATAGTGATTATACCAATTTCCCTTGGATGCTGCAGTGCTGAAGGTGACGAGATGAATGCAACGGGCTTTTCTCGAGTCGCAGAGCGAAAAAGACTGTACCAGGAAGTGGTGGACCAAGTCACCGAACTTATTTTGCAGAACCGTCTCCAGCCAGGGGATAGGCTGCCAGCCGAACGAGATCTGGCCCAACAACTCGGTGTGAGTCGCACTGCTATCCGAGAAGCCATCCGTGCACTCGAGGAAAAAGGGCTTGTCGAAGTCCAGCAGGGGGCGGGTACCTTTGTACGCTCACCTTCTCCTGAAGTGGTCACCGAGTCGTTGTCCCTCTACTTTCAGACCAACGTTACCCGCTATCTGCAATTGATGGACCTGCGGGAGATCCTCGACGTAGAAATCGCCAGCCGGCTGGCTCGAAAGATCGAGACAGAAGACCTAGAACGGCTCCGCGCGCACATTCGGGCCATGCAAGAATCGCTCGACTCCCCAGAGAGATTTGCCAAAGAGGACGTGGCGTTTCATATGGATTTCTATCGGGCTGCGAAAAACGAAATTCTCCTCATGATCATGCAACCAGTGATGGACTTGCTGGAGGAGGCTATGGCGGCCAGTTTCGAAGAGCCCGGCAGTGCAGAGAGCTCTCTTCTTCTTCATCAGGAACTGGTTGAACGTATTGCGGCTCGCGATCCGGAAGGTGCCCGGCAAGTTACCAGACAGATCCTCACGCGAGGCGAGATGAGAATGAAACATGAATTGTGAATCGAGGACCCATCGATGGCCGACATGATCATTAGAGATGCGACTATTATCACGATGACGCAACCCACGGCTCAACCCACTGCCAGCGCGCTCGCTATAGATGCAGGCCGAATCCTGGCCGTGGGTAGCAATGATGAAATTGGAGCACTTGCCGCGCCGGGCACGCAGGTGCTCCACTTGGCGGGTAAGACGGTGTTACCAGGCTTCATTGACACTCACGTACATTTTATGCAGACAGGCCTGGGACTGCTAGGCCCGAACGTTCAGGGAATAGCTTCGGCAGATGGGGTTCTGGCGGTGGTGTCGGAGAGCGTATCCAAGGCCTTGCCGGAGCAGGTCATTGTGATCCACGGCTATGATGCAGGAGAAGTTGACCGACCGATCACACGGCTTGAGCTGGACCGAGTTGCCCCGCGCCAACCCGTGATGATTGCTGACCGAGGCGGTCACGCCTGTATCGTCAATACTGTGGCGTGGCGCATGCTCGCACTACCCAAGGACCTGGTAGGAATCAAGAGGCTGAGTTCTGGAGAACCCTCTGGGGTGCTGGTGGCGCAGGCTAATAACGTGGCACGGTATCGTTTTTATGACCTGATCGACGATTCGATCCGGGTTGCTGCCCTGCACCGTGCTGCCCAGAAGGCAGTCCGATATGGCATTACTACGGTCCATGCTCTGGAAGGCGGAAGCGCGGATGGCCATGGCTGGCTGCCAGAACGAGACATAGAAGTCCTACTGCGAGAGCAGGAATCTCTGCCTGTCAGGACTGTGCTATATTTTCAGTCCACGGACGTGACGCGGGCGCTGGAGTGGCATCTGCCCCGCATTGGCGGCTGCCTCTATGTGGATGGTGCATATGGAGAGCACACCGCAGCTCTTCTCGAACCCTACGCCGATGATCCCACGACGCGGGGCGTGCTCTATTTTTCTGATGAGGAACTGAATGCGTATGTCGAACGAGCCCATAGAGCTGGTCTTCAGATCAGCATGCATGCCATTGGCGATGCGGCGATCGAGCAACTGCTCAGAGCCTACGAGCGCGCTGTAGCTCGACACCCCCGCTCTGACCATCGGCACCGCATTGAGCATTTCAGTCTACCCACGCCGCAGCACATTGAGCGAGCAGCCCGACTAGGGGTGGCTGTCGCAATGCAACCCAACTTCGCTTTGATGCCCGAGACAGGGGCCTCCGACGACTATCAATTCGCCAATGTCCGATTCCTGGGCATGGAACGGTTCAGGCGCCGGCATCCCTATCGCAAGATCGTGGATGCAGGTATCTTGGTGGCAGGTGGCTCAGATGCAGATGCAGGAGACATGGGTCCTTTGCTGGGTATCCATGCTGTGGTCAACCACCCTGACGAGGAGCGCCGGCTGACGCCGTTCGAAGCTCTGAGCTTGTATACGTTGAACGGCGCTCGGATCGCGTTTGAAGAGCACTCCAAAGGCACAATCGAGCCTGGCAAGCTAGCTGACCTGGTCGTTCTTGACCATAATCCCCTATCGGCAGACCCTCGCACGTTGAAGGATATCCCGGTCGCAATGACAATAATGGGTGGTAAAATCGTGTATCAGGCTGTTTCGTCACTGTCGGTGGACAGCGTGTGAATCGCAGAGCAGATCTCTGTGGCGCAAGTGCCGGGCAGGAAGAGTAAAGCATGAACGCAAGTCTAGTTATTCGCGACGCACACATTGTGACCATGAAGTGTCCAACTGCCCGGGCCCAAGCCATGGCTGTCAACGCTGACCGGATCGTGGCTGTGGGCACGAACGAAGAGATCGAGCCCTTCATTGGTCCCGGAACTAGGCTTCTCAGCCTGCCTGGACGGACTGTATTGCCTGGCTTCATTGACTGCCATGTCCATCTTACCCAGACAGGGCTTGGGGCGCTGGGACCGAATGTCTACGATATCACGGATGCTGGCCGAGTGTTGGAAATTGTTGCTGATGCGGTAAGCCACGCAGCCAGCGCACAACCCCTGTTGATCCATGGCTGTTGGATCAATGGCTTGAGCCATCCTATTGTCCGACCTGACTTGGACCGCATTGCACCGCGGAATCCACTGATGATCGTAGATGTCGGTGGTCATGCTTGCTTGATCAACACTCAGGCGTGGCAAATGCTTCAATTGCCGCCGAGTGTAAGGGGAGTGGACCGGTCACACTCCAATATGCCTAGCGGCCGCCTGACCGCTCAGGCAAACACGCTGGCCCGCTATCGATACTACAAGTTCATTGACGATTCAAGACGTGTGGCCGCCCTCCGCCGGGCAGCGGATATCGCACTGCGGGTCGGGATCACCACCGTCCACGCACTGGACGGTGGCAGCCCTGACGGGCACAGTCGTTTCCCCGAACGGGATATAGAGGTGCTCCTTCAAATGCGTGATAGTCTGCCGGTGCGCACCGTGGTCTACTTTCAATCGACGGAGATCGAGAAGGTATTGGAGTGGCATCTACCTCGGATTGGCGGTTGCGTATGCCTAGACGGGTCCTATGGAGAGCACACCAGCGCTCTGCTTGAACCGTACACAGACAAGCCTGACACGCGAGGTACACTCTATTTCACAGATGAAGAGCTGGATCGGTTTGTCGAGCGGGCTCATCTGGCCGGCCTTCAGATCAGCATGCATGCCATCGGTGATGCAGCCATCGAGCAACTACTCAATGCCTATGAGCGTGCCATGACTCGGTACCCTCGTCCCGACTGTCGGCATCGCATTGAGCATTTTAGCTTGCCCACGGCCCAGCACATCGACAGAGTAGCCCGGTTGGGTGTTGCTCTGTCCATGCAGCCGAACCTCGCTGCCGTGCCCAACGAGACTCAGAGACATCAGGTAGCAGCCATGGTCTACCTGGGTCCCGATCGTTACCAGCGACGGCACCCTTACCGCAAGATCCTGGACGCTGGCTGCCTGGTGGGAGGGGGCTCGGGCAGCGACTCTAGACCGATGGGACCTCTGATAGGCGTTCAGGCAGTAGCAACCCACCCTGACGATGACCGCCGCTTGACGGTCTATGAGGCACTCACTCTCTATACGAGGGATGCCGCCAGACTTGGGTTCGAAGAGGGCGAGAAGGGAGCCCTTGAGCCAGGCAAATTAGCCGATTTAGTTGTTCTCGGAGAAGATCCACTGCAAACGGATCCGCAGGCCATCAGCCACATCCCGGTCGAAATGACCTTGGTTGGCGGTCAGGTCGTGTACCAGCAAGTCTCAACCCTGCGAGAAGAGATTGGGGATAGGGGGTGATGTGGACATTGTACTGAGTTCGCGAGCTGTCTTATGACACAAAGGCCCTGCGCTGCGTGGGCACTTTGGTTCGGGACTTACAGGCAAAAAGCGTGCGGGACCATGGCTTTTTTGGATAGTAAATGAAGGAGGCGAAGCATATGAGACCCTATTCATTGATTCTCATGATAGTCATCTGTGCGCTATTAAGCTCGATCATTATAGCATGCGGCGCAACACCAACCGCTGAGGTACCTACACCGACGGTGCCTCTGACCCAGCCAGCAGCCGCTGTCCCGACTCAGCCGCCAACGCCATTAGCTACTTCCACACCACAACCAACAGTTCCGTCGATAACCAGCGGCGGAAAGCTTGTCTTTGGCATGAGCTGGGAACCTTCCGAGATCGATCCCCACGTGGGGAGTTCGTATGAAGGTGCAACCGTTGATCGCGCCGTGTTCGACACTCTGATTCGTCAGACTCCTGATGGTGCGTTCCATCCTGGTCTCGCTACCAGATGGGAAATTTCTGCGGATGGCTTGACCTATACTTTCTACCTCCGTGAAGGCGTGAAATTCCATGATGGCACTCCCCTTAATGCTGAAGCCGTCAAGTTTTCGTTCGACCGCATTGCTAATCCAGCCACCAAGTCCCAACAAGCTATTTCGTTGATTGGACCTTACGCATCGTCTGAAGTCGTGGATGAACTCACGGTCAAGATCCATCTCAAAGAGCCCTTCGGCCCGTTCCTGAGCGGTATCGCACAGCCTAATGTGGCTATCGTCTCGCCGGCTGCTGCTCAGCAATATGGGGAGGATTTTGACGATCATCTGGTAGGCACAGGTCCCTTCATATTCAAGGAATGGGTGCGTCAGGATCATATCACACTGGTTCGCAATCCAGACTACAACTGGGCCTCCGACTTCTTTGATCACCAAGGCCCAGCCTACCTGGACGAGATCGAGTTCAAATTCATCGAAGAGGGTACTGTACGAACCGGCACCCTCGAGACCGGTGAGACGAACATGATCAATGACGTGTCTCCGGAGGATTTTGCGCGGCTTGCCTCGGACCCCAACTACAAGACCTACAGCATCATCCAACCTGGTACACCACTATCTATTGCTATGAACGTGACCAAGCCGCCGCTAGATGATGTCAAAGTCCGGCAAGCAATCGAATATGCGATCGATAAGAAAGCCATTGTGGATACGCTCTTTGCCGGTTTGTATGAGCTTGCCTACAGCCCCCTTGCTCCCAACACCCTGGGCTATTGGTCAGGTGCCGAACAGATGTATGGCTACGATCCTGAAAAGGCCAAGAGTCTTCTGGACGAGGCTGGATGGCAAGATTCAGATGGCGATGGTATCAGAGATAAGGAAGGACAGCCTCTCAAGTTGTGGTGGCCCACGTTCAAATGGCAGCGCATGAACGACATGGCTACAATGGTTCAGGCTCAGCTCAAGGAAATTGGCATTGACCTCTCGGTTGACGTCGTCGCCTTTCCGTCCATGTATGAAACGGCCAACAAATGCGAACATAACCTCGTCCATACAGGCAATACCGATGCTGATCCCAATGCTCTCAGCATTGTCTATGACTCTAGCAATGTGGGCAGTGGCTGGGCTTGGACGTGTATCGAGGACGCAGAGATAGATGATCTCCTTAGGCAGGGGCGTGTGACCGTCGATCCGGCTGAGCGGGTTCCGATCTATACCAAACTACAACAGCGCATCTTAGATCTAGCTCTGGTGGTACCCATTCGACAATTCACCAACCTGGTTGCTACACGAGCGGAGGTGCAGGGATTGCGCTTCGAGCTCATTGGTTTCGCACCCGAAATGTACGATGTCCATATCGAGAGGTAACCACACGTTGCGTGCCGAGGGGTTGCTTTTCAGAGTTGTTCGTCAGAGCGTCTTTCAGGCATAAAGGATAGGATTGGACAAGGATGCGAGCCGATCTGGTCATAACAGGTGGGGTCATCCTAACGATGGTTCTGCCCAATCGGGCAGATGATGCCTCCTTGTCCGAAGGAAAGGGGGCAGTGGCTGTCGAAAGCGACCGGATCGTTGCTGTCGGATCGGAAGCCGAGATCCGAAGTCTCGTAGATGATCGTACCCAAGTGTTGGACCTGGGGGGGCGGACACTTCTGCCCGGCTTCATCGATACGCATGTACACCTTGTGCAGACCGGGCTTGGCCTGCGAGGCCCTGACCTTTCGGACTGCCGGAGCGTCAAGCAGGTGTTGGAGCAAGTCCGCGAGAGTTTCTCGGACCGGCCAATTGACCAGCCCATTTTCTTCCACCGTTGTTCTCTGGCAGGCCTCGACCGCCTACTGACCCGCTGGGACCTTGACCGTATCGCTCCTCACACGCCGCTGGGTGTTGGCGATATAGAACTTAACCGATGTGTGGTTAACACTGCGGCCTTGGAGGCTATGGGCTTAGCTCCGACGACTCCGGGCATAGATCGAACCGCACAGGGAGGGCAACCTACCGGTTTGATGACCAACCAGGCCCATACGATCGCTCGTAGTTTTTTCTACAATGCATTGGATGACAAAGCGCGTATAGAAGCTTTGCACCTGGCATGCGAGCTAGCCTTGCGAGCGGGGGCTACTACGGTGCACGCGATCGAGGGCCGAGAAGCATTTGGCTCTCGGGACCTCCCTCTACTCCTTATACACCGAGACCGCTTGCCGGTGCGAGTGGTGCTCTATTCCCAGAGCACCGAACTCTCGAAGGCTGCGGTTCCGGGTGTGCAGGGCGTCACTGACCTGTGGGCCGACGGATCGTATATCGACCGGACTGCTGCTCTGCTTGAACCGTATGCCGACGACGTGACAACGTGTGGGCGACTTTACTTCGCACAAGATGAACTGGACAGGCTGTTATTCCGAGCCCATAGCCTGGGCCTGCAAGTTGGTTTCCATGCGATTGGGGATGCGGCCATTGAGCAAGTGCTCAACGCCTACGAACGGATATTGGCCGCCGAGCCTGGTTTTGCAGAGCAGCGGCCGAGAATTGAACACTTTAGCTTGCCATCGGAGCGACAGATCGAGTGCGCGGTGCAGTTGGGGGTGGGGGTATCAATGCAACCCGTCATGAGCGCCGGCCCCCAGCGAACGGTAACTCAGCGGCTGGGGCCTGAGCGCTCCAGCCGCCGTCATCCGTATCGCAAGATTGTAGATGCAGGCCTTCTGGTCGCTGGTGGATCCGACAGCGACGTGACCCCAATAAACCCACTGGCAGGGATTAATGCACTGGTCAATCCATTGGAGGCGGACAGAAGACTGTCAGTGGTGGAGGCCCTTGCTGTGTTCACCGTGAATGGGGCCAAGCTTGCTAAGGAAGACAAGCTCAAGGGGACTCTCGAGCCCGGCAAACTGGCTGATATGGTGGTCCTTGGTCTTAACCCTATGGCAGTCGATCCGGGACAACTTGGTTCGATCCCGATTGACATGACGATCGTAGGGGGGCAGATCCGATGGGTTCGGCCGGAAGGTCTCCAATGCGGATGAGTTGGAGAGCGGGAGCAGAAGAGGAAACCTTGGCGATCTTTTCGGCTCTGTCTAGGTTAGGAGAAAAGAAGGATGTACATTGACTGCCATAGCCATCTCGGCGATCTCGGCGATCAGAAAGCCGTCGAGTTCTGGAAGAAGAATCATCGCATCCCAGATTGGGTCGCAGAACCTTATCTGGAGGCGATGCGAGAGGTAGACCGGGCAATTGTCCTGGCCCACTGGGGGCCTCTCAGTATCAATAGTAATGAAGTGGTTGCGTATTTTACCCGGGAGAATCCCAAGTTCGTGCCCTTCTACAATATCGATCCGCGGACGACAACTGTAATTGCAGAGTTGGATCGCCTGGTCCAAGAGATGGGGGGTAAGGGCATCAAGCTCGGTCCTATCTACCAAGGCTTTAAACCAGACAACGAAGCGTACTTTCCGGTTTATGAGAAGATTCAGACACTGGGCCTGCCTATCCTCTGGCATCAGGGTACATCATTCGATGCTCGTGAGGGGCCACTGGAGTGGGCCAACCCTATTCTGTTGGATAAGGTAGCGAGGACATTCCCAGACCTGAAGATGATCATCGCCCACTTGGGCTTCCCTTGGGTCCGTGAGGTGATTGCGCTGGTGCGAAAACACCCGAACATCTACGCTGACATATCGGGTCTGCGCCTTCGCACCTGGGTGCTCTACACAGCGCTTGTCGAACTAATCCAGTATGGGGGCGAGAACAAGATATTCTTTGGAACTGATTATCCTTGGTTCACACCCGCTGAAATGCGGGATGGCTTATACGAAGCGGCTGCCTTCCCCGTAGGCACGAACCTGCCACAGTTGCCCGAACAGGTGGTGGAGGATATCCTTCATCGTGACACGCTCCAGATTCTGGGGATCGAATGAGCATTTGAGTAGTACTGTAGCGGGCAGTGAGGGGGTGGGACATGAGTCGTCGCTGCAAAGGTTGTGGACTGCAGAGATACCAGATGGAAGGGGGTGAGCAAGGCTAAAAGAACCGTACATAAATGAGATGTAAACAAGATGGGAAATGACGCAATTCGGTAGTGATGCGAGGAGGAAAAGATGAAACTGCCCAAATTGGTAAGTATGGTTGTGGTTTGGTTTCTATTGACATCCGCAGTAGCCGGGTGTCGTCCGACACCGACTCCTACAATAATGCCGACGACAGCCCCCACGACTGTCCCACAGCCCACTATGGCTCCTACTGTCGTGCCAGAACAACCCACGGCGGCACCAACAGCAGAGGTTCAACCTACAGCAGAGCCAACAGCCGCTCCGGCAGCGGGATGTCCGAAAGAGGGAGGGCAATTAGTTGTGGGCTTGTCCTGGGAACCCTCCAAGATCGATCCGCATCGCACCGCCGCTGAGAACGGTATTCTACCCATCATGCAGGCTTGCGAAACTTTGGTCATTCGAACCCCGACCGGTGAGTTTGTCCCTGGACTGGCGGATTCGTGGGAGATCTCGTCTGACGGCATGAGCTATACCTTTCACTTACATCGGGGGATCAAGTTCCACGACGGCACACCTTTTAACGCAGAAGCAGTCAAGTACAACTTTGACCGGCTGGTGGACCCGGCAACCAAATCAGAAGAAGGCATTGATCACTTAGGACCCTACGAGAGCACTGAAGTAGTTGATGAGTATACTGCAGTGGTACACCTCAAATCGCCGTTTGCTCCCTTGCTGGACGGAATCTCGTCGGGTTGGCTTTGTATGGTATCCCCGACCGCAGCGAAACAATGGGGCCCCGATGAATTTCAAGACCATTTTGTGGGCACTGGCCCCTTTGTCTTCAAGGAGTGGAAACGCCACGAGTATATCTTGCTAGAAAAGAACCCAGATTACTGGGGTGGTCCAGCGTTTTTCAAGCACCAGGGCAACGCCTGCCTGGACTCTATCATGTTCAAGTTCGTCGAAGAAGCAGCCGTGCGTTCCGGCACCTTGGAGACCGGAGAAATCCAGATTGCCCAGGAAGTACCAACTGTCGATGTGGAACGACTGAAGGCCAAGCCGGACATCCAAGTTCTGGTAATGCCAGGGCCGGGCACCGGGATCATGCTGCTCTTTAACATGAGCAGAACCCCCACAGACGACCTGAGGATTCGTCAGGCTCTGAATTACGGGATCGATCAGCAAGCGATTTCTGACATGCTGTACCAAGGTGTTATGGAGCCAGCGTATGGTCCGCTCAGCCCGGTTACACCCTGCTACTGGTCCGGAGTGGAACAGATGTACCCCTACGATCCAGAAAAGGCCAGGGCGCTCTTGGAGGAAGCAGGGTGGAAGGATGAGAACGGAGACGGCATCCGGGAAAAAGACGGTCAGCCGCTGGTCCTGGAGTTCCCCACTCATGGGGGCTTTCCACTTTACCGCGATCCGGCTCCCATTGTCCAGGCCCAGTTGAAGGAGATCGGGGTCGATGTAAACGTCCAGAATCTGGCTGCGCCAGCATGGCTGGAGGCTGGCCGGACAGGCAATCTCAATATCGGGATCTTGGATTGGCGCGCAAGCGACCCAGACTTTGACCTGCGCTTGCCTTTCCTGTCGACCAATGCCGATGCCTTTGCTTGGAATCATCACAACAACACCAAGCTGGACGAGTTACTTATGCAGGGCATGAGCATTACTGATTTGCAGGAGCGGTGCAGAATATACGAGGATATCCAGAAGATCATTATGGAAGATGCAATGATCAAGCCCTTGCACGTCTATGCAGCCATTTACGGTGTACGTAACGAAGTGAAGGATTTGAAGTTCGATTTGCTGGCTCCATCGATGTTCTGGGCCTTTGACGCGTACCTGGACAAGTGACGACAATGTCATATGCTTGCGGGAGGGAAGACCCCTATGAGTCTTCCCTCCCGTGGCCTGTGACGTGCTGCAGACAGTCCAACGGTGACAGGTGATTTAGTGCATGTGGGAACAAATCACACGACGGCTTCTTCTTTCAATTGTTGTATTATGGATTGTGTCGACGGCAGCTTTTGGTATGATGCGCTTCTTGCCCGGAGATCCGGTGGCGGTTATGCTCCAGAAAAGCGGCGGCTCGGCAGCACGAATTGCAGAATTGCGCCATCAATTGGGATTGGACCAGCCCGTCTCTATCCAGTATGTCAGATTTCTGGGAGGTTTGGTACGTGGTGACCTGGGGCGTTCGCTTTTTACCGGCAAGCCTGTGATTGAGATGATCATGGAACAGCTCCCTGCTACTGTGGAGTTGGCGATCGCGGCTATGATCGTCGGCATTACCCTGGGAATCATATTGGGCATTGTCTCTGCTTTGCGCGAAGGAACTTGGCTCGACAACTTGCTGATGGTGTTGGCTGTGGTCGGAGTGTCAATGCCTAGTTTCTGGATGGGGTTGCTGATGATCTTTCTCTTCTCACTCACCCTTGGATGGCTTCCGGCCACAGGTCAGGGCGGTCTCAAGCGGCTGATCATGCCGGCCATGGTGCTGGGATTCGGTGTCGCAGCCACCGTCGCTCGACTGACTCGGTCCAGCATGGTGGAAGTGATGCGCAAGGAATATATCACGACCGCACGGGCCAAAGGTCTTAACGAGCGGCTAGTCGTCATCCGACACGCTCTCAAGAACGCCCTGATTCCCATCATTACTATGGTGGGCTTGGAATTCGGCTGGTTGCTAGGAGGAGCTGTTGTCACTGAGACGGTTTTTTCTCGCCAAGGAATTGGTCGGTTGGCAATCCAAGCGGTGCTCTGGAAGGACTTTCCCTTGGTGCAAGGGACTGTCCTTGTGGCTGCCGTGTTCTATATGACCGCCAACCTGATCGTCGATGTTCTCTATGTATTTATCGATCCTCGGATCCATACTCGGTAGGACCCTATGCGCGATCAACGACCGGAATCGAGCGTTCGGCGAGATGGTGTGTCGGCGGCGATGGGGATCAAGCCGCAAAGCCCATGGAAGTTGGCGTGCCGTCGGGCGCTGAGAAACAGAAGCGCCATGATCGGTCTAGCGATTAGCCTCTTTTGGATTGGCTGTGCCATTCTTGCACCTCTGATTTCGCCTTACGATCCGATCAAGATGAATCCAGCTGCTCGATTGAGCGGACCCAGTATACAACATTGGCTTGGCACTGACCTCTATGGCCGGGATCTCTTGAGCCGAATTCTCTGGGGAGCCCAACTCTCGCTACGAGTGGGATTGATATCAGTATGCATCGGTGCCTTTATAGGCACCGTCTTGGGGCTGGTAGCAGGCTACTATGGTTGGATAGCCGATGAAGTCATCATGAGGTTAGTCGATGCCATGCTAGCCTTTCCTGGTATTCTGCTGGCCTTGGTCATCGTCGCCTTTCTGGGATCTGGTCTGAACAACGTGATTATTGCAGTGGGGGTTGGGCTCATACCGTCGTTTGCCCGCCTTGTGCGTGGCTGCGTTCTGTCGGCTAAAGAGGAATTGTTTGTATTATCAGCCACGGTTATCGGTTGTAGAACAGCCCGTATTATTGTCCGGCATATCCTGCCCAACATCGCAGCGCCGCTCATTGTTCTCTTTACCCTGAGCGTAGCCTGGGCCATTCTCAATGCTGCAGCACTTAGTTTCCTGGGCCTGGGGGCCAAGCCGCCAACACCCGAATGGGGGACGATTCTCAGTGAGGGTCGAGATTATCTGCGGGTTGCACCCTGGATCACGACCTTTCCGGGATTAGCGATCATGTCACTGGTAATTGGCATGAATTTAATGGGCGATGGCTTGCGAGTGGCATTAGATCCGCGCATGAAAGTGTAGTTTGCCAAGGATGAGACTAACATGATTCAGATCTTGATTAGCTTTGATCTGCGCCCTGGTTTGTATCAGGAATACAGCGATTTTGTTATCAAGACAGGAGTGCCGTTTTGGCAATCCCAACCTGGCATTTTGGCCGTGAAGGGCTTTCGTAATATCTTGGGCAGCTCGCCCCTTATCGTCTCAGAAATCGTATGTGAGAGTCTGGATGTCGCCATAAGAATCCTTTCCAGCCCAGAATATCAAGCAATCGTAGAGCAACAGGCGAGATTTGTGTCTAACCGCTCCGTTTTGCTTTTGGCGCCAACCGGCAGAACGCCGGAGCAGAGTTGGGTTAGCGAAGGAGGATAACCTCTTGGAAAGAGCAATAGAGATTGGCACAGTCACTGTAGGCCGCGGCCAAAAAGCTAGGGGTGCTCTGCCTCTCGCCTCATGCGGCGACGGTTCGTCCATTCAGTTGCCGCTGCTGGTGGTGGCAGGTCATGAACCAGGCCCGACCATGGTTGTGAGCGGTGGAGTGCACGGCGACGAATACGAAGGCCCCCGAGCAATCCAGATAATGTGGCGAGAGCTCGATCCAACTCAGCTTCGTGGCATTTTTCTGGGTGTCCCCGTGGTCAACGTGCCGGCGTTTGAGGTAGGCAAACGCGAGAGCCCTGTAGATGGTTTGAACATGAACCGTATCTTCCCGGGGCGCCCTGATGGTTTTATCAGCGAGAGGATTGCCTATCATTTCATCCACGATGTGGTGTTCAAGGCAGATTATTACCTTGATCTGCACGCTGGTGGTAACGCTTTCGCCATGGTACCTGTCGTTGTCTACCTGGAAACAGGCAGCGACGAGTTCATCCTCAGGGAAGTGGCTCTGGCCAAGGCTGCCGGTCTGGACTTACTGTGGAAGGGGACAGGGCACTGGTCGTCAGCTCATGTAGAAGCCGCCCGGCACGGCATTTTGGCCATTCTGGCCGAGATCGGGGAGGAAGGGCGCTGCCGTCAAGACCGGTTAGACTTGGCTCTCCGTGTGATCCGCAACGTGATGATTCATGCCAAAATGATCGACGGTGCACCACAACTCCCTCAGCAGTGGATAGTAGTAGCAGGTACCTATATGCATAGTTCGGTCGGCGGCTGTTTCTACCCAATGAGGCAGGTCCGTGAGATGGTTCGACAGGGAGAGGCAATAGGGTTCATCACCGACCTTTGGGGGCAAGTGTTGGAAACTATCCAGGCTCCCTACGATGGGCTACTCATGTCAACGCGCACCTTGCCCTCGATCCGGCCGGGGGAATGGACAGCTTTTGTAGGCAAAATACTGGACGTATGGGAGCAATGAGGTTTTAGATGAGAAGCAATTACTATGCTCAGTTGAGCCCTCATTTCAGTGTGCTGTCAGCGCATCAGATGGCCGAAATTCATTCCGCTAGCCTGGAGATCTTATGGCGGACTGGCTCGCGTATATATTGCCAGGAAGCGCTAGAACTTCTTAAACGTGCCGGGGCCGACGTTTCGGACGGAACACTGGTGCGGATCCCGCCCCACTTGGTGGAGTGGGCACTCCGCGCAGCGCCTTCGCGGGTTGTTCTTGCCAATCGGAATGGCGAACGAGTGATCTTTCTTGAGGACCACAAGACCTACTACGGCACCGGGTCGGACTGTCCAAATATTCTCGATCACACGACAGGGGAGCGGAGGCTTTTCCTGAAAAAGGACATTGAACAAGGTGCCCGGTTGTGTGATGCACTAATGAATATCGATTTCGTAATGTCAATGGGGTTGGCATCGGATGTGCCAGTCAGAACCTCAGATCGACATCAATTTGAGGCCATGTTGTTAAACACGGTGAAGCCAATTGTTTTCACCGCCCACGATCTGGACGGTACCCGCGACATTGTGGACATGGCCGCTGCTGCGGTCGGCAGCCTTGAGGAGCTACGTCGTAATCCGACTGTGGTCCTTTACGCTGAGCCTACGACTCCGCTGGTACATACCCGCGAGTCGGTGGAGAAACTGCTCTTCATGGCCGAGAACAACTTGCCCGTGCTCTATGCGCCGGGGATGCTGCGTGGAGGCACGGCGCCTGTTACTCTGGCCGCGTGCCTGGCCCTGGCGAATGCCGAGAGCCTGACAGGCTTGCTGATGGCACAACTCAAGCGCGAGGGAACCCCTGTCGTGTTGGGTGGAGGTGCGCTGGTCATGGATATGCGCACGATGGTCAGCTCCTATGGAGCACCGGAACTGCAGTTGGCTGGGGCGGCCCTGGCAGACATGGCCCACTACTATGGGCTCCCCAGGTTCAGCAGTGCTGGTGCGAGCGACTCCAAGGCAGCCGATCAGCAAGCCATGATCGAGGGGACGATGTCGGTGCTGATCCAGGCATTGTCAGGCGCGAACCTGGTGCACGATGTGGGCTTCTTGGAATCCGGCCTGACGGGTTCTTTTGAAATGGTGGTAGCGTTTGACGAGGTGATCGCCATGGTCAAACAGATTGTCAAAGGCGTAGAGATCAGTAACGAGGGCTTGGCGTTAGAGGTCATCCATAAAGTAGGGCCAGGGGGCAGTTTTATCGCCGAGGCTCATACAGCTCGTCATTTTCGTGAGATCTGGTTCCCGCGACTTCTCGACCGCCAGAACTATGATGCCTGGGTGATGACCGGGAGACAGACGATGAGCGACCGACTGCGGCAGAGGGTGGAAGAGATCCTCGCCACGCACTCGCCACCACCTTTGTCCCCGCTAGCTCAGGCGCGGATTCGGAGCATCGTGCAATCAGCCGATGCACGGCTGGGAAGATAGGAGGCGGCTAATGGAGAGCGTTGAGGTCACGGTAGTAGGTTTGTTGAAGCCTCAATTGCCGGAGGGTTTGAAAGTGGAACCAGACCAGACGGTGGGACAAGTAGTAAAGGGATTGGGACTTGACCCTAGCAAAGGGATTGTCCTTTTGGTAAACGGCCACCTAGCCTCGTGGGACTATGTGCTCCAGAAAGGTGATCGACTTGAGCTGGTGCAGACTGTGAGCGGAGGTCTGTGAACGGGGGCAACATTGGGCAGGGAGATACAGATGAGCAATGAAAACACTCTGGGCGGGACATGGGGCAGGATCTTGCACGTGGACCTCTCTACAGGAGCGATGGAAGTGGAGACGGCCGATCCAGACATCTACCGCAAGTTGGTGGGAGGGCGAGCGCTTGTTGCCTACCTGTTGTTACGTGATCTGTCGGCGGGCACTGACCCGCTAAGTGCAAAGAACCTGCTGATCTTTGCGCCTGGCATTTTGCAGGGAACAAACTTGCCCGGGACCGGTCGGCACGGCGTGGGTGGCAAGTCACCCCTCACGGGAGCATTGGCGAGTAGCGAGGCCGGTGGCTGGTGGGGGCACGAGTTCAAACGAACAGGGTTTGATGCACTCGTAATCCGTGGCCGTGCTGAGAAGCCCGTGTACCTCTGGATAAGCGACGACCGGGTGGAGGTGCGATCGGCTGAGCATTTGTGGGGCAAAGAGACAGGTGAGGTAGAGACGTTGATCCGCCAGGAACTGGGGGACAACTCGGTGCGGGTGGCGCAGATCGGGATTGCAGGTGAGAACCAAGTTCGATATGCAGCGATCATGCACGATGTGAATCGTGCTGCCGGACGCGGCGGGTTAGGTGCGGTCATGGGCAGCAAGAACCTCAAGGCCGTGGCAGTACGTGGACGAAAGAGGGTGCCCGTGGCCGATCGTAGGCCCCTGACCGATCTATCTAGGTGGCTGGTTAGCGTCTATCAGGAGAAAATGGAGTGGGCTGTCAAACGGGGCACCATTGGGGGCATCATGAACCTTGGGCGTATCGGTGCGCTACCGACTCGCAACTTCCGCGACCCCATGTTTGAAGCTCGAGAAGGAATCAGCGGCCAACTCATGATGGACACGATCCGTATAGGACGGGACACCTGTGCGGTGTGTCCGGTGCGTTGTAAGCAAGTGGTGCAATGCCATGACACAGCCGGTCGTTATGACATCAACCCGATCTATGGCGGACCGGAATACGAAAGTCTGGCTGCACTGGGATCCTATTGCTGGGTGAGCAGCCTATATGCTGTGGCCAAAGCGAACGAGCGGTGCGCTGCCTATGGTCTGGATACGATCTCAACGGGGAGCGTGATTGCTTTCGTCATGGAGTGTGTCGAGAAGGGCTTGCTGACAGCCAGGGACACGGGCGGGTATTTGCCAAGCTGGGGCGATGGCGAAGCCGTGCTCCACGGCATTGAACTCATCGCGCGGCGTTCGGGTTTTGGTGAACAAATGGCCCAAGGGGTGCGATGGCTTGCTGCCGAGATTGGGCAGCCTAGCGAGGCCTTTGCTATGCATGTCAAGGGCTTGGAGTTGCCTATGCACGAGCCCAGGCTCAAGATGGGGATGGGATTGGGTTATGCCGTTGCTCCGGTCGGTGCCGACCATATGATGAATATCCACGACACGGATTACAGTAGTCCGGCCAGCAACAAGCTGGCACGGGTGAATAGCGTCTACAAAGTTGAGCCCCTTCCTCCTGGCGATTTGGGAGAAGAGAAACTCAACCTATTTTACTATGAAGTAAACTGGCAGCATTTCCTGGATTGCGCCGTAATGTGTATGCACTACCCGTATGACTATGAGCAACTGGCAAAGGCTCTAACCGGTGCGACCGGCATTGGATACAGCATTCAGGACGTGCTGGCTGTCGGCGAACGGGCGCAGACCCTTGGCCGGTTATTTAACTATCGTGAAGGTCTGTCTCGAGCTGATGACCGGTTACCCTTGCGGGTCATGAAGGCTTTTGACCAAGGGCCCTTAGCAGGCATCGAGATCGAGTCAGATGCCTTGGAGCAGGCGCTGAGCCGCTACTATGAACTCATGGGCTGGGACCGTGAAACTGGCCGGCCACTGATGAAGCGACTGTCGGCACTTGGGTTGCTGGATTTGTTGCCTTCCGGATAAGACCTTATGACCGGAGGAGGGACGATAAGAAGAACGACAATTTGGCTTGCCTCTTGAGCAGCTTGGTATAACTAGGATGTGAAATAGCGATCACAAGACGCGAACAATAGCTTTAGAAGGGAGGGTCTACTACCATGACCAAGTATGTGATGAAGAGATCCGCTGAGATGTTCGAACGAGCCAAGAAGTCTTTGCCCGGTGGCCTGAACAGTGTGGCGCGGGTTCCTCCGCCCAACGTTCTACCTCATCCACCTTACTTTGAGCGCGGCAAGGGGGCCAGGATCTGGGATGTCGACGGCAACGAGTACGTAGATTATGCTCTGGGCTTCGGCCCCCTCATTTTGGGTCACTGCCCACCTAATCTGGTTGCTGCGGTCAAAGACGTGATCGAGAACCGTGGCACCACTTTTGGAATTTGCCATGATCTGGAGTTCGAGGCGGCGGAAAAGGTGATCAAGCACTTGCCTGCAGTTGACTTGGTGCGTTTCTCTAACTCGGGCACCGAGGCGGTGATGATCGCTCTACGACTCGCGCGCGGTTATACCGGGAAAGAGAAAATCGTCCGCTTTGAAGGAGCCTACCACGGCTGGTCGGACGTCATCCATTGGAATACACGCTCACCTGTGGGCGCTATCGGCCTGAGGCATGCGCCCAGGCTGGTTCCAGGCACAGCAGGTATTCCGGAACCGTACGGTCAGTGCTTGATTGTCCAGCCTTGGAACGATCCAGACATTCTACGCAAGACTATCAAGCGCCGGGCCCACGAGATCGCGGCGATCATTACTGAGCCAGTAATGTGTAATCTGGGAGCCACCATGCCCAAGGAGGGTTACCTCCAATTCCTGCGGGACATCTGTACAGAGAACGATATCGTGCTCATTTTTGATGAAGTGATCACCGCATTCCGTCTCGAGCTTAGCGGAGCCCAAGGCTACTTCGGGGTCCAGCCCGATATCACTACCATGGCTAAGGCGCTGGGCGGCGGCTACCCAGTGTCAGCAGTGGGAGGCAAACGTGAGATCATGGATTTGATGGGTCAACACGCCATTACTTCTGCAGGTACCTACAACGGCAACGTGCTGTGCCTGGCAGCGGTAAAGGCCACCATCGAGGCATTGGAGCAACCTGGTACCTATGAAAGGCTTCATGCATTGGGGGATCGTCTCCGGAAGGGACTGGAGGATGTGATCCACGACGCCGGCCTGCCAGCCGTGGCACAGGGTGTTGGCCCCGTACTGCAGGTCTGGTTCCAGGACAAGCCCACGGTGGACTACCGCGATGCCGTCACCAGCCAGAGCCACAACATCCATCCGCTCTTTGTCCGGGCCCTGTACAAGCGGGGTGTCATGCTCAACCCTAGCCAATTCGGTGTATGGTATATTTCCACCGCACATACTGAGCAGGACATCGACTTTACTATAGAAGTAGCGCGAGAAGCGATTCAGGAAGTGAAAACTCAGCTATAGTTGCTGGGACGGAGGCGAAATGAACAAGATCCTCAACAACATCTTGGAGGCAGTCGGCGGGACCCCCGTGATCCGGTTGAATCGGTTGCCTGGACCGGAGGATGCCGAAGTCCTCGTGAAGTTTGAGGGACTTAATGCCGGGGGCAGTGTCAAGAGCCGAACCGCGTTGAGCTTGATTGAGAGCGCTGAGGCTGAGGGCTTGATTCGACCAGGCTATTCCATCTTGACCGAATGCACCACTGGTAACCAAGGGATCGGCATCGCCTTTGTCTCGGCGGTCAAGGGATATCACGCGGTCATCGCGGTGCCGGAACATTATGGTGTGGAACGAGTGAAGCTGATGCGGGCCTATGGTGCTCGAGTCATCATTACTCCCGTTGGAAAAGATCAGACCGAGACTATCCTGAATTGCCGCAAGGCGTGCGAAGAACTGAAGGCCAGATATCCAGACCGGGTCTTCTGGCTCCAGCAGTATAGGAACATAGCCAATCCCAAAATCCACCGTCAGAGAACGGCAGCAGAGATTCTCTACCAGACAGATGGAAAGTTGGATGCTTTTGTTCATGCAATTGGCACAGGGGGAACGTTGGGGGGTGTTTCGGCGCTGCTCAAGGCAGCAATTCCTAATATCAAGATCTATTGTGCAGAACCCTATGAGGGTGCCTTGGAGGCAGCTGGGCGCCGAGGTCTTCATCGTCAACAGGGAATCGGCGACGGGATACCAAGCCGATTTCTGGATCGATCTCTGATCGATGGCTTTCTCACTGTAACTGACGAAGAAGCCTATGAGACAGCCAGGAAGCTGGCCTCCCAGGAAGGGATTCTGGCTGGTGTTTCCAGTGGATGCTCCGTCCATGCAGCGTTGCAGGTTGCTCGGCAACTTGGCAAAGGGAAACGAGTGCTGACCATCTGCGCTGACACAGGCGAACGGTATTTGGAAGGAGATCTGTGGCAATACGAACCTGAATGGGATCTCCCGTAGGAGAGTCAGGCTCTGCAAGGATGGATGTGAAACATTCTAGAGGTGAACCGTGGAGACCATCGTAGAGGGAACAACGACCCGGATCGTAATCGGCCCACAGCGGCCGATTGTCCTCATTGGCAACCGTATTGACGCCGCTAAACACGGTTCATTAGCCGAAGCAATCAGGCAAATGGACCTGGCCCGGATCCAGCAAGAGGCCCGTGCGCAGGCCGAGCACGGAGCTGATATCATTGCCATCCAAGTATGCGCAGATGGCATTGAACAGGAGCGAGTGCTGCCGGCTGTGGTAGAAGCTGTGTCAGAAGCGGTGTCTTTGCCATTGTGTATCAATACGGAAAACCCCAAGGCTTTGGCAGCGGCTCTGAAGGTCTGTCCAGGCAAGCCGTTAGTCGGTTCGATCAGCGGGAAGCCAATCGCTTTACGGGAGTTGTTACCTGTGGCTGCCGAGCGAGGCGCGGCCGTAATTGCGAACGCGTGCGACCACGCTGGGGTTCCACGCGGGCTTGAGGAGCGAATCGGATTAATGCGCGAGATCCTCAGATCAGTCTTGCTCGCTGACATCCGCAGACAGGATATCATCCTGAATCCAGGAACACTTGCGCTCATCGAGGATCCGAATGCAGTGCTGACCTCCTTGCAGGCTGCTGCCCATCTGGCACGGATCGAGCAGCTTAACATTGCTCTGGAACCAGGACTCGCTTCCCGGGGCTTGGCCGACGCCGAAGAGATAGACGATCTTTTCTTAGCTCTTGGTGTGTACAATGGAGTTACCTGTGCCCTTGTAGATCCGGCGAAATGTGACAGAACCTCACGACTGATCGATTTCATTCTAGGACGAAACGGAAGGATAGATGATTCCAAGGGATAAGAGGGAGAACTGCCCGCAGTCTGCGAGTGTGTGAGCACTGGGGCTGCATTCCTGATCAGCATAACAAGCGATGAAGCACATTGGCAAAATGAGATGATTTGAGAACTTTTCGCCATCGCTTGCCCAATAAGTATAGCGAATTGAACAGGTCGCGTACAGCGTGCTTTCACTTTGAGGCCCGTGGCCTATCCGTTGCCTCTTGGCACCTGCTGATGGGACTGAGCTTGCCCTCGATGCGCTTCTTCCCCTCCTGCCTCTGGAGCGTGGCGACATAGCTCCCCTCCCGCCGTGGCGAATCCTTAGGTAGATACCCAATGCGCTGGGTCGGCCTGCCTTCCTCATCAAGCTCGTAGGCCGCTAGCCTCCGCTCGGTGCGACCATAGCTGTCCTGGTAATCCTCCAGCCGCACCTGGAGGCGGATGGTGCGCGGTTGGTCATACTCGGCCGCTCGTTCGCCCAGGTTGTTGGGATGCTGCGCCCCCAGGATGACGATCTCGGTCATCGGTCGGGATCGGGGCGCGGCAAGTTGGACCAGCACTTCTGGCTGGAAAGCCTGGAACGCGGCCGATGCCGTCGCGCCGGGCCGGTCGTTGTCGTGGGCGGCGTGCCACAGTGCCTGGGCCATGGCTCGCCGCTCTGCCGGATCGGTGTACGTGTCGCTCCAATCGCGCAGGTTCTCGATGGCGCTGACCAAGGCCTTCTCATCCTCGGCCTGCACTGCCCGCCAGATGGCCCGGTTGTAGGCCCGCACCTGCTGCCGCGCCACGGCATACTGCTCCGGGCTGAACTCGGCGGGCAGCATGTCTTTGAAATGCTTCGGCGGCTGGGGTGCCCGCTCCCAGGCGCGAAACCGCCGGTTGACGTGGTTCCACAGATGGGAGACGGCGTCATCGCTGGGTGAGAGCTCGGTCCGTCTGACAAAGAGGTCTGGATCCTTGTGCACGTCCAGCCAAACCAACTCCCGGCCCACTCGCTGACGGACCGCGTTCACATACTCCATGTCGGCGGCAGTGTCGTACTTGAACTTGTCCACCTCGGCCTGCAGCTCCTCGGCAAGACGGATGATGGTCTGCTCTCGCTCCTCGGGCGTGAAGCGGTCGGAGGCGTTGACGCGGGCCACGGTGTAGACAATCTGGCCCAGCGCCGAGTCCATGTTCTTCAGCGCCTGGTGGGCGGCTTGGCTGCGGTTGTATTGCCGCGCCAGGGCGAAGAGATCTGCCTCGCGGCTCTCGATCCAGCCGTGTGAGTCGAGGCCGTGAGCCTCGGCGATTTCCACGGCTTCATCGAGGCTGCAATTGGGGTCGGCGGCGAGGGAGGTCAGTGCCTGGGCCAGTTCCCCCCTTTGCTCAGCGCCCAAGGGCTGGGTGTCCAGATGACAGCCCAGGTCGGTCAGGAACTCGGTGCGGTGCCCACCCTGGTAGATGGCCGCCGAGGCCAGCCACTTGCGGTTGCCAGCTGTGACCTCCTCAGGCTGCTCGGGAGCGACGTGGGTGGCCAGGCGGCGCTTGACCTTGGGTGTGATCTCGCCCTGACCCCAGCCCTCGCGGCGCACTTGGTCAACGAGGGGCGCCAGGTCGGACCAGTCGCGGTAGGGGTTGGCGATTTCCTCCAGAGGCTTGTATGCCGTCACTGGCATGAGCTGGAAGACATCGCCGTCGAAATCGCCTCCCACCCGTTTGGCCGTGGCGTGGCTCATAAAGACCACCCCCTGGTGCTCCCGGGCGTAGCGGAAGAAACGGGAAACCTGCCGCTCGTCGAGGCCGGTCTGCACGCCCAGCTTCTGAAAGGCTCTCCAGTCCAGGTTGCGCCAGATCTGGACGTCGTGCCGGGTGCGGATGGGGTAGCGGGTGGCCAGCACTTCGCCAGGCGGCAGGTCGGGACAGACGATGGTCCCTTCCGGCAGCCAGTTCACCTGACCGGCGAAGGAGTCTGGCAGGCCCATATAGGAGGGTACCTTGACCCCGCCGCCCACCGCCAGGTCGTGCCAGGCCTGGCGCAGGCGCCGGCGCAACCCCGTCTGCACGTAGGGGTGGTCGATCATTTGCCCGGTGACGTCGGCGGCCAACACTTGCTCCAGGGTGGAGGGCTCGCGGGCATCTTCGACCTCCAGTTCGCCGCGCTCCGACTCGTGCACCTCGGCCATCGGATCCTCGCGTTCGATCTGGAGGAACTGGCGGGCGCCCTCGCTGCTGACCATCGCCTCCAGCAGGAGCGGGATCTTGAGCTCGGCGCGGGGAATGAGGCATTGTTCGACCAGCGCCGGGTCGAACCACTGCAGGACCTGGTAGCTGAGCTTGGTCCGCCGCTCCCCCGACCAGGCAACAAAGCCGAGTCGGATGTCCCAGACGTGCTCGCCGTACTCGGGCGCGTTACCCTTGAAAGACGAGTCGGGCAAGATCAGGTCGTAGCCCCGACCGTTCTCATCGACATCGGTCCAGTGCATCCGCTTGAGGGTACCCTTGCCGACGAGTAGTGTGTTCTCGTCTAGCCGGACCCCCAGGCGGAACTGGCCGGCCTGGCGGCCATCCTGGTCAAAGAGCCGGGCTAACCGCTCGCTCATCTTGCCGGCGCAGTCGCCGGTGCCCATCTCACCTTCGGGCACGACCAGGACGCGCACCCCCTCGATCAATTGGGGCGGGCGCAGGCAGGGGGAGGCCAAGAGTCCCCCGTAGGCCATGATCTTCTCGAAGGTGTCGGCTACCTGGCGGCCGACCTGGCCGTCGGTATAGAGGAAGCGCCCCTCCTTGCGGGCGCCGGTGGCCACATCCAGGGCCAGGCCCTCTTGTCGGGCCAGGTCTTGGATCAGGTCGTCCAACGCCGCCTGCCAGTGGGCCTCGACTTGCTCCGCTGTGGCATGGGGCGGTGGCGGTAGGACCTGGCCCAGGGCGATCTGAAGGTTGGGGAAGATGGCCTGCAGCAGGGTGTTGTCCAGGTTGACCGGCGTCTCCAGGTCCTGGCCGGTGTGGACGTCATAGACCGGCAAGGCTCGCCGCTCGCGCTTGGGACTGGCTCTCTCGACCTCAACCTGCGCCGGGGGCCGGATCGACTGGGCTGTCGGACCTGCAGCCAACCGCGCCGTGGGTTCTCGCACGAAAGCAGCCGCTGGACCTGACGCCTGGTAGGTGACCTTTCTCCTGCCCGTCGTCGCGCTTTTGGCCCAGCCCACGGCTCTACCTTAATATCCGGCCTGGCCGACGCGGAGCTCGATCTCCTCGTCCACCTGGTGGGCCAGGCTGGCCAGGTGCAGGAAGGCGTCCAGCGGGGTCAGACCGCCGTCCAGGAGTTGGCCCAGGGTCGGCTGGGGCACCCAGTCAGAGCAAGGCCATGTGGCGAAAGAACCGCGGAACTCCCGGTCTAGCTCGCCGGTTTGCAGCCAGACCCGGAAGGCCTCCAGGATGCTTGGGTCGGTGGCCAGCCGGTCGAACAGATGGTCGGCCCGTTCGGCGTCGAAGCCGAAGCACCTTTGCAGCGCGGTAGTGAGCTGGGCCAGGGTGGCGCCCAGGGGGTCGGAGGCCGCAGGAGAAGGTCGAGGTTCTCGCCCATTCCCTCTCGCCTTGCCGAGGAACTCCCGGTAGAGGCGGACGTTCTCGGCCAGGATGAGGTCCGGATGGCCGTCCACCGCTTCCTTGATCAGGCGCGTGCCATGGCCGGGGGCCAGGGAGAGCCGAACATAGCGTTGAGCCAGGTAGTGGGCCGTCGTATTGGCGAAAGAAGCATGGGGTAGGACTTTCGCCAGCCCGGCCATCCGCTTCAGCCCGGCCACGCCCGTAATGAGGAGGCAGAGATCGGGCGCCCTCTCCCGGATAATGGGGAGCCCGGCAGCCACTGTCTGCCAGCCCTGGCGCTTCCACATCTGCAGGTTCAGCGTCAGGGTGTGAAACCCCTGGGCCTGGGCGTAGTCGAGCTGTCGTTCCAGGTCGAGGGGCGTAGCCCATTGCAGGTGGGGGATGGGGATCAGGCGGCTCGTCTCCTGCATGCGCCGGACGGTCAACCAGGTGCGCTTGATGTTGACCAGGTGCTCCAGGCGGGGATGGTCGAGGTAGATGGAGAAGTTGAGGCTGGTAGCCGCGTCGAAGCCCAGCGCCTGGAGCCTGCCCCAGACGTTCTCTCTGCCCTGGGCCCTCCACAGCTTTTCCAGGGTGCCGTCCAGGGTGTTGCCGATGCACAGCAGCGTCGTCTCCTCGCCAATGCCCCACTGGGCGCGGAGGTCGTGGGGGCCGTAGCGCAGGGGGATAGCCCTTCGGGAAACCTTTCCGTTCGGCGTCAGCGCCTTGGCGATGCCCACGCCGACCACCGGCTCGCGGGCGATCATGGCCGGCACCTGCAAGCCGTTGAGGTGTTGGGGGAAGAAAGGCGGAAGGTCGAACGGTGGCTGGGGTTTCAGGGGTATGTCCAGCGCCAGCCCGCCGATGGGATCAAGCCAGCCTGCCAGTTCGCGGCAGCGGTCGGCGCCCTCGGCGCTTCCGTCGCAGAACGGCCCACAGGCGGGGCAGTCGTGACAATCAGAGAATTCGGTCATTTTCCACTCGTTTCTATCCCCTTGTCGCCGCCCGGCCACCCCCTTCCAAGGAAAAATCGGGGCGTGGGGCGCGGCGCGGACATGCCGGCGGCGCGTCTCAGGGCAACTGGTTCACGGACAACGTGTAGCTTTCCCCAGGCCCGTAGTAGCCGTTTGCAGACCAGATGCGCATCACGACGACTTCGTCGCAGGAGGATGTCCAGGCAATGGCTGTCTCGCCGCCGTCGGTGTCGGTCCAGGTGCCGCTGCAGGTCGGGATCTCGATCGCGATGGACGCCAGCCCACCGAGGTGGTGGGTCCGAACCTCGACATGCAGGCCGGTCCACACCCAGAGGTGCACTACCTCCTCGTCGCCATAGGGATCGAGAGTGCGGTCCTGGGACTCGTTGACGGCGATGGACGAGTGGTGGGGCGGGTCGTCGTCCTCAAAGAAGTCTCCAGGTACGGGTGTGGGCGTCTCGGTGGGCAGCGGCGTCGGGGTCGGCGTCGGGGTGGGCGTGATGCCGCTGGGACACTCCGCATAGCCGATCTGGGGTGTGGTGGTGGGCAGCACCCAGTCGCCCACCTGGTAGCCGTCGGCCAGCAGGGGGACCGGCGTGCCGTTGTCGTCCGCCGTCTCGAACTCCAGGCACAGCCCGGTGACCAGCCGGCCAGGTGGCACGCTGTAGGCGCCGCCCGGACTGGTGAACTGTAAGGGGACCATGATCCGGCCAGAGCCATCAGGCTTGGTGTAGGGCGTGCCCAGGGTAAACGTGGTGGAATAGGGCACGCTGACGCCCCAGGCGGCGGCGATCTCCTCGGTGGTCATGGCGATGGCATCCACGTAGGCGACGGGCGGCTCGCCGTAGGTCGCCAGGAGGCTTTCCGTGCACAGGATCCCTATCGCCTCATAATCTGGTTCTGGCGCTGTCCAGATCGAGTGCCAGATGAACTGGGCGCTGGCCAACAGGTCCCCCCAGGCGTTCAGCACGTCGGGGTTGCAGGCCAGCAAGGGGGTGGCCCACAGCCCGATCAGGGCCAGCAGAAAGCTCCGTTTGTCTCTCATGGATCGTTCCTCCTCAGTCTCTGTCGCAGCCGCGCCGACGAGCGAAAGACGGGCAGCCGCCGCTCGCCCACCGCATAGTGCCCCGGTCCGTCGAAGCGGTGCAGCTTTCGACTGGCGTAGGGCTGCACATCAAAGCGGCCAAAGCCGCTGATCGTCACATGATCGCCCTCGGCCAGCGCGCCGGCGATCACCTCCAGCACCGCCTCTAGGGCTTGGCGTGTCTGTCCCTGGGTCAGCGACGATCGCCGGGACGCAGCGGCAATGAGCTGGCGCTTGTTCACCCCTGTCTCGCCTTGCCGAGAGATTGGGCCATCCCTTCAGCCACGTTTCGGGCCAGGTCGGGTTGGATGTCTCCTTGGGCGGCGGGTGGTCCGGCTGGCGGTGGGGTATGGGCGGGCTGGGGCAGGGCGACCGGCGGTCTGGGTGCGACGCGGTCCAGCCTCCAATCCTTGCGCCGGAAAAAGGGCGTCAGCTCGGCGTGAAAGATGGCCTGCTCGGCGCGCCCGCTTTCGCGACCTGCACTCAATGCGGCATGGGTGTAGGCGGCGAATACCGTGGCATGGCCCTTCTCCGGGCGGATCAGGTCGTCAGGCAGCAGCAGGGGCCGGCTGCGCAGGCTGGCCGTGGCGCTGTCGTGGGGAGAGACTCCTCCTTGTGAGATAGAGGCCAAGGCCACCGTCTGCTGGCCGCTGGCGTTGCTGAAGAACTCGGCCGTGCGCTGGTCGCAGCCGCCAAAGACGATCTTGGTCGCCAACCCGGCCAGCAGCCGGTCAGCCTCGCCTTTGCCGGGGTAGAGGTGATCGAACTGGGCCAGCGACTGGGCGGCGGTCAGCACCGAGATGCGGCGCTTGCGCACCAGGTGAATGTCCCGCACCAGGGAGTCGAGACGGCCCAGAGCGGGGAACTCCTCCAGCACCAGGCCGACCGGGATGGGCAGCTGGCCGTTCGGTTGCCGCTCGCCGATGTCGTCCAGCCGGGTGGTCAAGACGCGCAGGACGGTGCCCAGGTAGGGGCCGTAGGCCTCGCTGTGACGGCGGGCGCAGCGCAGGATGAGCACGGTGGGCGTTCTGGCCAGTTGGGCGGCCAGGTCCAGGTCGGTGCGCGAGGTAACCTGGCGTGCAGCCGGATCGGCCCAGGGGGCCAGGCCGACGTTGAACGCCTCGGCCATGATGTTCAGGGCCAGCCTGGGCTCCTGGGTGCGCATCGAGCCGGTGAAATCGGCGGCCAGCTCGGCGGCACCGGGGGCCTGGCTCCTGGCCAGCTCCTTCGCCATGGCATACAGGTCGTGCCGGGCTGCCAGCACATGCCCGAAGGTGGGGTAGTGAAGCGCACAGGCGGCCAGGAGGTTGATCGCCGCCCGGGCCCAGAACGGGTCGCCCCGGCCGTGGGCTTCCGACAGGAGCACGGCGGCCATGGAGCGGGCGTCGGCCACGTTGTCCACCCAGTCGCACAGGTTGATGGCGCAACTGTTTTCGGGGTCGCTGGGGTTGTGCATGACCAGCAGGTGGCCGGTGAGGCGGGCGATGCGCTCGATGGTCGGCTGCAGCTCACCCTGGACGTCGGTGACGATCAGGCTGTGGCCGTCGCGCATCCGGTCGGCGATGGCCGGCAAGATGACGCACTGGGTCTTGCCCGAGCCCTGCGGGCCAAAGACGGCCACGCCGCGGGCGATGTCCTCGCCGCTGAGGCAGAATCGCGCGCCCAGGTACTGGCCTTTTGCCCCCAGAAGCGGCCCTGCAGGCTCCAGCCCTCGGCGTCGTGCCTGTGCCAGCGGCGGAAGGTCCTGACCCCACACAGGTGGGCGCTGCCCAGGGCCTTGGCCTGCGCCTGGTCCAACTCCAACAGCCGCCGCGACCGCTCCCCCGGCTTCTCCTGGAAGGCCATGTTGTAGACGACGTAGAGCAGCCCGACTGACAGGATGAGACCAGCGGCGGTGAGCTGCTCCCAGCGGCGGTAGGCACGAGGGCCGATGAGGTCCTGGGCCACGTCTTCCGCGTCTCCCCACCGGCCTGGAAGGCTGGCCGGTTTGTCCAGACCGAAGAGACCCACCGCCAGACCCGTAGCCAGGATGATTGCGGCGATGGAGAAGAAGATCGTCGCCCTGGACTTGCCAAAGAGCCACAGGGCCAGGAAGATGACCAGCAGGGCAGCCAGGGCCACGACGAGGGGCGGATACAGGGGCAGTGCTCTGTCGAGCGCCAACAGCAGCTTGTGGATCACGCACCCTCCTCTACGTGAGGAGCCTCGTGGAAGGGGATCTCCCGATCGGCAAGCCCAGGCCCAGGTTCCAGTTCCCGCTCCAGCCTGATCTCGGGCTTCTCCCGTTCCCGGTCGAGATCGTAGACCCGGTCGAGTTGGCGGTAGACGATCTCCTTGAGAGCGTCGACGTGGCTGCGGTTGTTGTACAGCGGCGCCAGGTCGCCGTTCATGGCGTTCTCGGTAGCGGCGGGCAGGATCAGGTGGGCGTGCATCTGCTCGCCATAGTTCCGCTCCGGGCGGTGGACGACAAAGCTGTACTCGATGGGGCCGGCCAGGGGCTTGTCGTGCTCCTCGCGCCAGGTCTGCCACTCGGCCAGGGAGGCTTGGATCGCCTCCACGAAGCGGGCCTGAGGATCGCCCTCTACCTGGGCGATGGCTTCTGGATCAGGAGAGATGACGACGGCGAAGCAGTAGGCGTGGGGATTGCCGGCGCTCAGTTCATCCAGGCGGGCCAGGATCTTGGGGTAGCTGTCACCCAGGCCGCCGTCGACCCAGCGGTCGGGACCGCCTCCACCGGGGATGTGGTCGTCGCGATCATCCCTATACTGCACATACTTCAGGAGGCCGCGAACATCCGGGAAGTGCGTGCCCCCTTTCCTGGACCGGGCATAGCCAAAGTTGCAAATAGACTTCATGCCGTGGCCTCGGGCAGGTGTTCCTCGATCTGCTCCGCGAGCCGGACGATCTGCTGCATCACCTGGCTGCCGGGCTCGCCGCGGTGGATCTGCTGCAGGATGACGGCGGCCAACAGCAGGGCGCTCATGTGGTTGAGCTGCCGGACCAGGCGGTTTTGCACCATCTCGATCTGGTCCATGACCGACCTGCCCAGGCGACTGCGGCTGCCGATCAGCTCCTCCTGGGCGTCCAGGTACTCCCGCAGCGCCTGGCGCGCGACCTCGGCCACGTTGCTCCCCTGGCGCTTGGCCAAGGCTTCCACAAAGTGGCGCATCTGTTTTGTTACCGGGACGTTGATCCTGGCGTTATACGTGGCTGGACTCATCTGCTTCTCGCGTGAACGCTGCTGAGGCCGAAGGCCGCACAGCAGATGACAATCCGGTTAGTCGCATGGCGATGCGCCCAAGGGAAACGGCGTGTCACTGAGATCGTGCTGTATGACATGCTGATTCGCCGCATCAGCATGGGGTACAGGGGTATCTCCTGTCAAGCCTTTTAGCTTGCTACCCCCGCCGCGCGGCATAGCGGGGCCTGGCACACCTGCGGAGCAGCAGACAGGCCCCGCTGAGGCGCGGTGGGGGTGCGATTTTGCCCCCGGTTCAATCGTGATCAAGGGGCACTCATTCATCAGTTCGACCCTCCGCTTCTGCCCCTGTTGGCGACGGCTCTAATGCAAGGGATGCGCGATGGGCTCGTCTGCGCAGGTGTGTCGTGACCAGGTCCACGGACAAGACGACCCCGACGACGAGCACGAGGGCGATCCAGACCTGCGTCATTCTTCGCTCGCTTTCAGCGTGACGACGGTACCGAGAAACCGGGCAATGGCGGCTCCGGCAGGCAGCTCTGTGAGTTCCGCGGCGGACGCAGGCAGACCCCACTCCACGATGAGGCTGGAAGCCAGGGCTTCGGAGCAACGGAAGACGACCTGGCTTGCCTGCTGCTCGTCGCGGTCCAGGGTGCAGAAATCTGGGTTGTTGATGTCTGAGAGCAGGGAGATGCGGGGATCCTGCCGTGCAGCGTCGATCCACCGCTTGCCGCGGTCGCTTCGATAGAGGTAGAGATCATGCAGGTGCAGAGACAGGCTCAAGTGGCTGCAGTTGGTCAGGACGCGGTTGAGCGTCAGGTCGAGCATGGCGCTCAGCAGGCGGTCGTGCTCGGGAAAGTCGACATTCGTCATCGGGACAAGGAGCAGATTCTTTTCCTGCAACACCTGGCTGGCGTTCAGGAATGGCGGCTGGCACAGGTCACGGAGTGCTCCGGCTCCCAATGGCTTGAGTGCGGTGCGGATGGCGGACAGGATGGTCACTGCCTGTACGTAGCCTGCGTCGTCATCGAGGCGGGCAAGAAGCTGCCGAGCAGAGTCACTGGCTGCGTTCTGTGCTTCCGCGAGGAAAGCTCTCAGAGCCTGGGTGCTCTGACTGAAGGTGTGGAGGTCGGTGAAAGTCAGGTCCTGTCCCGTTTGTCGAGCGTACTCGGCCAGGGCATGCAGCAGACGATAGGTGTACTCGCCGACGTGGGGCAGGTCAACGTCAAGGCCCAGGTCAGCCAGAAAAGTCTGCATAGACTGCACGGTCGCATCGATGTCGGTGGTCGCCCATTGCGCGGCGCTGACGATGGACAAGTGGGCTGACCTGTGGCTGTTCTGTGAATCCAGCCAGTGGATGGGCGTGTCCCCAGCCCGCTGGGCAATGCGCTCAAGGATGCGGCGGTGGGGTGAGATGATGACGACGGCTCGTCCCGTCGCCAGGTCGTCGAGGGCGAGGCGAACCAGGAAGGGAACAGGCGCACCGACAGTATGGAGCGGGACACCGTAGCCGAGTGTCAGCAGGCGACCGTCAGAAGCCTGACCAAGGGTTCTGCCCGTTGGCTCTGTAGCATAGTTGTCCGGCAGGGCCAGTTGCAGCAGGTGCGAGCGGCTGGAGTAGACGGCACCATTGCCCGTCGGTGGCAACAGGCTGCTGAGCCGGACGCCAGCCGACAGCTCGTCCCACAGCGGCAGGCGCTGCCAGAACCTCTGAGGCAGGCGAATTCGTATCCAATGGCCCGGCGGGCGAACTCCATCTGTCTGTGCCAGGAGCGTGACGTATGGTCCAGGGTGGATGTGTAAACGCATCTGCCTGGTTTCCCCTTCTGTGGCCCAACCGAGCAGGTTGCCATCGGGCAGGCCTACGGAGAAAAAAGAAGAACGGCCTCTCTGGTTCTTGCTGGTGGATCTGTCTCTGGCCAGCCTCAGCTCGGGCAGCGCCCTGGGAAGCTGCGCCTCGACGTAGCGGTCGAAGGCTGCCGGCAGCTCCAGGAAGAGCCCCTGCCCACTGGCTTCCACGACCAGGTGCCCCGTTTTCTGGGCCAAGAAGTGCAGCAGCTCCTCCAGACGGCCGGTGTCGTCTTCGGGCGTGAGGTGATAGCGCAGTTGCCAGCGGGTCAGGTTGCCCCCACCCGCCAGCCACCGCAGGTACAGCAAGGAGAGGCTCATCAGACCCAGCCCGATAAGCGCTGGGAGCGGACCGGTACCATCCCAGAGCAGAAACGAAAGCGGCACGGTGGCGAGCGCCAGGGCCAGCAGCCGGATGAAGGCACGCAGCGCCATCCTATGCCTGGCCGCTGCCCTTTTCCTGGATGCGGGCTTGAAGCTCGGCAATCTTGGCCTCCAGGAACGGGATCCAGAGCTTGAGGCGGCGTTGGTTCAGCAGGTATTGGGCCTGGGTGGCCAGGGTCTGCGGGCCATGAGATCGGACTCTGCGTCTGGTCATGTCTGTTCCCTCCTGAGGGTCTGGGTGTAGGGCGTCAGCATCTCGACCTCGGAGCGGGACGCCTGGAAAAAGACGTGGTAGGGTTTGCTCTCGACGATCAGGATGCCCTCTCCCACCCCGGCGTTGAGGATCACCTCGGCGTGGTGGCCGGTCAGTCCCAGGTTCTCGACGATGGCCGGGGCAGCCGTCTCATCCACGCGCATGACGACCTTCACCAGGGCGTTCTCGAGGATACGGCGTCCGGCCGGGGTGTCGAAGGTGCTCCAGTTCTGGTCCAGGCACTGGATGCCCACCTTCCAGGCGCGCACCCGCTTGGCCAGCAACCCCGCTGCCTGGGCCAGGGCTGGGATCTCGGACAACACACCGAACTCGTCGACGACGATGTTGGTCGGCTGCTGTTCCCCCCGCCGTTGGCGGATCACCCGCTCGACGGAGGAAAGCAGGGCGAAGAGAAAAGTCGGCTGGAACTCACCTTCCAGGTCGGATAGGTCGAAGGTGACAATCGGGTAGCGGCGGTCCAGGTCGAGGCTGAGGGTGGTGTGGGCGTTGAAGACATGGGCCAACGAGCCGCTGACGAACCGCTCCAGGTCGGCCACCAGGTGCGGCGCATCCCCCTTCAGGATAAGAGCCAGATCTTCCAACCTCGGCATTTGCTCGGGACGAAAGTCGTCGGTGCGGACCTGACGATGGTGGTAGAGATCCAACAGCGCCCGGTCCACGACCGCCTTTTCGCCGATGGTCAGGTCCCGCCCCAGCAGCGACTGCAGCAGGACCACCACGTGCGACACCTGGGCGGCGGCGTGGTCGTGGACGACGTCGAGGATGTTGAGCGCGGTGCCCTCGCCCAGCCGCAGGAAGTTGTACCGCCCGCCGACCGCCTCGGTCACCCGGCGGAAGTTGCCTTGCGGGTCGAGAAAGACCGTCTGCACGCTGAACATCCGCTCACGGTAGGCCCGCAGGCCGGCCATGAAGGTCTTGCCCGAACCGGTGCGGCCCAGGACCACCTCGTTGTAGGCGGGCAGGCTGAACTTGTCCAGCCACAGCGGCGAACCGGTGGCGCGGTTGATGGCCACGAACGGCCCGGCGGTGCTCTTGGGCACCTCGTAGCCAAAGGGGGACAGCAGTGCGACACCGGGCGAAAGCAGGTTGCGCGCCTCGGGGGCGATGCTGTCCGGGGTGGGGTCGGCGGTGAAGAGCCGCAGCACCTCGAACTGGTGCAGCCAGGCGGGACGGAGGTAGACCTGGTTGCGAGCGGCGGTCGAGGTCGCCATCTCCACGTGGTGCTCCAGCTCCTCTCGGCTACGGCCCTCGACGGCCACGGCCAGCACCACCTGATGTAGCCCGTAGCGTTCGTGCTGCACGGCGTGCAGGGCGGCCTGGACGTCAAGGTAGGCCTGGTCCTTCTCCGGGTCGGGCGCCTCGTTGCCACCGCGGCCCAGCAGGTCGGCCCTGAGTTTGTTGTAGGCCAGCTGCAAGGTGCGCACCGCCCGGTTGGGGTGGATCGTCTTCACGTCGACGGCGATCGACAACGGGCAGGCCAACTGGAGGAAGCTGGTCACGGTACCGAAGCTGAGCTGCCCCCGCAGGTCGTACGAGTAGAGGAAGGCCAGGTAGGGTAACCCTTGCCGCAGGGGCCGGATGTGCGCCGGCGTCTCCTGGTAGGTAGCAGCGATGAGGGCCGGCAGGTGCGCTGGCTGGACCGGCAGGTGTAACCCGGCAGCCAGGCTGTTGGCCACCGCCTGGGGCGTCTTTTTCTCCTCAGCAAAAAGGACCAGATAGTAGTCGGCGTCCTTGAGGTACGCTGACTGGATGATCTGCTCCAGGAAGCGGCGGTAGGCGGCGATCTGCTCCCGCGCCCGCGGGTCCTGGGCGGTGGCCATCATCGTCTTGATCCGCTCCAGCGGCTCGTCGAGGGGGTAGGGCCGCGAGTGGGCCAGCAGGCGAAAGTTGGCGGAAAGCGTCGCGTAGAAGCGGGCCAGTTGGTTCATCCGCGCCCACAGCTCCCCCTCGGAGAATTTGGTCAGGTCAAACGAGCCAACGCGGAAGGTGAGTCCTTGCATGTCATCTCTTCTCCTGGTAGAGAACCGGCCGACCCTCGGCGTCGCGGATGGTCACTGCGACCTGGGGCAAGGCCGCCGGTCCCTCTTCGGGCTCGACTGTGTCGCCGGTCACTTTGCGCGTCAGGTAGGCGACAAGCAGCGGCAGGAAGCGGTAGAGGGTCAGGCCCTGGACTTTGACGGTGGTCACGGCCAGGCCCAGGGCCACACAGATGACGATGGCTGACGTGCTGCCCCCCAGCGCCTCGGCCAGCAGGTAACCGGCAAAGGCGGCAACGGCGTGCTCGACGGTGACGAACCAGACCACCGTCGTTTTCTGCCGGATGAACTCGGAAGGAACTTGGTACATCGCTCGCTCCTTGTTGGCCATCAGCTATCAGCGGTCGGCAGGCACCCTGGGCTGATAGCTGATAGCTGATGGCTGATGGCTAGGTCCCCACAATGGCAGCGGCCAAGGTGGGCAGCAGGATGAGGATGATGCCGCCGATGACCATGGTGGCCACGGCGGTGCGGTTGTGGGCCGACCATTCGGGGGCGATGGGCCGCGCCAGCAGCCCCACAGCGATCACGGCCAGGCCCATCATGGCGATGCCCAGGCGGTGCTGCATGATCAGGTTGAGGATGGTGTCCAGGATCGGAATACCGGTCATTCGTCTTTTTCCTCCTTCATTTCGCGTGATAGAGACAGAGAGTAGGGCCATCAGTCTTTGTCGGTGGCGATCACCTCCTCTTCGCCGTCGACCGACCTGGCCCAAACGACCAGCCGCCGGTTGGGGCCTTCCTCATTGCCGCCGAGCAGGACCAGGGTCAGCCCGGCCCGCCGCTGGCGGAAGACTTCGTTGGCAAAGACGTCCACCTGGCGGCGTTCGACCACCTGGTAGCGATGGATGCCGGCGACGTTGTTGCGCAAGGTGAGGGTGTCACTGAGGGTCAGCGTGGAGGCCAACAGGTCCAGGTTCTCCTCGGTGAAAGGCAGACCGAGGATGACGTTGACGGTGCTGCCTGCCAGCCAGGAGACCTGATCGGGTTCGGTCAGGTAAGCCCAATAACCGTCCCGCAGGCCGGTGGGCACGACGGGGAAGTACCGCCCGGCGACCTCCAGGGATATTGGCACGACTGCCCCTTCTTCCAGCTTGAACGGCTGGGGCTTGACCCTGACCTCCTCGGGCGGGAGCGGCGTCGGCGTCCAGGTGGGCAGGGGCGTTGTGGTGGCAGTCGGGCTCGCGGTGGGTGTGGACGTCGGGGTGGCGGTCAGGGTCTGCGTCGGGATCGAGATCCAGACGCGAGCTGTGGCTGTCTGTGTTGGCGTCGGAGTTGAGGTGGAGCTCCCGCCGTAGACCAGGAAAAGAGCCAGCAGGGCGACGAGGAATGCGCCAGCGATGGGCACGACCTTGCGCAGGCGTTGCTGGCGCAACGCCCCTTCATCCACCAGGAACTCGGCGTCCACCGGCAGGTTGGGGTCGCTGGCGTAGATCAGGTCCTCGCCGCTGTCGTCCACGACAAAGCCCCGCTGGGCCTTCTCCAACAGCTCCTGGGCGATGGCCAGCTCCTCTTCGTCCGACCGGGCCGAGGCCACTGCCTGGCGATAATGCTGTTCGATCCGCTCTCGTTCTTCTTCGGTTTTCATGCTGAGGGACCTCCTACGGGATGCGGGATGGCAACTCGATCGGCGGCACCAGGACGTCGAGGGTCAGGCCCTCGCCCCGAAAGGTGACGGCCTCGGCGTAGCCCAGGTGGGGGATGAGCAGGATGTAGCTGCCTGCTGGGACTTTGGGGAAGTGGGCCTGACCTTGCTCGTCCGTTGCGGCGGACCAGAGGTGGCTGGGGTCAGCCTGGGACATGAGGGTTGCCAGCGCGCCGAGCACGCCCTCCTGGGGGTCGTAGGCCTGGCTGCGGTTCTCGTCGACAAAGACCACGACGTGGACGGTTCCCTTCTCGGCTTTGGAACTCCCGCCACTGCCGGCTGCCCCCGTGGGCTTCGGAGTTGGCGTGGGGGTGGGTGGAGGTACGGTCACCTCCACTTCGACTGTCTCGTTGCCGCCCGGGGCATGGACCTTGAGCGCGTAGACGCTAGTCTCCAGAGGGCATACCTGGCGCTCGTCCTGACCAGTGACCCCCTCCTGGTTGCCGTTGGGATGGACCAGGTAGACCTCGGCCGCCCGCTCCACTTGCCAGCGCAGCGTGACACAGTCGCCCGGCTTCTCCACTCGGTCGGGCGTGGCGGAAAAGCTGATGATCGGCCTGGCCGGGGTGGCGGTCGGCGGTGGGGGTTGGGTAGACCTGGGCGTAGAGGTAGGCGGCGGCGTGTTCGTCGGAGCGGGGACCACGGCGGCGTAGAGCTCGTAGGTCTGGGTCGTGCTGTACACCCCTTGGGTAGTGGCGATGGTGATGAAGGCATCGGTGGTCTCTGCGGCCTGGAAGGTGAGGCGCGAGGCCAGCGGCTCGGTGCCGCCGTCGTCGTCTTCGTATATCACGCCTGCAATCTCAACCCTCAGGAAGGTGTCCACCAGGGGTGCCAGGCTCTGGGTATGGACGTCGTACCAGCGTCCGGCCTTGACCCGGAACCGGGCGGTGTCCACGTCGCCGTCCGGGTAGAAGGAGCGCTGCTGCACCTCTCCATTGGCGATCCACGGGGGGTCCCCGGTGCCGGGGTCATCGGGCTCGTAGGGGTCGGGGCCTGGGGCCTGCGCCTGGCTGGACAGGGCCAGCAGGCACGAGGCCAGCAAGCAGGAGGCAAGAATGAACAGGAGGACCAAGAGGACCAGACACCCCGCTGCCCCCAATGTCCTTCGCGCTTTGCCTTTTCTTCCCTCGCCCTTTGTCTCCCTACTGCTCATCACTTCGGTCTTGGATCTTGTCTTTTGATTCATGCCTCCTGATCCTTCGTCTGCGATTCCTCCGCTTCCCGGCGGGTGATGTCCAGCACAGCCTGGCCGTACCTCTCCAGCTTCTTGGGACCAACGCCCTTGATCGTCTCCAGTTCCTCCGCTGTCTGCGGCTGGGCGGCGGCGATGCGCTGCAGTGTGGCGTCGGGAAAGACGTAGAACGCCTTCTGCCCCTGTTGCTGCGCCGTCTTCAATCGCCAGGTGCGGAGCCGTTCAAAGAGGTCGGGGTCGTACTGCTCGGCGGGCAGTGAGGTCGGCCTGGCGGACGTCTGCGCAGATGGTGCGGACGGGACCGTTGTTGCAGACGTGGTCGACGGTGGCTCGGTGGGCAACGCAGGCGGCCTGGGGATCTCCTTCACGGTTACATCAGTGAAGGCCCCCAGGCCGATGAGCCCCTCGACGACGCGGTCGGTGGTCTCCGGGTCGCCGCTGGTCCGGTCCCACTGGCGCATGCGGGCCAGCCTTCCCTCCCGGAACTGTTGAGGGGTGAGCCGCGGGTTTCGTTCCAGGCTCTCCCCGACCGTCTCGACCAGTTGGCGGCCCAGATCGTTGGCCAGCCCGGCCTGCTGCATCTGATGCGCCACTTCCTTGACTCGCTCTGCCCGCTGACCAAAGGCGGCCTCCGCGCCGATGCCCAGTTCGCCTTGTAGAGCGGTGTCCAGGTCTCCCTCCTGGCCCGCCGTCTTGATGGCTCGGGCAAATCCTTGGCGGACCTGCCTCGCCGCGATAGTGCGTTGGGTCGTCACCCCCAGAGCCACCGCCTCGCCGATGCTCAGCCGCTCGTCGGGTGGGAGGTTGGCGGCTGCCTGTTCTGTCACGAGGACGGCTGCTGCCTCCGGCTGTTGCTGAACGGCCTCCTCGACGAGTTGCGGATCGAGGCTGCCATCTGGCAGGGTGGGCGAGCGACCCTCCTGCTGCCACCGCACTGCCTGCCTGTGGCCGGCTGCGGCCAGGTCAAAGACAGCGTTCTCCACGTCGGGCGAGACAGGCTCCAGCTTGGCCGCTGCCTGCCGGATCTGAGCGGCGCTTGGCTGCGACCAGCCCGAAAGGTCGGTGGCCTGGTCTCCCAGGAGCAGACCCTGGAGAGGAGCGGCCGTGGCTGGCGCCCCGCTGTCCGGATCGGCTGGGGTGACGGTCGGCCGGCTCCCTGACGCCGAGGGCGTCGCCGTGGAAGCCGCTGCGGGTGGGATCGGCACCAGGAGAGACGAAGGCTGGGCAGGTGCGGTCGGGGGCGATCCAGAGGGCCTGGCTGCCGATTCGACACCAGTATCTCTGCCTGTGAGTAGCTGTCTCGTTGCGGCCAGGCCCGCCCCGGTCACGAACCCCCAACCCGCCTCCTGGCCCAGCACCCTCGTCGCCGTGTTGCCCATCAACGCCAGGCTGCCGTAATCGGTGCCTTTGGCGGCAGCCAGTGCGCCGACGATGGCTCCGGCGCCGCCGGTCGTGGCGGCCATCGCTGCCTGGAGTGCCGCCCGGGCGGTGGTGGCTGGTGCGCTCAGAGTTGCTCCAGCGGTGCCCAGCAGGGTGGTCCCCTGGGGGCCGCCGTAGGGATGGGGCGCTCCCATCAACGTCTGCGTCACCGCCCCGCCGCCGATCAGCGACGCCGCCAGCCGCGACTCGGGGCTGGCCAGGGTGGTCGTTCCACCTCCAGCCCCGCTCAGGCCAAAGGCGGCGCCGAGGCTGCTCACCGAACTGCCGATGAAGCTGACGCTGCTCAGGAGGCTGGTGAGCGCCTCCTTGGCCATCACCAGGCAGAGCAGCAGATCGACCAGCGCCACGGCGGCCATGGCCGCCAGGCTGCCGGTGGCCACGGAAAAGAGGCGGATGACCACCCCAGCCAGCGTCAGCAGTACGATGCTCTTCAGAAAGATATGGATGTAGTTGCGGATCACGCCGGCCGGAAAGCTCTCCAGCGGCAGGTAGAAGGCAAAGATGGCCGCCACCGGGAAGAGCACGAACATCATGCCCGCCGATAGACCCAGGGCGATCTGCAGCACGCCGTAGGCCAGGATCAGCAGGGCGATGACCAAGGCCAGGAGTTGCACGCCCAGCGCGTCCTGGGCATAGCCCAGCACATCCCACGGGTCGCCGACGGGATGATCCGGGTCACAGGCGGGTTCGCCGTACAGCGCGGCTGGGTGGTAGACACAGTGGTTGTATAGGTCGTGCACACTCTCGCTGCCGCCGTAGGGGATCTGGTCCGGGAGCGCCGTCAGGCTGGGGGCGAGAACCTCCGCCGGGCTGGTACCGGTGATGCACAGCAGCACTTCCACCACGCTGCCCGAGCAGCCGGGGACGGCGCCGGTCGATACGGCGCTGGACACCTCTTCGGAGAGGTCCACCCGCCAGGTCTCCAACTCGGTGTAGATGTCGGGCGCGTTGAGCAGGTAGGCCTGGATGACGATGCCCCAGATGGCCGCCCGCTGGAAGGAGACCAGCTTGAGGTCGGGCCAGAAGGGGCGGGCCAGCAAGCTGAGGCCGAAGAGCCCTAGGCTGACCATCAGGCTGCCGCGGACAAGAGAGTGCACCGAGCCGGTGATGACGGCATTGAGCGCCTCGGTGACCACCGTACCAAAGAGCGCCGAAAAGTCGTCGCCGAAGAGGCCGACCAGGCCGCAGACCTTGAGCACGCCCCACAGCAGCACCCCGCCGACGCGGGCCGTGTCCTGCAGGGTCTTGATCAGGGCGATTTCGAGCTGATTGAGCATCTCCTGCAGCCAGCCGGGCAGCGGGAGTTGTAGAGGAGCGGCGTGGGCCGCGCCGGGAGATACGACCGAGAGGGCCAGTGCGGCCAGCAGAGCGAATCCCACGAGCGCGGCCCACCTCGAGTTCTTACGATTCATCATGCCTCTCCTCCCTGCCCGGTCCCGGCCGGTCGTACCGGTCGGCCAGCGTTTGCCGGATGATCTCGCTGCGAGACACCCTCGCTCCCTCTGCCTCCTCGACCAGGAGATGGTACAACCGAAGCGGGATGTGCGCGCCTACAAAGACGGTAAGCGTAGAGTCTTCCGCTGCGTTGATGGCTGGCTTGTCCACCATCATGTCCGCTCGTTCGCTGCCCGATTGAACCACAACCGGGGGCGAAAAGCAATCCGGTAAAAAGGTAGGTTTTTCGCGAGGGAGAAAAAGGCTGCAACAGTCAAGATGCGAAGGTTTCAAAAAAGAAGAGCCTGATCCCGATGAAGGGATCAGGCTCCTGGTTAGTGGCCGAGCACATGCATGACCCTTCGGCCCAACTCACGGCAGGTCTTGTCGCGCGGGACCTTAACCAGGTCACAGCGGCCGAAGGTCTGGCTCAGCGTCGTTGCCTCGTCCACCAAAGGGCGCAGGTTAGCGGCCTTGATTTGCCAGCCCTGACTCAACTGGCCGACCAGCAGTTGGGAATCGGTGTGCACCATCACGCTGTAGTTGCGCCGGCTCTTGCCTGCCCGCTCGATCCGCCCGCGCAGGTCGACCAGGGCGCGATGAGGGCAACGTATCCGGCTTTGTTGTTGGCGGTAACGCCGGGCAGGTTGCTCAGGCGGACGATTTGCCGCTGGCCTGTGCGGGACTCCAGCAAGTACGAGGCAAATCCCTGAGCCTGTGGGGCGCCGTTCCCCAGGCAGCCCCCATCGCAGAAGACGCGGTACTGAGTGTGAGACATGGGACACCTCCAGACAGAGTGGATTCGACGGTCGTGGACCGCCACGCACCCGGACGCGGTAGCGTTTTCTTCGTCCCCTTCTCCGGCCCCGCTACAGGAAAATGGACGACAAGTCACCAATGAATGCTGATTACTAACGCACATTTGTGTTGGCGGGCGCTTGACCGGGATGCCAGGATATGCTACAATCAGGGTGCGCAGAGAGAAGCCAGGCGATGCTGGTCCAAGTGCGCGGTATCTGGAGGTAGCGATGGAGACGATGGTACTGGAGGTAGCCATATCCAAAGATCTGTTTTCGATGTTGGGGTTTTCCAGGGATAGGGCCGTCGAGGCGATGAAGGAATTCTCGGTACTGGGTTTGTACCTGGAACAGAGGATCTCGGCCGGCAAAGCAGCCGAATTGATGGGTCTCCGAAAGAGGGAGTTCATCAGACTGCTGGCGCGAAAAGGCATACCTTACTTCGACTACTCGGACGAAGAGCTGGAAGAGGAATTCCGGACCTTCGATGAGTGGCAGCAAGAGAGATCTTCCTGAGATGGTAGTTGCAAACGCCGGCCCACTCATCTCCCTGGCGGCCATAGGCAAACTCGATCTGCTCAAAGCCCTGTTTGAGCAGATCCTCATCCCCCAGGCCGTTTACGACGAGGTGGTCATGCACGGCGAAGGGGAACCGGGCAGCCTTGAGGTGAGGGAAGCGGAGTGGCTCAGGGCTGCGCAGGTTCAGGATCGGCTGGCGGTCGATCTCTTGCGTGAGACATTGGACGCGGGCGAGAGCGAAGCCATTGTCCTGGCTCAGGAACTGAACGCCAGGTATGTACTGCTGGACGACAGGCTGGCTCGCAGAAAGGCGCGCCTCATTGGACTGCGTATGACGGGTACGTTGGGCATCCTTCTGATGGCCAGGAAAGCAGGTCTGATCTCCGCGGTCAGGCCGTTCTTGGATGAACTGAGGCAGACCGATTTCCGGATGAGCGACCGGGTGTATCAGGAGGTACTGCTCAAAGCGGGGGAAGCATAACAGTCTCTTTTGACAGAGTTGCCCGGGTGTGCTACAGACTCTCAGAAAGTGTGGTAGTCATCACCATGCACTGAAGCTGGATTGCAGTTGGCCAGCACCGAAAGGCTGGCCAACTGTCATCACTATATACGTTCAAAGAGCTATACCCCCAAGGTTAGGCACGGCGATTGGGCCTCGATCGTTGCTGTTGGAGTCAGAGCAGTGAGGAGAAACGATGAACTGCAAACTGTTTCCCTGTGTAAGCCTGTTCGTAGCCCTGGCCCTGCTGCTGGCCTCCTGTGGGCCGGGGCCGACTCCTACCTTGGTCCCGCCATCGTTGACGCCTGCTGTAACCGACGCTCCTACTCCCACAGCATCGTTCACCCCAACACCCACGGCCACGCCAACGCCCACTTTGACGACAACGCCGACGCCGACCCCTACTCCCCTGCCGCCTTGCGCCGTGGACCGCTTTGCCGCGTATCAGCGCCTGCTCTGCGCGCCCGCTGAAGTGACGGATGGGAAGGTGCGCGCCGAGTGGCTGCGTTGGTGCCTGGGCCACTACGGATATGCGTTGAAAGAAACCGTGGCGGAGGAGCTGCCGCTGGTGACGGCTTCGCCGCCTGATGGGCAGTGCACCTACCAGGCCATTGAAGTGGCTGGAGTCGATCTGCCCTACGTCGGCGGCGTGCTCTTGATGCCGGAGAGTCGCGAGGGTTCCGGCATTGCCACTGTGACACCCACACCCACGGCGACAGCCATGCCGACGAGCTCGCTGGCGCAGAAGACGACCCTGTATGCCGGGCCGGCACTTCAGGGATACAAGACCATCGCAACTCTGAAGGCTGGCACGAACCTGACACTGTTGGCGACGTTCGGTGACTTTGTGCAGGTGCAGGCCAGGGTTGGCGAACAGCCCCAAACCGGGTTCATTCTCAAGAAGGACATCGGCGCATTGCCGTCTTCCTTGCCTGAGTTGGAGGTCGATGCAGTTCCGTGGCAGCCCGTGGACGTTGTCCCCAACTTCTTCGATCCGGCCGCTGCGCTCAAGAATGATGTGATCACGATTAATAACACCGGCCACAACGGGTATTATGACTACCATGGCCGGCCGTTCACTTTCAATACCGCTTTCAGGGTCACGGTCAAGTTGCATACAAGTGATCGACAATTCGGTTCACTCAAACTCCAGGATCGTCCCAACGTCACGACTGGGCCGTGGTGGAAAGGCATCCGGCGCCTGGATATTGCTACAGATGGCCACAAGCTCTACATTGAAATTCATGACGGAGTTGTCGAAGCACCGAAACACATCGACCTTGGACTTCCAGACAGCCAGGTCGTGTCCCTGATCTTTTCGGACCCCAATGGCCGGGCGTTCAGTGTCATTGACGGCAACAACCGGAAGTTCCGGACTGTTGACGTCACTCGCCTCGGACTTCAGCTCCCTCAAGGCCTATTCCCTCAGGCCACCGTGTATATCGGGTGCGTTACCTCCCCCAAGTCCAAGCTGACCATTGGCGCTCTATCCGTGGAAAAGGCGCCCTCCGGCAAATCTGCCACGAGCGGCACTACGGCCGCTCCAATCGGCCTACGACCGCTGGCGAAGAAAAGGGGGATCACCGTCGGCACGGAGTTCAGTTGGTGGTGGGCTAGGAATCCCAAATATTGGGAGATTATGTCTAAGGACTTTGATGTGGCGATCCTCTCTGAGTTCAGCTCGCAAGACTTCTGGCGAGGAAGGGGCCAGTACAACTTCGAACGCATGGACAATCTCGTGGACTGGATAATCCGCTGCGGCTGGCAGGTGCGTGCCTCTCATCTGGTTTGGGGTGCAATCGAAAGCAAAGCCGTGCCAGACTGGCTACTCAAGTCGAACTTCTCCCGTGACGAGTATATCCAGATCCTCCGGGAGCACGTCCGAACGGTGGTCGGCCACTACAAGGGCAGAGTCGCCGAGTGGAGCATCGCCAACGAGGCGGGCAGCCGCTCGTTCTGGAACGGCGCCGATTTCTGGAACGACAAGATAGGCCCCGAGTACATCGAGATCGCGTTCCGGGCAGCCAAGGAGGCAGATCCCGGGGCGATTCTGATTTTCAACGACGACAATAACCAGAGCCCTCAGGATGAAGGAACCACGCGGGTCATCGACAGGATGTACGCCACCGTCAAGGATCTCAAGTCGAAGGGTGTTCCGATTGACGTCGTCGGCATGCAAATGCACCTCCTGCTTCCATGGAACAGCCAGATTCTTCCCGACAAGGCCGCAGTGATCGAGACGATGCGGATGTTCGCCGAGCTAGGTGTGGACATCTACATCACCGAGTTCGACGTGAATTTGCAGAGCATTCAGGGCTCTCAGAAAGAGAGATGGGACCTGGAAGCCAAGGTATACCGCGATATGATGGAGGCCTGTCTCGAGTCGGGCGTGTGCAAGAGTTTTGCTACCTGGGGCATATCGGACTCGACTTCCTGGATTACGTGTACCGATAGATGGTGGTGCGTGAAGCTCCCGAATGCGGACCCACTGATGTTCGACAAGCAATTCCGGCCAAAACCGGCCTACTATGCAGTCCGTGATGCCTTATTAGGAGAATAGCGCTGCGCCGAAAAAGATGAGCCCCTGGATTTTTCCAGAGACTCATCTTCTGCGTAGGTGGCGGCTGGCCTGCGGTGGCATGCTATTCAGTTGTGATGGGTTCAAGCGCTTCTAGAATGGGAGCAAATCATCATCCTCCCCGCCGGGCGGCGGCTCACCCACCGGCGCCCCGCCATTGCCCTCGCGCTTGCCCAGGAATTTGACGGTCCGGGCCGTGACCTCGTAGCTGGCCCGGTGCTCGCCGTCGTTCCCGGTCCAGATGCGCGGGTTCTGGTTGCCGTCCACCGCATCGCCGCGCAGTTCACCCTCCACGAACACCTGCTGGCCCTTCTCCAGGAAGTTGTTCGCGGCTTCGGCCAGCTTGCGCCAGCACGTCACCCTGAACCAGGTCGTGAGTTCCCAGTTCTTGCCGTTGAGCGATTCCTTCCAGCCCTGCGGGCAACCGGCGACCCGCTCCTTGGACACGATCTGGCGGGTGGCAACGGAGAAGTTGGTGACCGGGGTGCCGTCCTCGGTGTAGCGCATCTGCGGCGGCTGGCCGACGAAACCGATGATCGTGATTCTGTGGAACATGTCACACCTCCTTGGTTGATTTTGGTTTGGGCAGCCTGTTCCCTGACTGCCATGCACCCCAACGCGGTAGCGTTGTTGGCTGTGCCCGGAGAAAATGGACGACAATCGGCGACGGGCTGCGCCGACGCGATCAAGGCTCTTGGCCTGGTATGGATGTCCCTGAGAGGAGGCCATGCCGCAGTGCCAGGGCCACGGCGTGGGCTCGGGACCGGGCGCCGAGCTTGGCGCGGGTCTCCTTGACATACCACGACACCGTCTTGGCGGACAGGCAGAGCTGGATGGCGATCTCGTTGTCGCTTGCGCCCTGAGCCACCAGGGCCAGGATCTCCGTCTCGCGCCTGGAAAGACGAAACTCTTTGCCTGCTGCCCTGCAGGATTTCTCTTCAGAGGTCAATGGCTGGGCCATGGGTGCTCTATCCCTTCTGTTTCCCGATACTCAGCCTGTAGCACGGTGAAGTTCGCTCACGGATCGCTGCCCGGGCTTACCGTCTCACCCGTGGGACCGACTCGAAAACACAAGGCCTCGCATCTGTTGTTGTCTGGTCATCGCTGGCTGAGACAGGATCAGAAGATCAACAACAGATCGAACGAACTCGTCTTATGCGTGAGACCGACCGGGCGTTCCATCCCACGGGCGGGAGTGGAACAAACAGGTTCGACTGCATGGCAGCATCTGGCACGGCCATCCAGGCCCAACGCAGTTCAAGGCCAGGATCCGTATCAATCGCCAGGGCCACTCGATGCCCGTGCAGGCGGGTCTGCTTCCCCTCACTGTGGATGAGAAGCTACGTCCCGGCGACGAATGTGACCTTTACAGTGTCGTCAGCGTGTCGGGCCACAGTCCGCTGGATGACCGGCAGCAGGCGGTTCTGCAGCCAGTCCACGGCATGGGCATGCCGCACGGCGATGGTCAGACAGCCATCGTCGGCTTTGACCACCCGGCTACCCTGCAGCCAGGCGTCGAACGTGGCCCGCGTCATCTGCAACTGTAACTCGCCGAGACATCTAGCCCAGAGCCGGTGGGCCTCGGCGGGCACGCGGTCGGGTTCCGGTTCAGGCGGGTCGTCCTCGTCCGGGTCATGGGACTCGTTCTCTTCCTGCTCCCGCATCCACTCTCTCCGCCGAAGCTGCTCCTCGGCGGCCCGCAGGAACTCACCGGGAGGCGGCTCCCTGCTTTCGAGCTTCAGGATCATGTTGCCGATGGGGTTGGTCAGTCCCTGACGGTGGGGATGCCTGGCCCACAGGCGCCAGGCGTGCACCCACAGCGGGTCGATGTCGAGACGGGCAAGTTGGCTTCGTTTGGGATTCTCGACCCCGGCCTCGACCAGGGCCTGCAGCAGCGCTTCGTTGGGAGCCGGATCATCGGTCGGTTCTGTTATGCTCTTTGCTTCCCTCTCCAGCGGTTCAACGTTGCGGTTGACGATGGGGCGGATGATGATCCGCCGTCCGGTCTGTTCGACGCGGATCCACTGCATCTCGCGGAGTTGCTTCAGATGCCGGTAAAGGGTGCTGCGTGGGCGGCTGATCAACTCGGCCACCTGCTCGGGCGTCAGGGTCGGCGTCCGCTCATAGTCATAGGCCCAGCACAGACCCAGGATGCGGGTCATGGTCACAATGAGGGCGTCGTCGACCTCAGAGTAGGCGATGGCCACCGGGGTGTTGACGTAGGATGGTGGCAGGGGCGACTTCACGGAGATGCGGACCCCAACTCTATTTCCAGTTGGACCATGGCCGGGTGCGCGTACCGGATGGAGATCAACAGGTCAATGAGCTCGACCAGCAGGCGGTCCACCCGTCGGTCGTGGGCGATGTGCCAGTAGGTTGGGTCTTCTCGCCGGACGATGTCTGCCTGGCCAAAGGCGAGCAGACAAGCGAGGCGTTGGCCCAAATCGCTGTGCTGGATGAGAATGTGCTGCCCATCGAGCGTCGGCTGCACGCCCACCTCGATGCCATCCAGGAGACCCAAAGGATGATATGGTTGCTCTGGCATGGTGTTCCCTTGTCCCTCAGCCTGTCGGTTGGGCCAGGGTTTCAGACTCGGTCTCAACAACGACTTTCTTCTGCTGGCCGGGGGCTATTATCAGGTGATAGACCTGTGCCAGCCGTCGCTGCCGTTCCGCCGGGTCGGTGATAGTGCAGACTGCAGTGATCCTGAATTCCGGCGCGGGCTGTTTGGTTGCGTCCATCGAGCTACCTCCACAATGTATTAGATACGTAGAGGGTAGCACAGTGGGGCGGAAACGTGGGGAAACTGAGGAAATGTCCTGGACGGAGTTTTCTACGCTTTTCTTGTGGATACTGCCGATCTGGCGTTAGAGACAGGAAATCAAGGAAACGTAGGAAATGGTCTTAGCGGTCACATTTCCTACGTTTCCTGTTGTGGCAAGTGCGAAGAGGCCAAGGGGCGTTCGTGATCTGGATGTGGCAAAGGCGAACTGTTAGTCCGGCACCACCTGCCAAAAGTCAAGCGCAGACTTGGCCTGTTTGACCATTTCGTCGGGGATGCGAACGTAGAGACCGGTGCCTTCGGCGAGCACGGTGCCGTCGGGCAGCCGGATCTCGCCGCGGGCTTCATAGGCCCCAGAGCGACTGCGGGTGAGCTCGCCGATGATGATCAACTCCTGGTCCAAGGGTACTGGCTTGCTGAATTTGATCTCGAGGCGACCGGTCATGGCCCACACGTTGCGATGAGTCAGGACCCTGCCCATAGTCTCATCAAGCAAGGTTGATATGATTCCCCCATGAAGGCGACCCGGGTAGCCCTGGTGCTCGGGCTTGGGCCGAAAGCGGGCGATGCACCGCCCCTCGTCGTCGGTGTAGAAGGCCAGGTGCAGGCCGATGGGATTGTCGATACCGCAGACGAAACACATGCGGGAGTTGGGCTGTTTTTCCATAGTTTTCTCTGTGTATCTTCTCAAGGTTCAGTGATACTCAGTCATACAGCGAGAAGGCCAGGGTGTACAGGAATTTGAGTTGGGACGTCCAGGAGGGTGCTGATGATCCCGCCGTGCAGGTAGCCAGGGTAGCCCTGGTGCTCGGGGCGGGGTCGAAACCGGGCGATGCAGCGACCGCTGTCATCGGTGTAGAAGAATAGCTTGAGTCCGATGGGATTTTCGATGCCACAGACGAAACACATGCGGGAGTTGGGTTGTTTTTCCATGGTGAAGGTGATTCTCCAGATATCGGAATGTCTTTAAGACCAACAAGGTGTTTGTGGTCAAACACTTGGCAATTGTCATCCATTTGTCATTATATTCATCACACCCGCGGTGTCAAGATATGGCAGCAAAGATCGCGAGGGTCACCGATCTTTTTGCATGCCGGGTGGGCGAGCACGTCACCCTTGCTTCTGCAAGGTGGCGGGATGCTTGTCCAGATTCTTACCATGAAAACGGGAGAGTTGCCGGAGGCAACGACTCTTGACAAATGGGCGTTCGGTTGTACAATGCATAGGACATTGGACAGGATAGAAAATGTCTCCCATATTCGATCATTTTTCCTGGGTGGCTCCGTTTTACGACCGGTTCTTTGCCGTGGACCCCGGTCCATTGCGGGACCTCTTGAAACTGCCCGGTGCCGGATGGGTCCTGGACCTGGGCGGAGGCACAGGGCGGGTGGCGCAGGCCCTACGGGGTGACTCGGACGAGATCGTGGTGCTGGACGAGTCGGTGGGGATGCTGCGCCAGGCGCGTCGCAAGGGATTGCCGGTGGTATGTGGGGAGGCAGAGCACCTGCCGTTTGTCGGTGGAGCCTTTGCCCGCATCCTGGTGGTGGATGCGTTTCATCATTTGCGAGACCAACAACGGGCAGCGTGCGAGCTGTTACGCGTGCTGGCACCTGGTGGACGACTGGTGATGGAAGAGCCAAACGTGGAGCGAATTCCGGTGTGGTTGATCGCCTTTGGTGAGAAACTGGCGCTGATGCGCAGCCATTTTCGATCACCGCGGGCAGTTCAGCGAATGTTCGAGGCGGTGGGCGGACGAGTACGCCTGGAGCGGGAAGGAGCCAGGTTTTGGGCGGTGGTCGAGGCTGAGGACGAGCGTCCTCTGGCCTGAGTTTCCAGTTGCCTGAGGGAAAGGAGGGCGGAACAACCGGTGCGGGAGCCATTAGCGCGGGTGGTCTTGAAGCGGGACCGGGACAAGCCGGTCCGCAACCGCCATCCGTGGGTTTTTTCGGGTGCGATCGACCATGTGGATGCCGACGTCGAGGACGGCGACCTGGTCCGCGTCGTGGATCGTCAGGGCCAATACCTGGCGACGGGGTACCTGAATCGCCGTTCCCAGATCGTGGTGCGGTTGCTCACCTGGGACCCAGAGGAGGTGGTAGATACAGAGTTCTGGCGGCGCCGGTTGAGGCGGGCGCTGGCAGGTCGCGCCTGGCTCTGGTCCGATCCTTCGACGACGGCCTTCCGCCTGGTGTACGCCGAGGCGGACGGCCTGCCGGGGCTGATCGTGGACCGCTATGGCGAGTATTGGGTCGTTCAATGCCTGACCGCAGGTATGGCCGCGCGGCGAGACGAGCTGGTGGCCCTATTGGCCGATCCGAGCGCCCTCGGTCTGTGCGAATTGGGGTGGCCGGCCCCGGTGGGGATCTATGGCCGGGACGATGCGGAGGTCCGACTGAAGGAGGGACTATCCCTGGAGAGAGGCGTTCTCTGGGGAGAGGAGCCGCCGGAACGGATTCAGGTCCAGGAGTACGGCCATCGCTTCTGGGTTGATATCCAGCGCGGGCACAAGACCGGGTTTTACCTGGATCAACGGGAGAACCGGCGGCGAGCGGCCGCCTATTGTGCCAGGGCCGAAGTGCTGAATGCGTTTGCCTACACGGGAGCGTTTGGCGTGTATGCCGGGCGGGCAGGAGCCCGATCGGTGGTCCATGTAGAGAGTTCGGCCGAGGAATTGGCTCTGGCTGAGGAAAATCTGGCATTGAATGGATGCACCGGCCAGGAGATGATCGTCGGCGATGCGTTCCAGGTATTGCGCCAGTTTCGGGATGAAGGGCGGACGTTTGATGTGGTCATCCTTGATCCGCCAAAATTTGCGGCGTCGCAGTCGCAGGTGATGAATGCCAGCCGGGGGTACAAAGACCTGAATCTGCTGGCGATGAAGCTGTTGCGACCCGGGGGCTGGTTGATCACCTTTTCCTGTTCCGGGCTGGTCAGCGCCGATCTGTTCCAGAAGATCGTATTCGCTGCCAGCGTGGATGCGGACCGCCCGGTGCAGATCGTGGAGCGGTTGTTTCAGGGCCCTGACCATCCGGTGCTGCTCACGTTTCCCGAATCGGCCTATCTGAAAGGCTTTATCTGTCGAGTGTGGTGATCGTTCCGTGGATGAGTGGACCTGAGGTGAGAACATGACCCAATCAGAGATTTCGGATCTGATCTCTGCGCTCCTCCGGCAGCCCAGTCCGGAGGTACTCCGGGCGTTGCAAGGGACGCTGTTGGCCTGGGGAGAGCAGCGGCAGACAGTGGAGCGCGCCCTGGAAATTGCCGGGCAGTTTCATGCGTACCTGACCGAGTTACGGAGCAAGCTCACCGCGCGGGAGTACAGTGAGCTGGCGTCCCGGCTTGACATCGGGGCGGTGGGGGTGGTGGCGCTGGAGAACCTCGTCGCCACCGAAGCGGAGGAGTTCTGGCCCCGCTTGCTGCTGGGAAGCCTGGGGGAGGGGCTGATGGTGGCCGCCAGCCGTCAGTATATCAAGGCCTGGGCGGCGGAGACGGAGGTAGTTCATAGCCAGGCGGCCTGGTTCCTGGCCGAGGCCTTGTGGCGCACCTCGCAGGAAAAGCAGCCCGAGCTACCGCCAGAGCAGCGCTGGACAACCATTCAGTTGCTGTTGGCGCCGGTCCACGATCCGCAGGTATCGGCCGGTGAGAAGGCTGTTCTGCTGGGCCGTGTGTTTCAGATGTTGCTGCTGAGTTATCTGGTTGAACTGGGGAGGGCGTGATATCCGGAGTGGAACCATTTTTCCTCTCCCGGCGTCTATGGAGTGCGTGCAGATCGCACGAAGAGACAACATAGAGGAGGTTCCACATGTTCAAGCGAGTTATCCTTATCGCAACAGCGGTTGCCCTGCTGGTCCCGATCGGATTGGCCGGAGTCTGGGCCTGGGGGCAGGTCGCGCGACCGGCAGCGGCGCAGGTCACGGAGAAAGTTCAGTACAACCCGGCGCAGGCCATCACCGTGGTCGGTCAGGGATCGACCCGGATCAAGCCGGACATTGCCCGTATCTCGATCGGAGTAGAGACGCTGGCCGAGACGGTCAAGGAGGCGGTTCAGCAAAACGAGAGCCAGATGACGGCGATCCTCGCCGCGCTCAAGGCGTCAGGCATTGCCGAGAAGGACATCCAGACGACCAACTATAGCATCTACTTTGAGCGCCCTCCGGAGATGCCTGTCAGCACCGAGCCCTCGACTGAGAGGGCCAAGATCCAGTACCGCGTGTCGAATATGGTCAATGTGACCGTCCGCGATCTGGACAAGGTGGGCGATGTGTTAGATGCGGTGATCGAGGCTGGCGCCAACAATATCTGGGGGGTGTCGTTCAGCCTGGAGGACCCAAAAGAAGCGCAGGCAGAGGCCCGGGCCAAGGCGATCGCCGATGCGAAGGCCCGCGCCGAGGCGTTGGCCGAGCTGAGTGGGGTCACGCTGGGGCCGGTGTTGTCGGTCAGTGAAGTGATCGGCGGCGGGGCTGTTCCGGTGCCTGTGGCCGTCGTCGAGCGGGCTGCGGTGGCCGGTGGTGGGCCGATCAGCCCTGGTGAGCTGGAGATCACCTATCAGGTGCAGGTCAGCTACTTTATTACTCCGTAAGGATCGAGGCGCAGGTACCTGTTCCTCCCGCCGGCTGAAAAGCCGGCGGTTTTTCTTTGTTTTGATCTTTTCTCAAGTCTAGCCGGCCGCACGCCAGATCGCCATCTGGCTTTTCGAGGCCGATGACAAACTCCTGATGCATGCGTTGTTGAATCTGAGATGCCAGGTCGACCTCCGCTCCGGCCGGCATCATGCGTCGGTTGCGATCCAGATCGCGAATTCCAACACGGGGAACTTGAAAGCCGATCGCCCTGCCGATTTCAGCCAGACAGATCTCGGTTCGCGTGTCTCTGCCACGCAGGACAGAGCTGCCGACTACGACCAGGGCTGCCTTGCCCGGCTTGAGGACCCGGTACATCTCGCGCAGCACCCGGGTCATTTCCGAGTAGTAGCGATGCAACACCCGACCCTTCTTCGCGTCCAGCCCGGCAATCTCCTCTACGACGGCGGCTGCCATGTCAGGCAGTTGCTCAAAGCCCATCTCGGTCAATGCCTCGCCGCCAATATAGTCTTTGCGTTTCTGGCCCAGGTAAGAGATCGGATAGCCCAGCCAGACCAGGGAGAACTTGTGGGCTCGCATATAGTCAATGGCGTTGGCAGCGTAGGGTGGCGAGGTGACGATCAGATCCACCGAGCTGGAGGCCAGCGGTAGAGCCTGCGCGTTTCCGGCGGCAATGATGGGTTGAGGTCCGGTCGAACCAAAAGTCTGCACCCCGGCCAGGTTTCGCGCCAGTCTCTTGGCGAATTCGTCCAGGGCCGGGCGCAATGTCTTGATCAGCAACCGGCTGCGGGGCGTGCGATCCCCGGCCGGGTCCTGGCCTTCGACCATCTGTCCATCCCGGTCCATCACGATCCTGGCCTTGTGGGGTCGGCTATGGGCCAGATCCAGGGCCAGAGAGACTCCCCCGGTCTTGGTAATAATGATCGAGGACAAAGTCACCTCAAAGAAGGTTCTGAGATCAGGTGGTTCCACCGCCTCGATAGCAGCGATCAGGGCCTGTAACTCTAGCTGGGTTTCGGGCGCGAACCAATAGTCCACGAACTGGCGGGTCTGAGGGTTCCAGCGCTGTTCCAACGCCTTGACCAATTCATCTCGTTGGTGGCGAAGGGCGAAGCTGGCCTTCTCCAGGATCTGGGCGGCTTGGTCCAGTACGGCGACCGGGTCTACCGGGGTGACTTTGACCTTGGCGATCAGCAGCGCCAGGGGATCGATGTCATAGCCGATCCCCTGACGTCCGGCCAGCAAAGCCTCGACGACGGTGGTTCCCGATCCGACCATTGGATCGAGGACGACCTCGCCCGGATCGGTCAGGCCCTCGATGAAGGTGCGCGGCAACTGCGGCGGGAACTTGGCGGGGAAGGCGTGGAGGTTGTGCGAAGCATAGCCGCTGTCCTGGCGGTGAAAGCTCAGGTCCTGGTCCAGCAAGCTGGCCAGGTCCCGCCGCCCTTGAATCGCTACCGTGGGCTGTGTGGTCCTGAGCGGAAGTTGCCATTGGTACGCAGCCATCTTTTGTCGGCCTGGCCTCGATCAACCCCAGAGAATGGGCAGGTCGGGCGTGGGTTCCTCTCCCTCAAACTCGAACTCTACCGGGTCGGATCGGATGTCAACGCGAGGAACCAGACGGAGCAACTGTTCGACTCGTCTCCGATCCCGAACGTAGGTATGACCCATCCAGAGACGCGGGTCCTCGGCCGTGGTGTCCAGACGGAGCCGTACCCGATATCTGCCGGGTTCGCGGGGCTTGAACCAGGCCAGGGACTGGATGGGGACAAAGCCCGGCCCTTGTTGGGGATCGAAGCTTTCGCCAGGAGCCAGGCGGACGAAATCCTCTGGGCGCAGGCCGCGCACCATATCCAGTCCCTCGGGAAAGCGGAGTTCTACCGGTCCCGATGGGCCTTCGATCTCGACCAGATAGAGGGGGTAGCGCAGTCCCTCGGATCCGGGCAGCACGCCCACGATCCAGATCGGTTCTGTCGAGATGTTGGTCACGCGGACCGACCAGGGAGGCGGTTCGACAAAGGGTTGCGGTTCCTCGGTGGCGGGGCTCAGTTCGATCTGGAGCGGGACGTCGGCCATGTTACCTCCCCTTTCTGCGGCCGATCGATCGGGCGCGGTTCTTGAGACTTTCAATGACGTCGGCCTTGACCTTCATTCGCTCGAAATACTCGACGGTCTGGCTGAGCAGGGATCGCGCCTCGCGGGGCTGCTCCATCTGCTCGTAGAGCGTGGCCAGTAGCTCCGCTGCCCGGCCATAGGTAATGTTGTCCAGCGCAGCCTGTCTGGTCCGGGGTGAGATGGTGAGCGCTCGTCGTAGCTCCTGAACGGCAGCTTCGGGCCTGGGAGGCCGGATGTTACCGGCGACCAGGTCTTTGAACTCCCTGGCCTGGCTGTGACCGAAGCAGAGGTGGATGTGCTGGGCCAGGTTTGTGTCAGGGAACCGCTCGACTACTTCCTGGAGCTGTTCGTTCCCGCTCTTCAGATGGGTGGCTCCTTGCATGTAGAGCACATGCCCTTGTTCGTGACCGAAGGTCCGAAGGGCGATCTCTTCTTCCGCAGAGCTCTGCGGGAATGCCACCCGAATGCGCAGGGCATTGGAGCGAAGCTGCCATTCTCCGGCCCGATAGGTGGCCCATAACCAATACTCGCCCGGTTCCTGGAAGTAAAAGCCATCGGCTCCATAGGACAGGAAGACGCTTTCGTAGAGCTTTTCGCCCGGGGGCAGTTCCATCGTCTGGGACTCGCCGCACAACCGGAAGAGGGGGCGATAGCGGCGGACCTGCTGTTTCGGATCGCGGATATAGATCTCGATCAACCCGAACTCGGGGCTGAGCATGGTTGGAACGCCGATAGGAGTCTGGGTTTGGTTCTTGAGCTTGAGTTCGATCCGGATCGGTTCTGCGAACTGGAAGAGGGTTCGCTCGGGCCGAGTGCGGAGGTAGAGGGCCACCGGCGCGGCTTCGAGCTGCTCCAGGGAGGCGGCGGGCGGCACTCCCAGCTCGTGGCCCAGCGCGCCAAAGGCCGCGCCGCCGGGAACCACCTCCATCAGCGAGTGGTGGCGCAGATGGCGGAGCTCTTCTGGATCGAATTCAAAGCGACACTTTTGCCAGAAGCTCTGGCTCCCGTCCCAACCATGGGGCAGCCTGTAGCCGTACGGATAGCGCCACGGATAATTCATCCAGGAGAGAGAATCAGGTCGGTCCTTGTCGAACGAGTGGATCAGATTGAGGGCATGACCCAACTCGTGGACACAGGTGCGCAGATAGTTGCGGTCAAAGTCTGCCGGTGGCGCGTCTCCCCATACCTCGGTCCTCTTCATCGTCGAGTGGAACACCGCCGCGCCCTGCCGGGGATAGGGATCGCCGGGATCGCGGGCCTGGCTGTCGTACATGATACCGGTCACCAGGTATTGAGGAAAGAGCTTGAAGTGAGTCGCGATCAGCAGATAGAGTTTCCACTGGGGACGGTCTTGCCACTGGGAGAAATGGTGCTCCATCGCGTGGTGGAGCTCCTGCTCGTCCCATTTCAGGTCAGTCCCGGCTTCGGTCGGAGCAAAGACCTCATCGGTGGAGGTAATCCGCACATCCACCCCGGCCCGCCGGTAGGCGGTGGTGATGTCCAATTCGAGAGGGGGCAGGTCTGGCGGGCGGGTGGCCACCGAGTGGGTGTGAAACGGGCGAGGGAGTTCGGTGCCGACGATGCGGTCCACTTCCAACTCGATGGTCCGCAAAAAGGGCGAGACTTGAGTGCATTGGAAGGTAGTTTTGTAGGTGCCCCAGTGGGTGATCTGGACGGTAGCCGTAACGGGCGAATCCGGAGCGGCCGTGAGTGGTACTGATACCCTTAACACCTGTCGAGAAAAGGGTTCCACCAGGGCGGGAGATAACGTCAACCCCGAATAGGAGGCCATCGTGCCCAGGATTACCGCCTGATCGGTTCCGCATTTGACATAAGGATGTTCCACCAGGAAGGAACCCCGGTACTCCCAGGTCCCGTCCTCGGCTACCCGATAAAAGTCGCCACTGACCAGGTTCAGCGGCTGATACAGACCGGAACCGCCTGGTTCCTGAATATCCAGGCGCAGTTCAAGGCCCAGTGAGCCTTGTTGGCCCACGTAGGTGCCGCTGAGGGTGTGGGTCGTTGGTGAGGTATCCATGGGCTGACCTCCTTTGCAGTGTCAATAGGCGATGGGAACCGAGAGCCAGCTCGGGAAATCAAGAAAGCGACAGGTAAGCCAGGCTCTGGCACGGGGCGGATTCTCGAAACGTCGGCACAGACATTGCCCGGGCAGAGAGCCAACCGAGGAGCGGATTTCTGGCCAGGGACAGATGAGATCAGGCAAGTCAGGCGTGGGTGACGGCGTGGGTGTGGGCGAGGGACGCAAACGCGGCGAGGATCGGGAGGAGAGGGCTGGCGGAGCGCTCGATCCTTTCTTGAACTGAGCGGTCCACTCCCGGGTGAGTTCCAGGTAGAGAGTACCGTATGCCTGACTCGGCTCGATATACGAACCCTCCAGCCATTCGTTGAACGAGTTGATCACCACCCAGTGAGGGCGGCTGGCGATCGCTGCCTGCCAGCACTGGCGATAGAACTCACCATCTTGCCGGGGCCGGGCGAACCCATGGGCTGGCCGCGCCTTGCGATCATCGTACCCGGGCATCACGGTGGCGATCCATAGCTTATTTGTCCCGTGTTGTTGGTTGTAGGTCTGCACCCGCTTGCCCCAGGATGGCAGGATGTGGGCCGGGGCCATCCCGTTCGGCCAGATAATGCTGTACAGGTGATGACCATCGAACACCGACAGGTATTTCAGGTCGGTGCCCTCGGCGATCCACCAGGCGTTATGATGGGGGTCTACCTCTTCGCGCAGCGCCTGCCAGGCGGATACCGACAGGCGCGATACGTTGTAGAAAAAGATGACGGGACGGTTCTGGACCCGCAGGTAGGCCTTGTGCGCAGCGTGGACGGTATGGAGATAGCGCAGGTGGTCGGCATAGGCCGCCGGGCCGCTCATAAAGGGTGAATTGAGATCAAAGTCCACGGCGACGTGAAAGCCCTGTTCGGCGGCTACATCCAGCAAGGTCGCCAGGTTCTTATTGGTGGGGTTGTTCTTGCCCCACCAGTTCAGGATAAAGGCATCTATGCCGGCCTGTTTCGCCTGTCCAACGTGGCGGGCCATGGTCTCTCGGTGCGCCGATGTGTATGGGGACAAGGGCAGGTCGGGGACCCGGCCGGACTTCCAGGTGTTCTGGTCATACCAGGCATAGTAGAAAGCCAGAACGAGTCGTTCCGCCTGCGGTTGTGCGAAGGAAAGGGAACCGGGGAGCAGACACAGGCCAACGGTCAGTAAGCTGCTCAGGATCGATGCTGATCTGCGCTTTTGCCTATTCATAATTGTTCTGTCCTGATGCAATCAGTATATCACAGGTTCAGGGAGGGCGCAACATCGTCAACGTCGTCTTCCAGGGCTGTTGCCAGGTCCAACACCAGTGGGAGTGGAGGCTTGAGCTGGAACGGAATCGCGCAGAACCCAGCTAAAGCTTCCACTCCTGGACCGTTCCGCAAAGCGACAGCGGGCTTGTCAACGTTGGTCTTTATGCTCCGATGCGCCCAGTAATCCGTGTCAGGTTGATGGGTAGAGCCAGAACCGGGTGGGGAGCCGTTTGCCGATGGGACAGGCGGTGATACATGCCGCACATTGAAAGCGGGTGTGGGGCGTGGGAAAATGGAGTCTCTCCTTTTGGAGCGCAATCATGGCCGCATCCGGTTCAAATTCAGCCAGGCAGCGAGACCGATCGAAACCGGTGGGAAGCAACGCGCCGGTAGGGCAGGCGGCCAGGCACAGGCTGCAACTCACGCAATAGTAGTCGTGCACCGGTTCGGCCGGCGGCAGCCACAGATCGGTAAACACGGCGCCAAACCGCACGCGGGGGCCAAAGGTCCGGGTCAGGATCAGGTTGTTCAGACCTCGGACACCCAGCCCGGCCAACACTGCCGCTTTTTTCAGGTCCAGGAGGGCCAGGCTGTTTTCGTAAGTCAACGGCTGGGCCCGGTGGCCGGCCGCGATCAGATTCAAGGCCAGTCGGGCTGCGCCGGCCACCAGCCGTTCGTACATCCATTTGCTCCAGCGTTGGACTCCGCCTTGCTCCAGATAGAGCTCCAGGTCCCAGGCGGGATCCAACGCGGCCATGGCGAGCACAATCACCGACTGGGTCCAGGGTGGCACGGCAGGAAAGGCCGAAGCCGGAGCAATTCCCACCAGGTCAAACCCGAGGGTGTGGGCCTGGAGGCGGAGTTCGTCCTGATCCATGGAAATAGTATATCCCTAGGGGGATTGGAGGTCAAACGGGGGCCTTGGCGGGGTTTGCACGGCGAAGCGTTCATCGCCTCGTTCGCCCCCAAATGCGAAGATGCGCCGGGGTTCGTGCGCGTATCAACGATGAAAGAGGCTGTGGTTTGGACAATGTCCAGGAATATGGTACAATTTCGGATGTTCTTGCGGCATAGGCAGGCAGACCATGTGCTCGAGGAGGAGGAACGATTTACCATGACGCGAGACGGTCCGATGATCCATCCGTACATCCCCAATTCCGTGCCCGCGATCAAGGAGCAGATGCTTCAGGAGATCGGGGTGAACGACATCGAAGAGTTCTATGAAGATATCCCTACGGAACTCCGATTGACCGGATTGATGAATCTACCCCCGCCGTTTCTCTCGGAGATTGAGCTGAGGAGGCATGTCGAGGGCTTGTTAGCCAGGAACCGGACGGCCGATGAGGTCCTTAGTTTTTTGGGGGCGGGCTGCTACCAGCACCAGGTGCCGGCCGTATGTGATGAAATCAATCAGCGAGGCGAATTTCTGACCGCCTATGCCGGGGAGCCGTATGACGACCATGGCCGGTTCCAGGCGCTCTTTGAATATACGAGCATGATGGGCGAACTGCTGAACATGGATGTGGTCAACGTCCCCACCTACGACGGGTTCCAGGCGGCCGCCACCTCGCTGCGCATGGCTTCTCGCCTCACCGGGCGGCCTGAAGCCCTGGTATGTGGGACGATTGGACGGGATAAGCTGTCCAAAATCCGGGATTACTGCCAGCGGGCGATGGAGATCCGACTCGTCCCCTACGATCCAAAAACCGGGCTGATGGACCTGAAGAGCCTTCGCGCCATGATCTCGGACCGGACCGCCGCTGTCTATTTCGAGAATCCGTCGTATCTCGGCTTTGTGGAAAGTCAAGGGGACGAGATCGCGGCGCTCGCCCATGAGCATGGCGCAGTGTGTGTGGTCTCGGTGGATCCGATCTCGTTGGGGGTGATCGCGCCGCCGGCCGATTACGGAGCCGATATCGTCTGCGGCGACATTCAGCCGTTGGGGATTCACATGCAGTACGGCGGGGGACATGGCGGCTTTATCGCCACCCGCGATGAAGAACGGTATGTGATGGAGTATCCGTCGCGGCTGTTTGGGATTGCCCCGACGCGGGTTCCAGGAGAGTATGGCTTTGGCGATGTGGCCTACGAGCGGACCTCGTTTGCCCAGCGGGAGAAGGGCAAGGAATGGGTCGGGACGGCAGCGGCGTTGTGGGGGATCACCGCCGGCGTGTACCTGGCGCTGATGGGTCCCCAGGGGATGGTCGAGATCGGCGAGGGGATTATGGCGCGGACCTATTATGCCATGGCCCGACTGGCCGAGATCCAGGGCGTCCGAGTGCCGCTGTTCCACGCTCCTCATTTCCAGGAGTTTGTCGTCAACTTGGACCAGACGGGCAAGACCGTGGCCGAAATCAACCGCGCATTGCTGGCGCGGGGTATCTTTGGCGGGAAGGACCTGAGCCGGGAGTTCCCGGAACTGGGGCAGAGTGCTCTCTATTGTGTGAGCGAGGTGCACCAACAACGAGACCTGGATCGGCTGGCCGAGGCGCTGGAGGAGGTGGTACGATGAGCGAGGATATCCTGCGTCACCGTTATACTGATGGACGGCCCAACCTGCGGCGGTTCCATCAGGCCAGGTGGGACGAGCCGATCATTTTCGAATTAAGCCGGGAGGGACAGCGGGGCATTCTGGTGCCTGAAGTCGAACCAGGCATCCGGGAGCGGGTCGGGGACGTCCTCGGCGTTTTGCCGGAGAAGATGCGCCGCAAGAAGCCTCCGGCGTTGCCCGAGCTGGCCCAGCCTCAGGTGTTGCGCCATTACGTGCGCCTCTCGCAAGAGAACCTGGGGACAGATCTGAACATTGATGTGGGGCAGGGTACCTGCACGATGAAGTACAGCCCCAAGATCAATGATCAACTGGCGCGGTCGCCCAAAGTGACGGAACTGCATCCCCTGCAGCCTGAAGAGACGGTGCAAGGCATCCTGGAAGTGATGTACCGGTTCGAGCAGATCCTCAAAGAGATCTCGGGCATGGATCGGTTCTCACTGCAACCTGGCGCGGGGTCGGCGGCCATCTACACTAACGCCTCCATCATCCGCGCCTATCACCGAATGCGCGGTGAGCAAGATCAGCGGGACGAGATCATCACCACCATCTTTTCGCATCCGTCGAACGCGGCGTGCGCCCGGACGGCCGGGTTCAAGATCATCACGCTGTACCCCGATGAAGATGGCTACCCGGACCTGGAGGCGCTAAAGGCCGTCGTCTCGGAACGAACGGCAGGGTTGATGATCACCAACCCCGAGGATACGGGCATCTATAACCCCAGGATTGCGGAGTTTGTGAGGGTGGTCCATGACGCGGGAGGGCTGTGCGCCTACGATCAGGCCAACGCCAACGGCATCCTGGGGATCACCCGGGCGCGCGATGCGGGATTTGATCTCTGTCACTTTAATCTGCACAAGACCTTCTCCACCCCTCATGGCTGTGGCGGACCCGGCGCCGGTGTGGTGGGTGCGACCGAGGAACTGGTCCGCTTCCTGCCTGTACCGCTGGTGGAGTTCGACGGGCAGCGATATTATCTGGACTATGACCGTCCGGATAGCATCGGCAAGATCCGACCGTTCTATGGCAATGTGTCGGTCATCCTCAAGGCGTATGCGTGGGTCATGAGCCTCGGCGCGGAAGGCTTGCGCCAGGTAGCCGAGATTGCGGTTCTAAACAATAACTACCTGCTGCACAAGATGCTAGAGATTCCAGGCGTGAGTGCACCCTATGCCCGCGGCAAGCATCGCATCGAGCAGGTCCGCTATAGCTGGCAAGGGTTGACCGAGGAGACGGGCGTCCATTCGGAGCAGATCGGTTTGCGAGCGGCCGATTTTGGCGTCCACTATTGGACCAGTCACCATCCGTGGATCGTGCCCGAACCGTGCACTCTGGAACCCACCGAGTCGTACACCAAGGATGAACTGGATGAATATGTGGCGATCCTGGCCCACGTGGCCGAGGAAGCCCGGACGGATCCAGAGAAGGTCCGGACCGCTCCGCACAATAGCACGATCCACACTATCGATCATGCCCCGCTGGATGATCCCTCCCGCTGGGCGATGACCTGGCGAGCCTATCGGCGAAAAGTGGAGGGGAAGGGTGAGGCGTAGGCTGGGGTTGATCGTGAATCCGGTGGCCGGGCTGGGTGGACGGGTGGGGCTCAAAGGGAGCGACGGCCCGGAGGTCCAGAAAAGGGCGCTGGAGTTGGGCGCCGTGCCCCAGGCGGTGGACCGGGCGGCTAGGGCCGTTGAGCGGCTGAGATCGGTACCCGATCTGGAGATCCTGACCTATCCCCACGAGATGGGAGCGGACGCGGTCCGGCAGATTGGTCTGGAGCCCGTCGTAATCGGTGCCGTCGTACCTGGACACACCACGGCGGCAGATACCCGGCGAGCAGCTCAGGAGATGCGAGATCGGGAAGTGGAGTTGTTGCTCTTTGCCGGAGGCGATGGCACGGCCCGCGATATCTATGAGGCGATCGGGCTTGATCTTCCGGTCCTGGGCATCCCGGCCGGGGTTAAGATCCACTCGGCCGTCTTTGCCACCAACCCACGCAATGCGGGAGACCTGGCGGCATTGTATCTCCAGGGTCAGGTAGAGGGCCTTCGCGAAGCGGAGGTTATGGACATTGATGAAGAGGCGGTGCGTCAGGGGATCGTCTCGGCCCGGCTGGCTGGATATCTCAAGATCCCATACCGGACCAACTGGGTGCAAAGTGCCAAGGTGGCCCAGAGCAGTGAGGAAGCCTCCCTTGCCTCGCTGGCCTATGATGTGGTGGAAAAGATGAAGGCGGGCTGGTTCTATATCCTCGGACCGGGAACCACCGTGCGCGCGATTGCCGATGAACTGGGCATATCAAAGACCTTGATCGGAGTGGACGTCGTTCGCATCGTGGATGATCCGGAAGCAACCAACGGGGAGGGGCGAAGGGCAGAAGTGGTGATCGCCGATGCCAGCGAGGCGCAGTTGCTGTCCCTGTTGCAGCAAGTCGGAACCAGACAGGTCCAGATCGTCGTCACCCTCATCGGCGGACAGGGATGTCTCTTTGGGCGAGGGAACCAGCCGATCAGTCCCAGGGTCCTGGAACAGGTGGGGAAGGAGAATATCATCGTGGTCAGCACCCCGGAGAAGCTCTACTCCCTGGGCAACCAGCCGCTGTGGGTGGACACCGGCGATCCGACGGTGGATCAGATGCTCTGCGGCTACATCCAGGTGGTGACCGGATACCATGAACGGGCGGTGCGCAAGGTGGTGTGTTAATAACGCACTCCATAGGAGGCGGAAACAGTGGGTAGTCTGGAGGGCAAGCGCGCGCTGATCACCGGTGGGGCATCGGGCATCGGCCGGGCCACGGCCCTGCTCTTTGCCCGGGAAGGGGCAGCGGTTGCCGTAGCCGATCGGGATGAAGCCGGTGGGCAGGAGACGGTGGAGCGGATCAGGAAGGGGGGAGGACGGGCAATTTTCGTGGCCTGCGATGTCACTATCGAAGCCGATTGCCGGCGGGCTGTGCAGACCACAGTGCAAGAGTTGGGCGGTCTGGACATCCTGTTCAACAACGCGGGGATTATCCGCCGTGCCACGGTGTTGGACCTCAGCGAAGAGGAATGGGATCGGGTCATGGACGTGAATGTCAAAGGGATCTTTTTGATGAGCAAATATGCGATCCCGATCATGGCTGCGGGTGGCGGGGGGGTGATTATCAACACGGCGTCAGGGTGGGGACTCAAGGGAGGGCGTCGCGCAGTGGCCTACTGCGCGTCCAAGGCCGCAGTGGTGAACATGACCCGGGCGATGGCCCTGGACCATGGCGCGCAGAATATCCGGGTCAATTGCGTGTGTCCAGGCGATACCGATACCCCGATGTTGAGGGACGAAGCACGGCAACTGGGCGAGCCGGAAGAAGGGTTCCTGGCCGAAGCAGCCAGCCGGCCGCTGCAGCGGGTCGGTACGCCGGAAGAGGTGGCTCAGGCGGTATTGTTCCTGGCGAGCGATGCGGCGTCGTTTGTGACCGGAGCAGCCCTGGTGGTGGACGGAGGCGGCCTGGCCGGATGAGGAGCGGACCCGGATGATGGAAGGAGGACAACCGATGCTGGAGAAGATGAGGCAGTGGAGCCCACCCGAAGGATGGTTGAGGATTACCACGATCGACTCCCATACCGGGGGCGAGCCGTTTCGGATCATCACCGGCGGGTACCCCGACCTGCCCGGTGATACCATTCTGGCCCGCCGCCGCTACGCGCGCGAACGTCTGGATTCGCTGCGCACGGCCCTGATGTGGGAGCCGCGCGGTCATGCGGATATGTATGGCTGCATCATTACTCCGCCGGTCAGCCCCGAGGCGGATATCGGGGTGCTGTTTATGCACAACGAAGGCTACAGCACCATGTGCGGCCATGGCATTATTGCCCTCACCAAAGTGGTTCTGGAGACCGGCCTGTTGCCGATGGTCGCACCTGAGACGGAGGTCCGGATTGACACTCCGGCCGGGCTGGTCACGGCTTATGCGCAAGTGGAGGGGGGCCAGGTGGTCAGCGTCCGCTTTCGCAACGTGCCATCGTTTGTGCTGGCACTGGATCAGGCGGTGGAGGTGCCGGGCCTGGGCCGGGTGCGTTATGACATTGCCTTTGGCGGGGCATTCTATGCCTATGTGCGGGCCGAGGAAGTGGGGCTGACCTGTACCCCCACCGATTTCCGCGCTCTGATTGAGAAGGGTATGGCTATTAAGCGGGCGATTATGGCCGAACGCACGATCCCCCACCCCTTTGAGGAGGACCTGAGCTTTCTGTATGGCACCATCTTTGTGGGGCCGCCGTTGGGTGAGGGTGCGCACAGCCGCCACGTCTGCGTGTTTGCCGAAGGTGAAGTGGATCGCTCTCCGACCGGCACGGGGGTCAGCGGCCGACTGGCCATTGCCTATGCCCGGGGTGAGATGAGCGTGGGCCAATCACTGGTGGTGGAGAGCATCCTCGGCAGTCGGTTCATCGGGCGGATTGTGGAGTTCACTGCCTTTGGGCCGCATCCAGCCGTTATCCCCGAGATCGAGGGGACGGCTCACATCACCGGTCGGCACGAGTTTCTGATCGATCCGGCCGACCCGCTGCGTGATGGATTCATCTTGCGGTGACTGGGAAGACAGGACCAAAGGACTTAAGGGGAAAGCCAATGCGGGGATTACACGACAAGCGGGTGTTGATCACCGGCGGAGCCGGGGGGATCGGTACGGCCACTGCAGCCCGTTTCCTGGAAGAAGGGGCGCGGGTGGTGGCTCTGGATCAGGATGAGGCAGCTCTGGCCCGATTGAGGCAGGAGCTGCCGGCCTTGACCGGGACGCTGATAGCGGACGTCTCCCGCCCCGAGGAGGTGGAACAGGCCTTCTCAGAACTGGATCGCTGGTGGGGTGGGTTGGATGTGCTGATCAACAATGCCGGGATCAGCCTCCGTCACGGATTTTTGGCGATCACTCCTGAGGAATGGCGCAGGGTTTTGGAGGTGAATCTGAACGGCATCTTTTTTGTCGCTCAGCAAGCGGCGCGGCGGATGATGGCGGGGGACGGCGGGGTCATCCTGAACATGGGATCGACCAACGGTCTGATCGGCATGCCGAACTATGCCGATTACAATGCGTCAAAAGCAGGAGTGATCGAACTGACCCGTTCGATGGCGCTGGAATTGGCGCCCAAGGTGCGGGTCAATGTGGTGTGCCCTGGCTTCATCCTGACCCCGATGCAGGCGATCGAGTATACCCCGGAGATGCAACGCGCTTTTGCGGCCCAGATCCCTCTCAGACGATTGGGAAGGCCAGAGGAGGTGGCGGCGCTGTTTGCCTTTCTGGCCTCGGAGGATGCGGCGTTCATCACCGGACAGGTATTTGTGATTGACGGGGGAGAGATCGCCGGGGGTCTGGCGAGCCAAGGCTGAGATTCAGTGTCGCTATGCTACGCGAGGGTAAGCCGATGAAGTTGATGACGCTCCGTGAGGCGATCGCGACCTATGTTCACGACGGGGACACGATCGCGATCGAAGGGTTTACTGCCTTTATCTGTTTCGCAGCCGGTCATGAGATCATCCGTCAGCGACGACGGGACCTGACCCTGTGCCGGATGACACCCGACCTGATCTACGATCAGATGATCGCTGCCGGTTGTGCGCGGAAGCTGGTGTTCAGCTACCTGGGCAACCCCGGGGTCGGCTCGTTACACTGCGTGCGGCGGGCGGTGGAGAAAGGGGTGCCCCGTCCGCTGGAGCTTGAGGAGTATTCCCATTTTGGTATGGTGGCCCGCTATGTCGCCGGCGCTGCCCGGCTTCCGTTTTTTCCGTTGCGCAGCTATCTGGGGACTGACCAGCCCAAGGTCAACCCCTGCATCCGTTTTTTGCAGAGTCCGTATGGCGACGACCTGGTTGCGGTCGTGCCGCCGTTGAACCCGGATGTGACCATTATCCATGCCCAACGAGCCGATCTCCAGGGAAACACCCAGATTTGGGGGTTGCTCGGGGTGCAGAAGGAGGCGGCTTTTGCCGCAAAACGGGTCATCGTTGTCGTGGAGGAGATTGTGGATGAAGCGGTCATCCGCAGCGACCCGAACCGAACCATTCTTCCTGGGATGATGGTGGATGCTGTGGTGCACCAACCCTATGGCGCCCATCCGTCCTATGTCCAGGGGTACTATGATCGAGACAATCAGTTCTATCTGGCATGGGATCGCCTGTCGCGGGACCCGGCGTTGACGCAGGCCTGGTTGGAGGAATGGGTGTATGGAGTGAAGGGGTGGGAGGAGTACCTGACCAAGCTGGAGGCGCAGGAACCGGGCATCTGGCAACGCCTGGCACCGGGTGAGGCCTTCTCCCGACCGGTGAACTATGGAGTCTATGGCTAGAGAGGGCTTTATGGCTGATTATTCACCGGCAGAGATGATGATTGTCGCTTCGGCCCGGGCACTGGCCGGGAAGCGGGTCGTTTTTGTTGGGGTGGGCCTGCCGAACATTGCCTGTAACCTGGCGCGGCGCACCGTGGCTCCTGACCTGGAGCTGGTCTATGAGGCCGGAGTGTTCGGCGCTCGGCCGGCGCGGTTGCCGCTCTCCATCGGCGATCCGACCCTTGTCAGTGGTTCGACCTTGGTCTGCTCCATGGCTGATCTGTTTCTCTATTATCTGCAAGGGGGGCGGATCGAGGTTGCGTTTGTCGGGGCAGCGCAGATCGATCGGTTCGGGAACATAAACACAACCGTGATCGGAAGCTATACCCAGCCAAAAGCGCGACTCCCTGGCAGTGGAGGAGCGTGTGAGATCGCGATCCATGCCAAGGAGTTGTTTGTGATTGTCCGTCTGAGCCGACGTGCCTTCGTGGAACGGATCGATTTCTGTACGAGCGCGGGCCATCTGACGGGAAAACCGGGCGAGCGCACAGCGCTGGGCATGCCTGGACTAGGGCCGCAGTTGGTCGTGACCGACAAGGCGATCTTTACCTTTGATAAGGAAACAGGCGAGATGATTCTCTCCTCGGTACATCCGGGAGTGACGGTTGAGGAGGTGCAGGCCGAGGTAGGTTGGCCTCTCAGAGTTGCACCGCACCTGGAGGTCACCCAACCTCCCAGTGCGGAGGAGTTGCGCCTTATTCGGGAAGAGCTGGACCCCACCGGGGTGTATGGACGCGAGTGAAAGGGACAGCCTTTCAGATTCAAGGCGCCCATTGGTTCAGAGAGGCACGAAGGAAGGCGTGAAACCACTGGTTATGGGGGTGCGTGCCGGTTCACTTGCCCAGAAAATGAATTGGGGGCCTGGCAGCAGGCCCCCAAACTGTGCAAAGCCCAGTCCGTATTGGTGGATGCCGTTAGACAGGCGGATACATGATTGGTTCGGCGCCGATCTCTTCGCCGATGTGGACCGGTTCCCAGATGGCGCGCAAGGGCCAGGTATCCACGTAGCTGTAGGCGCCTTTTTGCTCCTTAGGTCCGAATTTGCCGCTCTGAAGGACGGGGAATCCCTGACCTACCAGGACCTGGGCTGCTTCATCAACATCATCTACCAGGAAGTTCATGTGGTGGAGTCCCTCGCCATGTTCCTTCAGCCAATCGGCATAGATGGATGGTCCCTCAACCGGCTGGACCAACTCGAGCTGGACGTCCCCGACCTGGACTAGAGCGATCCGCTCTCTGGCCCAGACGGTCTGGCCGTGATACTTGCGGTCGTAGACCAGGGGGGCTTCCCAGTTATAGATGGCCCACGGTCCGATGCCCAGGATGGTCCAGTAGTTTTCGATCACCCGTTCCAGGTCCTCGACTACGATGGCAACCTGGTTGATCCCCTTGGCTTTGATCTTGGCTGGACTTGGCTCTTTTGTATCAGGGTACATGATTGGTTCGGCGCCGATCTCTTCGCCGATGTGGACCGGTTCCCAGATGGCGCGCAAGGGCCAGGTATCCACGTAGCTGTAGGCGCCTTTTTGCTCCTTAGGTCCGAATTTGCCGCTCTGAAGGACGGGGAATCCCTGACCTACCAGGACCTGGGCTGCTTCATCAACATCATCTACCAGGAAGTTCATGTGGTGGAGTCCCTCGCCATGTTCCTTCAGCCAATCGGCATAGATGGATGGTCCCTCAACCGGCTGGACCAACTCGAGCTGGACGTCCCCGACCTGGACTAGAGCGATCCGCTCTCTGGCCCAGACGGTCTGGCCGTGATACTTGCGGTCGTAGACCAGGGGGGCTTCCCAGTTATAGATGGCCCACGGTCCGATGCCCAGGATGGTCCAGTAGTTTTCGGCCACCCGTTCCAGGTCTTCAACCACGATGGCGATTTGATTGATTCCTTTACATTTGACAATTGGGGTTACCTGTGCCATATTCTCCCTCTCCTTTCTGTGGTTAGCTATTGTGTGGCTACTCTATTGTAGCATGCGCTTGGTATGTTGTCAAGCCTCTAATTTTCGATTGTGTGCTTGTCGGTAAACGGTGAGGGACCGGGAGATGGCAGTCTCCGTGTGCGGATTACGTCATCCCCTGGGCGATTTGACGGAATTGGCAAAACCGGCTATGCTCATGGCGCGTGTGTACCTGCCCACGCATTAGCGAAAGACTATGAGCGATCAAGATCAAACGGTCCGTCCCGATCGCGATGGATCGCCCCAGCCGGGCCGGTCTAGCGGCCCTTCGGATGTACCTTCGATACCCATGTCCAGGCGCAGGCATTGGCGTCTTGTCATGAGTGCTGCCCCGGTCGGGGCGGTTCTGTTGCTGGTTCTTTTAGTGCTGGGCGCTTCTTCTTTGGCCCGCAGCCTCTTGCCGGTATCAGGTGCTACGAACTGGCAGCCTTCCGTTCAATCCGGCGGATCGGCTGTTTCCGCCATCCCTTTTACGGTTGAGGCGCTGCTCACACCATCGCCGGCCGTGGCGGGACCCGAGGAGCTGGCGCGGCAACTGGACTATGCTGAACAATTGACTCTCCAGAGCAAATTGGATGAAGCGCTGGCTCTCTATGCCGAACTGGCTCAGCAGGCTCCGGATGATGCTCGCCCTCAGGCTGACTGGGCTCAGGCGTTGATCCTGGATGGTCAGTTTGATCAAGCCCTTCAGCACGCTCGTCGCGCGATGGAGCTGGACCCGGTGAACGCTGAGGTTGTGGCGCGATTGGCCAGAGCATATGCCTATGTCGGCGATCTGAACCAGGCCCTGGCCTTCGCCCGGGGAGCAGTGGAACTTGAGCCCGAGAGCGCCGAGGCGCAGGCGGTGTTGGCCTTTATCCACTTCTTGAAAAACCAACCCGAGCGAGCGGTCGAAGAAGCCGAACGAGCTCTTGCCCTGGACCCGGACTGCGCTGAGGCTCATCAGGTTCGCGGTTGGTTGTATCGTAAGGTGGAGGGAGATCTTCAGCGGGCTATCGCCGAACTCGAGACTGCTACCCAACTCCAGCCCGGAATCTGGTTATGGCATTACGAACTGGGTGAGCTTCTGATCGAAGCGGGCGAATACCGCCGGGCGGCGACAAGCCTCGAGACTGCATTGGCTCTGCGTCCCAAAGTACAGACTTATGTTGCTCTGGGCAAAGCATTCTACCACCTGAAAGAATATGAACAGGCGGAAGCGTATCTGGCCCTTGCCCTGGCTGTTGAGGATAAGAGTGCGGAGCTCTATGCGTTGCTGGCGGCGATCCGCACCGCGCAGGGCCGGTGTGACGAAGCCGAGCCCTATCTGGATCGGGCTCTTGCCCTGGACCCGACCAATGCCCTGGCTCGAACGACCAGGATTGCCTGCCTGCCGACCCCAAGCCCGGTGCCGATTCCCAGCGCGTCTCCTGTGCCCGCTCGTGCGCTTACGGGGCAGATCGCCTTTCCGGTGTGGAATGAGGCAGAGGGCGTATATGATACGTATGTGGCCGATCCCAACGGGCAGCATCGCCGCCTGGTGGCAAGCCGGGCTCACCAGCCTGCCTTCCGACCCGATGGGCTGTGGCTGGCAGTGAACGGCGAACGCAGCGGGTACATGAATCTGTGTCTGGTTCGGCCCGATGGGAGTGAATTGCAAGAGATCACGGCCTACATCGAGGACGCTTTACCTGCCTGGTCACCGGATGGTCAGAGTCTGGCTTTTAGCTCCACCCGGCACCGGGACCGGCAATCCCGCTTGTATGTCATTGACGAGGTGCCTCTGTCGGGTCGCAGGGCCCAGGACCGTGTCCTGTACACAGACCTGTACGAACTCCTGGGACAGGCGCCGGCGTGGGTAGACAACACCCAGATTGTCTACGCTGGTTGTGATTACACAACGTCACCCGTGCCGTGTGGTCTGTTCCTGGTGAGTGCTGAGGCAGGACCTCACACCCCGGTGTTGCTCACCGATCATCCCAGTGACACGATGCCGGCGGTGTATGGAAAGCGGATTGTGTTCATGTCCAGCCGCGCGGGCAACTGGGATCTCTATGTGGTGAATGTGGACGGTACAGGCCTGAGGCAACTGACCGATGATCCAGCCGACGAAGGTCTGCCAACCTGGGCCCCCGATGGGTCTGCGATCGCCTTTGTCTCAAACAAGGGAGGAAGTTGGGCGGTCTGGATGATCCGTCCCGATGACAGAGAATCCCACAAGTTGTTCGAACTGGGCGGCCAGGGACTGGCTGACAATTGGCTTCAGGAACAGATCGGTTGGGCGCCGTGATCAGGAGGCGCAATAAGGAGGTAACGGTATGATTCGTTCTCTCTATTGCACCGATAGCGGGCAGCTTGTCGAGGTACAACCGGAAGAGCTTGCCACTGTCCTCCACGATGTCCGGGGAGTGATCTGGCTGGATCTGACGAATGAACCTCCTGAGAGTTGCGAATCTCTGTTGCTCAAGACGTTTGGTTTTCACCCTCTGGCTGTGGATGATGCTCTGGTCGAGTCCCACGTGCCCAAAATTGATGATTGGGGATCCTATTTGTATGTGGTGCTCCATGCCATTGTCTTTGACGAGCAAAACGAAGAGATAGACACTGTTGAGTTGGACCTGTTCTTGGGGCAACATTACCTGGTCACGCATCATGACCAGCCGATTGCGGCTGTGGATCGGGTGTGGAATCTGTGCCAGCGAGATCGGCGTCATCTCCAGAAAGGCGCCGACCATCTCTTGTACAGGTTAGCTGATGAGTTGGTCGCGAGTTATATGCCGGTCATCGAAGAGATGGACGAATTGATCGACCGGATCGAGGATCAGCTCTTTGATCATCCGGCGCCTCGGACGATTGAACGGTTGTTTGCCCTCAAGCGAGCCTTGCTCCATCTGCGGCGCATCCTGGCGCCCCAAAGAGAAGTGCTTAACAAACTGGCCCGCGACGACTATGTAGTGATCGACGCCGCGGATCGGGTCTTTTTCCGCGACGTGTACGACCATCTGGTTCGATTGCACGATATCAGCGAGAGTTTGCGCGACCTGGTGAGCGGTGCGCTGGATACCTACCTGTCGGTGATCAACAACCGCATGAACGAGATCATGAAAACGCTGACCCTCATTACAACCCTGTTCATGCCTCTGTCGTTCGTCACCGGTTTCTTTGGGATGAACTTTTTCCAGCCGACGATCCCCCTTGGAGCCTGGACGGGTCAGGTTGCGTTTGCTTTGGTGCTCGTCGGGATGTTGTTGATCCCTCTGGGTATGTATCTGTGGATGCGCCGGCGCGCCTGGGCGTGACGATCGCATTTGGTGAATGGACAAGTTGTCAAGGGCAGCGAAAGCTGGTATAATGTTTGGTGTTTGCCTATAGAGCAGGTTGAAATCGAAGCCGATCTTTGGAGGAAGAACCTCGTGATCCAGCGGAGAACGCAGACAGCAGCGTACTGGCAGGAGCAATTTGATCTGGGGAGCAAGGATGTGAGCTATTTGTATTCCTTGATCCTCGATGAAGGCCGGCCGCTCTCTACCTCAGTTCTAGCCCAGGCTGTGATCGAACGTCATTGTCAACAAGAGGAAGCGTTTATCCAGGCGGAGTTGAGCAAGGGGCCGGTGTATCAACCCCGTGACCTGTATGAGGTGGGGCAACAGATCATCTTTCCCGTTTTCGATTACGCGATGGGTACCGTGGTGGGGAAGCGACCCGGCCATAATCCCGCGTATGGGGATTTTACCGTGATTCAGGTTCGATTTGATGAGGAAGGAGTCGTCCGCGAATTTGCTTCCGGATTGGTTGGCGACCATAAGCTCAATCGGCGGGAAGGGGAAGAGGACTTGCTGTCGAGCGGAAAAATGCTGTCCCCTGCCGAGTTGTACGATCTGTATAGCTCCTTCGTGGAGCAGAAGATCGCGTCTTTACGCGCTCATGACGAGTTTGTGTTCTTTGGGGGGCAATGGTTCCTCCGGGACTTGTTGGTTCCGATCCATGCTGGGCACCTGAATATTGCGGAAGCGTTGATCGAGGTAAAGGGCCGCCCGCTGCCCACCGCCGAGTTTCTGCCGGAACTGGATTTACCGGCGGAAGTGCCGGAAGAGATCAAACTTCTTTCGCTGAATTGTGCCCTGGAGGCCGATGAGCGATTTGACAACGTGGGCGATGTAGGCCGGGACATCTGGTATCTTCGGCGCCTGACCCCGGAACCGGTGCTTCATCCACCTGAGCGGTTGGTCATCCAGGCCGAGCCTTACAGTCGGCAACAGATCCGGGATGAGCTGCTCTTGATCGAGCGAGAGATTGATGATGAGGGAAGTGGGGAAGAGGTGATGGGGCCCAGCCGGCCCGCTTTCAAGACGACGATCACCTTGATCTATCCCCATTGGCGGTGTGGGACCCTACCCCTGACCGTTCGGACGCAGGGCTTGTTCCCCTCCGCGACCACGCATCACACTCCGGTGGTCCTGCTGGATGGTCAAAGTGGAGAGAAGATGCAGGGGTGGGTGGTGCACGAGGCCCGTATGGTCTACGGGCTGAAAGAGTGGTATCAGCGGTATCAACTGCCGGTGGGTGCTTTCATTAAACTGGAGCGGACGCGAGATCCTCGGGTGATCATCGTTGACTTTGAGCCGCGCCGCCTGAAACCTCAGTGGGGCAAGGTAGCTGTGGCTCAGGGAGGGCGACTGGTGTTCCAGGTTCGGAAAATCCCGATCACCTGTGAATACGACGAGCAGTTGGCAATTGGTGAAGATGATCCGGCCGCGATCGACCAATTATGGGCAGCGGTCAAGGCGAGAGGAGAAAGCCTTTTCCAGATCATGGTCAAGATCATGCCCGAACTGATCAAGCTCAGCCCCCAAGGCACCGTGCATGCGAAGACGATTTACAGCGCGGTGAACATCTTGAGGCGGACTCCGCCGGGGCCAGTGTTTGCTCTGCTTTCGACGGAATCCTGCTTTGTACCCATGGGTGGAGGATACTGGACGTTTGATGAAGCATTAGCCCGACCATAAGAGGGGTTCGTTCGATGAGCAAATGGCAAAAACCCACACTTGAGACCAAGTTTCATATAGATTTCGATTGGTGGGAGGAGGAGGGGCGCGATTTTCGGGTGCATCTGCTCAGTCATTTGTGTCCGGAGTGCCGGGCACAATACAAGAATTTTCAGGAAGCGGAGATGATTGACTGGGTAGATGCCGACACGGCCGAGGTCACCCGTGTGGACGGTCTGTGGCATTCGTTGCGTACCTGCTGCAGCCTCAAGCCCGATTTCATCCAGGAGACCACGCCGTTGACGACGGCTATCTTTCGCGCTTTTCTGGAGAATGGCAATACACCATTGTCTCCGTTGGAGCTGCAGGCCCGAATCCGGCGTTCGGCGGAAACCATTCTCCGAACGATTGGCGGCTTTCGAATTTACAACGGGATCCGACCCTGGATCAACAAGAAAGCGCAAGGCCCACAGGCCCCGAATCAAGGTTCCACTCGTTGACCCTTGTCCGTATCTGGATTCTGAAAGGCAGCCCGCACCGGGCTGCCTTTTCTGTTTATTGGCGATGATCTCGGGGATAGCGATGAGCCATGATACGGTCGGCAGAGGGGTTTTCGGGCTGACTAGGGCGATGCTCTGCCGCTGCGGCGAGAACAGCGGGAAAACCGATGGCTAAGGCGCTTGAGCCACTGCGATACCGAGCGCCGCTGTTCCAGAGCAAATTCGTCCACGATTTCGTGCGCGTCCTTTCGCCCGGCGTAACCTACCTGAAGCCGGGCGCGGTTCTCCGTGATCCAGAGGAACAGATCGGCTTCGGTGCGACCGTGAAAGTGTTTAAGTATCCCGGAGGCGCGGATCCGCTCAACCAGAGGCAGGTATACATGTTGATACCATTGGGCTGCCGCTTCCTGTAGGGTGGGATAATGACGGGAGCGCAGGCCGGCATAGAACTGATGGATTTCGATCTGCTGCAAGAGACTGTAGTATCCGCCGGGTTGCGTCAGCTCGATCTTCTGATCGGGAAATAATCGATCCAGAGCGGTCTGTTCCAGGAAATCGGCATAATCTGCTTTCAAAAGGAGATCGTCGGGTGAAGTGTCCGGCTCGAGGGGAACACGGATCGGGATCTCGGCGACCTGGGCGCGGATGGTCTTTTGTTTGCGCGCTCGAGCGACAGAGACGCGGTGATGCCCGTCCCGAACGAAATACACGTCACCTACCTTAAAGACCTCGATTGGGGGAAGACTGGCGCGACCCTGGAGTCGCGCGATCCGCGCCCAGCGACGCGGATCGACGTGAGCGCGCGGCAAAAAGGCGCGGTTAAAGTCGTGGTAGCGGCCCACGCTACCCACGATCTTGTCCAGCGGGATCTCCTGAAGAGTGACATCGCGAGCAGGCTCGCTCAGATGGAGCTGATTGCGTACCTGGTCGAAAGACAGGAGGTCCGGGGATCGGCCGGATAGTTCGGCCAGGATATCCTGAATGAACGCCTGGCGTCGCGCCGCGTTAAAGGCCTCTAACGATTTGGCTTCGAGGTCTTGTTCCACCACACCTCATCCTTTGAGCCACGACTCTACTGGCCTGGCAGCGGGCGTCATGGCCCCCAATAGCCGGTCAGGACCAGGCAAAGCGCCAGCCAGGTCAATAAAATGACGAGGATCATGATGCCGAGCACAGTCTTTTGCCAGAGCGATAGTTGCCCGATAGCGTGTAAAATGCGTCTCATCTTCTAATTTAGGGCTGCTGATATTCTCATTATAACGGCAGGGAAGAACGATGTCAACCTGGCTGGCGAGTTTGCTGCCCATCAGGCCGCGTGTTTCAAGGCCTCGGTGTATTCAGGCGGCAGGGCGTGCTGGTCTGGAAGAAGGCTAATCCAGCAGATCGACCATACCGTGTTGATATAGAGAAGCGACGAGGGCCAGGCCGGCCGCCCCATGCCGTTCCTGGATCTGCCGCATTGAGGTCTGACCGTCCAATGCAGTCAGAACGTTCTGCAACTCGTGATGGACAGGGAGCAGCCGGTTGCCGGCGAGCAGCAGGGTTCCAAATCTTTCCGGCCGAGTTACGAATCGGCCAAGCGGACGAGCCTGTTCGCAGACTGACCATTCCACCGGAGGGCTTTTGAACACGGGAAGCGGATGGGTGGCCAGAGGATCCAGGTCCTGACCGCACAGGGATGCCTGCGCCCGGCAGCCACCACGGCACGTGGAAAAGGCCACGCAATCACGACATTGGGCCGCAACCCGGGTTCGCCACTGATTGAGCTCAGGGGAGTTCCAGATCTCCTCTACGGACTGCTGGAGGAGGTTCCCGCATACCGACGAGGCGTGGTTGCAGGGTCGGACCCGGCCCCATGGGTCAATGGTCAAGAACGCAACTCCGGCCAGGCAACCAGTCTGACCAGTGGGGAGAAAACACTGCGGGAAGCAATTTCCAAATTTAACCGGCTCGCCGGCTGCGCGCAGGGCTCGAACGGTTAGGATTGCGGAGTGAAACTCCTGTTGGCTCGGGGAAAGGCCCGGAGCCTCAAGGCCGAGATAGCGGTTAAAGACCACGCTCGTTGCTCCAAGTCTCCTGGCTAACCTGAGCATCTCCTCAGTACGGTGCCAGTTGTGGTGGGTGATGATACAACTCAGGCTGACAGGCAGGTTCGCCTCGACGGCCTTCTGGACGTTGGTCAGGGTTTCAGCAAAAGAACCTGGGCATTGGGTGAACGCCTCATGAGTCTCAGGGGTCGGGCCATGCAGAGAGATGAGTAATCCTTGGAAGTCCGGTATGCCTTTTAGCGCAGCGAGAAGTCGTTCAGGAGCAAGCCAGCGACCGTTGGTAAAGAGGGTGAAGGGAAGGTCCCGATGGGCCACATAGGCCAGGATCATTTCAAACTCGGGGTGGATCGTTGGTTCGCCCCCGGTCAGTTTGAGGCGGTAGGAGTAGGGATGGACCTTGTCCAAAATCTGCGCCCATTGGGCAGCTTCCAGCGGTCGAGGTAATGCGCGTTGCCTGGTCTGTCTCCCTCGGGAGGTGAAGACATTACCACATTGGGGACAGCGGTTGTTGCAAAAGGGAGTTAATTCCAGGTAGAACGAGATCGGGGCCTGAAGCACCGGGAGGGATTCGCCTTCGACCGTGAAGCAGGCACAATCACACTGGGCATCCGGTCCGGTCCACCCCAAACGAGCGGGCGGATCTACAGCAAACGGAACCAGTCTTACTTCTATGCCCGATGCCCCATCGACCAGGGATGTATCCTGTAACCCGTCAATCCCACCTGTTGCGCCCATCAAAGAACCTTTTGATTCTCATATGCACCTGGTTGTTCCAATGTTATTCTACCTTCGACTGGTTAATGCCTGGTAAGGGTTCCGTTAGAACCCAGTTAAGAACATGAGCGGTGATTAGGACCAGGGTACTATGGCTGTATCCGCATGACTGTGCTGTGTTCACGATCGTTCCAGTGGGGGCAACTGGTCGGTGCTGGAAAGGCCAAATTGCTGCAAGAATTCAAATGTCGTTCCGTACAGAATGGGACGTCCAGCCTGCTCCAAACGCCCTTGCTCTTCGATCAGCCCGTGGTTTAGCAAGGTGCGAAGGACACTGTCCGAGTTCACACCACGGATGGCCTCGATCTGGGCCCGGGTGATGGGTTGGCGATAGGCAATAATGGCCAAAGTCTCCAGGGCAGGAGGCGAGAGTCTGCTCGTGACTTCCAAGCCCAGGAATTTGCGAATGTACGGGGCAGCCTCAGGAGCCGTGACCATTTGGACCCGTTGCCCATGACGTTGCAGGCGGAAGCCTCGCTGTCGGTACTCGCTCTCCAGTTCGCGCAGTTCTTCCTCTACCTGTCGGCTATCGAGTTGCAGGATGGCAGCCAGACGATCGACATGGACTGGTTCGCTGGCGACAAATAGCAAACTTTCGATCAATGCTTTTGGTGAAGGCATGGAGCCAGAGTTGTTCTCGTGCTGTGGTCTACCCTCCATGGTGTCCAATTCGCCCCTCGCAGTGTGTTGTGATATAATCGCTTTGATTTTGGGCCGGTGTGCGGAATGCAGGAAGGGAGAACGTAATGTCAAGACATCCTTGGATGATTCGGCTGACGTTACTGTTTTGGCTGTTCGTTGGACTCGCTTGTGGTCCGTGCAATTTTCTCTCGCGTGAAATGCCCACCCCGCCGCGCCCCCTGGTCATTTCAACCGAAGCTGCCACCCAGTTGGAGGCCCGCATCGAGCAGAGCCTGCGGGGGGAACCAGGCCAGCAGTTCATCTTGCGCATGACCGATGTCGAAGTCACTTCTCTGGTTGCCAGCAAGCTGGCCGAGTATGAAGAATCTCCTGTCACCGATCCGCGGATCTGGTTTACCAAGGGCAAGATCTATGGCACCGGGCGGGTCGAGATTTTCTCTATTCCCACCCCATTCCTGGTGATTGCCTCCGCCCGGATTGAGGACGGTCAGGTGGTGGTGACCATCGAAGATTCCTCGGCCGGCGTATTCCCCGTCCCGCAACGATTGCTTCAGACCATATCCCAGAGCATCAACGAGACCATCCAGGAGGTTCAATTGGACCTGGAAGTCACCGCATTGGAGATCCTGGAAGGGGAGATCATTATCAAGGGTACGCGCAAGTAGTAGTGTGGTCTACGAGAGTTGCTCCTTGGGATACGGGGCGTGCTTGATCTTGACCTGCACTTTGCCCAATTTGAGGCCCATGCGCTGCTCGACAATCTCCCGGGTGATCTGAAGAACTTCCTCGGTCTTGGCCGGAATGTCAATGTCCGGCGAAGTCTCTAGGAGCAACTCAATGTCCATGGTTCGGGCCCGACCGATGATGCGCGGTGTGACCTTGACGACGTCGGGCAATCGGTCGAGATTGTAGGCAATCCGTTGGGCTACCGAATCTATGGCGACATGGGCCTCGCCGCCGGCCGTTTTCTGGACGCGGATGCTCTTTCGTCGGGGCTTGCGGACTTCCAGCCAGATGAGGACCAGGCACACGAGGGCAATCGCGCCGCTGACGAGAACACGTCCAGCGGCAAAGAGAGGCCACTGGGTGCTGGTATTATAGTTGACGGCGGTTTGGCGAGCCCACTCAAAGAATGCTCCAGCCAGCCTGAAGCTCTGTTCGGGCACAATCGCAATCAGGATGGTGAGGATCATCACGGTCAGGAACAGCAATACCATCACGACGCGGTTGAATACGTTCATGTTTGGACCTCCTTCATCGTTCATTTGCCGCTAGGGTGCGTGACCATATTATACACTAGTTATCCGCTCTGGTCCAATGCGACTCTTCCAGGCGAGGACTGCGGCCAGACTCCAGGCCAGCCATGAGGCCAGGCTTACCCCCAGGCCCAGCCGGACCGGATGCGGTTTGAAGCGGAAGGTGACCCGGTGAGAACCAGGTTCCAAAGCCACGGCTCGAAAATAGAGGTTGGCACGCCGAATGGGAACAGACTGCCCATCTACATCGGCTGTCCAGCCCGGGTAATCGGTGTCGGTCAAGACCAGGTAGCCTGGAGTGTCCAGCTCTACCTGGAATTCGACCTGTTCTGGTTCGTAGCGGGCGATTTCGACGGTGGCGGTCCCCTTGGTCTCAGTCAAGGGGATCCCTTGTTCCAGGATGACTTTGGAGGCCGGATCAAAGCCTGGATCCTGTAGCAGGGCCAGGGCTGCATCAGGATCGGGAACGATGCTGGCCCGATGGACAACAAAGGCGCGGGGCAGTACCTTTAGATTTTGGTAGATTTTCACGTCGCCGGAATGAACCAGCCTGTAAGACGGATCGATCGTCACTGAGCGACTGGTATCTGTCACGCGATCGATCAGGGTCAGCCCCCGCAGGTGGACTTTGTTGTCCGGCAAGAGCGAACGAATGACGATCGCGCTGGGTTGGACGCGGCGCCCCAGAGCCAGGACCGCGATATAGTCGACGCCCGGCTGATGATCACGCCAAGGGTGGGCCACCCGAGCCTGACGATGAGCGACGGGACGGCGGCCATACAGCCCTTCGGCGGTGTGCTCCCCGGCCTGGAGAGTGATGGAGATGGACATTCCTGCCGTGTCTGTTACTAAGACTTGAGCGATGGGCGTCCCATCCGGCAACTCGGCCGTATCCGTCAGGTAGGAGACAAGACCCAGGTGGGTCGTCTCAAATTCAGGTAGTTCAGTGAACGCCACCTCGCCCAGGGGGACGGTATGCTCCAGGTCGTAGTATGCATCGTCAATCCATACGTCCTGGGTCTTGTCGGTGATCACGTATTTGACGTTGAGAAGAGACAACAAACGGGCTGGAGGTACCTGCCGGAGCTGCTGGCGCAATCTCCCGTCGGGCCAGATCTCGCTCTCTGGCAGGAAGAGCTTTTCCAGCGTAACATAGTCGGCGAGCGGTAACAGTCCGCCGTCATAGCCATCCACGCTGAACAACCGGTAGTAGAGCGGGAGGTTAAAGGCCAGGACCTCCTTCATCTTGGTGGCGACGATCAGGTCATAAAGAGCTCTTTCAGACAGATACGAACCCAACATAACCTGGAGGTCTTTCAAGTCGCCCGGATCGTAGCGAATGTCCGAGATGCTCAGGAAACGAAACGGTTCGGGGCTAGCATCAGCGAGCAAGTGGGCAGGGGCGGTGCGCATGGACTCAAACGCCAGGGGGGCAGTCGGATGGTTGTAGTTCAGCCGGCGTCCGGCGGTCCACAGCTCAACGATCAGCAAAAGTACCACGGCCGTCACCCCTGGTCCTTGCTCTATTTTTCTGAGAAAACGAACCATCCGGCAAGGGCGAGACAATGGAATGGCAGCTACTCTCGCCAGTTTTTCCAGGCCAATCCCGGCCAGATTGGCCATGCCAAAGCTGTAGAGGAGCAGCCACCGGGCGGGAGCCCGGAATAGATCGAACCCCGGCACCAGGCGATACAAGAGGTAATAGACTGGATTGTACGCACCAAAGGCGAGAAAGAGGCCGAGGAGAACCAGGGCCAGGGCCTTACTTCCCGCCAGTGCCAGATCATTCTCAGCAGAGGAAAGGGCATGCTCGTCCGGCTTGGTTGCTTCCGGTCGTCTAAACCGGAGAAGGGTGTACCAGATGCCCACGGCCGCTAGGGCCAGGCCGGTCAATCCGACATAGGCCACGTACTCGCTAAACGGCGGCTCCCAGATCAAAGGGGGGAGAAGGGCTTTGAAGATCAGCGTTGGTTTAAGGGAAAAAGAGGCCGCTTCCTGGTAAGGCAGCCCTCCGCTTCGTACCGAGAGGCGGGAAAGCTCCAGGGTGGGCAGCAATTGTCCGGCGGCCAAAGCGATCCCGATGACAGTCATACAGGCCAGGATGCCAAGCCCCCTCAACCCAGTCCACCATCTCTCTTTTCTGGGGGAGAGCAGTCCCTTAAACACGGCATCCGCCGCGCATCCCACAAGCACGATGTAAGCTGCCTGAGTATGGCCGGCGAGCAACACCAACCCAACGACCAGACCTCCGCCAAGCACGGTCAAGAGCCTGCGATTCCGCGAACCCGTTGCTGTATCCAGGAAAAGGAGCAACCACGGTAACCAGGCAGAGGCGTTGAGCTGATTGATATGTTCCACCTGGGCGCCTACAAAGCCGCCAAATGCAAAGGCGATAGCCGGGACGAGGGCAATGTGAGGACGCAGACGCAAGACCCGGCGGGCGTAGAGAAGACTGCCCACGCCTGCCCACCACACATGCAGAACAATGCTCCAGGCGACTTGCTTGGGAGCTGACAGCCATAGGAGAGGCCAGTGGAGAGGATAGAGTACTGCCGCCTGGGAATTTGCCAAGAGGGGAGCCCCCATAAACAGATAGGGATTCCATAGCGGCAATCGTCCGTTGCGCAGCGACTCACTCACATAGTCCCGGTACGGGTAGAAATAGCCGAAGAGGTCCAGGCCGGCCAGGATCTGGTTGGTCAGAGCAATTTTCCAGAAGAAGAGCAGGCTGAGAGCTGCCAAGCATGCAGACGCCAAGAGGTTTACGCACCGAGCAGAGATCGCCTGTCTGCATCGCGTCCAGGGCGTCGGTCGCTGCCATTCTGGAGCCTCTGGTGGGATCATGGTTCCCACTCCAGGCGGTACAACCAACCCGTCTCCCGATCCCGGGTGTAAAACAGGGGAACCTTTAACTCTTCCACAGGAATCAGGTGGCGGCGGGTTTGCTCGCGAGCGATGAACTGAGCCATGAGCCCTCCATCATCCAGCAGATAGATGGGGCGTTGCCTGATGCGCATTGCCTGCAGGAATTGTTGCCACTCTTGCTCGGTCCAGCTATCGTAGGGGCGGATGGCATCGCGACCGGTATACAGCATGACCGCCCCGGCGTTCAAGGAGGCGCCGATGATCGCCTCCGGTGGCGTGAGCTCGGCCAAACGGTCCAGAGCAGCTCGTTGTTCGGCGCGCATATAGCCAAAGGAAGCCCAACCGCGTTTCCACACATTGTCGATCATTGCCCAGCGGGCCAGAGACAGGCTCAGGACGATCCAGGAGATCATCCCGACAGCCAGCAATGCCCGGCCAAGCGTTACGGATGATTGCCCACGCCGCAGATGGGCCCGGACCGCGTGCACGATGCGCACGGCGCCATAAGCGACTGCCAGGTTGAGGAGGGGAAATAAGGAAAGCAGATCTCGCAACCGCAGCGACCGGTACGTCAGATGAACCAGCAAGACAAGTCCGAAAGCACTGCCCAGAATAATAGTTTGCCGGGTATGCCGGCGGGCCAATGAATACGCACCGTAGACGGCTAGAGGAAAGAGGTAGCCCCACTCGCCGGCTGCCAGCATGGCTCGTACCATCTGCCAGGCCACCGGCCCGATATGGCGCAAGCTCATGAGAGGCAATTCGGTCGTTTCAGTGGCAAAGGGACTGCCGAACACCTGCCAGCGGTAGATGATATCGGGCAGCGCGGCGAACAGGGCGGCTCCGCCAAACGTGAGCAGGGGTCCGATGGACCGATCGCTGGCCAGATCGGAACTGGGCCTGTTTCTCACGACCTTGGGCATCACGGTCAAAAGCGCTGGCAACGCCAGTACGAGTTGGGTGTGGCGAACCCAGTTCGCCCAGGCAAGGCAGATTCCCATGCTGGCGGCATTCCAGTGTCTGCGGGGATGAACCCGCCAGGCGCGAAGGGCAAAGAGCAGGGTCAGGGCCGTGAAGAGCTGGGCCGGGGCGTCCGCCATGGGTACCAGTAACCGATCCACCTGTTCGGGCGACGTGGCCAGCAGCGCTATGGCGACGGTGCCGCTCAGATAGCGAATCGGCCTGGATTCGCGGTATAGCGCCTCCTGGACCAGAAACCAGGTGGCAGCTAACGACAACAGAGCCAGGACCGGAGTGGTGACATAAAGTCCTGCTTCGCCGAGAATTTTGTACCCGATAGCCAGCAGCGCCGACGCTCCAGTGGGCCAGACGCTGGGACAATCCCCCAGATCGTTGCGGGGGATGTGGTATCCGACCGGCTGGAGTGGAGCCCAGGCAATTTTGAGCGGGATGACCTCTTGGAAAAGAGGAAAACGATGCAAAAAGGTGCCACGTTCGGCCCAGTCCACTGCCATTTGGGCATAGGCATAGGGGTCGCTTGCCGTCGCGCCGTGCGTTCGTTTGCCCAAATAGACCACTCCCGCCCACAGAGAGAGAAGAATCAGCAGACCGGCTACCGTGCTGCGCGAAAAGACCCCAGGTCCACGTAAATGCGTGGTCGTGATGGATATTTGACATAAAACCGAGAGGGTCAGTGCTGCCAGGTAGATGCCATCGAGGTAGAACAGGGAAACCAGAGGATTGGGAAAGGCGAGTCCCTGCCAGCCCAGGATGGTGATGCCTTGCCATCGGTACACGATCCAGAGGATCGTCGCCAGATAAGCGCCCAGGCATGGCGCGAGTGCCGAGAGGCGAGGGAGCTGACGCTGAACCAGCAACGGAATCTGGGGCGACACGATCGCCAGTAGCACGAGGGGGGCGGCCCACCAGGGCCAGCCATAGTAGCCGATGAGGATCAACTCCAAACCGACCAGGTGGAGGAGAAGGCCCAGGAGGACATGGCCCCTCCGCGGACGTTGATCGGCTGGGGGCAGGAAGGCGAGGATGCGAACCGGATCGATCAGCCAGTTTGGCAATCGAGAGTGACGGAAGCGATAGGCCAGTAGCCCGGCCAGAGCCAGTGTGGCCAACGAGTAGGGCCAAATGCGTGCCGACCACCCAGGCCACCCTAGGAAGCGCCCGATCACCGTGCTCAACCCGGCCAGGCAGATGGAAGCCTCAAGCCAGGCCCACGCCCGGATTCCAAGGGCAACGGTCCTTCGATGTCGGATGAGTATCCAGACCGCGAGAGCGGCTCCGCCGGCAAAAACGACTGCCAGAGCTGCATAGAAAGGCCACAGTCTGCCCAACGGCCCTGGCTCGCTCACGATCAAGTATTCAGGGCTGATCAGTTGTCGCAACCGTTCTGGCATCGGTCCGCCCTTTGAGGGGATCGGGGACGTTGTTCCATCCTCACGGCCCTCTCATTTGATACAGTCGGAATGAGATGGTGCCATCCCGGCGTAGCGTGTGAAAGACGGGGGACAAGGTGATCCCGGCTTCGGCCAGGGCGTTCTGAATGAATGTGCTGTCACGCCAACTTGGAAAAGCGATATAGCGTGGTTCACGACGGTAGACGGTGGCATGGTGGACCAGGTCCTCCACATCTGGGTACCAGTGCTGGACCAAGGACGAGCCATACAGGTAGAAGCGATAATGGTAGCCCAACCAGTGGTGATAGAGCACAGAACGGGCGGGGAGCTGGGTGCGCAAGTACGCGGCGAGCTGGTCGATACCATCATAGGCGCCATGGTCCCCACCAACCGGCAGCCGGCCCTGGATCGCACGCGCATCCGGACTCCACAAGAGGGCCACCAAGAGCAGAGCCAGGCCAATGATAACTGCTCTTTTCCATGGATCGGGCTGGATTGCCTGGCTCAAGGCAACGAAACCACGCGCGGCCAGCAGAGCCACGAGGGGAACCAGGGGGAGGAGGTAACGGTCCCATATCTGAAAACTCAGCACCGCGTGGATGACTAGGTAGCCGATGAGGAAGAGCAGCAGGGTCCAATCGGCCGGACCTGGGCGGGGGATCGCCTGAAGCGGATGGGAGGCGACGATCCAGAAGGCGAGTGCCCCCATGAGCAGCGCATTGACCCCAGGCGAGACCCAGAATAAGCAAAGCCATTGCAGCCAGCCGCCGATTCGCGTAGTCAGCTCAGTCCAATGAACGAACCTCAGGCCGCCATAACTGAGCCAACTCTGCAGGAGAAAGCCAGGACGTTGGAGCCGAGCTGCGTCCCAGGCCAGCATGCCGGCCACCACCAAAGCAAAACCGAAAGCCAAGCGGAGCCATCGGTTTCTCCAGATTCTGCACACCTGGCCCAGGGGAAGGGAGCGGGTTTTAGATGCGAAGCCGCTGACCGAATGTCGCTCCGCCCCTTGCCGGGAACGGTACGGCGCCTGGAAAAGCCAACAGAACGCAATGACCAGCGGGAGAAACAATAGCCCCTGTTGCTTGGTGGCAATCATCAGCCCAGCCAGAACGCCAGAGGCCCCCGGTCGATCCCGGGCGGCGGTAACTAACGCCCCCAGCATCAGAGTGGTCATGAGTGGGTCAGTAAACGCGGTAGAGGCAAAGAGAAGATCAAAAGGTGAAAGGGCCAGGAGGAGGGCTGCCAGGAGAGATCCGACCTCGGCTTCTCTGCTTCCCGGGAGAAGCGAGGACCGGGTGGCGGAGAGATATCGCCGGGCGAGGGCATAGACCAGGGCAATCCCGGTCACGCTGGACACCAGGTTCGGGACGCGGGCAGCCGTTTCGTCCCGGCCGAGGATGATAAAGCTCAGGGCCAGCAGGTAGGGAAAGAGTGGGGGCTTGTCTACCGGCTCTCGGTCGAGCATCGGATCGGCGCCGGTCGCAATCTGCAGGCCCCAGTAAGCGTAGAGAGCCTCATCTTCCAGGAAGCGATTCTGGTTTAAAGGAGCAAGCCGTAGGGCAAGTCCAAGCCACAAAATGATCACCAGCGCGATGGAGTTGGATCGTCGCATCAATCTACAAATCGGTATTTGATCAGGGTCCAGAAGGCGATGGGGCCATCGCGCCAGGTAATCTTTTTGCCCTCGGCGTACTCTCGACCATAGTACGAGATGGGGACCTCAAAGATGCGATAGCCGCGCTTGAGCACTTTGGCCGTGATCTCGGGTTCAAAGTCGAACCGTCGGGAGCGAAGGGGGATTGCTTTCAGGACGTCGGCGCGAAAGCACTTGTAGCAGGTTTCCATGTCGCTCAGAATTGCGTTGTACAGGATATTCGTAGTAAGGGTCAGCAGTTTGTTGCCCAGCATGTGCCAGAAGAGCATGGCCTTGCGGGGTCCGAGAAACCGGCTGCCATAGACCACGGCGACACGTCCCTCCACAATCGGACGGATCAATGCGGGATAATCACGGGGATCGTACTCCAGGTCGGCGTCTTGGATAAGCACGATGTCACCGGTCGCATGCTCGACGGCGGTCCGGACTGCCGCCCCCTTGCCACGATTCTGTTCGTGGTAGAACACGCGGATGTCGCCCGCCCTAGCTTCTTCAGCCAGGACATCTCGCGAGCCGTCGGTGGATCCATCATCCACCACCAGGATTTCCTTTTCGATGCCCGGGAGTTCGACGGCCCGGACCTGGCGCAGGATCTCACGTAAGGTGCTGCATTCGTTGTAGACCGGCATGATGATCGATAGCTTCATTTTCCGCTCCGTTTGACACCCCTCATTATAGCCGAATCGCTTGTGGAGAGCAAGCGTCTGTTCGTTTTGTTTGGCGGTGGGAAAGATGATACAATAACCGCCATTCATATGGATGTGATGGGAGATTGAGATGCCTATCTATCTGGATGTATCGGCGGCGGTGCATGCTAAAGGAGGGATCGGGCGTTATGCTGCCAGCCTGGCCCAGGCTTTGATCTCCCTCTATCCAGAACGGTTTGCTCTTTTCTATAACCAAACCAAGGGGGCGCGACCCCCGGCGGGCCTTGAGGGGGTACCGGCTCGAACAATCAAGGCTGGATACAAACCGTGGCGGATGATGGTATGGGTTGGGCATTTGGTAGGGGCAGGCTTTGACCGATTAGTCCCTGAGGCGGAACTGTTTCACGCCACGGAGCATCTGCTTCCCCCTTTGCGTCGGGTACCTACCGTCCTCACGGTCCATGATATGATCTTCAGACTCTTTCCCCAATACCAGAAGCGTCTGAACTACTGGTACCTGAATATGACCATGCCTCTCTATTGCAGACGGGCCGAGGCGATTATTACCGTCTCGGAGTGTAGCAAGCGCGACATCGTGCGCGCCTATGGACTGGATGCGGCCAAGGTCACGGTCATCTATGAAGCTGCGTCGCCTGGGTTTGTGCCTCTGCCGCACGCAGTGGTCGAGGAAGCTCGTTTGCGACTTGGGCTGCCCGATCGATTTCTGCTTCATGTGGGGACGATCGAACCGCGGAAGAATCTTATTGGCCTGATCGAGGCCCTTCAGCGACTGCGAGATCAGGAGCTTACCATCCCATTGGTGGTAGTCGGAGGCAGGGGCTGGCTCTACGACGAATTCTTCCGTCGCCTGGAGGCATTGCCGATTCGTGACAGTGTGCACTTTCTCGGCTATGTTTCAGACGATGATCTTCCTCTTGTTTATAACGCAGCGACGGCGTTGATCATGCCCTCGGTCTATGAGGGGTTTGGATTGCCGGTGTTGGAGGCGATGGCGTGTGGCGCTCCCGTGCTGTGCTCAGGTGTGTCGAGCCTGCCGGAGATTGCCGGGGCGGCGGCCTGCTATTTTGATCCGGGCAATGATGAGGAGATGGCCGCAGCGATTCGGACGGTCTGGCTGGATGCTGAACTTCGGGAGGAGATGAGGAAGAAGGGACTTGACAGGGCGAAGGAGTTCTCCTGGAAGCGTGCGGCTCAGGAAACCATGAGTCTGTACACCGATCTTCTTTCAAGAAAAGTGCCTTCGCGTAGTCATTCTGACACTGAACATAAAACAGCATGATTAATTAAGTCGCTGAGGTTATGCGAAGTGGCAATGGAATTGAAGGCGTTGCTTAACGAAGATGTGCTTTTGACAGGGCCTGAAGATTGTGCTATGCTTCACAAAAATTCAGCGATATCGAGTTAGGATGATAGGTCAAAATGAGAATTCTCGTTCTGAATTGTGGTAGCTCTTCGGTCAAATACCGACTGTTTGTCTTGGATGGCGCCAAAGAGATGACGCTGGGGAGTGGCATCGTGGAGGAAGTCGGTCTGGGGAACCCAGTGCTTATCCACAAACGCGCTGACGGCGATCGTCTGGTCCGTACCGATCTCAAGATTGCCAATCATAGGGAAGCGATTGAGGCCGTTTTGGGGGTGTTGGTTGAACCCGGGCACGGTGTTTTGGAATGCGTTGAGGAACTGGACGCGGTGGGACACCGCGTGGTCCATGGAGGCGAGCGGTTTGCTTCATCCGTTTTGATCACCGATGAAGTGTTGCAGGCGCTCTATGAGAACATCCCCCTGGCCCCGTTGCACAATCCACCCAACATTCAGGGAATCGAGGCGGTCAAGGCATTACTTCCGGATGTACCTCAGGTGGGGGTATTCGACACCGCCTTTCATCAGACAATGACCCCAGCGGCTTATCTTTATGCGATCCCGTATCGATTCTATCAAAAGTATGGCATCCGTCGCTATGGATTCCACGGGACATCTCACCGGTATGTAGCACAGGAGGCGGCCCGATATCTGAACCGCCGCCTGGAAGATCTCAAGATCGTGACCTGTCATCTCGGTAATGGAGCCAGTGTCACCGCAGTGAGTGGTGGGCGTTCAGTGATGACCAGCATGGGCTTTACCCCATTGGAAGGTCTGGCGATGGGGACCCGGTGTGGGGACCTTGATCCCGCTATCGTCCCCTTCCTGATGGAGAAAGAGAACCTGGATATCGATGGAATCAACCGACTGCTGAACAAAGAGAGCGGCGTCTTGGGGTTGTCCGAACTATCCAGCGATATGCGAACCTTTGAGGAGGCGATTCACGCCGGCCCCGGCCATCCTCATTATGAGCGTTCTGTCCTTGTACTGGAGCACTATACCCTCCGGGTGAAAAGGTATATTGGCGCGTATGCCGCGGTCATGGAGGGACTGGACTGCGTCGTATTCACTGGCGGGATCGGGGAGAACTTTGCCGAGGTGTGTGAGTGGTCTTGTCGTGGATTGGAGTTTCTGGGAATTCGTGGGGTGCGGGCCAGACCGTGCAGAGGCGAGATCGTTGAGGCGTCAGCCCCGGATTCGCAAACCAAGGTGCTGATCATCCCGACGAACGAGGAATTGGCGATCGCCCGAGATACCTACGAGATTGTCACGAAAGATCGCGGCAAACCGGCACAATAAGAACGAACGAGTCGGCGGGGAGGCAATGGTGACCGGAGCAGGGGTTGAGGATCCACGTATCGTTGAACTGCGCCAGATGCGCCATACGGCCCGGCAGGGAGGGGGTCCAGATCGAATTGCCAGGCAACACAACCAGGGAAAGCTTTTTGTCCGGGAGCGGCTGGAACTGCTCCTGGACCCTGGTACATTTCATGAACTGGAGCCATTTATCACCCACCAAGGCGGCGATCTGGGCCTGACCACGGAGAAATACTTGGGCGAGGGAGTGGTCACTGGCTATGGCCAGATAGATGGCCGGACCGTATACGTCTACGCCCAGGACTTTACCGTTCTGGGGGGTACGCTGAGCGAAATGCACAGCCGCAAGATCTGCCGGGTGATGGATCTGGCGGTACGCAACGGGACGCCCATCATTGGCCTGATCGATTCCGGCGGGGCGCGGATCCAGGAAGGAGTTAAAGCTCTGGGAGGCTACGCGGAGATCTTTCGGCGCAATGCACAGTATTCGGGAGTGATTCCCCAGATTAGCGTCATGCTCGGCCCCTGTGCGGGAGGGGCCGCATATTCTCCGGCTCTCACCGATCTGATCATCATGGTTGAGAAGCAATCGTATATGTTTATCACCGGGCCGGCAGTGATCAAGGCGGTGACCGGGGAAGAGATCGAGCCAGATGCACTGGGCGGGGCCGACGTTCACATGTCAATCAGCGGCACGGCCCATCTGTCAGCCGCTTCGGAGGAGGAAGCGTTGCAGCTCTGTCGGCGGGTACTAGGTCGATTCCCCTCGAACAATGTCGAGAACCCGCCATACGTGCCGCCGACGGACGATCCTCTCCGCATGGATGAAGATCTGAATACCCTGGTTCCGCTCGATCCGACCATCCCATATCGAATGCACGACGTAATCGAGCGGGTAGTGGATCGGGGGGAGTTTATCGAACTTCAGCCGCGCTGGGCATGCAATGCGATCGTCGGTCTGGCGAGGATCGGGGGTCATAGCGTGGGCGTTGTCGCGCAAGAACCGAGCGTCATGGCTGGCGTGATAGATCTGGATGCCTCCGACAAGATCGCCCGGTTCGTCCGGATGTGCGACTGTTTCAATCTGCCGCTGGTGACCTTTGTGGATTCTCCTGGCTTCCTGCCGGGTATTGATCAAGAACACCGGGGGATTATTCGGCATGGCGCCAAGGTACTCTATGCCTATTCGGAGGCAACGGTACCCAAGATCAGTATCATTACCCGGAAAGCCTACGGGGGAGCGTACGTGGTGATGAGCAGCAAGTTTCTCGGCACCGACGTAAACTATGCGTGGCCGAGTGCGGAGATTGCCGTCATGGGAGCCGAGGGCGCGGTAAATATTTTGTATCGGAAACAGATCGCGGCGGCTGAGGATCCGGAGGCGGAACGGATGAGACTGATCGAGGAGTACCGGCGAAGATTCAACAATCCCTACCATGCAGCCAGCGCCGGCTATGTGGACGATATCATTGAGCCCCGAGAGACGCGGCCCAAGATCATTGCTGCCCTTGCCGCGCTGCGCGACAAACAGACCTCCGGGCCACCTCGTAAGCACGGGAACATCCCGATGTGATGTGGGGCATACCTCCGAGAAGTCGAGGAGAATTGGGGCCATGACGGTCTCCCTTTTGATCACCGTAGTGGGGATGGGGTTGGTCTTTGGGGCCATTATTCTGTTTTGGCTGGTGATGTCGGCGTTGGTGCGGGTGACCGGCGATCGGATACAGGATTCAGGCGAGGGGCGAGAGGATCCACAGGGTGAGGCGATGGACCAGGAATTGAGGCGAAAGGCGGCATTGGCTGCGGTAGCGGTTGCCCTGACGTTGGAATTCCAGGATCAGCCGAAGCCGTTTCCACTGCCTCCGACGGCGTTGGTCAGTACCTGGCAGGCCGTCATGCGTTCGAAACTGATTGGGCAGCGGGGAGCCATGCGATGAAATACAAAGTCAAGATTCAAGACCGGACTTTTGAAGTCGAGGTAGGCGATCTGTTGCAGCGTCCTATTATCGCGGTGGTTGAGGGCGAGGCGTTTGAGGTGTGGCCGGAGGCTGAGGCGGAGGTTCCCACCGTTGCGGTAGAGTCCAGGCGGGCGGCAACGGAGTCTGGCGCCGCAGTGCCTCTGCCCGGCACAGAGCCTCCCCGCCGTAGCAGACGGACGTCTGGCCCAGAAGCGGCTACGCCAGACGTAGCGGCAAGAAGTGTGTATGCGCCGATTCCTGGAGTCATCGTCTCCGTTGCAGTGCAGCCCGGAGATGTCGTAGTGCCCGGTCAGGAACTGTGCGTATTGGAAGCAATGAAGATGAAGAATGTGATCCGCGCCTCGCGGGCCGGAGAGGTGGCGCGGGTATGGGCCACGGTTGGGCAGCATGTCAAACATCATGAGCTGTTGATCGAGTACGCGGAGTGAGGGCAGCACTCTCTTCGTACGCGACGGGCGACTGGGAGGCGGTGCAGTGGAGCTATCACAATTGGGAGCTGAGCTGGTCAAGGGCCTGGCTCATTTCACAGCAGGCAATGCATTAATGATCCTGGTCGGTGCCACTCTGATCGCACTGGCCATTATCAAAGAGTATGAACCGGTGCTACTACTGCCCATTGGCTTTGGCTGTATTTTGGCGAACATCCCGTTAACCGGTATGACCGAAGGCCTGGGAATTTTCTCGGTGCTCTATGAGGCCGGGATCCGCACCGAGTTGTTCCCACTATTGATCTTTATCGGGGTGGGGGCGATGATTGATTTCAGCCCGCTGCTGGCCCAACCCCAGATGGTGCTGCTGGGTGCAGCCGGGCAGTTTGGCATCTTTGGCACGCTCATTCTGGCTACGTTGCTGGGTTTTCCCCTGAACCAGGCAGCTTCGATTGGCGTCATCGGGGCCATTGATGGGCCGACTGCCATTTTTGTGGCAACCAAGCTGGCACCCGAGATGCTTGCGCCGATCGCGGTCGCTGCCTATTCATATATGAGCCTGATCCCGATTATCCAGCCGCCGATCATGAGGCTGTTGACCACCCGGGAGGAGCGACGGATCCGGATGGCCTATGCACCGCGTCCGGTGTCACGCACGGCACTGCTCTTGTTCCCCGTCGTAATCACCCTGATCACCGGTCTTCTGGTACCCGATGCCACTCCCCTAATCAGCATGTTGATGCTGGGCAATCTGTTGCGAGAAAGCGGGGTGGTAGACCGGTTGCGCAAGGCGGCCGAAAACGAAATCATTAACATCGCCACGCTCTTCTTGGGACTGACCATCGGATCCACGATGAACGCTTCCAGTTTTCTGAACTGGAAGACTCTAGGTGTGCTGGCTCTAGGATTGCTCGCCTTTGTGCTGGACACAGCGGCGGGTCTCCTGTTTGGCAAGCTGATGTCGGTTCTGAGCGGGCGGAGGATCAACCCGTTGATCGGCGCAGCGGGTATCAGCGCCTTTCCCATGGCTGGGCGGTTGGCGGCACGGATGGCCCAAGAAGAGGATTTTGAGAACTTTATTTTGATGCACGCGATGGGGGCCAACACGGCCGGGCAACTGGGAAGTGTCATGGCCGGTGGAGTGCTTCTGGCGTTGGTCTCCGGGTTGATTTAGCGATCGGTGATTACGGCCCTCGGCAATAAAGCGGTGGCAGGCGCCGTTCGGACATAGGCCCGATAGGCAGCGGTTTCTGCCAATAATGCCTTGAGGCGAGATTGAGCCACCTCAAGCGCGCGGGAATTGGGGTCACCGTGGCCTGATCCCAGTATCCAACGATCGTCCGTTCGTTCGATAATCCGTATTTGACCATGGGCAGCCAGCCATTCGAGGCCGGCCTGGATGGCATGGGTGCGCTGAGCGGTGGCAGCGGCGGCAGCTTCCAGATCCATCTGTCCTGCTTTTCTCTCGATGGCAAACTTGACCATGCCGAGCAAGCGGTTTAGAAACGATCTCGGATCGTCTGTGCCGGGATCGTGGGCGAACAGGAATACTTCCTGAGGCTGCACCCGATCCAGCACCGCCTGGAGTTCTCGCGGTCCGGGCGGCAAGGTCCATATTGCCAGCCGTTCACCAGGGATCAGGTCTCGTCGCGTCTTGAATTCCACCCCGATCGAGATTGCCCCTTCGGCCCATACCTGGAGGTCTCCCTGGGCCATCAGAGTCGTGAGAATTCTCTGCGGGTCCGGGACCGTCCGCAGGTCATGGACAGTCACGGTCGGGGCGGGCGGCTGTTCGGTGGTTGTCACTTCCTTTGGCCGCGCGTCGATCCACTCGATCTGCATCTCGGCTATGCCCTGGTAGTTACTGGATCGAACGGTAAAGGCGAGATCGAAGCGGGCCTCTGGCAACGGGCGATCGGCGCCATGCCACCAAAACACAGTTTGAGTCTGTTCGTTGATATCTTGAACGGTCACCCGGCGGTGTTCGCCAGTGCGGCCGACGGTTGCCACGCTCAGGATCCGCAGATCCTGAACGGCAAGGGTCAGGGGAGGATTGCCGGGTCCGAACGGCGCTAATCGGTTGATTTGATCCAGAAGCTTTGGCGTCAGGTCAGACAGGCTGACATACGCATCGATCAGCAAGGTTGGCTCCGGCAAGGGACCGTAGCGGGCTGCGATTGCTCGCGACAACGCGGTCCGCAGTTCTGCAATGCGCTCGGGCCTGAGGCTACACCCGACAGCTCCGACATGCCCTCCAAAGTCCTCCAGCAGGTGAGCGCAGTCGGTCAGGGAGGCGAGGAGGTCCACGCCTGGTACCGACCGACCTGAACCACGGGCCAGTTCTCCTTCTGGGGCAGCGATCAGGAAAGTTGGTTTGCCAAACCACTCGGCCAGCCGTCCGGCCACAATGCCAACAATGCTGCCCGGCCACTTGGGATGGCTGAGGACGAGAACTGGATGGTCGGTGAGCAACGACGGTTCCCTCTCAAGCTGGGCCAGAGCTGCGTCGGTGACCTGTTTGGTGAGCCATTGACGCTGGGCGTTTAGGCCTTCTATCTCGGCAGCCAGAATGCGAGCCCGAGTCGGATCCTCCGTGGTCAATAGCTCCACTCCAGACGCGGCATCAGCGAGGCGACCCAACGCGTTGAAGCGGGGGGCCAGCACGAAGCTGACGTGTTCCTCGGTGATGCCTTCCGGATACAAGTCACTTGCCTGGTAAACGGCCAGCAGACCGGGTCGAGTCGTAGAGCGCAAGGCCGGCAAGCCGCGCTGGACCAGGTAGCGGGTGTCTTGAGTGAGCGGCGTCACATCGGCAATCATGCCCAGAGCGACCAGGTCCAGAGCGCGGTCGGCCAAGTGCGGATCGATCGCTCTGGCCAGTTCATAGGCCACACCCACTCCAGACAGGTACTGCATAGGATGACCAGGAGGCAGGCGGTGGGGGTTCAATACCGCCAACGCGGGCGGCAAGCACCCTTCAGACCCGCTCTGAGGGTCGGTTCTGGGAATATGGTGATCGGTGATAATGACTTGGGCGCCCAACTGGGTCGCGCGAGCTACGGCGGCGTGAGCGGTGATTCCGGTGTCGCAGGTGAGGATCAGGCGAGCTCCGCTGCTGATCAGATGCTCCACGCCCGGTTGGTGCAGACCGTGGCCTTCGTTCCGGGTCGGAATGTGAAACAGTACCTCGGCCCCCGATCTTCTGAGCATCTCCAGCAGAAGGGCGGTAGCCGTTTGGCCATCTGCATCAAAATCACCCCAGATGGCGATCTGTTCATGACGTTGGATCGCCCGGCGCACACGGTCGGCGGCGAGTTCCAGGTCTGGCAAGTCGGTTGGCGGGGCGGGCGTGTAGAGCGAAGGATCAAGGAATGCACGAGCGGCTTGCGCAGAAAGGATGCCACGGCGGGCCAAAGTCTCGGCGACCAGCGGGTGACCACCGACGGCATCGTTCAGGTCAGGTGGAATGGAAATCGGTTGGGGATCGATCCAGCGGAGCATCACTCAGAACTCGGTCTCGGCGATCTGTTCCAGGTCCATCTCCAAATCAAGGAATTCGAGATCATCTTCCACATCCTCTGAAGAGCCAGCCCAGATCCCTCGCTCACAGAGGGAGCGATAGGTGCAGAAACGGCACTGGCGGACGTCCGGGGTGAGGGGCCAGACAGGTTCCTGGCGGGCGGTGATCTCCTCAATGAGACGGGAGAGTTCATAGCGGTCGGCGGAGTATTGATCGGCGTCGTACGGGAAACGCTCTGTCGTGGCATCTTCCGCGAACCAATAGATCATCTCTACCTGTTCCGGGCGCGGCGGCTGACCCTGATTGAACCTGGCTCCTGTTTCGACGGCCAGCAAGCGGTAGAGGCGCGTTTGCAACTTTTTGGCCAAGGTGGTTCGCGAGGGACGTCTCCGCATGGTTTTCCAATCCACGATTACCAGGCGTTTGCCGGGCGTCACCGCCAACAGATCGAACTTGGCCAGCAGGCGATGTCCGGCCAGGGGCGCAGCCACCAGCACCTCGAAATACTGCAGCGGTTCCGGCAGGTCTTCCGGGGGATGGGCGAGGTAGGTCTGCCACCAACGTTTCAAGATCGGGTCGTGAATGGTGGAGGCCAATATCTCAGGATCCAACCCCAACCCCCGCTGGTGGACGAGGCGATGAAAATCCGCTCCTCGTCGTGCATGGGCCTCGAATTCATGGGGAGGCTCAGCGACCAGGGCTGGCCATGGTTGCATGAGCAGATAACGGAGCTGGAAGCGGCGCGGGCAATCTACATAATCTTGAAGACTGGCCTGATTGAACTCAAAACCAGCCGGCAATGAAGCAGGAACTCTGTCCCCTTTCGCTGGAGTAAGGTCCATCCTACGAATTTTCCTCCTGGGACTGTTTCTGCTGCCAGTAGCCGTGCAGAGCGATCAAGGGGACAGCCGGTTGAAGCTTCCGGTCGCTGCGACCCGTGTTCCAGGTGACAATCAGCTCTTGCTTGGCTCGGGTGATCCCCACGTAGAGCAAACGCAGACGCTCGGAGACATAGTCGAGGCGTGCCTGACGGGTTGCCTGCCCTTCGGGGACCGAAAATTGATCGGCAGGCGCGTCGGGATTGGAAAAGTCGCCCGCCATTGTGGCCAACAGGGCCAGCGCTTCTGCCTCCAGGTTCAGGCCGTCCCGCACGAACCACTTTTCAGCGATGTAGGTGTCGTGGGCCTGGCCGGAAGGAAAGTCGTAATTGTTCACCGACATCAGATAGACCCGATCCCATTCCAATCCTTTGGCCTTGTGCATGGTGGCAACGGTAACCTTTCCTTGGGGCGGTTCAAAGCCGGTGTCTTCCTCGGCCAGGCCCAGGAAGCGCCGCTCATTGCGGGCGATCACGGCCAGTTCTTCCACAAATTCAGCCAGGCGGTAGGTAGGATATGAGTCGGCCAGGTCGCGGAGCAGAAGGGCCAGTTTGTAGGCCAGGGCAAGCTCTTTCGCCTCTCGGAACCGATCGTTGGCCAGGGTGAGGATCAACTGGTCGATGGGCAGGATGGCAGCCCGGTGCCAGCGGCATGCCGCCTCGCGGAACTCGAGCAACCAGGCCACGTCTTCAGGAGACAGTTCGGGAGTTATAGTGGTTAGCCAGTCAAGGTCAGCGCGTGGCCACAGATATGCTTCCACCGCCGGACAACCGGCAATGCGCCTGGCAATTCTATCGATCCGGGCTTTGATCTCAGGGTTCTCAGGATCATCCGGACACCACACTCGAAACGCCTCCGATAGCTTCCGCGCCGAAGTGGGCTCGGCCAGGCAGCGCAGGATCTTTTCCAGAACCTCGGCGGTCTGTCTGGTCGTGCTGGTGGAGCGAAGGAGTTCGACATACGGGATTTTGCGCTGCTTAAGCAGGTTGATCAGTTCGAACCCGCGTTCGTTCCGAGGCACCAACACGGCCACTGTGCAATCTTGGTGTTCAGGCAGCCAGCGTGCGAGAGAATCGGCCACAAACCGGAGTTCCCGTTCGGAGGAAAAGCCGGGTTGCAGGACAAGCTGGATTCCGTGTGGGGCTGCCGGCGGATTGCGTTGAAGATCATCGGCGCTGGTGGGCATGATCAATTGAGGAAGAAAGGAACCCCGCACCTCCTCTGTCGGATGTTGGGTTTGTGTCCACTGAACGAGGTAGTTGGCGAGCTCGATGATCGCCGGCTGGGATCGCCCGGACGCAGAGAGGGTCACCCTGGTCACCCCGGGTTCTTCCAGAAACTCGCGCAGGAACCGGGGATTTGCATTGGTGAAGGTCTCATAAATGGCCTGATTGGGATCGCCGACCCGGACCCAGTTGCCCGATTCACCGGCCAACAGGCGCAGAATCTCCTCCTGAAGCTTGCTCGAGTCCTGCGCCTCGTCTTCGAGTATGTACGGCCAGCGGCGTCTAAGCCGGTCCAGATAGGCAGGATCTCGACGCAGGACTTCTAAAGCCAGGCGGATCAGGTCGTCAAAATCCACCGCTCCCTGATACGCCAGGCTGCGCTGATAGTTGGCATAGATTTCCACCCCCATGGAAACCAGGACCGCCTGACTGGGGGTCCACCGCTCTCGAACCAAGGGCAGGCGTTCCAAAAGTACCTCCGGCGTGAGCTGGAGGTCTTTGGCCCGCTTGATAAAGGCCGCAGCCAGGTCACGGACCAGGTTCGGCCAGTGGCTCCGCTTGATCCACTCGATCTGTTTTGCATCCAGCTCGTCCAAGGCAAGGAAAGAGGTAGGAGCTTCCGGGTGGCCGCGCAGCCAGGCGTCCACGGCATCTTCACGAATGTCATCCGATCTTCGTTCGTCAATGATCTGAAAGTCCTCGGCGAGACCCACCAGTCCGGGGCGTTCGCGGACGATGTCGTGCGCCAGCCCATGAAGGGTGCGCACTCGATAGCCGAATCCGGCTAACAAGCGTTGGCGTTTAATGAGCTGATTGATCCGCTGCTTGAAGTTGTCCACGGCCGAGTTAACGAGAGTGACAATCAACACCTCCTGATCAGAGTCAATGGCTGATACCAATTGGGCGGCGAGTACGGCAAGGGTATGGGTCTTGCCACTGCCCGGGACGGCCGTCACGCCCATTTTCCCGCCTGTGTAGGCCAGAACTCGTTTCTGATCGGCCCGCGGCTGGAAGTCGTTCATGACTTTTTGCTCTCCACGAGTGTGCGCTGAACGGCTTGCAGGAGCGGTCCCCGTTGCTCATACCCGCGTTCGTTCAGGTCGCTGTAGACGAGGTAGATCCGTTGTCGGCATCGCCGGGTCAGGCCAAGGATCAGGCGACCGAGGAACTCCTCTCGTGCCCGCGTTTCTTCTTCGTCGGTCCAAAGTTGATCTCCCGGCCAATCGCGGCGCAGCACATAGGGGTGAGTCAACGGCTGATAGATCCGCTCGAACCAGGCACGACTCCCGGCATCCAGCCAGAACTGGATAGTCACCGGCTGGTTCATCATCAGAAAGGTGTAGGCCGGCACCAAGAGCACCGCATTCTCGGCAGGGCCCAGCCAGCTTGAGATATGCTGAGCGGCGAGGATGCCGCGTTCGACCATATCCACATATTCCAGGCCCACATCCATGCCGGTTCTCAGCGTTCCTGTCGAGACCGGTTGTTCCGCTGACGACCCGGAGACGCTGGCTAGAGCCCTCGTTCCCTGCCAGTTGAGAGAAGAAAAGGCCTGGAGGAATTTACGGATCGATTCAATCAGCTTGGCGGCCAATGCTCCGGCGTCCAGATCGCGATGGAATCCGAACCCGACCTGCGAGAGCAGTTCGCCGAACAGGCGGCTCAGGAAGAGGTCCAGACGTTCCGGGCCATCTCGACGGTTGATGTAGGCTTGCAACCATCGCCAGAGTTCATCGTATCGACCGCCCAGCAGGTAACTGATCCGCTCCTGGGTGCTCGGAACGATCTGGTAGAACGGAGACAGGACAAGCTGACCATCGCGGACGCGATAGACAATTTCGGTCAACAGATGCGCCCGCACCGGATCCAGATCGGCGATGGCCAGCATCAGTGCATGAGCTACATCCGTGGGGGGCGGCGGACGCCGCCACGACGGGTGGGCCAGTTTGGCCAGCGTCAGCAAACAACGAATGGGCGGTTCCTCGCGGAGTTCGCGGGATGGGCGATGGGTGTGCACCTGGATGCCGTACCGTTGCAGTCGTTCGATCAACGAGAAACGCAAGGCATCGCTGAGGAAGGGAGACAGGATCGCAATCTGGCCTGGGGGTATGCCTTCCTCCATGACCAGGCTAGCCACTGTTTCGCTCACCCATTCGAGCATTTGGGGGTGGAAGCGCTGTCCTTGAGGTTCCAGGACCTGGAGGGGATCCACCCTGGTTTTGAGCCTGGGGATATCTTGGAGGAAATAGCGGGCGAGGGTCAGACCCAAAGCCTCCATTCCCGCCGAGGTCACATAGGAGGCAGATTGCACAACATGCTCGCGACAGAGATCGGCAAGGGCCAGCGCTCCCTTGGGATCGGCTCCCAAAAAGATGCGGTAGCCGCCCTCAGTGTCATAGATCAACAGAGCCGATTCGCACAGAGGTAGCCAGATGCGCAACAGATCATGAGTGGCCGGGATATCCTCTTCCGTATTGTCCACGATAAGATGACGATACCCGCCCAGCAAGTAGCGGCGGAATTGGGGCAACGGAAGCAATTGGTGCCAGAACAGGTGGATCTGGAGGGACCAGTCGAGCAGGTTCTCGGCCAGGCAGAGACGGCGAAAGGCCAGGGCCACTTCCTGAACCTGGTCAAAGACAGCCAGACGGGCCGATTCGCCAGCCCATGCTGCTTTCAGGCGGCTGGCAATCTCATCCAAGGGGAAACCCACCGCGGCTGCCTTGTTGAGGTTGTCGATGATCTGGCTCACCAAGCGGCTACGCGAGATGGTCAGCCCGTCAAATGCTCCACGGGCGATGAAAGGTTCGACGGTGCGGTCCATGTAGTATTGTGCTGTCTCCAGCGTGAGGAAACAGGGCCGCTGATCAGGGTGAGCAAAGCCGGCGGTCGCCGCAACCAATGGCCAGAACAGATCGAGGGTGCGACGCGCCAGGCCGCCAATGGTGGAAATATCCACATTTCCGCCGGCCGGGAATCCGGCTTGACGAAGGACCTGGTAATAGGGAGCTGCCAAGGTACGTTGGGGAACCAGAATCAGGATCTGTTCCGCCGGCACCCCTTTGTTGAGCAGATGATAAAGCCGTTGTACGGCCACGGTGGTCTTGCCGCATCCGGGTGGACCGGCGAGAAAGATCGTATGATTCCCGGTGTGGGGTGCGGAGATGATATCAACCGACATTCTGCACCTGCCCGTGCTGTGGACGACCGATCACCTGGTTGGCTTCACGAGGAGGAAAATCAGGGCGGTGGGGAGTGGGATGGTGAGCTCTTGGATCGGCGCAGGGCCTCCATCTGTTGACGCGCTGGTGCCAGATCTGTATTGCGGTGGCAGAGAAGGATGGTAGGCAGGGTAGGGTCAGGGGCATCATACGCGCGGCAAATCTCGGGGACCGGCTGGTCGAGTTGGTCGTGGGCCAGGAGTTGCACTTCATGGGCGGCCCACCACCGCCGGATGCCAGAACGGGTCCATTCCTCGCGGTCGAAGTGCAGGGCACGCAGTCGCCACCGGGGGTGCGTGCCGGGCCGTCGATCATAGGCCACCACAATGGCCTGGTCGGTGAGACGATCTCGTTCCTGGGGCGGCCGCTCCCCGGCGAATTCAATACTAAAATGATCTTCGTATTCAGCGATAGGTGTTCGCGCTTTTTTGCTCATAAGCAATTTCTAATTCATTATAACACGGCTCACCCCCGATCGCAATTCTACAGCTCAGGCGGAGCAGGCCTGTTGCCAAGTCCAGCACTCAGTGGGAGTGGAGGCTTCAGCCGGAACGGAATCGCGGGGTGCATTTCACATATCTGGAAAACATAATGCGCGTTGAGCGAGGGTTTGCCTGCCGGGCATAGATGTGGTACAAATAGTCATCCTGTACGATGAGAGGAGTGTTCCCC